>JAKVCD010000036.1 GCA_022446815.1 Planctomycetota bacterium
CCAATAGGGAGTCCTGACGCCGCAAAGAGAAAGCAGGCGCCACCACCTTGTAACGCCAAAGAAAAAGCCACCAAGCACGGCAGCGACAACTCCCAAAACAGAAGACACCCGAAGGCCACCGAGAGCTGTCAGGAGCCCCGGCTCCCACTCGATGCCGCCCCCCTTACTCAGCAAAACTTCCTCCCCGGAGCGGAGCGCATCTTCGACAGGCCCACGCCAGTCATCAGGGATATCGGAGACCCCCTCAGGCCGGAATGCGACCTCAGCAGCAGTCCAACTGCCTAGGAGCTCGCCCCGAACACGCCATGCGCCATCTGGGCCAGAGACTCGATCATCCCAAGGGACCTGTGTGGCCACGAATGAGATGACCAAGCCCGCGAGGAGGAAGCGGGCAAGCCCGCCCCTGATAGAAGTAGAAGACCGGTTCATTGGCTAAGAAATGATGCAATGGGCAGGCACTCGGAGGCAGAAACCCCCAGCCCTGGAATCATCCAGATACGGTACAAGTCGACACTTCTAGGATCACCTTATTTCATAGCAACGTCAAAGCGTTGGAAATGGCCGCGAGCGGGGTCCCACAGGAATACGTCCCACAAGTATGACTGGTGCTCAAGCGTGCAGTTCTCACGGATGAAGAGCTCTGCGCGAGCGCCGGGATACTCCCACCGGAGATTCTTTGAGCGGCCACGCCACTTCTCACGATTGACTGCGATCCAGATACGGCCTGGAACGGCAAACTGTGACTGAAGAGAGCCTAGGTCACTGATAACAGGTGCTCCGCCATTCCGATCCACCATGACCCCGTCTACAGAGACATGGAAATCATGAAGAAGGGGGAAGGAAAGGTATCCATCAACTCTCCCTGCCTCAGCGAGAGCCGCGTGTGAATGAGGTTCCGTAACAAATATTCTGTCATCAGGAAGAAGATTGCTCCCTACGTACCGGAGAGCCTGAGTAGAGTCCCCCAACAAGCTCAATGAATACGAGCTAGGGATCCTCCAAGGGGAAAAACTAATGAATATCAGGAGGGCGCCGACACAAAAGGATTGCGATGCGAGCAGCCTTCTCGACACAGATGCGGATGCAAAAATCCGAGATGCACCAACGGATAAAACCATCAATCCGTGAGAGACGATCAAAATCCATAGCGGCACCAACCAATACTGATATCGGAGGCTCACGTGCGTGATACCAATGTTCGCCAAAACAACACCAGACCAAAAGACATAATGGACACCCAGCCATCGGCGAGAGGATGCTCGTGCAGACCAATAAAGGCTAGGAAGCAAAAATAGAGAGCCGACCAGGTGGAGCCTAGAATAGCCAAATAGGATTGATGTCAGGTTGGACAGCTTTGTCAAGTTCGGCCCAAGCCGAGCCTCGACATTCGCTGACACGCCCTCCGTAAGAGTCTGACACAACACCTTGAACGCGGCGTAGTCCAAAGCAACGAGATAGCCTCCCATTGCTGCGACTAGGAGGACCGAGAAATCCCTAGTCAGAGGGCGAGAGCCACGAAAAACGACAAACGCCACAGCGATCTGCGCTCCCAAAATCACGCTGATCTCTTGAGTTAAGACTGCAGCTATAGAAGATGCCACGCAAAAGGCCCTAGCAGAATGGTTCCCGCGTCTGACAAATCCTTCCACCAGAAAATAGCTGCTGAGCAAGCTGAAGAACTGTTGCTGTTGGTAAAAGCGGACAACATGCCCAGTGAAAACACAATAAGGGTGGACAGCAAAGATAAATAAAGAGAATAGGCCAACCCAACGGCTCCTACTGTACTTGGCTCCAATGTGATAAATGAGCAGGCCTGTAGCAACAGCGAAGAGCGCGCTGGGCAAACGAAAGACCCAGATGTCATCACCTAAAATCCAGACAAAGGCAGCGACGAGATAATGGTACAGGGGCCCCCGGGTATAGATTACGACGCCCGAATCCAAACTAGGAACACCGCTGTCAACGATGGCCAGAATAGCCTGATAGGAAGCGTACTCATCATCATCTAGAGGCTGCCCTCCGACCCCCCACATACGTAGAAAGAGAACAAGGCCGGACAAGCATATGATGCCGACTGACCAGTACTTCCCCCCTGGTGAAAACACAGCAGGTCGGCCATAAGAGCTACGCCGAAACGGCGTACGACCGGGGATCCAAGAAAGCAGCGGGGCGAGGATGCAGACAAAGCTAGCGATATGCCAGGGCGGTCCTGAAAGAAAGACTACCCCTTCGGGCATTTCCGCCAAGGACACGGAGAGCAAGCATAGGCTGGCGGGGACGCAAAGAATTACCAATGACCGCAAAGCCAAAGTCTCAAGGGCCTGTGGCCTGGCCCCCAATCTACGTACTTTAAATGCCAGTAGAAATGAAAGCCCCCATGCAAGAAAGAGCAAGACTAGGCCGTAGGCTCTGTAACCTCTCGCCATACTGGCATGAAACTCCTTGCTCTTTCTAGGTAGCCACTCGAGCTGAACAGAAGAGGAGAAAGAGCCCGGACTACCCTTCTGCGAAACTACACGATCCTCACCCCGCGCAGATCTCGCATCCCATGCCGATGTGCTTGAGGCCCTATAAAAGGAAGAGGAACCGTCGATAGCCATGCAATCGACCGCTATGCCAACCTCGTCGGACACGAGCTCATTCCGGCTCACAGCAAATACCAACACCTCAACTTCATTAACCCCAGGCACGACTAAACCGCCAACGTCATGAGCTGAGAATGAGGCCACGGGCGACTCCACCTCATCTCCACCGATCCCCCCCTTCACATAGGGACGCTGAAGCCTGCCGAGATGCTCCTCAACGTGCCGACCAATGTTGTCGTGAGAGCGCTCTCTCAAAGCTGTAACGACACGAGGCTCTGTGCCGGCTACGCTGGCGTGATCAAGCTGCAGACCCAGCAAAGGCCTCCACCTGCCCTCATCGTTCCTACGAGATAATTCAAATGGGGACATGACCTCGTCTGGGTCAGTTGGCCTTGGCCTTGCTAGGACATCCCCGGTTACCGAGGCCGAGAAAATCCACTCGCCTGAGCTATGGGATGGGGCTCTCCTCGATGAAGCGCGATGCCTAACGCCGTTCACGAACAACTGGTATGGCCTATTAGACAATACCCGGACCCAAGCCTCGTCCGGGTCACCTTCCACAAGCCACGCCCCCTTAAACCGAATGCTACCCTCCCCCTTTGAGAGGGGCGCCGTTATCCACAATGACTTGAAGGGCTCGCGAAATGCTCCGGGGCTAGCCAAGTACAAGGGCGCACCAAAAGATAAGCCCTCCCTCCGACCACCCTCAACCTTTTCAGCACCTCCATACCCAAGAATCCAACTAGGAGCAGACACATCTAGGGGAGCTGATGCGGCCTCCCAATACTGCTCAGACGACAACTCTAGAACCTCAGCCCCAAGCAAACGAACCTCACCCTCGACGGCGATATATGGAGTCGTATCCCTAGATTCGGCCACCACTGAGATAACGTTCTCTCCCTGAATTAAATATGGCGTTAAATCCGCCAATGGAGCTATGGAGACACCGTCATCATCGCCCCACTGGAACTCACGAGGGAAGTTCAGTGCGATCGCTGGTTCATCCATAAAGGAACGTTGACCCCAAGCACTCAAGCCATTCCCGGCCGGTCGGGTCGGCCGCCAATACTCATCTTTTAAGACCGCATCACCATTAACGTACAAGACAAAGCCGCCTGAGGACCTAACGCTTACCCAGGCCCTATCGACCTCCCCGTCAAGGGACAGCCTCCTCCGAAAGTAACTGACCGTGCCTTGCCCGCCCGGCACCGACAGGGAACGCCTGCTGACATCCGCTGTATCGCCAGCCAAAGCTCTCCCTACATCACTTTGATTGCAGCTATACACAAACAGCGCAAACGCTGAGATGAAGACGACAACGAACCTCAAGGCGGATTTCATCGAGGCCTCCCCTTCATCGAGGACAGTTCATATGCGGCGCTAGCATCACCCTTTGCCCACTTAGACCTAGCTAAACCATTCAAGCCAAATGCCAAAACGCTGTCGCGTGTGGGCAGGTTCACATAACGATATAGGGTCTTCGCCTGAGCAAACTGCTTCTCTAAGCCGATGTCGTCTCCTTCCCTTAAAGAGACAAGCTGGAGGGCTAGCAAAATCTTTGGATCGTTACCCAACACGAGCCTCGCCACTCGCAAGTCACTGGCGCCCTCCTTGTAGTCACCAGTATTCAGAGAAATGTAGGCGACTCTAGCGAGCGACCTCGCAGCCTCCCTTCGAACAGAAGGATCAACTTCAGCATCCAATACGATGCTTCGATAAACGCCTCGCGAGCTAGCCCCAGACTCTCTTGGCTCACGCGACCTCGCAGAGTAGAGGCGAACTCCGGCGTCTTGCTCCATCCCGGCCCTCTTTCTCAAGAGGCCAGCCTGAGCTACAAAACGAGTGTCAAAACGGAGGACTGGAATCGCGTCCGACGCATCCTCCATCTTTTCTATCGCAGCCAGATATAGGCCTGAGCTCGTAAATTCCTCCGCAGCCTCTAGGTCATCACCTGCCAAGACTACGGGATAAAGAGCGCCTACCAAGCCCATGAGGGACCATGCAACAACGGACAAGCCTAGAGACCGAGTGAACCCCCTGCGGCTCACAGAAAGAGTTCCAATAGCGCACGTGAGCAGGAGAACACCGGCCAAAGCGATCACCCACCCTCGACAAACAAATGCGGCAAAGGCATCTGTGAAGCCGAGCCAGCTAAAGACATCAGACACCTCACGAAGACCAAGAGAGCCAGAGAGCTCCATCGGATTTGGACAAGCCCGAAAGCTGTATGGAGAATCACTCAAAAGAACATCGCTCAGAAACAAATCCTCAGCGACGCCTTGAGACAACGCGACGTCACCACCGAGCCAGGCGAGGCTCGCATGGGATTGCTCGAACCAGCCGGAGTTGACCGCCGTAGTCGAGTCGGAGACTACGCACTCCCTCGGATACCCCAGAAGGGTCAGCAAACACAGGGATACGAGTTGGCAAGCTAAGACTGTTTTACCTTTCCTCACAGAGATCGCTAGCGCCCCACTTAGCAGCGCGAGAACGAACTTAAAGCTGCGCTCTGATGACGGACGAGTGACATCCCAGCCAGAAGCGACAGCTTCCAATGGCACACAGAACCACTCAACAAAGAGTGAGTACATGACGCATAGGACGCCGACTGCTATGCAAGCACTGCCTACAGCCCCTGTATGAGCACGCTCCACACTAATCAGCCTCGGAAGGGCGACTCACGCGCACAGGATCCCCTTCACGTAATCCGACATGACCCTCGCTGAAGACCTCATCCCCCACGCTGACGCCTGACAAGACCTCAGTCCAACCGTCCTGTGTATGCCCGGCGACAACGCGGACAGGAGTCCAGTCTACCCACCTTCCAGGTGACCCAGCGGAGACCTCATCTGGTGCTACGGCCAGCGGGGGAGGCGAAGCGTCTCCCGAGACCTTCAAGACAAGCCCCTCTCGACCTCCGATAGCCTCAAAAGCGCTCGTCGGGATCGCGAAGCCCTCGCGCTCTACGACGATAGAGGCGAACCCCGTCAATCCTGTTGCCATATTGACTGGCAACTCTTCAGTGAGTCGGATCCGAACCCTAAAAGTACTCGGCCACTCAGGCGTACCAGTGCCTCTAGGACGAATCGGGCGAGTGCTCTCTGGTCCCCCCAAGTCGTGGTCAATAAAAGGGTGTATCAACTCAACCACGCCACTGAACTCGACTCCTGGATATGCCTCCAAGCGAACGATTGCCTGGTCACCAAGGCTGACACCACTTAAAGCAGCCTGCCCGAGACGCGCCTCGAACCATGAACCGTAAGAAAGGACGAACCCTGTCTTGCCGGGCGTTCTATTGAACTCGCCCTTCCTGACCAAGACCTCCCTTAAAACACCATCTGCTGGCGAGGTCACCCGGTGTTCCTGCAAATGAAGCTCTCTCTGATTTTTTACCGCTATAGACTCCTCTACCGCCAATTCAGCAATGGTTACAGCCAGTGCCCTTCCTTGCTCCGAGGCACCTAAAGAGATCTCTGCCTCACGCTCTTGCTGCGCGGCGCGGGCAGCCTCAATCTCCTTCCCCAACAGCTCTATCCTAGACACTACCCCCTTTTCATTTAGCCCCTCATACACGCTCAGCAACTCATCAGCGAGCTCACGTTCACGCTGCCGCTGCTCATAAAGGACAGAGCCCAACTCTGGACGTTCCATCACCTGGGTGTAGAGAGTGCCCCCCTTAACCCTCTCCAACTCGGCCTCCGCTTTTCGAACGCTAGCCTCAGCAGCTTCGAGGAGAACCTTTGCGTTGGAGTCATCCAGCTCCGCAAGAAGCGCGCCCTCCTTCACAGAGTCGCCCACCTCGACAGGCAAACTAGTGATGGTTGACATAGGGATCAGTGGGACCATCAACGAATCACTCTCTATTCGACCCTCACCTAAGTAACGGACCGTAAATGTCCGCCTCCGGACAACAGTGGAATTAACATCGAACCCCTTGCCAGCAGCCCTGATTACCTCAGCAGCACCATATCGCGATAAGAATGTCCTGTTCGTAGGAGACAACCAGCCGGGATAGAGAGCTTCAACGACAAACCATGCGCCTAGACCGAGGGCGCAGACCCACAAGACAGCCCAGCCCATCTTGGAGCGCCCCACTTCCCCCTCACCCGACCTGCCAGGTGATCGCTTCATCATTCAGCCAAAACACCTCCGATGGAAGTACCCTCCAAACCATGAGCACGGATTGCGCCCTCATAGACTCGGACAAGCTCAGAAGTAATCTTCGGCCAGTGAAAGAACTCTTGAACGTGGGCTCGTCCACCAGCAATAAGCTGATCCCTTAACTCTGAGTCAGCAAGAAGCTCCAAGACAGCGCCTGCGATAGCTACAGGATCCTTCTCAGGGACAATCAGACCCGTCTCCCTATCTTTCACGACGTCAATGATTCCGCCAATCCCAGAAGCCACAACTGGAACCCCATACAAGATCGCCTCGATGGTCGTGACGCCGAGCCCTTCGGTGTCACCTTCGTCGTCGTAAACAGCTGGAAGGACATAGACGTCACTCGTTGAGTACAGGTCGGCGAGCTCTTGCGTCTCAACAAACCCCTTCATCTCGACGACAGCTTCTAACCCCAGGGCCTTAATTCTCTCCTCCACTCTAGGCCTCATATCGCCATCACCTGTGATCACAACCCGAACTTGCCGCTCATTAAGGATGTAGGGCACGGCCTCAACAAGGAATTCGACACCCTTCCGCTGGATCAGGCGACCGGTGAACAGAACGACAGGGACATCATCCCGTCCGTCGATTCGCTCACGTATCTCTACAGTAGTCCCATATGGAATCACTTTAGGCTGAACCCCAGCGACCGCAGCCATTCGAGAAGCAGTGTCGGTGCTATTCGCCATGAGCGAATCCGAACGAGTCAGATACGACTTCAAAACCGTTCGAGCCCACCACTTCTTATCCCCAATAGAGAGTTCAGCACCGTGGCAAGTGGAGACCACGGGGATGCCCGTAGCGCTTCGAACAACGTCACCAAACAGGCCGTGTGGAAACGGCCAGTGCACATGGACCAAGTCGAGGCCTTCTCGCTTAGCCCACCTCCTCGCAGCCAAAGCCCCGAAGAGGAGGTATGGAATCGTCAGCAGGTTAAACAGCGGGTTACGGAGCTTGTTCGGCGCCCCCTCCTCGTGCGTCAAGCGCTCCCACTTTGCGGGGAAGTATCGAAAGCGCGTTACGGGGACACCATCGATCTGATGGTCGCCAAGACCTTGATAGGAGGGAGCAAAAACTGACACGTCAACGCCAGAGTCTTT
This sequence comes from Planctomycetota bacterium, assembly GCA_022446815.1. Taxonomy (GTDB): domain Bacteria; phylum Planctomycetota; class UBA1135; order UBA1135; genus JAKVCE01. The sequence continues at coordinate 7,847 of JAKVCD010000036.1, forward strand.
CAGATGCCTCACCTGCTCGCGCATCCACGGAACGGCATAGTCCGCTTCATGCCTAGGGTAAGTGCTTGTTACCAACCCAACCTTCAACCCTTCACCCTCTCGCTCTCGCTCTCGACATGCGAATCAAAATCAGGCCTCGCCAATTCGTAGCCGGACAGACCACCAGCTCGATCAGAGATGGGAGGCTTCCAGTCCTTGCTGAACTGGTCATAGACCATCATCTCAGCCATCAGGCTTGTGTTGAATAGCGTGAGTCCAACGATCACAGCCATTGGACCAACAGTCAAAAAGACCCTCCCTTGCCCGGTGGTCAGGTCTCTATAGAGCCCGAAAGCAAGCATGAGAACGCCGGCCGCCAGCATCACGAAAGCCATCGGCCCGATGAAGTGCCCGGGCCTGTCCCTGAAGTGCCGCAAGAACATCACTGTCCACAAATCAATGAAGCTACGCACGCTTCTCCCAAAGCCGTACTTGCTCTCTCCAAACTTGCGGGCGTGATGCCTCACGGGGACCTCTGCGATGGAGAAGCCCTGCGCTGACGCCAAGGAAGGAACCATTCGATGCATGTCGCCGTAGAGACGTAGCTCCTCGAGAAGCGCTCGCGTGTAACACTTAAAGCCACAGTTGTGATCGTGGAGACTGAGCCCTGAAGCCTTGTTGGCAAGCCAGTTGAATATCTTGCTCGAGACGAGCTTCGACTTGGGATCATGCCGGGTTTTCTTCCATCCAACGACGAGGTCATACCCCTCCTCTGCCTTGTCCAGCATTCGGGGTATCTCCCTGGGATCATCCTGCAAGTCTCCATCCATCGTGATGACTAACGACCCTCGGACCTCTTTGAACCCCGCGGAGAGGGCCTGAGCCTTGCCCATATTCCTCCTCAACCTGATTCCCCGCACCACTCCCTGATAATCGTCAGCAGCGCTTCGAATCCTCTCCCAAGTCCCGTCCGTGCTGCCGTCATCAACGAACACAACCTCAAAGGCTGCGATTCGCGTAGAGCACTCTGAAAGGATCCCTTGAAGGAGCTCATCTATGGACTCCTCTTCATTCATCACGGGGATAACGAATGACACTTCAGGGGGAAGACTTGAGGGAACAGAAACTTGCCGATCCATGGGGGTAGGTGAGCCCTATTGGGTGGTTGGGGGGAGGGGTCAGTGAAGGCCTAGAGGCCTCCTAACAGGCCCCTTGAAGCTCCCTAGATGGGCTAGGGGGAGGCTTAGGAGGGTCTTATCGGGGTGGCGGCCGAACTTTTGGGTGTTCCTAATGTATATGAATTTGATCGAAAACGGTTAAGGAGGCACAAGAAACAGCCCGGAGACCGATCTTTCACGCTTGGCAAACAAACCCAGGTCACTAACAGCGAAGCGAGCGTTCAGGGCCAATGAGCCTAAGGCTCGGCATTTGCCCCGAGGCAACCGAGCCGTAATGAACACCGCAGCCCTGCCGCCTACTCACACAGGTGGCAACAAAGTAAGAGCTCTCGAGCCCCCCACCCAAGCCCCACCGCTCAGGAGGCGCCAGACGAGGAAGACTTTCGCAGCAGGACCCACCCGCCTATGGACGCGAAGCCTATCAATGCTGGCGCGAGCCAGGCGAAGGAGAGTCGGGAACCAGGCCTTTCAGCAGAGTCGGCAGCATAGACCTCACCGACGCCGTGCCCACCCGAACCCATCGCGACCGCGCTCACACTGATCGAGGCGACGAGCTCATGGGTGAGCTCTGGAGCATTGCGCCCGCTCCGGTGCTTAATCGTCTTCCAGATGCTGCAGTGCCCGTTCCTCCGCATCACCTTTGAGCTCACACGCCCCACGTGGTCCACCGCGCGCTGGCGCAAGATCTGACCTTCCGCTGATTGCGGATCTATCCCTCTCGCTACGAGATCCTGCATCTCAGGAGTAGCCTTAAGCACCTTAGCGTAATCCACCACTGCAGGGTTGGTGACTTGCCTGGGGTTGGAGACGCCACAGATGTTGTCCTGAGCTTCGGCACGCCAAGGCGCAGACCCAGCAGCCTCTTGCGCAGTCGCGCTAGACATAGAGAGCGAGCAAGCTATCACGATGACAGGCAGTGCTAGTTTCATAAGTTTCTCCGTGGATGGCCGCCTCATGGCTTGACGGCGACTACGAGGCTACCACGACAAGCCCCCGGAGACAGGGGGAACAAGCCCTCCGTGGGACTTCAGCGCAGGGTCAGCGGCCTGTATCTGCCATGAGCACCTTTCGCCCACGTTAACGCTGAACTTTCATCCATCTGGCCTGGAGTACTGGGCCCTTATCTCGCACCCTCAAACTAATGGACCCTGACAGCCTCACTGCAGAGCTTGAGCGCTTCTCGGCAGAGACCCCGATCGAGCGCGCCTGGATGCCGCCATCGAGCTGGTATACCTCCCCGGCATTCCACGCGCTTGAGTCAGAGGCCGTCTTTCAAGACACATGGCAGCCCGTCGCGAGGCTCAGCGAGCTCAGCAGCGCCGGCTCATACGTCACCGGCCGCCTCGCAAACCAACCCTGGATCGTCGTCAGAGGTGATGACGGCGAGCTACGAGCCTTCCACAACACCTGCCGCCATAAAGGCCGCGAGGTCATGACAGGCTGTGGCACGTGCGAGGAGCTCGTGTGCGGCTACCACGCTTGGAGCTATGACAGCGCAGGGCGGCTCAAGAGCGCACCCATGATGGCTGGCGTGGAGGACTTTGACCGAGAGGCCATGGGTCTCAAGCCTCTTCAGGTCGAGGCTTGGGGCCTCTGGGCGTTCATTCACCTAGGGAGTCCTCCCTCCTCACTGGAGGTAGAGATGAGAGAGCTCAACGAGGGTCTCGGAGCCCCAGGCTGGGACAAGCTCACTTTCCATGAAGAGAAGACCTGGCAGATCCGCTGCAACTGGAAGGTGGTCTGCGACAACTACCTCGATGGCGGATATCACATCCCGCACATGCACCCGAGCCTCGACGCCCAGATCGAGATGGGCTCCTACAAGACCGAACTCTACGCCAAGCACTCAATCCAGACTGCCCCTCCGAACAAGGGCGACGACAGCAGGATCGCCATTGACCCCCAAGAGCGCATTGGGGACGCGGCCCGCTATGCGTGGGTGTACCCAAACATCATGATCAATCGCTATGGCCCCTGCCTTGACACCAACATCGTGACACCGACCGGGCCCGACTCATGCGAGGTGAGGTATGAGTTCTTCTTCAATACGGACGGGGGCACTGAAGCCCAACGCTTCATCCAGGAGAGCGTCACACAGAGCGACGTGACCCAACGTGAAGACATAGAGATCTGCGAGTCTGTCCAGGCAGGCCTCAGCTCAAAGAGCTATGTAACGGGTCGCTACGCACCAAAGGTGGAGCTCGGCGAGCACCACTTTCACTGCCTCCTCGCCAGCTCCCTCAAACGAGCGCTCAGCTAGGGCCGCGCGGTACAGGCAGAGAGCGAGCAGCACCAGGGCGTACAGGTTCGCCAAGGTTGGCGCTCTCACAAGCCGCAAAGGCGAGCTCTAAGCCTCTCACGCATCGCTGCGCGCTGTGGCTCGGCTGCCGGCCATCCCGAACAGCGCACAAGAGCTCGGCCATCGCCCCCTCAAAGCCAGTGGTAAACCAATCCCCATCGAGCAGGACCTCAGCGCTCCCTTCGCTCCGACAAACCCAGACCCGCTGCTTGAGCAGATCTGAGCCCTCGGAGACCACAGCACCCTCTGAGCCCTTCAAGACCGTGACGTCTCTCTGGAGGTGAGGGCTGTCGCCATCAAAGCGCATGCGCACGCTGAGCCCAGGCCCGCTGAGCTCTACGGCTGCGATCATCGGCTGCGGGGAGCGCTGCCCAGGGGAGATGCCTACCTCTGCCCGAACATCCGCGAACTCACGACCCTCCGTGAGGGTTGCCACAAAATCAAACCAGTGGATGCCGAAATCAAAGAGGACGAGGAAGGGCGTCCGATCGAACGAGGTCCCAACCGTCCACGAGTGATCCCACCGAATAGAGACCTCCACCTCTCTGAGCTCTCCGATCACGCCGGACTCCACCAGCGAGCGCATCGCACCAAGATGCGGAGCCCAGCGGCCGTTCTGATTCACTGCGAGGCATAGCCCTCGCTCAGCAGCGAGCCTCACAAGGGGTTGAACCTCTTCTAGGTCAAGCGCGAAGGGCTTCTGGCTGAGGACGTGACGACCAGAGAGCAGCGCATCACGAATCAATCGAGGGCGCTCTGCGGGATGCGTCGCAACGTCTACAACCTCGACATCAGCGTGCGCGAGGAGGTCTTCGTGACGGCTAAAGGTTTGCGCCTTCGGATAAAACTGTGCCGCGCGGGCATCAGCTTTAGAGACATCGCGATTACAAAGCGCAACGACATCTAGCCCCATGCGGCGATACGCTGCGAGGTGCTGCTCGCTGATGCCGCCGCATCCGATCAAGCCGACCCTCGGTGAGGAGCCGATGAGGGGAGGCGGCCCAAAGCTGAGCTCTGGCAAGCTAAGGACATCGTCCCTGGCATTCGAACCGAGACCGTACCCCTCTCCAGCGCTCAATCGATGAGCTCCACGGTCCTGCCAAGGGATGAGCTGAGAACAGCCGAGTCGACGATCTGCTGGCCGATTCTCGCCATCTCCACCGAGAGCGGCCCCTCCACGGGGAGTTCACCTTCAATGCAATGCACGAGGTACTGCACAGGGTCCTGAAAAGGGGGAGACAGCTGATCAACGGGGAGAATCTCCCCCTCCGGACATCCTCTCGTTTGGACCCTCACTGTCTCCTCATAGTCATAGCTCGTGATGGTCCCGTCAGAGCCGACGATCTCAAAGCCGCACTTGGGCTGAGGCTGATGAGTCCAAGGGTCCGTAAATGTTCCCCACCGGGTCTCAAACCGACACAGTCCTGTCTCGTAGCGCGCGACCGTGATGGAGTGCTCATCTACCTCCAGGCCGGCCGGTTGATCTGCGACGGTTGTCACCGTGAGGGGGCTCACGCCGCCCATAAACCAAGTGCCTAGGGTCGCGCCGTACCCCAGGTAGTCCAAGAGCGAGCCGCCGCCCTTGTCTCGCTTGTAGAACCAGCTCCTCGCCTTTTCATCAGCGCGGAACTCAGCCGTCGTCTCGATCTTCGCCTCAACGTGATAGAGCGGGCCCCGATTCCCGTCGTAATAGTTCACGCTTTGGACGTCGCCTATCCGGCCTTCATCGATGAGACGCTTAGCCGTGACGTGCGGCGGATACCAAGCCAAGGGCCAGTTGACGCCGAGCTTGCCACCGCCACGACTCATCGCTCCAGCGATGGAGTCCGCATCCGCCAAGCTCGCCGCAAAGGGCTTCTCCAAGAGCACATGAACTCCGAATTCAGCGACCCGCTCCACCCAGAGCGCGTGCTCCCCCGTAGCAGGGCAGAGGATCACGAGCTCAGGCTGAGTCGCCTCCATGCAGGCGCGCCAATCAGTGAAAACCGCGTCTGCAGACAAGCCGAAGGCATCAACGGCGCTGTCCATCCGCTCAGGGCGCTCATCACAGACACCCACGAGCTCTACGCCGGGATGGTCGTGGGCAAATCGGAGGTTGTCCCCCATGTGCATATGGTCAAAGTTGACCCCTGCCACGCGTAGCCTACTCACAGCTCACTCTCTCTCTTGAGCTGCTCGAGCTGCCTAAGGCCGGTCGAAAGGACATCCTCATCAGAGAGGAAGGACATTGGCGTGTAGCCTGGATGATGATGCTGCTTATAAGGGTCATTGGTCCGAGTGTTGTAGCAGTTGATCAGAGAGAGCCGTGGCTCCGAAGAGCTGTTCTTGGCAGACCTGTGGAGCAAGTTAGCGTGAAAGAAGACCCCGTCTCCAGGGGAGAGGTCTAAGGGGACGACCTCCATTCGTCGGAGGACTTGCTGAACGCGCTCAGGCTCGGCGCAGACCTGATCATCCACCTCCACGTGGTCCATGCGCCCCAAAGCGTGGGACCCTGCAACAACCTCAACGCAGCCGTTGTCCGGAGTCGCTCGCGTGATTGCGACCATACAGCTCGCCATGTCAGGCGAGAGGCAGCCGTTCTGGTACCAGTACCCATAGTCCTGATGCCACTCCCACGCGCCCCCTACGAGGGGCTCCTTGATCATCACCTTGTGGTGATAGTGGTATACCTCGTCACCCAACAGCAGAGAGACCGTAGCCGCGACGCGCTCGCAACGGACCGTGGCGCTGAAGACGTCGTCACGAAGCTCGTTCCGAAGAGACAACAGGGTCTCATTCCCCTCCGCGTCATGCCGAATCAACCTGTTGGGATCTAACCCCAAAGTAGCCAGCGCGACCCCCCTCAAGACATCCACCTCAGCCTGATCAAAGAGCCCTGGCACGACAAAGAAGCCGCGCTCCCGAAAGGCGTCAGCGTCCGAAGAGCTGAGGCGATAACACCCCATCAGGCTCTCCCAACGCCTCCATCAACGCTCGAGTCAAAGACACGCACCGAAGCCCAGTTAGAGCTGTTCTCTTCAATGAAGGCGTGATGCTCCGGGGCGTCCTGATATGCGTCATGAGACTCCCGGTCCAAGAAGACAACATGAAGGGCAACGTGAAAGTCTATGTCGTTCACCTCTCGCTCTAAGTCCTCCGCTCTCTCCCCGACGCTAAAGAAGACTACGCCGGCATGATCCCTGAGATAGGAGTGGCAAGAGCCAACGAGGGCCTGGACTGCTGACGGGGAGTTATCTCTGAGAGTGAAAAAGACGTCATGGGATAGCATCCAAAGAGTCTCCCTAGAACCCGAAGAGACCGCAACCAAGCCACACCTAAACAGCCGCATGTGAGCGCTAAAAGCAAACGACACCCAAGCCAGCGCTCACCCACCATGGAAGAAAAGTGCCCCCATGCAACCTTTCCTACTTCCCACAATATCTGGCTCCAATGGGCGAGATGACCACAAACAGAGCGGTACGTGCGGCCACTGGCCGACCCTAGAGCGAGTGGTTCCAGGTGCTGGAGACCGCAACGGTCAAGGATGCAGAGGAGGCAGCAGTTCAAGCCTGGATGACCGAGCATCACACCGAGATCGGAGGATGGTGGTGTGAAGTCATTACAAGGCGCTGGGCCTCCCAGAGGTCATCTACCGTCACTGAACCCGCCTAAGGGAGCCGTTCAACGGAAGAGCTTTGCTGCCTGAACTGCATCAGCAATGAGCACAGCCTTCGCCCTGTTGCCAGGAGGACGCATGTGGACATAGTCTGCGAAGAGCTTGTCATACTCCGCGGGGTCAGATTGGAACAGCCCAGCGGCGTCGGCCAAGACAACTCCCTCCGAAGCGGAGACCTCTTCCATGACGGCGTTGTTATCAGCCGTACCATCACCCAATGTCTCCAGCCACCGCTCCGGCATACCGCCAGCCTTCGCGCTGTATGGCATCGTCATCAAGACTGGAGTAGCCCCGTCGGAACGAACTAGCCTGCAGAGGCGGATCAGATTCTCGCGGTAACCAGACAGCGTGTCTGGGCTGAGCTCCTCTTCGAACTGAACCGGAACCCCATCAACTCTTCGAATCACCCTCTCGCGGATCCCAACGAGAGCTTGGTCCTGGAGCCGAGACGCTGCCCACAAGTCGCTCCAAGAAATGAGCGCAGCGTCAAGCTCGCTGAGCTCCACATCCCGCCACTGGACTCGATAGTGCGAGTAGTCGGCGCGATATCCTGGATAAAGACGCGGCCAGACATCATTCACTGAGTGATGGATCACGACCAAGTCAGGCTCGAAGCGACTGACAAGGATCGAATAATTGACTAAGGACTCCGCGGTGGTCCAACCGTTCACCCCAAAGTTCATCACCTCCACCTCTCGCTTAAGGCGTCGGCCTAGGATCCTGGACAAGAAGATCGGGTAGGTTCCATCTCTCTCCGCCTTCACGCCGTCTTGTGTCGTGGAGCCCCCCAGACAGGCCACCCGCAAGACACCCCTCGGCGCATCCAACTCCCACTCCTTGTCCGCAAACCCGTGAGAGTTGATGCCCTCTCCCTGGAGCGTGTAGCCAACGAAGGCCTTGGGGGAAAACATCCCGCGGAGGCCCGTACCAACGTGCTCACGGAACGCGTCAATGCGCTCATGCCCAGGCGCCCAGGATTTACCCATCAGCCCTAAAGAAGCTAACCCACGATATCCGAACTCGAGCCCGCTCAGCGCAAGGACGAAGCCTGCGGCGGTGGCCGTCAACCGGTACAAGCCCCTCTTGAGGCCCGAGGACGCCTCCATGTCTTCAAGATCTCGCTCCACTAAGAGACTTCATCGGTCAGCGAAACAGCGCCGTTGGCAGAGAGCGGCCTCGTTGACAGAGGTGTCCCATCGCCGGGCACGACAGGCCCCAACTCATCCGCCTGAGCGCCATAAGAGCTCTGGAGCAATGGATTCGAGGGGGCTGCCTTCCGGAGCCCAGCGAACTTCGAGAGACTCCTGTCCGCCAGCCTCAAAGAACAAAACCCTCACAGGGTGCAGGCCAGCGGCGAGCTCGATCAAGCCAACCGATGACTTGTGAGCGTGCAGTCCGTCATTGTCCACAACCAGACGATCTTGAATGAAGAGCTGCGACCCGTCATCTGAGCCAAGCTCAAAGAGCCAGGATCCCGCGACCGGCACATCTAGCCAAGCGAAGAGCTCAATAGAGAAGTCATCACCACCCACCAACTCAGAAGGGAGCCTGAGCGTGTCAGTTAGTCCGCTTCGATGAACAGGGCCCTCAATGCCACCGCTGACCCGATGGAGTCGCGACGGACTGAGCGCCCAGGAGACGCCAGGCGTCAAGGCCTCCCTCGCGGGGGCAGGAAGCGCGACCCGCTCGAGCGAAAGGTCGAGCTGACGACCCTCGCGATCAACCGAGAGCATAAGGGGTGATGGGTCCGCGAGCTTTAGCGCTAGATCAATCGTAGAGAGGACCTCTTGCCCCCTCGCGGCCACAAGTCGATCACCTACTCGTAAGCCAGCCTCATACGCGGGGCCAATATCACTCACCGAGTGAATCTCAACACTTCCACCGTTCATCACCGCCTGAAACCCCGTCTCGAGACCACTAGCCAACTCTGGGCCGACCCAATGAGGGCCGAGCTCGATGAGGTCTTCGACAGGCACGGCGAGCCCGAACGCCTCAGTCTGAAAGACGTGCCGCCCGAGGTCTTGGTCGAAGCGACGACCAACCTCATCTTCCGCAGGGCGAGCTAAGACAACCTCCTGACCTGGCTTGGCAGCCTGAACTCCGATGACGAGACCGTTTGCGCCGAGCACAGGACAGCCAGAGCTCCCGCGCAAGGTCGGCGCGCCATGAATCAACAGCTCTGGCACGAGGTTGTCAGCGATCATGCCTGGGATGGAGCGTCCACCAAAAACGCCAACTGTGACGACCGGAAACATCCCCTGTGGAGCGCCAGCTGCTAACACAGGCGCGCCCAGCGCGAGGGTGCGACTATCCCCAAGCCGCAGAGATGGGAGCGGCGATTGAGCCTGAAGCTGCAACAGCGCTAGATCCCGGGAAGGCGCGGCAAAGACAACTGAATACCTGCAAGGGCCAAGAGAGGAATCCGCGAAACCTTCGACCACATCTCCGACCACATGCGCGTTCGTAACGGCCAAGCCGGAGGGATGAATCACAAAGCCACTGCCGACATTTCCATTGTCGGAGATGATCCGCAAAACGGCCGGGACTGCAACGGCGCTGACGCGCTCGCTCCAAGTCTCAGACCGCCGCTCATCAGGCAGAGGAGCTGAGGCGCAGCCAGCAGCGAAGAGTACGGAAACGATTGAGAAAAACCTCATTTGAAAAGGTTAATCCTGGACGACCTCAAGGTCAGCCCCCACCGCCGAAGAACGAGAAGGAGCTAGGCCTAGCGCAGCATGAACAGCACGGAACACATCCTGCCTTAGAGTGATCTCAAAGGGCCGAGTCTGCGAGAAGAGAAGGATCACCAGACGATTCCGAGGATCCACGAGATAGTAGGTCCGCGCCGCGCCGCTCCAGCCGTAGGCGCCGCTCATTGCCCAACCATCGAGCTCGTCGTCATCGTTGGCGATCTCGAAGCCTAGACCGAAAGAATTAAATTCAGGGTGTGGACCTCCATCAGCCGAGAGTGGGCTGCACATCAGCGCCACCGTGGAATCACGCAGATATCGACTTCCCCTCAGTTGCCCACCAGACAAGAGCATCTGCAGAAAGGAGTGGTAATCAGAGAGCGTGGAAACAAGCCCATGACCTCCCATGGGGTGAGTCGGTGGAGCTCGATATCGCCCCCACTCCGCCTCAATGACGCTATCAACTGCGCCCGATTCATCGACTCGATGCGCGCCGACGAAGCGAGACCAGTCCTCATCGCTCACCCAAAAACCCGTATCAACCATGCCCAAGGGATCAATCAGGCGTTCGTGAAGGAACTCCTCAAATGGCATCGCGGCTGCGACCTCTACAACTCGAGCGAGGACGTCGGTGCTCGCACCATAGGTCCACCTAGCGCCGGGGTCATGCAAGAGGGGCAAGCGAGAGAGCCGCTCGCTGTACTCCGCGAGCGAGCTCGACCCCGCGCCTACCACCTCGTCGTAGAGATCACCATACGGAGCCGGCGCAGCATGAGCGTATGGGATCCCAGAGGTGTGACGGAGGAGATGCCGCACCGTCATGGTCCGGGTGCTAGCCCGCCGCTCTAGCTCGCCATCCGTAATCAACGCGACGGTCGGCCTGGCCCACTCCGGCAGGTAAGAGGACACCGGATCATCTAAACGCAGCCGCCCCTCCTCCCAGAGCATCATGGCGAGAGTCGAGGTCACCGCCTTCGTCATAGAGTAGATCCGAAAAATAGAGTCGCACCCAAGAGGCTCACCGAGCCCTAGCACAAGCTCTCCATGGCATCCCAAATAGCAGACCTCACCATCCCTAGAGACCAAGAGTGAGACTCCCGCTGCGCGACGGTCTTCGATCGAATCCCTGAGCATCGCGTCCACACCTTCAAAACCCCTCGAGACCTCCAACCCAGCGAATGATTCGACCGCCCTCTCAGGGCAAGCACAAGAGGCCGCCGTAGTGACGAGGAGGGAGCCTAACACCACCTTCGGACGCGAACAGCTCGCCCAAAGCTCACGTGCCCTTTGCATCGTTGAGCGCCTCCTCCAAGACGGCGAGAAGATGCTCCGCGTCCCCCTCGGTAAATACGAGCGGCGGCTTCACCTTGATTACGTCGTGCTCCATTCCATCTGTAGAAAGGAGCACGCCGCGTGCCCGAGCCCCCTCAACGACGGCCTTAGCGAGGCGGGCATCAGGCTTCTTGCTCTCTCGATCCCTAACGCAAACAACGCCGAGATAGAGGCCGAGACCGCGGACGTCGCCAAGCTCCGAATGCCTCTCCTGCATTTCTCGAAGGCCATCTAACAAGATCCCCCCTGTACGAGCAGCCCCCTCTCGAAGCCCCTCTTCTTCTATAACCTTAAGAACTTCATCGGCGACCGCGCAGGAGACAGGGTTCCCCCCGAAGGTGTTGAAGTACTCCATGCCATTGTCGAAAGAGGACGCGACCTCGCGGGTCGTTACCACGGCACCTATGGGGTGCCCATTCCCCAGTGGCTTACCCATGGTGACGATGTCAGGGGTAACGCATTGGGTCTCAAACGCCCACCAGTGCGAGCCGACGCGTCCGCAGCCGACCTGCACCTCATCGGCAATGACGAGCCCACCCTGCGACCTGACGACATCATAGCATCCGGCCAGATAGCCCGGAGGAAACACGACCTGGCCTCCGCAACCAGAGATGGACTCAGCCAGAAAGGCCGACACGCGGCGGTCGCTGGCGTGGACCTCCCCTACCAGTCGTTCAACGTCTGCGGCATAACGCTCACCAGCGTCGTCCAAGTCATATCCCCAAGGCCCCCTATATCGGTCCGGAAGCGCCGCCACGTGAACGTGCCCTCTTCGCCCACCGCCGCCTGGCCCGTTGAATTTGTAAGGGGAGAGCTCTACGAGCGCCTCTGTGTTTCCGTGATACCCGCCATCGATGACCACCCAGTCACCCCGACCTGAGTGCGCGTGCACCATCCGCCTCGCTAGCTCATTCGCCTCAGAGCCTGAGTTCACGAGATAGACCACCTCTAGTGGGGCAGGCAACGTCCCCAGCAAACGCTCTACGAAGCGCAAGCGGACATCAGAGAGGTAGCGGGTGTTTGTGTTCAGGGCCCCCATCTGCCGAGCAGCGCGAGCGACGACATCCGGGTGCCCATGCCCGACCTGTGGGACATTGTTCACTCCGTCTAGATAGCTACGCCCGCTGGCATCCACCAGATACCGGCCTTCTCCCCGGACAATCTCCAAGGGCTCGCTGTAAGAGACGCTGAGGTTCGGACCAAGGAGAGCCCGGCGACGATCCCCAAGCTTGCCGACATTATGGGAGACCTCATCGAGCTCTAAACCACACGCCACAGCCAGCGAACGGCGGACCTCCTCCGGGTCCCAGCGCTGTATGAGAGCTAGGAGCTCGAGCGCTGGCTTGTAGCTGACGGAGAGATACTCATTGCCAGGCTCTTCAGCGCGCTGCTCGGCTGAGACCGAAACACTCACACAGAGGCGCAGGCGAAGTAGCTCCAAGATCAACCCGACCTCGTCCTCTGGAATGGGATCGCGCTGGTGGTAACCAGCCACGAACTCAGTAAGCACCTTGAGCGGCTCAGTCTCTCCCTGAAGGAGATAAGCAGCGGCGATCGAAACCTCGCCTAAGACCCACCCCCTGTTGATATCCCCGACGTCGAGCAGCCCACAAGGCCAAGACGCAGGGTCGGACTCTCGTACCAGGATGTTGTGGTCATTTGCGTCGCCATGAATGACTCCAACCCGCAGCCGATCTCCGCAGCTCGCGAGCGCGACCTCTGCGGTCGCGAGCCCTTCACGGACCACCCTTCGCTCTCGAGGACATTGGATGAAGCTCTCTCGGCCCCACGCGACCTCGACACCCTTGTGCAGGTCCCACTTAAGGTCTCGATCTAGGCCGGGATGATCCCAACCATCCAATGCGATCCGTGCGCGACCGAGCTCTTCGCCTAAGGCCCGGAACAGCTCAGGAGATCTGTCGCCAGCCTCCGCCAAGGGCGTCCCATCAACCCACTGAACGGCCCAGGCCCTGTGCGAGCGGCCATCCTCCCCCGACACTGTCTGAGCGAGCTCACCCCTCAGGCACCTGCGAGAGCGCCCAACCGCGAGCGAGCCTCCAGCGCCATCAAGCCTCTCCAGCGCGGCCGCCGCGAGCTCGATCTCATCAAGCGCTGCGTCTGTCACCTTGAGCACGAGGGACTCGCCCTCAGCATCAACCCTGAAGTTTCGATCCCTGTCAGAAGGAAGCTCCGTGATACGCCCTGTGACCCCCCAGAGCTCCCTAGCGATGCCAAGCGCAGCCTCACATGTCACAGCTGGGCGCCGAGCGGGGCGGTTTTGGGGCCTCGGAGAGCTCATTCAAGGAGTCTAGCCAGCTTGGCTCAATTCTCGCGACTCCCTAAGCCGACAAAGAAGAGCCCCCCTCCTCCAGCCCCGTCCCCGAATGAAGAACACTCTACCGATCATCGCCATCCTGTGCGCCCTAGCCCCTTTTGCCTGCGTGGCGGAGTCGGACTTTGGGAGCAGCGGCGGGTCTTCCTCCAGCGTTACCGCATCAGTGCTCTTCCCACCCAACGTGTCATCCACCGACGAGCACAGGATCATCGTACGTGGCGTCGCGTCCGGGAACATCGACGGCCTTGAAGTCGGAGGCTATGACGCTGAGAGCTCGGACGGCTTCGAGACTTGGACAGCGGAGGTCACGATCGAAAACGCCCAGCAGACCTTCACCGTCGTGGCATTCAGAGACGGCCACAGCCCCTCTTTCAACCTAGACTCATTCACGATAATGAGGGATCACCTCGTCGGGGCTGAGCTCAGATACATTGACATGGATCCAGGCTGGACCACCATCTACGCATATGCGAAGAACCCAGACCTCAACGCGTCTGCCTCGGAAACATGGGCCGTCTTGGCGGTCGAGCCGCTCTCTGGTCGCGCGCTCGTCGTCTCGGGCTGGGGCGTAGGAAATGGCCCAAGCCTCACTTCAAGCGTCCGCATGATCACCGCTGCTTCCGGAGATGCAGACCTATACCTCCTAGACGGGAACGCTCAGTCCGTGATTCACGTTGACGCAGTCAACGGCGTGCGCACGACCGTCTCCAGCCCTTCGATTGGAATTGGACCGAACCTCTCAAACCCCAAGCAGGCGCTCTATGTCGCCGACCACGAGCGCCTCTATGTATTCGATGACGGCTTGGACGCGATCTTGTCAGTTGACGTGGCGACAGGCCAACGCGAGGTGATCGCGAGCGACTCTGTCGGCGCTGGGCCGAGCGTCGCTGGCGTGAGAGACATCGCCTATGACACAAACAGGGGGGTGCTCTACGTGTCCTCGCCCAGCTCAGACGGAATCTTCCAGGTCGCGATCAACACTGGGCAGAGAACCCTGATCTCGGGCGTTGGCATTGGGACCGGACCACAGATATCAACGGCTCGCGACCTCGAGTACGACGACGCCCTAGACCGCATCATCGCGTATGCCCCTAACGGGGCACGACTGCTAACTGTCGACCCTGCGACCGGAACACGCACAGAGCTGCAGAGCTTCCCTTGGACCGTCATCGACGACATGACGTACAACCCGCTGACACAGAAAGCGTGGCTCCACACGGAGGATGAGGTGACGATGTCCTATGACATCCCGACTGGAGAGACACAGATCCTCCACTCCTTCGCCTTCCCTGGTCACGGGGTCCTGATCCCAACGACTGGCCCAATCGCGTATGACTCTACGCGAGACAGCGTCGTCTTCTTCGGCAAAGACGAGGGCGCGAGCACATTGCGGGGACTCTCTTTTGAGTCGGGGTCTGAATACTCGCTAGAGGCTTACTACCCCTCAAGCGAACCCAACCCAGTAGGCATGACGTTCGACGCCAGGAGAGACAATATGCTCATGCTGCAGCCTGGTCAGCTAGGCCTCTACGGTCTGGACTTAGACAACGGGCAAATGACCTACCTCTCCGGACCAGGCAATCCGGGAGACCCGCCCGCTGGAACAGGCAGCAACTTCGATGAGCCACGTGAGATCGCCACGGGCCCAGAGCTCCGCTACGCAGCGGTGGCCGACGAGGGACTCGCGAATGGACTGATCTTCGTCGACTTGCTCACAGGCGACCGCGCCCTGAGCTCCTCCAACATGAGCGGCTTCGGCCCCATTTGGTCAGAGCCGTGCTCCGTAGCCACGACTCAGTCAGGCCCGACCGCGTGGGTCTGTGACACCCAGGCGAGGATCTACAGCGTCGACAGAGAGACTGGCGGCCGCACCCTCATCGGGGAGTACAGCGGGATCGCCGGGGTCGACACCCTGACGAAGCTCATCTACGACGAGGCAAGGGAGACCCTCTACGCGCTCGACGGGACCACTGGGACAATCCTAAAGGTGCACCCGCTGACAGGGCTCGCGTCCATCATTTACGGAGCCAGCGCCCAAGTGGCCGGGATACACGTGACGCCCACGAACTGGACCATCGACACTGCGCGCGAAACCGTCATCCTCGCGACGGAGTCGCCAGCCTCCCTGCTCGTCTTCGATCCCGACACGCGGCAGACGGTCTTGGTAGCCCGCTAACGCTCCCAGAGCTCCCTCAGGAGATCGTGCAGTGCGGGGTCATGTCGCTTGAGCTCTCCGCGCACGAACGGGTAGTAATCGTTGGTGCCGAGGTAAGCCTCCGTCCCCTCCGCGAAGTACTCCTTGTGATTCGACAGGGCGTAGTGCCTGTCAGGAGTGCCCCTGAGCCGAAAGGTCTCCTCGTAGTTTCCGCGCTCCACCGCGGCCTCATAGAGCGCAATGATCCGCGGCTCATCGAAGCCTAGGACGCGGTGATGGTAGGCATGAGCGAGCTCATGCATCACAACCCAGGGCTGAGTCCTCGTCACCCCAAGAAACATCTCGGGGTCACTGATCTCCACACCTAGGGCCCGCCGAGGGTCATAGCCGTGAGCCTCCAACCATCCGGCGTCAGGGTGGTAGCACATCCCGCCCAACCGGTCGTGCGGGTCATTCGGCTCGACCCATATAGGGACCTCTCGCAAGCGCTCGAGGCGCTCGCCGTGGACTGCGCGCTCCACGATATAGAGATGGACGTCGAGGTGCTCTAGCACAGCGTCTCTCAACGCTGGCTGAGCTGCAGCCCAGTCGCCGTTCAGGAGCACGGGCCAACCCCTGACTCTGTGGAGCTCATGCGCAGACTCGCTAGCGAGGAAGCCCATGGGATCCTGGCCCTGTGGGAGCTGGCAGGCTGGCGACATCAACAAGCTGAGCACAGCGACGAAGAATAAGGGGGCTCTCATGCGCACAGGTTGCCGGACGCCTTAGTGGCCTACAAGCGCCTGAGGTATGCTGGGAGACATGAACCTCGTCCCTCTTCTCCTCGCGGCGCTCTCTCTCCCACAGGCAGAGGACCCCCGCCCGCTGGGAAAGCCTGCCGCCCCTGTAGACCCCTGGGTTGAGTACGTCGGCGGCGTGGACCTTCCCGGCGCGGGCTATCACATCGTCCTGATCGCAGGCGATGAGGAGTACCGCTCTGAAGAGGCGCTGCCGATGCTCGGGGCGATCCTCGCGAAGCGTCATGGCTTCCGCTGCACGGTCTTGTTCTCTACCGACCCGGACACTGGCGAGATCGACCCGATGAATCAGGTCCACACTCCAGGCCTCATCGCGATCAAGAGCGCAGACCTCGTCATCCTCTTCACGAGGTTCCGCGAGTGGCCGGATGAGGACATGAAACACTTCGTCGAGTACGTGGAGTCAGGGCGACCGATCATCGGTATCCGAACGGCCACTCACGCCTTCCTCTACGACAGGACGCCAGAGAGCCCCTATGCGCGCTACACGTCCTTCTCAAAGACCTGGTCCGGTGGGTTCGGCCGTCAAATCCTCGGGGAGACGTGGGTCAATCACCATGGCGGGCACGGCTCTCAGAGCACCCGCGGAGTCATCGAACCAACAAGCGCTGAGCACCCCATCCTCCGTGGGTACACACCCGCATGGGGCCCTACCGATGTCTACGGAATCCGCTCCCTCCCAGATGACGCTCGCGTGCTAGTTCGTGGCCAAGTCCTCGAGGGCATGTCTCCAAACGACCAGCCCGTCGACGGAGAGAAGAACGATCCGATGATGCCCCTCATCTGGACTAGAGAGGCCCCCTTACAAAAGGCCGAAGGATCGGCTGCGCCACGGACTCGGCGCTCGGTGTGCACGACCCTGGGCGCCTCTGAAGACTTCCAGAGCGAGGGGCTACGGAGAGTCCTGATCAACTCCTCCTTCTGGTGCCTCGAGTTAGAGCACCTCATCGGCAGCGAGAGCGATGTGCGCTACGTAACGAAGTATCAGCCTACCCCGTTCGGCCATGGACGCCACAAGCGAGGAGTGAAGCCAAGCCACTTGGCGTTGAAGTGACCATGACAAAAGCTGCCATCGCACTCACGGCGCTGCTGCTCTCTTCAGCGACCCCCGAAGACCTCTCCCAGCTCAGCGAGCGTGATCTCTTAGCTCGCATTATGAAGGAGACGAACCAGACCCCAACAGCCGTCTTTGAGGAGCTAGGCAAGCGAAAGACCAAGGACTCCTTCAACGCGCTAGAGAAAGGCTATGTGGAACTCACTGGCAACCCAGGCATCCTCAGCGCCTCCAAAGCCTTCGTTCACTTCAAGGGTGTCGCAGGCCTAGAGCGCGCGGCGATCAAGGTCCTCTACGACGCAGCGCACGACGCGAAGCAGGCGCGCCGCAGGAACGCGACGATCGGCCTTGCCCTCTTCCCGGAGGCCGCCTCTTCAGACTTACATCGCCTCGTCGACCGGAGTGATGACCCTGTAGTGCGGGCCAACGCACTCAAAGGCCTGCTCCCAGCGCTGTCTGAGTCAGCCAAGAAGCGAGACCTAAGGAAGGTCACAGAGAACCTCCGCCTGACAACTACCCT
Organism: Planctomycetota bacterium; assembly: GCA_022446815.1. Lineage (GTDB taxonomy): Bacteria > Planctomycetota > UBA1135 > UBA1135 > JAKVCE01. Next base: position 25,841 of record JAKVCD010000036.1, read on the forward strand.
CACTCGAGGCAAAGCCGTCAAAGCCCTCAAGGCCTTCCTCACCAATGGGGGCGCGGGGCTCTTCAAAGGGACGCTCACAGACAAAGACCTCAGCATCGGCGTCAAGCGCATCATCGCACAGAGCCTCAGCGAATCCGAAGTTGAGGGCGTCAACGAGCACCTGCTTGATGCTCTGAAAGCTAGCGAGGAGTCACTGGTTTACGCCGCACTAGTCATGCTCGCCGAACGCGGCTGTGACGACTACGGTAAACACCTGAGCCGCCTTATGCGCTCGAAGGACAAAGCGATCCGTCAAGAGGCGCTCGTCGCGCAAGCCAAGCTGAGCGGAGGCGACCCCACCTTCCTGGAGAGGCTTCTCGACCAAGCTGAAGAGGATGACCCCGTAGCGAGGTCGGCTGCAGCGATCTCCCTTGCGGCGGTCCGCACCCCTGACGCGCTCTCCGCCCTCTACGAGCTCCTCAACGACCCGGAATACAGCGTCCGCTTCCAAGCCGTAGAGGCCATCCTCGCCGCGCGCCACAAGAGCTCAATCTCCCCGCTCCTCCGACGCCTAGACAAGGAGAAAGGCGTCATGAGGCCTATCATCTTGAACAACCTCCGGCTGCTGACCGGAGAGGACTTCGGCAACTCCGCGAGGATGTGGCTCAGCTGGTGGAAGGATCACCAGGAGAGCTTCCAAATACCCAGCCTGAGAGACGCGGAGGCGGCGGAGGCAGCCCGAGGAGAGCGTAAAGACGGAAACCGGACCAAAGCATCCTTCTATGGGATGCGCATCATCAGCAACCGACTCTGCTTCGTGATAGACAACTCAGGGTCGATGACGAACAAGACCCCCTCTGGGAAGACCCGCCTCAAGGCGATGCAAGACCAGCTCAAGGAGACCCTAGAGAACCTGCAAGACGGGACCCTCCTCAACCTCGCCTTCTTCGCTGCGAGAGTCGAGCTCTGGGCCGACGAGCTCAAGCTCCTCAACACTCAGTCGCGAGCCGATGCGATCGAGATGATCAGCGAGATAGGGACGAGCGGCGCGACGATGACCTACGAGGGTCTCCTAGCGGGCCTCTCTGACCCACGAGTCGACACTATATACCTCCTCACAGATGGGACACCCTACGGAGGGTCGCTCCCCAACACTGGAGACATCCTTCGGGAGATCTCAAGAATCAACAGCGTGAGGCATGTCGTCATACACTGCGTCTCTGTGGGGCAAGACAGCGCGTTCCTGCAGAGCCTCGCTGAACAAAACAACGGCGACTACACGAGAGTGGACTGAGATCATGGTGGCACGCGCCGCACTCCTCGCGCTCGCGATCTGCGCTCCGACGCAAGAGCTCCAGAGCTACTCCTCCCTAGACGACTTGGCCACCCTAAGCGAGGAGCAGCTCGTCAGCAGAGTTCGCGAACAAAAGAACCGCGTTGACCGAGATGTCTTCAAGGAGCTCGGCGCTCGAGGCACGTTGGCCTCGTTTGAGGCCCTCAAAGACTGTACGCAGATCGTTTCTAGCAAGTGGCCGCTCAGATTCTCATACGAGGCCTTGGGCTCATACAAGGACTCGGAGGAGCTCTCAGAGGTGGCGATGGAGTTCCTCGAGCGAGCGGCCTGTGGGAGCGAGCCCATGAGGAGCAGCGCCGCCGCCTACGGGCTCTCCCTCTATGGCGAAGCCGCCGCAGCGAGCCTCCGTAAGGTCGTTAAGTCCTCCAAGGACCCTGAAACGCGCTCGACAGCGCTCGCCCCCCTGCTCGCTGATATGGCAAAGAGCGGTGACAAGGCCGACTTCAAGACGACCTGTGAAAACCTGGTGCTCACCTATCGCGTCTATCGCCCGCTAGGTGTCGACACCTTTAAGACCTTCTTAAGCGCTGGCGGCTTAGACCTGTTCAGAAGGAAGCTCTCCGACAAGAAACTCTCTGCCGAAGTCCGCTGCATGATGGTCACAGCCCTCGAAGAGTGCGCTGATGGTGACACGAACGAAGTGCTAGCAGAGGGCCTCAAAGCGAAGGACCCCCGCGTCCTCTACGAGACCCTGCGAGCGCTATCGAGGAGAGGAGCGACCCTGCACCGAGCAGGCGCTCAGAGGCTCACGAAGCACAAGGACGACGCTGTCCGTCACGAGGCCCTCGTCACCTTGGCGCGCCTCTCGACTGAGGACCCCAAGTTTATTGAGGCCAGCATCAAGCTCGCGAGAGACAAGGACCCCGTTGAGCGTGGCGCCGCAGCAATCTCATTGGGAGTACTCAGAACGACGGAGGCCCTCGAGGCGATGCATGGGCTCCTTGAAGACGAGAGCTACACGGTCAGGATTGAAGCCATAATCGGCGCTTCCCTCGCGCGGCACGAGTCATCTATCCCCGCGCTGATTTCCAGGCTAGACCTCACCAGCGGCGCTGAGCGTGACCGAGTCCATCAGGAGCTCTGCCTCCTCACCGCTGAAGATCACGGCAAGAGCTCGAAGAGGTGGGCCCAGTGGTGGCGTGACGCAGGAGCGGCCTTCGAGGTCCCGAGCCTCGAAGAGGCTCAAGATGAGCTCGCCGCTCGTCAAGAGAGGCGCGAGGAGAGCGCAACACAGAGCAGCTTCTACGGCCTCAATATCACAAGCGAGCGCGTCTGCTTTGTCCTAGACCTCTCTGGCTCGATGAACTTCCGCAGCCGAGGTGGCCAGACCAGACTCCAGATCCTCAAGGAAGAGATGGACCGCTTCTTGGACGCCTACCCCTCAGGTCACCTCTTCAACATGATCTTCTTCGGTAACGAGGCGGAGCGCTGGAAAGAGAGCTTGACGGTCATGAGCGACAAGGTCCGTACGGCCGCGAAGCAGCATGTGAGAGGACTCGAGGCGCCTGGGGCCACCGCCGTCTACGATGGGCTCTACGCCGCCTTCGAAGATCCGATGGTTGACACCATCTACTTGCTCACAGACGGAGGACCCTCTGGGGGGAAGATCGACGATCGAGACGAGATCGTCATGGAGGTAAAGCGCTGGAACAGCCTACGACACATTGTCATTCACACCGTCGCCGTCGGCCGTGAGAGCCTGCTCCTGGAGTCCCTCTCTGCAGCCACGAACGGAGAGCACATCGTTGTCGAGTGAGGCGTGCTAGCGCCCGAAGGCTAATCACAACGGCTGAGGGCTGCCCTCTTCGCCACACCACAAAGAACTTCACCTAGGTGAGAAGATTCGACCAGCCGCCCCGACAGGTCCATTTCGATAGACACAATAAGGCAGGCTTAGCCTCCGAGGGGTAGACTCGCTGCATGAGCCTGAAGGCCGCCCGCCCGCTCTCTGCTTCGCTGCTCCTCGCTCTCCTCTTTGCATGCAGCACAGACCAGGAGCCATCCAGTGGCTCCACCGAAGGAGCAACTGAGATCTCCTCAATCCGCATAGAGAGCGGCGCTGCTCAGACGGAAAAAGGTTTAGACGCAGGCGCAGAGGGGTGGAACACCGAGGTCATCGGGGACCTCGCAAAGTCCCACATAAAAGAGCTCCTCCTCCGCAGCCGCGGAGGCACCGCCACAAACCTCGAGGATCTAACGAGCTCAGAGATAGAAGTTGGGCCCCTCCGCCCTGCCGAGCTAATCCTCGTGCGAAGGGGCGATGACTTCACTGTGTCACGCGGAGTCATTGTGGAGGCGCCAGAGCAAGGCCGAGCGGCGCTCGCGCGTCGACTGAGCGAGCTCATGGCGCCCTTCAAGGGAGAGCCTGAGCTCCACATCAAAGCCTGGAAGGTCACTCAGTCCGACGAGGGCTCATGGGTGACGCTCTTCTATCAAGCCGTCGGCGAGGCGCTGGACGATGGGCGGCCCTACCAACAAGACGCCACCTGGGAGTGCCTGATGCATCCTACGGAGCAGAGGATCCTAGCGCTCACGGTGAGAGAGCATGAGGAGGTCTTCGGCCCGGTGGGACTCAAGGCCTTGTTCACGGACGTCACCGCTGCTGCGATGGAGCAAGAAGGCGCCCTAGTCACGCAGCTCTCCTCGTCTCTGAGTGACCTTGCAGGCAGGACAGACATAACCGTCGGGGCCCAAGTGGCCGAGTATGAGGGCGTCAGCGTTGGAGATCTAAACGGGGACGGACGGGAGGACGTGTACCTGACCCAGACACGCGGTGTCCCCAATCGCCTGCTGCTTCAGAGACCAAACGGGAAGGTCCATGACGCATCTGCTGAGGCCGGCCTAGACCTCATGGATCGGTCACACGCGTCACTCATCCTGGACCTAGACGCCGACGGGGATCAGGACCTGATCGTCGGAGCCCTCGGGATCATGGTCTTTGAGAACGAGGGGAACTTCGCGGATGCAGAGACGGGCGTCAGCATCCCTAAGTTCACGCTGAAGAGGAGCTATGACATCTCAGACAGCTACTCAATCTCGGCCGCAGACGTCGACCGCGACGGAGACCTTGACTTCTACGTGTGCCGGTACAGGGCCGCTCACAAGACCTTCCCCACCCCTTACCACGACGCGAAGAACGGGCTGGCAAACGTCTACCTCCGAAACGACGGCGACTGGGACTTCGTCGACGCGACCGCGGAGTCGGGCTTCCAGCACAACAACAACCGCTACAGCTTCGCCTCTTCCTGGACAGACTTTGACGGAGACGGTGACCAGGACCTCTACGTGGCGAACGACTTCGGGCGCAACAACCTCTACCGCAACGACGCCGGCCTCTTCACAGACGTCGCCGCAGAGCTGGGGGTAGAGGACATCTCCGCCGGCATGTCAGCGGACTGGGGAGACCCGGACTCCGACGGAGACTACGACGTGTACGTCGGGAACATGTTCTCTGCCGCTGGAAACAGGATCGCATACCAGAGGGAGTTCCAAGTCGAAGCCACGCTCGAAGACCGGGACGCCTACCAGCGTCACGCCAGGGGGAACTCCCTCTTTCTCAATCGAGGCGAAGAGGGATTCGCCGACGTGAGCGTCCAATCAGGAGTGACCATGGGGAGGTGGTCGTGGTGCTCCCGCTTCGTAGACATCAACAACGACTGCCGCGAGGACATCATCGTCACGAACGGCTACATCACGAGCCCTGGCGCCTCTCACGACTTGTGAAGCTTCTTTTGGCGCCACGTGGTGGCGTCCTCCCCATCGAACGATGAACCCACTGACGAGTACGAGGCCGGCTGGCGCTTGCTTCAAGACCACATCACCAGCGGGCAGTCATGGAGCGGCATGGAGCGCCACTGCGTCTTCCTCAATGTAGGCGACGCGAAGTTCGCAGAGGCCTCTGGTGTCAGCGGACTCGACTTCTATGACGACGGACGAGGCATGGCCATAGTGGACTGGGATCACGACGGTGACTTGGACGTGTGGATCTCGAACCGCACAGGCCCGCGCGCCCGGCTTTTGAGGAATGACAGCTCCTCGCAAAACAGCTACATCTCCTTCCGGCTCAAGACGGCGACCGCCAACCCGGACGCGATCGGCGCGGAGGTAGAGCTCTTCTTCCTAGGGCAGAACGACGAGCGACACGTCAGGACGCTCCGCGCAGGGAGCGGCTTCATCAGCCAGTCCAGCAAGTGGGTGCACTTCGGAGTGCCTAGCGGCGAGGTCGTCTCCCACGTGAGGGTGCGGTGGCCATCTGGGCGCGAGACGGAGCACAGAGACATCGCTGCTGGGGCGCGCTGGGTCCTGCGCCAGAGCGTGGACACTTCAGAGCGCTGGAGGCCAGAGCGGCTGAAGCAGAGCGCGGGGGCGCACGGCGAAGGCGCTGAGGGCCTGAGCTCTGCATCGCCCCCACCACTAGAGCCCGGCGGAATCCAGCCAGCCCCCCCTACGAGCAGTGCCCGGCTCCCCATCATCCAGCCGCTTCCGCTCCTCGGCCTCACCATCGAGGACATCGACGGCGTTCGGACCCCCCTCCAGAGGGCGCCCGGGGCGCCTGTCCTCCTGACCCTCTGGGCCGACTGGTGCGTCAACTGCAAGAGAGAGCTCTCCCTGCTTCAAGAGCAACGCGCCGCCATAGAACGAGCGGGCCTGCGTGTGATCGCCGTCTCTGTTGATGAGCCTGGCGATCGCGCAGCGAGCGAGGCCTCCCTCGACAAGCTGGGATGGGAGTTCGAGCGCGCCTTCGCCCACGACGAGCTCCTTGAGCTGTTGGCGATCGCCCAGAGAGTCCTCATGGAGCGGCCACAGGCAGGAGTCATCCCCACCAGCTATCTGATCGACGGCGAAGGCAAGCTCCAGGTCATCTACCGTGGGACCGTCGAAGCCGAGCAAGTCTTACAAGACCTCAGCGCTTCCGCCCTCACACCCCCCGAGCGACGGGACTTGTTCGCTGAGTTCGAGGGCTGGTGGTCCACAGAGAAGATCCCAACTCGATACACGATGCTCGCCATTCAACTGAGAAACAGGGGCTACGCCGAGCTCGCGTCGCAGTACCTGCAGCGGATCACCCTCCGGGGCGATATGGAGGATGCGCCGGACTACGCGATCAACCGCATCATCGGATCTGAGATCAACACAGGCATCCAGCTCATGGAGGCTGGCAACACAGCCGCCGCAGAGGCGTCCTTCAAGCGCGCGCTCGCCCTCAACCCCAAGAACCCAATCGCCAACAGGTTCGCAGGCGTCTGCCTGCACCGCCTCGGGCGCCCCGCAGAGGCTCGCCCCTTGCTAGAGCTCGCGTCAGAGGAAGACCCTGGGAACGCAGAGCTCTTCAACGACCTCGGGCTGACCCTGATCGCGCTCGATGAGCGCGAGGAGGCCGCCGCAGCCTTCCTACGGGCGATCGAAATAGCCCCTGAGCTCGCGAAGCCTCGCTTCAACCTAGGGGTGAACTACGCCCAAGAGGGGCGCTTCGACGAGGCCGCTGCGGTCATTGAGCGCGCGACAGAGCTGAGAGAAGAGTACCCCCAAGCCTGGGGAGCTCTGGGTCGGGTCTACTCCCTCCAAGGGAGGTACACAGACTCAGCTTTGGCCCTCGAGAGGGCCCTCGAGCTCCGAGAAGGACCTCCAGACCTCATGCATCTATACGGGCAAACCTTGATCGAACTCGAACGCAGAGAGGAGGCGAGGGCCCTCCTCCCCAAGCTGAGAGGCCTAGAACCTGCGCGAGCAGCAGCGCTCGAGCGAGCCCTGAACAATTAGCCGAGCTGCAGCGCCTGCCCGGCCCCATCCAAGGGGTGCGCCGGGTCTGCGGGGAGCTCGACCTGAAAGGTGGTCCCCTCGCCTAGCTGCGATGAGACGCCGATCCGACCCCCCATGCGCCCGACGAGGTTCCGGACGATCGCGAGGCCAAGACCGCTTCCCCCGCTCGCCCTGCTCCTGGCAGGATCACCTCGGAAGAAGCGCTCGAAGATCCTCGACAAGATCTCGGGCGACATGCCCGAGCCTGTGTCAGAGACCTCAATGACAGGCCCAGGCGCGCCATCACGCCTCAAGACTCGAACGGTCACGCTGCCCTCGTCCGTATACCAGATCGCGTTCTCAACCAAGTTCCCGACGACGGTCGCCAACATGACGGGGTCTGTGATCACTTCCTCTTGGTAGAGAAGCTCAAGAGTGAGCTTCAAACCTTTCGCCTCAGCGTTCTCTTCATTCGAAGTAAGCACCGACGAGCAGATGTCCCCGATCTGGACAGAGCTCGCGGCAGGTGCGACCCCCTCATCCTGGGCGCGGGCCAGCCCGATCAGATCTCGAGTCAGGACGCTCAGCGAGGAGACCTTGCGCCTGCAGCGCCTGATCAGATCCTCCGCATACTCTCCCTCTGCGTCCTCGAGGAGGTCTAGCATCCCGACCAAGGCAGCGATCGGTGTCTGGAGCTCATGGCTCGCGTTGGCGACGAAGTCCCGCCGTCGCGCGTCGACGCTCGCGATCTCTGAGAGGTCCTCGATGACGATGAAACGCCGGGAGCGACCAGCAGGACCAACGGTCACAGCGAAGGTCTGCCCCTGCTCGCCACGTCGAACCTCCACCGGCAAGAGCGCAGCCCCGCCAGCAGCCGCAGAGACTGCCGCGTCCAGCTCACTTCCACCCACGAGAGCGAGCGGCGCAGGCATCTCACCTCCCTCCGCGGCGCTCCATTGCAAGAGGCGCATAGCCGCTGAGTTCATGGAGCGGACCTGACGCTCTTCATCAACGAGGATGACACCCTCCGCTAGGTGCTCAAAGGCTCTAACCAGCCGCGCCGTCTCCCCCGTGGGCGAACCCTCCGGGCTCAGATCGCCGACGCTCATCCCCCTAAGGAGCCAACCCAAGAGGCCCCCAGCGGCAGCGCCGACAAAGACCCAAACGATCATGACGGCGAGTCCGAGAGGCGATAACCCCGCCCACGAACGGTCTCAATCATATCGCCCGCAGTTCCGAGCTTCTGACGAATAGCGCGGACGTGGGCGTCCACGGTTCGCTCATCCGAGAAGGATATGCCACCCCTTCCGCGCAAGAGCTCGCTGCGAGCGAAGACCCTGCCAGGCTTCTTCGCGAGGCTGTGCAAGATCTCAAACTCTGTCGGCGTCATGCTCAGCCGAACATCGTTCGCTCGAACCACGAAGCGCTCCACGTCGATCTCTAAGGAGCCAACTCGAAGCGCCCCGTCTTGATCCTCAGGAGCGATATCGCTGCCGCGGCGGAGCAACGCTCGGACCCGCGCGACCAGCTCCTTGGGACGCGCCGGCTTCACGAGGTAATCATCAGCGCCGATCCCCAACCCGAGCACCACGTCCGCCTCATCTCCTTTGGCGGTGAGCATCAAGATCGGAGTTCGACGAAAGGCCTTGTCCGCCCTGAGCTCTCTGCAGACTTCGATCCCGTCCAAGCCCGGCATCATCACGTCCAAGCAAACGAGGTCCGGCGTGACCTCGCGAATCAACTCCAAGCCTGAGAGCCCATCTTCCGCGACAGAGACCTCGTACCCCTCACGAGAGAGGGACTCCTTCAGGACCTCCCTAAGATCAGGGTCGTCCTCAACCACGACTAGATGCGCCTTGAACATGACAGCGCCCAATCTACCCTGCTGGGTCTCCGGTCACATGAACGAACACCTCTCTCTGATGAGGTCTCGCGCGATGCTCTAGGAGAAATAGCCCCTGCCAGACCCCCAGGACGAGCGCCCCCGCTGCGACAGAGAGAGTCTCTGTGCTTCGGGTGATCGCGGCCTTCAAGTGGGAGGGCATGTCGTCAGGGCCCTCTGCAGTGTGGGTGTAGAGGGAGTCACCATCTGGCGCGAGCCGCTCAAGCCACGATCGCAGGTCCACCTGCACTGAGGGATCGGCGCACTCCGTGACTAGCAGGCTCGCTGAAGTGTGAAGACACGTGACAACGCAGAGGCCTACCTCAATGCCAGACTCACGCACCACGCGAAGGACCTGGTCGGTGAGCTCGTAGGAGCCCCTACCAGCGGTCGAGACCGAGATCTTGGACTGATGATGCAAGCCTTCACCTGAGCGAAAGCTCTCCCCTCAAAGGAGGACTCAGTCGGAGCGCTTGCCAGCGGGCTTGATCAGCCCAGCCTTGAGCAGGGTCGAATAGGCGCCGTTCTTCTGAACGGTCTTCAAGGCGCGCGCAGAGAGTCGCACGCGGACGTGCTTCCCAAGCTCAGGCACCCAGATGCGCTTTCGCTGCACGTTCACCTGGTAGGTGCGCTTGGTGTGACCGGTGGTACGAATACCAACACCCCCGGCTTTCTTCGCGATGCCCCTGCGCGCGAGGCTTCCGCCCGTGCGCGTGCCGCGATTGGTGATCTGACAAGTTTTCGACATAGTCTGGCTCCAAACAATGACTGCTCCTGCAGTCATAAGGGCCGAACAGAATAGGGGGCCGGATACCCTCGCGCACCCATTTTTTCATCAACCTCCCTCAGATCGTCAGCGTGGGGACCCCGTGCCCTCCCTCAGATCGTGATATGACCCCCCTGAGAGGGGCCCAAAGGCCTCTTCCCGCCCTGAGGGCCACCGAACCAGCGCGCGCTGCACCACGCCCTCAGCTCCGATCCCCATCACGACAGCGGGGTCATTTGAGGCGCAGTAAGAGTATCCCGGCTGACATTGCCGCAAGAGCACGCGCCCCCCAAGCGCTACACGGACCTCAGCTCCGATAGCGTAGCCGCCGGCTGAGCTCCTGAGCCTAAACCCGATCCAGCCCCCCTCCTTTGGCGCGACGTTCTTCAGCAGCCGAACCTCAGCGCCCCTGTCCAAGTACGCGATGTCCACGTCGCCGTCAGCGTCATAGTCCGCAAAAGCCACGGCGCGCGTAGAGCCGAGCGAGAGCGACGGGAGCAGGCTAGAGACCTCAGTGAAGACTCCCTCTTCGCCCTTATAGAGCTGATTCCTCTCAGCATAGAGGTCCTCTCCCTCCGGCAGCGGCTCATGCAAATCCACCCGCCCGTTGCCAATAAATAAGTCCAGCGACATGTCTTGATTGAAGTCATGAAACCCAACGCCCCACCCCGTCATCCCCATACTTGACTGAGAGAGTCCTGTCAGGGACGTGCGATCCGAGAAGATACCGGCAGCGTTCCTGTAGAAGCGGTTCGACTCATTGTGGATGTGAGTCATGAAGAGGTCCCAGTCCCCGTCCGAGTCAACATCTGCAGCGTGAACCCCCATGCCCGCCTCGGCTAAGCCCGCGCCGCTCACAGCGCAGCCTCTAACAAGCGCCTCCTCCTCAAACAGACCTTCACCATCATTCACCCACATAAAGTTGGGGACGCTGTCATTCGCCACATAGATGTCCATGTCACCGTCACCGTCGAAGTCCGCAGGCGAGACCCCCAGCCCTATCCCCGCCTTGACCGCGACCCCGCGCGCGTCTGCGTCATGTCGAAACTCGCCGGACCCGTTGTTCACATAGAGCCTGTCTGTTGACGGCGCGTTGAAATTCTTTGGGCTGCAATAATCCTGCCCTCGCACCCCAGAGGCACAGCGCACATGCTTTGTCGGGTCCCAACGGAGGTTGTTTGTCACATAGAGGTCTAGGTCTCCATCTTGATCAATGTCCAGGAACGCAGAGGAGGCGCTCCACCCGTCCCATCCGAGACCGGAGCTAGCAGTGACGTCTTCAAACCGACCTCCCGCGAGCTTGTACAAAGCGTCAGCGTCAAAGTTCGCCACGAAGAGGTCTTCATCACCATCTCCGTCAACGTCGCCCACAGCGCAGCCATGCCCATACCCAGGGTCATCAGCGCCAGCTGCGCCTGGCACCTCCTCAAAGCTGCCATCGCCTTGATTCCTCAAGAGACGATTCCGGTGAGCGCCGCGCTCCTCAACGCTCAAGCCGCCGCTCTGCACGAGATAGAGATCCAGCGCGCCGTCCAAGTCGAAGTCTAGGAAGGCTAAGCCGCCGCTTGAGATCTCAGGCATCCAGTAGCGCCGCTCAACGGCGTAGACATGTGTCAGCTCAACACCAGCCGCATCCGTGACGTCCTCAAACCATGGCTCTCTCGGGGCCTGGGAAGTCGTAGCAGGAGACCCGCCGCCGCATCCCGCTGTGGCACAGCAGAGGACCATAAGGCTGAGGGGCCGCAATACTTGAGCTCCGCTGAACAACGGCCCAGCCCCTAGAGGAGGCAGCGCTCTTACGCCGGGAAGGGTCAAGAGAGCCGACGAGCGACCCAGAGGCCGTCTCCGAGAGGGACAATCACCCCATCAAAGTCAGGGTCTGCAGCGAGCTTGTCATTGAACGCTCGAATTGCTTCCACGCTGGGGTCCTCACATGCCTCGTCGAGGAGTTGACCAAACGCAAAGGCGTTGTCCACGAGCAGGAGGCCCCCAGGGCGCAAGATCCTCCGAGCCTCCTCGAGATAGAGCGCGTAGCTCTGCTTGTCCGCGTCCAAGAAGACGACATCAACGGTCTCAGCCTGAATCGCAGGCATGAGGTCTACCCCCCGACCCTGACGTACCTCGATGAGTCCGGCGACGTCTGAGCGAGAGATCCACTCCCTCGCAAAGTCCGCGTGCTTCTCGGAGACCTCCAAGCTGATCAGGCGGCCCCCGTCTTCAAGCGCCCGAGCCATACAGATCGCCGAGTACCCTGCGAGGGTCCCGACCTCAACGATGAGCTGCGGCTTGGCTGACCGCAGCAAGACCTCCATAAACGCTCCCTGCTCTGGAGCGATCCAAATCGCAGGGATCTCAGCTGCAATCGCAGCAGCCTTCAGCTCCTTCAGGAAGGGATCCTCCGCGTGAGTCCGGGCTGCGACGTAGTCAAAAAGCTCGCGCGATACCACTGTTGAGCTTCCAGACACGCTCAAGCTCCAAACTCGAAGCGGACCGGGATTTCCATCTCAGCTGAGAGGCTCTTGTGCACGGGGCACGTGAGCGCCGCCTTCTGAAGGAGCTCCTGCTCCTTCTCGGAGAACTCACCAGGCACTCTGATCACCACCTCTAACCGACCGATACGTCGCACCGGGTCTGCGACCATGCCCTTCTCAACCCGGGCCGAGGCGCCCTCCACTGGCCAACCGTGTCGCTCTGCCACGATCCCAACGATGGTCAACATGCACGTACCGAGCGCGGTCGCGACGAGATCTGTGGGAGAGAAGGACTCCCCCTTCCCCTGATTATCAACGGGAGCGTCGGTCACGAGCTCGCACCCGCTAGGACCGTGAACGGCGCGGGTGCGGAGCCCGCCCTCATAGACGACATCGACTTGAACCATGGCTTGGAATGGGTTGTGTTCTTTAAGAGTTTGGCGCGCGCTCTAGGCCAGCGCGGCTCAGAAGATACTATCCGGCCACCACTGCCCCCTACCTCAATGAGCGACACACCTCTCCAAGGGCGCCTCGCCCTCGTCACCGGCGCCTCTGCCGGCATCGGCGCAGCTTCAGCGCGCGCCCTCTCTAAGGCCGGTGCCCACGTCGTCTGCTGCGCTAGACGTGAAGACGCCCTCGCTGAGGTGGTCTCCGGATGTGAGTCCGCAGAGGCCCTCACCCTCGACGTCACAGACAGCGCCGCCTGCAGCGCCGCGCTCAGCGAGCGCCCCTTCGACATCGTCCTAGCGAACGCTGGCATGGCAAAGGGCACCGCGAGCCTCATCGACGGTGAGACCTCGGATTGGAGCGATGTCATTGACACCAACGTCAAAGGGGTCTTGAACACCATTCGCCCGGTGCTGCAGGGCATGAGAGATCGCGGTCAAGGGCACGTGATCACCTTGGGCTCCGTGGCTGGGAGGCAGGTCTACCCCGGAGGCAACGTCTACTGCGCTACAAAGTTCGCCGTAAGGGCCCTCTACGAGGCCCTCAGGCTCGAACTCTCTGGCGCTGGCCTTCGCGTCACAACGGTGGATCCAGGGATGGTCGAGACTGAGTTCAGCATGGTCCGATTTGACGGCGACCGCGAGCGCGCTGACGCGACCTACGCGGGGATGACCCCGCTGAGCCCTGAAGACGTCGCAGACGCGATCCTCTGGGCCGCCACCCGGCCGCCCCATGTCGCCATCGGAGAGATCGTCCTCTGGCCTACAGACCAAGCCAGCACAACTCTTGTTCATCGGTCCACGAATTGAGCTCTCAGTAGGTACGATGCGGAGATGAGTGACTCTTCCGACGAGCGCCTCGACCAGGAGATTGAGGCTGCTCTTGATGGCGTAAACCTTCAGGAGCTCGACCTCGAGCGCCAACAAACCGAAGACAAGGCGAGGGACGCGAACCTTGTCAAAGGCACTGTCGTAGGCGTCACCCCGCCTGACGTCATCATCGAGCTCGGCCCCCGCTCTCAAGGGGTCTGCCCCCTCGCTGAGTTTGAAGAGGAGCCCGCCGTAGGCAGCGTCCACGACTTTACCCTCGTCGGCCACAGCGACGGCCTGAGCGTGCTCTCCATGAGAGGTGCGATGGAGGTCCGCTCTTGGCTAGAGCTAGAGCGCGGCTCGAACGTGAAGTGCAAGGTCACCGGCGTCAACACGGGCGGCCTGGAGGTCAGAGTGGGCAGCCACCGGGGCTTCATCCCCGCTTCACAAGCGGCGATAGGGAGGGTCGAAGACCTCTCCACCATGCTCAACGAGACCCTCGTCTGCGAGGTCATGGAGATTGACCGCTCTAAGAACAAGCTCGTGCTCTCACGCAGGAGCGTCCTGGCTAAAGAGGCTGACGCGGCAAGAAGTGAGGCTGTTGGCACCCTCACCCCTGGATCAAAGATCAGGGGTAAGGTCACAAGGATCGAGTCCTTCGGGGCCTTCTGCGAGATCGCCCCGGGGCTCGAGGGCCTCCTTCACGTCTCAAACTTCGCGCACACTCGCGTCGAAGATATCGCTGAACACCTGAAGGTCGGTGAGGAGCTAGAGCTCATGATCCTCGACATCACCGAGGGCGGGAAGCGCATAGGCCTCGGCAAGAAGCAGCTCTTGCCAGACCCTTGGGACGGCGTCACCGCCCGCTACAGCGAAGACAGCGTCGTGATCGGCAAGGTCACTAGGATCATGGACTTCGGCGCCTTCGTAGAGGTAGAGCCTGGCGTCGAGGGCCTCGTTCATGTGAGCCGCTTAGACATACATAGGACCAGTAACCCCGCCAAAGTCGTCTCTATCGGCGAGGAGCTCTCTGTCCGAGTCACAGAGGTGGACGAGCCGGGGCGCAGGCTCTCGCTCTCAAGGCTGAACTCCACCGGCGCTCTCATCGGCTCAGAGGACGCAGCAGACGCTGAGGCTATCCGAGCGCAGCTCGATACCAGCGACGCTTCGCCGCGCGGCCTCAACCTCGGCGCCCTCCTTAAGCGCGCCATGGAGGACGAAGAGAGCTAGAGGTCCACAGCGAGGAAGCCCTCACTCTGGACTGCGCCCTCGGGGCACCACTGAAAGCGACCGACGAGGAGCTCTTCGCTCTCGCCCCGCGCGATGGCGGGCCCCGAACCTCATTGGCCCCCTTGGCACCCTACGCTCCAGGCGTGCACGGCGCCCCCACCCCCGCGGCTT
>JAKVCD010000037.1 GCA_022446815.1 Planctomycetota bacterium
CAGCTCGGCGATGGCGTCCTGGAGCTGGGGGATGGAGGCGCTGATGTTCGGGAGCTTGACGATGTTGGCGTCAGGCGTCTTGGCGAGCTCGCCGAGGCGAGAGAGCTCGTCCGGGATCTTCTGCTCCTCAGTGAGGCCCTCAGGGAAGTTGGCGAGGATGCGTCCAGAGAGGGAGATGTCCGCGGTCTCGACCTCGACGCCGGTGCCTTTGGTGAAGGCCTGCACGATGGGCAGGAGGCTGTAGGTGGCGAGGGCGGGCGCTTCGTCGATCTTGGTCCAGGTGATCTTGGCGGACATGGTTGTTCTGGGGGCTTCCGGGCGTTCTGGCGGGCTTAGGGAATCCCATACAGGGTATGCGCCCAAAGGTCGCAGCGCAGCCCTCTGGACACATGTTTCCTTCGCCTCGAGCGCTCTTCCGCTCCCGACCATGTCTCGGCAGACTGCAGCCATGTCCAGGACCCCTGAGCCCCGTCTCTCGAGCCGCGTCTTGATGATCCGCCCGACCTACTTCGGCTTCAATCCGGAGACGGCGGGCTCGAACGCCTTTCAGAAGGACACGGGCCTCGACCCCGCCGAGGTGCGCGTCAAGGCCATCGAGGAGTGGGAGGGACTCGTCGCCGCCCTCGAGGCCCACGGGATTGAGGTGGTTCAGTTCGATGACACGCCGGAGCCGCACACGCCCGACGCCTGCTTCCCGAACAACTGGATCTCCTGTCACGCCGACGGGACGATCGTCCTCTACCCGATGATGCCCGCGAATCGCCGCATGGAGTACCGCCAGGACATCGTCGACTACCTTCGCACCCTCGAGACTTACAAGGGTGGCCGCATCCTCGACCTGCGCCACCACGCGGAAGAGGGGCGCTTCTTAGAAGGAACAGGAAGCCTCGTTCTGGACCGCACGACACGCACCGCCTACGCAGCTTTGTCCGCACGCACACACCTCTCCGTTGCCGAAGAGTGGGCACGTGAAATGGACTACGAGCTGGTCGCCTTCCATGCCGAGGATGTTTTTGGGGCAGAGGTCTACCACACCAATGTCATGATGTCGGTGGGGGAAGGCGTCGTGCTGGCCTGTTTGGAGTCCCTAGCCTGTCCCGATGAGCGCGCGCGGGTTGAGGGCGCTTTTGGCGCAGCAGGCCTAGAGGTCATCTCTTTCAAGCATGAGCAGCTGAGCTCGTTTGTTGGCAATTCCTTACAACTCAAAACGCTCTCAGGAGGCCTCGTGACGGTATCTTCCTCTGCAGGCTATGAGGCGCTGAATGTTGACCAGCGAAGATCTCTGGAGGAGCTGGGAGGGCATCTGCGCTGCGACCTATCTACGATCGAATTTGTGGGTGGCGGGAGCGCTCGATGCGGACTATGTGAGATCCCTACCCATAAGGATCTGCCCGCTGGTACGCTTCACCCCCGGAAGCAAATCGGAACCCCCTAATCACCATGTCAACGACAGACACTGCACCTGAGGTCACGCGCGAGTCCCTCCCTGACCACGCTAGCGAGGCCGATAACCGCAACTTGCCTATCAACAAGGTAGGCATCGAGGGACTGTCCTATCCCATCGAGGTCCTGGACAAGTCCAAGAGCACCCAGCAAACCGTCGCCAACATCAGCCTCTCAGTTGGTCTTCCTGCTGAGTCCAAGGGGACGCACATGAGCCGCTTCATCGAGGTGCTCAACACGGTGCGTGGAGAGATGACGGTCAAGAACCTCTCGAACATCCTCACTCAGATCCAGACACGTCTCGAGGCGAGAGACGCCTATCTGAAGGCCGAGTTCCCTTACTTCACCTCGAAGAAGGCACCCGCTAGTGGAGTGGAGTCCTTGATGGAGTACCAATGTACCTTCGAGGCCTCTCGCAAAGGCACGGAGTTTGACTTCGTCCTAGGCGTCAAGGTGCCCGTTACTACCCTCTGCCCCTGCTCAAAGGCCATCAGCGAGTACGGAGCTCACAACCAGCGCAGCACGGTAGACGTCCAAGTCAGGGCGACTGACTTCGTCTGGATAGAGGACATCATCGAGGCCGTCGAGGCTTGCGCTTCCGCGCCGCTCTACGCCCTCCTCAAGCGCGAGGATGAGAAGTACGTCACCGAGCAGGCCTATGACAACCCGCGCTTCGTTGAGGACTTAGTACGAGAAGTTGTCAGCACTATACGTGTGATGGACGGAGTCACCTGGATCCGAACCCGAGCCTCCAACGAAGAGTCCATCCATAACCACGCCGCCTTCGGCGAGATCGAGTGGTCATCCTCTGAAAGCTAAGCCTGGCAGACGCGGCGCCCAAAGCCTGGATGAAAGAGCTTGGGGCATTTATTAACCGATTCGCTACTAGGGTATTGACGCAGGGTCTATGCCCGGCAAAGTCAGCCTTGTTGAGCAGCATCCCTGAAGGCTAGTCGAGGGGGATTTAAGGTTCCGCTCGGCCCCTTTGGAAGATCGTTCTAAGCCTCTTTTCTTGCAGGCTTTTTTGGGAGCCTAGTAATCAGTTCGAGATTCTTGGGTGTCTGCTTCCTAGGATGCTTTCGACCTTTCGGGGTCAAGGCACACACACATGGAAGTCAGGAGAATCGATGACAACTCTGCGCCCGACGTGCGTTCGCGCTCACGAGACCGCTCTCTCTGCCCTTAGTGGCAACAGCTCCGTTGGGAGGGCGTCATGACCTCTCAGCACAACGAGAACAAGAATGGCGTCGATCAGGCCGAGCACGAGAAGCTCGTCCGGCGGTGGGAGAACCTCCGCGAGACGTACCGGTCTGTCAAAGAGGCTGAGGCGGAGCAGCGCGTGAAGGCGGGGGAGCTCGAGGAAGAGCTCTCGCGCCTCCAAGACCTCAATCAAGCTCTCTCTGCTAAAGAGCAGGGCGCCGTGGCTGAGCGTGCGCGTCTTCAAGACGTCATCGATGAGCTGCGCGCGGCTGAAGCTGCGGAGCAGGGCGACCATGAAGAGGTCGCGCGCATCGAAGCTGAGCGCGCCGCTCTGGCAGAGCGTCTCAAGGATGTGCAAGACGGCGCGGCCAAGCGCATCTCTGAGATTCAGTCCGAGCTCGCCAACTACAAGTCCGGGTGGGCCAGCAAAGAGGCTGTCATGGGCAAGCAGATGGAGGAGCTCCAAGCGCAGGTCGAGAAGCTCAGCGCGTCTGAGAAGAAGCTCACCGAGACTGGTCGCTTCGCAGAGGACAAGATCAGCGAGCTCCAAGAGCGCTCGCGCAGGTTTGAAGAGGAGAAGGCCGCCTCGGCCATGAGCGTCTCCGTCGCTGAGCAAGAGGTTGAGGCGCTCAAGGCCAAGGTCGACGAGCTCGCCCGTCAGGGAGATGAGGCGCGGAGTATGGCGAGCGCGAGTGAGGCGGAGCTCAACGCGATGCGAGGGCGCTGGACAGAGCAGAGCGAGGAGCTGCGGAGTGAGCTGGAGCTCGCTGAGCAGCGCGCCGAAGAGCTGGCCTCGATGAAGGGCGAGCTGGAGGCCTCCGAGAACGAGCTCCGCTCGCTGCAGGGCCAGGTCGACGCGCTGCTGGCTGAAGGTCAGGTCGCGAAGGAGAGCGCCGGCGCCCACGAGGTGGAGCTCGAAGAGCTCAGAGCTAGTTGGGAGGAGCGAGGGGAGGAGCTCAACGCTCTCCGCGAGGAGCACGAGGCCGCGCTGAAGGGCGTCGCCGCGGCCCAGACCGCGCTCCAAACCCTCGAGGCAGCCAAGCAAGACTTGGCAGAGCGGAGCGAAGATCAGCGGCGCGCTATTCTGGAGCACGAAGAGGGCGCGCGGGCAGCGGCAGCAGCTGAGGCCTCGAGTCGAGAGCGCCTACAGGTCCTTGAGGACGCCCTGCGCCGAGAGCGCGCGCAGGTTCAAGAGCTCGAGGCCGCTCAGGCGCAGCTGCTCGGAGACTCCGGAGCCTCCAAGGAGACGCTGCAAGCCCTCGAGGCTGACCTCATGGCTCAACGCGATGAGGCCTTGGCGCAGCAAGCGCTGAACGCTGAGCTGCGAGCGGCCGCGAGCGAGTCAGAGGAGCAAGCAGCAGCGCTCGCACGTGAGTTGGAAGAGCTGCGCGGGCCGGCTGAGAAGTTTGAGAGCCTGAGCAGGCGCTGGGAGAACCTCAGGGAGACCCACCGCTCGCTCCGCGAATCCGAAGAGCAGCACAAGGTTGAGGCCGAGACCTTACGAGCAGAGCTCCAAGAGCAGCGTGATGAGGCAGCTAAGGAGCTCGCGGCCGCGCACGAGACCGCGCGTGAGGCGCAGCAGGCGAGAGAGGTCCAAGCGGGTCGCCTCGCTGAGCTCTCTGAGTCCAGCGAGCAGAGCGCGGGGCGGGCGAATGTGCTCGCGCAAGAGGTCGCGCAGATGAAGCGCTACGCGACTGAGCTCGCCTCCGAGAAGACCGCCCTCGTCGAAGAGGCAGCCCAGATGAAAGACACCGTCGAGGGCTTAGAGTCGCAGGTCTCTGGCTTTGTCGAGGAGCTCGACACCAGCAAGGCCTCTCTCAACGAGAGCAAGGAGAAGGTGCGCGAGCTCTCTAGCCAAGCGGTCGAGCTCGCTGGCGAGAAGGGCGCGCTGCTCGAGGTCGAGGCGGCGATGCGGGCAGAGGTCGAGCGTCTCGAGGCCCGCGTCAGCGAGCTCCTCGAGCGCGAGACCGCGACGAACGCTGAGCTGCAGAAGTCGAAGGAGGATGCGCTCGCTACGAAGCGCTCGAATGAGACCCTCCGAGAGCGCTGGGAGAGCTTGCGCCAGGCTTACGAAGAACTGAAGGCTTCTGATGCTGAGAGGGCCGAGGCGGCAGACGAGGTCGTCTCAGGGCTCAAGCGAGAGTTGAGCGCAGCCTCAGAGCGCGGCGACGCCGCAGAAGATGCCACCAGCAAGCTGCGAGCGCGCTGGGACAACCTCAAGGCGACCTACGACGATCTCCGCGAAGCTGAAGAGACCGCACGCGCTGCTTCAGAGGAGCTTCAAGCTGAGAAGATCCAGGCCTCTGAAGAGGTCTCAAAGCTCAAGCTCCGGATCGAGGAGCTCAGCGGGGCGAACGATGAGCTACTCCAAGCAGAGCAGAGCACTGCAGTTGAGCTGGCTGATGCCCAAGCAGAGATCGCGAGCTTGGAGGAGGCCAAGGCTGAGCAGGCTGAGGCGGAGGTCGCTGCGGCTCAAGCCAAGGCTGCGATCGAGGAAGAGCGAGACAGCCTCAAGGCTGAGCTCAGCTCCATGAGCGAGGCCGGCGAAGCGGTCGAGGCGGCGCGGGCCAAGCTCGAAGAGCGGCTCGGCCAAATCACTGAGGAGCGCGACGCTGCTGCGAGTGAGGCGGCTGCTGCCGTCACGGCCGCTGAAGAGCGCTACAGCCAGCTCGATAAGCGCTGGGGCAACCTGCGCGCAACCTATCGAGACATCAAGGAGCTCGAGGCCAAGCAGCGCGAACGCGCTGAGTCGCTTGAAGAGCGGTGCGCTTCGGTCGAGGACGCGCGCGCCGAGCTGGAAGAGGCCTACACAAAGACTTCGCAGGTCTCGGAGGAGCTCGCGGCCAAGGTGGCCAAGCTCTCTGGCAGCGAGTCCGGCTTAAGAGAGAAGGTCAAGCAGCTCGAGAAGCAGGCGAAGGAGGCCGAGGTCAAGCAGGCCGCGACCGCAGGCGCCGAGGAGACAGCGCGTGAGCGCGTCGCTGCCCTCGAGCTAGAGCTCGAGCAGCTCAGCCAGGAGCACGCCAACCTGACCGGTGGGCGCTTGCTCGAGCTCGAGCAGCAGGTCGAGCAGCTCAGTGAGACGAACGCCGAGCTCTTGGCGGCTTGGGAGGCCCAGCGCCGCGGCGCAGAGGCCGTCGGCTTCGACCTCGACTCGCTGCTCGGCGGGCTCTCACGAGTCACTGAGCTCCAGCACGAGGTCGTCGAGCTTGAAGAGGCGAACGCCGCTCTCAACCAATCGCATGATCTCTCGAATCAGCGGGTCTCCGCTCTCGAGGTCGACATCGAAGACTACGAGGAGAAGGTGACTGAGGCAGAGCTTGCTGAGCAGCAGCGGGTGGCTGAGGTCGAGCAGCTCATCACGCAGATCGAAGAGCTGCAGGCGAACAACGCTGAGCTCAGCGCGATCGGCGACCACTCGAGCGAGCGCATCGTCGCCCTCGAGACCGAGCTCGAAGAGGTCGAGGCCGAGGGGCTCTCAGTGGAGGAGTCCGTGCGAGTGCACAAGGAGGAGATTGAGCTCCTCCAAGCTCAGATCGCAGCTCTCCAGGGCGAAGGAGAGCTCGAGCACTATGAGCTCCCTGCCCCTGAGGAGGTGAGCGATGAGTACGAGCTCGACGAAGACGACGGCGCCGGCGTTCCCGCGGGGCATGACGAAGAGGACCTCGAGGACTACGAGGTCGACGACACCCCTAGCTGGGAGTCTTAGTCTTCCTCAGCCTTCTCCGTTGCCTCCCTCGCCTGCAAGCTGGCGAGGGCGGCGCGGACGGCTGCGAGCTCGGTGCGCGTTGCTGTCCCTCCTGAGGTGACGGCGATGACGCGCACGTCGAGGACCGCGCCTTGGTTGAGCGCGTTGACCTGCGGGTCGGCGATGGCGGAGGCCTGCGCGACCTCGACGTCGAAGTCTTGCACGTACGCGGTTTGCTTGCCGACGAAGATGTGGCTGCGCGGCGGGGCTGTCTGGCTAGAGGCCTTGGCGGGGGAGGTGAGCCTCGCGAGCTGGGCTTTTAGGACAGGGACGGCGGCTGGGTAGCCGGCGACGCCGAGGGCCTCGGCGGAGTTGGCGCGCACGGAGCTGTACTCGGAGGAGAGCGCGCGCACCAGGGGCAGGATGACGCCCTCCTCACCGACGGCGGCGAGCGCGTGGGCGGCCTCGGTGCGGACCTCGCGGGAGCCATCTAGGGCGCAGCGCTGCAGGAGCGGCTCGAGAGACTTCGCCGGAGCGAGCCTCCGCAATGCGTGCGCTGCGAGGGCCCGCTCGTGTTCGCGACCGAGAGAGAGCAGCGGTGTGAGGGTGCGCTTAGGGTCGCCCAGCTCGGCGAGGCGGCGGATCGCCAGCTCGCGGTGGGCGGCGCCCTTCTTCTTTGAGAAGGAGAGGGCCAGCTTGAGCGCGCGCTTGACCTCTTCGGCGTCGCGGCTCCGCAGGGTCGGGAGCTCTTCTGGCAGCTTTAGCTTCGCGAGCGTGACGCGAGCAGAGTCGTGGGTGGGGTGCCGCGCGCGCAGCGCGGCTAAGACCTCTAGGCCCTCAGGGACGAGGCCGCTCCCGAGGAGCCAGCGAGCGTAGGAGAGCTGCGCGCCAGTGTGGGGCTCGCCCTCCTCCGTCTTCGGTAGATCACGCGCGAGCGACTTCGCCTCCCGCAGGAGGTCTCGCTCCAAGAGGTGACGTGTGACCTCTACGCCAGCTCCCACTGGACGCCAGGCACGCGCTCGCCAAACTTCCCAGCCTGACCCCGTGCGCCGCGCGCGGCCGCGGTGGATGAGACCATCGCTCGCGAGGAGCACGCGCCGGCGATCCGGCTCGATGAGGACAAGCTCTGTGTCCTGCAGCGGGGCCGCGCTGAGAGAGAGGGAGAGGAGGAGGCTGAGCACGCACTCATCCTAGCAAGCGCTCCTCTGCCAGGACGATCGAGGCCCTAGAGGGGGCACTCCATGTCGTGTCGATGGAGCCCAGGGGCGAAGCCGTCCGGAGTGAACTCGATGGTCTCGAAGCCAAAGCGCTCATAGAAGGCCGCGGTCTTCTGAGAGGTGCAGAGCTCCACGACCTCTAGCTCTGGCTGATTCTTCGCCCAGGCCAGCCGATGCTAGAGCAACTTTGTCCCCAAGCCTCTGTGGTGCCAGCCCGGGTGGACGAGGCCCCAGCAGAGGTGCATCGAGGAGCCCGAGGTCGCGACCCCACCGCAGGCGACGAGCTCACCCTCGACCTCTACGACGTAGTAGGGCGCTGGCTCATAGGGCTTCTTCGTGAGGAACTCCCTGTACTCATCGATCTCGGGCAGGGAGATGTACTCGGGGTGATTCGCTGCACAGATGGCGACGCAGGCCTCGAGGTCTTCATCTGTGTAGGGGCGGATCGCAGCCATAGGCTCGGACATGAGGTCCAAAGGCTAGCCCTAGGGGCAGGGGAGTCCAAAGACGACGGCACAGATCTAGGGCCGTCGGCACCTTGAGACCTAGAATGAGGACTCTCGATGCGAGCGCTCCTCCTCATCTCTCTCCTGAGCACAAGCCTGCCTCAAGGCCCGAAGGAGCTATGGAGCCAAGGGGAGCGGGGTCGTGCGATCGAGGCGCTCAGCGTCGAGCTCTCAGCTCGGGAGCGCCCCGAGCTAAGGCAGCGCCTCGTCGAGTGGTGCTTTGCTGTTCACAGGTACAGCGCCGCCCTCGAGGCCGCGGAGGGCTTAGGCCCCGCGGGCGATCCACACAGGGGACGCGCGCTCTACTTCCTCGGCCGCTATGAGGAGGCCTTAGAGCTCCTCGATCACGAAGACGGTGAGGCCGTTTTGATGCGGGTCGAGTCCTTGCGCGCCCTCGGTCGAGACTGGGCCGCGTGGGTTGAGCACGCCGCGAAGCTCCTCGGCGCTCAGGATCATCGCGTCGAGCTCCTGCGCGCGCGAGCTCTCCTTGAGGAGGGA
>JAKVCD010000038.1 GCA_022446815.1 Planctomycetota bacterium
GTCAGGACGCCCTATTGGACCGGCGCGCGCCTCACGATGCTGGGCATGTTTTTCAACCTGGTTGTTCCTGGGCTGACCGGGGGTGATGTCGTGAAAGCTGGACTTGCAGACAAGCAGCACCCCGGGGGAAGGGCCCGGGCAGTCATGGCTGTGGGCTTGGATCGGGTCATAGGGTTTTGGGCTCTTTTGATGATCGCGTTGATCTCATCCTTAGCCATGCGGGAAGAGCTTGCTGTTCTTCTCGGCCCCTTAGCCGTTCTTGCAGCGGGTTTGAGTTCGGCAATCTTTGTCTTCGTGCATCCAGGCTTCAGGCGAGCTCTCTTGGAGGGAGCGCTTGGTCGCCTCTTGCCTAAGCGGCTCTCTGGCCTCTTTGATGCGCTGAGGTCTATCAGCGGTCGGCCTGGAGAGTTCCTCATAGCCTCCGTGCTGAGTGTGGGGAACCACGTCTGTATTGGCCTGGCCGTGCTTTCTGTGGCTCGGGGCATGGGGGACGAAACTTCCTTCCTTGGCTGCTTGGCTGCCACGGTCGTCGCCAGCGCTGTCTCTGCTGTACCAATTGCTCCTGGAGGTTGGGGGGTTGGTGAAGCCGCATACGCTGCGATGTTCTCCCTCCTCGGATCTGGAGAGGCCGTGGGATTTGCGATCAGCGTCTCGTACAGGCTCTGTCAGACCGCGATCTCCTTGGTTTGCGGCGCCGCGCTTTGGCGAGGCGGCCGTGATGATTGGGTCGCGGAGGCTGGGAACTCTGACGTTACGGTGTGACGTCTACGAGGCCCTTGTTGGGGCCATTCAGCGACAGGGATGGCTTAGAAGTCTTGGAGTGGAAGGCCCAACTATTTAGAAGTTACCACATGCCTTCAGTTTCGATTTCGAAGAGCCCCCTCGAGGGGGAGTTTTCATTGTTCGGTCTCGGGGACACCCTCTTTGAGCAAATCGCCTTGAGCTGGGGCGGGGTGATCCTGCTGGCCTTCTTTTCCAACTGGGTCGCGAAGCGGGTCATCTTGAGGGGGTTGAGAGCTGTCGCTAAGAAGACTAGCTCTCAATGGGATGACGTGATGGTTGAGCGCAAGGTGTTTGAGCGCCTGAGTCAGCTCGCTCCAGCCTTGGTGGTTTACCTATCTGCCCCCGTCCTCTTTCGCGCTGAAGCCGACGCGGCTGCGGTGGACTATCTACGACGTGTGGCGAACGTTTGGATGATCCTCGCTGGGGCTCGAACCCTCCATGCTCTATTGGACTCTCTCGTTGTTATCGGCTTAGAGCAGGAGTCGACAAGGACCAAGCCTGTGCGCAGCTACGCCCAGGTTGTGCAGTTGATCGTCTGGGTGAGCGCGGGGATTCTCTCTGTCGCCGTCCTGATGGAGAAGAGCCCTTCCGCTCTCTTGACTGGTCTAGGCGCGATGACCGCAGTGCTCTTGCTCGTGTTTCGGGACACGATCCTCGGCTTCATCGCCAGCTTGCGGATAGAGGCCAACGAGATGTTGCGCGTCGGCGACTGGGTAGAGATGCCTAAGTACGGAGCAGATGGGGACGTCACTGAGATTGGTCTTCACACCGTCAAGATTCAAAACTGGGATAAGACGATTACGACTATCCCGACCCATGCGTTCATGAGCGACAGCTTTAAGAATTGGCGCGGCATGACCGAGTCTGGAGGGCGACGGATCAAGCGCTCGCTAAAGCTGGATATGACCACCGTTCGATTCCTTGGCTCTGCAGACATCGAGCGGCTCTCTGGGATTCAATCACTGAGGCCTTACTTGGAGACGCGGGCTGCGGAGATTGACCTCTGGAACCAAGAGAATGGAGTGGATCAGAGCACTCCCGTGAACGGTCGCAAGTTGACCAATCTTGGGACCTTTAGAGCTTATGTAGAAGCCTATCTGCGGCAGCTAGGCCCGATCCGGGAAGACATGACCTTCCTCGTGCGCCAGCTCGCACCGACCCCTGAAGGGATCCCTTTGGAGCTCTACTGCTTCAGCGGAGAGCAGCGGTGGGCTCAGTACGAGGGGATCATGGGGGACATCTTCGATCACCTGCTCTCCGTGTTGGCTGAGTTCGACCTCAAGGCCTTCCAGGTACCGAGCGGCTCAGACTTTCGGTCTGGCCTGAGCGGCTGATGGGGTGCGGGGCGGAGGTAGTTCCGCCGCTTGAGTTGCTCCCAAGCTCACACATCCTTTGCGGCTTAGATCTTGATACTTGATAATCACTTATCATAAGGTCCCTACTTCAGAGCAAGCATCCACTGGGGGCTTGTGAGTCCTCTTTACTCACAAGTCCCCGGTACTTTTTTGGAGATCCGGCGCGCAGATGATTGTGCAATTCCTCGCTCGCCCTTCTCCCTCCCTAAGTGACGCAGCCATGATCAAGCTCACAGATGTCGTAATGCAGTTTCCCGGCCACCTGGCCTTAGATCGCCTAAACCTCTCTGTCGAAGCTGGGCAGGTTTACGGGCTCTTAGGTCCAAACGGGGCCGGGAAATCCACAACCATCAACCTCGTGACGGGTCTTTTGAAGCCCACTTCAGGGGATATCCAAATTGACGGAGTCGACGTCGTCGCTCAGCCAGAGCGTGCGCGTGGGATGCTTGCCTACGTCTCCGAGTCTGTCGCGCTCTATCCTCATCTGACTGGTGTAGAGAACCTGATGCTCTTCTCTCGACTGGCGGGGAGGAAGCTCTATGCCTCTGAAGCGTATGAGTGCTTAGAGCGGGCAGGATTGCAGGGTGATGCTCACGCGCGGAGGGTTGATACCTACTCCAAGGGGATGCGTCAAAAGGTCGGCCTGGCCATCGCGCTGGCCAAGGACGCGCGGGCTGTGGTCCTCGATGAGCCGTCCTCCGGATTAGACCCTAGCGCAAGCCACGACCTCGCCGTGCGTGTTCGTGAGCTCGCTGCGAGTGGCCTCGCGGTGCTCATGGCTTCTCACGACCTCTTTCGCGCTAAAGAGACCTGCGATACGGTGGGGCTCTTGGTTCAGGGCAGCCTTCGCGCCGAGTGGGCTGCGAGTGAAGTGAAGGACCGTGACCTAGAGACTGCCTACCTGGAGATAGTCACTGATCGCGATCCCGCGCCTCAAGGGGCTGGTGGCAAGTGATGGGCTCTATCTTCTGGAATGAATGGAGGGGGCTCCTCCGTGACGGGCGCGGGCGGCTCGTTTTTGGTCTTGGGGTCCTCCTCGCGGCACTCTCTGCTTGGGCATCTGCCGCCACCTTCGCCGCGCAAGAAGCCGCGCAGGCGGCTGCTGTGGACACGGCCCGCTGCGCATGGGACGAGAGGGAGGGGGACAGCCCGCACTCCCGAGCCCACTTCGGAGACTACGTCTTTCGGCCCAGCGGGGTCATGTCAGCGCTCGACCCAGGCCTACAGGCCGTAACTGGCCGCGTTGTCTTCACAGAGGCGCACCGTCAAAACGACGCGATGCACCATCCGCAGCAGGCTGCTTCTGGTTTGCTTCGCTTCGACCGCTTGGAGCCCTCGAGCGTCCTCCAGGTTTTGGCTGCGCTGGTTATTGTCCTCGCAGGCTTCGGGGTCGTATCTGCTGAGCGGGAGAGCGGTCGGTTGAAGCTCTTGCAGGTGCAGGGCGTGAAGCCATGGCAGCTCTTACTCGGAAAGGCGGCCGCCCTTTGGAGCATCGGGCTAGCTATCTGCTTCGTAGTTGTCGGAGCCAATGTCCTGCTCGTCGAGGGCATGGACCTTGGCCGCGTCCTCGTCTTCTTCCTTACTCATGCGCTCTTGCTGTGGGTCGTCGCTGCGCTCGTCACGTGTGTGTCCGCTGGCGCCAAGAGGTCAGGCACCTCAGCAGCGGTCTTGCTCAGCTTTTGGGTCGCTGGTGCGATCATCCTGCCAAGGCTCGCGGCCATGAGCGCCTCAGCTCTTGACCCGCTCCCAGGTCGTGACGCGTTTCAGGCGGCGATGCAAGAGGACAGGGAGAAGGGGCTCGATGGGCACAACCCGCTCGATGAGCGCCGCAAGAAGTTAGAGCAGGAGATCCTCGCAGAGTATGGGGTGCAGACTCGAGCTGAGCTGCCTGTGCGCTTGGGTGGCTTGATCATGCAGGCCGACGATGAGTACGGAGCGAAGGTCTGGGACAAGCATTTTGGTGAATTGGAGGAGCACTTGCTTCGGCAGGACGCTTTTGCCGGAAAGTTCTCCTTTGTCAATCCATTCCAAGCCGTGGACAGGCTCTCCATGGCGATCTCTGGCACTGGCTTGAGCAGTCACCTCGAATTCTTGCGGCAGACGGAGGACTATCGAAGGGAGCTAGTCCGGCGGCTCAATGAGGAGGACGCTTACGGGGTTGAGCTGAACGCTGAGGGGAGGCTTCAGCGGACAACGACTCAAGATTTCTTCCTCTCATTTAAATCTTTCGAGTACAGCCCTCTCGGGCTTAACGAGCTCGTCGGCCGTCAAGAGGCTGATCTTCTGGCACTCTCGCTTTGGGTGCTCGGAGCGACAGCAGCCCTCGCTCTCACTTCCCGTGGCATGGCAGGGGGAATCGTCTCATGATCCGTCTAGCGCTAGGCGTTGAGCTTCGGGGGCTCCTGCGGTCACCTCTTCGCCTCTTGTTCCTCATTGTCGTTCTTGTGGTTGGCTGGGTGGTCATCGGTCAAGGACAGGCAGATGTAGAGCGTTGGCAAATGGCTATCCAGGAAGGAGAGGCTGCGCAGAGCGAGTCTATTGAGGAGGCGCGCTCTTGGTTCTCGGAGGGCGTCACGGGCCCAGCTGATCGGCCCTGGATCAACCTCACGCAGGCTCACTATCAGGACTACTTTGCCGCGACTCGCATCTCTCGATTGCCCGCTCCGCTGGCTGGTATCGCCTTTGCCTCTGCTGAGCATGGCGCTGTAACCATGCGGCTGAATCGCTTCGCTGACCCCCTGGTCGCCCATGGGAGCGAGATCGAAAACCCAGCCTTAGACGCCGCGGGGGGGTTGGATTTAGTCACCGTACTCTCCCTCTTGATACCACTGCTTGTTTTGGCACTGGGAGTAGAGCTGGGTGGATATGAGCGCTCGTCTGGGCTCCTCTCGCTCGTGCGGGTCCAGAGCGGAAGAGACAGCGCATGGATCTGGGCTCGCTGTCTCGCTGTGGGCCTGATTGTCACGGTCGTAGCGCTAGCGCTCTGTGGGCTCGCTGTCTCCAAGGGAGGCGTAACCCTAGGTGATGGCGCACCTCTCTTTTCTCTCGTGGTCATCTATGTAGGCGTCTGGACAGCGCTGCTAGCTCTGGTCGCCTCTATCTCTCGGGACCCCTCCCACGGTGCCGTCTTACTCGGTGGAGCCTGGATCCTCTTGTGCGTGATCATTCCCTCGTTGGCCGTGGAACAGAGCGCCGCGCTTGCTGCAGACGACTTCGCCTTGGACCTGACTGTAGAGGCTAGAGGTGAGCGCGGTGCGACATACGATTTGAGCGAGTCAGACCTCTACGCTGCGGTCTATGAACGCTTTCCTGATCTTCGGGCGGTGGAGCCCGACCCCCGCAACGCGGGCGTTCGCTATGCTCGCGACGGCGTTCGATTCGCCGGCCTTGAAGAGCGAATGCGGGGCCGGCATGCTCTCGCGAGCTCCCAGAGTGACCTCGTGTCAATGATGGCTTGTGCGTCTCCAACGCTGGCGCTGACTCACGCGCTTGAGGGCCTCGCTGGTCGTGGGCCGGCGGCTGCCCAAGCCTTCCGTGAGTCTGCAGTCGCTGCGATTGGTGATCGTACTGAGCGGGTCATTCGCGCGGACTGGGGCCCGGACTCTCTCGGCGCAGAGCACTTTGAATCCCTGATTGAGGCCTCGCCGGGTGCAGTGGCGCTCCCTCCATTTGGCGTTCAGCGGGAGCTCTTGATCTTGGGAGGTTGGCTCCTCGGCTTGCTCTTTCTGGCTGCGTCCCGTACTCAGCGCGCCTGATACCTGGGAGCAAAGGGGCCTATCTAGTCCCTTTTGGTAGCTCCCGCATGACGAGCGAGCCTTCTGAGGAGCACATCTGAAATGACTCTCCCCGTGAACGCCTGCTCGCAGTGCTCTCCCCGTGCCATTGATGGAGCTGGGCGTCTAATAGATTGTTTACTCACTAACTCAAAAGGCGGGTGGCAAAGACAAGCTTGTTGATGAGCCTGCAGAGGGAAAGAGGTGGAGAGCCCCCTTCGGTCATTGCTTTCGCTCAGCCGTATACGAGCTGAGCGTGCATCCCGTAGGCGAGAGCGGCAGCCGTGGCTGTGCTGATGAGCAGTGTGAGCGCCCCCGCACGGCGCATTTTCTTCAGTTGCCACCACATGAATAGCCCTGAGAGCCCCCAGAAGGTCATGCTGAGGAACATCAGGTCTACCGAGTAGGCCCAGAAGTGCCTCGCGTCCCTCATGATTCCGTATCCGTGGGCCCGGTGTAGCTGAATGAGGAAATCCCGGGTGGTCAGGTCCTTTGCCTCTGACCCCACTACGGAGACCTTCCCTTTGATGCCAGTCATTCCCTCGGCAGGCGATGTTGGCGAGAAGCGCAGGCGCACCATTTCGCCCTCGAGCAGGGCTGTGAACTCAACCTTGGGGAGCGAGGATAGGCTCATTCCTTCCTCCATGAGGCGCGCTCGAAAGCTCTCACCTAAGAGCTCTTCTGTTGATGAGATTTCGAGTTCAGCTCCCTTGCCTCGTATAGCCTCTATGGCCTCGGCGTCAGGTCTCAAAGGTGTCGTGGGGGACTTGCTTTGTGACCATCGGTAGGCACGATCGCCTTCAATGTCCAAGACGAAGTAGCTCACACGTTCTGGGCTCTCGTTTACTGCGATGAAGGGAGAGGCATACTCAGCGCTTCGGCCCTTGACCGGCTGTGCTTCGACGCCTTGCGAGCTTAGAGCGGCGCAAATCTCCTCCGCCATGGAGCTCGCAGGGCGTATCGATGAGGTGGCCTGCTCTTCCACGTTCAACCACTCTTGCGTGGCCTCTGAGAGGAGCGTGGAGTGGTTGAAGAGGAGCGCGGTGAACCCATAGAGGAACACCCACGGCAGCATGAATAGGCCCGAGAAGAGGTGCAGTCGTCTGAGCCAGCGCATGATCATTGAGTAGAGGCGTGAGGCGCGAGGTGGCGCGCCCGGCAGGATTCGAACCTGCGACCCCTGGTTTAGGAAACCAGTGCTCTATCCTGCTGAGCTACGGGCGCTTGGCGTGAGAGGGTAGCGATTCGGTGCGCTGCTGGCGAGGTCAGGGGCAGAGTCTGTCGCAAAGTGAGTTCGCGGCTTCTGCGCCTGAGGTAGCTGTGTCGGAGAGGGAGACACCGGTGAGATAGTTTCCTGCGAGCGCTATGGGAGGGACCTCTGACGTCTCGATCGCGGCGCGCACATCCTGGGTGAGCCTTGAGTGGCCGAGCTCATATTGAGGGATCGCTTCAGGCCATCTCGTGACGTGAGTGTGAGCTGGTTTCTCAGAGAATCCATGGAGCTTCCGGAGCTCTTCGATCGCTAGCCCTGCCAGCTGATCGTCTGCTAGTTCGGCCATATCGGGCCTAGTGGCTCCTCCCATCATCACGCGCATATGAAGAGAGCCGTCTACTGAGCGGGCGGGGAAGACATGGCTTTCGTGGATTACGCCTAAGAGGTCAGAGGAGCCGTCGTGCACGTGCAAGGCGCCGAAGCCGAGCGGAGCCAATGCAGCTTGCTCTCTGGAGTAGATGAGACTCACCACGGCGAGGTGTGGAGAGCGGATCTTGAAGATTGGTGCCGAGACGGAGGGTAGCGAGGCGCTTAGGAGCGAGGCGGCATGTCGATTGGGCGTTGCGACACATAAGGCATCGGCCAAAAGCTCTTCTCCGGAGGAGAGGGAGAGGCTCCAGTTCGTGCCTGATGGGGTGACGCCGGTGACGCTCACGTTCGTTCTGATCTCGAAGGGAGCGTTAGCGCCGAGGGCCCTGGGGATGCTCTGCATCCCTTGAGCGGGAGCCTGCATCATGGGGATTTTCACGCCCTCCTTCCGGAGGGCCATCATGCCCTTGATGATGCTCCCGTGCTGAGCTTCCATTTGAGCGAGGCGCGGGAAGCATGAGGCGAGGGAGAGACGCTTGGGGTCCCCGGCGTAGATTCCGCTCACGAGCGGCGCCGCGAAGGTCGCCGCCACCTTGGGGCCAAAGCGCCTTGCGAAGAAGGCCTCCACGCTCTCATCTCCCCAGCCCTCGCTGGGGTGGTTGCCGTGCTCCGATCGACGCGCGCCGATGGTGGGCTCTGCGGCTGCGCGCAGCTTGGCCGTGGTGGAGAGGAACTTCGACTTGAGGAGCTTGAGCGGGTGTGTGCTCAGCTCGTGCAGCTCACCTCCCTTAGAGAGGAAGCGGCGCTTGGCTGAGTCATCAGCAGTCAGGATCTCAACGCCTGATCTCTCTATGAGACTCGAGAGCTCTGCGCTAGGCCTGATGTATGCGTTGGGGCCCTCTTCGAAGATGTGTCCAGCAGACTCTCTCGTTCGGACCCTGCCGCCGAGCTCGCTCTCGGCCTCCAGCAGGAGGACGCGCACATCCGCAGAGCTCGCGCTGAGCCGCTCATGCGCACTGAACGCGCATGAGAGGCCTGCGATTCCGCCACCGATGACGACGAGAGTCTGTGTCACGCCAGGGCGCTGCTCTCGTTGTGCACCGTCTCGACGAGGGCCGCGACGGATTCCAGCGGAGTGTCCTTATCGATCCCGTGCCCTAGGTTGAAGATGTGCCCGTGGGCCGGCATGCGGTCAAGGATGGCTTGGGCGGCGCGCGCGGTCGCCTCAGGGCCTGCAAGGAGAGCCGCCGGGTCGAGGTTCCCCTGAAGCACCTTGCCTCCGTCTGAGACGGCGCCGGTGAGGTCTCGCATAGCCGGTAGGTCTGTGCGCCAGCAGAACTGATTCACCGTTGAGGGGAGGGACAGGTAGAGGGGCGAGAGGTGCGCAGCGCCGTTGGCGAACATGATGGTTGGGATGCCATCCGATGCGAGCTGCTCTGCGAGGGTGCTGAGGTGCGGCTGGACGTGCTCTCTCCAGTCACGTGCGGAGAGAGTCCCAGCCCATGAGTCGAAGATCTGCACGACGTCCGCGCCGGCCTCGTATTGGGCACGGAGGTATTCGATGGTCAGGCTGGTCACCTTCTCGAGGAGGTCTCCGAAGAGCGCCGGGTCGCTCAGCAAGAGCCCCCGGAGCGCAGGGAAGTCCCTGTTGCCGCGGCCCTCGATGAGGTAGCAGGCAAGTGTGAGCGGGGCAGCGGCGAACCCGATCAGGCCAGCGCGAGGCGTACCAGCCTTGGCGGCGCGTTCTTCGAGTCCAGCGCGCACCTTGGCGAGGGTCGCGGGGACCTCGGGGGCGATCTCTGCCTTGTCAGGAGTTGGCAGCGACTCGATGGAGGCTCGACTCCTGAGCGGGGCCTCTAAGACCGGGCCCGGGTTGAAGCTGAAGGGGATACCGAGTGCGCGTACGGGGCTCATGATGTCAGCAAAAACGATTGCTGCGTCGAAGCCGAAGCGGTCGATCGGCTGGAGGGTGACCTCTGCCGCGACGTCCGTGTTGAGGCTCATCGCTTCAAAGTTGTGATCCTTTCTGATCTCTCGGTACTCCGGCAGGTAGCGGCCTGCCTGGCGAAGCATCCAAAGGGGTCTGCGCTCTGTCGCCTCACCCTTGAGGGTCCTCAGGAAGATTCCGTCTGTCATGATTGCTCTCCTTCTATGGTGAAGCGATATCCGACCCCACGTGCCGTGTGGAGATGAAGCGGGCATTCGGGCTCTCGCTCGAAGCGCTTGCGGAGTCGGACGATGAAGTTGTCAATGGTTCTGGTGGACGGGAAGGCTTCGTAGCCCCACACCGTCTCGAGGATCTCTTCTCTGCTGACGATATCCCCCTCGTTGTCCGCTAGACACTTAAGGATCATGGCCTCCTTGTGCGTGAGGTCGTGTGTCCTCCCGTCATGGCTAGTCGCCTGGTAAGAGCGCCATGAGATCTCATTGCCAGCGAACTTGAGGGTGGTCTCTTGTGTGCCCTCCGCGTACCAGCGCCCTCTGCGCAAGATGGCCTGGACGCGAAGCAGGAGCTCGCGCAGGTCAAAGGGCTTCGTGAGGTAGTCGTCGCCTCCAGCGGCGAGGCCCTGCACGCGGTCGTCGGTCTCGTCCTTTGCGGTTAGAAAGAGGACTGGGACTTGGTTCTGCTCAGCACGGAGGGCAGCGCAGACGGCGAAGCCGTCGAGTCCGGGCATCATCACGTCCAAGAGAATGAGGTCCCACTCTCCATCGCGCGCGGACTCAAGGCCGCGTACGCCGTCAGGGGCATATCCGACCTCGTACCCCTCGGCCTTAAGGTTCTCGATGATCCCCTCTGCGAGATTCGGCTCGTCGTCAACGACGAGGATCTTGAAGTGACTCTGGTTCATGAGTTTGTGCTTGGCTTACATGTTGGCCAGAGAAGCGTCAGGGTTGCGCCTTTCCCGGGGCCATCGCTGTGAGCTCGTACGGTCCCCCCATGGTTTCTAGTGATCTCGTCGACGAGGTAGAGGCCGAGTCCGTAACCAGAGGTCTCGCGCCGCATCTCGTCTCCGGGCCGGTAGAAGCGCTCGAAGATCTTTAGCGCTTGCTCCGGATCAAAGCCAATGCCGTCATCGACTACTCTGATCTGGGCCATGCCGCGGCCTTGAGCAACGCTCACCTTGACTGAGCCGCCTCCTGCGGCCCGGCAGGATTTGCCTGCGTTAGAAAGGAGGTTTGAGACGACCGTCTTAAGCTCCGGTCGACGTGCGAGCACGTAGAGCTCAGGGCTCGCCTCGTCGTAGTAGAAGGTCACGCCGCGCGGCTCTAGCAGGGTGTGTACGCGACTTACCTCGTCCCTGAGGAGTACGGTTAGATCTGTTGGCGTCGGTGGTGTCGTCGGTGCACCCGCCTCGAGGCGCGCAGATTGAAGGATCTGCGAGACCATTTCGTTCAAGCGCTGCACGTCCTCATTCATTCTCGTGGCCAGGCGGTCTGCTTGCTCCTTATTGGGAGGCCGCATGCCGAGAGTGTCTGCAGAGAGCTTTAGGCTTGCGAGGGGCGTTCGGAGCTCGTGAGTGATCGATGCGATGAAGTTCTGCTGACTCTCTACTAGGCGTCTGCTCTCGCTGAGCGTCCTAGTGATGACTCCCATCGTTCCGAGGAGGACGAAGAGGAAGAAGCTCCCTTCCCAGAGGATTCGCGTCTTCCGGCTCTCAAACTCATCGTGGATCGTCGCTGCTGGGTCATCAGTAGTGGCGGCCTGATCACCTACAACACTCTCGGTGAATGTGAGCTGAAGCTGATGGGAGTCCTGGAGCTCAGCCAGCCTGGAGGAGTTAACTGCCTCGAGAGTCTCATGCGATGAGAGGGCCCTCAGTTGAGTATCCCGGCCTTTTTGAGCTTGCCCAATCTGCTCCACGACCCAATAAGAGACCTGGGCAACGCAGACAAACAGCAGGCCCAGGAAGACCTGCTGCCACAGCTTTGAGCGATCTGGGTTTCTCTTGGCTTCACTCAAGGGCCAAGACCTCATCAATGGCCGTCACGAGTTCTCTGACGTGTTCGCTCGTGTGCGCAGTAGAGAGGAATCCGACCTCATAGGCTGACGGGGCAAGAGCGATTCCGCGCTCGAGCATCTTGTGGAAGAGGCCTGTGTAGCGATCTGCTGCTGACGAAGGAATGCACTCTGCGGTTCTTGGTGCTTCTCCCTCGGCTAGAGACATCCAGAAGATGGAGCCTACCCTCGCGAGGTTGGCGCCGTGACTCTGGAGCACAGGTCTGAGAGCGTCATCAAGCTCATCTCCAAGTTTGTTGATGTGTTTCCAGCCGCCGCCTCGCTCAAGCTGGTCTAGAGCCGCGAGCCCCGCCGCCATGGCTACGGGGTTCCCGCTGAGCGTACCCGCTTGGTATACGGGGCCATCGGGTGAGAGGACATTCATGAGCTCTGCTCTCCCGCCAAAGGCGCCGACCGGGAGGCCGCCCCCGATCACCTTTCCGAAGGTTGCGAGGTCGGGCGTTATCCCAGAGAGCTCTGTAAAGCCGCCAGGTGCGACGCGGAAGCCGGTGATCACTTCGTCGAAGAGGAGCATCGCGCCGTGTTTCGTGCAGAGTTCTCGCAGTCGCGTGAGGAACTCGGGGCGCTGAATGAGGAGCCCGTTGTTGGCGGGCAGGGGCTCTATCAGCGCGCAAGCTAGCTCGTCACCGCGGGTCTTGAAGAAGTCCTCGAGCGCCTGCATGTCGGCGAGAGGTAGGACGGCGGTCTGTTCAGCGAAGGCCGCGGGGACTCCAGCGCTTGAGGGGGTCCCAAAGGTGGCTAGTCCAGACCCAGCGGCGACGAGGAAGTGATCAGCGTGACCGTGGTAGCAACCGGAAAACTTGAGGATCAAGTCCCTTCCTGTGAAGCCCCTGGCTGTTCGGACGGCGCTCATCACGGCCTCTGTGCCTGAGGACACAAAGCGCACCATGTCTAATGCCGGATGCATAGAGACGACGCGCTCTGCTAGCTCAACCTCAAAGGGGGTGGGAGCGCCGAAGGTCGTCCCTCGCTCCGCAGCGATGGTGATCGCGGCAAGTACCGCGGGATTTGCATGCCCAAGTATGAGCGGCCCCCAGGAGCAGACGAAGTCCAAGAGCTCGTTCCCGTCCGCGTCCGTGACATAGGCGCCCTTTGCGCGTTCGATCACTCGTGGCGTACCTCCTACGGAGCGATAAGCGCGAACAGGCGAGCTGACACCTCCAGGTAGGACGGCGCATGCTCTCTCGTAGAGCTCTTGTGAGCTCTTGGTTTTGTCTAGTTTGTTCATTTCTTGATCCAGCCCTCTCGAAGGGCCTCTCGTGCGTGGTAAGTGATGATCAGGTCGGCGCCAGCGCGGGCGATCGATGTCAACGTCTCATAGACCACAGCCCCCTCATCTAGCCAGCCCTTCTCTGCCGCAGCTTTCACGGCAGAGAACTCTCCAGAGACGTTGTATGCGACGACTGGCAGGTGGGTCTCTGCACGCATCCGCGCGATAACGTCGAGGTATGAGAGGGCTGGCTTGACCATGAGCATGTCTGCGCCCTCAGCTTCGTCTAGTGCCGTCTCCCTGGAGGCCTCACGCGCGTTTCTCGGATCCATCTGGTAGCTCTTTCGGTCCCCGTGTCCGGGCGCGCTGTCTGCTGCGTCGCGGAAGGGGCCGTACCAAGCGCTCGCGTATTTGACCGCGTAGGAGAGGATACCGATCTCTTCATGTCCTGCGGCGTCGAGTCCTTCGCGGAGGGCTGCGATGCGGCCATCCATCATGTCGCTAGGTGCGACGATGTCCGCGCCTGCGTCGGCATGTGCGACCGCCATGCTCGTCAGCAGTGGCAGCGAGGGGTCGTTCTTTACGTCTCCATCCTCAAGGACTCCGCAGTGGCCGTGGTCAGTGTATGCGCAGATGCAGACATCGGTCATAACCATGAGATCTCTACCAAACTCCTCCTTGAGGGCCCGGACTGCATTCGTGACGGCTGAGTCTGCGTCTCCTGATGCCGAGCCGGTGGAGTCCTTGCAGCCATCCTCTGCCAGCCCGAAGAGAAGCACGGTTCTGATGCCGAGCTTCATGTCTTCACCGACCGTCTCGATGAGGTCTCGGATGCCGAGGCGCTCAATGCCGGGCATAGAGGCGATCGGCTCACGGCCGCTCTCTTTGGGC
The DNA here is from genome assembly GCA_022446815.1 of Planctomycetota bacterium. Taxonomy (GTDB): domain Bacteria; phylum Planctomycetota; class UBA1135; order UBA1135; genus JAKVCE01. The sequence goes on from JAKVCD010000038.1 coordinate 13,613, forward strand.
AGGCAGAAGTGAGGTTGTATGAGCTGGGATGGGTGTAGCCGGGTCTCAGCGACGATCTCGCGGAGCCAGGGGGTTCTACGCAGTCTCCTAGGTCTCTGAATCGGGTGCTGGGCGTTCATGATGAGTGAGGGGATGTGTCAAGTGGCTCTCTCAGGGCTCTTAAGAGTCCGTCGAGATCTCGGGTGTCAGATGTGTATACGTTCTTGAGGCCGGCGTCCCTTGCAGCGTTAGCGGTGGTGGGGCCAATGCAGCTGGCTGGAAGGGTAGAGGAGATCATGGCGGTCCCGAAGCAGCCGCTGATAGCGGAGGGGCTAGCGAAGAGGGCCGCGTCTAAGGCTCCGCGCATGTCGGCGCGCTCCGTAGAAGCTTTGGCGGGCCGCGTAGCGTAGAGCGGTAGGGGTACGGCTTGGACTCCGGCCTCAGTTAGCTCTCGCGAAAGCTCAGGGCGAGGCTCTGCAGCTCCAGGAAGCAAGACGCTGGTGTTTTGGGTTACCTTTGATGCGAGCCGTTTGGCGAGGTCGCTTCCCGTCCCATGCTCGGATGACAAGTCGCAGCGGCCAAAGGAATCCATGCACGCAGCCCTCGTCGAAGGGCCAATAGCTGCTATCAGTTGATGCGCTAAGTTTCCCTCTCCTAGGAGCTCTGAGAAGAGGCGCACGGCCCGATGAGATGTGAAGGCCACCCAGGTAGCGCTGTTGAGCGCGTCGAGCCAAGAGTCGAACGGGGTCAGCTTCTCAATGCTGATGCAAGGGAGAGGGACAGGCTCTGCGCCTAGGGAGAGCAGGCGCTCGACCCAGGGTCCGTTGTCATCAGCAGCCCTAGTGACTAGGACTCTTCTCCCAAGCATGTGTTCCATCAGGCCTCTCGTCCTAGGAGCTCTCCAGCCACTATGGCGCCCAGGACTGCTGGGTCTTCGCCCCGCGCGCCAGCCGTCCGCAGGACGCCGTCTACTTCCATGAAGGCTGTCATGGCTAGGCCAGGATCGACCTCTCTGCACCAGACGCCAAAGGGGGTGTGGCAGCCAGCGTCCACAGCGGACAAGACGACTCGCTCCGCATCAAGGCACAGCTTCGCCGAGGGGTCATTGAGGCGGGCTGCGATCTCCGCTGCGGTGTCTTCTGCTCTGGCCTCGATCGCGATGGCTCCCTGGCCCGGCGCTGGGGTGAACTCCTCAGGGTTCATGTCGTGAATGATGAGCCCATCCAGCGAGGGCGGCTCGCACTCGCCGCGACCTGCTGAGGCGTGGAGCCTGTCTAGGCCCGCAGCAGCGAGGAGGATCGCGTCGTGCTCCCCATCCTTCAGCTTTTGGATCCTCGTGGGGACGTTGCCGCGCAGGGTCTGGATCTCCAGGTCGGGCCTCATGCTCTTCGCGAGGGCGGTGCGGCGCGCGGCAGCCGTCCCTAGTCGCGCTCCCTCTCGGAGCGGTAGCCCCTTGGCTTCGGGGTCGTGGTGCTCGGGGAGGATGAGCAGCCTGTCGTGGGCTGCGACGCGCTCTGGCGCAGCGACGATCACGAGACCTTCGGGTGTCTGAGAGGGGAGGTCTTTCGCGGAGTGAACAGCGATGTCGACCTCCCCCTTGAGGAGGGCTATGCGGAGCTCTACGGCGAAGACCCCGGCGGGACCTAAGTCTGCGAAGGACTGTGAGAGGTCTAAGTCGCCTGTCGTTTTTACGATCACAAGCTCAGTGCCTTCGCCCATAGCCTCTAGGTCCCGCTGGACAGCGAGCGCTTGCGCGAGCGCGAGGTCTGATCCTCTGGTACCTATTCGGATGGTCATGAGCTCTCCTCTCTGGGTTTTGTGCTCTCTAGGAATTGGTCGGCGGCGTTTGTGCCGTGGTCAGCGGCGAGCCGCTTCAGGCCTTTTGTGGGGGTATGGGCGAGTCTTCGAGCGAGGAGGTCCGCGAACTGTCGCAGGCGGTCTCCGTCCTCATCAGAGAGGTGTTTGAAGTCGCGGCGAAGCGCATTTTCTGCGGCTTCTGCGGCGTCTTGGCGGAACAACTCGTGGAGCTTTGAGGCCGCTTGCCCTGCAGAGCGTGCCCGGTGCCGCTGAGCGAGTGAATCTAAGGCCTCATCGACAAGGACCCTTGCGTCGGCAGCGGCGGCGCTCTTCTCTGATTTGCTCTGGTCGGCCTGCTCGAGGATCCCCTGCAGTGAGAGGTGCTGCATGCCGGCTTTGGCTGAGTCTTCGCTTCGGACGTCCGGAGCGACAGAGAGATCGACGACCAGGCCTGCGCCTCTGATCGCGAGACGCTCGAGATGCTCTAGGTGAAGGATCGGATCGTTCGCGCCGGTCGCAGTCACGATGGCGTCAACGGCGGGGGGGTCCTCTCGGATCTCGTCTAAGGTCTGAACAGTGGCTTGGACTTCGTCAGCGTGCGGCTGCAGCTTCTCCGGGCTGCGGTTTGCCCAGTGGATTGAAGCTCCTTCCGTGTACAGAGCCCTTGCGCAACGCTGTGTCATCGGAGAGCGACCGATCAGGGCCACCCTGAACGGGCCGGAGATCCCCATCTGATGTTCGCGCAGGCGGTCGAGCGCTATCTCAGCCAAGGATGTGCGGCCTCTTGATAGCGCTGTCTCTTGTCTGATCTTTCTGGAGGTCTTGAGTGCCTCGTCAACGAAGTCTGCGAGCGGTCCACCGGACAGGCCAAGCTCGCGAGAGAGTGCGAGGCTGTCTCGAAGCTGTCCTGCGATCTCAGTCTCCCCAACCTTGGCGCTCGCGAGCCCGGCAGCCACAAGGAACAGGTGCTCTACAGCACCCTCGCCCTGCCAGACTCGCCATGCTCGTGGGTCGATCTCTTGAGATGGGGCTAATGCTGCGAGGACGCCCCTTCGGGCCTCGTCAGCCGTCACGGGCAGGGTAGACCGGAAGGCGATCTCGACCCGGTTGCAAGTGGCTAAGTAGAGGACCTCTTCTGCAGAGAGTCGCTCTGCTAGTTGGGCTAGGATCGCAGGGCGCTCCCCAAGGGGCGCGGTGCACTGCGCGAGCAGCTCGGGGCCGCGCTCTCTCCAGCTCAAGCTCAGGACCGTCGTTGATTGCATGAAAACAACGTAGAACGGTCTGTCTTGGCCTTTGTCACAGTTCGGTCACAGAGCTAAAAAAAATTAGCAGGCCCTCTCAGTCATAGTTCTCTTCCAGCCCGTCATGCCATCTTGCGTCCAGGGCCCCTCCGACTGCGTCGTCGAGATCGCTCAGGAGTTCATCGGAGAGCTCTTGTTCTAGCGCTGAGAGTGAGGAGTCCAGCTGGGCCTCATCAGAGACACCCATCAAGGTGGTGTGTGGGCCCTCGTATCCCATGGCGAATCGGAGGGCGACCTCAGCGACATTCCTCTCGTGCGCCTCACAAACTGCCCGGACGCGGTCGCCTGCCTCGAAGACCTCCCGCGGAGCAGGATGCCAGTCTTGTGGCCCCTGCGGAGTTAGGACGCCCATGTGCGTGATGGATGCATTGATGAGCCCAAGCCCATCTCGATCAGCGATGTCTCCTAGGCTTGGAGTGAAGTCCCTCGCCAGGATGTCCCCGTGGCAGTAAGAGAGGATGGTGTCGACCGTGAAAGCTTCAGCGATCCGCGCGAGCATAGGGAGTGAGAGCCCTGTTATTCCTACGGCTAAAACGTCTCCGCGCTCTTTCATTTCCATGAGGGCGGGCAGGGTCTCTTCAAGGATGAGCTCCTCTTTGCCGAACTCCACGTCATGGACTTGATAGAGGTCGATGTGATCCGTCTGAAGTCGCTTGAGTGACGCCTGTAGGTCGCGCCTTACTCCAGCGGCGCTGAAGTCGAACTCTTCGAGCCCATGGCGGGCGCACTTGGTGGCCAAGACGATCCCGTCTCTCTTGCCCTTTAGCGCGTGTCCTAGGCGATCCTCGGAGAGGGTCTTTCCATAGTAGGGTGCCGTGTCAAAGAGTGTGATGCCGGCATCTATCGCTGCGTGAACTAGGCGTACGCAAGCCGCCTCATCCAGCGGGCCGTATTCATCGCCGAGGGGGGCGCAGCCGAAGCCGAGCTCACTGACGATCAGGCCAGTCCGTCCTAGGGGTCTCGTTCGCATGCCGGATGTTAGTTCATTTGTCTCAACGTATCCCGAGGCTGCGGAGCCGCTGCTCTGCCTCTCGGGCCTCCTGCTCTCTGCCTAGCAGCCGCTCGGTCCTGGCGACGCCTGCCCATGCCTGTGGCATGCCCGGTCTAAGCTGCGTGGCGCGAATGAACGCTTCGCGGGCCCCACGGTGGTCGCCTCTACGCTCCAAGTGAAGGCCCCAGTTCGCGTGCGCTATGGGATTCCTTGGTCCAGCTTGGATAGCTGCTTTGAGCGCGGTCTCCGCCTCTTCGGCTCTGCCAATCACAAGTAGGGACCTCGCTAGATTCGACCAAGCCTTGCTGTGGCTAGCGTCTTGTGTGATCGCCGCTCTGTAGGCGGAGATCGCCTCTTCGTGTCTCCCGTTCTCTGCTCTGGCTAAGCCCAGAGCATTCCACGCCACAGGTGAGGACGGGGCGCGGTGGAGGGATGCGAGCCAGTAGGACTCGGCGTCTCGGTAGTCTTGGGCCGTCTGCCAGGTGGTGCCGGCTAAGGTCAGCAGGATGGCCAGAGGTAGGGGTGAGGTAAGCCTGCGTAGAAGGTCGTCCGCTAGCGGGATGAGGAAGAGAGTGAACAAGTGGGCAAAGCGTGGCGCAAAAGGCTCACCAAGAGGGATGATTTGTAGAAACGGCGTGAGCGCCAATAGGGGTAGGCCTAGCTTCAGGGGGGAGAGCCGCTCCGATCTGTGAGCCCACCGGATGACACCGAAGGTCAATAAGATGATGGTTGTGGCTCCAGCGAAGCCAGGAAGTGAGTCGAGCTCATAGTTCGGCGGGCGCCCAACGGGTGAGAGGGTGAGCCTGAGCGTCTCAGCTAACACCTTGAAGCCTACGAGGGCTCTCTCGTAAAGAGGCGCATCACCCAAGATGGGCTGTGTCGCTGCAGGGAGTAGGGCCCCCAGGGCTGCGCCTCTTGCGAGGATCCAGCATGTTGCTCCCAGTCCTAACCCTATCGCAGCCCGCCCCAGGGATCGTGGCGAATGTGAGTGGGCAAGCAGGAGCAGGGGGACGGCGAAGAGGAGACCGTCTTCTTTTGCCAAGAGCGGCATAACCAGGCTGATGGCGGCAGCGGCAGGGGTGATAACTGCGCTTCGTTCGGCGCGCATGGCCTTCCACAGGAGGTGGCATCCTAGGGTGCCCAGGAGGGCGCAAACTAGCGAGGGCCGCCCGCTGACCCAGGCCACAGAGTCAGCGAGCGTGGGATGGATGGCGTAGAAGACGAGCCCGTATGTTGGGGTGCGCTGCATGACCTTGCCAGCGAGCTTGGCTAGGAGCAGGACCGTTGCGAGATGGATCAGCAGATTGCTGAGGTGCCAGCCCCTAGAGGAGCTTGGGCTGTAGAGCCAGTGATCAAGGCGGAGGCTGAGGGCTGCGAGGGGGCGCCATTGACCGGACGAGCCGACATGGAAGGTGTAGTCCTGTGTGAACGCCGATGCGACGGGAAGAGACCGATTCACCACTGGGCTCTGGAGGACAACCTGCGGATCATCAGCAGTCCACCTTGTCGTAGCTAGCGTGGGCGCCCAGGCCGCAAAGGTGATCAAGCTCAACAGCAGGGTCAGCAACCGCTGAGGTCTCTGTGGTGTCATCGTTTGCTCAAGCAATTCGCTCATCTGGGTATGGTTAGCATCGCCCTTTCGCGACGGAATTGCCCAGACAATCCGGTTCTATCTGGAATGGGGTCTTTGCACTTCTTAAAACATCTCTCAGAGAAGGCAGTTCGGGGCGATTCGTGGTGGCGATTGCTCTCGCGGGTTTGCCCCGATCTACCTTTTGCCATTTCCCAAAGGTTCCCCTCAGAAACACACAGCTAGATGAGCAAGATTAAGGCCGAGTATCTATGGATCGACGGCAATGAGCCGACCCGTACCCTGCGTTCCAAGACCAAGGTTATGGACGAAGGTGCTGATCCCCCCGTGTGGGGCTTCGACGGTTCGAGCACAAACCAAGCAGCAGGTGAGAGCTCTGACTGCGTCCTTTCCCCAGTCTTCACTTGCCCGGATCCGATCCGAGGCGGGAAGAACATCATTGTCATGTGCGAAGTCCTGAATACGGACATGACTCCGCACGAGACAAACACTCGCGCCGCGTGTGCGGGTGCCGCTGAGCGCTACACCTCGCACGAATGCATCTTCGGTATCGAGCAGGAGTACACCTTCTTTGATGGCATCAAGCCTCTGGGCTGGCCTGACAACGGGTTCCCTGCGCCGCAGGGTGGGTACTACTGCGGTGTTGGTGCCGATGAGGTCTACGGCCGTGAGATCGTTGAAGAGCACATGGACGCCTGCATGAAGGCTGGCTTGGAGATCAGCGGCATCAACGCTGAAGTTATGCCTGGCCAGTGGGAGTACCAGATCGGTCCGGTTGCCGCCCCGGCCGTTGCTGATCAGATCTGGGTGTCTCGTTGGCTTCTCTATCGCATCGCTGAGAGCTACGGGGTGAGCGCTAAGCTCGACGCGAAGCCGGTGAAAGGGGACTGGAACGGCGCCGGCGCCCACACCAACTTCTCCACGAAGTCGATGCGTGAATCCTATGGCCCGATCGAGGCTGCTATGGCTGCGCTCGAGGCCAAGCACATGGATCACATCGAGAACTATGGGGCCGGGATCCCTGAGCGCTTGACAGGTCTGCATGAGACGTGCCCTTGGAGTGAGTTCCGTTGGGGCGTGTCTGATCGTGGCGCCTCCATCAGGATCCCCTGGCAGGTCAAGCGCGATGGCAAGGGGTACCTAGAGGATCGGCGCCCCAACGCAAACTGCGACCCCTACGTCGTCACTCAGATGATGATCGAGACGATCTGCTCTCACGCAGAGTCCATCTAAGGCCTATCTGAAGCTGTTCCGTTCGCGGCTCGTGCTCTTCGAGAGCACGGGCCGCTTCTCATTTTCTCGTATCTGTGAGCGAGCTTTTCGCCGTTCTCCCAGGAACCTCCCCCAGCGTTAGGGTTCTTGGTTACCTTCATAATGACCGACGAGGCCAACTGCACTGATGCATCAAGACTCCACCTCCGAGATGGATTGGCTCCCTATGGAAGCCGTACTCCGTTCTGACTTGAACCGAACTGCCCATGGAAAGGGGGGCGGCAATGCGCGGCGCGCTCTCTTCACTGCGATGGCAGGCATCTTCGCCAGCTCTCAAGCTAAGGGCCAGGTACAGGTCGGCCCACTAACCCCTGTGGATCGTATTCGACGGGATAACCTGTACTACCTCGTGAACCGAGCCTCCTTTGGTTTCACTCCAGCCCTTTACTCCGAGGCTGTTCAACGGGGCTATGAGGGTTGGCTTGATTGGCAATTGAACCCTGAGAACATCTCAGACACAGAGGCCGAACAGGCCCTCTCCGCATTTCCTTCGGTGTCTTTGAGCGCCGCTCAGCTCTATGCAGCTTATGGTCCAGGGGGAGCGGCTGGTGACCCCCAGGATGTCGTTCGTGATTTACGCGGAGCTCGGGTTGTAAGGGCTGTGAGATCTGAGCGCCAACTCTTTGAGCGAGTCGTCGAGTTCTGGGGAGATCACCTGAACGTCCCTCCGGCGGACGGCCCGCTCCAGTTCTTCCGCACCGTTTATGACAGCGAAGTCATTCGTCAGCACGCCCTTGGGTATTTCCCTGATCTGTTGATGGCTTCGGCGAAGAGTGCGGCGATGTTGATCTATCTCAATGGCAACGAGAACGTTGCTGGCGCGCCCAATGAGAACTACGCCCGGGAGGTCATGGAGCTGCACACTCTGGGGGTTGATGGTGGCTACAACGAAAATGACATCTACGAGTTAGCTCGATGCTTTACTGGCTGGACTCTTTACCCGCCAACCTCCTCGCAGATCGGAGATTTCTATTTCAACCCTAGCCTTCACGACAATGGGTCGAAGGTCGTCATGGGTCAGCCTATCCCTACCGGCGGAGGTCTCGGCGATGGCGAAGAGATGCTGCTCTTCTTGGCCTCACATCCAAGCACGGCCGCCTATGTGACCAAGAAGCTCGCGACCCATCTCCTGGATTACGACCCTCCTCAGGCTCTCCTCGATGAGGCGGCTTCTGTCTTCTTGGCCACCGGTGGTCACATTAAAGAGGTCGTCCGCGTGATCCTCTCAGGGCGGTGGATTGACGTGGTTGACCCCTGGAATACTCCAAAAATCAGCCGGCCGCTTCACTTTGTGAGCAGCCTGCTTCGGACGCCCGGAGTGGAACTTACCTCTCCCATAGGTGTCCTGAACTCACTCTTTGTGATGGGGCATCTGCCTTTTGGCTGGGAGGCTCCAGATGGTTATCCCGATAGCGCGGACGCTTGGGGGACATCGGTGCTTCCGCGATGGGACTTTGCTTACCGGGTCTTCGGGGGATTGGTTCCCGGCGTGAGTGCATCAGCTGGCGCTTTATACGCAGCGCTCGGATCCCCAGGCCTCTCCAACTTGACTGAGAGGGCCTCAGGGCTGCTCGCAAACCGGAATCTCAAGCCGTCTGAGGTTCAGCTCGTGGAAGATTTTGTGCAGTCAGGTGTTACGTCGGGTGGGGAAGAGCTGCTCCGGAGTACGCTCGCCCTCATCGCATCTTGTCCCTCTTACCAGTACCTATAAGGCGAGGACTCTGAACATGAAGAACATCAAGGGCCACAAGCCTCAAGGTGCTTCTAAGGCCAGCGCTAAACTAAGCCGTCGTGGATTCTTGGGTACTACCGCTGCTGCTGGTGCTGTCAGCCTCTCTAATGTCGCTTTGGGTGGGCGCAGGGGCTCTGATAGAGGACGTGACGTCCTCGTCAATGTATTCCTGCGAGGTGGGCTTGACGGTTTGAGCGCGGTCGTCCCGTATGGGGACTCCGATCTCTATGTCGCGAGGCCAAGCCTCGCGATTGATCCTCCTGGTCAGGTGGGAGGGGCCCTTAATCTGGACGGCTTCTTCGGCTTGAATCCAGCTTGCGCGCCGCTCCTCAACGCTTACCAGCAAGGCGACCTCGCCATCATCCACGCGACGGGATCGACGGATCCTTCGAGAAGTCATTTCAGCGCCCAGTACTTAATGGAGACGGGCACCCCGAACTTAAGCTACCTTGGCCTGACAGACGGTTGGATCGCTCGTCATTTGAAGAGCGTTGCGCCGATAGGGCGAGGTGATCTGCGAGCATTGGGCCTAAAACCTGTCTTGCCCCGCTCTCTTGTCGGCGCTCCTGGAACTCTCCCCGTAGCAAACCCCGCTGACCTGGACTTCCCCGGTGGTCCCGGCCTGGCTGCTGCATATCGCAACATCTTGGAGACCTCCTATGGTGTCGCTGCTGAACCTTTGAAGGGGGCTGCGAGTGCAGGCCTGAGCGCGATCGACACCCTGGGGGCAATCGACTTCGACAACTACCAGCCTGAGAATGGCGCCGCTTATCCCCAGGGCGGATTCGGTAGTGCGCTCACCTCTGCTGCAGCCATGATCAAGGCAGACATCGGTCTCGAGTGCCTGCAGATTGACATCAACGGTTGGGACCATCACTCAGGGCAAGGCCCGCAGAATGGTCTGTTGGCGATGATGCTTGACGATTTTTCTCAAGGGCTCGACGCCTTCTATCGAGACATGCAAGCGGAGCTCGGTAGAGTCACACTGGTCGTGATGACTGAGTTCGGGCGAAGAGTCGCTGAGAACGGGAGCGCAGGCACTGATCATGGTCACGGCGGCGTTATGTTCGTCCTTGGTGGAAGCGTTAATGGCGGTCAGGTGTTCTCCCAGTGGCCTGGCCTCGATCCCGCTAGCCTTGGTAACGGGGACCTGCCTATCACCACGGACTATAGGGATGTCCTGGCGGAGATCCTCCAGCTTCGACTCGGGAACGCTTCCGTTCGGGACGTCTTCCCCCAGCACACACCCCAATTTCATGGCGTAGTGGCCTGAGCACCCTGTATCTAATAATTGAGTTACACTTCGGTGGGCAGGGTGATGGCGCAGAGTGGGCTCTGTAGACACCGCCTTAAATCAAACCAAGGTAGAAATGCGCAATATCGATGCTGTTAAGTTTGGGCTTTTGGCCATGGTCATGTCCGGAGTCTCAGAGGGCGCCATCGCTGATGTCGTCACCCTAAACCCTGTAAAGGACAACACTATCTACGAAGACACTCCCGGGACAAACAGCAACGGTTCTGGCGTCTACCTTTTCAGCGGCACGCAGGCCTCAGCTGGCTGGGCCCGTAGAGCCCTCTTGCAGTTTGACTTGAGCGACATTCCTGCTGGTTCTGTGATCAACAGTGTGTCCCTGCGGATGTCTGTATCTATGACCATTAGCGCTCCGCAAAGCATGGGCGTTCATCTCGTGACTGCTGACTGGGGCGAGGGAGCCTCAGATGCTCCGGGGCAAGAGGGCGGCGGCACCGCTGCAGCTACTGGGGACGCGACGTGGTTCTCCGCATTCCACCCCTCAACGTCTTGGGCTAATGTCGGTGGTGACTTCGTTGCGAGCGCGAGCGCTGTGACCAACGTAGGCAGCTCTGGCTCTCAGCCCACATGGACCTCGTCACAGATGGCTGCTGACATAGCGGCTTGGGTCAACGGCGCCCAGCCGAACCACGGATGGATCATCGTTCATCAAGATGAGGGACCCTTCGGAACTGCCAAGCGCTTTGGCAGTCGAGAGGCTAGCTCCGCACAGAGTCGTCCCACCCTCACTATCGACTTCACTCCTGGCGCTGGACCGGTCGGCGTCCCGTACTGCTTTGGTGACGGGAGCGGCTCTACCTGCCCTTGCGCCAACAGCAGCTCTAACGCTGGAGGATGTGCAAACGACACTGGCCAAGGCGCAGTTTTATCCGCCAGCGGCTCTGCAAGCATCGCTGCTAACGACTTGGTCTTGTCTGCAGAGTTCCTTACGCCTGGTCCCGGGCTCTTCTTTCAAGGCAATAACGCCGTCAACAGTGGCAACGGCAACCCCTTCGGTGATGGCCTTCGCTGCGCGGGTGGCGGGGTACGTCGCCTAGAGGTGCAATTCGCTAACTCCGGAAACGGGTTCGCGGTGAGCTCGAACTCCTCAATCAGCGCTGGCGGCGTCGTTTCGCCAGGTGACACAAAGCGGTATCAGTACTGGTACCGGGACTCTGGCACCTCGCCCTGCTCTACGCTCTTCAACCTCTCGAACGGCTACGAGATCTCTTGGTCAGCATGAGGGGCGCTTTGCCTCTCTTTCAGTCCGTGAATTGAGGCTGCGGGTGGGATAGGCTCCGCGTCATGCGGTCCTACCTGCCCTGGGTTGCGCTCCTTCTTCTAGCCAGAGGAGCGCTCGTCCTGTCGCTCGGAGATGCTTTCTTCTACGGAGAAGAGCTAGAGAAGGCTGCGGCAGCGAAGGCGATGCTGGACGGGCTCGATCTAGCCCATCACCACCTGGCCTATCACTACTACGAGGGCGGGGGCTTTGTGATCAGCCATCTGAAGGCGCTCGCCTTCCTCGCCTTTGGTGAGACGCTTCTGGCTAACAAGCTGGTGGCAGCCTTGTGGTGTGTCGGGGTCTTGTTGGCCGGCTGCTGGGCATGTAGGCAGGCGTTCGGTGAGGCTGCGGCTCATGCATTCGGCGGGCTCTATGTATTCGCGCCAGTCACTGTTCAAAAGCTGTCATTGATAAGCCTAGGCATTCACCATGAAGCCTGCCTCTTTATCCTGATCTCGTTGGGGCTCGCTTCCAGGCTACTTGAGAAGCAAGAGATTCGCAGCTCAGCCTTGCTGGGTCTCTGTGTGGGCTTTGGCGTCTATTTCTCTTGGGTTGTTGCGCTTGCAGGGGCAGCTTGCGGCCTAGCGCTGCTGTGGCGGTGGCGCTCTAGGGTTGATCCCCGCTGCGTAGGAGCGCTGGTTGTAGGCGGTCTCGTTGGGGCTGCCCCCCTGTGGATCATGGTCAGCCTCGTGGGTGACGCGGTCTTTGACATCCATGGAACGGGCTTGGCCTCAACGGCTGAGCGGTCCCTGTCCGTGAATTTGCGGGACTTCCTGCGCTCGATCTACATCGAGGGTGCTTTGGGTGGTGTTCTTGGGGCGTTGGTATGGCCGGCTGCGGTGCTCAGCGCGGCTATCTTTTGCGGGAGAGGTGGCGTCGACTTCCAGGTCAGCAGGAGAAGGCAGGCAGGGTTGTTCTCCCTATTCATGGTGGTGTTCCTCGTGGCCTACCTGAGCAGCGCTTTTGTTCAGGGTTCGGTCTATCACTTCTTTCTTATGTTGCGCCTCGTGCCGCTCTGGATCGTGGGCGCCTGCCTTGTAGCCGCGGCGGTAGGTAGGGCCTGGGAGACCCGCGCAGAGGGGGGTGCGTTCGCTTGGGTCGGCGCTGGCTTAGCCGCTGTTGGAGTGTTTGGTTTGTGGGGGGGGGTCTGGGAGGGACAGCCGCGGTCCATGAGCCAGAATCTCACCTCTCTGAATGAGGAGCGCGGCTATGTCTATTCGAGCTACTTCGAAAAGCTGATTCCCCATATTCCTGGCGACACGCCGGAGCGCCTGCGGGTCCTCCTTGGGTTTGATGAAGACGACCCTGCCCTCCTGAGGGAGGCGATCGCCTCTGAGCTCTTTAGGCGTCGTGGAGTGAGCCTAGAAGAGGACTACGCCTATTACCTCGGTCTCGTAGAGGCTGTCGAGCCCGGCCGCTTCAGCGAGTATCAGTTGGGGTTAGGGCCACTGCTCAGCGCATGGCTGGGGACAGAGCTCCGGTCATCTCTCACTGCTGTCCAGGCTGCTGGTATGGATGCATCGGCTCTGGCTGAGGCTCTCGGAAGGACAGGGCGTGGCCTCAGAACGCGTAAAGGGGATCCAACATTGGACGGGGCGGTCGGTGTGCTCTTAGACGATCTAGGCATCGTTGAGGGCGTCCCCGGTGATCAAGCATTTGCGAGGGGGGCCGGCTGGCGCCTTCACCTCGTGCTTCGGCGCACGGTATATCAACCTTGGAGGGTCGACGATGTGTTGGGGGCTGCGCCTGTTGGCCTCAGGTCATCTTTTCGCGAGGGGTACGAGGCTGCGGTCGGGGCTGGCTTGCTATCCGAGCGATCGTGATACGAGAGAGGCCCCGCCCACCCCCGGCCGCATATTTTTAGTGAGCACTAGGAGCCCAGTGCCCGCCGGAAATTGGGGCC
>JAKVCD010000039.1 GCA_022446815.1 Planctomycetota bacterium
CGGTCGTGGGCGCGGCCGCGGCGGCCGAGACCGCGGCGGCCGAGACCGCGGCGGCCGCGGGCGAGGCGGGGGCCGAGACGACCGCCGAGGGGACCGCCGAGACGACCGCCGAGATGATCGTCGTTCTGATGAAGGGCGTCAGCGAGATGACCGTCGTCGAGACGATCGTCGAGATGAGCGTCCCGCACCCCGAGAGGAGGCGCCCGCAGCGGTCGCTCTCCAGGCGGAAGAGACCTCCGGATTCGGCGGCGGCCTCATCGAGGACGCGGCCCCCGCGCCCCGTAAGGAGCGCGCCCCCGAGCCGGTGATGGAGGCCGCCCCCGAGCCGGTGATGGAAGCCGCCCCCGAGCCGGTGGCAGCTCCTGAACCGCAAGAGGAGCAAGACTCCGGCGCGAACTTCGGCAGCGGGCTCTAGGCCTCTCTACTCGACCTCCGGAGGGAGCGCCGACAACCCTTGCTGAAGCCCGAGACCCTGGGCCTCGAGCTCCCTGCGGGCTACCGCTGGGTGCAGGGAGCTCGCGGCCTCATGGCCGTGTGGGGGGAGGCTGAGGAGGGGCTCCGGAGCGAAGGCTTCGGCCCCGACTCTGACGGGAGCATGGTCTTGAGCGACGCCGTAGGGCGCAGGGCTCTCGGTGCGCTCAACACGAGCGACGGCTCCTACCTCGTGCGCAGGTTCAGCCACGGAGGGCTCTTGCGGTGGTTAAGCGGCGCGCGCTTCTCTGACCCGCGCCGCCCCTTCGAGGAGCTCTCTCTCTCGAGCGCTCTCGCTGGAGCCGGCGTCCGCACTCCGCACGTGATCGCTGCGCGCGCGCAGCGCGTAGGGGTTTGGTGGGAGTTAGCGCTCGTGACAGAGCGAGTCGAGGGCACCACAGACCTCGGCCGCTGGCTCGCCGAGACGCGGCGCGACGCGCGCACCCGAGCTGGCCTCGATCGAGTCCTCATGGCTGCAGGAGCCCTCGTCCGGGAGCTCCATGAGGTGGGCTTTTGGCACGCGGATCTCCAGCCGAACAACATCCTCGTAGAGGAGCCCTTGCGCTATGAGCAGGAGCCCGCGCTCTGGGTCGTTGATCTAGATCGATCGACGCACGGAGCTTCGCTCGCTCCTGCTGATCGCCTCGCGAACTTGGCTCGCCTCGTGCGCTTCGTAGAGCGCCGCGAGCGCGAACGAGGCGCTTGCCTCACAAGGGCGGACAGGATGCGCTTCCTGCGAGGCTATGAGCCGGAAAGGGGCTTGTGTAAGGAGCTTTGGGCGAGCCTCAGTTCTAGGGCTCAGGGGACCGGGCGGCACGGCCTGGGCTGGAGGCTAGAGCGCGCCTTCGGTGGCCCAGATCCCCGAGAGGACTAGCCCTTTAGAGATGCCACTTTGACGTCGGCGCTGCGCGGAAAGACCGGCCCCAGCTCAGTCAGCGCGCTTTGGAGGAGTCGCGTCGTGCCGAGCCGATGCCGCCGCTTGAGGACCGCCCCTTCGATCTCCTCAGTCGCTTGACGCATCTCACGCCGCAAGCGCTTCACGACGACGCGCGCGCGCTCAGCTTGGCCTAAGTTCTCAAGCACCAGCGCTTGGCTAGCGACGATCACGATGCGGTCGACGAGCTCTGCGCCGAAGCGCTCCATGAGCCAGAGAGCGCGCTCGAGCCCTTGCGCCGCTCGCTCAGAGTCTCCGGCGATGTGATCGATACGCGCACGGATACAGAGACCGATCGCCTCTAAGCGGTGATGTCCGGCCTCTCGAGCCAAGTGTGCGGCTCTGTCCAAGAGCGCAGAGGCGTCGTCGCGTTCAGCTTCAGCAGAGAGGATCCCGAGGTGCAGAAGGGCGATCACCACTCCGCGGTTGAACTCGATCTCTTCGGAGAGCAGCACCGCGTCACGGAGCCTGAGTTCAGCCTCCTCCGTGGCGTCTAGATCAAGGTAGGAGGCGCCTAGGCGCGCGAGTGACTCTGCCTCAAGGCAGCGGTCAGCCGCCCGCCGGGCGTCACGGACAGCGCGCTGAGCAGAGGCGAGGGCGCGCCGGGGCCTCCCCGCGCTGCGATAAGCGCGAGCACGCAGGAGGTTGGCTGCCCCCAAGCCTGCGGTCGTATCGAGCTCAGGGGTGCGGCGAAAGAGACGCACGGCCCGGTCCGCTCTTCGAAGCGCGCTCTCAGGGAGATCCTCCAAGACGTCGAGGGCGCCGAGGAGGACCTGCGCGAGACCGCGTGACTTGTCGTCGGGGGCGTCGATCAGCGCGCGCTTCGCAGCGCGCCTAGCGAGGTCGAGCTCGCCGGCTTGGGCGTGAACTTCTGCGAGGCGGCGGCGAGCGTCCGAGAGTGGTCCTGAGAGGTCAGCCTGCCTCAGGAACTGGATCGCGTTCCGGAGCAGACCACGAGCCATGCCGAGCGCGCCAGTCGCGGCGGCGTGACGCGCGTGCAGGAGGTAGACGCGCCCAGCTGCACCGGGGTCTGAGTCAGGATCTCCGATCACTAAGGCGAGGTCATCGAGGTCCGCGCGCTGTCTCGTGCGGTCGCCGAGGAGGTCGGCGGCGTCGGCCCTCAGCTCTAAGAGCTGGAGACGATAGCGCTCGCGGTCCTCATCCTCAGGCCATCTAGAGATGGCCTCTAGGCCCCAGTCGCAGAGGCTACGGACCCTCGAGGGTTGGCCGCGGCGTGAGAGACGCTCAAGCAGGGGGGGGAGGTGTCGCAGGAGCTCCTCCCATGCCTCGCTGGCGCGCAGGTGCCAAGCGAGTTGAAAGGCAGCAGAGAGCGAGATGCTCGCCTCAGCTGATGAAGAGAGCGAGCGGGCGACCGCCCCGTGAAGCTCCTTGCGCTTGTCCTCCGCCAGAGACCTGTAGACCGCCTCGCGCAGGGCTGGTCGCGCGAAGCGGAGCCGGTCTCCCGCAGGGTTGAGCCAACCTGCTCGCGTCAGTCGAGAGAGCATCTCTGGGAGCTCCGGCCCGCTCGCCATCGGCCAAGTCTGACGCAAGAAGGCCTCGGTGATGCGTCCACCGCACACGGAGAGGCGCTGCAGCCAACGCCTGTCATAGCGGTCGAGCTCTCTATGGGACTCTGTGATCGCCGCGCCGAGGGAGTCGGGCAGAGGGATCTCATCGGGGTTCACGAGGAGTCGGAAGGGCGCGTCGGGGCTGCTACGCGTGATCGAGCCACGGCGCTCGAGCCCCTTGAGGAGCTCAGCGAGGAAGCCTGGGTTGCCCCGGCTGCGCTCCCAGAGGACGCGGCTGAGCTTGAGGCGGGGGACGCTCGGCTCGAAGAGCGCTCGGACAACGTCTAGCACGCCGTCTTGGTCTAGAGGTCGCAGCGAGAGGGTCCTCGCTGAACTGTGAGCGCGCACACGAGCGAGCAGGCTCGCGAGCACCTCCGCGCGTCGAGGCTTGCGTGTCGGGTCTAAACCCAACACCAGTAAGACGCGAGCGTCTCCCAAGCTCTCAACGATGCGGTGAGCGACTGTGAGCGAGCCCTCGTCCGCGAGGTGAATGTCATCGAGGAATACGATCACCCCGCGCTCGCTCGCGAGGGCGGTGATCCACTCCGAGAGGGCATACGGGACGGAGGTCGGTGTGAGCCCTTCGAACTCGGGGTCGAGGGCTTGGAGGAGGGTCTCGGTGGAGCTTGGGGAGAGCGATTGGCTGAGCTCTGCCCGCTCTCTCTCTCCTTGCTCTGCGCCAGGTGGGAGTCGGAGGGTCCTCCTCAGCATCCGTAGGAAGGGCCGGCACGGTCTGGTCTCGTCTGCGGCGATAGACTCCGTCAAGAGCGCGAGGGGCGCGGGCGTTTGCCTTCGGACCACTTCAGCGAAGGCGCGCACGAGCCGCGACTTACCCGCCCCGGCCTTGCCCTCGAGGATCACCACGCCCCCCTCCGTGGGGCTGAGCCCTCGCCAGAATTCTTCAAGGGTCTCGAGCTCCGCCTCTCTCTTGACCATCGGGATGTCTTCTGCACGGGCGCCTGCGCCCCAGTCGCCGCGGTCGGACTCCTCCCGCCACCAAGCTCCGGCCTCTCCCTCAAAGAGTCGTTCAGAGAGCTCCTGCGCGCTCGGGCGCTGGCTGGGATCAGCGCTGAGTGCCTCGAGGAGGAGGTGGTCTAGGAAGGTCGAGACTGTCGGCGCGCGGAATGAGGGAGGTGGCGCCCCGCCTGCTGCGATGGCGCGGAAGACCTCGGCAGTGTCTTTGCTCTGGTTCGTCACGAAGGGGTGGATACCGGTGACGAGCTCGTACAGCACCACGCCGAGAGAGAAGACGTCAGCAGCTGGTGAGAGAGCGGCCCCGCGCGTCTGCTCGGGTGCGAGGTAGAGCGGGGTGCCGCGAGTCGCCTCATCCCATGCGCCGTCTGAGCCCGCGAAGCCGAGGTCTACGAGCACGCTACGACCCTCCTGGTCGAGGCGGGCGTTCTCAGGCTTCAAGTCTCCGTGGCTGATCCCTGCCTCGTGGAGGGCCGTGAGCGCGCTCGCGAGCTGTCGACCGATTGACCGGACCAGGGGCTCTGCGAGGGCGTACTCCTGAGCGAGGACCTCGGCGATGTTCCTGCCTGGGATCAGCTCCATCAGGACCCAAGGGCCCTCATCATCTTCGCCAGAGGCGTAGTGTTTCACTAAGCCAGGGGCGTTGATCGTCACGCCTATCTTAGCCTCTCGCACATAGCAGGCTCGCGCCTCAGGCGCGTCGAAGTAGCGCTTACAAGCCACCTCTGCAGATGCGGGCAGCCCAGCGGTGGGCTCAGTCAGGGCAGCCCTCCAGACCACCGCGGTCGAGCCGCGGCCGAGCTCTTCAAGGAGGGTGACCGGCGGGGGAGTTCGCATGTGCTTGGGAGCCAAAGGTACAGCGGTGGGCGGCGATGTGCGTACACGCAGAGTGAAGACTGGATGAAATCCAGGCTTGGCTATAGGCCCAAACGGTGGATACTCTGACAACTACCAGAGTGACCACAGGCGCATATGAGCTTCCACGTATACAACAGCTACTCCAAGAAGAAGGAGCCCTTCCAGCCGCTCTCCGAGGGGGTCGTCCGTATGTACAACTGCGGGCCTACGGTCTACAGCCGAGTGCACATCGGGAACTGGCGTGCATTCTTGTTTGCGGACCTCCTTAGACGCTGGCTTGAGCATGAGGGCTATGAGGTGCGTCAGGTGATGAACATCACGGATGTGGGGCACCTTACTGATGAGATGGCTGGTGAGGGCGAGGATAAGATCGAGGCGCAGGCGCGCCGTGAGGGGGTTGACCCGTGGAAGATCTCTGAGAACTACGCGGGGCAGTTCTTGGCGGACGCCGAGACCCTCGGTTGCAGGCAAGCCATGATCTATCCACGGGCCTCGGATCACATCCCGCAAATGGTCGAGATGATCGAGGCCCTCGAGGCGAGCGGTCACGCCTATAGGCACGGTGAGAATGTCTACTTCGATGTCACCCGCTTTGAAAAATACGGCGCCCTCTCCGGGAACAAGATCGAGGAGTTGGACGCAGGTGCGCGGATCGAGGTGAATCAAGAAAAGCGTCACCCCGCAGACTTCGCGCTTTGGAAGAGCGACAAACATCACCTGATGAAGTGGGACACGACCTTCGGTCCGAATGGCTTCCCCGGTTGGCACATCGAGTGCTCTGCGATGGCCCGTGAACACCTCGGAGATCAGATCGATATTCACACCGGTGGCGAAGACAACGTGTTCCCACACCACGAGTGTGAGATCGCTCAGTCGGAAGCCTTTACAGGTCAGCAGTTCGCGCGCTATTGGATGCACACCAAGTTCTTGCAGGTTGACGGGGGGAAGATGAGCAAGAGCCTCGGCAACGTGTGGAACGTAGACGACGTGATTGAGCGCGGCTATGAGGCGCGCGCGCTCCGCTTCGCGCTGCTGCGCGGGCACTACCGCCAACCGCTGAACTTCACTTGGGACATTCTCACGGAGAGCGCTCGCGCGCTTGAGGGCCTCGATGACCTCGCTCAGCGCCTCCTGAGGAGGCTCGACAATGAAGACGCCGGCTTAGACCACGTAGCCTCCGCGGCCGCAGAGTTCCGCGGCGCGATGAACGACGACTTGAACGTCCCGAAGGCCGTCGCCGCCCTCTTCACCCTGCGGGGTGAGGTCCTCGAGGGCAAGGTGAACGGCGGCGGCGCTCAGGCAGCCCTAGACCTCTTAGCGGAGGCTGACGCTGTCCTCGGGGTGCTTGAGCTCGAGCCCGCAGGTGGGGGGGCGGAAGAGGACGCTGAGATAGATGCCCTCGTCGCAGCTCGCAACGCGGCTCGCGCAGCGAAGGACTGGGCCGAGGCAGACAGGGTCCGGGATGAGCTCAACGCGCGAGGGATCGTCGTCGAAGACACCGCGGAGGGCGGGACCAGCTGGTTCAGGAAGTAGGGCTCGAGCCCTCGTCCTCAGCCTCAGGGGTGGGTTCGCCCCTGATCTCCTCATCTCGCGCGACCGCCTGCTCGATCAGGCGCTCCATGTCAGCTGCCCGCTGGATGCTGTCGTCGTACTCCCAGCGGAGCTCCGGGATGGTGCGGGTCTCAAGCACGCGCGCGAGCTGCTTGCGGACGAAGCCTGTGGCTCCCTCGAGCATGTGGAGGGTCTTGCTCTGGTCCTTCTCTTCAGGGAGGGTCCAGAGAATCGTCGCGTTGCGCATGTCCACCGAGAGCCTGACATCTGTGATCGTCACGACGCCTGCGCGAGGGTCGTTCAGCTCAAACTGTAGGCAGTGAGCGACGCGCTGTTTAATCCGGGCAGAGACCCGAGCGACGGTGCGAGGATTCGCCATGGACGCGCGGCGCTCAGGTGGAGCCGAGGGTCCGCTTGACCTCGTTGATCACGAAGGCCTCGATGATGTCGTCTTCGCGGATGTCGTTGTAGTTCTTGAGGAGAAGCCCGCACTCGAAGCCCTCCCTGACATCCTTGACCTCCTCTTTCTCGCGCCGGACAGAGGCGAGCTCCCCAGTCCAGATGACTTGGTCGTCACGCAGCAGACGGACCTTGTCGTTGCGGTTGATCTTTCCATCGAGGACAGAGCAGCCGGCGATGTTGCCGAACTTGGAGGACTTGAAGACGCGCTTGATGTTGGCGTGCCCGCGGACCTCCTCGGTGAACTCCGGGGAGAGGCGGCCCTCCATCAGGTCGCGTACGTCGTCGAGGACCTCATAGAGGACCTGGTAGTTCTTGATGTCAATCCCTTCGCGCTCCGCGGCTTGGCGAGCGCGGCTCGCGACGCCGACGCGGAAGGCCACGATCAGCGCGCCAGAGGTGGAGGCGAGCAGGATGTCGTTCTCCGTCACCGCGCCTACGCCTGACTGGAGGACTTCGACCTTGACCTCTTCGTGGTCGAGGTCATTCAGGGATGCCTTGAGGACCTCCGCAGAGCCTTGCACGTCCGCACGGACGATGAGGTTGACGGTCTCAAGTTTTGTGCCGCCAGCGGCGAGGATGGCGACCGCGTCTCCACGGCGCTTGTCTGCCAGCGAGGTCTCACGGAGCTTGCGTGAGCGCTCCTCAGCGACCTCTTTGGCGTGTTCGAGGCGCTCGACCACATGGAAGGGCTCGCCGATTCCCGGCAGGGCGGAGAGGCCGGTGACCTCGACGGGGCATGAAGGCCCCGCGGTCGCGATCTCGTTGCCGCGGTCATCGTGGATAGAGCGGACCTTGCCGTAGCCCTCACCAGCCAGGATGACATCGCCCTTCTTGAGGGTGCCGTCTTGGACGAGGAGATGAGCGACGATGCCTTTGCCTTGGAGGACCTCGGCCTCAAGGACCACACCAGAGGCATCTCCATCTGAGTGCGCCTGGAGCTCAAGGAGCTCCGACTCAAGGAAGACGCGCTCAAGGAGCTCATTGAGCCCTTGCTTCTGAGGTGCGCAGACCTCGACCATGCCAGTCGCGCCCCCCCAGTCTTCTGCGATGAGGTCGATGGCGGAGAGCTGCTCCTTCGCGCGTTGAGGGTTCGCCTCAGGGCGGTCCATCTTGGTGAAGGCCACCACGACAGGTGTGCCGGCTGCCTTAGCGTGGGCGTAGGCCTCTTCTGTCTGAGGTTGGACGCCAGCGTCCGCAGCCACGACGAGGACAACCACGTCTACAGCGTTCGCGCCGCGGGCGCGCATCTGCGTGAAGGCGGCGTGACCAGGAGTGTCGACGATGGTCAGGCTCTTACCGGACTCAGTCTGCACTCTGTACGCGCCGATGTGCTGGGTGATGCCGCCGTCTTCGCCGTCAGCGACAGCAGACTCACGGAAGGCGTCTACGAGGGTGGTCTTGCCGTGGTCAACGTGTCCAAGGAAGGCGACCGTAGGCGCTCGCTCTTCGAGGTGCTCGTCTTCGATCTGACTACGCTTCTCCTTGAGCCCGGAGATGAGGGCCTCCTCGGCCTCGACCTCCTGCACGACCTCGACCTGCACCTCGAACTCGCCCGCCAGGAGGATCGCAGTGTCCTCGTCGATGACGGAGTTGATGTTCACTGCGCCGAAGCCCAGCTGGTCAAAGGCGACCTTGAGCACTTGGTTGGCCTTGATCGCGAGGGTTTCAGCGAGCTTCTTGATCGTGATCGGCTCCTCGATCTTGACGCTGCTGCCGGCGTGGGGGGAGCCGGTCGGCGCATCACGACGGGGCCTCGGCTTGCGCTCTTCGCGTCCTTTCGCTCCACCTCCACGGCGACGGAAGCGACCGGCCTCTCGCTGGCGCAGCTCTGAAGCAGACAGCTGGTGCCGGGGGCCGCGGTCGCCGCGCATGATTGCACGGCGGCGGTCTACGCCGAAAGTAGGCTGGACGTCGGGTGTGGCGTCATCTTTCGAGGTGTGACGACGAGAGTCGCTGCTTCGCTGCGGCTGTTGGATAGTGCTGAGGTCGATGAAGCCCACAACGTTTCCGGCAGGGCCTTTCTTGTCATCCTCCTCGGCAGCCTCTTCTCCCAGAGCCGCCGCCTGCTCGCCCTCTTCGGGGGCCGCGACCTGCTCCTCTGTCACCTCTGCCTGTACTTCCTCAACAGGCTCTTCGACAGCCTCAGGCTCTCCCTCGGAGGCTTCCAGTTGCTCGTCTACCTGGACCTCTACGTCCTCGGTGGGGGCGGTGGCCTCCACTTCAGGCTCGACCTCAACGGCCTCTTCCTCTGCAGGGGCCTCAGCAGGGACAGCCTCTTCAGCAGCGGGCGCAGGCGTTGAGGGGGTCTCAGCCTTCTTCTTTTTCTTCTTACGAACGACGAGACCGCCGAGGCCGTCATCATCGTCCGCAGACTTGCTGGACTCCGCGAAGATCCCGTGGGCCTCGAGGATCCCCTGCACTTGAATGACCTCGAAGTCGTCGAGCGCGGTCATGTGACTCTTGACCTGACTAAAGCCTAGGCCACGCAGCTTGGCTGCGAGGTCCTTACCGGCCATGCCGTAGTCCTTAGCGAGTTCGTGTATGCGCAGCTTGCTCAAAGCAGGCGGGTCTCCAGGCTTTGGTGGTCAGCCCTCCGTCGTCGCCTCTTCCTCGGCGGCGTCGGTAGGTGCCTCTTCGTCGTCCATCGATTCGGAGGGCTCCGAACCGTCTTCTTCTGCAGGCTCTTCAGCCGGCGCTTCCTCAGCGGGGGCAGCCTCTGCCTCTGCCGCAGCGGGCTCCTCGGTAGAGTCAGGCGCGGGCGCCTCAGCAGCCGTAGCGAGCGCGTCAACGGGCTCCGCGCCCTCTTCGCTAGCCTCGCCCTCTTCGCCGCCGTCAAACTCGGAGCGTGTCTTGATCTCAATGTCCCACCCGCAGAGCTTGCTCGCGAGGCGGACGTTCTGACCGCGCTTACCGATCGCGAGGGACTGCTGGTCCTCGTCCACGATCACGATCGCGCGGTGGTTCTCGATGTCAGGGAAGATGTTGTCGAGGTGGATCACGGCGGGCTTCAGGCCGTTCATGATCAGCTGCTCGAGCGAATCACTCCAGCGGATGATGTCGATGCGCTCGCCGCGAAGCTCGTCGATGACAGCCTTGATGCGCGAGCCGCGGACGCCGACGCAGGCGCCGATGCAGTCGATCTTCGGATCGGAGGAGACGACCGCCATCTTGGTGCGGTAGCCGGGCTCCCGGACGACACGGCGGACCTCGATGATGCCGTCGGAGACCTCAGGGACCTCGAGCTGGAAGAGGCTTCGCACGAGGTCAGGGTGGGTGCGGCTGACGAAGATCTTGACGCGGCTGCCGTCCTTACGGACCTCGACGATGAGGCATCGGATTCGGTCTCCAGGAGCGAAATTCTCGCCGCGGACCCGGTCATCCCTGCTCAGGTAGGCCTCGACCTTGCCGAGGTTGACGACGAGGGACTCGCCCTCAAAGCGTTGGACTTGCCCGTTCACGAGCTGACCGACGCGGGCCTCGTACTCTTCGTAGAGCACGTCCCGCTCAGCCTCCCGCACGCGCTGTAGGAATCCTTGCTTGACTGCCTGGGCGACGATCCTGCCAAGCTGGTCGAGGTCGAGCTCATAGACCTCCTCCTCGTCCTCCATATGAACGGCGCCTGACTGGCGGTCGATGGTCACGACTAGGTCATCATCTACCCCGAGACGTTTACGTACACCTTGCGAAAGGGCGTCTTCCAACCCTCGGAAGATGACTTCCTTGGGGATGTCCCGGTCGCGGTGGATCACGTCCACGTATCGGATGAGGTCTTCGCCGTTCATGGCTTGGCTGCTTGGATAGGGGCTTCGGAGGGGGCGAGCGGCCAGGCGCGCATCTGTACAAATTGACCAGATGCACAAAGGGAGAGGCCGAAGCCGGCTCGCGCCTGCTTCACCTCTCCATTTCTGACCACGCTGAGCGTGAGTTTTCGATGGATTCAGGGAGGCCCAACAGTTTGAGATATTGAGTAGGGTGAGTCAACCGATAGGGGCCCCGCCGCACCTGCGCTCTGAGGGCCCCTTGCGGTCCATTCAGCATCTATGCCTCAAGATAAGCATTCCTACCTCGAGGGCACCTCAGAGGCGTCTCGGGAGCTCATGGAGCAGGTCGAGAGGCTCGCTGGGTCTGACGCGACGGTGCTATTGCTCGGAGAACCGGGGAGCGGAAAGAACGCCTTGGCTCGCGAGCTGCATATGCGCTCGCCCAGATCAGAGCAGCCGATAGTGGAGGTCTCCCTCGCCGCGCTCTCTCCGACCTTGGTAGAGAGCGAGCTCTTTGGGCACCACGCAGGCGCCTTCACGGGTGCTGAGCGTGATCGCAGCGGACGTTTCCAGGCGGCAGGGAGAGGGATCCTGGTCCTAGACGGCGTCGAGGTCTTAGACGAGCTGGTTCAGGTCAAGCTCCTCCGTGCGCTGCAGGAGCGGGTCGTTGAGCCCCTCGGCGCAGAGGAGGGGGTCGAGGTCGAGGCCCGGGTTTTCGCCACAGCCAGCCCCACGCTCAAGGCCCGGGTGGATGCTGGGCAGTACCGCAAGGACCTCTGGTATCGCCTCGCTGTAGTGGTCCTTGAGGTCCCGCCGCTGCGGGCGAGGCTGGAGGACATCAACGCGCTCGCGGCGCACCTCTCGCGGAGGGTCGCAGGGCGCCTAGGTGTTCCAGAGCGAGGGCTGAGCGCGGGGGCGCTCGAACGGATGTTGGCACACACTTGGCCCGGGAATGTGCGTGAGCTAGAGAATGCCTTGGAGCGTGTGCACGCGCTCGCGGGATCGGGGGCTGGGAATGTCCAGGCTGAAGAGTTCGACTTCCTCCGCGAGGAGCAGCTCGGGGGCGCACAGGACCTCGCCAGAGCGGCCTTGGCGCGCGGGCTCTCCTTGGATGAGTGGACCCAGGAGATGATCCAGGCGGCGCTTCTGGAGCAACGCGGGAACAAGAGCGCAGCGGCTCGCAGGCTGGGGATCACCCGACGGGCGCTGGACTATCGCTTGGCGCGTGGAGAGGAGGAGTGATGTTGCTCCAACTCTTCATGCTGGTGGCGCTCACAGAGGGGCCGCTTGAGGACCTCAACAGCTCCAAAGTTGACGTCCGAGGTGCAGCGATTGAGGCGCTCTCGAGCGCGCTAGATCACCCGCAGCCTGCAGACGAGATCGCGGCAGCGCTCGCTCGAATCGCGCTGGGCGAGGACGAGCTAGAGCTGCGGCGGGCGAGCTTGCGAGCCCTCGGGAGGCGCGGTGACGAGGCCTGCCTCGACAGCTTGACGCAGCTGGTGAGCGCCCTCTCAGGGGCTGAGCAGGGGGTCGCCGCGCGCGCTCTCGCCGAGACGCCGAAGGGACGGGCCCGGGCGTGGGAGCTCTTGGCAAGCGGGCTGCAAGAGGGGGCTGGCGGGGAGCTCCCGCTCGACGACCTCATGCGAGTCGGCTCCTCGAGCCTCGCAGAGCGCGGGCCGGGAGCTTGGACGAGCGCCGCGCTGAGTCCCTTCGCGCGGCTCCTCCAGAGCCCAGGTAGCTCGACTAGCCAGGCGACTCTCTTTGCTGTCGACTCACTCCTCGACGTGCTGCTCCAGTCGGGCGGAGACGGCGCGCTCTCTTTCCTAGAGGCACTGAGCGAGGCCGGATACCGCGCAGACCTCATCGTAGAGCACCGGGCGGAGGTGAGCTTGCTCTTGGGTAAGGCAGAGGTCGCCCTCGCCGCTGCTCGTCCCCTCAGCCAGGGGGCCTTCCTGAAGGAAGACGTGGCCAGCCAAGCGAGAGGTCAGGGTTACCTCGCCACTGCGTACTTCCTCCAAGGAGAGTATGAGCGGGCTCGCGCGGCCTTCCTTATCCAGCGCGATCTCGCCGACGCGCTCTCAAGGCGCTCTTGGAGCGGCAGGACAGAGCTCGCGCTCCGCGGTGTCGCCGCACAGCTAGCCGCGAAAGCGGAGACCAGCGCTGCGCTGTGTTGGCTCGCAGGCGGCGGGCGAGCGGCTGACCTCGAGGTCTTAGGCGCTGTGCAGCGCGCGCACGCATTGGCGCTGCGCGCGCACCTGTTGAGCGCCCAGTCTGACCAGCTCACCTTCTCCTCTTTGGACTTCCTCTTCGGCGAGCATCCAGCCCCATGGCGTGTCTTGGAGTCGGCTAGCGCTGCTGCGCGCCTAGACCCACGCGACGCCTTACGCTGGCGACTCGAGCTGTTGGCGGCCTTCGCAACGGTCGCCCCCCTAGAGCTCCCAGGGGTCACTCCGCTAGGGGTCGAGGGGCAGCAGACCGTGCGAGATGAGGCGCGCCTAGGGCTCATTCGTGAAGTCCTGAGAGTCCGGACAGAGCGCCTTAGGCAACGATTGGCTCGCAGTGAGCAGCGCTTGCGGCAGGCGCTCATGCGAGGCGGCGCCGACGAGGAGCTTGAGGAAGACATTGAGCGTCTCGTGCGAGAGGTCGGAAACGCGCGCTTCCAAGAAGGGCTCGATGGCGAGGACCTGATCTACGCCGCACGGCGCCCATCCTCCGTCGCCCTCGACCTCGCCGCGACGCTGCGAGAGGAGGGGCGCGGCGCAGAGGCTCAGCGTCTGCTCGAGTCCTTCCTCAAAGAGATGGAGGCTGGCTCTCTCCTTCAGACCTATGTCTGGGCGATCCAGTTGGCGGCTCGCGCAGAGTCGAGCATCGGCTCTTGCCTCTGTGATGAGGGCGAGCCTGTGGAGGCAGAGCGCTACTTCCTCCGGGCCGCTGGGCGCCTAGAGGACCTAGAGGCCCACTTCGAGTCACGGGGACTCTCTCCGGCGGCCTATCGTGACATCACCTCGATGCGCGCTGGTGTGCTGATCTCGCTCGCTGTCAATGCGAATGTGCGCTTGAAGGACACAGAGCGCGCGCTCGAGTTCTTCGAGCGCGCGTATGAGCTCAGACAGGATGCCTTCGCGACCGTCCTCCTAGCCTGCTATCGGGCGCGCTCTGGCAAGGAGCGTGAAGCCCGCGCTGCCTTAGCGAGGGTGGTCCCTGAGCCTGGGCTCTACTACAACCTGGCTTGTACGCACGCCCTCTTAGGGGACACACAGCGAGCGCTCTCTTTCCTTGAGCTTGAGCTCAGCGTCAATCACACGACCCGAGGGGCGAGGGAGCGGCAGCGAGCCTGGGCCCGCGACGACCCTGACCTGAGGTCGCTTCGGTCTGAGGCCCGCTTCGAAGAGCTCACTTCGCCCCGCTGAGCGGGCGAGGCGCGCCCCTTCTGGGGAGCGCTCTGTGGCTCACGGGCCGATGTTCTGGGATGATGTGAGCGGACACCGCGCTCCGCTCCAGCACACCTTGAAGATCGTCCTGAATGGAAGCCCCTCAGAGGTCGCCGACGCCATGGTCGTCGCCGAGCTCATCGAAGACCTCGACCTCTCTCCAGAGCAGGTCGCTGTTGAGGTCAACGGCGAGCTCGTACCGCGCACAGAGCGGGCGGCGCGTCAGCTCTTAGAAGGTGACACGGTGGAGCTCGTCACCCTCGTAGGTGGCGGATGAGGAGCGCAGCTCACAGCGAGACCGACCCCATGACAGACCCGACGCACGACGCCCCGCTCATCCTTGGAGAGCACACACTCTCTTCGAGGCTCCTCGTAGGCACCGGCAAGTACGCGAGCTTCGAAGAGACCGCGGCAGCGCTCGAACTCTCAGGCACCGACTGCGTGACCGTCGCGGTGCGCAGGGTGAACCTCGACGAGAGCAAGGGCCCGAGCCTGCTCGAGTACATCGACCGCGATCGCTACGTGATCCTCCCGAATACCGCGGGCTGTTTCGACGTAGAGAGCGCCGTGCGGACCTCTGTGCTCTCGCGCGACCTGCTCGGGACCAAGCTCGTGAAGCTCGAGGTCTTGGGTGACAAGACCACGCTCTTGCCGGACCCGGTAGGGACCCTCGAGGCGACCGAGGAGCTCGTCAAGCAGGGCTTTGACGTGATGGTCTACTGCTCTGATGACCCGCGCATGTGTGTCCGCTTAGCAGAACTGGGCGCGACCGCGGTGATGCCTGCGGGCTCTCCCATCGGCTCCGGGCAAGGCGTCCTCAACCCGAACGCTATCCGCATCATCTTGGAGCTCGTAGACGCTTGCCCGATCATCGTCGACGCAGGTGTCGGTAAAGCCTCCGATGTCTGTGCGGCGTTTGAGCTGGGCGTCGAGGGCGTGCTCCTCAACTCAGCCATCGCGCTAGCCCAAGATCCCCTGCGCATGGCGGTCGCGATGCGTGACGCAGCCTGCGCAGGTAGGCAGACCTTCTTGGCAGGCCCAATCCCCAAGCGCCTCTACGCGAACGCTTCCTCTCCGACAGAGGGCATGATCGCAGGCACCAGCCTCCCGTCAGAGGCGGGAGCATCCTGAGGCCAGCTTGGAAGTCACCGAGGGCAGCTTCGGAGACTCACAGGTCGCCTCGGTAGGGGCGCTCCTGCTCTTCGTGGGGGTCGGGCTCATCCCCCTCGGCCGACTCCTTAGCGAGCGCCTCTTTCCATCTCCACGGGTGCTCTTCGTCCGCTGGGGCTTCACTCACGTCATCGGTGTCGCCACTGCGAGCCTCGTGGCCATGGTCTTCGCCTCTCTCCTGATTGGAGCCCCCGGCAGTGACCAAGTCGTACAGGAGGGGGACTTGACGATCACTTACAGCACGCCTGAGAGCTTGCGGGTGACGAGCGCGCTCTCGGCGGGTGCGCTCGCGTTCTTGATCTCAGCGCTCGCCATCTTTGCTGTAGCGAGGCGGACCGAGCCCGCACCGCTGAGCTCGCTCGGGTGGAGCGAGGCCGCTCATTCGCGGGCTGTCATCCTTGGCCTCGGTCTTTACCTGCTCTTTCTCCCAGCCATCTTCGGGGCAGGGCTGGTCTCCCCTTGGCTGGTCGAGCGCTTGGGCGGGGTCGCGGAAGGGCAAGAGGTCCTCCTCGGGATCGGTGCATTGGAAGGGGGGACGCTCGTCTATGCGATGTTCCTCGCGGTGCTGGTCATGCCCTTCTTTGAAGAGCTCTTGTTCCGAGCCTTCTTGCAGCCTCTGCTGATTCAGAACTTTCGTGAGACAGGTGGAGTCGTGCTGACCTCAGCTCTCTTCGCGTTCATCCACACGGGCTGGGTGACCTTCCTCCCGATCTTCTGCCTCAGCTTGTTGTTGGGGGCGCTCTACCTTCGGACTCGCTCGCTGACTGCGGTCGTGCTCATTCACGGCCTCCACAACGGCATCGTCTTGAGTCTCTTCCTCGCCTCTGAGGAGTGGCGTGAGCTCTCTGGGGCATCCGGCCTCTTGGGAGGCTAATCTGCATCCTGATGACTGAGTTTCCGAAGAGAGGCTTGTTCCGGCGCCTGCCTGATGGCGCCTTCGCAGCAGAGAACGCGACGATCACTGGAGACGTGACCCTCGGGGCCGACGTGGGCGTCTGGTTCGGGTGCGTCGTGCGTGGTGACGACGCGCCGCTCTCTGTGGGTGATCGCACAAACGTGCAAGACCTGACGATGATCCACGCGGACACAGGGGTCCCTAACCGGATCGGCTCTGAGGTCACCATCGGTCACCGCGTCGTGCTTCACGGGGTAGAGGTTGAGGATCGCTGCTTGATCGGGATGGGCGCGGTCCTCTTGGGCGGCTCGAAGATCGGGGCGGAGTCCATCATCGCTGCTGGAGCAGTCGTGAAGGAGAACGCGGTCATCCCGCCTCGCTCTCTCGTCGTCGGGGTCCCTGCGCGGGTCGTGCGCCCGGTCACAGACGATGAGGTTGCGATGATCAAGGCCAGCGCTCAGGGTTATGTCGATAAGATTGCGCAGTACCTAGAGGATTGAGGGATGGACACGGCGAAGATCAAAGCGCTGGCTAGCGCACCCTATGAGCTGAAGCTCGCTCGCTTGGACGCGCAGCTGAAGAGGCTCGAGAGCGTCCTCGTCGCCTTCTCTGCAGGTGTCGACTCCACAGTCCTTCTGCACGCAGCGCACCGAGTGTTGGGCGATCGCGCGCGAGGCTTCATCGCTGACTCGCCCTCTCTCCCACGCGCTGAGCTGAAGCAGGCGAGGGAGCTCGCTGCTGAGATGGGCTGCACGCTCGAGGTGGTCAAGACGAGTGAGCTGGAAGATGACTCATACGCGGTCAATAACTCAATGCGCTGCTACTTCTGTAAGGAGGCGCTCTTCGGGGCGATGAGTCAGGCGCAGCTGGCGCTAGGCTTCCGCGCGATGGCCTTCGGTGAGGTCCTCGATGATCTGGGAGATGACCGCCCTGGGGCCCGAGCCGCGTCGGAGGCTGGCGTCTTCGCGCCGCTCAGTGAGGCTGGGCTCACGAAGGAGGACGTTCGCCGTTACGCGAGAGAGCACGGGCTCGGTGTAGAGGACAAGCCCTCCTCCGCTTGCCTGGCCTCCAGGATCCCTCGCGGGACGAGGGTCACCAAGGCGCGCCTCACACAGGTCGAGGCTGCGGAGGCGCGGTTGCGGGCGCTCGGTCTGAAGCAGCTTCGCGTGAGGCATCACGGCTCGCGCGCGCGAGTCGAGGTCGGGGCAGGCGAGGAAGAGTTCGTCAGGCTCCACCGGACCCGCTTGGAGGAGGCTTTGGCCGCCGAGGGCTTCTCCTGGGCAGAGTGGGATACCTACAAGGACCCCGGCGGGATTCCAAGCACCTGATATATAAGGGCTTAGCGCCCAGGCAACTTCTGCGCTCCCGGCGCCCCTCGCAGGTTCTGGGGGTAACCTTTCTTGTGAACCGCATTCGTCGCCTCCTAGGTGCCAAGACACCCGCCGTCTTCGCGCTCCTGGTCGTGCTCTTCGCCCCGAGCTGCACCATCGGGGAGTCGGGCTCAGACCCGCTCAACCACGGGCCCATCGTCCCGGAGTACACCGGGACTTGGGTCGTGCAGTATCTGCCTGTGCAGAGCTCCTTCGGTGACTACGAGCGCAGGCTCGAGACCTGGCGCTTCCTTGAAGAGGGGCCGATCGAGGTGCGCATGTATCCAGACACGAACGAGAACGGGCTCTTTGATGACGAGCTCGTCTTCATCGGTCAGCAGGATGGCGTGAACCTGAACCTCAACGGAGGTTGGGAGTGCGAGGGCGTGGAGACCGGGTGCTACTTCGAGGCAGACCTCGAGTTCATCACCTGGGGCTGCGTGATGGGGATGGTGAAGCAGCAGCGGCCAGACGGATGCCTAGAGATCGCCGAGGTCCTCGTCGCCCGCATCTCAAACCCGCCGAGCATGGACGTCTCAGGTGTTTGGAATATCAGCCACGAGATCACTTACGGGACCGGGCTACTAGAGCTCTCGATCGGCGCCACCTTCGATGAGCAGTGGGAGATCTATCAGCACCCTGAAGGGCTCTGGAGGGGGCTGCTTGAGATCACGGACTCCGAAGGGAGGCAGTTCCTTGGATCCGTCAACAACAACCAGGTCATCCTTGTGCGTAGCTGGAGTACGGGAGATGTGGACTATAAGTACAACTTCACCAACCTCCTCTTTGACGGCGACTGGATGGAAGGAGACGCGTTCGGGACCGGCGTGATCGAAGGCTCTCAAGAGATCGCCTGGGACATCGTGGGCTCGCGCGTAGGTGGAGGGAGCGAGGGGCTCTTGATCCGCGGCGGAGGTGGTGGGGCGAGCGGAGACAGCGGCCTCATAGAGCTCTCTGGTGAGGGGGGCCAGCGGATCGTTGTCGCTTGCCCCTACGATGCAAAGGGCGCGACCCGAGTGCGCTTGAGCCCAGGCCCGTGGCGGGTCCGCCACGCTGGGCAAGAGCGCCGCCTAGACCTCAGGCCTGGACGCTGGGAGCAGCTCACGCTGCCTCAACCTCGCCGCTGAGGCGAACCTGAAGCGCGCAGCGAACTATCTCATCCGCGCTGATACGGTGATGGGGCCCTAGCTTCGGGGTCTTGGGCTTGCGCTGAGCGCCCATAAGGGGGAGGGATGAGGCGACCCCTCCCCGAACGCGCTCTAGGACGCTACCGTACCGCGCCTGCCCGACGCTCCCGTCGCGGCTCCTCGCGATGACCAGCCCCCAAAACCTCTTCGTCACATGCGCCCCGGGTGTAGAGCCCTTCCTCGACGCAGAGCTTGAGGCGCTGCGCATCTCGAAGCGCGAGCGGCAAGTGGGGGGGGTGAGCTTTGAGGGCGGCTGGCGCGACATCTGGAGAGCGAACCTCGAGCTGCGTACCGCGATCCGCGTGCTCTCGAGGGTGGGCCGCTTCCGCGCTCGAGACGCGGACGAGCTCTACCGCGGGGCGATGAAGGTGGACTGGTCTCGCTTCTTGGGGCCAGAGTCCACCATCGCTGTGCGCGGGCAGACGCGGGACTCGGAGCTAGATCACACGCTCTTCGTTGCGCAGCGGGTGAAGGACGCCGTCTGCGACCAGCTGCGTGAGCGCACTGGCGTGCGTCCCTCTGTGGATAAGAACTCGCCCACCCTGCGCATCCACGCTCACATCTTCAAAGACCGCTGCACCCTCTCGGTCGACACTTCTGGGGACTCACTCCACAGACGCGGCTGGCGAGAGATCCAGGGGCGCGCGCCCCTCTCAGAGTCGCTCGCTTCCGCGCTGCTGATAGCCTCGGGCTGGGATAAGCGACAGCCGCTCCTCGACCCCTTCTGCGGCTCAGGCACCTTCTTAGTGGAGGGCGCATGGATGGCGATGGACCGCGCCCCCGGCCTCGAGCGCCCCTTCGCCTTTGAAGGTTGGCCGGGTCACGACGCCGCGGGCCTCTCGAAGCTGCGCGACGAGCTGCGCGCGCGGGTGAAGCCCCTCGGGAAGAGGGTCATCTGGGGCGCAGACTCTGACGCCTCAGTCGTGGAGGCAGTGCAGCACAACCTCGCCCGGGCTGGCCTCGCGGAGTGCGTCCGAGTGGAGCAGGCGGACGCGCGCTCCTTCGCGCCGCGCCATGGCTGGAACGCGCAGGTGGTGACGAACCCTCCCTTCGGTGAGCGGGTCGGAGAGGAGCGCAAGCTCGTGAAGGTCTACGAGGGTTTCGGCGACGCGCTGCGTGAGCACGCCGAGGGTTTCCGCGTGTCGATGCTCTCCGGGAACGTCAACCTCGCCCGCAGTACAGGGCTGCCCAACCCGAAGGACTGGATGGATATCAAGAACGGGGCCTTAGACTGCCGCCTACTCAGCTGGCAGCTCTGAGGGCGCCGGGGTCTTCACCCGCCTCGTCCTTCTGTTTGCGGCGCTCCTCACGCGCGCGCTTGCGCTCTTCCTTGCGCGCGTCTCGCTCAGCGATCTCTGCGGCGCGCTTCTCCTCAGCGATGCTCTTCAGCCGCTCCATAGAGCGCGCTCTATCGAAGATGAAGTCCTCCTCTTTGAGCTCCTCGTACTCGTTGACGAGGTGATCTCCCACGAGGAGGCACACAGCCAAAGAGCCCTCCGGCGTGAGATGTAGGAGGTCAGCCTGCAAGAGCTCCTTCAAGCTCTCCGGCTGATATCGGACGGTACGCAGCTGGATGTCTGCGCCTGATTGGATCTTTCCGAGGAGCTCGGCGAGGGGCACCACGTGCGCGTGCTCTCGCTCAGAGGCCCAGGCCCAGAGGCGCTCGTTCATCGCCTTGAAGGTCTCCTTGGAGGGGATCATCTCGCGCGAGATCAACGGGCGGCCAAAGTAGTTGCCCTCGAGGGCTATGGACATGTCAGGCAGGTCTCCCAAGATCACCGGGCACTCGAGGGTCTCTAGCGCCTTGAGGGCGCTCTCTACGTTGCTGAGTCGGCGCTTCTCCGACTTCGCTCCGTAGGCGTACCAAAAGAGGAAGTCCACGCCGATAAAACAGCTCGCCTCGCCCTCTCTCACGGTCTTGATGATCCGGCTCCCTGCGCCTAGCGGGTCGAGGAAGAAGCGCGCGTCGCCGAGGGCGACAAACTCAGCTCGCTCATCACTGCAAGCCGCGCGGAAAACATCCGCGAGCTTGATGGTGGTCTTGAGGTCCTTTGAGAGCCCGAAGCCGTCCGAGACGCTCGCTCCCGCGACGTAGACGCGCTCGAGGACCGGGGCGCGCTCGGGTGCCTGCTCCTCCTGCGCCGCGAAGGTGGTGGTGCTCAAGAGGCAGAGCGTGGAGAGCGTAAGGGTCAGCCGCATGCGCACATGCTAACGCGGAGCTGTGGGTGAGCGGAGCCCCCAGTTCAGCTCAAGGTGTGATCGTCCAGGTGCGGTAGTTGTTGGGGTTGTTGGCCTCGAGGACGATGAGCTTGCTTTGGGGGTCATAGCTCCACCAGGAGGTGGTCTGTGTTCCCCTCTGCACGGTCAGGGGGCGACCGCGATAGCCTGTGATCGCAATCTCGATCGGCTGGGCGCCCTGGGTGGGGCCGAGGACGACGCGCAGGGGGCGCCCAGGCTCGAGCCCAGCGTCTTCAGCATGGATCACGAGGCGGGAGATGTTCTCCATCTGGTCGAGAAAGATCCGATTCTCTTGCGATTGGCAATTGAAGCGGAACGGGCTCAAGACATCAGGTGTTAGCTGCTCGACATCTATGTGGTGATAGCGCGCGTCCCTGTCAGCGAGGATGTTCGTAGTGCCCGTGTTGGGCTGCAGCCGGACGCGACCGAGTGAGTCGAGGATTTGAGCTTCGTCGAGGATGCCCCAGGTGTGCAATCCAGTCATGAGCTCGACCACGCTCGATGTGAAGCGCTGATCGAGGTAGGGCGAAGCGAGGAGATAGCGGTTGAACAGCAGGCTCTGGAAGATCAGACGGCAGGTGTTATCGAACTTCGCATACCAGCTCTCGATGTAGACCTGGTGCAGGTTTCGGGCGAGGTCCGATGTGAGGTCGACCGCGTCTGCTTGCGGCCACACGTGCATCACTGATGCGCGCTGGTAGCCGATCTCATTCGTGCTGGGTGGGCCTCCGAACATCTCGGGGTGATTAAAGAGGGTCGGATTGGGGCAGCGCGCGTAGATGTCTGCTACCGACAGGGTGCCGGTGTGGTTGAGCAAGGCGGCGAAGCGCACGCCGCTCGAGTCGATATGCCGCGCGGCGTATGCCATCAGCCAGCCTCCGCCCATGGAGTACCCCACGCCATAGACGCGCTCAGAGTCTAGTGCGCCGCCAAAGAAGTCCGTCACCCAGTTGAGGCAGACCTCCGTGTTCCGCTGCGCGTATTCGATCCCAAAGTTCAGCTGGTGGGCTCCGAGTGGCGCGAGGACGTACCAACCTTGCTGCATCGCTTCCTTAAAGAAGGATGTCTTGATGTAGGTGTCCCGCTCCGAGACGGAGTACTGGTGGAAGAGGACCAACAGGGGAGCGGGCTCGAGCGGCTCCGGGGGGATCCCTAGGAGGAAGTCCTCGTCCCATCCCGTGCCTGTGCCGGTGATCCGCAGAGAGTAAATGCTCCCTTCGAGTCGACCGAGGAGCATCACCTGCGGGCTCTCGCTCGTGCTGTTCCAGAGGGTCCCTCCAGCCTCATTCGCGAAGACAGAGGCGCGCGGATTGCCAGAGACCCCGTTCGGCGCGCTGGTCTGTCCTCCGAGCCCCTGCGCCTGCATCGAGGGCGCGCCCGCGAGGAGCGGCGTCATGGCGATAAGGGAGAGGAGGGCGCTGTACATGGCTGATATGGAGATACTAACCGCTCATGCCCGGCGTGGGCGCTTCGGCAGTCCTCCCGGGCTCTCACGGGACGATCACGTAGAGGGGGAGGTTCGCTGCGTCCTTCTCAGTGAGGGTTAGCTCACCCCGATCCGGGTTGTACTCGTAGCTGACGGGCCGACCCTCTCGGAGCACCGTGCGTGGGGCGACTTCGAAGCCATCAAGCACGAGGCGAGTGGTGCGCTGAGAGTGCTGAGTACGGTCGGGCTGCGCGCCGAGGATGAGACGCAGCGTCTTGTGAGGGCTGAGCTCTAAGTCTTCAGTGCGCACCCGCAGGGTCTTGATGTTGCGGAGGCCGTCTAGGAAGAGGAGGTTGGAGTCCGAGTCAGCGTGCCAACGCCAGGCGCTGAAGCCTCCTGTGACGGCCTGCTTGAGGTCGAAGTGCAGCCAGCGTCCGTCGTGGATCGCTAGGACAGAGTGCGTTCCTTGCGTCGGCAAGCTGAGACGCTTGGACTCGAGGAAGTCCAGGGCTTGGACCTCATCCAGCGAGTCCCAGGTGTGGCGGGCAGCGCGCTCCTCGTGGCAGTCCACGTCACCGCCGAAGCGCATCAGGTGTCGAAGGAGGGCGCGCGTCTGACGGACGAGGTGCTTGAGCGGATCCTGAGGTGCGCACCAAGTCTGGACCGAGACGTGCCCGAGGTTACGTGCGAGGTCGGAGCGCGCATCGATCCCGGACCAAGGGGTGAGCTCGATCGTGCTGGCCTGCTGGTAGGCGAAGGGGAAGTCGTAAGGAGAGCCGCCGAACATGAGCGGGTGCTCTAGGACGGAGGTGTCTTGGGCGCGATGCCAGATGTCGCGCAGTGAGACGGTGCCAGTGTGGTTGACCACCGCCGCGAACATGGCTTGATCGGGGTCTAGGTGGCGGGCAGCGAAGTTGAGCGCGCAGCCGCCGCCCATCGAGAAGCCGACCCCATAGACGCGCCCTCGGTCGACGCGGACGACCTCACTGATCCAGTCGATGACGACGCGGATGTTCTGCTGTGAGTATGAGATCCCGCAGTTGACCTCGTGAGCTCCGAGGGGAGCGAGCACATACCAGCCGCGGCTCATGGCCTCTTGGAAGAGGCCGGTGTGGACGTAGGTGTCGCGCTCGGAGGTGGAGTATTGATGGAAGCAGACGAGGAGAGGGGCGGGGTCGATCGGGTTCGCAGGCACTCCGACGAGGAAGCGCTCCTCCCAGTCCGTGCCGGTGGACTCCATAGTCAGGGAATAGACGCCCTGTTCGAGGACCTCCTCTACGCGGACGCTCGGGCCATCGAAGCTCGAGTGCGCCCCGCCAAGGACTTGTGCGAAGGACTCTCCGTGGGCGAGGGCCTCTCCGTTGAGGCCTCGGGTCGGAGCGTCTTGAGGTGAGAGGAGGGTGAGCGCTGAGAGAAGGAGTGCTGTATGCATGGTGTCGCGGGTGGTTTGGGAGTGCCCCGTTGGGGCTGCGGTCTCCCGGAGATCAGGGGGCCTCTTGCCACAGCGGCCCCACAAAGAAACCTACCCCGACCTCGCCCACCGGGCGGAGACACGCCATCTGATAGGCCTGAAATCAGGCCCCTTTTGCGCAAAGTGCTCTGAAATAGAGACTTGCGACGCTAGTTAACCCGTGTTTGGGTCAGCCCTCAGAGGCTTGTTTCTTCTGGAGGGGCTCCAAATAGCGGCGCTGGATCACCACGATCCGGGGCTCTCTCCAGGTCGTATACCACTCCCAATTGACCTCCAAGGGGCCGAAAGAGGTCACCAGCGCGCCTGGGAGGTTGGACTCTAGGGTCCCAGCAGGGTCCCTGGGGAAGGCGCCGATCGCGACCTCAGCGGGGCGGAAGGCGGCGAGGTCTGCAGTGGCTCCCTGGTCTACGATCATCCAATCGGGCTGCTCACCGAGGAGCGCATAGACCTCACGCGCGAGGGGCTCAGAGAAGAAGAGCGTCCTGTCACCACGCTCTCTCTCGATCCAACTCATGAGTGCCGCTACGTCATCGCGAGTCTCTGCGCGCCGGGCTCCGATCGAGCTGGAGGCCTCCCAGCCCCAGGCGGCGTTCACCGCTAGGATGGACGCCCCGATCAGGCCCAAAGCGGTGCGCGCCCGCCCGGTCATAGAGCGCCCAAGGGCACTGAGACCTCGGGCAGCGAAGAGCGCGAGGAAAGGGGCGATGGGCAGCAGGTTCCTCACAAAGAGGACCTTCTGTGTGGAGAAGAACAGCACCCAGCTCACCGGGACGAGGAGCAAGAGCGCTGCCTCGACCGGATCGCGTCGCCAGCTGTGGAAGGCACCAACGAGCGCGAGGAAGCTCACGAGCAGCGCGACGGGAGCGTAAGGGGAGGCGAGCGCCGTGCTGATCCAGCGCATCATCAGCCCGAGGTGTTCGAGGCCAGCGTCTACCCCGAAGCCATAGTGCCCGGCCTCCCCATAGTGGAAGCGCTCGAAGGCGACGTCCCGCCAAAAGCGAAGCGGTTGCAGGACAGCTCCCGGCGTAGACGCGAGGAAGCTTGCAGTGAAGGCCGCGAGGCTTCCCACGAGTCGTTTGGGGTCGCGCTCAGGCGGCGTGCGCCACCAGAGCAGGAGGATGGGGAGGAGTAATAGCCCTGCTGTGTACTTCGTCCCCGTCGCGAGTCCGGCGAGCAATGCAGTCGAGAGTAGGCAGCCCTTGCTCTCATACGCGCGCAGGAGCGAGACCATGTACAAGGCGACCAGAGCGGCGAGGATCATGTCAGGCGCGACCCAGCGGGCGTGATAGGAGACCTCCCAGCTGGTTGCGATGAGTCCAGCGGCGAAGAGAGACTCCCAAGGACCGCCGCGTCGCCGCGTCGCTGAGTACACGCCGAGGATGGCTAAGGCGCTCACGCACAGGAAGACGCCGCGCATGCGCAACAGGAAGTTCGGGTCGCGGGCCACCTGCGTGAGCTCCTGCTTAACGGGTGCGATGCCCTGTACGGGCTCACCGATCCCCAGCGGGCCGCGCGTCTTCATCCCGGAGTAGTCAGCGCCGAGAGCCTCGGGTGCGATGGCAGCGAGGGCTAGCCAGTAGCTGACGGAGGGGTAGTTGTACCAGTCGGGGAGGAGGGTCTCCTCCTCGATGGAGCGCTCGACTAAGCGCACTTGGAAGCCCTCGTCCCAGTGCTCACCGAAGTCGAGGCCGCGCGCACCGGTCCAAAGGAACCAGGCCAAGGAGATGAGCAGCAGCAACCAAGCCGCCCGGTCGCTCAAGGGGACCCTGGCTGACTCAGCCGCTCCAGTCGCTCTGCTAGGCTCCTCTGTCATACCCTCTCATGGGTCCGGTCTAGCTCCCGCCAGAGCCCCTTCGCTCGCTCGCGTGAAGCCATGCTTCGGAGTATGGCGTGTGAATGCGGCCGAGTCTCGCTTGCTGGCGGTGGAATCCTGAGCGCCCCTCTCTCGCCCTCTCAGCGCTGAAATATGGGGAGCAGGCTGTCAGGCAGGGCCAAGACCAGTGCGTTCGTAGCTGTGGCGTAGCAAGACCCGAAGCGAGCGTCCGGCCAAGCCCCGGAGGGCTCCTGCAAGGCGATGAGCTGCTCACGCTCTGCTTGGAACCAGCCGCGGAAGAGGGCTCGGTCTGGGTGCTGCCAGTAAGCCTGGGCTAGGTAGAGCCGCTCATAGACCGGGAAGGTCGGGTTCTTGATGGTGACCGTCTCTCTAGCGATGAGCTCACGCTGAATAGATGCGTAGCCGCGAATGACCTCCTCACCGGAGTAGATCCCCGTCGCGTTCATGGTCGAGATGGCCGCGGCTGTGAGAGCGACGGAGGTCTCTTCGTGTCCGATCGCGTAGCGGAAGGAGCCGTCCTCTGCTTGAGAGCGGCGCACATAGTCGACGGCGCGCTTGATGACCTCAGGGTTCACGCGCAATCCAGAGTTGCGCGCCGCACGCAGGGCTTGAACGAGGGCGATGGTGACCGAGCCCTCGTGCTCGAGGCTGCGCTCTGGTGAGTAGTACCAGGCGCCCTCGGAGCCTTGGCTGGACTCGATCCTCTGGATCGCGAGCTTCAGAGCGCGCTCGATGCGACGGCCCCTAGGGCTCCTGGGTGACATCGCGTAAGCCTCTGCGAGGGCGAGGGTCGCGAAGCCGTGGCCGTGCATGCGCGAGAGCTGGTCCCGGCTGTCTGAGATGTAGCCCGTGATCTTGGACTCAGGAGAGAGCTCGACGCGTCCGAGCAGGTAGTCCACTGCGGCTGCGAGGGGCGCTCCGTGCGGCCCGCGCTCTGGGGTGCTGCCGCTCGCCATCCATGCGAGGGCTGCGAGGGAGGTGACCGCGAGGGGCGCCTCTTGCCGCGCACCAGTCGTCGGCAAGCTCCCGTCCGGCTGCTGGGCTTGCTCCTTCGCGAGCCAGTCCAGCGCGCGCTCTAAGGCTGCGCGGCCTGCGACCGCATCGCTGCCCTCCTCGTCGAGCTGGATACGCCGAGGGTCGCTGACTTGCTCAACCTGAGGAGCGCCCGAGGGCTCACCGTCTGTGCGAGGCGCGAGCAGCCCCGCGGCGAAGAGGAGCGCAGTCTGGATCAATCCCTACCGACCTCCGCGTCGGTTGAGGCGGCGGTAATAGGCGTCGATCCACTCGCGGTAGCGGGGGGGCATCTCCTCCGCGTCCTCGCCGCGAAACACGTCCTGGACGTGGACGGGGAGATCTCCCCAGCGGTCGCCGGAGGGATCTTCAGGGACGCCAGCTCCAGTCGGGTCTGTAGGGGGCTCGCTGCCGGGGCGCTGGCTAGGGTCGGTGTTACTCACCGCCTGGCTGTCGGAGGGCTGCTCACCCTGAGGGTTGCTCTGCTGCTGCTCGCCGGGCTGTTGGCCGTCTGGCTGCTCGCCGCCTTCGGGGCTCTCTCCGCCTTGCTCTTCCCCTGGCCGCTCTGGGGTCTGCTCTCTTCGGGTCGTCTGCTGGCCGCTCTGCTGTGATGAACCCTGTGAGTCTCCGGAGCTCTGCTGCTGACTCTGCGATTGGCTGGACTCGCTGCCGCCACCGCTGTTCTGTTGTTGGCCCATCTGCTCTGCGATCTCGAGCAGCCGGTCGATGTCGCTGAGGACCTGCTGGCTGCGATCACGGGAGTTCTCGAGCAGCCTGCCGATCCCTGCTTCTTCGACATCAGCGAGCCCGCTCGTGTCTCCAGCGCCGGCGTCCGAGAGCAATATGTCCACCTCGCGCAGGTTCTTCTCGATGTCACGGAAGAGCTGCATCATCTCGTCTTGGGCCTGATCCACCATCCCCGGCAGCTCGATCGGGATGTTCTCCCCATCGTCTACGGGCTCTTGAGCTGCATTGACCCAAGGGCTCAGGCAGCAGATGCCGAGGAGGAAGAGGCCCGCTCTGTTCTTGATCCGAATCATCCGTCCTCTCCTTCTTCTGTCGGGGCTGGGGAGTCAGTGTCACTTGGCTCTGCGTCAGGGTCCGGGAGACCGAGACGCGCGCGGAAGGTGCCGAAGAGGCGGCTGGTCCGCTCATGTCGGTGACCTAAGCGGGCGATGTCCTCCAAGAGGAGGGGGTCAGCCTCGCCGCCTTCAAGGAGCTCAGGGTGTAGCAGCAAGAGCTCATCGACCGCATCTAAGAGGTCGCGCTCCATACGGCGTAAGAGGCGCAGCTCAGCGACGTCGGGCACAAGCCTGTTCTCGGTGGTGCCCTCCTGCTGCTCTTCTCCCTCCTCTTGCTGTTGCTCCTCCTCCTGCTCTTCCTCTTCTTGCCGGCGCTCCTTCTCGTCTTCTAAGGCCTCAAGCAGCCAGCCGAGGGCCTCTTCAACGTCTTGTTGAAGCGCCTGGATGCGCGGTCCGCTTTGGTAGTTGCCCTGCTCTCCTAGGTCCCGTGCGATGCGAGCGAGGTCGGTCTGGACCCCTTCAACCAGAGAGCCGAAGACGGCACTGCCCTCCTCGAGGAGGGAGTCTTTGATTTCTCCTGCGCGCACGCCTAAGGCCTCCTCTTCACGTGAGATCTTGCGCAGGCGCAAGCGCTGGGAGCGGCTGGGACGAGCGCTCGAGTCGCGCTCTCGGTCGAGGTCAACGGTCGCTTGCATCTGGGCTTGGTGCACCTCGAGCAACTGTGCGACCTCCTCCGCAATTTGGAAGAGCAGCTCCTCCTCACGCAGCTCCTGATAAGCCTCCTCTTCCTCAGCGAGCTCTTCTGCGGCCTCTCTCAAGTTGCGCTCTGCCTCCTCCTGCTGCTCTTCAGCCTCGGAGAGGTCACCCTCTTGAAGCGCCTGTTCAGCCGCAGCTGCGTTCTCTTGCGCACGCTCGAGGGCGCTCGTGTCTCGCGTGGGGTCATCCTGCTGGAGCTGATCCCTGAGCGCATACATGCGCTTGCGGAGCTCCTCTTGTCTGCGAGCGATCTCCTCTGCGCGGGCCTGCTCGTCCTCGGTCTCTGGTTGTACGCCTTGCTCCATGGCCTCGACCGCCTCATCGAGAGCCTCCATTGCGCGACGCTGCTCTTGCGTCGCGCTCTGCGGGCTGTTCTGGCTCAGCGCCTCTGAGGCCGCGCGCATGGCCTCTGCAGCCTCTTGAAGCGCGGCCTCCATCTCAGCTTGCGCCTCTGACGAGATGGAGAGGTCCCGCTCGGCTTCTGCCTCTTGAGCGAGCTCCTCTGCGAGAGAGTCTTGCTCTTCGGCCGCGGCGCTGGAGGCCTCGCTGGCTTGGGCTCCTCGGCGAGCTCGCAGGGCTTCAAGTGCCCCTTGCAGTGACTCAAGTGCCTCCGCGGCAGGCTCACGGGCCTCTCCCGAGTCTTCTCCTCCGAGGGCCTCCTCGGCTCGCTCGAGCTCTTCTTGTGCCTCGCTGAGTTCCGAGCGCTCAGCTTCGGTCGGCTCGCCAGGTGCACTCTCGATTCCGCTCGAGATCCGCGCTGCGCTCTCTCGGTTGGCCCGCTGGCTGCGAGCGAGGGTCTCCGGGAGTCGCTCTGAGTCATCAACCTCTTGGCGTACTGCCTCGAGGGCAGCCTCTTGGTCTCTCTCCTCTTCACCGCGCTCGAGGAGCTCAAGCGCTTCGCGCGCGGCTTGCGCGGGCGCGCTGCTCTCGTCGCCAGCGGCGACCTCCTCGAGCTGCTCTGCAGCTTCAAGCTCTGCGGCCGTGCGCGAAGCGGCGCGCTCCGCTGCGGCGCGCTCGAGCTCTGTCGCGACCTCTTCGAGGGCCTCAGCAGCGAGCTCCATAGCTCCGGCCTCGTCTCCAGCGTCTTCGAGCGCCTCGCTCGCCTCTGCTAGGCGAGCCGCTGCCTCTGCCGCAGCTGAATCATTGGAGGCGCGGGCGCTCTGCGCTGCCTCCTCTGCCTGTGCCCGGAGCGCCTCAGCAGCAGCGCTCGCTTCGCCTGCCTGCGCGCGCTCGGAGGCCTCTCGTACAGCCTCCGCTGCGCTCCCCAAACGCTCCTCGCGCGCGGCCTCGAGGCGCCCACGCTCTAGTGGTTCAATCGCAGCCTCGAGCGCGCTCGCAGCCTCTGGATCAAAGGAGTCTAGGATCGCGACGTCACGCTCCTGGTCTGAGACTAGGCGCTCTAGCTCGCGCTCGAGCTCCTCGAGGTCCAGCGCGCCAGAGGCGCGTCCGTTCGACTCGGTCTGGGAGAGGAGGGCGCGCTGCTCCTCCCTCATGCGACGCAGCTCGTCGAGGCGCTCTGACATCTCTGGACCGCCGGCTTGCTGCTTGAGCGCCTGGGTCTGCTCTCGAAGCTGACCCTCTTCGCTCGCCATCTCGGAGAGGGAGCGCTGAAAGGCCTGCAGCTCCTCGAGGCGCTCCTCGAGCTCCTCTACGTCCGGTCGATCCAAGAGGATGGAGAGGAGCCTCTCGAGCCGCGCGACGGTCGCATCCATTTGTTCGAGGGACTGGTACACCCGGCCGCTGCGGAGCTCGCTGGTCGCGCCCTCCATGAGCTCGCCTAAGTTCGAGGCCGCTGTTTGATCTCCTTCGCTGACATGCGAGAGCCCCTTGCGCAGCAGGCCTGCTGCGTGCACGCGGCCCTCGGTCTCAAAGCGATCGGCGAGGGACTCCATGGAGCCTTCGAGGCGCTGGAGCTGACGCCTGAGGAGCTCCTGCTCTTCAGAGAGGGCGGCCTGCTCTCTGGAGGTGCCGCCCTCGTCTTGAGCAAAGAGGGGGGCGGCTGTGAAGCCAGCGATGAGCAGGAGGGCGCTGATGTTGAAGGGTCTCACTCTCAGTTCTCCTTGGCGTAGTTTCGAGCGCGCTCGGTCAGGCTCTTCTGACGGTTGAGGATGTCGCGGGTGAGCGAGAGCACCGACTGGAAGTTGTCCCACTCTGCGAGCTCTGCGAGGAGGACCTCGGTCTTGGCGCGAGCCTCTTGCTGAAGGGCGAGCGCCTCTCGGAGTGATGAGCGCAGCGCCTCATAGTCGTCGCTCTGACTCCCACGCAAGACAGCGAGTCGCGCAG
Organism: Planctomycetota bacterium; assembly: GCA_022446815.1. Classification (GTDB taxonomy): domain Bacteria; phylum Planctomycetota; class UBA1135; order UBA1135; genus JAKVCE01. The sequence goes on from JAKVCD010000039.1 coordinate 30,672, forward strand.
GCTCGACGAGGTCTTCCGCGATCTCGATAGCTAGCGCCGTGACACCCACGAGGCGGCCTGTCAGGCCAGCGCGCGCATCGTCGCGCGCCGCGAGGTCGCGCCAGAGCTCAGGGTCAAAGCTGCGGTCTGTACGCGAGCGGGTCGCAGCGGTGAGCGCGGTGAAGAGCCCGGTGCTGCGCTCGTCTAGGCGCGCGTGAATGACGTTGTCAGAGACCTCAGAGAGGTCTCTAGAGATGGAGCGAGCGTCTCCATAGATGCGCCTCAAGCTGTTCGCGAGAGAGAGGGCCTCTCCGCTCCCCGCGGCGTCGGGCTCCTCGCCTTCCAGCGCGCGCAAGAGCTCGCTCGTCTGCATCACCCGCTCACTCTCGAGGTCCAAGAGCTTGGCGATGGATTGCCGCACGCGGGCGAGCCTGTCTTGTAAGCGCCGCAAGAACTCGTCGGCTGAGACGACGCGCACGAGGATGGGCGTCGAGGTGGACTCTCCCTCCGCGCTCTGAGGCTCACGCTTATCGCGGGTGATGACCTTCAGCTGCAGAGTCTGTCCAGCGACCACAGAGAGCGCCTCGCCTGCGACCCCCTCAGCTTGCGCGTCTTTGAGCTCTATGAGGGAGAACGCGAAGCGCGCGTCCTTGTGCTGCGGGCTCCAGGGCTCGATCGGGCTGACCTCGGTCGTGCTCGAGATGGGGGCGGCCTCGGGCGCGGTGAGGAGCTCAGTCCTGACCAGGCCGACGCCGTGATCATCAGCGACCCTGGCTCGCAGGGAGATGGCTCCGCCTGGCACGGTCTCTACCTCTCCGCGAGCAGGGGAGAGAAGCTCGATGTCAGGCGCGCGGTCTGGAACGACTCGGACAGCGAAGAGGCCCGGGTCGGGGTTGACGAGGCCTCGCTCATCGGTGAGTTCGAAGCGGAAGGTTAGCGACTCTGTCGGCTGGAGGCTGAACTCACGGCACGGCTCAGGAGCTGCGCCCTCTCCGCCGGCAGAGAGCGGCCACTGACCCGCTTCGAGGGTGAGCTCGGTGTCTGCGGGGAGCACTCGCACGACCCCTTGGGCGTCGATCGGGTCGGTCTGGACGCTGACACGCAGGCTCGAGCCAGCGAGGACTTCGACGTCCGCATCGGTCACGATGGACTCCGGCGCGCCGGTGTATGCAGGAGGTGTGATCGCCACCGCGAGGGCTACGACGTCAGGAGGTCTCATCACAGTCACGTCGACGAGAGGCAGTCCGTCTTGGTCATCTCCTCCAGTCACACCGAACTGCATGTCCTCTTGGACGGAGCGGAGGAGGGTGCGGAAGACGCCGCCTCGCGTGACGGAGAGGACCGTTCGCGCGCCTCCTGCATGCTCAAGGATCACTTCCTCGGGAATCACACCCTCCGCGCGAACGACCACGGGGATGTCGCTGCCGCGAGCGCAAGAGACATCGACCCGCTCGCCGTCGGGGCTGAACTCTACAGTCCCTGCGGTGAGCGGGATCTCAACCGTTAGGGTCGTGGCGCGTGGCCACTCTGGTCCACTGCCGGTCATCCGGGAGAAGAAGATGGAGGAGCGGTCAGGGTTCGCCAGGAACATAGAACCCACGAGGAAGAGCGCGCCGAAGCCGCCGAGGAGCGCATGCTTAGGGGCGCGGGAGTCTTCGACGGCGCTGAACTCAAACTCACTCGCCCGCGCCTCTGCGCGTGTGACGAGGCTAGAGATCATGCCACGTTGAGTCTCACTCTCAGCCTCAGCGACGCTGAGCTGGGCGGCGCTGGTGAAGAGCTCGAAGAGCTCGGGGTGGGCGCGCTCAAGGAGCGCAGCGAGGCCGACGCGTTCGGGGATGGCCTTGAGAGGGCGGGAGAGGTAGCGCCAGCCCACGTAGCCGAGCGCCCCGAGGAGCAAGACGAGGTGCAGAGCGCGGATCGGACCGGGGAGGTCGAGGGCTAGGTCTGCGAGGAAGAGCAGCCCGAGGCCCCCGGAGCCTACGAGGAGGAAGCGGCCGATGGCGTAGCGCCTGACATGCCCGACCAGGCGCGCGCGCAGGTGCGCGAGCAATCCGTCGAGCTTCGGTGTCGGGAGCGGCGTCAAGGTCTCAGGGCTCAGCGTTGGAAGATGGGCAGGAAGCGGTAGGGGATCTCAAGGATCAGGCAGCCGACCGCAGTTCCAAAGACGTCTCCGGGGCCCGTTGAGTTGGGGAAAGAGCCGTCTTTTCTCTGCAGACCGAGGAGGACCGAGCGGAGCTCCTCAAAGTAGGTGCGCCAGTAGGGGTCTCCACGGGTGTAGAAAGCCTGCACCCCGTAGTAGTGGCCGTACCAGAAGAAGTAGTGACCGTCCTCACGCTGCCCCCAGCGGCGGTTGAAGCGGGAGTGCTCCCGCATCAAGTACTCGATGCCGCGCTCGATGGCCTGGTCTGAGTAGATGCCGACACCGTGCAGAGCGGTCACTCCTGCGGCAGTCAGGGCGAAGGTGGAGCGGGAGGCGTCCTCCGGCTGGTAGTGGAAGGAGCCGATGTCATCTCCAGAGGAGAAGCGCCCTGAGCGGAAGTGCCGCACGGTCTGCTCGGTGACGGCTGAGTCCACGACGTATTTAGCGGCGCGGTCTACTGTCGAGCGGGGCACGCGGATCCCGATGTTGCGCGCAGCGCGCAGAGCGAGGACTTGGCATACGACGATCGACATGTCGGACTCGAGCGCGTAAGGCTCATAGCGCCAGCCACCCTGTGCGTTCTGTGACTTCACGATGAAGTCGACCGCCTCCTGCAGCTTCCTGCGGACGTCGTCGCGATGCGTCATACCGTAGATCTCGGCTAGGAAGAGCGTGGCGAAGGCGTGGCTGTACATACGTGAGCCGCTCGCCGTGATGTAGCCGTCATCGCGTACTCGCGAGAGGACGTAGTCGAGGGCGCGCTCAATCTCAGGCCCGTACTCGCCGCGGCCAGGCAGGTGTCCGCCAGCCAAGAAGGCCATCCCCGCCAGGGCGGTAACGCCGATGTGTCCGCGGTCTGCGGCGGTGTAGCGATAGTCCTCGTTGAGCTTGTAGCCGACCATGGCGCGCCAGCTGCCGTCTGGCTGTTGCTGCTCAGCGAGGTAGGCGAGCCCGCGCTCCACTGCTTCGCGCTGCTCATCGGTCACGAGCTCCCGGTCGTCTGCCGGGACCCAAGCGGGCTCTGACATGCCGCTGAGGGCGAGGCTCATAGAGAGGAGGAGGTTGATCATCGGAGCACCTGCATCATTTGGACGCCTGAGACGAAGAGCGAGTCACCGAGGCCTTCGAGCTCGATCTGGTCAGACCAGCCGAGCGCATCAGGGAGGGTCACGCCGCCCATCCGTGCGCCTGTGAGCGGGTTGAGGAAGAGGAGGTTTGTGCGCATTCTCGGGCCCTTCTCGGTGAAGACGATCGCGACAGCTTCGCTGCTGATCGCAGGCTCAGGCCAGCGCCGATTGTACAGCTCACGGTTGGATCCGAGGCTCCAAGCCCACAGACGCGCCCCAGTCGAGAGGTCATGGGTGCGGAGGCGATACACTGCGCCGCCCTGCTCCTCTGAGCGGACGAAGACCTGAGGCGAGTCGATCAACAGTGTGCGACCGCTCTCCACGCCTAAGAGCACTTCGTTTCGGCCGAGGGAGAGCCCATGGACCCGGGCTGCTCCACCGACGCCGAGGTGCAGCTCGAAGAGCTCTGCCGCCCGGGTCTCATCTCCGCCGCGAGGCCGCACGAGGAGCCACGTGCGCTCTCCTTGGCGTAGGCAGGCGTCGAGATAGGACTCGCCGCCGTCGGGGAGAGCGACCGTGATGTTCCAAACGGGGCCACCGCTGGCGAGATCGACCACTCCTAGCTGGGCAGAGGTCGCGTCTCTGCGGGCGGTGAGGTGGGGCACGACCAGCTTGCCCTCTGAGATCCACGCGCCTTGAGCGATGCGGCTGGAGAGCGGCTCGCCGAGGTCGAGGGTGTATGCCACGCGGCCGGTGAACGCATCAAGGATGACGGCGTCACGCAGCCTGCCGGTGGGGAGGAGGACCAACCATGAGTCACCACAGACGGCCGTGCGGTGATACGAGCGGGAGTCATACTCAAAGGACCAGAGCGGCTCACCGCGAGCTTCGTCGAGTGCCTGGACTCGGAAGGTGCGCGTAGCGAGGCGACAGGTGGCGAGGACGAGACCTTCGACGGAGTCTAGGGCGTAGACTTCGCCCTCGTCGGGACGCCATTGCCAGCGCGGCATGCCATCGCTTCGGCCGATGCACTCGATGCCGCGACCGGAGGCTACGGCCACGTAGCCGGGGCCGAAGAGGCGCATCTCCTCACGCCACCCGATGGAGACAAACTCGCTCCGCAGCTTGTGCTTCCAGAGCGGCTGGTCGAGGTCGTCTGCGCTGTAAGCCGTGAGCTCGCCGTTACCTGTCGCGCTCTCAACCTCTCGCGTACCAACCAGGAGGACCCGCGCCGGGTCTTCTGGCCCATCGAGCGCCGGGGGGATGTCTCCCAAGATCTCAACATCGAGGCCAGCTCGTGTCCCGAGGTCACCGCGAGAGCGCGCTGTGGGGAGGAAGCTGGGCGAGCGCTCGGTCTCCGGTGGGGTCTTCGACAAGAGCTCCTCAGTGAGCTGGTCTAGATCGACGGAGTACGCCATCGGGAGGAAGGAGCTGTCGGAGGAGCGCGCCGCTGAGAGCCGCCTCAAGACGCCCCTTAGGTAGGCCTCGTTACCAGACTCGCGGAGCGCGAGTGCGAGCGCGACGACGCGCGATGAGTGCAGCGGATCCCCCGCTCCTAAGGAGAAAGACTCTGGGAGGAGGTCGAGGACCAAGCTGGCTGCTGTCGGGACGTCTCCAGAGGAGATCGTGAGCATGAGGAGCTCGTCCGAGGCGCGGGTCGCAGCCTCTGTGCGGGGATAGCGGGAGAGCACAGCCTGGATCGAGGCTGCGTCTAGCTCCTCTACTTCCTCAAGGAGCCCTGCGGCCAGGGCCTCATAGGGCTCAAGCAGGGAGCGAGCGCCGGGTCTCTCGAGCAGCTCGTCGAGCAGGCGGAGGGCGACCTCCCGCGAGTCGCCAGCGGGGAGCTCCTCCAGCGTCCCGCCGTCTAAGAGCTCATAGAGCGCTGCGAGCTGGGCAGCTGAGTCACCTCGCTCTTGATAGTGGTCAACCTGTGCCCAAAGGGCCCAGCGGCTCGCTTCCAGCTTCCATACCTCTTCAGGTGTGGGCTCAAAAGACGGCAGGGGAGCGAGGCCGCTGACTCGCTCGTCATCGCTCTCGCAAGCGACGAAGAGCCCAGCGCATTCACGGGCGATCTCTCTCAGCGTCTCGACGCGCTCAGGCGCTCCGGCCTGAAGCCGCTGTACCTCCACCAAGCTCTCGAGGAGCGCGTAGGTGTCCGGAGCGAACTGACTAGACTCCTCCCAAGCAGCGAGCGCGCCGGTCGTGTCTGCGAGCTGTTCGAGGGCGCGCGCGCGCATCGACAGGACCTGGTGCAATCGTCCGCGGGCTCTAGGGACGCTGTCGAGCCGCGCCCGCAGCAGCGACTCGGCCTCGCTCAGGAGGGACCGGCAAGCGCTGACTCGCTCTTCTCCTAGCTCTGCGCGCGCGTGCTCGCGCAGAAGGTCAGCGAGGGCGAGGGCCCTCCCAGCGTCATCGGGAGAGTCAGCTAAGCTCTCGCGGGCGGCCTCCAAGAGTCGCTCCCACTCGAAGTAGCCGTTGAGCTCAAAGTTGTCGAGAGTGAAGAGGGCGTCGCTACACACGAGCACGTTCCCCGGCTTGCCGGCAGACCAGCGTGTGGGGTTCGCGAGGCGAAAGCCTTGGTGGCGGTCCACGTCGACTCGCCCTGCGTGCGTGGGCCAGACGACCCGGTCTTCCATCAAGACCGCTCTAGATGTCCGGCTGGCGTTGTCCATGGACTCGTCCTTAGCGACCCAACGGACGCGTGTAGGCGCGCCGCTACGCAGCCCCATGGGAGCCTCCATAGCGAGGACGCCCTGACCTGAGAGGAAGACGGTCGCGCGGTCGCAGCCGACGAGGTGCGAGAGGTCTACCTTCGGCGTGCCTGTGATGGACTCGATGTCGCGAAGACCTAGGCTCCAGAGCATGGCGCCAGTCTTGAGGTCTAGGCCGAAGATGTCTCTGGAGTCGATCGGTGTGCAGACGACGACGTCGTCTCCCACAGAGGGCGCCGTGTTGCTCCAGGTGGACTCGCGCCGGCGCGTGGTGAAGCGGCCGCGCTGGGGGATCGCGGTCTGGTCGTAGAGGGTCTCCCAGAGGAGCTCTCCACCAAAGAGGTCTAGGCACGCCACCGAGCCCAGCTGTGTCAGCGCTAGGACGCGATCCCCCTCGACCCGCAGCGGGGGAGCACAGAACTCGGTCTGGTGGCGGTTGAACATGTTCAGCTCGCGCTGGCCGCTGATCACCTGGGTGTTCCACATCAGCGCGCCCGTCTCCAGGTCATAGCAGGCGACGTGATAGGCGATGCGGCCTTCGAGGCGGTAGGCGGGGACGAGGACGCGCCCCCCAGCGATCACGGCGGGACCAGCGACGCGGCTAGACTCTGGGAAGGTCCCGCTCTCACCGTCCCAATTCTTCGGGGGCATGTGGGACCAGAGCTCTTCGCCAGACTCTAGGTCAAAGGCGAAGAGGCGCCGGTCAGGTATGCGCCTCAGGATCGGGATGTGGTTGAAGTCTTGGTTCTCATAGACGGCGAAGGGCACCTCGAGAGCGCAGACGGCGACGCGGTCTGAGAGCGCTGGGGCGATGACCGCGCCTTGGTGATCAATGGCCTTGTGGAACTCGTTCCGCTCCGACTTGCTGAGCCCCTCCCAACCTGGCGCCTCGCCGCTGTCCCAGAGCAGCTCTCCGCTGAAGGCGTTCACGCAGGTCGCGCGCATGGAGGTGCTGATCACGACCCTGTGTTCGGATCGAGCGGCGAAGAAGTTGTTGTAGCTGGAAGTGAAGGGGTGTCCTTGGGCGAGCTCGAAGGGCTCCGCCCAGGCGCTCGCTACGCCAGGCGCAGGACACGCGCGCAGCTCGCCCTCTCCTGGGATCCGCAGCTCGCCGTGAAGCGGTCGACTCAGCGCAGCGTCAAAGTTCGGCGTGGACTCAAGGCTGGAGGCCGCGAGCTCGACTCGCGCGCTGATCGCGGCGGCGTCGGGCCGCTCACCGAGCTGCTCGGGGAGGGCGCGCCACTCTTCCGGGGTGGAGAGCGAGAGCTCGTAGTCCTCTAAGGCCCAGGCCGCGCCGCGCCGCCACGCGTGCCGGGCCTCGTCGACCAAGCCGCGCTCTAAAGAGAGGTCGCCGAGGATCCACCAGGCCCGCTCTGCGGCTTGAGTCAGCGGCCAGCGCGCGCCGACCCCAGCTAAGGCCTCTCTGTCTGTGGTCAAGCGGGCGCGCTCGAGCTGGGCCGCGGCCATCTCCTCGTAACGCCGACGGTAGCTCTCCTTCGGACCCTCAGGCAGAGAGAAGAGCCTGGCCGTGGCCCAGGGGCCTACGCCCTCGTGTACGGGTTGCTGGGAGCGGAGCCCATTCTCGAGGGCTACGCGTCCGGAGAGCAGGGCCTTCGAGTGCTCCTCCAAGAGCTCTTGCAGCATGACCGAGGCCTCCTGCATCCGCTCTGCGCCAAGGTGGTCTTGGACCGCTGCCACGAGGCCCTGCGCTGCGCGGGTGTCAGGGAGGGAGAACGAGCGGACCTCGGCCTCGTCTGATTGGGCTGTGGAGAGGGGAACGAGCGCTAGCCAAGCGGTGACCCAAGTCCCCGCACGCCCTCCGCTATGCCAGCGCCTCTTCAGCATCTCTCTGCCCATAGATATGAAGGATAGCCCCTATGACCCGGTGTGTGACAGGTGGCTTCACTTGAGAGTTGTAAGAGTCTCTTTGATGAGCATCAGACAAGCTCGACTCGCTTCCTGAGCACCCACTCCAGACTGAGCAGGCCCAGGGCTAGGAGCAGGGTGTGCCAGTCGTCCCAAGCGTCGTTGAGGCGGGTCGAGACGGGCTCCCTGCGCTCCTCGCCGCCTGGGAACTGCTCGAGCAGCTCTTCTAGCTGTGAGAGGTGCAGCGCCGTGCCAGAGGTCAGCTCTCCGAGGAGAGCGAGGGTCTCTGGGTCAGGGGAGGGATCAGCCGTCTCAAGAGAGGGTAAAGAGACTTCGAACTCGGTGAAGGCTGGCGGTTCACCGTCGCGCTCGAGGACGACGCGCCAGCGACCAGGGCGCTCTATGGAGAAGCCCGAGCGGTAGAGGCCCTCTCGTCCATCGACCTTGTCCATGCGGAGGCGTGTGCGCGCTCCGTCTGGGTCTTCGAGCCATGCCTCTTGGTAGTCTGCCTCGGATGGGCGGTAGTCCTCATCCAAGACGCTGGCCTCCACGGTGATCCGCTCCTCCAGAGACCAGAGGCTCTTGAGGCTGTCGAGCCTGACCCTGCGGTTGCCGCTCTTGAGCCTGCCTAAGGCGAGCCAGCGGATGGCGTTCCGCCAGAAGCGCTCGTGGTACCGATCCCCGAAGCGATAGCGCCACATCCAGGTCGAGTCGAGCGCCATGAACATGGTCCGACCAGAGGGGTAATAGCCGACGGCGAGCAGCGGGAAGCGGCCGTGGGCACCCTCATCCGTGGGGTGACGCAGCAGCACGCGCGCGCCAGGCTTCGCGCGCTCAACGGTCTGATACCAGTAGAAGCCTCGCAATCCGCTCTCGCTCTCCCACAAGCGACGGTTCACTTCGAGGTCCGGGTGGAGGCGGACGATCTGGTGCGGTGCAGCGGGACTCTCGAGGCTAGGACGCTGCTCGCGGCTTGTGTCTGTGGACGCGGCGGCGCGGGTGTCTGCGTCTAAGGTGACAGGGAGGAGCTCTTCGAGGGTCGTGCCCTCGAAGGAGTAGGGGTCGTCGTACTCGCCTGCTTGGAAGAGTACGCCGCCGCCGCCCTCGGCGAAGTCGCGCAGGGATTCCATGAACTCTTCGCAGCGCGCGGGGTCCGGCGAGATCGCGTAAGGGTTCACGTCTCCGAGGATGATGACGTCATAGCTCTCGAGGAGCTCGATCCTGGAGGTGGGGACGGCTCGGAGCGGGGGGAGGTCGCGACTCGACTCTTGGACGAAGTCTGGCGTGGCCGAGAGCAAGTAGCACTGCGCTTGGAGGTGGGAGTCTGCGCGCAGCAAGAGGTTCTTCAGATAGCGATACTCCCAGCGGGGATAGCCATCTACATAGAGGACGCGGATACGCTCAGGTGTGACACCGACGGAGAGGTTGATCGTGTTGTCGTCGAGCAAGGTCTCGTCCTCGACGGGCGGCAAGCTGACGCGCAGCCGACGCTCTCGAGCGCCCTCGACGTCAGCCGGCGGGACGACCAGCACGACGCGCACCGAGTCCTCGTTGACCTCGATGAGCTCCTCTGTCACCAAGCGCTCCTCTCCAGAGGGGAGGAGCTCTTCGAGCATCACCTGTGTCATCGTGCCCGGCGGCAGGCCCCGGCTCGTGACGCGGACGCTCACACCGAACTCGTCGCCTTCGAGGACGTTCGGCGGCGCCTCGACGAGCTCAAGATTGAGGTTCCTCTCAGGGCGCACGTCGCCCACGAGGAGTGAGTGGACGGGGATGCCTGCTGCAGCCGCTGAGCGGGCAGCGTCCACGGCTGGAGAGCCGCCAGTGGAGCGCCCGTCGCTCACGATGATGACGTCTGTCACGTGCCGCCCGCGGTATGAGGCCAGGGCGCCGGCGAGGGAGTCGCCGAGGTGCGTCGCGAGGCCTTGTGCAGAGAGTGAGCCCGGGTCTGCGAGGGCGGCGGCGCTCTTGTCAAAGCGCAGCGCGCGGGTGAGGTAGCCCTTCCCTTGCAGCGCGGGGAGGAGCCGCTTCGTGGCGGCATTTCTCGCGAGCTGGACGCGCGCGGTGTCGTCGAGCTGTGCTCCTGCGAAGGGGGTGAGCCCAGCGCGAGTCGCCTCATCAGGGTAGGCGTCAACGCGACTCATAGAGGCCGAATCGTCGAGCATCACGAGGACCTCGGCAGGCAGGATCTCCTCCTCGCGCTCGACCATCACCGGCCGGAAGAGGACGAGGCAGAGCAGCGCGATAGCCGCGAAGCGCAGCGCGCCGAGCGCAGCCTTCCAAGGGGTGGAGATAGGCTCCGAGCGATACGAGAGCAGGGCGACGCCAGCGAGCACGGGCAGCACGACGAGGACCAAGATCCAAGTCTCAGGGGCATCGACCAAGCGGAGCTCGCTGCTCGCGCCCTCTGCGATTTGGAAGAGGCCAATCATTAGGCGATCCCCCTGCGTCGACCGAGACGCGCTGCCCACAATGACTCGAGGATCAAGAACGCTAGGGCGAGGGCGCAGAGCGTTCGCCAAAGCTCGCCTCGCGCCTCGTCGCCGACGGTCTCGTCGGAGTCGCTCTCGCCAGTCGGCGCGTAGTAGCTGAGCGCGGGATGGCTCGCGTCGAGCTCGGCGGGCGACCAGCGCGCGAGGTCTCCCTCTGCAGGCTCACAGGTGACCGCGAAGGGCACGTTCGGCGCCCCCTCTAGTGTGATCGCGTAGAGGCCTGCGCGACTGGTGTCGCTGCTGGGGACCTCCGGCAAGAGCCACGCGCCCCCGCCGAGCTCTACAGGCGCTCCCGTGAGGGGCCTGCGACTGCCGTCGGGGTTCAAGAGCTCCGGAGCGCGAGGGAAAGAGTCTATCCTGGCCGTGAAGGGCTCTCCCGGTCGGATCGGCGCGGGCGCGCGCTCTCGCAGTCCTGCGTAGCGCACCAGCTCGTGCACAAAGGGGATGAGGGTGCGCGGACTCTCAGCAATACGATTCCAGCGCGGCGCGATGGTGGTGGCGAGGAGGAGCACGCGGCCACGATCCACCTCACGCTCGATGAAGAGAGGGGAGCGCGCGATGTCATCAAGCCGCGCGAGGACTCTCGCGTCTTCCAGGGGGGAGAGGGTCAGGAAGTCGTAGTGGGGTACCTCTGTCCAGAGCGGGCGCCAGCGCTCCTCCATAAAGAAGCTGAGCGAGGGGTGTTCAAAGTCGGAGTCCATGGCGCGCCAATACCCCTCGCGGCGAGAGGCGACGGAGCGCTTGGTGCCGAGCTCTGCGGGCAAGACACCTGATCCGTCAGGACGGAAGGCGGCCTCATTCCAGCGTGAGGGTTGGACGCGGTCACCGAGGCTTGCGATGAGCGCGGCGCCAGCTTGGACACGGTCTGTGATCGCTTCCCAGGTAGGGGAGGCGAGTCCGTCTACATTGGCGAGCCACAAGACGTCTACTTCGGTGAGCGCTAGCTCGCCGGAGTCCAGCTCACTCGGAGAGACCTCGCTCACTCGGAAGGCCCCTTGAGCGAGGTCGCTGTCAGCGCCAGCGGGCTCGAGGGCTGCAGAGAGGAGCCCGATCGCGTCGTCTTCAAGCGCGGAGGCGGGGGCGCCGTTCACCAGCGCCACTCGCAGCGGTGCAGGGCAGCGTACGACGAGGGCACGCGAGTCATCTACGGTGAGGGAGTCACCCTCGAGGCGGTACTCGAGGGTGTGATCACCAGCCTCCGAGAAGGAGATGGGCAAGGAGACTTCAACCGATTCACGCGCGCCGAGGTCGATAGAGCGACTCGGGCGCCGCTCGCCGTCGAGCTCTAGGACGAGACGCATGCCAGCGACGGGCTCGTCGCCGTGGTTGGTCACTTCGCAGCGGACCTCCACGGAGGCTCCTGGACCGGGCACACGCTGGGGGATCGTGAGCGCTGTGATCCCGAGGTTCGCTGGAGTCATCACTGGCGGGCCGAGGTCTTCGACGAGGACCGTCACGCCGAGCTCTTCGAGGGCGTCGAGCACTTCCATTGCAGCGGCTGCGTCTTCGGCGCGGGTGGCGTCGAAGGTATTTCGCTGGAGATCCGTCAAGAGGTGGACCTCGATCGCGCTCTCTCCGGTACCAGCGGCCTCTTCTTCGGCCAGGGTCTGGACCTCAGCCAGCGCGCCGGCGAGGTTCATCCGCTCTGCTGTCTCTCCGGGGACGGCGTCGAGGGCTGCGCCAGCCTTGGAAGGGTCTCCCCAGGTCAACAGCCTCGGGCTCCGGCCAGCGAGGAAGAGCCAGGCCCGGTCACCGCGCTCATCGCTCAGCTCATCGAAGAGTTCGACGGCTCGAGCGCGGGCGCGGTCGAAGGAGGTCTCCACGCTCTCGCGGTGCCCCATCGAAGCAGAGGCGTCGAGGATGACGACGAGGTCGCGGCGGGTCTCGGTGAGGGCGGCGAGGGGGCTGGAACTCTCGAGGAATGGGCGCGCGAGCCCCAGCGCGAGGAGCGCGATCGCGCCGGCGCGAAGGAGGAGCAGCAGCAGGTTCTCCAGCTGCATCCTGCGCCTCGTCCTGCGCCAAGCCGCCTCTACAAAGCGCATGGCGCCCCAAGCCGTCGGGCGGAAGCGCTGTCGGTTCAGGAGGTGGATGAGGATCGGGACGCTCGCTAAGAGCGCGCCCCAGGCCAGCGCCGGGTGTAAGAAGCCCTGGATCATCGGCGCCCTCCGTTCATCGCTCGAGCAGAGCGGCGGCCGAGGTAGGTGGACAGGGCTTGATCGACGGGCTGGGAGGTGTCGAGCATGACGTAGTCAACGTCGAGGGAGCGCGCGTGCTTGGCGAGTGCCTCGTTATGGGCGTTGAACTCTTCGAGGTATGCCTCCCGGAGAGCGCGCGGATCCACCTTGCGGCGACCTGCGTCTTCCAGCCCATCGAGCCGCAGCAGCCGCTCGAAAGCGAAGCTCCGTTCCAGAGGGTCAACGACTTGGAAGAGGATCGGCTCGTGACCGTCATGGACAAGGCGCACGAGCCCCTTGACGATTGCGTCGATGTCGTCGAAGAAGTCTGAGAAGATCGGGACGATCCCGCGCCGGGTGAGGCGAGATGCGAACCAGTCGAGGACGCCGCCGATCTGTGTCTGGCCGCCCGGGTCTGCGCCCGCCAAGGTCTGAATGACCTCGACGAGCTGAGCCTCTCCGTTCCCAGGGGGGACCTTCTGGCGACCCTCCTCGTCAAAGACCACGAGGCCAGCTGTGTCGCGGCGCTTGAGGGTCAGGTGGGCGATCCCTGCGGCGCACCAGCGCGCGTAGTCGAGCTTGTGCCAGTCGAGGGAGGAGTAGCCCATAGACTCAGAGCCATCGACGAGGAGGTGACAAGCCAGGTTCGTCTCCTCGACGAACTCCTTCACCACGAGGCGGTCAGAGCGTGCGAAGACCTTCCAGTCGACGTTCTTAAGCTCATCTCCCGGGACATACTGGCGGTGCTGCGCGAACTCGATCGAGCTCCCCTTGTGCGGGGAGCGGTGGCTCCCGGCGAGGAAGCCTTCGACGATGGTGCGCGCGACGAGCTCGAGGCCCGAGAGTCGGTCGAGGACCTTCGGGTCGAGGCTGCGGTCGGCGGCCCCAGCGGCAGCCGCTCCGTCAGCCATGGCTTAAGCCTCTGCCTCCGTAGCGACGCCAGGCACGCCAGCGCCGACTCCGCCAGAAGGGTCGACCTCGGAGATGATCCGGTCGATGACGTGGTCTGAGGTGATGCCTTCAGCGCGAGCTGAGAAGCTCGTCACGATCCTGTGGCGCAGGACAGGGTGTGAGACCCAGCGGACGTCCTCGATGGCGACGTGATCACGGCCCTCGAGGGCAGCGCGCACCTTCGCGCCGAGGATTAGGAACTGGCTCGCGCGCGGGCCGGCGCCCCAGCTCACCCACTCGGTCAGGAAGGGAAGCGGCTCTCCCGAGCGGACCCGGGTGCCGCGCGTGATCGCGAGGCAGTAGTCGAGGACGTGGTCTGCTACAGGGATCGCACGGACGACCTCTTGCAGCTCTTTGAGCCCTTGAGAGTCGACCACGGGATCAGGGGTGTCCGTCTCTGTCCCCGTTGTCCTTCGGAGGATCTCGCGCTCTTCGTCGTGGGTGGGGTAGTTCACCTTTACCATGAACATGAAGCGGTCGAGCTGCGCCTCGGGCAGGGGGTAGGTGCCCTCTTGCTCGATGGGGTTCTGCGTGGCGAGCACGAAGAAGGGGTCGGGGAGCTCGTGGCAGGTGCCGCCGCTCGTGACTTGGCGCTCGACCATCGCCTCGAGCAGCGCAGCTTGCGTCTTGGGCGGGGTGCGGTTGATCTCATCCGCGAGCACGACGTTCGTGAACACCGGCCCAGGCTCGAAGCGGAAGCTCCTCGCGGAGGTCTCCGGATCCACGTGCAATAGCTCGGTGCCAGTGATGTCCGAGGGCATCAGGTCGGGGGTGAACTGGATGCGGTGGAAGCCGAGGGCTAGCGACTTAGAGAGGCTGGAGACGAGCAGCGTCTTGGCGAGCCCAGGGACGCCCTCGAGGAGGACGTGGCCACCGGCGAGCAGGGCGACGAGGAGCTGATCGATGACCTCATCCTGTCCCACGATCACGCGGTGGAGTTCGGTCTTCATGCGCGAGTGGACGTCTCGCAAGCGTTGGAGGTCGGTCATGGGTGCACTTTCCTTGACGGGTGGAGGGCACAGGATACTCAGCCGCACGCCAGTGGCGGGAAGAAACCTCCCACCTCCCTGATCAGCGCCCGGCGATACCTATCCGATACACACCAGCGTCCGTTAGGGCGAACACCCAAGAACCTGCGGCGAGGAGTCCGTCACGGAGGCAGGTGACGCTGGGATCGAGGGGGACATGTCCGACCAGATAGAGCTCTCGGTCAAGGTCGAACACAAACAGGCCTTGGTCTGAGGCGCTGAGGAGGCGGGAGGAGCCGAGGGCGTGAGCACCTGCTAGGGCCTCTCCAGGGCTGAGCTGTACCGAGCGCTGGGGGCGGAGCGAGGCCTCTGCGGTGAGCTCGAGCTGGTGCCTCCCGCGTCGCGTCACGGCGACGAGGAGGCGGCCGTCGCGCGAACCGACCATCGAGCTCCACCCCTTGGCGCGGCTCGGGGGGCTCGAGAAGGGTGAGCTCTTGAGCTCGGGGTGGCGGGTGCCTAGGGCGAGCTCGTAGGCGCTTTCACCCCCAAGAGGGGTCCAAAGGGCACGATCTGAGCCTTTTGTCACGGGCGCTCGGCTGGGCGTCTCGCTCCCTTCTATGCGCTGGCCCAGGACGGCTCGCTGTGCGCGGCCATCAGCGAGGTCCAGGGCGACGCAGGCCCCTAGCCCGGTAGCGAAGACGAGGCTGGAGCCACACAGGAGGGGAGAAGGTGCGGCTCGAGAGGGGGTCTCAGCTGCTCTGAAGCGCAGCCCTGCGTCTCCGTAGTGCTCTGAGCCGCGCGCGAGGGTGGTCCGCCATACGAGGGAGCCGCTCGAGAGCTCCAGTGCGAGGGCGACGGCCTCTGCGCGAGCAGGGTCCACCATGCTGAGGCGTCCGCTTGAGTCGGAGAGCTCCCAGCGACGCGCTTGGACGATGAGCAGGTCGTCAACCACGAGCGGGCCAGGCTGAAACTCCCAGACTCCTGGCCCGAGCGCGTCCTCGAGCGCTGAGCGCCTGGCCCCATCTACACCCCGCCACCCGCCTGGCCCCAGAGACCAGCGAGGTGAGGGCTCACCCTCTAGGAGGGAGAAGGCGACGAGCACGTTAGAGCGCTCGCTCCGAGCTCTCCCCATAACACAGTAAGCGACGCCTTCGTTGGTCGTTGGCTGATGGCGCCATTTGGAGCCGGGTCGCATCCAATTCCGCGCCAGCGGTTGACCGGCTCGATCTGCCACGTCTCTGAGGGAGAGGACGCGCGCGCTGCGCCGGGGCCTTAGGGTCCAAGCGAGCTCAGCGGACTGAATGAAGATCTCCTCCGCTCCCCATCGGGAGAGTCCTCGTAGGCCGGAGGCCGGGGAGCCGAGGTCGTCTGTCAGGAGAGCGAAATCGACAGCCTCCCAAGCGTCCGCGAGCTCCCACGCCTCCGGTATCGAGGGGACAGCGTCGACGGCTCGCGCTTGGATCGCTGCGGTGAGAGCGGGATCTCCGAGGAGAGCCGCACACTCCTCTGCGCGCGCAAGCCACGCCTCGGCGTGCCTTGTGCGACCCCGCGCTCGCTCGTTGTCGCTACACCAGAGGGCTGCGCGGGCGCTCACGATCGTCCCGGGGTAGCGCGCTGAGAGCACAGCGAGCGGGAGAGCGGCGCGCTCTACAGGGAGGTTGATGGCTGCAGTGAGGGCGGCTTCGGCGTCTGCGCTCACGTGTTGAACCCAAGCAGCGCGCAGCTCTTCGTCAGCTAAGCGTAAGAGCAGGGCGCTCGAGAGCCCCTCGGCGCGGCGCTCGCTCCACAGCGACGGGGCCTCCTCGGCGCGCTCCCAATGGACGCGGGTGTCCCATCGCACCCAGGCTCCCCCCTCTGCGTCCTCGAGGGCCTCCTCCCAAGCTGCGAAGACCTCACTTAGGTCAGCCTCTTCATCCTCGAGAGCCTCGTCCCCACTCGCGAGCAGCCGCTCGAGCTCAACGTCGAAGGGGAGGAGGGTGTCCGTTCCGAAGCTCCCCTCTGTGCGCCAAGGGTCCTCTAGCGCTCCGGAGAGGGCGGGCTGCGTCGCCGGGAGAGCGACGAGGACCAGAGGCCACATAGCGTCAGCGCTTGCGAGCAGGCGCAGGGCGACGATCTAGATCAGCGCTCGTCCGCAGGGAGCTCCTGAGTCTGCGCGCGCTGCGGTGCCGATAGATCTCATCACCGAGGGACTGGTACTCAGAGTCCAGCTCACGGCGGCGCTCTTCTGTGACCAGGAGCTCCTCATCGAGCTTGCGCTCGTCCTCTGCCATGGCCTCTGCCTCTTCAAGCGCAGGGCGCATGCCCTGGGTCCCGAGCTGGCTGAGGAGGACCAGCGGGATCACGACAGGGATCCAGAACAGGATCACCTCTCCCGCTCGCGCGAGGGGGTGCTGTCTGTTGCTGTCGTCTCCCAAGATCATGAGGTCTCTCTCTCAGCCGAGGTACTTTCCAGCGTACACGGCCTCAGCTCCAAGGAACTCTTCAATCCTGAGGAGCTGGTTGTACTTGGCGACCCGATCTGAGCGGCAGGGCGCGCCAGTCTTGATCTGCCCGGCTCCCGTCGCGACCGCGAGATCAGCGATCGTGGCGTCTTCGGTCTCGCCAGAGCGGTGACTCACGACCGCGTTGAAGCCCGCTCTGCTTGCCATGTCCATGGCGTCGAGCGTCTCGGAGAGGGTGCCGATCTGGTTGACCTTGACGAGGATGGCGTTTCCAGCCTTCTCCTCGATGCCGCGCGCGAGCCGCTCGCTATTCGTCACGTAGAGGTCGTCCCCGACGAGCTGGACCTTGTCTCCGAGCGCTGCAGTTAAGGCCGTCCAACCCTCCCAGTCGTCCTCTTCGAGGCCGTCCTCGATCGAGAAGATGGGGTAGGCGTCGCAGAGCCTGGCGTAGTACTGGATGAGCTCTTCTGCGCTCATCGCGCCGCCGTCGATCTTGTACTTACCCTCAGAGTGGAACTCCGTCGCCGCCGCGTCGATGGCGATCTTGACGTCGCTGCCGGGCTGGAGGCCGGTCTTCTCAACGGCCTCAAGGATCAGGGTGATCGCAGCTTCGTTGCTCTCGAGGTTCGGAGCGAAGCCGCCCTCGTCTCCGACGGCGGTCGCGAGCCCGCGCTCCTTGCAGACGGACTTGAGCGCGTGGAAGACCTCTGTCCCCATGCGCAGGCCCTCAGAGAAGCTGGTGGCACCAAAGGGCATCACCATGAACTCTTGGATGTCGACGTTGTTGTCAGCGTGCTCGCCGCCGTTGAGGATGTTCATCATCGGCACAGGCAGGAGACGCGCGCCGACGCCGCCGAGGTACCGGAAGAGGGGGAGACCGCTCTCCTCTGCCGCGGCCTTCGCGGTCGCAAGGGAGACGCCCAAGACTGCGTTCGCGCCGAGGCGTCGCTTGTTCGGGGTGCCGTCGATCTCGAGCATCGCGCGGTCGATGTCGCCTTGGTCGTCAGCGTCCATGCCTAAGAGGGCGTCACGGAGCTCGCCGTTCACGCTCTCGACGGCCTTCAGGACACCCTTACCGCCGTAGCGCCCCTCCTCGTCGCGCAGCTCGTGTGCCTCGTGGGCACCTGTAGAGGCCCCAGAGGGGACCGCAGCGCGGCCGAAGGCCCCGCTTGTGAGGAGTACGTCGACCTCGACGGTCGGGTTGCCACGCGAGTCGAGGATCTCTCTCGCGGTCACTGCCAGTATTTCGCTCATAGGTGGGGGATCCTAACAGGAGAGGGCGGGAACTTAGAACCCGTCGTCCGCTCGTGGACCCTGATACCCTATCGGCACGCCTCCCCGGGCGGCGCCGACCCCGCTCCGCGGGTGCCGTCGCTCTCCCGAGTCTGGACCGGAGTCAAGCGCAGTGAAGTCCATCACCACCCTCCCGAACCTGCTGACGCTCGCGAACGCTGCTTGCGGGTTGCTCGCCATCTCCAAGGCGATCGACGCCCTCACCCTCGCGGGCGACGACGGCGCGTTCTACGAGCTCATGAAGTTCTCCTGCTTCCTCGTCTTCCTCGCGATGGTCTTCGACGGGCTCGACGGGATGGTAGCTCGTCTGACCAAGACCACCAGCGACTTCGGCGCGCAGCTGGACTCCTTCGCTGACGCGATCACCTTCGGCGTCGCGCCCGCGATCCTCGCCAAAGCGCTCATCCAGCACGAGGGCCCGCTCCTGGGCTACTCGCTCTCACCGCGACTCTCCTTCGCAGCCTGCGCTTGCTTCGCGCTGCTCGCGATCCTGCGCCTCGCTCGATTCAACCTTGAGTCGGGGGCAGAGAAGAAGAAGGGCAAGTTCTTCCGAGGGCTCCCTTCTCCGGCTGCTGCAGGCTCAGCCACCAGCCTCATCTGGATCTACCTCGTGATGGACAAGCCCAACCCCGCAGGTGATGAGGGGGTCGCAGGGCTGGTCGACGGCATCGCGCAGCTCGACTTCAACGCCGTCCTCACTTGGATGCCGCCGCTCTTACTTGTCTGGTTGCCTCTCCTGGGACTCTTGATGGTCAGCCGGATCCAATACCCGCACGGCTTCGCTTGGATCTCTTCTGAGCGGAACAACTTCTTCAACTTGGTCGCGGTCGTCTTCATCGCTGGGGCCCTCTATCTGGCGCCTGTGCCGCTGCTCTTCGCGGTCTTCAACCTGACCGTGATCTCAGGGGTCGCGCGGGCGGCGCTCGGCCGCAAGACAGAGCCAGAGCTTGAGGTGGAGGGCGGCGGCTCGTGACCAGCGAGCGCCGCGCCCTCATCGCGCTCGGCTCCAACCTCGGCGAGCGTGAGCGCAATCTGCAGCGCGCTCTCGAGCTCTTAGGCTCGACTGAGGGGCTCAGGGTCACTCAGCGCTCCAGCTGGCATGAGACCGCGCCCGTAGGCGGACCGCCAGGACAGGGGGACTTCCTCAACGGCGCCTGTGAGGTCATGACGACCTGCACTCCCGAGGAGCTATTAGTCCGCTGCCTTGAGATTGAGGCTGCGCTCGGCCGCGTCCGCGCAGAGTTGAACGGGCCACGCAGCCTGGACTTGGACCTCTTGTGGTTTGAGGGAGAGGTGCGCGACACCCCATCCCTCACTCTCCCTCATCCGCGCTGGGAAGAGCGCGCCTTTGTCTTGGCGCCCCTCGCAGAGCTCGTTCCGCTGCAGCTGCTTCCTCGCTGCGGGGAGACCGTCGCTGCTCGCGCGGCGGCGCTCGAGACGCGGGAGGTGCACACGTGAGCTTCCATCGCCTCGGCTCCGTCGCCGCCGCAGAGGCCTGGTGCGCTGCGCGGCGCGATGAGGGCAAGAGCGTCGGCTTTGTTCCGACGATGGGTGCGCTTCACGATGGGCACCTCACCTTAGTCGAGCGCAGCGTGCGAGAGTGCGACGTCACTGTGGTGAGCGTCTTCGTGAACCCTCTGCAGTTCGATGACCCCGCGGACCTCGAGCGCTACCCGCGCGACGAAGACGCCGACGCGCGCGCGCTCGAAGAGGCAGGCTGCGACTTGATGTTTACTGGGACCCTCCCAGAGTTCTTCCCGGGGTCACTTGATGAGCAGGGCTCGATAGAGCCGGGCGCCCTCATCAGCCCGGGGCCGGCCGCTGAGGGCCTCGAAGGTGCGTCTCGCTCAGGGCACTTCACTGGGGTGGCGACGATCGTTCATCGCCTCTTTGAGGTCGTGAACCCCTCGCGCGCATACTTCGGTCGTAAGGACTATCAACAGTCGCTCATCGTCCGAGAGGTCGCTGCGAGTCGGGGCGGGCCTCAAATCACAGTCTGTCCGACGGTGAGGACCGAGGCGGGCTTGGCGCGCTCTTCTAGGAATGAGCGCCTGAGCGAGGCTGAGCGCGAGGATGCGCTCGTGCTCTCTTCGGCCTTGGCCTCTGTCGACGCCCTCTGGAGAGCTGGTGAGCGTGACGCAGAGGTCTTGGCGCGCGCTCTCGCGTCAGCCCTAGAGTCTGCTCCTGGTGTGCGCCTGGACTACGCCGCTGTGCGCGACGCAGAGCGCTGGACGGGAGCGGACCCCTCCGGGCCGATGGAGTCTTGCGTCGCGCTCGTCGCGGCGCAGGTCGGGCCGGTGCGCTTGATCGACAACCTCGTCCTCGGGGAAGGCGACGTCTGTGAGATCGCGACAAGGGCGGGGAGCCGCACGTGAGCTTTGAGGTCCTCGCCGCCGCGAAGGTGAACCTGCGGCTGGAGATCTTGGGCCGTGGCGCTGACGGCTTTCATGAGCTCGAGACGCCCATGCTGGCGCTCGCGCTCGGGGACATCGTGACGGCGGAGGCCTCTGAAGAGCCGGGCGTCTCCTTGTCAGTTGATGGAGAGCACGCCGTCGGAGTCCCCGAGGATCAGAACAACCTCGCGCACCGCGCCGCAGCGGCGCTCCTCGAGGGCCGAAGCGAGGGGGTCTCGCTGAAGCTCTCGAAGCGCGTCCCCGCTGGCGCAGGCCTCGGAGGGGGGAGCGCGGATGCCGCAGCAGCGCTGGTCGCGACTCGCGCGGCTTTAGGGATGGAGGAGGACGAGGCTCAAGACGTCGAGATCCTCTCTGCGCTAGGCTCAGACACTGTCTTCTTTCGTAAGGCCGCCTCTGGGCACGCTCTCTGTGCTGGCCGCGGAGAGCGTGTCTCCCCGCTGGCGCCGGTGGGGGACTGGTCCCTCATGCTCATCACGCCGCAGGCGCACGCTAGCACCAAGGCTGTCTACGGAGCCTTCACGCTCGAGCAGGCTGCGGCGCTGCCTCCGGCGGTGAGCTTTGAGGGGATGGGGGCGCTAGAGGCTCGAGAGCACCTAGGCAACCACCTCGAGGCCCCCGCGCTCGGGCTCTTCCCAGAGCTCGCGGCTTGGCGCGAGGCCTTAGACGATGCCGGGATCGAGCACGCCCGGCTTACGGGCTCAGGGGCGAGCTTCTTCGCTCTCTTTGATAGCCCCGCGGAGGCTCAGGCGGCCCTGGATGAGGCCCTAGATTGCGCTCGTGCCCTCCCTGCGCCCCGGCTGGCTTGCGTCACAACCCCCGCTGGGGGCGTCTCAATACCCCTCTAGGGGGGCCAAGCTCGGGAATTCGCCCACAGATTCGAGCTTTTCTTCCCCTCCCTAGGCAGCGGAGGCGGATGTGCCGGTACTCACCAGGAGGTGCAACCGTGCTGAACATCACCGAAGTCCGGGTCAAGTTGATCCCGGCGCAGAGGGACAAGCTGCTGGCTTTTGCCAGCGTCACGATCGACAACTCGCTCGTCATCCGTGACATCAAGATCATTGAGGGGGGCGAGCGGAAGTTCGTCGCCATGCCAAGCCGCAAGATCTGCGATCGCTGCATGGAGTGTGGGGGTAAGAACTACGTCCGCGCTCGCTACTGCTCGGATTGCGGCGCCAAGCTCGATCCAGAGCGGGCCGAGGCCGACGAGCGTGGCAGGCCCCGGCTCTACGCGGATGTGGCGCACCCCATCCACCAAGAGGCCCGTGATCACATCTCGGGAGCGATCCTTGAGGCCTATGCCAAGGAGGCCGCGCGCGCAGCTGAGATGGGAGAGGCCTACCAGGGCGCAGTGGATGATCACGAGGCTTGGGACGGCTTCGGCGCCTTCGCCTAGCGTTCTTCTCGAGGCGACTGGTCTGTAGACTCAACGCATGGCCATCGTCGTCTCTCATAAAAGTGCTGACTTCGAGGCGCTCTCGAAGGCGGCGCTCAGACAAGCAGCTCTCGCCGACCTCATCGAGCTCAGGCTCGACGATGTCCCGGATGTCTCGGAGGAGCGCCTCAAGGAATTTGTCGAGGAGTGCCCGAAGCCTGTCATCGCCGCAGTTCATGGGCCCGAGGCCTTCGGCACCTTCACGGGGACGATCGATGAGCGGCTCGAGCTATTGCGGATGGCGGCGCGCGCGGGCTGCCGCTTCGTCGACATCGACTGGCGGCTCTCGCTTGAGCTAGGTGAAGTGGATGGCAAGTGCCACCGCATCGTCTCACGGCACGAGACCGAAGGGACGCCTGAGGACTTGGCCGCTCTTCACGAAGAGGTCGAAGAGGTCTTGTACGAGGGCGACGTGGTCAAGATCGTGACCCACGCGAACAGCTCTGAAGATGGTCTCCGGCTCTTGCGCTACCTGCGGGAGAAGGGGAAGGGCCTCGTCGCCTTCTGCTCCGGTGAGCGCGGAAGCTTCACGAGGGTCCTCGCGCCGATCCTAGGCTCACCCTTCACCTACGCAGCACCCGCGGAGATCCCCGGCTTCGAGACGGGTGCTCCGACCGCGCCAGGGCAGCTGCGAGTCAATGACCTGCACGCGCTCGTGCCGCCCGGCGGGCTCTCGCACGAGACGGCGGTGTTCGGCGTCGTGGGCTCGCCGGTCTCGCACTCTTGGTCTCCGAGGGTCCACGGCATGGCGCTCAAAGCTGCGAAGCTCGACGCCATCTATCTGGCCTTTGAGCCGGAAGACTTCGGCGCCTTCCTCGCGCTCGCGGATGACGAGTGCTTCCGTGGCTTCTCGGTCACCGCTCCCTTCAAGGCTGACGCCTTCCGCGCCGCTCGCTCGATGGACTCGGCCACGGAGCAGGCGGAGGCAGCGAACACCCTCGTGCGTGAGGCGGACGGCTGGCGCGCCTTCAACACGGACGCTCCGGCGATACGAGAGACCCTCGAGCGCGCGATGCGCAGCCACTCAGAGGTCCCGGGCAGGCCCGTGGCGCTAGGCGCAGCTACAGGGCTCGTGCTTGGCACAGGTGGCGCAGCGGCCGCAGCCTGCTGCGCGCTCAGGGAGGTCGGGGCCAAGCTCATCGTCGCTGGTCGCAGTGAGGAGCGCGCGAGCGCTCTCGCCGAGCGCTTCGGCGGTGAGGGCGTCGCCTGGGATGCTGTTCAAGGCTTGGAGTACGACCTGCTCATTCACTGTACGCCGGCGGGATCTCTTGCAGACCCAGAGACCTGCGCCCTGCCAGAGGAGTGGCTCCGAGAGGGGACGTTGGTCTTGGACGGCGTCTACCGACCTGTGAAGACGCCGCTCTTAGCGACGGCGATTGGGAAGAGCTGCACGGCTGTTCCTGGTGGCGAATGGTTCGTGCGTCAAGCCGCGCAGCAGTACAAGCTCTTCACCTCACAGGAGCCAGACAATGAGCTCTTGCGCGCGGCGTTTAAGCACGCGCTCGATGAGGAGCGCGAGGGTTGAAGCCGATCGCGCTCGTTGGCTTACGCTGCGCTGGTAAGTCTTCGGTGGGGCGCGCGCTAGCTGCAGCGCTAGAGCTGCCCTTCGTAGACTTAGATGAAGAGCTCGCCGCACGCAGCGCGAGCGCGGAGAGCGCAGGGGCTCTCTTAGAAGAGTTGGGCGAGCCGGCCTTTCGGGAGCTAGAGGCTGCGACGCTCGCAGAGTGTCTCGCCCGCGGCCCCCAGGTCTTGGCCACCGGCGGGGGAGCGGTAGAAAGTCC
Organism: Planctomycetota bacterium; assembly: GCA_022446815.1. Taxonomy (GTDB): domain Bacteria; phylum Planctomycetota; class UBA1135; order UBA1135; genus JAKVCE01. Next base: position 54,384 of record JAKVCD010000039.1, read on the forward strand.
GGAGAGCTGCGAGCTCTTGCGGAGTGACGCGTACGTGATCTGGCTGGATGCTTCGGAGGAGGAGCTCTTAGCACGTAGAGCCGCTGACGACACTCCGCGCCCGCTCCTTGGTGGGCTGGACCCTAGAGAAGAGCTCACGATCTTGAGCGAGAGGCGTAGACCCATCTATGAGTCGCTCAGCAGAGGCCCCGTGGACACGACCGCTCGCAGTCTCGAAGAGCTCGTCGAAGAGCTCGTAGAGAGGTTGAGAAACGAGGGAGGCTCAGCAGATTAGGATGGGTGCGTTGAGGGGGATCAAAGACAAGCGGACAGAGCTCACGGTTAAGCGTCTGTGGACGCTGCTTGTGCTCAGCTCTTTGGTCGCAGGCTGCCAAGCGCCTGGAGCTGAAGGCATGGGGAGGAGCACCACTCCTAGCGTGTCTGGGCTCCAAGACCAGAGGTCGGCAGAAGAGCTCGCGCGAGAGCGCCGCTGGAGCGACCTGTGCGTCTCTGCAGGGGGCCGGACGCTCCCCGACCTGCCCGCCGCGCTCGTGACCTCACGCCTTGAGGAGCGCGCTGCGGCTCTCGATCTCCTCGGCCGAGACTTGGCCGGGCCAGATGGCCCTGAGCTGCGCGAGTTCTTCGCAGTGTCTCTCAGAGATCTTGAGGCGGAGCCGCTCGGCTGGGCGGAGCTCGCTCGAGCGAGCGCGAGGCTCGCTCTCTATGAGGGGGAGCCGGCGCTGGTCGAAGGCTTAGAGTCTGACTCTCTCCCACGTCAGGTCGCTGCGCGAGAGGCGCTCTATCTGCTCCGGGGTGTGTGGTTTCAGGACTCGGTGACGGCCGAGGCCTACCGCGGGGAGGGCGCGCCTCCTAGCGCTGCGCTCACCGCTGCGTTGCGCGCGCAGACAGAGCGCCTGCGGGCGGACGCTACGGCGCTCTACCAAGCTGATCCCGCCCGCGCCTCGCTCGCCCTCGGTGATCCGGACCCTAGCCTCCGGGGCGCAGCGGTCGAGGCCCTCCTCGCCTCGCTCTCTTTTGAGGAGCCTCCGGCAGGGCTCGACCCCGAGCGAGTGCGGGCTGCGCTCTTGGAGCGGCTTAAGGTGGAGCCGCACCCCCTCGTCTTGCACACGCTGATTACGGGCTTCCTCGAGCAGCTCGGACCACAGGACGCCTGCACTCGAGACGGGCGAGAGTTTGCTAGCGCGCTGCACGCGCGCAGCGCGAGCTGTGACGCGGCGACCTTCGCCTCTCTCATCTATGGGCTGACTCGCATGCCCCTCGACTCGAGCGTGCCGGCGCGCGACGAGGCGGGCGTACCGAACGCGTGCAGCTTGAGCTATGCGACGACCGCGATCGTCGGCGGTCCCGCTGGTGAGCGTGAGACAGGCCTCTTCGTCGAGTGGGCCGATGGCACGCGACGCCTAGAGCGCGACTCTCTTGCGAGCGCGCTTCGATCTCTCGAAGTGTTCTTTGAGCGGTGGCAGGGCGGGCGTGGTCGAGCGGAGCTCCGTGAGCTGCTCTTAGCGCTCATCGAGGACAGCGAGCGTGACCCAGACCTGCGCGCTGGTGCCGTACGTGTCGTCGCGCGCGCGGGGCGAGCAGAGGACCTCGCGCGTTTGGGGGCTGTCCTTCAGGATGCGCCGACCTCGGTGGCCTATGAGCTGATCGCGACGATCACCAAGTTAGCGGAGGGCGTAGAGGTCTCTTCAGAGGCTGCCATCGCGGCGCGCGACGCCTTGGTCGGGATGCTATCTCGCGGTGAGGCAAGCCTGCGCCGTCGCGCCCTCGCCATGCTCGCGACCGCTCCGCTCGCACCCCTCGCAGAGACTACAGACGCTGGGCTCTTCCTCGCGGTCTTGGAGAGAGATCTCTCTGCAGAGGAGTCGATGACGCTCCTTGAGCTCCTCGCTAGGAGGGGCGACCCAGAGCTGGTGCCAGCGCTCTTCGACCACTCGGCCTTCGCGCGCTTGGCGGCGACAGACTCTGGAGTCTCTACAGTCTTGACGGAGACCCTCGGGCGTCTCGCTGCTGGAGATGGGCCTATGACTCACGAGGTCGCGCGTAGGCTTCTAGAGACTGAGCTCTCTGCAGCCGATGGAGAGCTGGCGGCTTCTGAGGGAGTGCAGCGCCTGCGCAACGCTCTCGCGCTCCTCGCGCGCTTGGATGACGGCGCCGCGCGCTCTCTGAGCTCAGCGCAGCACGCTGACGTCGTGGGCTGGGCGATGGAGCTAAGGGAAGCGGCGGGGACTCTCGCAGGGGTGACGACAGAGGCTGTTCCAACGGCCTTCCTGCTGCGCCTCACCGAGCTCCATATCCCTGTCTGTGATCCAGACTCCGAGATCGGCTATTGGGCGTATCCAGCAGCGCTGCTCAACGCAGACCTCTTCGCGGCCCTGAACCTTGAGCGGACTGATGCGCAGTGGGAGCGGGTCTCGATCCGAACCCGCGCACACTTTGAGCGCGCGAAGATCTATGCGCAGTCTGAGACCGGAGACTTGGTCGATGAGCTCGAGGTCGCGAGAGACCTCGCGCGCTTCTACGTCTTGATCAACGAGGTGCGCGGCGCGCTGAGGGAGTACCGACAGATCGTCGCGCAGGAGTCGGGCGCGGGGCTCACAGCGGACACCTCTGTCTTGGAGCTCTCTGACTTGCGCTCTGCCTCTGCTATCGCGGCCACGGAGAGAGAGGGGCTCGCAGGAGGAGACCAAGCGCAGTCTGCCTTCGAGCTAACCCTCACACTCGTACAGCGTGAGTTCTGGATGTCAGAGCCCGCAGGAGTGCGCCTCGGTGACCTGAGCGCCCTCGTCGAGCGGGGTAGAGGCTCTGAAGCGAACGTAGCGACCCTACGCCGGCTCTTTGCTGGCCTGCCTGTCCCCGGCGTGGACCCAGCAGACGCAGTCCTGCCCGAAGAGGCGCTGTGGCGCGGGATCGAGTCCGATCCAGAGGGGCTGAGAGAGCTGCGCCGGCTCGAGAGCTCCCTCGAGAGGCGCTCAGAGGACCAGGCCGGTGATGCTGATGAAGTGATCTCTCCTGATGGGGCCCAGGGCAGCCCAAAGGACGTCCAGAGCGAGGAAGCACAACAGGGCCCTTGACTCCGGCCTCAGCCCGTGCAGAATGCTCCCCCTCGACGCGGGGTGGAGCAGTCAGGCAGCTCGTCGGGCTCATAACCCGGAGGTCGCAGGTTCGAATCCTGCCCCCGCTACCACGTTCAAGAGAGGACCTAGCTTTCCCGGCTGGGTCCTCTCTTTTTTTAGGAGTTGCCCCTGGCTTGTTAAGCCTCAGCGCCCGTCTGTGACAAAACCTGGCCAGCGGCGCATGTACTCGAGCATCGCCTCGCCGAGGGCTGCGTCTCGCAGGTGCTCCGGCGTATAAGGCGGTCGCGCTGGCTCCCAGTCGGCGCGCGCTGCTTCGCGCGGCCAGCTCGCGTTGCCGATCGCAGCTCGCGCCAAGCCGACGAGGTCCGCGCCGTGCTCGAGGACTTGCTCTGCCTCAGCGGGTGTCCAGACGCCTCCGGTCGCGATGAGCGGCGTCTCGGGCCCGATCGCCTCGCGGATCCAGGTCGTGAGCAGCTTCTCTGAATCGGGGTGCTTCTCAGGCGGCTTGAAGCTGTCCCAGTTGGAGACGTGAAGGAAGTCCACACCGTCAGCGGCGAGCCATGTGGCGAGGGTGAGCGCGTCGTCGAGCTCGACGCCCTGGTCTGAGACTTCCGGGGAGAACCGAACTCCGATCAAGAAGTCATCGGGGGTGGCCTCGCGTGTGGCGGTGAGGATCCTGCGGACAAAGCGCGCGCGGTTCTCGAGAGAGCCACCCCACTCGTCGGTTCGCGTGTTGGAGACGGTCCCGAGGAACTGCGTGATGAGGTAGCCGTGCGCGCCATGGATCTCGACGCCGTCAAAGCCAGCCTCAGCGCAGCGTCGGGCAGCCGCTGCGAAGGCGGAGATGGTCCGCTCGATGTCCTCGACCGTCGCCTCACGCGGAGCCTCGAAGCCTTCAGCGTCTAGCTTAAAGGCGCTCGCGCTGAACGGCTGCTGGCCTGTCAGGCGGGAGGGCGCGCGCACGCCGCCATGGAAGATCTGAACGAGAGAGACTGCGCCACCAGATCGCAGCGCGTCGGCGAGCCGAGTGAGGCCAGGGAGGAGCGCGTCGTCAAAGACACCGAGCTCTCCCTCCCAGCCCTGCCCGTCAGGGCTCACGTGCGCGGCGCAGGTTGTGACAATCCCAAAGCCACCAGCGGCGCGCGCAGAGAGCCAGCTGAGCTCGTCCTCACTCAAGGAGCCGTCGGCGTGGCTCTGCTTGTTGGTCATCGCCGCGAGCACTGCTCTGTTGGGGACCGTGATCCCTGTGCGGGGGAATGTGTACGGCGAGAGGATCTTCTGAGTCGTCATTTAGCCTGCGAAGGCAAGGCTTCGCCTTCTAGAGCGTCATGGTAGGCGGACAGGGGCGTAGAGGCACCTGCCTGTCCCGAGTCAGCGGGTGAAGGTGACGGAGTAGGCGTCGCTCAAGTTGAAGCCCGCGCCTCCCGGGCCGAGGGGGTCGCGATACCAGTGCTGGAAGTTCCAGGTGCTGCTAGGGAGGATCTGACCTGCGCCTGCGCTCTGGCTGCCAACGTTGAAATCAACCTGCTTGGAGGCGATGCCGAGGCTGTCGCTCTGGAGGGCGGGGGAGAGCCTGTAGATCGGCGCACCAACGCAGCGGAAGCCATCTCCGAAGGGTATTTGCACCTGCACCGGGCCATAGAAGAACAGCCCGAAGGCGCCGGGGACTCCACCGCTCGTCTGCAAGTGGAAGTCATTCTCTGTGAGGCTCGCCGAGCCGCTCACGCTGAAGCTCATTCCGGAGCCAGCGGAGTTCGGAGCCGAGACACAGTAGCGCTCGCTCAGGCCAGAGAGATCAAGCAGCGGGCCGAGCTTCAAGAACCCGAACTGAGAGTTGTCCACCGCGACGATTGCGCCGCCGTCGCTAGTGAGGTCGATGTCCTCTGCCGCCCAGTCATCTCCGCTTCCGCCGACATAGGTCTCTTGCCAGTCGACGTTTCCAAGCTCATCGAACTTGACGATGTAGGCCTCCCACTGATCAGAGCATCCCTCAGAGTTACAAGCAGAGTATGAGTACTCATCTCCTGTACCAGCTGCGATGACGCAGCCGCCGTCAGGTGTGGCCTTGATCCCCCAGGTCTCGTCATGGATGTAGTTCGGGTTGAAGCCGCGCGGGTTGCCTTGCTTCTTCTCCCAGAGCTGGTTGCCATCGCTGTCGAGCTTCATGGTGTATGTGTCCCAGTTGGCTGTGCCCGAGAGGGTGTGGCCGCCTAAGAAGATGGAGCCGTCAGGTGCGAGGTCCATGCCGAAGCAGTGGTCCTCGCTGGATCCGCCGAAGGTCTTGCTCCAGAGCACACTCCCAGCGAGGTTGATCTTCATGACTCCGTACTGGAGGGCGTCATCCGTCCCTCCTGAGATGATGAAGTCGTCTCCAGCCTTTCCGACTCGATAAGCCTGTGAGAGGTAGGCATTCACGCTCTGGCCGCTGACGAAGTCACCGGCGCTGTCGAGGAAGGTGATATAGCCCTGTCCGTAGGCGAAGAAGGTGCTGTTGGCGTCTGCTGCGTTTCGATAGCCGACGGCGAGGATGCCGTTGGGGGTGAGCGCTAAGTGCTCGAAGGCGTCGGCGCCGCCGTTGCTGTGCGTCTTCTGAAAGATCGTCGCTCCGGTGGACTTGCTCAGCTTCAGGATCGCGCTGTTGCGCGAGAGCATGCCGCAGATCAAATAGCCGTCACCCACCTCCAAGGCCGAGTTGCCCATGTTCCTTCCGCCAGTTCCGAACTCTCTCTTCCATAGGAGGCCGCCGGTAGAGTTTGTCTTTACGACAAGAATCTTTGCGTTGCTGCCAACGAAGCCCGTCTCTCCTACCTGCAGGAAGCCGCCATCCTCACACTCGAGGATGTAGTGACCATGTGACTCCTCGCCCGAGCCGCCGTGATACGTGAACCACTCCGCTGCAGGTGCGTCTTGCCATGCGCCTGCCAATGGGGCGCAGAGGGATCCAAGCAAGAGGCAAGATGAGATTGACCGAGAGGCCTGCTGACGGAGTTTGTGGATCATGATGGTCTTAAACCTCAGGGGAGAAGGGTGTCCTTAACCTCAACCTCAGGGGAGAAGGGTGTCCTTCATTTTAGCATGGTCTCCCAAATCTCTGGACCATGTTCAGCAGAGCCTGCGATGACACAGCCTCCAGCTTTTGAGCAAAGCCTAGGCGCCCACGTCTGCGCGGTACTCACTGAGCACCTCGCGCATGATCGCTATGTCGTCCTCAAAGGTCTCAGGCAAGAGCGGCCCGAAGGAGAAGCGGAACCAGGTCTCGTAAGGGGAGACGTACTCAGGGTCCTTTGTGTGGGGACGGGCCATGTCGCAGTCGATGCCGGCGAGGATGGCGGCGCCGTGCTTGAAGAGTCGTCGGTTCAGCTCAGCTGCGTTCATTCCCTCTGGCAGTTGCATCCAGTGATAGAAGCCCCCGTCGCCAGTGGCGACGCGGAGACCCATCTCCTCAAAGGCTGCACCGTAGCGCTCGCGCTGCATCCCGTAGTGCTTGGTCACGGCCTCGCGCGCTCGCGCCACGCGGCCAGGCTCGAGCAGCTCGACGGCGTAGAGCTGAGAGGGGTGGCTCACCCCACCCATGCCGAAGCTCGAGAAGTTGGAGAGCACCTCGACGTTGTGCTTGCTAGCGATGATCCAACCGATGCGGATGCCTGGACACTGGAGGCCCTTCGTGCAGGCGCCCGCTAAGAACACGTTGCTGTTGTCGAGGTCTTTGACGTAGCGGATGCCGCTGACACCTCGTGAGTGGTGGAACATCTCATAGGCCTCGTCGAGCAGGATGCCGCTCTTCGACTGCTCGGCCATGGCCATGAGCTCTTCGAGCTCGGCGTCTGCTCGCGTGTGCCCTGTGGGGTTCCCAGGGTTCGAGATGATCGGCAGGAGGTGGGTTTCCGCGTTGAGGCCGGTGCGCTCAAAGTAGTCCGCGTTTGATGGGTGGAAGCCGTTCTCTTCGTTCGACTGGACGACGCTCCAGTTGGCGCCCGTCTGCGTCATGATGTCGAGGTAAGCAGGCCACTCTGCGTTGGCGATGCGCACCTCGACGTGCTGCTTCAAGAAGGCGAGCACGGAGAAGATTCCCGGCCGCCCGCCAGCGAAGACCATCACGTTCTCTGGCGTGATGCTCGAGCCATAAAAGTCGTTGTAGTGACCGGCGATAGCCTCACGTAGGAGGGGGTGCCCCCAGGCCTTCGGGTAGAAGCGGTCTTCCCAGCTGACACCGACTTGCTCGGGCAGCGGCGGCCCTCCCTCCAGCTGAGTGGTCAGCGGGAAGCCTTGGGACCATGGGTGTGTGCCCTCTGTCCCCATGAACTGACCGAAGCTGTCCTTGAAGGCGTACAGGGTCTCGTATATGCCCATCGGCGGGCAGTTGTCCGAGAGGAAGGAGGCTCGATTCATGAGAGTGGGGAGTGGAGTGGGCAGCAGCAGAGCCGCTGGGGCTCTGTGCGAGAGCCTATCGTAACTGCGCTTTGGCTCCTATGGCGCAGGCGGAGGGGGGGCGGGCGCCGGGTGGCTGGTGGAGCGCGCTAAAGCTCCGAGGGTGAGCTCAGCCCAGCTACCTGGAATATGGACGGAGGCTCGATTGCAGGCATAGTGAAGCCTGAAATCCCTGCTAGGATCTTTTAGATCGGGGAGCCGGTTTGAAGATCGACACCAGGACCAATCGCGTCGAGGTCACCGAAGGCAACCTCGACACCTATCTCGCGGAGGCTACGCCGGCTTCGGTCAGCCTCGCGCCTGCGGACCCGCTGCGGCCTGGGTCGAGCCTGACGGCTGCGAAGGCGGTCGAGCTCTACGAGGATCAGCTCGCTAGCCGCGCCCTCGACGTCGCCGCGCGTGAACTCAAGAAGGACGGCCGAAGCTTCTACACCATCTCGAGCGCTGGTCACGAGCAGAACGTGGTGCTCGGTGCGCTCCTGCGAACAGACGACCCGTGCTTCCTGCACTATCGCTCCGGGGCCTTGATGATGGCGCGCGCGCGCCTTGGCGGGGGGGAGACGCCGGTCTTCGACACCCTCCTTGGTCTGACCGCCTCCTCTGAAGATCCTGCCTCTGGCGGTCGGCACAAGGTCTGGGGAAGCCGCAGGCTCTGGGTCCCGCCGCAGACGAGCACCATCGCATCGCACATCCCCAAAGCCGTCGGCGCGGCCTTCGCGCTCTCGCGCGCGAGGAAGCTTGGGCTCGAGGTGCCCGTCTCTTCAGACGCCATCATGGTCTGCACCTTTGGCGACGCCTCGAGCAGCCACGCGACCGCGCTCACTGGGGTGAACGCCGCGCGCTACTCTACCCGCGGCGGCCAGCCGACACCGATTCTCTTCGTCTGTGAAGACAACCGCATCGGCGTCTCTGTGCGCAAGCCGAGCGGCTGGATCCGTGACCGCTTCGGCACGATGGATGACGTCGCCTATTTCGACGCGCGGGGTGAGCTAGATGAGGTGTGGGACACCGTGGAGGAGGCCATCAAGACTTGTCGCGGCGGTCGCCAGCCTGTCTTCCTGCGCATCGACTCGGTGCGGTTGTGGGGTCACGCTGGCTCCGACCTCGAGCTCGCCTATCGAAGCTGGGAGGAGATCGTGGAGATCGAGGCAGAGGACCCGCTGCTTCGGAACGCGCGGCGCCTCATCGAGACCGGCGCGACGACGCCGGCGGCTTTGCAGGCCCTCGTCGCCGATACTCGCGCGCGAGTCCGCGCAGCTGCTGAAGAGGCCTCGACTCGTCCCAAGCTCAGCACCGCAGCTCAAGTGATGGAGCCGATGGCACCCTACGAGGAGGTGGAGGTGCGCGGCGCGCTCGAGGGCGGTCTTGATGCCGACGCGCGAGCTGAGGTCTTTGGAGGCCGACTGCCTGAGGAGGCCACGAGTGACGGGCGCCGGACGATGGCTGCGCATATCAACTCTGCGCTGACCGACGCGATGCGAACGCTCCCTGAGGTGATCCTCTTTGGAGAAGACGTCGGCAAGAAGGGCGGCGTCTATGGCGTCACAGCTAAGCTCCAAGAGCGCTTTGGGATGGCCCGTGTCTTCGACACCTTGCTCGACGAGACGACCATCCTCGGGGTGGCTGGGGGCTCAGGCTTGCTCGGCCTGCTCCCTGTGCCGGAGATCCAGTACCTCGCCTATGTGCACAACGCGATAGACCAGCTCCGCGGAGAGGCTAGCTCTTTGGGCTTCTTCTCTGAGAGACAGTACGAGAACCCGATGGTCGTGCGCATCCCTGGGCTCGCCTATCAAAAAGGCTTCGGCGGACACTTCCACAACGAGAACGCGATCGGGAGCTTGAGAGAGATCCCCGGCGTCATGATCGCGACGCCCGCGCGCGGAGACGACGCGGCGCGGCTACTGCGTGGCTGCCTCGCCGTGGCGCGCTCTCAAGGGCGTGTCGTCACCTTCCTCGAGCCCATCGCGCTCTACCACGAGCGCGATCTCTTTGAGCCTGGCGACGGCGCTTGGTTGAGCGACTATCCCGCGCCGACCGGCGCCTCCGAAGACGCGCTCCTACCCGGGGAGGTGGGGGTCTACTCAGAAGACTCTACGGAGCTCTTGATCGCTACCTACGCCAACGGCCTGCGGCAGTCTCTGCGAGCGGCGCGGCGGTTAGAAGAAGAGCACGGCCTCAAGGCGCGCGTACTTGACCTGCGCTGGCTCGCGCCTCTCCCGCTCGAGGCCTTCGAGGCGCACGCGCGAGACTGCGCCGGGGTCCTCGTGGCGGACGAGTGCCGCGCGACCGGCGCTGGAGTCGCCGACGCGCTCATCGCGCACTTAGCTGAGAGGCAGTACCCCGGACGCATCGGCTCGGTGCGCTCCGCTGACAGCTTCATCCCCCTCGGCCCGGCAGCAGACCTAGTGCTGCTGTCCGAGGATCAGATCGTGGACGCCGCGCTGGAGCTCTCTCGATGAGTCGCTTCGCTGTCGTCTGCCCCGGCCGGGGGTCCTACACAGAGCTCACGAGGGGGCGCCTCTCGCGTGAGCACCCCCTCGTCCAAGAGGCAGACGAGCTGCGCCGTCGCTCCGGGCTCACGCCGCTCACAGAGCTCGACCACGAGGGGCCGTTTGAGCCGGCGGTACATCTAGGCGCAATGCACGCGTCGCCGATGATTTGGCTCACCTCGCTGATTGAGGCGAGGGAGGCGATGGAGTCTGGGGACTGCGTCGCCGTGCTTGGGAACTCCCTCGGCTGGTACACCGCGCTGGCGGTCGCCGGCGCGCTCAGCTTCGAGGAGGGCTTCGAGCTCGTGCAGGGCATGGCCGAGCTCCAAGATGCTGCGAGCGCAGGCGGTCAGCTCCTCTACCCGGAGGTAGGGGATGACTGGCGCCCAGACCCCGAGCGAATTGAGGGGGTCGAGGCTGCCCTCGCGGGCGCTGATGGACAGGCCTTCCGCTCCATCCGCTTAGGTGGAGTGGCAGTTCTCGCGGGGACGGAGCAGGGAGTGGAGCACTTGTTGAGCGCCCTCCCGCCAGTCCAGCTGGGTCGAACTCGGTACCCGCTCAGGCTCCCTGGTCATGGTCCCTTCCACACTCCGCTCCTGGAAGACGTCGCGCGGAAGGCTCGCGAGCGCTTCGCAGAGCTTCATTGGCAGCGCCCTACACACACCTTGATCGACGGTCGCGGCTACCGTCACAGCCCCTGGTCTGCTGACCCCGCTGCTCTCGCCGACTACACCCTCGGAGCACAAGTTGTGGACACCTTCGACTTCAGCTGCGCGCTACGTGTCGCGCTGAGGGAGCTCGCGCCAGAGCAGCTCATTCTCCCCGGGCCCGGCAACAGCCTCGGCGGCGTGTGCGGTCAGGTCCTCGTCGCTGAGGGCTGGCGAGGAGTGCGCTCGAAGGAGGACTTCGACGAGCTGCAGTCGGGAGAGTCTGCCGTCCTCAGCTCGCTCTGGCGCTGATGCTCTAAGAGCTCCGCTCAGGGCGTCCAGAGCAGGCTGTAGCCGTTCGTGGTGTTGAAGCCGCTGCCGCAGGAGATGCCGTTGTCTCGATACCAGACTTGGTAGTGGCGCAGGTTTCCGATGGAGACTCCGCCCTTGCTGGCTACGGAGATCGTGGTGTTGGCCTCGCCTTGAGCGTCAGGCGTTAGGACCTGGAGGCGCACCACGTTGGAGCCGGCGCAGCGCAGGCCGTCACCGAGGGGGACCCCTGCGCCGTTGTTGACGCGGTTCACTCCCTGGAAGAAGAGGCAGGGCTGGCCGGGGAGGCCGCCGCGAAGCCTCAAGGTGAGGTTGTCTGCAGAGACGCTCTCTGAGCCTAAGGCATCGAGGGTCGCGCCGTTCCCTGTCGAGCTACCACAGCCAGAGACCCCGTGACCTCCGTTGCCGCAGGGGCAGGAGGGGATGTCACCGAGGCAGTAGGGGGTCCCGATAGGGGAGAGGATCGTGTGCCCGTTGTCATAGAGGCGCACGTAGTCGATGCGATACTCGGCGGGCAGGTCGGCGGTGATCCCGTTTTGATTGAAGATCCCCGTAAAGGTCCCGCCTACGGCGAGGTTGAGGAGGAAGAAGTGGGGCTTGTGGAACTCTTCACCGCTGAAGCTCGAGGGGTTGGAGATGTCGATCACCCAGATCTGCTGCCCGTCGAGGAAGGTGGCTATGTAGTTAGGCGTCCACTCCATGCGCCAGATGTGAAAGTCTTGGCTGAGGTCTTGGCTCGCGATAAGGCTCTGGCCATAGTTCGCATAGCCACCTTGAGCCTGCCAGTGTGCTGTGGAGTACACCTTGCGGTTTTGGACACCGCTGCCGATCGCAGAGCCAGAGCCCATCTCAAGGACGTCGATCTCCCCGCAGTGTGGCCAGCCCACGCTGGAGAAGTTGTTACCCAGGGTCCAGAAAGCAGGCCAAAGTCCGTTTGCCACATCAGGGACCTTGATGCGGGCCTCTACGGTTCCGTACTGGAATGTGAACTTGTCCTGGGTCTTGATGCGGGCAGAGGTGAAGCCGCCGGGGACTTGGCGGGCTGTGATGACGAGGTGTCCCCCTTCGACGCGCACGTTGTCCTGTGAGCTCGTGTAGTTCTGAAGCTCCTGGTTGCCCCAGCCCCAGCTCCCGAGATCGTAGGACCAAGTGTTCGGGTCGGGGGCGTCCCCAAAGTTGAACTCCTCACTCCAGACCTGCGCGGCTTGGGTCGGCGCGCTGACGAAGGTTGCGAGTGCCAGGATGGTGAGGAGTCTCTTCATTTATCTGAGTCTGTAGTTCTTTGGAGTTCCGGTCCCTCAAGTAATCCTATCAGAGGATATGGAGACCGTCTGGATTCACCGCCTCGCTTGCGCTCTCTACAAAGGGCGAGGAGGTACACTCCTCCTTATGGCCGACCTCAACGCTGCGCGTATCTGTTTCCTCCTGATGAAGAGATGAACGCTCTCAAAGTCGGCGTCTTAGGTGCAGGGATAGCAGGGCTCGCGGCAGCCGGACGGCTGAAGGCGCGTGGACACGAGGTCACGGTGTTCGACAAGGGGCGCGGGCCAGGAGGTCGCGCGAGCTCAAGGAGGCGTGGGCTCTTCCACTTCGATCATGGGGCCCAGTACTTCACCGCGCGCCAGGAGGAGTTCTCAGCGGCCGTGGGGGGCTGGCTCACAGCGGGGGTCGTGGCTCCGTGGGATGGACACATTGTCTCCCTAGTGGGTGGTGTCACGAGCCCGTTGAAGAGTGAGACGAGGCGCTATGTCGGGCAGCCTCAGATGAGCGGGCTCGCAAAGCACCTCGCGCGTGAGCTCGACGTCCGCTGTGGTGTCCAGGTCGACGTGCTCACGAGGGTCGACGGTCTCTGGATGCCAGAGGAGGGCGGGGAGATCTTGGGCGCCTTTGATCGCTTGATCGTGGCGATGCCGCCCGCTCAGGCGGCGCAGCTCCTCGAGGCAGACTCTCCCCTCGGAGGTGTCGCTCGCTCCGTCGAGATGCGCCCGTGCTGGTGCGTGATGTTGGGGCTGGAGGCTCGGCTTGAGGTGCCCTTTGACGGCGCGTTCTGTAACGAAAGTGCCCTCTCATGGATCTCACGCGACAACAGTAAGCCTGGCAGACCACAGACCGAAGCCTGGGTCTTGCACGCTAGCCCAGAGTGGACCGAGGAGCACCTCCATGAAGAGAGAGAGCAGGTGATCAAGGCGCTCACGGCTGAGTTCGAGGAGGTCACAGGGGTCGTGCTGCCGCCCGTGTCGCATCGAGATGCGCACCGCTGGGGCCTGGCCCAACCCGCCTCCGAAGAGCCCGTCCAAGCGCTCTGCGACTTAGAGCGCGGGTTGGCGCTCGCTTGCGGCGCTTATGTGGGCGGTCGGGTAGAGGGCGCTTACATGAGCGGCCTTGCAGCTGCCGCTGGGATCGGGTGAGGGCGCTCGCAGTGAGCGCCACATGAATTCCGACCCTTGGTATTACTCGTTATGAGACGCGCTGTAGCTTGAGGGCATGAAGATCTCCATGGCCGCAGTTGTCTCGTCGCTCCTGCTCGTCGGTTGCGAGACGACCTCGCGAGGGGAGCTCCTGCTAGATGACGCCGCAGGGGTCGAGGTTCAGCTGGTCAGCTTAGCGGGTGAGCCTCTGAGCGGAGTCCCAGTCAAGCTCATGGTAGACCGCTGGGCGTCTCCTACTCCGCTCGGCGCAAGCCGCGAGGTCCGCACTGGAGTCACGGGCCTGGCAGGTGAGTTTGTCTTTGGCTATCGGGAGCGGGCAGGGACCTCCCTCGCGTTAGATGAGGGAGACACGAGCTCTCTCTGGGCAGACGCTGGGGATGGGTGGCAGCTTCTCTCCGTCATCTCCTTAGAGGGGTGGGGGGGTGACTCGACGCCCACAGAGCTGCAGCTCACCCCGCGAGAGTTCGAGTTTCGCTTTGAGGTGAACGATGTCGAGGGCAGACCGCTCGAGGGCGCGACCTTGCAGCTCGTAGCTGGCCCATTCGGGGCGCCTGTAGATCATCTCCCTGCGCGGCGGACTGATGCTACTGGCCGCCTCGACTGGACAGGCTTTGCTGGCGGCGGTTGGTGGGTGGATATCAGCTCGCCGGGCTTCGCTCCGGTGCGTACTTGTCCCTATCAGTTCAAGTCCTCCGATGATCCCGAGAGGTGCTATGTGGTGACGATGCGTCCTGGGCGTGAGGTGACTGTTGAGGTCCTAGACCTCTCCGGTAAACCCGCGGTCAGTGCCCGTGTCTTCTACACCTACGAGAACATCGGGCTGCCCACCTTCAGCACTTGGACGGACACTACGGACGACCGGGGAAGGGTCGGCATCACAGTCCCTTCCGATGGCGAGTTTGAGGTTGAGGCTGTCGATTTCACGGGCGCTGGAGCCGGTGGCCGAGAGCTCACCGTGCGAGTGCGCACCGAGGAAGCAGCTGTCACGAGAGGCTCAATCTAAGGAGAGCCAAGCTCCAGCGAGGGCCTCGCCCAGAGCGACGACGCCTGCTGAGTCCAAGACGAGCTCCTTCTCTTGGGGGGGGAGGTCGAAGGCCTTGAGGTGGGTGAGGTGGGGGTCCTCTGCAGCGACCTCGGCGATCATTGAGGTGACATCGATCTCGTTGACGGCCTCGTCGTCGGTGGGCGGCTGTTGGCTCACGATCCAGTGGAGCTCTGGGAGTCCTAAGCTCTCACGGCTGGCCTGCACCAGCTCCCCGAGCCGCTCGGCGGCTCCTCTGCGAAAAGGCCCCCAGGACATGTCGTTCTCGCCGATGTGGTAGAGGACCCCTGCGAGCTCGACCTCGTGTCCGCGCTCTTCGAGAGAGCTCACAGAGGTGCGGACGAACTCGATGAAGCTGGCATAGAGGTTCCTAGAGACGGCCTCGCTGCCCTCGGGGGTCCAGTCGATGATCTGTGAGCCGGAGTGCGTGAACTTCGCGACGGCGAAGCGGCCCTCTCGGCTCTCGCTCATCGCGGCGCCGAAGCTCAGCTCTGGACCGAAGGTGTCGTAGCAGCCAGCGGGTCCTAACGGCTCCCAGCCCTCCGAGACCTTGTAGCCGCCGCCTAGGTTGTAGCGATAAGCGACGCGGCTGTTGTCTTTGAGGAGAGAGGAGCCCCTCTTCAGGTCTTGAACGAAGGCTCGCTCACCCTCCATGTTGCGATGCCCAGCGAGGACGAAGAGCTTCACCTTGTCCCTCTTCTTGTAGGGCCAAGCCTTGAGCGGGCGCGGCGTCTCTCTCGGCTCGCCAATAGAGGCGAGGTAAGCGTCGGCGTAGTTGACCCCGTGCTGGAGCTGGCCCAGGGTCCCGTAGTGGTAGTGGAGCCCGACCCCGCCGCCGATCTCCACGCCGACGTGCGAGGTGGCCACGTAGGTCGCGAGCGGATCGGACTCTGTGACGTAACGTTGACCGACGCTGATGGCGTACATGCGCGGCCGGAGGTCCATCCCCCAGATCGTCTTGGTACAGAGCTCGCCGATGAAGAAGGGGAGCTCGGGGAGCTCGAGGTCTCTGCGCCAGCTCGCTAGGAAGTTCTCAAGGTTCTCACCGTAGGCGGGCATGTAGCCCTCCTCGAACATGTCGTTCTCGCCCTGGTGCCACATGAAGGCCTCGACTCGATACGCGATCTTCTTCTCGTCGAGCTCGGCGAGGGCGGCGCGGACAGTCTCCAGCATCAGCGGATACATCTTGAAACCTTGCGGCTCGTCGGGGTTCCAGTCTCCGCCAAGGTGTGTGCCGCCCGCGGCCACCTTGATCACTGCGATCGGGGCCTTGATACGCTCTCTCAGCGTGCGAGCGAAGCTAAGCTCAGGGCCGATGACGTCGTTGACCGGCGCGAGGGAGACCCAACCTTCGGAGCGATGTTTGTGCTCTCTGCCGATGCAATAGGTGAAGAGCACGTCCTCTTGAGCTTGATCAAAGTCTTTGAAGGGGGGGAAGCGGTGGACGTCTCCAGCCCGCGAGTCAGAGCCGACCATGTTGGATTGTCCTGCGAAGAGGAAGACTCGCAGGATCTCCTCGTCTCCTCGAGCGCTGCTTGTGTTTGCGCTTATGCAGAGGAGGGTCAGGACAACTAGGACTCGATTCACCATAGGGGCTCTCGTCAGCGGGGAGTGTTGCGGGTTGCCGTGGAGAGGAGCTCTCGCCATGTCTCAGGAGTGAGCTCTGGCTGGGCTGGGAAATAGGGGGGCATAGATTCCCAATGTCCATCGCTGGTCTTCAGCGCTAGGAGCCACTCCCCATCTGATGAGAAGTCATAAGGTACGAGGAGGGTCTCCTTGCCGTCTGCGCTCGCGTCGGTAAATAACTCTATGTCTGTGGAGGGGCTCAGCGCGGGTTGTCGAAGCGCGCGGTCTGGCGATAGAAGCCCGTGACGATGGAGGCGTAGAGCTCCTTCGGCTGACCCGGAGTGGGGGTGAACTCGAAGGTGTAGGTCCCAGCTCGCAGCTCTTCATCCACCGGGCGATCGAGGATGATGCCGCCCCACTGGTAGATGGTGACCTGTACGTGATCATCCTCCGGGACCGTATAGGTGACAGAGACGCGCTCAGCTACGGGATGAGTCGTGATCGAGCAGAGGGCGTTGTCGAAGTCCTCCGGTATGTAGCTGGAGGTGTCGGCCTGCAGATTGAGCTGCCCCCCGATCGTGAATTTGTAGATCCGCATGCCGATTCCATAGATCGTGTCGTCGCCGACCTTGATGAACTTGTTGCAGCGATCGCCATAGAGCGGATCAATTTGGATAGAGGTCCAGTTCGCGCCGCCGTCGAAGGTCTGATAGGTGTCGGGCTCATTCCCGCCGATGAATCCGATCTGTTCGTTCAGGAATCCGATCCCGTTCGCCTCAAAGTTGTCAGCGAAGACCCGGTCCGTCCATGTCTCGCCGCCGTCGTAGGTCTGGATCCACTTGTTGCCGTCAGGCCCGTAGGCGGCTACGCCGTAACCAAAGGTGTCCGAGGCAAAGCCGATCTTCCAGTAGTGGTAAGCGTCATTGCTGATCACCGTCGTCCATGTCTGCCCGCCGTCTGTGGTGTGCAGCAGGCGCGCAGCGTCCACGCCGCCGGGGGCGCTCACGTGCCCTGTGATGTAGCCCTCGTCTTCGTTGAAGAAGTGGGTGTCTACGAAGCCGTCGTAGGGGATGTTGAGATCTTTGGAGGTCCACGACGCGCCGCCGTCCCTTGAGGTGATGAAGTAGGCGCCGCCCGCGTAGCGTCCAGCCCCATAGATCGTGTCTGGAGCGATCCACTCTAGGCCGCAGATGCCGTCGGGCGTCGGCCCGTTGAAGTTGGTGACGGCGCTCCAGGTCAGCCCACCGTCCGTCGTCTCGTAGAGGATGTTCGGGTCCGAGACCGTGCCCGTCCAGCCGCCGACTCCGAGGTTGGCGACCCAGCCGCGCTGGTGGTCTGCGAAGACGATCGTGCGGAAGGAGGTCTCCGGTTGATTTAAGACCCTCGTCCAGCTGTCGCCCGCGTCCGTGGTCTTCCAGATCTCGCCGCTGATGTTGCAGAGCCAGCCGGTGCTCTCGTCGACGAAGTACATGTCGTCGTGGTGGTAGTAGGGAGCGAGGGGGGAGTTGGGGAGGATCTGCCATTGCCCCTCGGGGTGCCTCCTGACCTCGATGTCGTCTATGTACCAGCCGGAGAAGGAGGCGCTGCCTGACAGACCGGAGATGCTGACCTGATCGAAGTCGACCTCATCCGAGCCGTTCGCGATGAGTCGCAGCTCGAGCGGCTGGCCGAGCTGGGCGGGCGAGGGGCCCGAGCTGTAGGTCGTGCTCACGGGCTGCCACTGCCCCTCCGTCGGGGAGGTGCCCGCGTAGGTGTGGACGATCACATCGCCCGCGACGAGCTCGATGCGATAGGCTCCGCCCGCTGTGCCCGGGTTGAAGAAGGGGTTCCCCACTTGGGCGCTCACGACGTACTGCTTGTTCGCCTCGAGCACGGCGCCCGAGAGGACCTGTGAGAGACCGCCACCGCCGGAGGTCCCAGAGGCGCCGCCGGTCCAGCCGATGTTCTGTCCCTCATAGGCGGCGCCGCCCGGGAAGCCGCTCCCTGAGTCGGGGTTCCAGATGCCGCCAGAGCTGTTGATCGAGGTCCAGCCTGGGCCGCCTGTTGTGTTCCAGCTGCCGTTCGAGAGGACGGGGAGCTCAAAGCCACCATTGAAGATGCCCGTTGAGTCAGCGGCGTCTGTACGCAAACGGAACTCGATCAGCACCTCTTGACCATAGGCGGCCTCGGGCAGCGTCACGGCGTAGCTGTCCCAGCTCGTAGCGCCAGAGGCCTCCACTTGCGCTTCGATCACTGCGAGCACGCTCAAGTCCGCCGCGGACAAGACGCTCAGGGTGCCGAAGTCTTGGTCCGTGCCAATGGCCTCAATGTCCTTGAACTCTTTGAAGGAGAGGGTCGCGCTGGTCACGCCGGCCAGGTCGATCGGGGGTGTACGCAGCCAGATGTCTGTGGCCGAGCCATAGACAGCGTCGATATTTGTCCCTGCGCAGTTCGCAGGACTGAACGCGGCGCTGGGGCCTACGCTGCTGGGAGTGCCTATCTCCCACGCTGTGCTGCCTGAGTCAGCGGGCGCGTTGGCGCCTGTCGTCCAGCCGCTCGGGAGGCTCGCGCTTGCGTCAAAGCTCTCTCGGAAAAGAACGGAGGCGTCTCCCGCGCAGACCTGAACTTGGAGCGCATCGCTTAAGTTGAAGCCCGAGCCGCCGGCTGCAGGATCGCGGTACCAGCCCTGGCAGTGCCAAGTGTCACCAGCGCGCCAAGCGCCTGCGCTCTGGGGATCACCACCAGCGGGGGGCTGGCTGAAGTCCACCTTCATGCTCACACTCCCGATGCTGTCGATCTGCTGTACGGGGAAGCGGAAGGTGCCAACGCCGCCGGCGCCTACGCAGCGCAGGCCGTCGCCGAAGGGCAGAGAGACCTGCCCGGCGCCGTAGTAGAAGACCATGAACTGGTTACTCGGCGCGTCCGTCATCAAGAGGTGGAAGTCGTCAGCTTCTGGGCTGGGGGTTCCGAACCACGAGATCAGCGCGCCGGACCCTACCGAGTTCGGGGAGGTGCTGCAGTAGCTCGCCGGTTCGGGGCATTGCCCGAAGGCGCTGCTCGCGCTGAGGGCGAGGGCTGCGAGTGTGAGGAGGGGGGCGCTGTGCTTCATCGGAGATCTCCTTGTGACGATGACGAGTCTTCCACCGAATTGTATCGCGTGCTCTCCCTAGGTCGGATTCAGTGTGCCGAGATGTCGCTTCGTTTAGCTATGAGCGGGGGCCCAGACCGTGGAGGGGCTTTTTCTTGAACTCCTGCCACCGAAAGTGCGGTCGCTTCGTACTTTCTTGTAGATCCGAAAAACCCCTAACCAAGCCAACCATGATGATGCTCAGTACCCTCGCCTTTGCCGCTCTGACCCTCGCCGGCCCCCAAGACTCTCAGGCCCAGACGGCTGATGAGCGCCTGCGCCAGAAGATCGCCGGATTGATGCAGAAGCTAGATACGGACAAGAACGGCGTCATCAGTCGCGCCGAAGCCGGCAAGATGTGGCCCAAGCTTGAGCCCGCTGATGAAAACGGTGACGGCGGCGTCACCGCGAAGGAGCTCTATGAGGCTTGGTCTGGTGACAACAAAGCTCTCACAACCAACGACCCCATCAGCGAGCGCGTCGATGCGGTCTTCACGCGCTGCGACAAGAACGAGGACGGCTACCTCACCAAGGACGAGGCCGGCCGGCTCTGGGCACGGATCGTCGGCGCTGACACGGACGGTGACGGCAAGGTGAACAAGAAAGAGGTCTACACCTACTGGAAGGAGAAGGTGGGAGCGAGCTGAGGGGGCGCCCTTCAGGTAGATCGACTCAAGAGGGCGCCGTGGGCGCCCTCTTCTCGTATTGGAGAGCCGCGGGCAGCGCTCCTCTCCGCTAGGATCTCCCCATGTCCAAGGTCAAGCGACGCGCCACCGAGCTCTTCCATCACTGGAAGCCCTTCGGACTGGGACACAGGAAGCCACACCACTTCCGTGAGATGCTGCGCATCGCTTGGGAGAACCGCGACAACTTGGGCTACGCGTGGAAGGTGCTGACGCGTGGTGTCTGCGACGGCTGCGCCTTGGGCACCACGGGCCTCAAGGACTGGACGATCCCCGGGACGCACCTCTGCCTCGTCCGTCTCAATCTCCTCCGTCTGAACACCCAGGGCGCGCTGGACCCCGCGCTCTTGGAAGACGTCGAGGCGCTCAAGGCGAGCCACCCCACCTCTCGCGAGCTGCGCAAGCTCGGGAGGCTCTCCGTCCCGATGCGGCGCAGGCGTGGAGAGCCGGGCTTCAGCCCGGTGAGCTGGGAGGAGGCCTGGGCGGACATCGGAGAGCGCTGGCGGGGCGCCGACCCAGACCGTGTCGCAATGTACCTCACGAGCCGCGGCGTGACGAACGAGACCTACTACGTCGCCGGCAAGGTCATGCGCTTCTTGGGCTCACCGCACATCGACAACGCCGCGCGCCTCTGTCACTCGCCGAGCACTTCTGGTCTGAAGAGCACGGTCGGCGTCGCCGCCACGACTTGCTCTTACAAGGACTGGTACGACTCGGACCTGATCGTCTTCTTCGGCTCCAACGCTGCCAATGACCAACCCGTCGCCATCAAGTACCTCGTCGAGGCGCGCAAGGGGGGCACGGAGACGGTCTGTGTGAACGCCTACCGGGAGCCGGGGATGGAGCGCTACTGGGTCCCCTCGAACGCAGGCTCGGCGGTCTTTGGTACGGACCTCGTGGATGACCTGCACCTGGTGCCCGTGGGGTCGGACCTCGCCTTCATCAACGCCACCCTCAAGGTGCTCATTGAGCGCGGCTGGTGCGCGCAGGAGTTCATCGATGCGGCGACAGTCGGCTTTGATGAGCTCTGCCGCGACCTCGAGGCGCAGCCAATGGATGAGCTCCTCACGCAGTGCGGTCAGACCCTCGCCGACGTCGAGCGCTTCGCCGAGCGCTTGCACCGTGCGGAGAGCGCGGTCTTTGTCTGGTCCATGGGGATCACTCAGCACACGAACGGCGCCGACACCGTGCGCGCGATCGCAAACCTCGCCCTCACCCAAGAGTTCGTTGGGCGCAAGGGCTCCGGCTTGATGCCTATCCGCGGTCACTCCGGCGTGCAGGGCGGCGCGGAGATGGGCGCATATGCGAACGTCCTCCCTGGCGGGGTCGCGACAGACGAGGAAGGCGCGGCGCGCTTCGGCGCGCTCTGGGGCTTCGAGGTCCCTACTCGCGAGGGCAAGACAACGGTCGAGGTCTTGCAGTCGGCCGAGGCGGGGGAGCTAGACG
>JAKVCD010000004.1 GCA_022446815.1 Planctomycetota bacterium
TTGATGATGGCGAGGAAGACTCTCCCCTCCTGAAGGACATGGTGGTCATCCAAGACCAGCTGAAGTTCCTGCGCAGGAACCTGAAGAAGCCCGAGGAGAACCCCAACTCCCTCATCGCGTTGCAGGAGATGCAGCGCGCCGCGGTCGCATGCAAGGGCATGTCTTTCCCGATGGCTGACCGCGCAGAGGGCGAGGCGAAGGCTGAGCTCCAGAAGGGCTACAAGCTCGAGATGATCGGCTGCATCGAGGCCATGCTCCAGATGGAGCGCGCGCTCTTGGAGGGCGACAACGACAAGGCCCGCGAGCTCTACAAGACCGTCAAGGCATTCGAGGACTCTGGGCACGAGAAGTACACGGAGGAGTGAGATGCTCTTGAGCCGCCTCGCTGCCGTCGCCGCGGTCTTCGGGCTCGCGACGTGTAACGCCGTCAGCGTGAACGCCTTGCGCGATCACGAGCGGCCCAACATCGTCTTCATCTTCTCGGACGATCACTCCACCGCGGCGATCTCAGCCTACGGCTCGCGGATCAACCAGACGCCGCACCTCGACCGCATCGCGGCGGAGGGGATGCTCTTCGAGAACACCTTCTGCACGAACGGTATCTGCGCTCCCAGCCGCGCGGTGATCCTGACCGGCAAGCACAGCCACCTGAACAGCGTCCCCACGAACGCTGAGCGCTTCGACGGATCACAGACGACCTTCCCGAAGCTCCTCCAAGCTGCGGATTATCAGACCGCGCTCGTCGGCAAGTGGCACCTCAAGTCTGACCCAACGGGCTTCGACTTCTGGCGCGTCCTGCCCGGTCAAGGTGAGTACTACTCACCAGACTTCCTGACACCGGAGGGGCGCAAGCGCTACGAGGGTTACTGCACAGACGTCACGACTGACTTTGGGCTCGAGTGGCTAGACGAGAGAGACAAGGACAAGCCCTTCTGCCTGATGCTCCAGCACAAGGCGCCGCACCGCTCCTGGATGCCTGGCCCGGATCACCTGACCCTCTTTGACGGCGAATGGATCCCTGAGCCTGACACCCTCTTCGACGACTACACGACTCGCAGCACCCCGGCGCGCGCGCAGGAGATGACGATCTCTGATCACATGTACCTGCACTATGACCTGCAGGTCCCCCCCACCGAGGAGGAGGCTCGGGACCTCAAGGGGCCTGACCGCGCCTATGAGCGCCTCCTCGATCGGATGACCCCTGAGCAGCGCGCTGCCTGGGACGCCGCCTACGAGCCTAAGAACGCCGCGTTCCGAGAGGCCAAGCTCGAGGGCGCAGACCTCGTGCGATGGAAGTACCAGCGCTACATCAAGAACTACCTGCGCTGTATCCAGTCGATCGATGACAACGTCGGTCGCGTCCTCAACTACCTCGAGGAGAACGGGCTGGCGGAGAACACCATCGTCATCTACTCATCGGACCAGGGCTTCTACCTCGGCGAGCACGGCTGGTACGACAAGCGCTTCATGTACGAGCCCTCGCTGCGCATGCCCTTCATCGTGCGCTGGCCGGGCGTCACGGAGCCTGGGAGCCGCGACACCCACCTCGTGCAGAACCTCGACTTCGCCCAGACCTTCCTCGAGATCGCCGGCGTCGAGGCCCCCGCTGAGATGCAAGGCGAGAGCATCGTCGGGCTGATGCGCGGCGAAGAGCCTGAGGGCTGGCGCGAGTCGATCTACTACGAGTACTTCGAAGTCGGCATCCACGCGGTGGAGCCGCACTACGGCGTACGCACAGATCGCTACAAGCTCATGCACTTCCACCGCGTCGACGAGTGGGAGCTCTACGACCTCCCGAACGACCCCGACGAGGTCCACAACCTCTATGGACTCCCCGAAGTGGAGGAGCTGACAGCCGAGCTAAAGGCAGAGCTCACTCGCCTGCGCGAGCACTACCGCGTCCCTGGCGCTTAGCCCTCCCTGGCCTCCTTCTCGTGCTTGAGGAGCCACATCGGGTGCTCTGACGGGGTGTGGGACGACGCCATCAGAGACGCCGCGCGCGCTGCTACCTCAGGCTGCTCTGCCGCGAGGTCCTTCCACTCATGGATGTCGACCTCGAGGTCGTAGAGTCTCAGCTCCCCTGAGTGGATCGGGTTACGGATCGCCTTCCATCTCCCGAAGCGCACAGCCTCTGCGCCCTTCCACTCATGGAACTGCCAATAGAGGTTTTCGTGGGCGCGCTGGGCGTCGGGCTCTCCGCGGAGCTCTGGGAGCATGCTGACCGAATCGAGCCCTGCGCTGGGCCCGGCCCCAGCCAGCTCTGCCGCGGTCTCGAAGAAGTCACCGAAGTAGGAGATGTGATCTGACTCGACTCCTGCGGGGACGACTCCAGGCCAGCGCGCGATGAGCGGGACGCGGATCCCGCCGTCGTGAAGACTGCGCTTGTTACCGCGGAGCGGTCCGTTGGAGTCGAAGAAGTTCGGGTTGTAGCCGCCCTCTGAGTGAGAGCCGTTGTCGGAGGTAAAGAGGACCAGCGTGTCCTCCTCCAAACCAAGCTCTCGAAGGAGCTCGAGGATGCTGCCGACCTCAGCGTCGATGTTGCTGACCATGGCGGCGTAGCCCTTCATCGGATCGCCCCAGTCCCGGTCGGCGTACTGGCCATAACTGGGGACCTCCATCCCCTCTTTGCCTGCCTCGTTGTTCGCGTGCGGCACGGTGATCGGGAGGAAGCAGAAGAAGGGCCCGTCAGCCTGCTCTCGGATGAACGCCCTCGCCCGCTCAAAGATGAGGTCTGTGGCGTACTCGTTCTTCTCGCTAGCCTTCCCCTGTCCGTGCCTGCCCTCGTTCGGGACGACGTTGCTGAGCTCGACGCGCTCTTCGCCATCGAGGAGGAAGGTCGGGTAGTGGTTGTGAGCGTGGACCTGACTCAGGAAGCCGAAGAATTCGTCGAAGCCCTGCTTCGTCGGGACGCCCTCGGAGCCTGCGAGACCTAAGCCCCACTTGCCAAAGCCACCTGTGGCGTAGCCTGCCTCTTGAAGCACCTCCGCGACCGTGACCTCCTCGTCCGGGAGCGGCTTCCCGCCGTTCCCGCGGATGTAGGTGTGCCCCATGTGCTTGCCCGTCATCAAGACGGAGCGCGAGGGCGCGCAGACGGTGCAGCCCGCATAGAAGTCGGTGAAGCGCATACCCTCCGCCGCCATCTGGTCGAGCGCGGGGGTCGAGATCTTCTCTTGGCCGTAGCAGCCGAGGTCTCCCCAACCGAGGTCGTCTGCGACGACCAGCACGATGTTGGGCTGCTTGCGCGCCTCACGGCGCTCCTCACTGAGGAGCGCGCATGAGGCGGTGGCGCAGAGGAGGAAGAGAGCCGCCTTGCCAGACGCCACCCTGCCCCTCATCAGCTCATGGCGTAGAACGCCTTGAGGTCGTCGAGGGTCTTCTTCTCAACGCCCGTGGCGTGACCGGCCTGGCCAAAGGAGATCATGCGTGCCTTGCAAACCTCTGCCATCGCAGCGCGCGCGGGCTTGAGGTAGTAGCGGGGATCGAACTCCGCGCCGTCCTCGGCGAAGGCCTTACGGATCGCGCCGGTGATAGCGAGGCGGTTGTCCGTGTCGACGTTGATCTTGCGGACGCCGTTGCGGATGCCCTCTTGGATGTCCTCCACCGGGACCCCGTAGGTCTCAGGGATCGAGCCGCCGTAGCTGTTGATGATGTCGACGAGCTCCTTCGGGACAGAGGAGCTGCCGTGCATGACCATGTGGCAGTTGGGCATGCGCTTGTGGATCTCACGGATCACGTCCATGCGAAGCACCTTACCCGTCGGCTTCTTCTTGAACTTGTAGGCCCCGTGGCTCGTTCCGATAGCGACCGCGAGGGCGTCGCAGCCCGTCTCTTCGACGAACTGGCCAGCCTCTTCAGGGTCAGTCAGGTGATCTTGCGCCTCCTCTTCAGAGAAGCCCGCGCCTTGGCCGTCCTCGATGCCGCCGAGGCAGCCGAGCTCTGCCTCGACTGTGACGCCGCGCGCGTGCGCGGCCTGAACGACCTCTCTCGTGACTTGGACGTTGTAGTCCCAGCTCGCGGGGGTCTTGCCGTCCTCTTCGAGCGAGCCGTCCATCATCACGGAGGTGAAGTCCATATCCATCGCGCTGATGCAGGTCGCGGGCGAGTTGCCGTGGTCCTGGTGCATAGCGATGGGGATGTGCGGGTTGAGCTCCGCGGCCGCGATCATCAGGTGCCGCAGGTAGTTGTCGTCCGAGTAGGAGCGCGCGCCACGCGAGGCCTGGACGATGACGGGGGACTCCGTCTCGTTCGCCGCCATC
This sequence comes from Planctomycetota bacterium, assembly GCA_022446815.1. Classification (GTDB taxonomy): domain Bacteria; phylum Planctomycetota; class UBA1135; order UBA1135; genus JAKVCE01. The sequence goes on from JAKVCD010000004.1 coordinate 4,257, forward strand.
ATGATCGCTTGGATCTGCTCCATATTGTTGACGTTGAAGGCCGCGACGCCGTAGTCGTTCTCAGCGGCGTGGTCGAGCAGGGTGCGCATGGGGATGAGGGCCATGATGATCTCCGGAGGTCTTGGGATGTTTGCAGGGATCGCGTCGGATCGGGTGCGAAGCCCATGTTTTAAACGAAGCCCCTAAGCGAAGCCACAAGCGCGTGCGGCTAGCCGCCTGAATCTCGTGGGCGCCCCCCTCCCGAGAGGCCTTGGCTCCCTTCCGGAAGGAAATCACGAGTTTTCCTCTACCAGCAGAGGGCGCGTCGGGCGAAAGTGGACCCATCGCCGCGCTGGTGCGGCTCAACCCAAGTACGAATTCATTATGAAACAACTCCTTCTCCTCCTCCTGGGGCTGGGCAGCGTCTCGCTCACTGCCTGCCAGGACACGGGTCAGGTCAACGAGGTGAGCGACGCCTCGACCGTGACCCTCGCAATCTCCGGCATGACATGACGCGGGGGGTGCCCCCCTGGAGTGCAGTCTGCACTCGAAAAAGTTGACGGCGTCGATGGTGTCACTGTGGACTACGCTTCCAAGACAGCGACAGTCACAGGCACCGGCCTCGACAAGGCGGCCCTCGTGGGAGCCTTTGAAGGCCACCGAAAGTTCAGCGCGACCGTGAAGGAGTGACGCGAACCTCATAGAACGCAGGAGCGGGCCCCCCCCCGACAGGGGGGGGGCCCGCGCCAATTTTGGAATTTTTTTAAAAAAAGGGCCCAACCAACCCCCCCCCCACCGAAAAAAAACCCCCC
>JAKVCD010000040.1 GCA_022446815.1 Planctomycetota bacterium
ATCCGAGCGATCGTGATACGAGAGAGGCCGCGCTCTCGCGCGGCCTCTTATTGTGAGTGAGCAGTCGTCGCCTAGTCGCGGCTGAATGTGGGGACCTGAAGCTTCTCAGCGTCCCGCGTGCCGGCCTGGCGCTCCTCGTAGGAGTAGGCCCAGTCTGAGGCTTTGACGCGCTGGATGTATTTCTTGCGACGGGATCGAATCTCAAACCAGTCTCCAATCAGCTCCGGGTGAGTGATCATCGCCCAGAGGCGCTCGAACTTCCGGTGAAGCTTGGGCAGGATTCCCTTCGTGGCGTCGGCGTGCGCAATGATCAGGCTGTCGCGCTGCTCGTGTAGCTCTTCGTGGGTGAAGGTGGGGTGCTTGAAGGACTCGGTTGAGTGCCAGTAGTGGAAGTCCATCTCCGCGACGTCCTTGGTGAGGTAGGGCTTCAGCTGCTCGTAGACCTCTGTTCCGGGGATGGGCTGGAGGATGGAGCAGCAGACCGCGTCAGGGCGGGTCGCGACCATCAGCTCTTCTGTGAGGCGGTGGTCCTCGCGGGTGTCCTCTGGGAAGCCGTAGAGGATGAAGAACTTAAAGTACATCCCGATCTGGCGGTTGAGCTTGGCCCCTTCACGGACCTTCTCAGGCGTGACGCCCTTTTTCATGGTGACGAGGACGCGGGGTGAGCCAGACTCGAGGCCGTAGTAGATCTTCACGCAGCCCGCCTTTCGGAGCCAGCGGAGCATCTCAAAGTCCATTGTGTCGACTCGTGATTCGCAGACCCACTCGAAGAAGAGGCCACGCCTCACGATCTCCTTGCAGACCTCGATGACCCTCTTTCTCTGAATGGTGAAGAGGTCATCGAAGAGGATGATCTGAGGAGGGTTGTACGTTTGGAGGATCTTCTCCATGAGGTCAACGGTCTTCGTCGGACTCATGGCGCGATACTGTCGCGGGGTCATCTCTGCGTCACAGAAGGTGCACGCATAAGGGCACCCTCGGCTAGTGATGGCTGTGACGCCGGGGTTGACCATGAGGCGCATGTAGCGCGGGATGTCCCAGAGGTGATAGGCGGGCTCGGGGATCTCGTCCATGTCCTTGTAGAGCGGGCGTCGCTCAGTCGCGACCTGCTCGCCGTCCTTCAGGAAGGTGATGCCTCTGACCTCTTCCCAGCGGCTCGGCTCGTAGATGACATCCAAGAGCTCCAAGAGCGTCTGGTCGCCTTCGCCCTGGACGCAGACGTCTGCTGCGCCAGCATCGAGGAAGAACTCCGGGTTGGTGGTGGGGTGAGGGCCGCCAAGGATCACCGGCTTGCCATGCTCCTCCTTGATGATCTGACCTAGCTCACGAGCCCTGCGCGCGTTCGGCGTCAAAGAGCTGATGCCGACAACGTCTGCCCACTCGAACTGCTCGGTGAGTTCTTCCATCGTCTCGATGGAGTCGTCACGCAATCGAACTTCGTAACCGTTCTGCTCGAGCCAGGCCGCGAGGATGGTGATTCCTAGCGGGGGATAGATCTCGTCACGTGCGAGCTCTCCCTTCACGACCTCTTGGTCTGCGAAGATCTCTTGGGCTTGAACTTTGACGTTCTGGGCCTTGGCGTAGATGAGCGCGATCTTGTTGGGCTTCTTGGCGACCATAATTTCTCTGCGGTTTTTGAATCTCGCGTGAGATTGAGATTCTTGTCCCTGATATGTCCCCCCGCTTGCTCACGAGGGCCTCCTGCCTTATCGGAGTTTAGCCCGACCTGCTCAGGGTGCCAACCGGTACAGAAAGATGAGGATCCATGAAATGGACCGGATATGGGTCAAAACAGCCATTTTTTCCCCGGAAAGGAAGGGAGGGACTTTCTTGGTTTGGGACCCTAGAATCTCCGCATGGCGAAGAGAAAGAAGACCGAGGATGAGCCTTCAGGGCCTCAGGAGTGTGGTTTTGATGAGCAATTGTCCCAGCTGGAGGCCCTCGTGGCAGAGCTTGAGTCCGGAGATCTGAGCCTCGAAGAAGCTATGGAGCGATTTTCGACCGGAGTCAAGCTGCTCGGATCCTGCCGTGAAGCCCTTTCTGGCTATGAGGAGCGGGTTGAAGAGCTCTCGGCTCAGGCGGAGGCCGGGCTCTCTGAGCTTGGTGGAGAGGAGGAAGAGGAGTGATGGGGCTTCAGGCGGGGCCTCGTGAGCGGCTCGATGAGTGGCTGCGGGCTGGGCTTGAGTGGGTGGAGAGCTCTCTAAATGAGTCTCTTCAAGAGGTGGAGAGCGCTCCCCAGCAGCTCCAGGCCGCGATGCGGCACGCACTCATGGCTGGAGGCAAGCGGCTCAGGCCCACGCTGGTTCGGTATTTCGCAGCAGTCGCTGGCGGGGACGATGATTGCGCTCGTACGCCTGCCATTGCGATTGAGATGGTGCATACCTACAGCCTCGTCCATGACGATCTTCCGTGTATGGATGACGATGATCTCAGGAGAGGCATTCCTACCGTTCACAAACGCTGGGATGAGGCGACGGCTGTGCTCGCCGGCGACGCCCTCTTGACTCAAGCCTTCGCCTTACTTGCCCAGCATGAGGATGCTGCAGCGTTAGTCGAGGTCTTAGCTGAGGCCTCAGGCCCTGTAGGGATGGTCGGTGGACAGGTTTTGGACCTCACTGTTGCCTTGGACCCAAGCGGCTTCGATGACGCGAAGGCGGCCGCTCGAGCCGTTGAGGAGGTTCACTCGCTCAAGACCGCGGCGCTCTTTAGGGCTGCTTGTGAGCTGGGCTGGATCGCTGGCGGGGGCGACTCAGCGCGCCGGGTCGCTGCGAGGACATATGGTCACGCGCTCGGTCTCTTGTTTCAGGCTACGGACGACCTGATCGACGTGACAGGGAGCGCTGAGGGGCTAGGGAAGACCCCAGGCAAGGATGCAGCGCTACAGAGGCCGACGCTCGTCGCAGCGCTCGGGATGGACGGCGCTAGGGAGAGAGCTCAGGCGCTCGCCACGGAGGCTCGTGAGGCGGCCTTAGCTTTAGGCCTAGATGAGGGCACCGTCGCCGTAGATTTGGTCTCCCATCTGCTCAATCGGGCACACTAAGAGCCCTGCAGCCGTTGGATTTTCACTGATTCTGCCCCACACTACGAGTAGGGATCGGCGTGTCCTCTTCGACTCATATGACAGACCACAACAACTATCCTTTCTTAGACGCAATCAGCTCACCCAAGGACCTCAAGGCTTTGCCTGAGGAAGACCTAGCGAAGGTCTGCGATGAGATGCGCGCCTTCCTCCTGGAGAGCGTTCAGGAGACCGGCGGGCACCTCGGCTCGAACATCGGCGTGGTCGAGCTCGCTACTGCGCTCCACCGGGTCTACGACTTCCGTCGCGACCGTTTGGTCTGGGATGTGAGTCATCAGTGCTATCCCCACAAGATCCTTACGGGGCGGCGGGATGGCTTTGACGAGCTCCGTAAAACAGGGGGCATGTGCGGCTTCACCAATCCGCACGAGTCCGAATACGACCTCTTCCACACTGGCCACGCTGGCACGAGCGTCAGCCTTGCCCTCGGGCTCGCGATCGGAATGGAGCGGGACGCTAAGCCGGGCAGGTCAGTCGCGGTGATCGGGGATGCAAGCTTAGGGGCAGGTGTCGCCTTTGAAGCGATCAACCATGCGGGGGCCTTGGGTCACCCGATGCTTGTCGTGCTGAACGATAACGAGTGGTCTATCTCCAAGACGGTCGGGGCCATGGCTAGGTACCTCTCCCGCATCCGCTCCACACGAATCGTCCAGCGAGCGCAGCAGGAGATCCAGAGTTTGATTCAGGCCATTCCTGTGATCGGCGGGAAGGTCGACAAGACCCTCGAGCAAGTAGGCGAGGTGTTGAGTCATTACATCGTCCCTGGGCATGTCTTTCAGGAGCTCGGCGTCACTTACGTGGGGCCTATAGACGGCCACGATGTCAACGGGCTCGTGAAGACCCTCGAGCGCGTGCGAGAGTTAGACGGCGTCGTCTTGCTCCATATCTTGACCGAGAAGGGTAAGGGGCATCCCGCTGCGCCTGACCACCCGGAGAAGGTGCACGGAGTCAAAGGAGCTCCCAAGCCAACGCCTACGGAGTCAGAAAAAGCGCCTGTCGCCAAGGGCCCCGCGTTCACAAAGGCCTTCAGCGACTCTCTCATTCAGGCGGCTGACCGCGACGTGCGCGTGCACGGCATCACTGCTGCGATGCCCTCAGGGACGGGGCTAGACAAGTTCGCAGAGGTTCATCCCTCACGATTCCATGACACCGGCATCACCGAGCAGCACGCGATCGCTATGAGCGCAGGCATGGCGAAGGCGGGGCTGCGACCCGTCGTCGCGATCTATTCGACCTTCCTGCAGCGGGGCTACGACCAGATCTTCCAAGAGGTCGCCCTCCAGGGCCTGCCCGTTCTCTTCTGCCTCGACCGCGCTGGCCTAGTGGGGCAAGACGGCCCGACCCACAACGGCGTCTTTGACCTCGCTTATCTGCGCACTTTCCCCGGCGTCACCTTGATGGCTCCACGGGACGCAGCAGATATGAACCGGATGATGCAAATGGCTCTTCGTATCGACGGGCCCACGGCTATGCGGTTCCCTCGTGACACTTGCCCGGCGGATGAGTATCCGCCCGTTGCCGAGCGACGCGAGATGGAGCCGGGAAAGGCAGAGGTCCTCGTTGACCCCGAAAAGGGCGGCGTCTGCATCTGGGCATACGGCGCTCTCGTGAATGAGGCCCGCAAGGCGGTCGCAGCGATGAAGGCCGACGGCTTGCATGTCGGGCTAGTCGACGCGCGCTTCGCTAAGCCCCTAGATGAAAACCTCTTGGCAGAGCACCTAGGTAGCTGCGCCACAGTCTTAACCGTAGAGGAGCACCAGCGGCAGGGGGGCTTCGGCTCTGCTGTCCTTGAGGCCGCCAATCGGATGAGAGTCGGTGCCAACCGAGTCAGGATCCTCGGGATCGAAGATCAGTTTGTTGATCACGCTACGACCAGAGAAGAGCAGCTCGCTGCCCAGGGGCTCGACCAAGCCGGCATCGAGCGAGCCGCTAAGCGCATAGCGCAGCGAGTCAAAGAGGTCTGAGATGGGTGCGCTTGCCGACAAGGGCCGCGGTCAAGACCTGCCCTTCGATGGCAAGGTGAACCGTGTGCTAGTCCTCGCTGATCGTGGGAAGGCAGACGTCGAGGCCTTGATCCAGCGCATGGAGCCCTTCTTGCGTGAGCGCTGTCAGAACGTCCTCATTGAGGGGGATTTAAGAGGCTGGTGCACCTGGGCTGCCAAGCGAGACGCGCCCCCCCTCGAGGTGGCCCCTGATCTCGTCGTCGTTTTGGGTGGCGACGGGTCCATCCTCGCTGCAGTGCACGCTTTCTGCCGCTTCCCCGTTCCCATCCTAGGAGTCAATTTTGGCCGGGTCGGGTTCTTGGCCTCCGTGCCCGCTGCCGATTGGAGATCTTCCTTGGAGGACGTGCTCTCTGGGCTTGCCATCATCGAGCCACGCACTCGACTCTCGCTTGAGCTTCTCCATGCCGACGGGGAGTCGATCCGTGACGTCGCGCTGAATGACATCGTCCTCTCTAGGGGTTCCTTTCAGGGCATGCTGTCTGTCTCTATGGAGGTTGATGGGTACTGGGTCAGTAACTATCGGGCTGACGGCCTGATCGTCGCGACCGCCAGCGGCTCCACGGCGCACTCCTTAGCCGCAGGGGGCCCTATCTTGAGCCCGACTATGGGGGACTTTGTCGTCACTCCCATCTGCGCTCACGCCCTCTCTCATCGCCCTGTTGTGCTTGAGAATCAGAGCGTGATCGAGCTGACTATGGCTGAGGCGAACGGAGTCGTGACGCTTGCGGTAGACGGTCATGGCTTCTACGCAGCGCAAATGGGAGATCGACTGAGGATCTCCGCCGAAGACGACCCGTACCCGCTCCTTACAAGGCGCGGTTCAAACCCTTACCGCCGGCTACGCGACCGTCTCGGCTGGCGTGGGAGCTTTGAGTCTGCTGACCCTGTGATTCCGCCCAGCGACATTGAGGAGCCCGGCGAGGGAGAAGGCGAGGTCCTCTAGCCGGCGCTCAGTGCGGGATCTCGACGCCCGTGTCTGACTGGATCTGGCCGTCTTGCATGGCCATTACCCTGTCACAGGCTTCCGCGATGCGCGGGTCATGCGTGACGAGGATCATTGAGAGCCCGCGCTCCTCCTGCTCCTTGAGGAGCAGCTCCAGCACGCGGCCGCCTGTCGCTGTGTCGAGGTTCCCTGTTGGTTCATCGGCGATGAGCACCGGCGGATCTAAGAGCAGGGCTCGCGCGATCGCTACGCGTTGCTGCTCTCCCCCAGATAGCTGCGATGGGCGGTGGTCCATGCGATTCTCTAGGCCGAACTTCTCGAGGCTCTGCTTGGCGCGCGCGGTGGCCTCCTGAAGCGTGAGGGGTGAGTCTCCGTGGGAGGCAGCTATCCTCGCAGGGAGGACTACGTTCTCGAGAGCGTTGAGCTCTGGGAGGAGGTGGTAGAACTGGAAGACGAAGCCGAGTGTGCGGTTCCTCAGGCTCGCGCGCTGAGTGTTTCCGAGCGACCACCCGTCTTGGCCGTCGATCAAGACCTCACCCTCAGTCGGTCGCTCTAGGAGCCCAAGGATGTGAAGGAAGGTGGACTTGCCAGCGCCTGAAGCGCCCATCATGCACAGGCGCTCACCACGGTTGAGGCTGAGGTGAGCGCCGTGCAGCACCCCGACCTCTCGATCTCCAATCTGGAAGGACTTTCGGATGTCCTTAGCTACGAGGATTTGGGAATCACTCATAGCGGAGCGCCTCTAAAGGGTTGAGTCTTGACGCTCGCCACGCAGGGATGGCAGCAAAGAGGAGCGTGCAGATGAAGGCTCCGAGGACGATCGCAGCTACGCTCACTGGGTCGACAACGGCCGGGATGTGGTCGAAGAGATAGACGTTCCGGTCGAAGATCTGGACTCCAAAGAACTCTGAGATCGCTCGTTCGATCGGATCAATGTAGGTCGCGCCGAGGACGCCCGCGACGGCGCCAGCTGTCGCTCCTAGCAAGGCATCCCAGAACCCGATCAATAAGAAGATCCAGAGCGTCCCTGAGCGTGTGCCGCCTAACGCGGAGAGGATGCCAATGTCTCTTCGCTTCTCGGCGACCATCATTGTCAAGATGGCGAACACGCTGAAGCCAGCCACTACGAGCACGAGACTCAGCATGATGGCCATCAGGACCTTCTCATTTTCGATCGCGCCTAGGATGTTCCGCCGGTATTGCTCCCAGGTCTTCACCTCGTTCATATCAGCCGAGCGCAGGAGCCGCTTGGCGGCCAGCGTTGAGGAGAGTTCCTTCGCGATAACCTCGCCATCAGCCTCATAGTCGTGGAGCTTTACGAGGACCTGAGAGTAGTCCCGGCCCGTAGCGAGGAAGTCGTGGAGCTCTGCGCGGTCTACGTAGATTCGTCCAAGGTCGCTCTCGTTCTCTCCCGTCCTGAAGGTTCCTGCGACGAGGTACTTGCGGTTGGATTGGCGCACCTCGCCCGTCATGGGGTCTGGCACCATCGTCCCTAGGTTGATCTCCGAGCCTCGGTGCAGCCCGTGAACGATGGCGAGCTGCTGGCCGACAATGCACCAAGCCCAAGGCCCTCCGCTGTCCTCGCCAGGTGGGGCTGCGAAGGGGTTATCAGGGTCATCGACGGGGACGTGGCCGAAAGACATGCCCTCGGGGGGGAGTTCTAGCGCTGCCCGTAGCTCTGTGGTCCGAAACTCGTCGCTGATATCGACGCCGACGACTTGCACACCGACCAGCTTGGCAGAGGTCGTGTCTGAGAGGCGGCTTGCAGAGTAGGCAGAGCCGCGGCCTCCTTGGATGAGGAGCGCGAACCAGGACAGCTGCGCGCAGGCTGCCTCGACCCGCTCGTCTTCAAGGACGGCGCTCAGCAGCGGCTTCGCGCTCTTCGGGAGAGGCTCACCGTCGATATGAGGGAGCGGGCTGGGCTCGATGACGATGTGGGAGAGCGTCCCTCGGACCATCCTGCGCTGTTGATCCAGGAAACCGCTCATGATGGAGAGGATCAAGATCAGGGCAGTGACCCCGACGAAGACGCCAATGATGCCGACCCAGTTGATGCGGCGAGCGGTCAGGAAGCGCCAGCTTAGGAAGCTCTGGTACACGTGCTCAGGTGGCGGTGGTCTCAGGCTCAGGCTCTGCGCTTGCTTGAGCTTGGGGCCTCATGGCGGGGAAGAGGAGCACGTCTCGGATGGAGTCTTGGCCTGTGAGTACCATGACAAGACGGTCTATGCCGAGGCCGAAGCCGCCAGCAGGAGGCATGCCGTACTCGAGCGCGTTGATGTAGTCGATGTCGACCTCTCCTGGCGTCTCGGGGTCCTTGCTCGCGACCTGATCTATGAAGCGTCGCTCCTGCTCTGCGGGGTCGTTGAGCTCAGAGAATGCGTTGCCCAGCTCCATGCCTGCGATGAAGACTTCAAATCGTTCAGCCACCCTCGGGTCTTCAGGCTTGGCCTTTGCGAGGGGGCAGATCTCTACGGGGTAGTCAATTACGAAGACCGGGCCTGTCAGTGTGGATTCGACGCATGCCTCGAACACGTCGTTCATGAGCTTGAAGTACTCCCCGCTGTCGTGGATCTCGAGCTCCTTAGCCTTGGCTTTTACTGCGGTCTCGTCGTCGTACTCACAGCCTACGTTCTCTCGAAAGAGCTCTAAGTAGGAGGCGCGGGGGTAGGGCGGAGTGAAGTCGTATTCTTGCCCGCGGAAGGTTGTCCGCATCTCCCCGTTCACCGCTTCGCAGGCTCTGCTCATCATCCCTTCGGTGAGCTCCATCATGCGTCGGTAGTCGGCCTGCGCTTCATAGAGCTCGAGCATCGTGAACTCGGGGTTGTGACGAGTTGAGAGGCCCTCATTCCTGAAGTTGCGGGCGAACTCAAAGACTCGCTCGAGACCTCCCACGATCAGCCGCTTTAGGTAGAGCTCTGGCGCAATGCGCAGGTAGAGGTCCATGTCCAGGGCGTTGTGGTGGGTGATGAAGGGCTTGGCGTTCGCCCCACCCATGATGGGGTGCAGGGTCGGCGTCTCGACCTCTAGGTAGCCCTCGTCTTCTAGATATCGCCGGATCACTGCGAGGATCTTGCTGCGGTTCTTGAAGACGTCTGCGACCTCGGGTCCAGCCCACAGGTCTACGTAGCGCCGGCGGTAGCGTTGCTCTGTGTCGGTGAGCCCATGCCACTTCTCAGGCGGCGGTGCGACAGCCTTTGAGAGAAGCGTGACCTTTGTGGCCCAAACCGTCGGCTCACCCTTTTGTGTGTGCCCTAGCTCCCCAGTGACCGAGACGATGTCGCCGCCGTCGAAATTTTTGCGCTGAGGCCACCATTCCTCGAGGCGGTCTCGCTGCCAGCCTGTCTGCAGCCGCCCTGTTTGGTCCAGGACGGGGGCGAAGATGAGCTTTCCGAAGTCGCGCATCCCCAGCATACGGCCAGTGACTGTTACCTCTTGGCCGAGTAGTTCTCCCGGCTCGTCGGGGGTTCCAGCTCCAGCGGTTAGATCCATCGCAGGAGTCCCGTTAATCCCTCTCGCGGGGTACGGGTCGACGCCTTGTTCTCTGAGCCTCTCCAGCTTGGCGAGGCGGTCGGGGTGAGCGAGGTCGGTCATGCTTCGAAGGATATCCGGGTGAGCCCGCTGGCCACAGGGTCTCTTCGCTTGCGTGGGCTGAAAAAGGACCGCGGCCGCCCCGTAATCTTCCGTGGGCGGCCGCGTTGGGTGGTGGAGGATAGGGGAGTCGAACCCCTGACCTCTACAATGCCATTGTAGCGCTCTACCAGCTGAGCTAATCCCCCGTGCGGGGTCGGGCGGTGCCCGCCTCGCGATCCAAGGCCGCAAACATTGCCGGGCTTGGGCCGGAGAGTCAAGAGCAGACTGGGGAGTGGCTGATTTCCTGTGATAAGCCGCTATCCTCTTGAGCCTGCAAGCCGTTATGGCTGCACATAGGAGAGCCCAGTGAGCCAAGTTTACGACCCCAGAGAGATCGAGAAGCGCTGGCAGGCCAAGTGGCACGAGGACCGCACTTTCCGGACCCCAAACCCCGGCGATTCAGACTTCGACCCCGACCGGCCCAAATATTATGTCCTCGACATGTTTCCCTACCCCTCCGGGGCTGGGCTGCATGTAGGACACCCGATCGGCTACATCGGCAGCGACGTGGTCGCCCGCAGGGCCCGTATGCAGGGGCATAACGTCCTGCACCCGATGGGTTTTGACGCCTTCGGCCTTCCTGCGGAGCAGTATGCGATCGAGACGGGCGTGCACCCTGGAGAATTCACTCGAGCCAACATCGACACGTACCGCCGCCAGCTGCAGATGCTCGGCCTCTCGTACGACTGGGACCGTGAGCTGGCCACTTGCGATCCGGAGTATTACCGCTGGACGCAGTGGATCTTCACGCGGCTCTTTGATCGCGGGCTGGCCTACCAGGCAGAGGTGCCGGTCTGGTGGTGCGAGGCCCTGAAGACTGTCCTGGCAAATGAAGAGGTGATCAACGGGCGCAGCGAGCGTGGTGACCATCCCTGTGAGCGAAGGATGCTCAAGCAGTGGATGCTTCGCATCACAGCCTACGCTGATCGCCTGATTGACGACTTGGATCATGTGGACTGGCCAGACTCCGTGAAGACCATGCAGCGGGAGTGGATCGGCCGCTCAGAGGGTGCTGAGGTGGACTTCCGCCTGGAGTTAGAGGGGGCAGAGCCTCTGACTGTTTTCACCACGAGGCCCGACACGCTACACGGCGCCACATTCATGGTTCTGGCTCCCGAGCATCCGATGGTGGCAGCGCTCGCCACCGAGGATCAGCGCTCTGCGGTGCAGGAGTATGTGCGTCAAGCCCAAGTAAAGAGCGACCTCGAGCGCACAGACCTCGCGAAGTCTAAGACTGGCGTGTTCACAGGGTCTTACGCCCTCAACCCGCTCTTGGACCCGTCTTCTCCTGAGGCTCGCGTCCCCATATGGGTCGCTGACTATGTGCTCATGGGGTATGGCACGGGTGCGATCATGGCCGTCCCCGGCCACGACGAGAGAGATCACGAGTTCGCGACTCAATATGGGATCTCAATTAGTCAGGTCGTCGCACCTGAGGGTGGCGAGCCTGACCCGGAGGTCTGCTTTACAGGCAGCGGGGTCGCTGTGAACAGCGGAGAGCTTGACGGACTCAGCACTGAGGACGCCAAGGCCAGGGCGATCGAGCTCTTGTCCGAGCTCGGGACTGGTCGTCCCAAGGTCACATATCGCCTTCGTGACTGGCTGTTCAGTCGTCAGCGCTACTGGGGTGAGCCCTTCCCGGTGGTTCATGCCGAGGATGGGGCTGTGCACCGGGTCTCTGACGACGAGCTTCCCATCCAGCTCCCTGATGTTGACGACTACGCGCCTGCCGCTGACGGGTCTGCGCCGCTCGCGCGGGCTACAGAGTGGCTCAAGGCCTCAACAGCAGACGGCGCACCTGCGACTCGTGACACAGACACGATGCCAGGGTGGGCAGGCTCCTGCTGGTACTACCTCCGCTTCATGGATCCGCACAATGCGACAGCGCCTTTTGACGAAGAGGTTCAGCGTTATTGGGGCAACGTGGACCTCTACGTCGGCGGCGTCGAGCACGCCGTCTTGCACCTCCTGTACTCACGCTTTTGGCACAAGGTCCTCTATGACGAGGGGCTGGTTTCGACTCCGGAGCCGTTTCAGAAGCTCTTCAATCAGGGGATGCTCACGGCGTTCGCCTACAAGGACTCCACAGGACGTCTGATCCCTACAGACCAAGTGGATGTGAGCGAGGAGGGCGGAAAGAGCAAAGAGACAGGCGAGCCGCTTGATCAGGTGATCTCGAAGATGTCGAAGTCGCTTCGGAACGTGGTGAACCCAGACGAGGTCATCGAGGAGTACGGCTGCGACACTTTCCGCTTATATGAGATGTTCATGGGGCCGCTCTCAGACAGCAAGCCATGGAACCCGAGGGATGTCCCTGGCTGCAGGCGCTTCTTGGATCGCGTCTGGCGCCTCTTCGTGGATGAGGCAGGGGACTCCTCTGTGAGGGGGCAACTTCTCGAGGAGGACTGCGAGGGCGAGGCTACGGAGGCGCTCGAGCGCCACCTAAATCGGGCCATCAAGCGCATCAACGACTCCTTCGGACCCTTCAACTTCAACACGGGGATCGCCTCGCTGATGACCTTCGTGAACGAAGCGACGAAGGCGCCGGAGGCCTTCACGCGGAGTCAGGCGCAGCGCTTCGCCTTAGCGCTCAGCCCATTCGCACCCCACATCACTGAAGAGCTGTGGTCCCGATTGGGCGGTGAGGAGTCTGTCTCTAAGGCCACTTGGCCAGAGGTGGACGATCGATTCCTCCAGGACGCTGAGTATGAGCTCGTCGTCCAAATTCGGGGCAAGCTCCGCGGCAAGGTGATGGTTCCGAAGGGCGCTGATAAGGGCGCCCTTGAGGCAGCTGCTCGTGAAGCTGTGGAAGAGCTCCTCGCAGGTCAAGAGGTCGTTAAGGTGGTCGTCGTGCCCGAGCGACTCGTGAACTTCGTCGTAAAGTGAGAGGTTGAAATGGATCCGATTCGTCCTGAGGGGTTAAAAGAGCTCGCTGCTGAGGTGGTCGCCGCCTCGCCGGCGCACGAGACTGAGGTCGTTTGGGACGTGAGCTGTGATCGCTTCGCTCGCTTCGCATCCTCCGGACCTACGCAGAGCGCTGATCGCGTAGTCCCGCGCGTTCAGGTGCGTGTGCGCGTAGAGCGTGAAGGTGGGTTGGGGGAGGCCAGCGCAGTCTCTGACACCCTAGATCTTGGCGGCGCAAAGGCGGCGCTTGAGCGCGCCCTACAGCTCGCTGGTCACGGCGCTGTCTCTGGGGATTTGGTGCCGCTTGGTGGCGCTGTAGATGCCCCGCTCTCGCACGGGGACCCAGGGGTCCTCGACCAAGGCTTTGAGGTCATGGCGGGCTGGATTGAGCGCGCGATCTCAGGCTGTGAGGAGTCTGACCTCTCTCCCGCAGGCTTAGCGCAGCTCACTCACAGCGGTCGAGCTATCGTCAACTCAGCCGGCCGAGCCGTCTGTGGATCGACGAGCCGCGCGGCCCTCTCGTTGACAGCCAGTGACCCTGGCGGTGGCGGGGCGGGCTTCGGCGATGCGATCAGTCAACGCGCGGGGGGAGTGGATGTTGAGCGGGTGATCCATCGCGCCGTCTCCAAAGGGGTGATGAATCGATCGCCCCAAGGTATTGAGCCCGGCAGGTACACCGTCGTCCTTGAGCCGAACGCGGTCTCGTCTCTCCTCCTGTTCGCAGGCTATCAAGGCTTAGGGGCGCAAGATGTTGCCGAGGAGGCATCCTTCCTGTGCGGTCGCCGTGGGGAGCAAGCCTTCTCTGACCAGGTGAGCCTCTTTGACGACGCTCAAAATGAGCACTACCAAGGCCTCGCCTTTGATTGGGAGGGGACTCCCAAGCAGCGCGTGGAGCTCGTGAAGGGCGGCGTCTTGGGTGACCCGGTCACCGACCGCCTCTGGGCAGCGAAGCTCGGCGTTGCGAACACTGGGCACGCTCACTCTCAACCCAACACCCATGGTCCTAAGCCTGGAAACATGGTCTTGGCGCCTGGTAGCCAAAGCATGGATGAGCTGATCGGGGGTGTGAAGCGTGGCCTCCTCGTGACTCAGCTTCACTACACGAACATGATCGATCCGCGAGATCTCCTCTTAACAGGCATGACCCGGAACGGGACCTTCTTGATTGAAGATGGCGAGGTCACTCGCCCTGTAAAGAACCTCCGCTTCACCGAGAGCCTCGTGAGCGCTCTGGCGTCAGTCAGTGGTGTGGGGCAAGAGGTCGAGGTCGCTGGCGCGCTGTTTGACGGTGAGATCGTCTGCCCTGCCCTGCGGATTGAAGATTTTCGATTCACCTCTAGCACAGACTTCTAGGAGGCACTGATGAGCATGGACAAGATGCAGCTCGCTAAGGAGGCCGTCCGGCGCGCCAAGGCCGCTGGCGCCGAGTACGCCGACGCGCGGCTCGTGAGGCTCAACCTTGAAGAGTTGAGCGTGAAGAATGGCGCCCCTGGTGAGGCCGGCGCTCCTGAGGAGTGGGGTGTCGGCGTCAGAGTACGGAACGATGGGTGCTTTGGCTTCGGTGCTAGGCCCCTCGTCGCAGGCTCAGAGCTCGAGGCGGTCACTGAGGCTGCTCAGGCGGCGGTAGAGTGCGCAGGCTCCCTCAAGGGTGCGATGAGGACTCCCACAGGCTGGGCAGAGCTCTCAGGTGATCAGGCCGATAGCTATGAGACGCCTGTAGAGAGGGATCCATTCAGTGTCCCTGTGGCAGAGCGCCTCGAGCTCCTCCAAGAGGCCAATGCGAGCATGGATCAGCACGACTCGGTCGTCTCCAGGCGGGCTCACTGCTCGCTTCGACGGGAGGAGCAGTGGCAGGCCTCTAGCGAAGGGGCGGCGCTTCACCAGCTCTTGATTCGGACAGGCGCCGGAATGGATGTTACCGCGGCGGCCAATGGGCAAGTCCAGCGTCGGAGCCATCCCAGCTCCTGGGGAAACTACAAGTCCGGCGGGTGGGAGCACGTCGAAGCGATGGAGCTCCCCCTCGCAGGTCCGCGGCTGTGCGAAGAGGCCGTCGCCCTTTGCTCCGCCGATCCGTGCCCGAGCGGCGAACGAACGGTCGTCATTGGCGCGAGTCAGCTCGCTTTGCAGATCCATGAGTCTGTGGGGCATCCGAATGAGCTCGACCGGGTCCATGGTCATGAGGTGGACCTCGCCGGCTCATCTTTTGCTACCACTGAGAAGCTAGGCGGCTTTCAGTACGGCTCAGAGCTGGTCAATCTCGTCGCAGACTCCACTATCCCTGGGGGCTTGGACACCCGCGGCTGGGACGATGAGTGTGTGCCTTCTAACCGCTGGCACGTTGTGAAGGACGGCATCTTCTCCGGCTACCACACGTCTCGCGAATGGGCGCACACCGTAGGGGAGGCGGGGAGCAAGGGGACCGCGCGCGCCGAGGGTTGGCGCAACCCGCCAATCATCAGGATCACCAACCTCTCACTGCAGCCGGGGACTTGGGACTTTGACAGCCTCATCGCTGACTGCGAGGACGGCTCCATCTTCATGGACTTCGTGAAGATGTGGTCCATCGATCAGCGGAGACTGAACTTCCAGTTCACATGCGAGGTCGCTTGGGAGATTCAGGGCGGCAAGCTCGGCCGCATGCTGCGCAATCCCACGTATCAGGGGCGCACCCCTGACTTCTGGGGCTCATGCGATGCCATCTGCGGCCCCGATCACTGGGACCTCTGGGGTGTCTCCAACTGCGGCAAGGGTAATCCTATGCAGACCGCGGAGATGAGCCACGGAGCAGCGCCAGCTCGCTTCCGCGAGCTGACTCTCGTCGGCGCTGAGTGAAGCCTCTCGCTCTAGCTCAGCCGATGATCTCGATGAGCTCGACGTCGAAGATAAGCGTAGCCTTCGGGGGGATTGACGGAGGGCGTCCGTTCGCGCCGTAGGCCTGGCCGTAGGGGATGATGAGCTTCCGCTTCGAGCCAACGGTCATCGATCCCACGCCTTCCGTCCACCCCGCGATAACTCGGTTGAGGGGGAAGGTCGCGGGCGTGCCTCGGTCGACTGAAGAGTCGAACTTCTTCCCTGTGGTGAGGTACCCGGTGTAGTGCACCTTTACAGTGGAGGCTGAGCTGGGCGGTGTCGGCCCGTCTCCCACTTCGATGTCATAGAACTTGAGGCCACTCTCTGTCTCGGTCCAGTCTCCAGAGACAGCCCAGCCAGGGAACCTCGCGACCTCCTCCTTGCTCACGACCTTGCCGTCTTGTCCCATCGTGACAGTCCAAGACTTACCGCCTCCATAGACGGTAGCGCTGACTTCGCCATTCTCTGGGTTGATGGAGGCCTGCGCGACCTGCCCGTTGGTGGCTTCGGAGATCAGCTTGGTGGCCGCGCCGAGCTTGAGGGCGTGCTTGGCGATACCAGCCTCAACGCTCGCGGGCTCGGGGGGGATCGACTCGAAGTCGTCTGTAGGGAGGATGAAGGGTGCCATAGCTGCTGCGGGGAGCAAGAGGAGGAGGAGCTTGTTCATATGTATAGGGGTTATGCGGAGAGTTCAGAAGATATCTGAATCGCTCAGGAAGGGAAGGCCTCTGAGGCCTCCCGGATGAGCGGGGCTGCCTTGGTGATGGACTCTCTAGCCTCTTCTTCATGTTGGTCTACGGAGGCAGACCAAGCCCGTGAGAGCTGGCGCTCGCCTCTTGAGAATGGGTCCATGACCAGCGCGAAAACGCTCATCCCTGCAGCCCGCTGGAGTAGGGCGCGGCCTTCGACGAAGTCGTAGGCAGGCCCCTGAAGGAGGGCGTCTATCTCTGTGTGGAGCTCCTCGGCGCTCATGCCGGCGGCGCGATCGGAGAGACCCGAGACGCGCTGTGAGAGGTCCACAAGGCGTCCGCGCAGGGTCTCTAGGCTTGTCCCTGATGAGGCCGCGGCGGTCTCCACGACGGAGAGCTTTCGTTTCCAGGCGACAGCGCAGGTCATAACGAGTGCGGAGATCAAGAAGGCCCAGCGGCCTGACCAGTCCTCCCACCTGAAGGCTGCAGCTCGCTTGACGGGGACCTCTGTCACGCCAGCGGAGCTGAGCTCAGCGAGGTTGTCGGCGTCCAGGAAGGCTGATGAACGCATGCGCTTCGGAAGCGTCGCCGCTTGGCTTAACTTGCCTCGGTCGTCTGTGGTGAGCGTGACCCCCGCCTCGGTGGCCCTGAGGTCAAGGGCTGAGTCGACGAGGCGGCCCTTTGGGAGCGTCTCGGTTTGGCCGGGGAGGGGCACAGCCTCGGCTAAGACTTCGCCTGCCGCCTTGTCGATCGGGACTATGACGACAGGTACGGCTGGGTTCCTCACTCTCACCGTGTTGAAGCCTAGAGCATCTAGTTGGGTGGTGAGCTCTGCGTTCAAGCGGGCGCCCTCGCTGGCCTTCTGCTGGTTACCCAGGCTTAGGTCGAACGCGAGAAACTCCTGATAATCCTCGCCTGCTTTGAAGTGTAGCTCTCTCCACGGCCTCCGAGAGGAGGATGCGGAGAGGGCCGCGGTAGCCGTCGCGACGACGAGGAGGAGGTCGGGGATCTTGTTCTTCATGATGATCATCCTCCGAGGACTTGGATGCCGGCGAAGAGGATCCCTAGGAGGCCCTCGCCTACGATGAGACCCGCTGCGAAGGGGACCCCCATGTTCTCTGCCCATGCCGCGCCACGTTTCTTGGAGAGCCTCATCTGGATCAGGCAGCCGATCCCGTAGGGGAGCAGGTACATAAGGGGCAGGTACATGGCTAGGCCGACGAGGACCCCGAGCCCTGCGAGTCCAGAGAGAGAGAGGAGCGCGCCCATTACGCCGCCCATGGCGAAGAGGGGAATCGGTGCGTCTCCGCCGCGAATGCCGTCGATGACGCCCTTGAGGGCTTCTGCTTGCGGTGCGGGGCTGTCTGTCCCGGGTCCGAAGGGGACACCGAACTCTTGGGTGTTTCTAGCGGCAAGCAAGATGACCACGAGGATGCAAACCGCGGGTCCGAGGATCGCGGCGAAGAGCTCTAAGGTTTGCTGTTTCCGTGGGGAGCCGCCCACTAGGTGCCCCGTCTTGAGGTCCTGCATCATGTCTGCACATTCCGTAATCGCGACACAGACCGCGGCGCCGATGAGGACAGCGGGGACGACCTGGTTGTCGGTCATGAGCAGGCAGATCATGACGGTCAACAGCGCCATGCCGGAGATGGGGCTCCAGTCCGTCATCCCTGCGCACTGCGCGATGACGATTCCAGCGAACCACATCCAAGCTGTGCCAACCGCTGCGATGAGTACAGCCTGTCCTATAGAGCCGCCAGCGATTGTTGACTTGGCGGCGGCAAAGAGGAGGAGGAAGGCGAGGATGACAGCTATCCCGAGGACCTTCAGCGGGAGCTCATCGCGCTCTACCCCGCCAGCGGTCGGCTTCCGCATGGCGCTCATGGCAGAAGAGATCGCAGGGAGTGCGTGTAAGAGGCCGATGAGGGCGCCGCCCATCAGGAGCCCGATCCCAAGTGGCCTGCTCATCATGCCGCGAGCGATATTCGCAGCCATCTCAGGTTCGGTCCCGTTAGGGAGCCAGGAGAGCTCGTAAGCGACGGGCGCAACGATGAAGTAGGCGAGGAGCCCGCCAGCGAGGACGACTAGGCCAGGCCTGCCTGTGATGAATCCAGCTCCGAAGGCGAACGGCGCGATCGCGATAGACAGGTCAAATGTGCGAGGCCACGGAAGTCCGAGGGAGCTGAGCAGCGCCCCTATGTTTAGGGTGTCCTTACTGAGGCCTGTCACGCCGAGGTCGGCGTAGGTGGAGAGGCCCAGGATGTCTGACTGAGTGAAGAAGAAGACGATCATGCTGGCGGCGATGCCAGCGAGCAGGATTCGCGCCTTCTGGACGCCCGCACCCGGTGAGCGTAGGACGGCAGCGACGGCAGTCCCAGTTGGGAACCTGAGTCGCTCGAACTCGATCATCTGCTTTCGGGTTGGGATGATGAAAGCTACGCCAAGGATGGCGCCGGCCGTTGTCGCGGCGATCGCCCAGACGAGGTCGAGTTGGATCCCTAAGAGGAAGAGGACAGGCAGCGTGAAGATCACTCCGCTGTTCGAGGTGTTCACCGAGGAGGCGACGGTCTGCGCGATGTTGTTTTCAACGATGGTCCCTTTACGGAGGATGCCCCTCAGGACCCCCCAGCCAAGCACCGCTGCGATGGCGCTTCCGCCGATGGTGAAGCCAATCTTGAGCCCTGAGTAGGTGATCGCGGCGTTCATCACGACTCCAATCAGGACGCCGAAGATGATCGCCGCCGGTGTGATCTCTCGGTATGGAGTCTTGGCGGGACCGCCGGGGGTGGTTGTTGAATCACTCATTGCTCGAATCGTGACTCAGGTGGCCCTGTGGTGCAAGCTAGGGCGCCAACGACTGGGGCCGCTCCCGTGGATGGGACGAGCCAAGGCATGCCTCTTTCGTGGCTCTCTGGACCGATCTCCTGGCCGATGAAATCCATAGAGATGCTTTCTACGCTCCTCTGACGTATGCGCGATAAACAGAGTTGGTTTCTGACGGGCCTCTTCCTCACTACGGTGGCTAGCCTGCTGCTCGAGGTCTTGGCGACGAGGTTGTTGTCTGCGATGACCTGGTATCACCTGTCTTTCTTCGCTGTTTCTGTAGCGATGTTTGGCATGTCGGCAGGTGCTGTCACTGTGTACTTGAAGCGTGAGGAGTTTTCTGGGGATCGCGCGAAGGAAGCCTTGGGGGTCTGGGCGATGCGACTCGCGCTGGCCATTGCAGCTTCTCACATGGTCTTGCTCGCCGCCCCAATCCCCGACGGGGTTGATCTGCGCGCTGCAAACGCGCTCTTCGTCCTGACCCTTGCTCTCGGGGGGCCGTTTTATGTCGCTGGCGTCGTAGTCGCGATCGCCTTGACGCGGGTGCCTGGAAAGATCGGGTTAATTTATGCCGTCGATTTAGCTGGGGCCGCTTTGGGCACCTTATTGATCATCCCCTTGCTTGAGTCGGGCAACGCCAGCTCTGTTGCCCTCTTTTGTGGTGCGCTGGCAGCGCTAGCTGCGGTCTGCTTTCAGCGATACTGCGGAGGGAGCACAGCCCTACCGAAGTACGTGGCCATTGGCCTTGCCGCTGCTGGCTTGTGGAACGCTCAGGCGGATCGGCCTCTTACGGTTTGGTATTCCAAGGGGGGCGTGATCCGGCAGGAGAACGTGACTCACGAACGGTGGAACGTTCACGCGCAGCTCGTCGTGCGGAAGCCGGTGATGACCGGCGCCGGGGGCCTGTACTGGGGGCCAGGCGAGGGGTGCATCGAGGCGGCTGGGGAGCGAGAGGCGGTCCGTATGGTCTTGGACGGGGACGCAGGGACCGTCATGCCCCGCTGGGACGGGGTCAATTTAGATGACCTCGCTTGGGTCTCCTACGACGTTACCTCCCTCCCGTATCACATTCGGCGCAAGGGGGATGTTGGGATTATCGGCGTCGGTGGGGGCAGAGATCTTCTGACCGCAGTCTGGGCTGCCTCCACGAGCGTCACCGGCGTTGAGATCAACGGGAACTTCATAGAGCTTCTCGAGGGAGATCTCAGGGAGTTCTGCGCTCTGGCGGATCGCGAAGAGGTGGAGCTTGTGCATGACGAGGCGCGGAGCTATTTGACCAGAACCGATAAGCGCTTTGATGTCCTGCAGATGTCCCTGATTGATACATGGGCAGCGACTGGGGCGGGCGCCTTCACTCTCTCAGAGAACGGGCTTTATACCTTGGAGTCGTGGCGAGTCTTCCTAGACGTGCTCAAGCCTCGCGGAGTCTTCAGCGTCTCTAGGTGGTTCGACCCAAGCGACGCGTCTGAGACGAGCAGGCTCTTGGCGCTCGGAACCGCAGCGCTGCTCGAGCGAGGCGTCAAGAATCCAGAGGACCACATCGTCCTTGTCTCCCGCGACAGAGTCGCGACCCTGCTCATCTCTGTTGATCCTTTTGATGAGCCGGATATACGGGTCATTGACAACTCCTCTAACGAGCTAGGCTTTACGGTGCTGGTCTCACCTCGCCATCCCGAGGTGATTCCGTTCTTAAGCGACATCACTTGCGCCTCGACTCGCGCAGAGCTGGACGAAGTGATTCATCACCGGTATTTGGACTACAGCGTCCCTACAGATGAGCGGCCCTATTTCTTCAACATCCTTAAGCCAGGCGCGGCGTTCTCCATCTTCAGCTCTGCCAATAGCAAGCGAGGCTTTGGAGTTGGCTCTGTGGACGGTACGCACGGCGTCATGTCCGGAAACATTGTCGCGACGACGACCCTGGTCATCCTGTCCCTGGTCACACTGCTCCTTGTCCTTGCGGTCGTAGGCGGCCCTTTGGCCAAGACTGGATTGCCGAACATGCGAAGGACCGACTTCTTCTCCTCGGTAGGCTACTTCGCCTCAATCGGCCTTGGTTTCATGATGGTTCAAGTCCCTTTCATGCAGCGCTTCAGCGTCTACCTCGGTCACCCTACGTATGCCGTCGTTGTGACTCTGTTCTCGATGATCTTGATGACCGGGGTTGGCAGCTACCTCTCCGACCGGATTGACCTCAGCAAGTCTGAGCGCGCAGTCGCCTACCCTCTACTTGTTGTCGCGGGGCTCCTCCTTATCCGCTTCGGCGTAGGACCTCTCAGCGAGTTTACGATTGAGAGCGACCTCTTTATGCGTTGCCTAGTCGTGGTTGGCGTAGTCTCTCCGGTCTCGCTGGCTTTAGGGCTGTGCTTCCCGCTTGGCATGCGTCTTGTCACTCGCCTGGCTGACGAGGCCACGCCTTGGATGTGGGCGGTTAACGGAGCCTTCGGAGTCCTCGGCGCCGTGTTAGCTGTTGGCGTCTCGATGTGGCTAGGAATTTCTACGAGCTTTGACCTGGCTTGTCTTAGCTATCTCCTTGTCTGGTTGTTCGCCCGTAAGCTTCACGCTGCGGGCTGTGCGGTTGCTTGAGGCTAACTCTTGGACGTTGCAACATCGTCAGACGGAAAGCGTTCGCTGCTCGTCGCCGCAGTACTCTGCCTCCTTTTAGCGGCGCTCTGTCAGGTTGACCTCTTCGCGGTCATCTTTGGGGCCGGGGTCCTCATGGACTCCAGCGCAGAGCTCGCTTCCCGGGGGCGCTCGCTCCTCCTGGCCTCTTCCGCTCTGCTCGCAGCGATGGCTTTCAGTCCTCTGGCAAAGACTCGTCGGCTCTCTGTGTCTGTGGCTACGGCCACTCTCACGCTCGTAGGCTTTGAGGCTGTGGCCGGACCTTTTGTGGGCTTAGACACGACCCTCTTTCAGCGAGATTCTGAGGTCGGGTGGCGCCTTCGTCCTGGGGGAGATGATGTTTGGTTGGGTCACCGCCTACGCATCAACGAGCTCGGGATGCGGGGGGATTTACCTGACTTTGAGTGCGATCAACGCGTCCTCTTTCTCGGTGACTCGGTGGTTTTTGGCGCCTTTGTGGCAGCTGACGAGGATGTCATCTCTGCTCAGACTGAGCAGGCGCTATCCGCTGTCGGGTTCACAGTTCAGTGCTTGAACGGTGGAGTTGGCGGTTGGGCCCCATGGCAAGAGCGGCTCTGGTTTGAGGCTGTGGCAGGCCAGCTGCGGGCGGAGGTTGTCCTTGTAAATTTGGTCCTCAACGACGTGACTGAGCCGTTGACCCTGGCTGCGCTGGGGGGCGCAGATGAGGGCTTTCAGCTGGAGCGGTCTCGAGATCCGGGCTGGCTCTCTGGGACAGTCTGGGCCACAGCCTTGCGGCGTGCGCGTCGTGCAGTCAATGGTGACCAGGCCCGTGTGGACGCAGCGCGGCAAGAGGCGCTCGGGGTCTATGAGTTGCTGAGCTCTCCCGCGCTCCCAGCGAGCCGCGCCGCATGGTCTAGACACTTACAAGAGGTTGAGGAGCTGCTTTCGTCGATTAAGGCTGTCGGGGCAAAGCCTGTGGTGGTCTCTCATCCGTACACAGTCCAGTTTGAGGTGGCTGGTCTGTGGTGGCCCCAAGATGCCCTTGCTGCTTGGTGCTCTCAGCGAGGTGTGCCATATGTTGATGTGGGGAGGTACCTAGCTACCCTCAGGCCCGACCCAGAGACCCTCTATCACGACGGCGTACACCCGAACGCTAGGGGCGCTGCGGCGATAGGCGCCCTTCTCGCTGATGAGCTTCAGCGTCATGCATTGGTGGTGTCACGGTGAACTCCCGCTGTGAGGTGTGGGCTTCAAGAAGCCGCGCGCTTAGCCTGCGGGCCACGTTTTGCGATCTCTCTAGACTGGAGGCCGCAGAATGACACTGTGGGTGGAGCTCGTAGCCGGAGTCCTCATGGGCTTCTTCGGGTCGATCCCAGTCGCTGGGCCGGTCGCTCTTGTAGTCGTCTCTAGGGGACTCAGCGGTGACACGCGAGGGGGCCTGCGGGTGACGTTAGGGGCTGGTGTAGCGGAAGGTGTGCTGGCGGGGATCGTCTTTGGTGGGCTGGGCCTCGCCATTCAAGAGGCTCCCGGCTTGGAGCGCGTGCTCGATTGGCTCGGAGTCGCCGTGCTAGTCCTTATCGGCGGATGGTTCTCCTGGAAGGGTTTGGGGGCTCCATCGATCCAGACTGAGGTCGCCTCATCGACCTCCGATCATCCTGGCCGAGACTTCGCACTGGGAGTCAGCATGGTCGCTGGTAATCCTGGAATGATTGGAACTTGGGGAGGCGCGATCGCCGCCTTGGAGGGGTCCGGCGCTGTGCAGGCGAGCTTGTCTGCGGCGCCTGCGTTTGGGCTCGGTGTCGCCGTAGGTGTCGTCGCTTGGTTCTGGCTTGGCTTGCTCGCGCTTCGGCGCTGGCGGAGCTCATTGAGCGGTCGAGTTATGGACGCCAGTGTTCGAGTCATCGGTGTTGTCCTTCTCTTGCTCGGCGTCGCTGCAGGCTCCGCTCTCTATGGAGCTTCAAGTGCCTGAGCCCCTCCCGCCTCTGGTGCGAGTCCCGTTTGCGCTTCGGAGGGCCGGCCTCTTTGCGGCTGGGGTTCGAGCGGATCGGGATCGTCCTGACCTGGCGCGAATTCGATCCGCAGAGCCTGCCGAGCAGTTTGTTTGGGATGTCCTTCCCCATGCAGCGCGCTCCTTCGCGCCTTGCATCGTCGCCCTACCTTCCTCCATCGCTCTGCCCGTAGCCGTTGGCTATCTGTATTGCAGGGTCTTGGACACCTACGAGGATCTCGTCGAGGACGCCGCCAAGAGGGCGCTCGCTCTGACTGTCCTGCCTTTGCGACTGGATCAACTCATGGCAGGGGCCCAGCCACAGATGCTCCCAGATGTTGAGTTCGCCTGTGTAGATAAGCGAGATGCAGCCCACGTCATGTTGGCTGAAGAGGTCCCTCGCCTAGACAGCGTCTTCCGCACTTTTCCAGTCCCTGTGCAGCAGTGCCTAGGAGAGCTCGTTCAAGATATGTCTGATGGGATGCGTTGGGCTGCGGAGACTTTTGAGGAGCAGGAGGGGACGCTGAGTGGCTCTCTGCAGCTGAGCCAGTATTGCATGGCAGTCTTGGGCAACCCCATTCGGTTCGCAGCTAGGCTCTTTCGATGGCACGGCGACGGTGGAGTTCAGCTCTCGGCTGAGACTGAGGCAGCCGCACGAGACGTCGGCGAGTTTTTGCAGCTGGCCAACGTTACGCGCGATGTGGAGAAGGACCTGCTGCGGGGAGTCTGCTATCACCCGGCATTGCACTCTCTCGCTCTAGACCGCGACGATTCGGACAAAGAGCTGATCCGCTCTGCTAGGGCCGCCCTTACAGACAGGGCTATCTCGCTCGCCCCCTCGTACCTGAGGCTCATAGAGGGGATGGGGGTGGGTAGGGGCCTGCTTGGGGCCTCTGCGCTCATGATGCTTCGTTTCACAGAGCAGCACTATCACGTCACAGCCGCTCGCGCGTTGGGGATCTCGGGGCCGAAGGTTAGCGGGAAGTCTGTGATCCTCAAGTCGCTCCCAGCAGCGCTCTCCGGCGCTTGGGGTCTCAGTCAGATGGGGCGCTCTCTAGCGAGGCTCCACGACTTGCGGCGCGCTCTCCCAGCTCAAACGTCTTCCATGTACTTATCGTGACCCGCCTTCTTCATCTCCATAAGGCGTCGAATGGAGGCGTCGGCTGCCTTGTAGTCCTCTTGGAGGATCAAGAGCTCTAGCTTTAAGAGCTCTCGCTGGAGCTCGATCAGATCCATCCGGTATCCCTTTGTCAGGGCCCTTCCGTCTTCCGCAGACATGGACTCTGCCTTGACCGGCACCTGCACCTTGGAGATCTGAGTGGCAGATTGCATGGCGACGATTTGGGCGAGGGCAGTCTCCTGATCGGGGGCCTCCGCCTTCAACGCCTTCCGGAAGGAGCGGAGCCCAGAGTTTAGCGAGCCCATTGACTCCTGGAGGGGGGAGTCATCGACAGGCTTTGCTGAGGCGCTGAGGCCTACCGAGAGGGCGAGGATGACACAGGAGGCGAGTGTGATGGACGTGCGCATGTTGATACCTGGAGGTGGGTTAGTCTGAGTAGGCCGATTGTAGGGTCTGCTTATCGGACCAGGGCGCCCCGGAAGCGATCCAGTCTCTGATGACCTTAAGCTCTTCTGGGCTGAGTCGCTCATCCTCGCTTGGAGGCATGGGGAAGACCTCGTTTAGCGAGTCCTCTTCTGTGGCGCTGACGAATTGGTAGAGGAGGCTCTCTCGTGGAGCCCCCGGCTGAATGACGCTCACCTCTAGAAAGTCAGCGATGTCCCCCGACTGAAAGGCAGCAGCGGCTGTGTCCATACGGTAGTCGCTCTTTTGCTTTTTGGGGCCGTGGCAGCGTATGCACTTCGAGCTAAAGAGTTCGGCGACCTCGCGTGGAAGGCTGGGACCGGCCAGTGAGTCTTCTTGACCTGTGACTTCCATCTTAGAGCTAGCAAGCGCTGCCCGATGTGCCTCATAGCGCTCGGCACTCATGGGCCCGAGTGAGTTGATGTGTAGGCAGTAGCGCACTAGCAGCTCAATCTCCTCATCCGAGAGGATGTCTTGATAGGCGGGCATCTTTGTGAGCTGGCTGCTCATGAAGCTTCGGCCAAGTCCAGCGAGCGGTTCTCCGCTGAGGAAGCGCTCGCTCGTTCCATGACGAATCCACTCCTCGATAGCCGCGGGGTCGCCGTCGTCGCAGAGGTGTTTGAACTGCTCCCCGCTGAATCCAGGGATAGCGCCTGTGAAGGAGCCGGTATTCTTAATTCCGCCCTGCCCAAGGGGGCCGTGGCAGTCGAAGCAGCCGGCCTTCAGGGCAACCTGCTCACCACGGGCCAAGTCAGAGAGAGCGGCTTGGTCAGGCACCTCATGGCCCGCGATCTGAGACCAAGCGAGGATGTCTTGGACGTCTTCGGGGTCGAGGTGTCCCTCATAGGCTGGCATCCCGAATCTGCTTTGTTGGGCTCGGCCCGGCTGGGCCTGCGGGCATCCATAGAGGACCCAGGCCTGAAACTCCTCCTCAGGCAGCTCGCAGCCTCGTAGCGGGGGCACTTTCATGGCGCCCATGAGGTTGCCGGAGTGACACGCGAGACAGCCGTGTGTGTCAATGAGCGCCGCTCCGCGGATGTAAGGCGTCTCCTCGGCTGCCGCTGCAGAGCTCCACAGCAGCCATCCAGTTATGAGCAGGAGTATCAGCGCGATAGTGACGGAGCTTGCCTTCGGCGACTTCATCTCTGGGTATATTGTGGCTCAAGTCCTGCCATCGCACTAGGTCTCACTCAGCGTGAGCGGCGCTGGAGACGCCTTAAAATGAGCACTCTGCTCACTCGGCTGTGTCGCGGCAATCAGGACACGCGCCATGGAGGTGAACGGCAGCTCCTTCGATCGAGGCGGCCCATCTTCCTGCAGCTAGAGCCTTCGTCGTCACCTCAGTTGGGAGATACGACACCTCGCCGCAGTCGTCACACACAAAGTGGTGTTGTGGTTCGCCGCCCCTGTGGTTCTCTGCGAGTGAGTATCGGGCCACACCTCCGGCGCGGCTCGCGACGACAGAGATACCAGTCTCTCGTAGCTTAATCAGGTTCCTGTATGTAGTGGCCGAGTCCCAGGGAGTCTCGCCAAGGCGATTGAGTACGTCAGTATGAGACAGAGGCTGCTCTGCGCTTGCCAAGACCTGAAGAACGGCGACCCTAGGAGCGGTAGCTCGCAACGATCGCGCCCTGATCAATTGTTGAGCTTTCTCTGTGTTCATCTTTAGGGGGCCGGCACGGAGAGCTTTTTGGTGTGCTCTTGTTGCCTGGAGTGGGGATACGGCTCTATGCTACTTGCAAGTCAATTGCGTTACCGCTTCCTCCTTAGTCTAGAGCCGAACTCTCTCTGAGAAACCATGAATCAGCCCGATATCCAAGAGCCCAGGCTCCCTGTCACAGTCCTCTCAGGATTTCTTGGCGCAGGTAAGACCACCCTGCTGAACCAAGTTCTCAACAACCGTGAAGGGCGACGCGTAGCCGTGATCGTGAACGACATGAGCGAGGTGAACATCGACGCAGACCTCGTCGAGAGAGGCGGCGCAGAGCTCTCTAGAACTGAAGAGAAGCTCGTTGAAATGTCCAACGGATGCATCTGCTGCACGTTGCGCGACGACCTTCTCGCAGAGGTCTCCAGGTTAGCGCAGGAGGGGCGCTTTGATTACCTCCTGATCGAGTCCACTGGAATCTCTGAGCCCATCCCTGTCGCCCAGACCTTCACATTTGAGGATGAAGAGGGGGTCAGCCTTGGACAGGTGTCTCGCTTAGACACCATGGTGACCGTCGTAGACGCTGCTAGCTTCCTGCGCGATTACAACGCCGCCGAGAATCTCCAGGATCGGGGAGAGTCTCTTGGGGAGGATGACCACCGTACGGTCACAGACCTTCTAATCGACCAGATCGAGTTCGCTAACGTCATTGTGCTGAACAAGCTTGACCTTGTATCTGAGCAGCAGGCGCTCGAGGTGCAGGCCATCATCAGCGCGCTGAACCCTGGCGCAAAGATCGTCCCTGCAACGAAGGCAGCGGTCCCGATCGATTCGGTTTTGGACACCGGCCTGTTTGACTACGACGAGGCCGCCAGTTCAGCAGGATGGATCAAGGAGCTCCAAGGGGAGCACACGCCTGAGTCGGAGGAGTACGGTATAGGCAGCTTTACATACATCACTCCTCACCCCTTTGACGCGGAGAAGCTCTGGTCGTTCATTGAGAACGCGGACAACTGGCGCGGTGTACTGCGCTCCAAGGGCTTCTTCTGGGTCGCTGCCGAGCACTCTGTGGCCTATGAGTGGGCTCAAGCAGGCGGCGTCTGCTCGATGGTCCCTGTCGGTCGTTGGTGGGCTGCGGTGCCTAGTGAGGAGTGGGGGCACCCTGAAGGGCAGATGCCTGACCAGCAGCCTGGTTGGCATCACCGCTTTGGGGATCGGTCTCAGAAGCTCGTCTTCATCGGACAAGGCATGGATGAGGACGCGATGCGAGCGGAGCTCGACTCTTGCCTCCTCGAGCCTGGACTCGCCGCCGAGGGCGTCGAGGCTTGGGATCCACTCTATAACCCCTTCCCCGAATTGCAGATCGCTGAAGAGCCTTCATGAGCTTGGGTTGGCTGATCGTCGGCGGCGGCATCCATGGGGTGCACGTTGCGGCTCGGCTAATCGGTGAGGGGAGGGTTCCGCCTGATCAGGTTCAGATCTTGGACCCTGAGCCCGCACTCCTGGCTCGGTGGCGCTTACGAAGCCAGGCGATCGGTATGAGGCATTTGCGCTCACCCTCCGTGCATCACCTCGGCTTAGACCCGCTAGGCCTCCATGCCTTCGCGGAGGACCGCTGGGGTGGGGTGCGTGGCTTGTTTGCTCCTCCGTATGATCGACCTGCGCTCTCGCTCTTTGATACCCACTGTGACGCAGTTATGGAGTCCTACGACCTTCCTGGGCTCCATCTGCGTGGGAAGGCCGCGAGCTGCGCGATAATGGAGGATGGCGTTCAAGTCCAACTCTTGGATGGACCGCGCGTTGCGGCTGATCGAGTCGTCCTAGCCGTAGGCCCACCAGAGCAGCTGAAGCTCCCTTCCTGGGCGAGCGGCTTCGAGGATCGTGTGCACCATGTGTTCCAACCTGGCTTCACAGACTGGCCTCTTAAGGCTCAGTCTGTAGCAGTCGTCGGTGGGGGGATCTCAGCTGCTCAGGTCGCTCTTCGGCTCGTGGATGAAGGGCATGAAGTTCACCTGATATCAAGGCATGAATTCCGAGAGCATCAGTTCGATAGCGACCCCGGATGGCTCGGGCCCAAGTATATGAGGGGCTTTGCTCGAGAACGGGGCTTGGATCGTAGGAGGCAAATGATCACGGAGGCTCGAAATAGGGGCTCGGTGCCGCCCGACATCTTGAGAGAGCTTATGTCTTCCATTCGAGGAGGAGGCATCAAGCTGCTTAGAGGTGAAGTGTCAGGGTTGCTCTCAACGGGCCAAATGTTGGACATCGAGCTCTCGTCGGGTGATCGTCGAAGCGTAGACACAATCCTGCTAGCGACTGGATTTGGTTCTGAGCGGCCGGGCGGGGCGCTTGTTGATGGCCTCATTCGAGATGAGGGGCTTCCATGCTCGGCTTGCGGGTTCCCCATAGTGGATGAAAACCTGCGCTGGCACCCGCGCGTTTATGTGACTGGAGCACTCGCTGAGCTTGTGCTTGGTCCTACCGGAAGGAACATCGCTGGTGCGAGGAGATCGGCAGAACGGATCCTTCGCTCTCTCGGCCATCGTTCGCAATCCGAGGCGGTGGCCTCGGGGGCACCGCGCGCTACACCGTAATGAGGCGCTGTGTGCTCCTAAGAGGAGGGAGATGGCTCCCCGAGCAGGACTCGAACCTGCGACAAACCGGTTAACAGCCGGTTGCTCTACCAACTGAGCTATCGGGGAAGCAACGCGGAAGGATATCCGCCTATTGGGGCGAGTCAAGCGGGACTCGCCGATGCAGTCAGAATTTACGCGAGAGTCTCCAAGAAGTCTTCCGGTAGCCTGATCGGGCTCCTGTTGAGTACTTCTAAATCAAAGCTCCGTATCGCTGCTTGCGCTGAGATTTCGTGCTCCTCAGAGAGGCCGCTTTCGCTTAAAAGCCACCCGAGCAGTCGCTCTGGAGAAATCCCGGCTTCGCGGATCGCGCGGATAGAGAGGCCGTCAGTGCGCTTAGCGAGGCGCTCTCCGGTGTAATCCAAGACGAGGGGTACATGTATCCATTCCGGACGCTTCAGCCCGAGCGCACGCTGCAGCACCGCCTGGGGGCCGCAGCTGCTCAAGAGGTCATCGCCACGGAGGACCTCTGTGATCCCTTGCGCGGCGTCATCTAGGACAACGGCGAGCTGGTAGGAGGCATGTCCCTCTGGGCTCACGATGACAAAGTCTCCGAATTCGGTCCACGGGGAGAGCTTGAGCTGGCCATGTAAGCGGTCCTGAATCTCAATCTCCTCTGGCGGGCATTGAAATCGCAGGGAAGGTTGTCGCCCTGAACTCTCTTGGGCTTCTTGGATTGAGCGAAATCGACCCTTACAGGTGCCCGGATAGGTTGACGCCTCGTCCTCCGCATGGGGAGCTGAGATCGCCGCTCGAATCTCCCGCCGAGTGCAGATGCAGGGGTAGGCCAAGTCCTCTGAAACTAAGCTCTCCGCGGTCTCTCTGAGCTCCTGCTCACGGTCAGACTGAAAGCTCGGTGGGCCATCCCAGTCCAATCCGATCCACTTGAGATCCTCTAGGCATGCACCTATGAACTCCTCCCTGACTCGAGACTTGTCGAGGTCCTCTAACCGCAAGAGGACCTCACCACCTCTGCTTCTAGCGCTCAGCCACGCGAGGAGGAAAGACCTCGCGTGGCCGATATGAAGGAGCCCTGTAGGGCTTGGGGCTAACCTCGCTCTGACGCGCAAGTTACAGGTTGGTGCAGGACCACTTCCATGCTGCGCATCGACGATCCGCTGCCGCCGGACTAATAGCGGTAGTGGTCAGGCTTGTAGGGGCCCTGCTTAGGGATGCCCAGGTAGTCAGCCTGAGACTTGCTCATCTCTGTTAAGCGAACCCCGAGCTTCTCAAGGTGGAGGCGGGCGACGTGCTCATCGAGCTCTTTCGGGAGGGTATAGACACCGACGGTGTACTTGTCGTTATCACGGTTTTGGAAAAGCTCGATCTGCGCCATGACCTGATTGGTGAATGAGGCTGACATCACGAAGCTGGGATGGCCTGTCGCGCAGCCGAGGTTCAAGAGGCGGCCTTCCGCGAGGATGATCACGGAGTGTCCGTCAGGGAAGGTCCAGATGTCGACCTGGTTTCCGTGCTCTTCGGGGTTCTTAAGGTTTTCCACCTTGACCCCGGGGACCTCGGATAGGCCCTTCATATCGATCTCGTTGTCAAAGTGACCGATGTTGCCGACGATGGCGTTGTGCTTCATCTGGCTCATGTGCTCAGCCGTGATGATGTCTTTGTTGCCAGTGGTCGTGATGAACAGGTCGGCTTGGCCGACGACGTCCTCAACGCGGACCACCTCGTAGCCCTCCATCGCGGCCTGCAATGCGCAGATGGGGTCAATTTCTGTGATGACGACTCGGGCGCCTTGGCCCTTGAGGGACTGAGCTGAGCCTTTGCCGACGTCACCGTATCCACAGACAACGCAGAGCTTACCGCTGAGCATGACATCAGTCGCGCGGCAGATTCCGTCGACGAGCGAGTGGCGGCAGCCATAGAGGTTGTCGAACTTACTCTTGGTAACGGCGTCGTTGACGTTCATCGCGGGGAACAGGAGCTCGTCCCGCTCAACCATCTGGTAGAGGCGGTGCACGCCGGTCGTGGTCTCCTCTGAGACGCCACGGACGCAGCCCGCCATCTTGGTCCACTTGTCTGAGCTGTTCTTGAGGGACTCGGCGAGGACGTTAAGAACGCACTCCCACTCCTCGCTGTCTTCCGCCGTTGCTTCAGGGACGCGGCCTGCAGCCTCGTATTCCTTTCCCTTGTGTACAAGCAGGGTCGCGTCACCGCCGTCGTCGAGGATCATGTTCGGGCCATCTTCTCCGGGCCAGGTGAGAGCCTGCTCCGTGCACCACCAGTACTCAGGGAGCGTCTCTCCCTTCCATGCGAATACAGGCACGCCCGAGGGATTCTCGACCGACCCGTTGGGGCCGACGGCAACCGCTGCGGCTGCATGGTCCTGTGTGGAGAAGATGTTGCATGATGCCCAGCGAACCTCTGCTCCGAGCTCAACTAGGGTCTCAATCAAGACCGCAGTCTGAATCGTCATGTGCAGGGAGCCGGTAATCCGAGCGCCTGCAAGTGGGCTCTGCCCCTTGTACTGCTCACGGATCGCCATGAGACCAGGCATCTCTACCTGCGCCAGTTCAATCTCTTTACGTCCAAACTCTGCTTGGGTGAGGTCGGCGACTTTGAAGTCAATCCTTGTCTCTGTAGTGCTCATCTCGGTGTCTCTTCGGAAGACTATGGTTCGGGGGTTTAAGGGGATTCAGTCAACTTTTACGGTTTCAACCCGGGTGACCTCAACACTGATGTCGCCGCCGGGTAGAGAGATCGTTGTGGATTCGCCAGCCTGCATGCCGAGCATGCCCTTCGCGAGGGGGGCTTGGTAGCTGACGACTGAGTCGTCGTCTCCTTGGTCCCAGGGGCCTAGGATGGCGATTGATTGCTCTTCGTCGAGCCCCTCTTGCGAGTAATAAACACGAGTTCCTGGGCAGGCAGTGGCCTCCGGGAGCATCGCGTTCTCTAAGAGCTGTGCGACTGAGATATCAGATTCTAGCTGTTGGATCTTGCTGGCCAGGTTCCTTTGCTCCTCTAGGGCAGCGTCCCATTCCGCGTTCTCTGAGAGGTCCCCTTGCTCTGCTGCTGCGGAGAGGGCTGCCTCGTTTTGTGGTACTCGTTCGTCCTTTAGGACCTTCAGCTCCTGGATTCGACCGTCGAGTCCAGTTCTTGTGGTCCAGATGGAGCCGTCCTCCCAGAACCTCGAGGTCTCCTCCTCAACAGGGCCAGCGCGGAAGACCAACGTCGCCACGAGGTTGTCTATGGAGTCGTCCACCCCGCGCTGCAAAGTGAGCTGGGCTGTGCGGAGGTCCTTCGGGGAAGCCCCCTCAAAGAGCCGCTCGAGGAGAGGCTGATCTCCGCCAGAGAGCAGGTCGACGATGCGACCATGCGAACGTGTGGTGTCAGGGTTTTCTCTGCGGATGCCGTATAAGTAGGCCGCTAGAGAGATCAGTGAGTTGGCTCTCTCCATCGGCTTAGGGATAGAGGCGCCGAGATCTCCTTTCTCTCCGGCTTTCGCCAGGTAAGTGAGGACGTGGGGCGCTCGAAGGGGGCGCTTGATGAGCTTCGTGTAATGGGGAGCTAAGTCCTCGCCACGCCCTGCCTCCACAAGGTCGTCAATCAGCCGGCGTACCATTCCAGGGGCAAGGCGCTGGAAGTTTTCGATGACCTCCTCAGGCCAATTTTCTCCGCAGGCCTCTTTGAGGGCGTCAACCGCTTGATCCTGCTCCTTGTATCCCGGGAGCTCATTGAAGAGGTCGTAGATGTTCTCCTCATCCTCGGCAACGTTCATGTGCGATTGCATGAGGCTTGCAAGCTCTTCCTTGTGCTCATCGGTGAGGTCACGTAGGAACAGCTGTGCGCGCAGCTTGTCCAGCTCAGTGAGGTCTTCTTCGGACTCTAGCTGCTCCTTAATGGCTGCCTGGATGACGTCTTTGATGTCCTGGCCTGTCTTGGGAGTCAGAACCTCGTTTGCACGCCCCAAGACCTCGTCCACGGAGAGCATGACCTTCAAGCTCTTGGTGAGCTCTTCTGCAGGGTTCGTGGGGTCGACAAGCAAGCGGAGCTCGGGGTTGGTACCACCTCCAGAGAGGCGGAACTCAGAGCTGAGTTCGACAAGCTTCTTGCACTTTCGCCACCAGGCGCTCCAAGAGCTGGACTCGATACCGATCATCGCGAGCGCGCTCTTGACCGAGACAAGCTTTGCGCGGCCGTGGTGGCGCTCAAGGACGAGCTTGAGGATCTCCAGAGGCTCTTTTTTGGCGCGCTTTACGACGCCCTCCTGATCTTCGTAGTACAACGCGCGGATGTCCGTATCGCTCAGGGGCTGGAAGATGTCCACCGCGCCTTCCATGGGGAAGTTGTCTTCGAGACCGTTAGCGAATCGGATCACGATTTCCTTCGCAGCGGCGCGGACCTCGAGGACCTTTCCGGTCCCCCAACCGCCGGCGTGAAAGACATGGCTCTCGGGTTGATAAGCGAGGAGGCGCTCGAACTTGGTCCAAGCTCCTCGAAGGTCGGCGCAGCCCTCCGTGAGACCAGAGGACTCAGTGTAGGCCTCCCACCATGACTCCTCGCCCCAAGCCTTGTTGGCGTGCTCGAAGAACTGCTCACCAAATTCGCTAGCAGAGAGTCCGCCTCGCAGCCCAACACCTATAAGGCGCGCTGCGTCAGCATGACGTTCCGCGAGCGCGAGGTTCATGCGGTGCTCGCGCAGCATCGCAGAGCAACGAGACATGCGGTTCTTCTTGCCGGCTAGGGCGAGCGCTTCGAGCACGGCTGTGATGTCGCCGTCCGACTCCAGCATCTCTTTCCAGGCGGTGTCGAAGTCCTGCCACTTTTCGTTTGCGACGAGTAGGGAGAGGCTCATTTTGCAGTGGGGGGCTTGGGTTCTGGAACGGGTGGGGCCCGGCCTTAGGGCCTAGAGGGCCGATCGCGAAAAAAGCGCGAAGTGAAATCTGCCCCCGGGACCCTTTTGGACCCCGGGGGCAGTGCACGTATTGTGCCTGAAGAGTTCGCATAGTTCCAGCGCTCCGAGGCGTAGCGTCTACAGCCCGCACCGGGTACAACCCAACAATCATGCTAGCAGCGCTTCCCACCCTCCTCTTGGCGGTTCAGGCTGTCTTTATCGATGGGGGCACAGTGCACCCTATGGATGGCACCCCAACCTTCGCTGGTGACGTTCTTGTCGTGGACGGTGTGATCACAGCCGTCGGGCCAGAGCTAGAACCTCCTGATGGGGGCGAGGTTGTTGACGCGCGGGGCCTGCATGTCCTCCCGGGCCTGATCGACGGCATGATTCACCATGACGGCGAGCATGACCCGCTCTACACACGGGCTGGTGTTGTACTGGCCAGAGACATGGGGAATGACCTTGGCAGGGTGATCATCTCAAGGGCGAGGCGCGCTCGGGCGGATGCCACAGGCCCGCGGCTCTTTATCTGCGGTGCTGTCTTAGATGGGCTCCCCCCGATCACGACCAAGGCCGTCGTTGTCCGGACCGCAGAGGAGGCTGAGGCGAAGCTCTCTAGACTGATGGAGCTCCAGGTGGACTTCATCTCTACTCATACCGGCATCCCTCACGACGCTCTGGTTGGTGCCTCCGGTGCAGCCCGTGCCTCTGGTCTTCAGGTTTGGGGCCCTGCGCCCCGGGGCGCCGGGCTAGATCAGGCGTTCAAGCTCGGGCTAGATGGCCTCATAGGTTTAGACGCATTCTTGCCCGACCGTTATGGCTGGGTCGCGGATGAGGCCCCAGACCTGTCTGAGGCGATCCCGCTGGCGGTTGATGACGGGCGAGCAGTCATGCCCGTCCTCAATGCTGTCGCTGCCCGCGTTCGTTTGCCTTCGGACCCTGCCGAGACCCTCGCCTTGATGGGTCCTCACTATGTAGCCCAATGGTCTGCAGAGCTCGAAGCGAGGGAGAGGCTTGGCGGGCCTAGCTACTATGCTCGAGGACAGCTGGCGCTAATGCGGCAGCAAGAGCTTCTCGCCGACCTCTATGGGGCCGGCGCTCGACTCGTACCTGGGAGCGGAGCCCCTAACCCATGGGTCGTCCCCGGCGACGGATTGCACGACGAGCTCGCTCTGTGGGTTTCCGCTGGGGTGCCGCCAGGAGAAGCGCTTCGGGCTGCGACCTTCGGGGCTGCGACGCTTCTGGGATTTGGGGACAAGAGCGGCTCAATCGATGAGGGCAAACTCGGAGACCTCATGCTTGTCTCCGGTGATCCGAGGATAGATATCACCTCTTTGAGGAGGCCGGAGTTTGTGATTCTCAGGGGCCAGATCTTCAGTAAAGGAGACCTCGAAGAGAGCGTACAGGAGCTCAAGCATAGGCAGTCAGAGCGCCGTGAAGCAGCCACTAAGGAGCTTGTAGTTCCTGAGCTTGAACTACCTGAGGGTGAGGTCTTGCTGGCCAGCGTCGTTCAGACCGACGCCTATGGCGGCCGCATCGGAATGGAGCGTTACGCCATCGTCGCCGGGGATGATGGGCGGACTAGCTACTGCTCTCGCTCTGTCATTCCTGCGAGCGCCACAGAGGGCGAGTCCCGCATTCAGTTTCGACAGGTCATCCAAAACAACCGCGTTCAAGAGTTTGCGTTTGTGATGGATGCGCAGGGCTCGAAGATTGAGATCCAGGGGATACGTGTCGGTGGCCAGCTGCGTGTGGAGAGGAGGGTGGACGGGCTCTACCTAGACAACTCTTCCACTACGGAGGCTATCGCGCTCATTGATACAGGAAGCGCCACAGCGCCGCTCGTTGTCGCCCACCATCTTGCTGAGGGGTCTCTGAAGGCGCTCTACTTTGATGATCTCGAACCTGCCGTCGCCAATTGGGAGCTAGAGGTCAAGGCGAGCGGCATCCTCGCGATGATGACGGGAGAGGGCCCTATGGTCGCCTTGTTTGAGCAAGGGGGCGCGCTAAGCAAGATGGAGCGAACGAGAGGAAATACAGTGATCAGGCAATACGCCGTCTCTGTAGACCTCATGGGCGGAGATGGGCTCCCGCTCCCTCCTGAGAGGCTTCCTAGCGCTGCCGGTTCGGATGTTTCAGGAGGGCAGAAATGACCTCTCGATTCGCATCAGAAGAGAACATGGAGGTGCCTGTCGCGGCAGAAGGTGAGTTCAAACCCTTCGCGCTCGGGAGGCTGCAAGCCTGGCCTCCAGTGGTATTAGCTCCGATGGCGGGGATCACGAACTATCCCTATCGCCGACTCTGCCGAGAGTTCGGGGCTGGGCTATATGTCTCCGAAATGATCACAGCGCGGGGTTACCTACATGGGAACCGGATGACTCAACTCCTGGCAAGCAGCCAGCCGGACGAGTCTCCCCGCTCAGTTCAGATTTATGGAGCGGACCCTGTGGACGTTGGCGAGATGGTCGCCTCCCTCGTAGGTGACGGAGTTGATCACATAGATATGAACTTCGGCTGCCCCGTCGCAAAGGTGACTCGGCATGGGGGCGGTAGCGCCGTCCCCGTGAAGCCGAGGCTGCTTGCTCGGATCGTCCGTGCAGCTGTGCGCTCTGCTGGCGAAGTGCCGGTGACCATTAAGGTTCGAATGGGCATTGATGATGAGATCGTCACTTTTCTGAACGCTGGTAAGGTGGCTCAGGAAGAGGGGGTAGCCGCGATCGGGTTGCACGCTCGCACAGCAGCTGAGCTCTACAGTGGTGAAGCGAGGTGGCCGGCTATCGCAGAGCTCAAGGCCGCAGTGGAAATACCTGTGCTCGGCAACGGGGACATCTGGGAGTGTTGGGATGCCCTCCGCATGATGAGGGAGACAGGCTGTGACGGCGTCATTGTCGGGCGCGGGTGCCTTGGCAGGCCCTGGCTCTTTCGTGAGCTGGCTGAAGTCTTTAACGGCTTGGAGCCACAAGCCCCGCCCAAGCTCGGCGAAGTTGTGCAGATCGCCATCGCCCATGGAGAGTCCCTGAGTGATTTTTTCGGGGAGTACTCAGCGATGAAGCAGATGAGAAAGTGGATGGGCTGGTACACCAAGGGCTTCCATGGCGCAGCCACTCTGCGCGCAAATTTAGCGCGTATTGAGACCCTCGATGACCTGAGAGAGCTGCTCCTTAGCTTGCCGGCAGATGAACCCTTCCCTAAGCGGGCCCTGCGCATGGGACGAGCTAAGCGAGGCGGGCAGCAGCGCGTAAAACTGCCCGAGGGTTATCTGGACGACTTAGATGATGACACGCCTCCCCGCGGTCCCCGCTCAGTGGAGGAGATTGAGGCATGGGAGCGAGCTCATAGCGGCGGCTGAATACTACTGAGGCAGCTGCTCAAATCAGCTATGGCGGACGCACTCCGTCTCTGACTATGACCTCTCGCTCCATTGCGAGCCCGTGATCAATCACTTCGGACTATTCATCTTCAGCCCGAATCAGGCTCAGCTGAGTTTTGGCAACGACACTCGATGCGCTGGGCTCCCCATAACTCGATTCTCCGTGAAGCAGGCCTCTTTCTTTGGGGACCTTGATTCCGACGTGGACCTGCTCGCGCCGTCCGCAAGCGGTGCATTCGCTACAAGCTCTCAGTAGAAATTCCAGGCCTGCTTCCGTGATCCTGCTGCGCGGATGCCTGGTTACGACATCTCGAACGGATTGTGATCACCTTCAGCGCTTCAAGGTCATTTGGGCAGCAGCTCGTTCTCGCTAAGGATCCTGAGGGCGAGCTCTGTGGTGGCTGACGCAGATCGCGATAGCGCGTAAGCCCTATTCTGAGCCTTCCTCTGTAGCGATCCGCTCTCATCGACGTGCTCTCGCCAGTCCTCAAGGAAGTTGCGCCAGCCCTTTGAGGTCGGGAGTCTCTCTAAGAGCTTTGCAGGCGTAGAGGAGCAGTCCTCCCACAGGGCGTGCAGCTGAAGATAGTTTCCGCTGTATTCATCTAGGGCGGCTGCGTTCCCCGTCACATAGGCCACCGCTAGTGCGTGCCTGAGACCGCGATGCTGCCTTGCGGGGAAAAAGAGCTCTCCGATCGCGTCGTATAGCGACTGCTGTTTGCGGACGGGCGCCTTCCAAGTCTTCCAGTCGTCTTTGAGGTCATGAATGATTCCAAGGCACTCTACGTCAGGCATCTCCATCTGAGACCCCGACGCCCACGCGTCGTAGAGAGTGACTCCGGGATACACCCACCCTGATCGATCTGCGTAGCCGTGTGAGAATGCTTTGAACGTGTCCTGTAGCTCGCCGTCATCAAGGTTCAGTTCGAGGACGGCTATCGCTAGGTCTTGGCTTGGTGGGGAGCCGAGGACTGCGTTCTTAAGCAAGCGTTTAGGGGAATCCCAGCCAGGCTGGCGCCGTAGCTCCCGAGCGGAATAGTCATACGTCCATCCCGGCTCCACCGATAAAGGATCGGGGGAGAGTTTGAAGCGAGCGAGGGCTCGCCTAGCTCGGAGGTCAGAGGCCTTGATGCGTCTCCGGGGGATCGGCTGGGCTGGGCAGTGAAGCTGGGGATCATAGGTTGGCGCCTCCGCCTGCAGAGGCCAAGTCCCGGGGTCCCTAGGTGGATTCTTGAGGAGGTAAGTCTGGAGCCCGGCCCTGAAGTCTTCCCTCCAGGAAGCCTCCATTCGTAGTTGCTCGGACAGCTCCTCAGCCATTTCTTCAGGCAGCGCATCAATGACCCGAATCGCCTCTTCAAGCTCAGGGTCTGCCTGGAAGGGGCTAGGGGTTGCTGTCACTGCTGCAAGGATTAGCGTCGTGATCACGCACGGGATTGTGCCACGAAGGGAGCGGAAAGGGCGCCCTAGAAAAAGTGGGGGGCGACTCTGCTGAGGCGCCCCCTCAGGTGGCAAGAGTACCGACCGGGTAGCGCCTGAGCGCCTTGGTCGGCTGGTCCTCCATCACCGCTTTCGCAGCTAGGGAGAAAATGACTTCCCCGCGCTGGTGTGCCAGACAAGACCGCCCATGGCGTGTGCCACCCACGTCACCGCAAGCCGTGGACAGCTGCCATTCCTCTTGCAGGAGATGGGCGGGAGTCGGCACTCCCGGAAGTCAGGATCTCAAGGAACCATCGAAATGTACCCCTAGATCCAGCAGAGGTCGGATTGCCTAAAACTCAAAGGTGCTCTCTATAGGCCTCCGCACTTAACCCCCTTTCCTCATTGGTCTTAGGCTGGATCTTCGCGCTAAAAAAAAGCTATTTCCTTCTCTTTCTGCGCCGACGTTTCCGACGCCTCCCGCGCTTCCGCTCTGCTAGGACCTCCTCCTCAGAGAGCTCTGAGGCCTGCAGGTGACGATCTACCCATCCTTGGTAGATGTCGTAGCCGCGCCCGCGAGCACGGCTGCGGATCCGAAAGAGAGCGAGTGCATCTTCAAAGTCTTCAATAAGGCAGAACAGGAGTGGCCTGAAATTCTGTTTGCCCTGGAGCGTGAACCGCCCCTGGAGAGTGAGGAGCCTTCGGGCTTTGGAGGCATCTTTCCTTGGCAGTCTCGCCGCTCGCGTGAAGGGCTCAAGGGTGGCATCAACCGTTTTGGCGATCGCTCGTATCGTCGAGCCTTGCAGCTCATCTGTCTCGATAGGCGCGGTCGCGTCGACCATGTCATGGATCATGAGCGCGACGAGGACGGCATTGCTGGGTCTCTCGCCGGACTGAACGTCAGCATCCAGGGCCTCTAGCAGCCGCCAAAAGTTATGGGCCTTTGCGTCGCTTCCAGGCGAGGGCTTGATGTGCTCGAGATGTTCATGCAGCGCAGGAAAGATGGGCTCAAGCGCGGAGCAGGAGCGAAGCTGTTTGAAGGCGCCCAGAGATGTCCCAGAGCGAAGCAGGCGCAGGATCTCTTCGAGAATTCGCGGTGGCGCAGAGCGATCTAGGCCCGCAGCGCAGCTGCTCATGGCGACCCAGGTCTCATCATTGATTCGGAAGTCAAGGCGAGTAGAGAACTTGATCGCACGCAGAATTCGGACTGGATCCTCAAGCAGTCGGGTCTCAGGGTCTCCGATCGTGCGCAGGACCCTGTCATCGAGATCCTCCATTCCGCCGACGTAGTCCAGA
The DNA here is from genome assembly GCA_022446815.1 of Planctomycetota bacterium. Lineage (GTDB taxonomy): Bacteria > Planctomycetota > UBA1135 > UBA1135 > JAKVCE01. The sequence continues at coordinate 40,286 of JAKVCD010000040.1, forward strand.
ATTTCACCACTGAACGGGTCAAGGAAGAGGGCGTTGACGGTGAAGTCTCTGCGGACTGCATCCTCCGCAGCTGTACCGTATTCATTGTCCTCTGTGATGAGGAGCTCTCCGGCTGGGCTAGCCGCCTCAGGGGCTCTGCGAAAGGTGGCGGTCTCGATGATCTCGTCGCCATAGCGCACATGAACAAGACGGAAGCGCCTCCCGATGATTCTCCCGGTACGAAAGAGTCGCTTCGCTTGCCTTGGCCTAGCGCTCGTAGCCACGTCAAAGTCCTTCGGCGCCCTGCCGATGAGAAGATCCCTGACGCAGCCACCCACAAGGTAGGCCTCGTGCCCGCTGCGCTGCAGCCTAGAGATCACCCTCAGAGCGTTCTGACCCCGAGCCCTCGCTTCGGCTAGGAGTGACTCGTCGGCCTCATAGATGACCGGTGTTGGCGCCTCGCTCCATGAGCGGCGATCATTTTGTCTTTCTCTGCTCATAGCTCGCGTGCCGCCCCGGGGGGGGAGCAGGCTCCCCTCGGCCATAGCAGAGGAGCTCAGGGCGGGCGCAAGGAAGTAGCTTACTTGAGTACGAGCAGGCCGCAATGGTTGAAGCTGCCTTGTAGCGTGGCCTTCATCCGAGTAACCTGCGCATCCCCTAGGGCAGTAGCTCCAATTGGTTAGAGCGACTGATTCCAAATCAGTAGGATCGGGGTTCGAGTCCCTGCTGCCCTGCCAAGCTCGCGGTCTGCCTCATGTGGCCTCGTGCCACTGCGGCTTTCGGTGAGGTATGGGTCACATCCCACCATGCGCTCACCTCTCGACGATTTCGACCATCCCTTTGATAGCGACCGCGAAGGCCCATCGGGCAGTAGCGGTGATGATGCGCAGGCCGGGTCCGACGGCGAAGGAGAAGGGGGCGTAGAAGAGGAGGAGGTTGAGGCTGGCCCTGATGTGCCCGCACCTTCCCTTGATGAGCTGCGCGCAGCGATGGACTGGGCTTTCAGTGGCGAAGAAGTTGAGTCAGCGGTGCTTGACGCCTACGCGCGACACGCTGAGCTTCTCTTGGATGAGAACCGTCGGGTTAACCTGACGGCGATCTTGGACCCCAGAGAGGTGGCCGCTAAGCATTACCTTGATTCGTGGCGGATCACTCAGTTCTTGCCCCTGTTCGGCCACACAGTCGTCGACGTTGGGACCGGTGGTGGCTTTCCGGCCGTCCCTCTCGCGATCGCCGAGCCTATGGCGAGGGTCACTGCTATTGATTCGACCCGAAAGAAGACAGACTTCGTACAGCGCGCCGTGGACGAGCTCGCCCTGAAGAACGTTCTTGTCCACTGGGGTCGCGCAGAGGACTACTTGCAGTCTGAGCGCGCTGACTTCGCCATCTTTAGGGCAGTGAGCTCAGTTCGGGAAAATGTGCGGACGCTTAGGAAGGTCAAGCAGTCTGTCCAAGACGTCGTCATGTTGAAGGGCAAGTCTTGGTCTCGCGAAGTCAGGGCTGCTGAGCGCGAAGCGGAGCGCCTAGGCTTTCGCCTCGACACTGTTTGGGAGCACTCACTCCCTGGCGAGATGGGGGAGCATGTCATCCTCGTCTACCAAGCGCCCGGCGCTCTAGGCCGCTAAGCCCGATCGTCATGCCCCTGCTCCTTGGCGCGACCGAGCTGATCTCCCTTGCGGCGGGCCTGATCGTTCTCGCCTTCTTCTTGGCCATCGCTTTTTGGCCTAAGGACAACTCTTTCTGAGTCGCCTTGGTGAGGGGTTGGTGCCCGGAGGGGGAGTCGAACCCCCACTCCCTTAACGGGAACATGGACCTGAACCATGCGCGTCTGCCAATTCCGCCATCCGGGCCGATGGAAGGCGGAGGAAGATAGGGGGGCAGAGCCTCGGGGTCAATGGTGAGGCAGTTGCTAGAGTCTCTGCGTGGCAAAGTCCAATAATAGCAAGAGCGCCAACAAGGGGCCTGCGGCCCAGCAGCGTACCGTCTCAAAAAACCGCAGGGCCCTCTATGAGTATGAGATTCTCGACGAGCTTGAGTTTGGGATCGCCCTCGTTGGAACTGAGGTTAAGGGGTTGCGGGAGGGCCAGTGCTCTATCAGCGAGGCCTACTGCCGCTTGAGGGGTGACGAGCTTTGGCTCATCGGCATGCACGTCCCGGAGTACAGCTGTGGCAACGTTCACAACCATCAGCCCACCAGGGAGAGGAAGTTGCTCGCCCATGCCCACCAGCTTCGAAAGTGGGGGAAACAGGTCGCGCAGAAGGGGACGACGATCGTTCCGCTTGAGGTTTACTTCTCTGGGCACCTTGTGAAGGTCAAATGCGCCCTGTGCCGGGGGAAACAGAGGCACGACAAGCGGCAGTCGAAGCGAGAGGCGGATGATCGAAGGGACATGGATCGCGCGCGCCGACGAGGCCGCATGTGATAGGATCCGAATTGTGGGGGCGCACCGGTTTCGACTGGTTTCGATCGCTTCCGAGCTGCGTGTCGGGGACCCCTGGTGATCCCGTAACTCATCCTGGGAAGGCATTTTATCTGCCGACAACTATTCTCTCGCTGCTTAATTAACTAGCAGCCGTCCCGCCGAGGAGCGCCCGCGGCCTCAGCAGGACGTACACAGCGGGCTGGCTAGCGAGCAGCGCCTCTCGGCGAGCTAGTGAGAGCTTAGGAGGGGCTGGCCTCACGGCAGCCCGTCTCCGGGCGGCTTACAGGCGAGACACAAATCGGAGACTATGCACGTAGACGTTCGGCTGATGTTCACTCCAGGACGCGGGTTCGACTCCCGCCGCCTCCACCACTTCATCAAGCGACGCGCTTGGCGCGCCGTGCCGGGCTCGATAATGTCTTAGCGGTGATTCACTTCATGAGACCCCGAAAGAGAGCATTGATCTCCATGGCCCTGGTTGTCATGGCGAGCTGTCACCTCGTCCCAGCCGTACCGGACCCGCTGAACTTCCCTGAGGCTAAGGCTCGGAACCTAGATGAGCTGCACGCTGAGAATGGCTCTTACCGCTACAGCGCGAACCTTCTCGGTGACTTTGGCTACCTGATTGAGAGCGTCACAGGTCGTGATAGATCAGGCGCGGTGAGCCCCAAGACGATCTCAAACCCTGCAGCCGAAACCTTGGCGAACCTCGTTGACCTGATGGCTACAGACCCCGATTCGGGGGTAGCTGGGGACCTGCAAGTTCAATGGTGCGCGCGCCTCTGTGTCTCTGACCCATCTGCGCTAGTGAGGGAGCGGGCTGCCTTGGGCTTGGGAGAAGTCGGCAAGTGGGTGGGCGTTGAGCGGCTACGCCCAGCCCCTCCAGGGGTGACTTACGCTACGCCTGAAGAGATCGGCCTGGCGCTAGAAGGGATCCTGCGGGGCCTGCGCTTGGAACGCGAGGGCGAGGATAATGGCGAGGCTCTCGCTGAGGCATGTAAGGCGGCTCTCGGGCTGGACTACAGCCTAGAGGGGGCATGGAGATTACTAAGCGTGAACGGCGAGCTCCGGGCACAGGCAAGTGGCTCTGGGGCTCAAGCTGAGCTTATGGACCTCGCTAAACACCTGAGGGTTGTCTTGGTTGAAGATGGGCTCCGAAGCGCGCTAGGAGACCCCTCTGATCTCGTGCGTGCCGCCGGGGTTCGTGCCACGGTCTCTCTTTTTGGTTCTGAGGCCGTGACAGGCTACTTGAGTCAACCCATGCCAGGTTGGAGCGACACAGTCATCTTGGGGCTGGTAGACATCGTCGCTCAAAAAGGACTTCCCGGCGAGGACCCGGCTTCCGGGCCGAACGCTAAGTGCGTTGCAACCCTTGTCTCTTGGGCCATCGAACACGCAGACCCTCGAGTTCGGGCGCGGGCCATGCTCGCTTTGCAGCGGGTCGCGCCTGACGGCCCAGCAAGCCTTCGAGAAGAAGATTGGCGGGCCTGGGCTCAGTCTGTTGGGCTCTGGGCTTCCCCCGAATCCTGATCCCACTCGCTGAACCGCACAATTCCTCATAGTCACAGACTCCTTAGAACCCTTCTTATGTCGCTGACAGTTATTGGAACGCTCGCTTACGACACGATTGAGACCGCTCATGACAAGCGAGAGGAGATCCTTGGTGGCTCCGCGGTATATTTCGCGCTGGCCTCATCGCTCTTCACTGAGACCTCCCTTGTAGGCGTGGTCGGAGAGGACTTTAGCGAAGAGCATGTCCAAGCCATGCGTGCAGCTGGGATCAACCTGGATGGTTTAGAGATCGCCGAGGGGAAGACCTTCCGGTGGTCTGGTCGCTATGAGCCCGACTGGAACACGAGGCACACCCTCGACACTCAGCTCAACGTGCTTGAGCACTTCGACCCAAAGGTCCCTGAGGGTCAGCGGGATGCCAAATTTGTCTTTCTGGCTAACGCTTCGCCCCAGGTCCAAGCTCGAGGTCTAGATCAGGTTCAGGATCCGAAGTTCGTGATGATGGACACGATGAACCTTTGGATCGACATCGCCAAAGACGAGCTCTTGGCCCTCCTAGGCCGTGTTGATGCCATAGTCTTGAACGACGAGGAGGCTCGGATGCTCACGGGCGAGGACAACCTGTGGACGGCGGCAGCTGCCGTTCGAGCGCTTGGGCCCAGCCTTGTGGTCCTCAAGAAGGGAGAGCACGGTGCCTTCCTCCTTGCTGAGGACTGGCGCTTTGTTGTCCCAGCTTATCCGGTCGTTGATGTGGTCGATCCCACTGGGGCCGGTGATAGCTTCGCAGGTGGCTTTATGGGGCATGTGGCGTCCTCTGGGGCTGCTAGCCCTGAGGTCCTCAGGCAGGCCATGCTCTATGGGACGGCTGCGGCCTCGAGGTGCGTTGAGGCGTTCAGCACAGAGCAGCTCGAGGGGCGCTCCCTTGAGGAAGTCCAGGCTCGCCGCCTGGAGCTCATTCAGATGATCACCCCTTGAGGGGGCGTGTAGTTGCGACCGTGCCGGATTGGCTCGGTCTTGATGTGGGCGGACTATTCAACCGCAGGCGCTAGAGGGCTATCATCGCCTCCCAACTAGCAATGAAACGCGCAGTGATTCACAGGAGGACGCGGACAATATGAGCAGAACGAAGGCCAAAGCGACAAAGAGCAAGTCACCCGTGGAGGGGAAGCCTACAGATAAGAACAAGGCCCTTGGCGCCGCCTTAGAGGAGATCGAGCGCTCCTACGGCAAGGGCTCCATCATGCGCCTTGGGGACGATGACATTCCCTCGCAGATTCGCGGCATCAGCACAGGCTCCATTCAGTTGGACCTCGCCTTGGGCGGGCCCGGCTTGCCTCATGGGCGTGTCGTCGAGATCTATGGGCCGGAGAGCTCCGGCAAGACGACCCTTACCCTGCATGTCGCAGCTGCCGCTCAGCGCGCGGGTGGGATATGCGCCTTCGTCGACGCTGAACATGCGCTCGACCCTGCCTACGCCCGAAAGCTAGGGGTCAAGCTTGACGACCTCTTGGTCAGCCAACCGGACACTGGCGAGCAGGCCCTAGAGATCGTGGAGACCCTTGTCCGTTCGAACGCAGTGGACGTGGTGATCGTTGACTCCGTCGCTGCCCTCGTCCCTCGCGCAGAGATCGAGGGAGAGATGGGCGACAGCTTTGTTGGACTGCACGCGCGTCTCATGAGCCAGGCCCTGCGAAAGCTGACAGCAGCGATCGCCAAATCTGATTGTCTCGTCATCTTCATCAACCAGATCCGTGAAAAGATCGGCGTGATGTTCGGAAGCCCCGAGACGACCACCGGCGGGCGCGCGCTCAAGTTCTACTCCTCCGTTCGCCTAGACATCAGGCGTATCGGCCAGATCAAAGATGGAGACAATGTCGTCGGAAACCGCACCAAGGTGACCGTCGTGAAAAACAAGGTCGCGCCTCCCTTCAAGAAGGTTGAGTTCGACATTCTCTATAACCGTGGAGTGAGCCGAGAGGGCGAGCTCCTGGATCTCGGGATTACCAGCAAGAACGTGATCAAGTCCGGAACCTGGTTCTCGCTCAAGCTGCCTGACAAGGACGAGATCCGGCTCGGGCAAGGCCAGGAGAAGGCCCGCTCTTTCTTGATCGACAACCCTGACCTCGCAGAGGAGCTCGAGGCTGCGATCCGATTGGCGAATGATCCGTCAACGGCTGCACCTGAGGCCGAATAAGCCTCACTTAGAGCCACTCGGGCTCGCCCACAGGAGTCCCTGACATGAGCCGTACGGCAGCTGATATCCGCGACGACTTCCTCAAGTTCTTTGAGGAGCGCGGCCACAGGGTTGTCCCTTCGGGGCCAGTCTTTCCGAGCGACGACCCCACGCTGTTGTTCACCAACGCGGGGATGAATCAATTCAAAGACGTCTTCCTTGGGACCGGCTCGAGGGACTATAGGCGAGCCGCAGACACTCAGAAGTGCATCAGGGTCTCCGGTAAGCACAATGACCTCGAAGAGGTGGGAGTGGATACTTACCACCACACCTTCTTTGAGATGGTTGGGAACTGGTCTTTCGGTGACTACTTCAAGCGGGATGCGATCTGCTGGGCATGGGAGCTCCTGACCGAGGTCTGGGGTCTCCCTAAGGATCGCCTCTGGGTGACCGTATTCAGCGGAGACGCTGAGGACGGCCTCGGTCCTGACGAGGAGGCGGAGCGCCTCTGGATTGAAGAGGCGGGAATCGATCCATCGCGCGTCCTCCGATTTGATCGCCGAGACAACTTTTGGGAGATGGGGGAGACGGGCCCCTGCGGCCCTTGCTCCGAGATTCACATCGATCGTGGCGGCCCAGACGAAAACCCAGAAGATGGCGCTGACCCTGCTATAGGCGTAAACGCTGGGAACGAGCGTTTCATCGAGCTCTGGAACCTCGTCTTCATGGAGTTCAACCGCGTTGACGGGGGGGAGCTCAAGCCGCTCCCGGCGAAGCACGTGGACACTGGCATGGGCCTGGAGCGGATTGTGTCCGTCCTTCAGGGCAAATCCAGCAACTACGACACCGACCTCTTTACCCCGATCTTTGCGAGGCTATCTGAGCTCACTGGAGTGGCGTACTCCGGGAGCGACTCAGATTCTGACATTGCGTTTCGAGTCATCGCTGACCATGTCCGCGCTGTATCGGTTTCGATGGCGGATGGCGCGCTCCCATCTAACACGGGCCGCGGATATGTCCTTCGTCGCCTCATCAGACGTGCCGCTCGGTTCGGAAAGCAGGCGCTAGGCCAGGAAGATCCGTTCCTCTTCAAAGTTGTCGAGGCCGTCAGCGAGGTTCTTTCTGGACCATTCCCCGAGCTCAAGCAGCGGCAAGCGCACATTGAGAGCCTCATCCACGAGGAGGAAGCCTCCTTTGGTCGCACCCTCGGTCGTGGACTCGCAAAGTTCGCTGAGCTCTCAAAGGGCCTCTCGGAGGGGTCAGTGTTGGATGGCGGCAGCGCCTACGAGCTCTACTCCACTTACGGGTTCCCCCGGGACCTCGTCGAGCAGATGCTTCGTGAGCGTGGTATGAGCCTCGAAGCCACAGGCTGGGATGAAGCGCAGGGCTTACACCAGGCTGCGAGCAAGTCGGATGGGACCTTCAAGCAGCTCTTGACAGCTGAGCAGGTGGCCTCGGTTGAAGCTAGTGGACCGGACACCGAGCGCCTCTGTCACAGACCTGGGCCAGAGGGCCTGGAGTCTTCCGCGACCGTCTTGCTCTGCGAGCCGCAGGCCGGAGCTGAAGATGGAGAGCATGTCATTGTTCTCGACAAAACCCCGTTCTATGCAGAGGGCGGCGGGCAGGTCGGCGACCAGGGTACCTTGCTCTCTGAGGACGGATCGTCCCCCCTCGCTGAGGTCTTGGACACGAAGGCCTTCGGGCAGGCGGTCGTCCACGTCGCAAAGCTGGCAGCATCGGGTTGCCTGTCACCAGGACACCTGGTCTGCGCTCGAGTTGACCGTAATCGCCGAGACGCCACCCGCCGGCACCACACCGCAACCCACCTCCTTCACGCGGCCCTCCGGGAGGTCGTAGGGGACCATGTCATCCAACAAGGCTCGTATGTAGGGCCTGATCGATTGCGCTTCGACTTCGCCAACCCTGGCGGCTTAAGCGCTGAGGAGCTGGACCAGGTTGAGCGAGTCGTGAACAGCGCCATCATCAGGGATGAGCAGGTAGCTTCCACCGAGGAGGATCTTGAGGCGGCCAAGGGTCGTGGTGTCACGGCTCTGTTCGGCGAAAAGTATGATGACGTTGTTCGTGTCGTGGATGTCGGTGGGTGGTCTACCGAACTCTGTGGCGGCACGCATGTCGCCGCTGCTGGGCAGATAGGGCCCTTTGTACTTCTCTCCGAGCGCGCGATTCAGGCAGGTGTTCGACGTATTGAGGCTGTCTGCGGAGAGCAAGCGGTCTCTGAGCTTCAAGCTCAGCGGGCCACCTTGCGCGCCGCCTCAGCACAGCTCAAAGCAACTCCGAGCGAGCTCGTAGATCGAATCGCCCAGTTGCAGGGGCAAGTGAAAGAGGCTAAGTCAGCCGCCAAAAAACAAGCCAAGGGAGACATCGAAGGCGCGCTGGGTGTTGTTAAAGAGGCTCTTAATGAGGCTGGCGGTGTCCGTTGGGCGGCAGTGAAGATTGACGGTCTCGACATGAAGGGGATTCGAGAGCTCTCAGGAAGGGTCAAGTCTCTTCACGATGATCTCGCGGTCGCCCTGCTAGGGACGGGTGGTGGAGGAGTGCCTTTTATGGTCCTGTCTCAGGGTTCTGCTCTGGAGCGCGGCGTTCACGCCGGAGACCTCTCTAAGGAGCTTGGGGGCATTGTTGGCGGCGGGGGCGGGGGCCGGCCTGACTCTGGGCAAGGTCAGGGGTCGAAGCCTGAGGCCCTCCCTGAGGCGCTGGAATGGCTCACAGGGCGTCTTCAAGGCCTGCTGAGCTCCTAAGCGGCCTCATCCTTTGACATTTCCCATCAGGGCTCGCTAACATCTTCGCCCCAAATCGGTCCCGTCGGCCGAAGAACCTACTGTTGATCCTATGGCACACCCCAAGCGCCGAACTTCTAAGCATCGCAAGCGTATCCGTCGCTCACATCTCGCGAAGGATGTGTTCGCTCTCAATCAGTGCCCGCGTTGTGGCGCAGCCAAGCGCCCTCACCGTGTCTGCTCAAACTGCGGCTTCTACGGGTTTGACAAGGGCGGCCAGAAGGGCAGCTCAGTCCTCGAGCTCGAAGAGCAGTTCTAAGGCCTGCGCTCTCGCGCACCCCTGAATGACTCTAGCTAAGATCGCGCTCGACGCGATGGGTGGAGATGACGCGCCTAGGGCTACCGTTGCAGGTGCGATGGCAGCTCTCGAGGGAGAGAGTGCTCTAAGCCCTGATCGTGTCATCCTCGTTGGCATAGAGGAGGAGTTGCAAGCCGAGCTTGAGGAGGCAGGCGGCAACCCCGGCTTCGAGATCCAACATGCCCAGGAGGTCGTTGAGATGGGCGAGGATCCGCGCAGGGCGATGCGCGGAAAGCCGGACAACTCGATCACTGTAAGCACTCAGCTCGTAAAAGAGGGGAGGGCTGTCGGCACGGTCAGCATGGGAAACACCGGCATGGTCGTAGCCGCCTCAACCTTGCTCCTTGGCAGGCTAGAGGGGATCAGAATGCCCTCAATCGCTGTGACTGCGGGCCTCACCGGTGACCCTATGGTGATCGTCGATATGGGCGCCAACGTGGACGCGACCGCTGAGAACTTGCTCCACAACGGCATCATGGGCTCTGTGTATGCCAGCGGTGTCCTTGGTGTCTCTAGGCCCAGAGTTGGTCTTCTCAACGTCGGCGAAGAGCCCGAGAAGGGGCCGAAGCGAGTCAAGGAAGCCCACGCGATGCTCGCTAACACACAGCTCAACTTTGTCGGCAACATCGAGGGTGGAGACGTGTTTTCCTCTACGGCAGATGTCGTCGTCACAGATGGGTTCACTGGAAACGTTATCTTGAAGCTCATGGAGCAATTCGGTGGCTTCCTCTTAGAGGAGGTCGTGAAGAGCGCCAGAGCAGCTTCGGTAGAGCTCCCAAAAGACGCTCTCTCGCCCGTCATTCGCGCGCTCGACTACGCCGCGTACGGAGGCGCTCTCCTGCTCGGAGTGGACGGTACGGTGGTCATAGGGCACGGGCGCTCAAACTCTAGAGCTGTGGCCAACGCTCTGAAGCAAGCCGCCCGCGCCGCAGACGCTCAGATCAACGACCAGATCATCTCGGGCCTCGAAGGCCTCGAGCTCGTCTAGCCAGCATTTTCTCGAAATAAGGGGCTAAACCTTCCTTCGAAGGCCCTTGGTTGAGAAGCTTCTGCGTATGAGCGAGATCATTAAGGTTGGGGTCGCTGGCACCGGCTCCTATGTGCCTGAAAGAGTTGTGGATAACGCCTTCTTCGAAGGCATTCTCGACACGAACGACGAGTGGATACGTCAGCGAACTGGCATCGCCGAGAGGCGCTTTGTTGCCGACGGCCAGGAGAACTCTGACATGTGCCTTGTGGCTGCCAGAGAGGCACTCGAGAACGCTGGGGTCAGCCCGGAAGAGCTCGACTTGATCGTTGTCGCGACTATCTCTGGCGACTACCAGATGCCCTCCACTGCCTGCCTTGTTCAAAAGGAGCTCGGCGCTGCCAACGCGGGCGCATTTGATGTGCAGGCCGCCTGTAGTGGGTTCGTCACCGCGCTGGGGTTGGGTGAGGCCTATATCCGCTCAGGAAGGGCTAAAAACGTCCTCGTGATCGGCGCCGAAGCCTTGTCGCGCTTCTTGAATTTGGAGGATCGTGGCTCCGCCATCTTGTTCGGCGATGGCGCGGGAGCTGCTGTGCTGCAGCCTCATTCCGTCTGCGGCAAGGCGGAGATCCTAAAGACCACGCTCGGCGCAGACGGAGAAGGTTGGTCGCATATCTGGATCCCCAGCGGGGGCTCTAAGCGCCCTGCCACTGCGAACACCGTGGCCGAGAGGGAGCACCTGATCCGCGTGAACGGTCGTGAGGTCTATCGCTTCGCCGTACATCGCATGGGAGAGGTCATCGGCCAGATGATGGATGGATACGATCAGCAAGAGCTCGGTCTCATCGTTCCACACCAGGTCAACCAGAGGATCATCGATGCCGCCGTCGAGAGGCATGAGATTCCCGGCGATAAGGTCATGGTGAACATCGACAAGTACGGCAACACATCTGCAGCGAGCGTTCCGATCGCGCTACATGAGGCCCAACAGGCTGGCCGCTTGGAAGACGGAAAGCTCGTAGTACTCGCCGCTTTCGGCGCTGGCCTCACTTGGGCAGGCGCCCTTATTCGCTGGTAGGAGAGACACCTCATGACCGACGCAATCTTATTCCCCGGACAAGGCGCCCAATCGGTCGGGATGGGTAAGGCCTGGGCAGACCACTCGGACGCAGCAAGAGATGTCTTTGACCGGGCCAATGAGGCGCTCGGCTTTGACCTCAAAACGGCTTGCTGGTCTGGCGATGAAGACATCAATCGAACTGACCTAGCTCAGCCGGGAATCTTTACAGCGAGCGCCGCCTGCATGGCTGGTCTGGATGAGTTAGGGCAGGCGCCTGATGGTGTGCGAGTCGCCGCGGGCTTGAGTCTCGGTGAGTACACCGCGCTCTGGTGGGCTGGCGTTTTGGAGTTCGAGGACGGAGTGCGCTTGGTCCGTCTTCGTGGTGAAGCCATGCAAGAAGCGAGCGAGGCCTGCCCTAGCGGAATGGTCAGTCTCGTCGGCGCAGAGCTCGCCCAGGCAGAGGCGCTCGCAGAGCTCGGCTCCCAACATGGGATATGCGCCGTCGCCAACCGGAACGCGCCTGGCCAGATCGTGCTCTCTGGAGAGCTCGCTGCGCTTGATGCGGTTGAGGCGGCGGCCTCTGATCACGGTGCCCGTCGCGCCATTCGTCTTAGCGTCGCGGGTGGATTTCACTCGGAGTGTATGCGCCCTGCCGCAGAGCGGCTCGCAGCAGCGCTAGCCGAGGTAAAGCTCAGCGCACCAAGGGTGCCCGTCGTGAGTAACGTGACAGCGAGGCCTGTTTCAGGACCTGATGAGGTCCGGGAGTTGCTCGCCAAGCAGGTCTGCGCGCCCGTGCTGTGGGAGGAGAGCGTCCGGTGGATGCTCGGTGAAGGCTACTCCCAATTCCTAGAGCCGTCGCCCGGTAAGGTCCTCGGCGGCATCATGAGAAAGATCGACAGGGACGCCGTCTGCGCTTCTGCAGATGAGCCCGCCGTAGATGAGGAGGTTCAGGCGTCATGAGTGCAGGAGATTGGAGCGTTGAGGGGAAGGCGGCCCTCGTCACTGGCGCCTCTCGGGGAATCGGTCGTGCGATAGCGGTGCGACTCGCTGAGATGGGTGCGCGCGTTGCATGTGTTGCTACCAGAGCTGACAACTGCTCGGACACGGTCTCTGCTTGCTTAGAGCACACAGAGGGCGCTGCGGCATATGGCGTCGACGTCTCAAGCACCGACGCTGTGGCGGAGCTTGTTAAGGAGGTCCAATCCGAGTTTGGAGCCATCGACATCCTGGTGAACAACGCAGGGATCACCCAGGACCAGCTCCTGCTCAGGATGACCGAAGATGACTTTGACCGAGTCGTAGACGTCAACCTGAAGGGGTCTTGGAACTTCCTTAAGGCTGCGGCGAGGCCGCTAATGAAGTCTGGCGGGAGAGTGATCAATATCTCGTCTGTCGTCGGGGTCACCGGGAACGCGGGACAGGCAAACTACGCTGCGAGCAAGGCTGGCGTAATCGGGCTCACACGATCAGTCGCCAAGGAGCTTGCCGGCCGTGGGGTGTGCGTCAACGCTGTCGCTCCAGGCTTCATCGAGACAGACATGACCTCGGAGATCTCAGGAGCGGCGGCAGAGCAGCTTCAGGCCTCCATTCCTCTCGGACGCGTCGGCTCTGCGAGCGAGATCGCTGATGCCGTCGCCTGGCTAGCGGGGCCTGGTGGCGCCTATGTCACCGGGCAAACCATCATCGTGGATGGCGGCCTGAGCCTCGGAGGCTGAACAGTCTGCTTCTCGGGCAAGATTAGGTGGATTCTCCCTCCTAGGCCCGGCAAGCTACCCCATCAAAATTACGGCTCGGGGAGACCCGAGCCTTCGTGAAACCAAAGAACAGGTACTGAAGGTGACGGATACCGCCGCAATCGAAGAAAAGGTCATCAAGATCGTCTGCGATCAGCTCAGCTCAACCCCTGACAAGGTCACGAGGGACACCTCGTTCATCAACGACCTTGGCGCTGACTCACTCGACACGGTCGAGCTCGTTATGGAGCTAGAGGACGAATTTGGCGTCTCCATCCCGGACGAGGACGCTGAGAAGATCTCTACGGTCGGCACTGCCGTCGACTACATCTCCTCCAAAAGCGACTGAACGTCGCCCGAGGCTGGCGCTGCTAGCTAAGAGGATCAGTCATGCGTCGCGTAGTCATCACCGGACTAGGTACCGTCAACGCTTTAGGGCTTGACGTAAAAGAGTGCTGGCCAAAGTTCCTGGCTGGTGAGAATGGGATCACCCCGATCACTAAATTCGATGCAAGCGGACACACCGCCCAGATCGAAGGCGCTGTGAAGTGGGACCAGTCTGAGTACTTCTCAGGCTCCGACGCGCGCAAGCTGGATCCGTTTACGATGTTCGCACTCGTTGCGACTCAGGAGGCGCTCAGCGACGCTGGCCTAGGAGATGTGCGAGAGCTTCCAGAGGAGGCTCGAGAGCGCTTTGGGGCTGTCTTAGGGACGGGTATTGGTGGCATTACTGGCATCCTCGACCAAGAGGGCATCTTCCAGGATCGAGGTCCTCGCCGAGTCAGCCCGCACTTTGTGCCCCGCATCATGGCTAACGCCGTTAGCGGTCAGGTTGCCATCGCTCACGGCTTACTAGGGACCGTCTTCACAACATCTAGCGCCTGCGCGTCGTCAGGGCATGCCATCGGGGTCGCCTTCCAGAGCATCCGCTATGGCGAATCTGATGTGGTCATCACCGGCGGTGCGGAGTCTTCCACGACACCCTTGGCGCTTGCTGGCTTTTGCTCCGCCAAGGCTGTCTCAACCCGCAATGAATCACCTGAGCTCGCCTCGAGACCCTTCGACAAGGAGCGCGATGGCTTCGTTATGGGGGAGGGCTGCGGGATCCTGATCCTGGAAGAGTATGAGCACGCAAAAGCACGCGGCGCCACGATCTATGCTGAGATGAAGGGTTACGGCTCTACTGATGACGCCTTTCATATCACTGCCCCCCAAGAAGACGGCGGCGGACCCTCTAGGGCGATGACTTTGGCCCTCAAGCAAGGAGGGGTTGATGTTGATGCTGTGGATTACATCAATGCACACGGGACTAGCACCCCTTACAACGATGCCATTGAGACTCGTGCGATTCGCAAGACATTTGGCGCGCACGCTGACGCTCTTATGGTCTCAAGCACAAAGTCAATGATCGGCCACTGCCTCGGCGCCTCCTCCGCGGTGGAGCTCGTCGCGACCGCCCTGAGCGTCCATCACGGGGCGGTTCATCCGACTCGGAATTACCAGACGCCCGACCCGGATTGCGACCTCGATTACGTCCCGGGCGAAGCTAGGGAGGTCGTGGTCAGGAATGCACTCTCTAACTCGCTCGGCTTCGGTGGCCACAACGTCAGTCTTCTGATCGGCCAGGCTGACTAACGGAGCACCCTGACATAAGCGGTTTCAGCCGCTGCTTAAGTTGGGCACTGCTCGACAATTGCAGCTAGTGCAGAAGTGTACGGTGCGACCCAGGAATTGGCGTCACGGATCCCGAGGGCTCATCTCAAGAGCCCTTCCCTATAGGCTCAGCGGGAATAGGAAATTGCACTAGCTGTATCCGGCATCATGGCTACAGTGGGACGAACTCGAGCTGCAGTGGCTCGGGTCTTCTCACCCAGTGCGCTTTTAATCCCCACAACGCAAGCTCTGCGGGATGTCATGAGCGCTAATGGATACGTGCCGTGAACACTACGACCCTCGACACCGCCGCATTACAGGCCCGGCTCTCTGAGCGCGGCCAAGGACACGTGCTCAATTTCTGGAGCGATCTAGATCAGAGCGGCCAGGACAACCTATTGAGGGAGGTCTCTAGCCTGGACCTTGACCTCGTCAACCACCTTATGAACCTGGCTGCCTCGCCGGCCGCTGAGTCTAAGGCGCCTAACATTACTCCGCCTGAGACCATCACCCTCTCTGAGGTCCGTGCTAACGGAGATCGGATTCGTGCTGCTCGAGAGGCTGGCGCAGCCGAACTCAAAGGTGGCAGAGTCGGCTTCGTGCTCGTCGCCGGGGGGCAAGCCTCCCGTCTCGGGTGCGACGGCCCCAAGGGAGATTTTCCCGTAGGGCCGGTGAGCGGAAGCACCCTCTTTTATTTTCACGCCAAGCGCATCTTGCGCCTGAACAGGCTGCATCAGGTCCGGGCGCCTTGGTATGTGATGACCTCTCCCGCCAACCACGAAGAAACGCAGCGAATCTTCGAGTTGAATGGCTACTTTGGCCTCGAACGCGAGGACGTCTTCTTCTTTTGCCAGAAGATGCTGCCGGCACTAGACCTAGACGGCCGCGTGCTCCTTAGAGGGAAGGGGGAGCTCTCCCTCGCTCCTAACGGGCATGGAGGCGTGCTTGAGGGCCTCGCGAGTTCAGGCTGCCTTGAAGACGCATTCGCTCGTGGGGTAAAGACTCTCTCCTATTTCCAGGTAGACAATCCGCTGGTGCGCCCTGGCGATGAGCTCTTCCTTGGGCTTCACAAGCTCGCGGACGCTGAGATGTCTAGCAAGGTGGTCCGGAAGTCCTCTGCAGGGGAGAAGGTTGGCGTCCTAGGGCACGTGGACGGACGCCTAGGCTGCATCGAATATTCAGACATGCCCGAAGAGCTGCTGAACAAGCGGGATGAGGACGGCGACCTCGTCTTCTCCGCTGGGAATATCGCAGTCCATGCCCTCAGCGTTGACTTCATCGCAAAGATCACTGAGGGTGGCCTAAAGCTCCCTTGGCACGTCGCAAGGAAGAAGATCGCTAGCGTCGACGCTACCGGATCTCCCTGCGAGGAGGACGGCATGAAGTTCGAGACCTTCGTGTTTGACGCGTTGGGGCTAGCGAACCGAAGCGTGACTTTGGAGGTTGACCGCGCTCATGAGTTCGCCCCGGTAAAGAATCGTCAAGGAGCAGACTCGCCTGACACTGCGCGGGCCCTTCTTTGCGCACTCCACGCGAGCTGGGCTGGGCGATGTGGGCTCCCTCTGCCGGTCGCAGGAGAGGACGGCGTCGTTTCTGTCGAAATAGACCCTAGCGTCGCTGAGACATACGAGCAGTTCCAGGCCTCGCAGCCCATCGCGCCCCTCGTAACAGAGGAGGGACATCTCTACCATTGAGATGTGAGCTCGCTGAAGATCAATGGGGGGGGCGTGCCGCCCGCACGAGAGATCGTCTGGGTCGTCTCTGGCGGTGACTCTTCGGAACGAGAGGTCTCCCTCCGATCTGGCGCCGCTGTCGCTAAGGCTCTCAAGAGAGCGGCTGACACGGGTGCATGGTCAGGTGCGGTCCACTCCGTGACCATCACGGAAGAAGGCGAATGGCTCACTCCAGATGGCGCCCTCTCTGAGCTTGACGCTCTCAGGGCGCTTGGAGATGAGCACACATGCTTCCTGGCCTTGCACGGTGGGCGAGGTGAAGACGGCAGGCTGCAAGCGGTCCTTGAAGCTGCTGGCGTCCGATATACCGGGTCCGGTCCCGCTTCGAGCGCTCTCTGCATGGACAAGCGGGCCACTCGGGGCGTGCTCGTAGATGAGGGGGTGCCGGTCCCTCCTGGCCGACTGGTGAGCGCCCTCTCCGCAGAGGGCCCAGACGCAAGCACCCTTTTGCAAGAACTAGTCGACTTGTCGCCGGACGGCGCTGGATGGTTCGTCAAGCCCAACACTGGTGGGTCTTCAGAGGGCGTCGCTTTGGTCCGCGATCCCAGCGAGCTCCTGCCTGCTGTCGCGAGGGTGTTGAATTCAGGAGATAGAGCCCTCGTCGAGGCTCGGGTGGCGGGACTGGAGGTCTCTGTTGGAGTCCTCGGCGTGAAAGGCTCAGACCTCAGGGCGCTCCCTACAGTGGAGATCCTGCCCCAGGGGTCAGAGTGGTTCGACGTTCAGGAGAAGTACTCAGAGCGAGGCGCGGTTGAGGTCTGCCCCCCGGAGAATGTGGCGCCAGACGTTGACGAGCGCCTCAGGATGGCGGCCCTTCGGGCTCATGTCGGCGCTGACTGCTATGGGCACTGTCGGGTGGACTTTATCGTTTCCGACTCTGGTGAATTCTTTGCTCTTGAGGTGAACACGATCCCGGGCATGACAGAGCGATCCCTGCTGCCACTTGAGGCCGCAGCTTCAGGGATGACCTACGACGCCTTATGCCTTGAACTGCTCAGGCTTGCGAGGACTCGTGGGTGAGCCCCTGCCTGTTGGAGTGATTGGGGCGCGCGGCAATTTAGGTCGCGTCGCCTGCGAGTGGATTGAGGAGTCCCCAGATTTCGAACTCTCCGCCACTATCCGGCGTGACGGATCATGGAACCGACTTGAGGGAGTTGTCGCTTGCCTCGACGTGACCCGTGCTGGGCTCGGAGCGATCCACGCTGAGCGCCTGCTAGAGATGGGGATTCGGCCTGTCGTCGGGACCTCAGGTGTGACGCTCGAGGAACTACAGGCGCTGCGTGAACTCGCGAACTCGATGGAGCTTGGCGGGGCAGTCGTCCCTAACTTTAGCGTTGGGTTTTTGGCCATGGCGCGGGCTGCCTCTGCCGCTAAGGGCCTTCTGCCAGAGGTTCAAATTACTGAGGTTCATCGGCCAGCGAAATTGGACACGCCCTCGGGCACAGCAGCCAGGCTCTGCAATTCGCACAGCGTGCGTCTAGATGAAGTCATCACCCTCCGGATGCAGGGCGTGACAGCCTTTCACGAGTACAAGCTGTGGGGGAGTGATGACGTCGTCACGATCCGGCATGAGTCGCAGGGGCTCTTGAGCTTTAGAGAGGGCCTCCTAGCCAGTCTGCGCTATGCGTGCCATGCCTCGGATTTCGCTTATGGCCTGGAGCAGGTCATGGGCGACCCTTGCATTGTGAGCCACTAGCTCTAACCTCTGTGCTTGCCGGAGCCAAGGTGGCGGAATTGGTAGACGCGGTGGATTCAAAATCCACTTCCCGCAAGGGAGTAGGGGTTCGAGTCCCCTCCTTGGTACCAGCGCTCTGCAGGCAAACAAATGGGTGATGACCAGAGCACGATGATGAGCTCTAGGCTCGACTGGGCCGCTGGCTTGATGCCCATGCTCTTGCATGAGCTCAACAACGCCACTCAGTTCCTAGGCATGTTGCACAGCGTGCATTCTCAGGATCCAAGCGCCGGGCTCTTTGAGCGTTCGGCTCAAGGTCTTGGGGAGACCGCGGCAACCGTCGAAGACTTGGGCCTCCTCATGGCAATTGTCTCTACGGCGGCAGGGACTGATCTGCTGCTGGAGCGTCGTAGCCCTAGGGGCGTTGATGTCACGTTGAATATGACGATCCGGGCCCTTCGTAAGCGCGGGATAGATGTTGAGCTCGTGAGCGCAGCTCGCTTGACACCTTCTAGAGATGAAGCGATGGGCTGGGAGCTCCCCTGGGCCATCGCCGGAAGCGCCTGGGCAGCGGCCGCATCCATGAAGGCTGGGGACGCCCTTAAGGTAGAGCTCGACACCAATGGCTGGGGAGCCGACTGTCCCGCCACACCTGAGGTGCTAGTGCACGCAGAGGCAGCTCTCGAGCTTGTTTCGGAGCTCTCTTTCCAGAGCTCGGAAGCGGGGTGGAGATTCACCCTTCCTGAGGGTTGGGTCTCCACCCCGAGTTGAGCTCAGGCTCGATCAGTGGAACGCTGATTCGCTAGAGCCGATGAAGGCGCCGCTCTGGTCCGTAATGACACCTTGGAAGACCACGGTGCCTTGCAAGTTTCCGGCGTCCCAGAAGGGGAATGAGGCTGTCCCATTAGCATCGCAAGGGATGAGGAACTGACCGACCCTGCGTGTCTGACCGGGCGCTAGGCCTGAGTGGTACAAGAAGTCAAAGTTGAGCTGATAGCTCGACTCCACCCCTTGGTGCTGTGCAGAGTTCCCAAAGGCCAAAAGCATGGCTCCATTAGGCTCAGCATTTTCGACAACGAAGGAGTAAGAGTTACCTCCGTTACTGATGACGGAAGACGTAGGTCGCTTCGATTCGAGGGTGTGAATCTCTCCGCCTTGTAGCCAGGTCAACTGAACCCCTTCGGGTTGATAGGCCCGGAAGTGCCCCGGACCAGCAACCTGCATGAGCTCAACACCCGACCGGTAGCCACCAGATGACATCGAGACTACATCTCTTACATCACCGCTAGGGCTGACAATGAGGATCTCGTCCTTTACGACCGCAAAGCTCGCATCGAAGACATTGGTTGCGATGACGATGTCGCCCAAGACAGGGTCGACCGCGATGGATTGGATCGGATCCATGGCGGCGTTGAGCACCTCGGCGTCTGCATCAGAGAGGATTGCACCTGAGTTGAGCTGGGCTGAGGTGTACTTGTAGAGCTTAGAGGAGGCCGTCGGAGCGGGGAAGCTGTCCGTGGATGTCCCGTAGAGGAGGTTCCCCTGTGCGTCCATCATTACCGGACCGGAGGGGCCGCCTACTTGCGCGACTGTCGTTGTGGCACCTGTCTGAGTGTCAATTCGAACGATGTCATTACCCGCGCCAAACCCATTCACTGCAGCGCTAACGTAGGCAACGCCTGGCGCAGCGTAGACTGCGGAGAAATTGAAGGGGAGGGTGGCTAGGAGCGTCGCACCAGACCCGTCCATCGCGACGCGATAGACCTCACCAGTTGAGCTTTCGCCAACGAGTAAAGAGTCCCCTGAGGGGTCTGCAGCGAGGCACCCAGTGAAGTTGAAGGTGGGGAAGACGTGCAAGTTTTGCAGGAAGGTGCCGTCTAGGCCGTGCTCGGAGACCGTGTTCCCATCCCAATGAGCACGAGTACCGCCGCCGAGGGTGGTGTAATTGGAGAAAGGCACCGGGTTGAGAATTGAGCCTGTGAGCCCATAACCAGGTTCGGTGATGCCCTGAGAATAAGCGCTCAGTGAGAGGGCCGAGAGGATTGCTCCGGAGAGCAGAATGCGAAGTTTCATGCTGGATGTCCCATCGAGTTATAAAAACCCGTCGATGGCCCCCAAGAATGAGCACATCCAGCGCAGCAGCGATGAGACGTACGCCCAGTCCACGGGGCAAGGTCCTAGTGTTTTGTGCTTCGAGGTGCTCTGGCTCCCCTCCAAGCCTCAATTGCCTAGAGAGTTACAGTGGCGGGTCCGCGCAGGCATCTCACCTGCTTCCCCTTGAACGCACAAGTAAGTTGTGAAGCGTTAGTACACCAAATCAAGCGCACTTTGGCAAAGTTGCAAAGTAAAAGTTAACTAGGAAACAGCCTGAGCAGCTCAGAGAGGTCATCAGTCAGTTGGCTAGTCCTTGTGAGCTCGAGCGTCTGTGCTCGCCAAGCTTCGCCTGCGAAGTAGGCGCAGGCCCACACACCGGCGCAGTGCAAGAGCAGCCCCGTCGCGGCGCCCACAATGGCACCCAAGGCGCGGTTGAAGAGGCTGAGCTTCATGGCCTCTATGGTCCGATCTCCAAGCATGCCGAGGAAAGCGGCGCCTATGAGTGTGAGCAAAAAGGAGCTCGACCAGCCGAGTCCATGCGCCACATCCAGGGGGAGATCACCCCAGGTGTGGATATCATCGCCCCATACGGGCCCAACCCAGCGAGCGATGGCTACTGCGCCCGCGAGGCCCAGGAGCCTTACGACCTGCCACCAGAGGCCGCGCCATGCCCCTAGGAGGAGAAAGACACTCGTTACCCCAAGTCCAACTTGGTCGATCCAATGCAGCTGCGCCACTGTGCTTGTGATTGATTGAATGTCGATAGTCGCGCTCACAGTTATGATCCGGTTACGATGAGTGATCGGGAGCCTTGAGACCCATTATGACCGTGACCCACAAAGAACTGGACGCTGGGATGTCCCTTTTCCTAGAGCTGATCCAGGGGGACCCCTCTCTAGATGCTTACATCGAGGACGCGCGCCAGGAATACTTCCCTGGTGAAGCGGGCTTTGCAGGCGACCCGCGGTCTGCGCCGGCTGCAGAGGTCCGATTTCTGGAGTGGGTGCTGTTCGAGCGAGACTTTGAAGGCGGCCTCCTGGTGGAGCGCCTGCTGCCTTCTTGGCGAGAGAGCGCTGGCCCTGAACTCTCTCCGTATGAGTCAACCTTCTTAGGCACCAGTGCTGGGATCTTCGAAGTGGGTGAGGAAGCTGCGCCTGGCCTTTATTGGCTCAAAGATGTCGCCGGCTTCGGTGAGTTCGCAGTCGAAGTCCGGGTCGCGGATGGGCCGCCTCAGCCCGGCGACCTCATCGTTGGCCGTATCTTTCCGACAAGCGACTCTATCCACGTCCTCTCCCCAGGCGCGGGCTGCTTCAGAGATAGTGGCCTCATTGCTGCAGTGCATCGCGATCTTGAGCAAGCTCGCCGAAATCGCAGCCATCAGGCGCTTCGGGTTAGACAGGAAGACCTTGAGGCTATGTTCTGGGGTGACGCCCTCGGAGATGAGGCTCCGGACCCCGTTCACGACCTCAGGGGCTTCCTAACGGTTGGAGGCCTTGGATCCGACGAAGTGGATGGATTCATTGACGCGCTCTCTAAGCGTCCAGTCCCGAAGGACAATAGCGGCCCGTTCTTCTTATCCGCTATTCAAGATCTCCTGGATCACCTCGCCTTTGACACTCAGGTCGACCTAAACCTCGCGCAGAAGAAAGTCCTCGCTTGCTGGATTCACCTGCAAAGCGGCGGCAAGACAAGATCGGAGCAAGCCGAGTCGGATGAAGGGAGCATGACTCCTGAGGAGGCCCTCAAGGCTTTCGACGAGGATCGCGCCTCAGGCTTAGACGCAGAGAGCGCCATAGCTCGTCTCAGTGAACGACTTGGGCTGGACTCTGACCCTGCCGACCAGGAGTCCTCCACAGACTCCCATACACCTCATGGCCTCTTGGATGGCCTCATTGAGGAGTATCTCTGGGATCTTGGGCGCACCAACGATCTGAAGGGCGCGGAGCACGGTGCAGTTATTGAGCTCATTCGGAATGAGCTTAGGCACGTCGAGATGATTGAAGACCTCACGCCGAGGCGCCTGCTCTTGTTCGCTTGCACTAGCCTGATGGAGCAAGAAGGCCTCACGCCTGGACAAGCCAGCGAGCGAGTTCAAGCCGTCATCGAATTCACCACTTGGTGCGTAGAGCATCATGGGCACCTAGAAGACGAGGCAGTCTTAGATGCCTTTGCGTCTTTGGGCGTCTCGGGAGAGAGGGTTTGCGCGGTCAACGAGTACTTGAAACCTCAGGCCAAGGGTGGAGCTTGGTTGCAGGTGGAGAGCGCAGCTGGCCTCTGGGAAGCTGTCTCTAGCAGCGGCGGACGATATGAGCTCGTGGCTAGTGAAGAGGTCTTAGCTGACCTAGAGCCAGGAGATTTTGTTCGCGCAAACCTTAGCGCTGCTAGAGCAGAGCCGATCTGGGTTTATCCGCCAGAGCTCAGCGCAGCGCAATAATGCTTAACGTCGAGTAACGGGGACCTGCACCTCACAGATGAGCTGCTCGTAGCCGTCAACCTCGGACGGAGGGATCATATAGATCTCGCGGATCGGGCCAGCGATCGCCCAGTTCATCTTGGACATGTATCCGAATATGCCAGCATACGAGGAGGGGACACCAGGGTATGGCCCTGAGGCGAGCGCATAAGCGACCGTCCGCGAAGGCAGGGTGTCCTTTCTTAGGGGTAGGGCTGGCTGGGTCCAAGAGCCCACCGGGACGCAGGCCCTCGAGCGCAACTTTCCTGACTCTACGCTGCTCGGGTCATCGTAGAAGAGCCCAAAGGGGGGGCCAGCAGGCTGGATACCTTGCTGCGCTAATAGCCGGTGAACCTCAGGGATCAGCGCTCCAGTGTCAGCGTATGGGCCGACATTCTCCAAGAAGACATAAGGCTGATCGAGCCGGTCCTTCCAATTGCAATGAACCTCCCGAAAGGGGGGATGGCTCACCTTGAGATCCGCGTTGTAGACCCACTGAGTCTTTGCGGAGGTCGGAGTGGGACCTGCGGGCGTCGACGTGTCTACAGTCGCGCAAGAAGCAAAGAGAGCAAGCGCTGAGATATTGAGAAGCTTCATGTTGTCTAGTGTCCTGATGGGCTCACCTAAGCCATCGGCCATAGGCGGGCAGTCCTTTCGCGGCAAATCAAGTTCATGCATC
This sequence comes from Planctomycetota bacterium, assembly GCA_022446815.1. GTDB lineage: Bacteria > Planctomycetota > UBA1135 > UBA1135 > JAKVCE01. Next base: position 63,512 of record JAKVCD010000040.1, read on the forward strand.
GCACCCTAGGTTGAGAGGGCCTAGGCCACCCTCTAAGCCTATGCTATGTCCGATAATGTATCTTCTGCTGCACACTCTTTAGGTCGCACCATAGGCCATAGTGGGCCTATGGGTCCCACGGAGACCTGATAGGATCTCTTGAGAGGACCCGAGCTATGCCTAAGCAGTGTTTCATGGATGCGGATCGACCCTGCGATCTCACTTGTAAGGCCGCCTTTCAGGTGGATGACCCCGTCGACAACATCGACTGCTATTTCATTTGGCTGGCATACCACCTAGGCGAAGCCTTCTTTGAAGTGAAGCGAAGCCTGGATGGTGGCCCCGGCGGCGGACCACCACCAGGCTTTCCGGGCTTCCCAGGCGGAGGCCCCAAGGGTCCAAAGCCACCGGTCAGCAACAATTGAGCAAGGATTGCGCTTACCGCAACTCGTCCGACACTCCTTAGTTTATGTTCTCGACACCTAGCCTATAAGGACACTGGGTATTCCATTCGACGCGTCTCTGATCCCCAAAATGTTAGGACACCTGAAGCAAGCGCTCTCCGCCTCGATCGGCAAGAAAGCCTGGATGGCCGTTAGCGGACTGCTGCTGGTCGGCTTTCTGGTCACGCACCTCGCTGGCAATCTGCTGTACTTCGCAGATGACGATGGCTCCATCTTCAACGCTTACGCCGAGGCGTTGTCATCGAATCCTCTGCTGCCTATCGCTGAGCTCATCCTTGCCACGCTCTTCCTCGCGCACATCGCTCTAGGAGTTCGCGTTTCGATGGAGAACCGTGCTGCGCGCGAAGTCCCGTACCACGCGAAGGCAGCTCACGGAGGTCGCACGACCGCGTCTAGGAGCATGATGATCACAGGCCTCATAGTGCTGATCTTCCTGATTATCCACATCCTGGACTTCCGCCTGGACCCCAAGGCCCATGACGACATGGCAGGCGCTGTTCAAGCCAAGCTTAGCTCCGGACGAGGTGCGCTCACGTATGGCGTCGGAGTAGCGGCTCTTGGCCTTCACCTGAGCCACGCTATCGCCAGCGCGTTCCACACCCTTGGACTCAACCACCCTAAGTACGACTCCATTCTCCAGACGGCTGGCCGAGGCTTGGCAGTCGTCATCGCCCTTGGCTTCTTAGCCTTTCCGATCTACATCTACTTCTCTGGAGGGGCCGCCTGATGAGCGCATTCAACAGTCAGCTCAACTCTCACTCCCCCACTGGACCGATCGAGGACCGCTGGACTAATCACCGCTTTGACCTGAACTTGATCAACCCGGCCAATCGCCGAAAGTTCAAGGTGATCGTCGTCGGCACAGGGCTGGCTGGCGGATCCGCAGCCGCGACACTTGCGGAGATGGGCTACGAAGTCACTTCATTCTGTATCCAAGACAGCCCCAGGCGCGCGCATAGCATCGCTGCCCAGGGCGGGATCAACGCCTCCAAGAACTACCAGAACGACGGAGACAGCACCTACCGGCTCTTCTATGACACGGTAAAGGGCGGCGATTTCAGAGCGAGGGAGTCCAACGTCTACAGGCTCGCGCAAGTCTCTGGGCAGATCATTGATCAATGCGCTGCGCAGGGAGTCCCCTTTGCGAGAGAGTATGGCGGGTACCTAGCCAACCGTTCCTTTGGCGGAGCCCAAGTCAGTCGAACGTTCTATGCCCGCGGCCAGACAGGACAGCAGCTCCTCATCGGCGCCTACTCAGCGCTGATGCGTCAGGTCTCCGCTGGAAAGGTAGAGCTCTTGCCCAGGCGAGAGATGGTTGAGCTCGTGACCGTGGACGGCGTCGCGTCAGGGGTCGTGGTCCGGAACCTGATCACTGGCGAATACGAACGCCATGCAGCCGACGCTGTCCTCCTCTGCACCGGCGGCTACGGAAACGTCTTCTTCCTCTCAACGAACGCTCAAGCGTCCAACGTGACCGCTGCCTGGCGCTGCCATAAGAAGGGCGCGTACTTCGCCAACCCTTGCTTCACGCAGATCCACCCAACCTGCATCCCCGTGTCGGGTGACCATCAATCCAAGCTCACCTTGATGAGCGAGAGCCTCCGAAATGACGGGAGGGTCTGGGTCCCAGCCAAAGCTGGTGACACCCGCGCCCCGGCTGACATCCCCGAATCAGAGCGGGACTACTACCTCGAGCGGCGCTATCCGAGCTTCGGCAATCTGGTGCCCAGAGACGTCGCGAGTCGCGCTTCGAAGCTCGAGTGCGACGAAGGGCGCGGCATCGGAAACACCGGCCTCGCTGTCTACCTAGATTTCGCTGATGCGATCAAGCGAGACGGAGAGGACGCCATCAGGCAGCGCTACGGGAACCTCTTCCAGATGTATCAGATGATCACGGGCGAGGACCCCTATCGCACACCGATGCGTATCTTCCCAGCCGTTCACTACACCATGGGCGGCCTCTGGGTGGACTACAACCTGCAGACCACAGTGCCCGGACTCTTCGCCCTCGGAGAGGCGAACTTCTCAGATCACGGCGCTAACCGCCTGGGCGCTAGCGCGCTCATGCAGGGCCTCTCTGACGGATACTTCGTCGCCCCTGCGACCATCACAGCGCATTTAGCCTCGGGCAATGTCAAGCGTGTGAGCATCGACCACCCTGCCTTCGAGGAGGCAGAGGCGCACGCTAAGGCCCGCTCGAACAAGCTCCTCTCGATTCAGGGCGGGCGCACAGTTGAAGGGCTCCACCGCGACCTCGGTCAGATCATGTGGGACATGGTAGGTATGAGTCGAAGCGGAGCCGGCCTGAGAGACGCGATCTCCCAGATACGCGCTCTCCGTGAGGAGTTCTGGTCCGAGGTCCGAGTCCCTGGCGAGAACTCTCATCTAAACCCCTCGCTTGAGAAAGCCGGACGCGTCGCAGACTTCATGGAGTTTGGAGAGCTCATGGCTCAGGACGCTCTCAATCGTGAAGAATCCTGCGGCGGACACTTCCGTGAAGAGCACCAAACAGAGGACGGTGAGGCCGCTCGAAACGATGAGGACTTCTCCTACGCCGCCGCCTGGGAACACCAAGGCGTGGATAAAGAGGCGAGCCTGAACAAGGAAGACCTCACCTTCGAATACGTCAAGCCCAGCACCCGGAGCTACAAGTAGGCCAACTATGAAGCTGACCCTTCAAATCTGGAGACAACCGAGCGCTGAGGCGGACGGGAACTTTGAGATCTACACCGTGGGAGGTGTGTCTGAAGACATGTCCTTCCTTGAGATGATCGACCAGCTAAACCGGCAGATCGTCCTCGATGGCGGAGAGCCTGTGGCCTTTGATCACGATTGCCGGGAAGGCATCTGCGGCATGTGCAGCATGGTGATCAACGGTGAAGTCCATGGCCCGATCAAGGGGACCACCACTTGCCAGCTCCACATGCGGAGCTTCAAAGACGGCGCCAAGATCGTGATTGAACCCTTCAGGGCCAAAGCGTTCCCGGTCGTCAAAGACCTAGCGGTGGATCGATCGGCCTTTGACGCGATCATCACTGCCGGTGGATTCATCACTTCGCGGACAGGCAGCGCGCCTGACGGGAACGCAATCCTCGTACCCAAGGAGGATGCAGACCAGGCCATGGACGCAGCGGCCTGCATCGGCTGCGGCGGCTGTGTCGCAGCTTGCCCCAACGCGGCGGCGATGCTCTTTACGGCTGCGAAGGTGACCCACCTTGGTTCTCTTCCCCAAGGTCAGCCCGAGCGTCGAGCCCGAGCGCTCTCCATGGTCCAAGAGATGGACTCACAGGGCTTTGGAAACTGTACGAACGAACGCGAGTGCGAAGCAGCGTGCCCTAAGGAGATCTCGGTGATGACTATCGCCCAGATGAACAGAGATTATCTGCGCGCCTCGATCGCAGGCGACGAAGCCTAGGGTCGATTAGAGCTCAGCCAGAGAAGAGTATTCCCTGCAAGGAATGTCCAGGTCGCCAGAGGCCTCAATCAGCTCAGCAGTCGAGCTGCCGGAGCTACCGCGCGCGACCAGGACCTGAGTAGCGCCTAGGCGTTCCATGGCTCCAATCGCAGCCTCTACGCTGGCGGGGGCCGTGCACCACCAGCCCTCCTCGCGAAGCCGTTGAAGGGCAGCCGATCTACGCAGAGGATCTCGGTCCAAGACGACGGCCACAGGCTTACCATCCCGAGCACTTTGGAGGACGATCGAGACGCCCGTGCCTGAACCTTGGCCAGTGCTCACCCTTAGCTTCGACCCGAGGTCAGACGCGGCCTGAGACATGCTGTCTGTCCCGAAGCCGGTGCTGCCAATGCCAGACGCACCTGATTTGTAAGCCCGCTCTACGCCTCTGGCGCTCATGCCAGGGCCAGCGTCAGTAACGCTGAGTCGAAACCTCCCGTTCGCCACCGGAGCAACCTCCACGCGCGGCCCAGCAGTGAGAGGAGATACAGAGAGCGCATTCAGCAGTGCATTCTGTGTGAACCTCCTTAGCGCTGCCTCATCAGCATAGGCGACGAAGTCCGAAGAGCACTTGAGCGCAACTCGAAGCCCTGATCCAGCAGCACTTGCAATCGCCGACCGGATCTCCTCTTCAAGCAAAGGGCGTAACGCGAACTCATCGTACGCCCGACCGCATTCCAAGAACGAGTTACACATCGACCTGCCGGCCCTGTGCGCGCCGCGGAGTGAGCGCAGTGATTCATCCGAGCAACCCTCGAGTCGCTCAAGCCTGAGGAGAGCGAGGCTCAATTGGTTCCTGATGTCATGAGCCGCGGTGTTAGCGCGCGATGTAGCCACAGCCTCGGACCCTGCGGGACGCCCTTCGCTGAGCAGGAGCCGCAAGAAAAGGACACCTGCTTGGTTGAGGCGAAAGCCGCTCTCAAAAGATGTGAGCCAGACTGCGACCCCTCCCCCAAGAGGGATCCACTCGGCGCTCTGTTGTCCAGCCGCTTTGAGTTCAGCGAGGCGCATGCACTCAACCCTGCTCAGAACGAGGGGGAGATGGGGGCTGGATTGGCATCCAAGCGGTGGCTCCCCGACAGCAGTCCCCCACTCTCCGAGACGCTCTAAGCGGCCCCGGCGGGAGACGAAGCCGCTCAGAGAGGCCACCCCCTCCGCCTTCATCCACGCAGAGAGGTCGGCGCTGTCCATGTGAACAGGAGCTGCCATGGAGGTAGTGTGCTGTTCGAAGGGCCCTAATCAAGCACAGCAAATCTCGTCCCGCACCATCTTGGGGACACCTGTGCTACGGAATCGAAACGCGAGCATGAGCCACAGGAGCGGATTGAGTGCCAAGAGCGGCCCTAAATGCGTACTATGACCCTATGAAAAATAGGGGGACGCGCCCGGCACGAACGTTGCTCTAAGGCGTCAGGCCTCCTGGCCAAGCTCCCGGTCCTTACCTCACCTGAATCACTATGAAGAAGCTCTTCTTACTCGCCGCACTCACCCTCGGCGGCCTGATCGCCCTCGAGGACACCTCAAGCGCGCACGGCGGCACGTACCGCGGACCTGGCGACACAGTCCCGCCCGGCGGCGGCGGTGGCGGCGGAGGAGGCGGACCGGCCACGCCTGGACCCGCTGGACCCGCGGCGCCTGGCCCCGGTGGACCGAACACTCCTGGACCTGCAGGCCCTGCAGCCCCTGGGGCTGCTCCCGCAGCGCCCAAGGCCCCTACCACCGGCGGCGGCACAGACACCGGGCCTGACCTGACAGTGTGGCAGTTCTGGTGGGGCTTCAACCGGGACCCCTACCTGAACCTCAAGTCCAAGATTCACGACGCTGGAAGTTTGACCGGCTCGGACGACTTCTTCCTCGGCCACGGCCAGAAGACGCACTCCAAGGACAGCCTCAAGCCCTCCGAAGAGACCATTCGCCAGCAGATCGTCCCTGCCCTAAAGGAAGCGATGGATGGAGAGACGAACAACGACATCGTCACTGCCTGCCTCATCGCCCTCGCCAAGATCGGTGACGCAACGGACGAAGAGGGTGACTCTGAGTTCGAAGCGCTCATCCGAGGACGCCTGAATGACGCCGTCCAAGAGGTAAGAGAGACCGCGGCCGTCGCGCTGGGGATCCTGGCTAACCCCGCCTCAATCGACCTCCTCGAACAGCTCGCGACCGATGCTCCCGAAGGGCGGCGCGTCACTGGCGACGAGGCCGGGATCAACTACCGAACTCGCGCATTCGCGACCTTCGGCCTAGGCCTGATTGGCAACCGCACAGAGGACCCCGAGGTCCGCAAGCGCTTAGTTACAACTATTCACGGCATCCTAGAGGATCGCGAGGATCACCCTACAAGGGACATCCGCGTCGCTGCTTTGATCTCTCTCGGGCTCGTTCCGATTGAGCCCATGCAGATCCCGGTGAAGCCTGAGTCCGAGCTCGAGAAGGGCGAAGAACCCTATGTCATCGGGACGGACCCTGCCCGCTCACGCGAGGACCAGATCCGCTACTTGATCAACTACTTCGAGAGCACGAAAAAACACTACCTCATCAAAGCCCACGTTCCCCGCGCCCTCGCGCGCCTGCTCATCGGTGCGCCCGAAGAGCTCCGCATTGACGCGGCAGAGGCGATCCTCGTGAGCGCAGGAAAGCGCGCGAAGGGACAAAAGGAGCTGCGCCAAAGCGCAGTCCTCGCCTTGGGCCAGATCGGGGACCTTGACGATGACAAGATTGACCAAGACATCCGTCAAGCGCTCTACGACTCGATGGGTGACGCTGACTTGCAGGTCAAGAACTTCAGCACGATCGCCATCGCTCAGCTCGCTGGAAACCCCACGGAAGGCGACACCGAGAAAGGACTTGAGGAGATTCGAAAGCACCTCATGACCACGCTCTCTCGCGGCAAAAGTCGCGTGAAGCCCTGGGCCGCGCTCGCGATTGGAGTGATGGAAGAGAAGCGCGACAGCCTCGGTCAGCCGATGTCTTCGGATGTTCTCTCAGCGCTCCGCACAGCATTCAAAAAGGAAGGGAGCCCGGCTGACGCAGGCGCGTACGCCATCGCCGTTGGGATCTGCAAGGACCAAGAGTCCAAGTCAGTCCTCATTGAGAAGCTGGACAAGTTCACCGACGACGAGGCGAGGGGTCACATGACCATCGGGCTCGGTCTCATGAACGCCAACGACGCGATCGAGCCGATCCAAGAGATCGTCGCCAAGTCCAAGTACCGCGCAGCACTGCTGAAGTCCGCTGCGACGTCGCTCGGACTTCTTGGCGACAAGCAGGTTGTCCCACAGTTGATCGACATGCTTCGCAATGAGGGCCGCAGTCTCGCCACTCAAGCCGCCATCGCCTCTGCGCTTGGCTTCATCGGCGACACCCGCTCGGTCGACCCCTTGGTTGAGATGCTCAAGAGTGACGACCTCACCGATAAGGCTCGCGCCTTCGCAGCGGTCGCCCTCGGGATCGTCGCCGACAAGGAGGATCTCCCCTGGAACTCCAAGATCTCGGTCGACATCAACTACCGAGCGAACACGACGTCACTCACGAGCCCTGAAGGTACCGGCATCCTCGACATCCTCTAGGACTAGCGGACGCGAATCAAAAACGGGGTCGCCCCGCCGCGAGGCAGGGCGACCCCGCTGTTTTGGTCATCACGCTGCTTACTTCAGGCTAATCCCGTGCCTGCCCGACTGCCCAGCGGAGCAGCCCGGCTGAGAGCAGCGCGAAACCAGCGACGATGAAGAGCGCGAGCTGGCGGCCACCGCGAACCTCAGCTTCTCGGACAAGCAGGCCCTGTGCATCCGCCTTGAGCTCAGGCGCGCGTGGGTGCCCCTGCGCTGAGAGCCTGTCTGCATAGCGCAAAGCGTCTGCCCCTCGAAACAAGGACGCAGACAAGTAGGAAGCTTGCTCAAGCATCCCGGCATGATTTGGATCTTCTGCCAGAGTTCTCTCAGCCAACTCTAGCGCACCTGTGAGATCCCCAGCGTGATGCCGAACCCAGACCTCCAAGGCGAGCCCATCGGCCCCCTGGTCGCCTCTGGAGACATCGAGGGCTTCGGCATACATGCCACCCTTGACCAGCTGCCCCACTTTCATCGACATGGGGCTGCCGGTCACTGGGTCCTGCTGCACGGTGAGCAGAAAGAGGAGGACCCAGCTCAACCCTCCGCCCCCATGAGTTTGAGAGACTGGCGTTGGAGCGATTCAAGCGGCGCCTTCTGGTCACGCAGAACTTCGCCATCCTCATGGTCGATCCAAGCCCAGGTGCCGGGCAAGGAGACTCGCCTCGCGAGGAGGTTTAGCTCCGCTGAAAGAGCGCAGAAATCATCTTGGGTGGGGTCAGGGATTGTGCCCTCAGGCCGCTGTGTGAGGATCACATTGCGAGAGAAGGGGACCTCAAGGGCCAACGTCGGTCGACCAAAAACATCCGCCATCGTCGCCCCGATGGCCAAAACGAGCGGGTCACCCACTCCACCCCCACCGACGTTCACCTGGAGCCAGCCCTCTCCATCCAGGGCCTCGCTGACCGCATAAAAAAAGTTGTCGGTGACCAGGTGGGAAGGGATCTCAACCTGGTTAGCGTACGCATCCACGATGACATGATCCCATCGCTCGCCTGCGGCAGTGAGGGCCTTCAGCGCCAACCTAGCGTCCCAGCCACCGAGGGACCTTCTGTCAGAGCGATCCACAGCCAGGCCCATATGCTCTCGGGCGAGCTCGATGACCATCGGGTCCAGCTCGACACCACACGTCTTAAACTGAACACCTTCCGAGAGCGTCCCCTCAAGGACTCTGACAGCTGTCCCAGCCCCCTGGCCCAAGATGAGGGTCCGCCACTGATCGCGTGGGGCAGCCCAAGCAGGAGCTAGCGCAAACAGGTCGTAGTAGTAGCCAGGCCCCAAGAGGCCAACGGTCGGCGACCATACGGACTGGAAGGAACCTCGCTGCTCGTTCACCTCAAGCGAACGCCAACCGTCGGCGCGCTGCACCACCCTGACCTGCTGATAAGGGGACTCAGCAGAGGCGATGAGGTCGAGGGAAGAGTCGCTGGCTTTGGAAGCCGTGATGCTGCATCCGAGGACAAGGACGGCGGCTACATGCTGACGGCCGGCCCTCGAGGCGAGCAGGGCGCCCAGACAGATGAAGGCAGCAGCGAGCAGGAGCGCGCCCCTAACACCGAAGACGGGGATGGAGATGTATGTCGTCCCGAAGGTGCCGACGATGCTCCCCAGCGTGGAGCAAGCCAGCACCTGACCCCCGGCCTCCCCCGCAGAGGCTGAGGCCCGCCTAGAGACGACCTCGACGACCAGAGGCCCAGCAGTGGCAAGGAGGGCGGCAGGCGGGAAGAAGAGGCACAGTGAGCAAGCCAGGCTCGTGAGCGGGAGCGCTTGCGCGATCTGCTCTAAGCTCGCGTCGCCTGGTACTAGGGCGGACGCCAGCCAAGGAGCGAAGGATGGGAGCGCTACAGCCCAGGCGCCTGAGCACCAAAGGCATGCGCTCAGCACCCGCTCAGGTCGTGGGGATCGGGCCCAACGGGCACCGACTAGGTAACCACACGTGAGCGCAACGAGCACGGCGCCGATAGCGCTAGTCCAAACCGCCTGGCTGGTCCCGAACCACGGGGCGATAAGGCGGACGGCGGAGAGCTCAATCGCCATCGTGCCGAGGCCAGCAAGGGCCGCAGCTGCGAGGGGGCCAGCTGAGCTGGGACCCCGCCCGGGCTCAACCTTAGTCTTCTTCGCCCTCAAGCTTAGGGACGTCGTACTGCCGCGTAGCGGTGTAGATGCGACCAGCATCGTTCCTAGCGGAATAGATCAGGCGCATCATGGTGGAGAAGTTCCGGGGGATGACATCTTCATTCTTGGCGCCGTTGCAGATCACAGTGACGGGCAGATCCATATCTACGAGCTCGTCGTTGAGGTAGATCGTCACAGAGGACACATGCTTAGCAGTGATCGTGATCTCATTCGTAGCGCGGTCCACAACAGCACGAATCGTCCGCCCTTCGATCTCTTCGGTCTTGGGCACCTCAAGCCAGTAAGCCTTGTTCGGAAACGGAAGCTTGGGGGTCAAGACCACCTCTGTAGGGGTCGCGTCACGATCAGTCGCCATCACCCAGGCGAGGATGTCCTCTTCCTTCCCATCAGGATTCACGACAGCCTCAGCAAAGCCGGCATCTTTCATAGCGTCAGCGAAGGCCGTGGCTTTCTGCCCACCTCCAGCGAAGTAGACAGGGAGGTTCCGGTAGTTGTCGTGACTCGTGTCGCCAGCGTCACCGGTGCGCCCAATGACACCGGCGAAGCGGTCTGGGAAGAACTGAGAGAGCTCCAAGGCGGCCGCGACGCCGGCACCCTTACCAGCTACGAAGACCTTGTCGAAGTCGACTGCGTAATTACGAGTCATCTCCTTCAAGACTGTGAACATGTTAGCGAGGCCGCCTTGAGTGCCAGCGCCGCCAACTTGGTCCCAAGCGTCGACGTCCTCTGGCATAGGGATGGCGGCGAGGATGACTTGGTCGCGCAGGCCACCTAAGACCCAATCCTCCGTGAGGTGATCGAAGGGTCGCTGGCCTGCATCCGGGATGCAAAGGATCAACGGGTATGGGCCGTCTTTGGCCTTGTACTTAGAAGGCGCCCAGACGCAGTACTCAATCTCATAGTCAAAGGGAGGGCCTGTAGGAACGGTGACAGAATCCACCTTTCCCTTGGTGACCTTCTTCTTGTCGTACTCGTGCGCGTACCACAGGCTCATCCCCAAGTCTGCGTTGGCGAACAGCGGATCCTTGTCCTTGAAGGGCTTCTTCTTAGACCACTTAGCGATGGACTCGCTGAGCTTCTCCTCCGCCTTGAGGCGCCCCTTACCCTCCTGGAAGGCCTCGATACAGTCTGCGATCTCTTTGCCAATCTTCTTGTGATCGGACTCCTTGAGCAGCGCCTCCTGCTGCATGGTGATCGGAGCGAAGGCCGCTGCTGTGAGAGCGATCAGAGTGATGGGGAGATTTCGCATGGGAGATAGCGTTGGCTAGTGAGTTGGCGAGTTGGCTCTGGGCATCATGCTAAGGCCCCATCCCCTCCCAGCCCAGGCTTGCTTTGAATCGGCTGCTAGCGCGGCCCGGAAGAGCGCCCTGGCACGGGCTAGGTGACCGCGCTCCAGGAACCATAGCCCCAAGACGATTCGGGAGTCACCGGATGCCATTGTAAGGCCTGCGCCCAGATGGCGCCTGGCGCCTAAGAGGCCGCTCTCCCCTAGGTAGACCAGGCTCAATCGGGAGCTCAAAGTCTCACGATCAGCCGGGCTGAGCTCCGCACTGAGGAGCCTCTCTAAGGTCTCTGCGCCTGACTCGTAATCGCCGGCGCGAGTGCTCGAGATCGCTAGATTCATCGAACTCCAAGGCGCCTGAGCGAGCTCATGCAGCGAGCGGGCGAGGGCTGAGGAGCGTAGGGCGTCAGCCGCGTCTGAGTGAGTCCTAAAGCGCTCGTATCCCCGCTGGAGCAAATGAGCCTCTGCCTGAACTGGAAGCGGGACTTGCAGGGCTTCGGATAGAGCGAGCTTCAATGCGTCGTCAAGCGACTCCCCAGGCTCCAGGGCAATAGAGAAGGCCCAAGCGCCACCGGGCGAGAGAGCGGGAAGTTGAGGACAGACCACTGGCACTGGCGCCGCGTCGCGATACGACTTGAGGTGGTGGGCCACGACCTCGGCCCGCACTCCAGAGCTGCTATCGTTAAGCACTCCTGAGAGGAAATCAGCAGCCTCGGCGCGCAGCTCCTTCGGCGCGCTCACGAGGTCCTGGCACAGCGCCCATGTCACAGCCCAGTCGCTTGCCAGCAGGGAGCCGGGCGGAACGTTGAAGACGGCCGCGAGGAGCAGGCTGACAATCAAGCCCAGCGAACCTGGCCAGAGCCGCTCGAAGAAGGAGTCACCTCTCCCAGCTCGTAGACCTCCTCGCCTAACCCCTCGAGATGCAACCTCACCGAGCCCACGTGCTCTACCGGGACCGACAAGACGATTCCAATGCCCATGTTGAAGGCCTGATAAGCATCGTTTTCGGGGACGGAGCCTGCGTCGCATAGCAAGCGGAAGAGGGCAGGAACGACCCAGGAGCTCTTGTCGATGGTGGCGTCGTGGCCGCCGAGGACCCGCGGGAGGTTGTCCACCAATCCCCCGCCAGTGATGTGCCCGAGCGAGGTCACCTTTTGAGCCTCGATGAGAGGCCAAAGCTGATTCAGGTAGCACCGATGGGGCGCCAGCAGGGCGTCTCCAACGCTGACGCCACCGAGCTCATCGGGACGGTCATCCACGCTGTAGCCGAGCCTCTCGAACATGACCTTGCGAGCGAGTGAGTAGCCGTTCGTGTGAAGACCAGAGCTTTGAAGCCCGAGCAGAGCCTGACCAGGCTCAACCTTTGAACCATCTAGGAGCTGTTCACGCTTCACGGACCCGACGATAAAGCCCGCAAGATCAAAGTCGCCGTCCGCGTAGAGGCCAGGCATCTCAGCAGTCTCCCCTCCGAGCAGAGCGACGCCGTGGTCTTTGCAGGCATCAGCGCAGCCCGCAATAAGCCCTGAAACCACCTCAGGCTCGAGGCGACCCATCCCTACGTAGTCCATAAAGAATAGGGGCCGGGCTCCCTGAACGAGGATGTCGTTGATGCAGTGCTGGACTAGGTCTCGTCCGACGCTGTCGTAAACACCTGCCCGCTTGGCCACCTCAAGCTTCGTCCCGACTCCGTCTGCGCTCGCGACGAGCACTTCACCGCTAGCACCGGCGCGCTCCATATCAAAGAGCCCCCCAAAGCTGCCAACATCTCCCAGGACTCCATCGGTGAAGGTGGAGCGGATTGAGCCTCGCGCTCTCTCCAGGGCTTCATCTTGCGCGGCGATGTCTACGCCTGCGGCCTTATACGTCAGGGGGTCTGTGCTCGTCATGTCGTCTTCTCCTATGGGGCGTTCAATCTACAAAGCCTGAGGGAGAGTTCCCACTGAGCGCATCTAAGCGTCGGCGGAGGTCGCCGCCAGCGACCAGGCGGTCGAAGACTTGCGCCTTGTTGTCGAAGGCTATGTCGGCGGGGAGCTCGGCGAGGGAGAACCACTGAGCGCTCATAGCGTCATCCGCTGCCTGCAGGTTCCCGCCCGTTAGCGTGCATGCGAAGAGCGCTACATTGGCTGGTTTTCGGGGATCATCTGGCACCCAGAGCAGATCAAGCAGGGCGCCAGCGCGAACCTCGAGGCCAGTCTCTTCCAGGATCTCACGCTCAGCGGCCTCCGCGGGAGACTCCCCAGGGTCTTGGTAGCCCGCAGGGATGGCCCAGGCACCCTTAAATGGCTCGATGCCCCGCTGAACGAGCAAGACCTCCTCCCCCCTCAAGACGAGCCCAGCTGCAGCGCCGACGGGGTTGAGGTATTGCACATAGCCACAGGAGTCGCAGGCCATGAGCTCGTTGCCCCCAATGAGACGGGGCTTGAGCTTGGCGGCGCAACGAGGACAAAACCTGAACTTCTCTGCGGGCATGGCGGATCTGATCCTTGGGAGAGCCCTTACGCTACCTACCTGACGTCCTGGGTCCTACACTCATGGGCGATATGGCGCTCTATTGCGCCAGGCCCCATGCGAAGCATCATCCTCCTCGGCTCGACAGGCTCCATAGGCACTCAGACCCTGGACGTCATTCGCCGATCATCCGGCGTCTTCCAGGTCGCTGGGCTCAGCGCTGGGTCCTCCTGGGAGGCCCTCCTAGCCCAAGCCTTAGAGTTCAAGCCCAGCTTTGTTGCGATCGCTGATGAGGAAGCTGGAGAGCACTTGAAGGCAGCGCTCCCGCCTTCAATCCAACTCTTCGTAGGTGAGGACGCCTCACGGCGCCTAGCTGAAGAGGGCCCCTATGAGCTCGCAGTAAACGGGATGGTTGGCGCAGCGGGTCTCCCCATCTCTGAGGCCGTGCTTTCGCGTGGGCTCTCCCTCGCCCTCGCCAACAAGGAATCACTGGTCATCGCGGGGCACCTCCTCATGGAGCTCGCTGCCTCGACAGGCGCAAAGATCCTGCCTGTTGACTCTGAGCATTCTGCGGTCGCTGAGTGCCTCCGCGGGGAAGATTTGGGGCGTGTCCGCAAGGTGCTCTTAACCGCCAGCGGCGGCCCCTTCAGGGAGACACCACGTGAGGAGATGGACGCCATCACCCCTTCGGCAGCGCTCAAGCATCCGAACTGGGACATGGGCCCCAGGATCACGGTGGGCTCCGCCACACTGATGAACAAAGCTCTAGAGGTCATCGAGCTCCACCATCTCTTCAACCTCGAAGCAGATCGAATCGAGGTGGTTGTTCATCCCCAGTCCATCGTGCACTCCATGGTTGAGTTCGTAGATGGCTCAGTGAAGGCGCAGCTCGGGCCGCCCGACATGCGCGTGCCCATCCTTCACGCGCTCTCTCACCCTGACCGCAGCGAGGCTTCATACCTGCGAGGCTTCGACATGAGCTCGTTTGCTCGGCTCACCTTCGAAGCTCCTGACATGGACCGCTTTCCTGCCCTAGCGCTGGGATACCGCTGCGTGGAAGAGGGCCAAGATGCAGGCTGCGTCCTCAATGCTGCCGATGAAGTTGCGGTCGCCTCCTTCCTCGCCGGCGAGCTTAGATTTACAGATATTGCTCGGGTGAACAGCGCCACCCTCGACGCGCGCCCGGGGATGCACACCTCCATTCAAGAACTGACTCACTCAGACACGCAGGCGAGAGCCATGGCGGCGGAATTGGTCCGCGCTACGACCGCCTGCTGACTCACACCATGGACTTCATCGAAATCTGGAGGATCGCCCAAGTCCTGCTTGGGATCGGCCTCGTCATCTTTGTTCACGAGGCTGGTCACTTCCTCGCCGCGAGATGGTGCGGCGTCCGCGTGGACGTCTTCAGCCTTGGCTTCGGGCCTACCGTCTTTAGCTGGAAGAGAGGCGACACCGTGTACCAAGTCGCTGCGATCCCGCTCGGCGGATACGTCAAAATGGCCGGTGAAGATCCGGGCAACGAAGAGCGCGGCCCCTCCCCCGACGACCTCAACTCCAAGTCTGTGGGGCAGCGGTTCTTGATCTTCTCTGGCGGCGTGATCATGAACGTGATCTTCGGCTTGGTCATCTTCCCGATCCTTTACTGGGTTGGGGTGCCCTTCACCCAGCCCCTCATCGGCGCCCCTACGCCAGGAGGCCCTGCGTGGCATGCTGGCCTTGAGGAGGGCACTCGAATTTTGGAGGTCAACGGGCAGCGAGTTATCACCTTCCCCGAGATCCTCAACGAGGTCGCGCTTGGAGACCCAGACCGCTGTGAGCTCCTGATTCAGCGCCCGGGCGCTGACGCCACAGAGACCATCAGCCTCACTCCGCAGCGCTCTGCCTCGCGGGGCCTCTACGAGCTCGGCTTCCCACCCGCGATCGACCCGGACCGGAAGGTCTTCATTGAAGAGGGCTCTCCCGCTGACCTCGCCGGAATCAAGACTGGCGACAAGTGGATCTCAGTCGAGGGCGCAGAGGAGGGGGAGTCCATAGTGGATGCTTTCCTTAATGCCTCTGAGACGGGCGCCACAGTGACTGCCACATTGGAGTCTGCGGAGACAGGAAGTCCCTACACGGTCTCCGTCTCCCCCATCGAGTCCGAGACCGAAGGCCCTGCACTCATTGGAGTGATCAGCGTCACAGATGAGGTGACTGCCCTCAGAGGAACAGCCTGGAGCGCGGCCGGAATCGCAGTTGGAGATCGTCTCTCAGAGGTCAACGGCATCCCGATCTACTCCGCAGACTCTCTCTCCAGCGCGCTTACGGCTGGTACTTCGACCTCAACAATCATGGCGATTCGAGATGGTCAAGAGCTTGAACTCTCAGGCGCCAACCTCGACGCCTCTGATGTCGCACTAGGCGCTGGGCCCTCAGAGCGTCGGGTGCAAGTCGTCGCGCGATCCGCGGCTGCAGACGCAGGCCTCTTAGACGGGGATGAGGTCTTGATGGTTGGCGACGTAGCCATTGACACACAAGAAACACTCCTAAAGGCGTTGCGAGCCAACACAGACAAGGGCGCCCCCTCGGTCTTGACCGTCGCCCGAGCAACGGCCGACGCAGTCCAAGAGGTCGAGCTCAGCGTTGAGGCTAAGCCGCTCACACCTCTTTTCTATGGCATCGGAGTTCAGCGCGCTGAGTATGTCTTTAGCGAGAAGAGCCCCATAGGAGCTGTGCGGCTTGGGGTAGGAGCTTGCGTCAAATTCCTGAAGGACTCATGGCTTACCTTGCGTGGCATCGTCACCGACCAGGTCCCGGGAAAAAATGTAGGCGGCCCCATCGCAATCGGCGTGATCGCGCATTCATTCGCATCGGTGTCGATCACCAAGTTCTTCTTCTTCCTGTGCATCCTCAGCATGAACTTGGCCTTCTTGAACGTACTGCCCATCCCCCTGCTGGATGGCGGACACCTGTTCTTCCTGCTCATTGAGAAGATCAAGGGCTCGCCAGTCTCAGACAAGGTCATGGGCTACAGCCAGCTCGCTGGGCTAGTCCTGATCGGCTTCATCTTCGTCTACATCTTCTATAACGACATCTCGAGGGCTGTCGGCGGATGAGACCCGCGAACAACGCGGCGCTGGCCTGGGGGCAGCTCTTCAGGCTCTCCCTGTGTCCTACCGCGTTGGCAGACATTTTGGCTGGCTCCGCGCTCGCGGCAGCTGCGACGGGAGAGCTTGAGCTAGAGCCCCTCCTGTTCTGCTCTACCTTGGGCATTTATCACGGGTCGATGGCCCTGAACGACTGGGCAGACCAAAAAGAGGACGCGAGAGACAGGCCTCACAGGCCGCTCCCGAGCGCAGAGATCACTTCCCGAGCGGCTCTCACAGCTGCATGCGGGATGATCCTGGCCGGAGTCTCTTGCGCTTTCTTCCTGAACCCCGCCTTGGGCGTTTGGATGCTGGGGATCGCGACCTTGGCTGTTGGCTACAACATCTGGTTGCGTGGACCGTGGAGCGGCCCCATCAGCCTCGGTGCCTGCAGAGCGATGCACATCTCGGCCCCGGCAGTTCTCTTCGCGACTCCCTTGATAGAGACGACCTCAGTCATCGCCTTGGGGTACGGGCTCTACGTCTTCACTCTCTCACGCCTCGCACGGCTGGAGACCTTAGACTCGAGCGAGCTCAAGCAGGCTCCCAGCTTTTACCTCATGGGCTGCGCCGCGATCTTCCTTGCCACGAGCGTGAACATCAGCGGCGAAGCATCCCTCGCCCCACGCCTCGCAGCGACGCTCCTCTCCCTAGGGGCAGCCGTGGCGCTGACAAGGCGCGCGTGGCCGCTGGAACCGTGGACCGCTGAGAGAGTTCAGGGCTCCGTCGGGCTCTCCCTGAGGCTCCTCCTGCTCTTCACTGCCTCGGCTACGCTCTCGACGGGGTCGGAGTCAGCCTGGATCCCAGCTGCCCTCATCCTGACGGGATACCCGCTGGCCCATGCACTCAGGAAGGCTATCCCTCCGACCTAGAGTCGCGATTGCCCAGAGAGCCACTCTAGGGCCTGCTCCCGTCCCACAATTTCGCCGTCGAGCTGGAGCAGGAGACACTCATGCATGAGCGCCCCCCATCGAGGCCCCCGCGGGACGCCGACAGTGGCGAGGTCTGAGGGCTCGAGGAGGGCCTTGGTGTGAATCTCGTGCTCCTTGCGAGAGGCCCTGATGGCCTGCCAGTCCGCGATGGTGGACACATCCCACTCATTCGCAAGCCTAGAAGCTAAGACGAGCTGTAAAGCGCCTTCCCAGGCATCCTCTCGCATCCATAGCAGGAGCTGCCCGCGTCGAGGAGTGCTAGCGATGCTCTCCTCGAGAGCGGCAGCCAGCTTGAAGATGGCGCGAGCTGAAGCCCTGAGCTCCCTCGAAGGCTTCAGGCCTTGGAGGGAATCCTCGAATGATTGAACCCTGCCCGCCCGCTCGCCCTCTAGCGGAGCGGGGTCGCACACCAAGCACAGGCATAACGCGAGGCTCTCAAGGCCATCGAGGTGGCCGCAGATCCGCAAAAGATCTCGTTCCACATCATCTCCAGCCGACGGGAAGAGCGCGCTCACTGCGCGGAGCTCGCACAAGAACCGGACCATCTCTAGACCAACCCCCGAATCAAAGGCGCGCGATAACTCCGCCAAGATCCGCTCACTGCTAACGCCACCCAGCGAGCCGAGTGATGATCTTGAACCGATCAGAGTAGCCTCACAGGGGGTAAGACGGAGGCAGGCTGAGAATCGCGCGAGCCTGAGGATTCGAAGCCCGTCTTCCTGAAATCTTTTAGCCGCGTCTCCCACTGCAGACAGCTGACCAGCGACCAAGCTGTCCATGCCCCGTACCGGATCTAGGAACTCACCAGAGATCGCGTCTAGGTACATCGCGTTTACCGTGAAATCTCGGCGGGAAGCATCCACCAGTACCGAAGTTCCAAATACAACCTGGTCTGGATGTCGACCGTCGGAGTAACCGTCCTCAGCTCTCAGCGTTGTAACCTCCACTCCCTGCCCGCCAACATTGACCAGCACCGTTCCGAATCGCTTCCCCAACGGCACCGTAGATGGGAAGCACTCCTCAACCTCGTCCGGCGTAGCGTCAGTCGCCATGTCAGCGTCTCCTGGGACCCGGCCCATGGCCAGGTCTCGCACAGCACCTCCGACCAGCCAGGATCGATGCCCTGCTCTAGAGAGCCGCTCCGCCACAGCCCGCACGGCGTACAGCAACCCCTCGGGAAGATCGGTTAGCTTGGGAGTCTCCATCACAGAGGCGAAGCCTAGCACAGCACAGCTCGCTGGATCCCGCCCCCTCATCTGGAGGCCCCAGTCGTGACGGGATTTCTCAGCCCCAAGAACCTCAGCCTGGCCTCGGTTGGAGTCTTGCTGTTCCTGGTGAGCGTCCCCCGCGTTCACCGGCTCGCCGTCCAAGACAACCAACGGGACGCCCAGTCGGCAGTTCGAGCCCTCTATCAGGCTGTCACGACAACCTCTGCGGCGTCCACCCCTCAAGAGTTGGCGGTTGGCCTAGAGGAGCGCCTCAGGGACGTAAGGCTTCACGAAGAACACGGCCTGATTCAGAGGCACGGTTACCTGTTTGAGGTCGCGTCAGCCTCTGGCCTCGGTGATATGGTGCGCGCATGGCCTGTCTCCCATGGGGACACAGGTGCCGCGGCCTACCTCATGGACCCTGACGGGACCCTTCGAGTCCATGCCAACCCAGCGGCGCTTTGGAGCGGGCCGTTGTCCTCACGCCCAACGGGGCATGAGCCCGGATGGCAGCTAGCAGAGCGACCCCACTAGCCGTACCAGCGCCAAAGGAGCTCTTCAAAGGCAGGCCTAACGAGCGGGTCTGTGATCCTGATGCACGCCCGCTTGAGGACCGGGGCGACGACTAAGGTTGCCCCAAGCCTGGTGAGACACTCAGCGGAGAAGAGGCGCTCATAATCTGGGCAAGCGTCGTCCAAGGCGACTTCAACGAGGAAGTCCACCGTCTCCGATCCACGAGACATCGACGCTGCCCAGAGGTAATCCAGCCTACGCTCCGGGTCTGCCTCTGAGCGCCAAGCTGCGATCAGCCTGTCTTGACCGATCGAGCCGCAATTCGAGACCTGCAAGCAGAGCCATCGGTGAGCCGAGAGGTGATGCCTGTCGCCCTCAGCCACTCTCGCTAAGCTCAATAGCCAATCTGCGGCCTCCTGCGAAGGGACCTGCCCGAGCGCCTGAATCCAAGGCTCGCGCTCCTTCAGAGCGCGGTCAGCCATCCCCTCTAGAGTCGTGATCAAAGCCACAGCGGCCCGTTCCTCCAGCCCTGGCTGATGCTCCCAGAGCCCCCGCACAGCGCGGAGCGCGGGCCCTAGCTCACTTGGACCGCTGGCCAACATCTCCATAAACACACCCACGGCAGCAGAGTCACCCGTGGCGAGAAGAGCTCGAAGGCTGGCTTGCCTGACCTTTGGAGAGCTGTCCCGTGTCCCTTCTCGTAACGTAGGCAGCAACCTGTCGTCATCCAACTCTTGGACAGCCTCAGTCGCTAAGACACGCAAAGTCTCCGAGGGGTCCTCGGCAGCCATGTCAAAGAGGAGCCCGCTCTGCTTCGACATCGTCACGGCCTCCATAGCGCGGGTCCTGACGAGCTCTGAGTCATGCTTGAGGAGCAGCTCCAAGAGGGCTTCGGCCTCAGGATCACCAGCCGCAGCGAGGGCGGCGACCAAAAACGGCTCGAGGTTGGGATGGTCCGAGGCCTTCATCGTCAAGACATCCCGAGTGAGCGCCACTCCCGCGCCAGACGATGCTACGGCTCTAGCAGCAAGCACCAGGAGACCAACCTCATCGTCATCCTTGATCCAGA
The DNA here is from genome assembly GCA_022446815.1 of Planctomycetota bacterium. Taxonomy (GTDB): domain Bacteria; phylum Planctomycetota; class UBA1135; order UBA1135; genus JAKVCE01. The sequence goes on from JAKVCD010000040.1 coordinate 83,730, forward strand.
TCGAGAGATCTCCAGCTAAGCGCTCAGGATCCGCCGTCCCCATAGCCTGCACGAGCGCGCGGCGAAGCTCTCCGTTCACCAGCGGCATCAAGCTCTTGAGGGTCTCGTAATCCTGTGGCTGTGCGAGCTTGGCCATCGCCCTGATCGCTGCCGAGCGGACGCTCTCGGCTGGATGCCCCAACATTCGCCGGACCGTCACAACAGCGGAAGGGGCGTCACTAAGGCCCAAGACACCGAGCGAGCTCCCAATCACCAGGGTCCCGTTCTGAGTAGCCGCGTACCTTTGGATGAGATCATCAATCAAGGTGACGGAGCGCTCTCCTGCAGCGGCGAGCTCGCCACGGTAGTGGTTCTGAACCTCAGGCCTCCCCGTAGCGAGCTTCTCAACCATGACAGGGAGCATGTCTCCCGTGTCGCGGTCAAAGTGCCCTAGGGGGGCGGTGGTGTGAAGGGTCACCCTGAGGCGATCGTCTTCACGCCAATCAAACGCTTCACGCGTCTCCTCCTCACCCCCACAAGCGGCCGCAAGAGCGAGGAGCAAAAACGGCCGCGAGAGGAGAGTCACGGGGCCTGCTCCCCCTGGGCCTCCCCTGCATTCCCCCTCGCTCCCGATAGATTAGCGAGAGCTTTGCCATAGCCTGCCATAGCAGCCTCTTCAGCATAGAAGGCTTCAACGAGCGCCTGCTGGAACTCGAGGACTTGAAAGTTTGTTGAGAGGCCCTGCTCGTAGCGAGAGCGCTCTGCCTGCATCAGGCGCTCTGCAGCCTCTCGAGTCTTCGAAGCTGCGCGGGAGGCCTCAGCCTGATACTTCACCAGACGGAGCGCCTCGCGGACACTCCTGGCGACCTCCGAGCGCTGCGCGTCAAGGTTGAGGCGGGCAGCCCTCAGCAGGGAGCGAGCTGCGCGCTCCTCTCGGTCAAGCGCCACATTCCCCATGGGTAGTTGAAAGCTGAGGCCCGCAGCGAGTGTCGGATACTCAAGCGTGAGGGTCTCCTCGACAGCGTCAGCGACGCTAGCGTCGTAACCCTGCGAAGAGAGTTGGACCAATAGGTCGAGCAGGGGCTGGCGCTCGTTGATTGCCCGCTCGTGCTGCAGCTCTGCGATTTGAACATCAAACTGCGCCGCCCGCACTTCACCACGACGCGAGACGGCCAGATCGATCTCTTCTTGCCAGCTCATGCTCGGCAGCGCGGATTCCGGGTCCGGAAGAGGCGTGACCGTCTTGAGTTGAACAGACCATGTCTCTGCTCCGAGCCCAGGGAAAAGTGCTGAGCGCAATACATCCATCGAAGAGCGCAGGGTTGTCTCTGCCAAGAGCACGCCCTCGATGCGTCGGGCGACTGTGGCTTCGTCCTGAATGACCTCGACCTCAGTTGCAACCCCGGCGTCGCGGCGTCGGCGGTCTCGATCAAGCTGTTGAAGTGCGAGGTCCAGCGCAGAGCCAGCAACTGCCATCTGTCGCTCTGCCAGTACGAGATCCCAGTAGAGTAAGTCGACCTGAACCAAGAGCTCCTGACGTCTGAGGCGGAAGAGCTCCTGCTCTCGATTGACCTGCAAGCCAGCGAGCCCTTGCAAGGAGGTGATGTAGTCCTCTCCAGACCCCCTGAGCAGCGGTCTTGTATACACTGCTGCAAGGACGTCTTGATTTGACGTGTCAAGCAGGTTGAAGAAGCTGTTCGTTCGGGTGTTGTTGTGGTTGTACGTGAGGCTGAGCGCGCCACCGGCTGCAAAAGCCCGCTCGAAACCGAAGCTGAGGTCTTGGGTCGTGGTGTCTACCGAGGTGTTAGCGGCGTCAAAGATGTTTGAGGCGTCGGACCTAGCGTCACTGAGGTTGCCTGAAGCGCTGAACACCCAGTCAAAAGCGGCCCAGCTCCCGACCTCACGATGTCGAGCGGCGTCTACCCCCTCCTGCATGGCTTGAAGCCTCAGGTCATTGGTGAGGCCGATGGCCCTAGCTGCCTCCAATGAGAGCTCGAGCAGCTCCCCCTCAGGCTCATCCATCGCCGCATCCCAAGCGCCACGATCAGTCCAAGCCTCGTCAACCAAGGCGTCTACAGCAGGGTCGCCTTGACCCGTAGGAGTTTGAGCTGCGAAAGCCGGCCAAGCGGCCGAGAGGCCGCTAAAGGCGCAGATGCCCAGAATCAAAGAAGGAATGCGCATACGCCAAGCATAGAACGGAATCCTCTGAGAGGCCACAGTTCTGCGCCGCTCTAACGGGGACCGCCAGAGCTGATCGAGCTGAATTCAGCGAGCAATGCGGCAGGCACAGTGTCAGGGTGCCGGGCTCGCACAGCTTCAAGCCAGAGAGGGTCGATTGGGAGGACCGCCCTCAAATCGCCCTGCACCTCAATCAAGGCCCGGCGAGCATCCGCCCTTGGAAGGCGCTCTCGAGCGAGGCGCAGCGCTGCATCACTAGCTGCTGAGCCTAAGCCGTAGCTCTCAGCCCTAGCGAGCGAGGAGGCAACGAGCCAGGCTCCAGCCTGATCCTCTAGATCCAAAGACTGCGAAAGCTCGTCGAGGAGAGGGGCCCATTCATCACCCCAAGCCTTCGAGCCTCCATCAGACAAGAAGACGTCCATGCGAAGCTCAGCAAGGAGCCAAAGCTCCTCAGAGCTGAGCGCCCCTTGCTCCCGCGACTGAGGGGTGGCCAGGTGCAAAGCGCTGATGCGAGGCTTGAGCCACTCTGGAACGACTGAGATGGAATTCCCGAAGCGAGCTCGGGACGCGTCTAGCTGGTAGCGGGACCAACGCAGAGAGTTTTGCGTAAGGAGCTCGTCCACCAGCCTAGGCTCGTTGATCTCAAGCTCGGCTTCAGGTTCAGGCGAAGCCGCCGCTTCAAAAGGCGCGGGTCGGACGCCGACCTCAACACTGAAACGCGGCACCTCTGGCTCTTCGATCAACACATAGAGGGCCACGACCGGAAGAGCTGCGATATGAAGGAGTAAGCTTGCAGCCGCTAGGCGTAAGACAGCGGAGGCCCGCAGGCGATCCCTTAAGAAGCGGGCGGTATCTATCACATCACCCCGCCAGCTGAGATCTTGGCGTGTTGAGTTGTTGAGTGAGCGCTCTACGAGATGCGCGGTGTCCCCATGGTCAGAAGCTTGCTCAACCTCCCTGCAAGCATGCAAAAAGATGTGCAGCTCCCGTTCAACGTCAGAGGCATCGGAGGGAGGGATCGTAGAGCTGAGGAGCTCTTCGATCCGGTCCTCAGGGCAATATCCGCTGGAACCTCTCAAAGCCCCCTCTCCCGGTGAAGGTCTTCACGAAGACGTTGGACTGCGTTGTAGACACGAGATTTGATCGTGCCAACGGGAACGCCGAGAAGCTCGGACACCTCGATGTATGGGAGTCCTTGCATGACCCCGAGTTCGAAGGCCTCCCTATGAATTGCATCTAGGCGTCGCACCGCTGCGTAGAGCGCTTTCGAGCGCTCCTCGAGTTGCAGCTCCTCAAAGGGCTCAGGCTCCCTACCAGGCGCATCCTCAACTAGGGGCAGCACTGCCTCCTCTGACTCCGGAGTGGTGCGTTCGCGCACAGCAGCCCTCCGCCTGGAGTCAATCCAAACGTTTCGGGCCGCTCTGAAGGCATACGCCTCAAAGCGTCCGCTGGGTTGATAGTTCTGTGCGCCTCTGAAGAGCTTCAAGACTGTCTCTTGGACGAGATCTTCTACCTCCCCCGGCCCAGCGCCTAATCGCCGAAAAAAGCCTAGGAGCGACCCTACCTCAGTAGTCACAAACTCCTCAAAGAGCTCTGGGCGCCCTACGGCCAAAGCGGCCAAGGGGTCTCGTTTCCCATCCCAGCGCTCTCTCAAGAGGGTTGCGGCTCCAAACCAGGGCCATCAGCAGGAACGGTGTGGCGTGGGTCCGGTTCAGCTGTTTTGTGAAAATTTAAATCTTCCATAGTCGGCCTAGCAGGTGCACTAGGAAGGGGTAGTACCCGATCAGCTCACGCTGGATACGGACCACTCCCCCAGGCCGTAGAGGGGCTCTGGTAACGGATCCCCAGAAGGCCAACTAAGGCGAATCTCACGTTGATCTAGGCCTGTAACTCGTAAATGAACCTCCAGGCGGCTCTCGGGGAGCCAATCAGAGACCCGGTCGGCCCACTCAATGACAGACACGCCTCCATCGCCAAGAAGTTCGTGCGCGCCATCTGCCAAGATCTCTCGCTCTCGGCCCTCCATCCAAGCGTCGTAGTGGTCCAGCGTTAGCCGACCCTCATACCTCTGCATCAAGACATAAGTGGGGCTGTTTACCACTCCACTCACTCCTAAGCCGCGGGCGAGCCCTCGCACAAAGGTCGTTTTACCACTGCCCATATCCCCATACAGCGCAATCACCAGCGAGGTATCAATCAATCCGCCGATCCGTTGGGCGAGCTCCATAGATTCCACATCGCTCGTGGTGATTCTTGTCAACTCCTCAGCCATGCCGCCATCCTCCCTCATCGGGGCTCCAAGATCGAGGCCTCCCTCCAGTAACGTCTTCACCTAGCAGGAGCCCACGGCCCTCCGTGACCCTGCCGATCACGGTGAGCGAAGAGAGGCAGCTTGAGGTGTCACGTTGCGCGGAGCTTAGCCCCTCCTCAGAGAGGGTGGCGAGGAGCTCATGATCTTCGCCGTCATGCATTCCGTGGGAGATAGCCGATGTCCCACTTGTGCGGGCCGCCCGAAGCGCATCCCTGTGAAGTGGGACTCGCTCGAGGATTCCACGAACGCAACTTGCACGACAGAGCCTGAAGAGGTCCCAAGCTAAGCCGTCGCTCACATCCATCATGGCCTTGGCCCCATGGACCCGATGCAGCCGATGACCTGCCTCGATACGAGGTTGTATCCTCATATGGCGACCTAGTCTGCTACCTCCGACAGGACCAGTGAGTACGAGGTAATCACCCGGGCGGGCCCTATCACGACCAGGAGGTTTCCCAGATGAGGAGAAATCGCCGACCGCCGTCACACAGAGAGCCGCGGGGCCGTCAGCGCAGGCGAGATCGCCCCCGCAAAGCCATGCTCCAGCTTTTCTGGCCTCCTCTTGCACGCCACGAATCCACTCTCGGATCGTTCGCTCACTGCAGGACGCCGGCGCGCGCACTGCGAGGAGGAGCGCGCGGGGCTTTGCTGCGGTAGCGGCGATGTCAGAGAGCGCCCTCGCAGCCGCCTTACGGCCAACGGAGCGCGGAGGCGCATTCAGCTCACAATGGACCCCGAGAATGACCTGATCTGCACAGAGAACCTCTCGCCCCAATGGCCTCTTGAGCACGCTAGCGTCATGGCCCTTGCTCCCACGCAAAAGCGGGGACGCACCCTGCTGTGCGAGCCACTTGTGCAGCTTGTCCTCACTCCATGACACGGGAGGATGGTACCAGCAGATGCAGCGAGTTCATCACAAGCCCATGTTCAAGATAACTCGCCCAAGCAATTGATCTGATGTGACCGCTCGAGAGCCATCAGGGATCCGAAGGGGGCAATCTAGTACGTCACCTCGGACCACCCAGCCCCCCTCACCCTCGTCAACGCCAAGGATCGCTAAGTGAACGGCACCCACGCCATCAGAAACAAAAACGATGTCGCCGGGGACGGCCGACGAGACCCACCGGTCAACGAGCAGCCTCACTCCGGGCCTGACGCTTGCGACAGGTGAGCACCCCTCTACAGGCAGGGTCAAAAGGTCAAACCGTGCACCGAGGTAAAGTGCACCTGCGGCTGCCAGTGAGATCGTGATCACCCGCGCCCGCCGAATGAGGAGCTTCGCATCCATTCAGACGACGTCCCTATGACTTGGAGGCCTCGAGGAGAGCGAGGAAACTCTTCCCTGGGTTGCTGGTAAAGACACTGCCGATGCAGGCGACCCCGCCAACCCCCGCCGGGAGCAGGCGAGCGACCGCGCTAGCGTCGATGCCACCCACTGCCCAGGTTCGTTCGAGGAACGAGCTAGACAAGAAGGCCTCTTCACCAAGCGGTTCAAGAATCCCTTCCTTAGAGGCGGTAGCAAAGACCGGCCCCATGAAGCGGTAATCAGCATCCATAGACTCACAAGTAAGTTCTGGAGCGTGTTGGGAGTGACCTATCGCAACCGAAGGTCCAAGGATTCTCCTTGCCGCTAGCGGAGCAATTGACTGGAACCCTAAATGGACAGCATCCGCAGTGACAGCTAGCGCCACATGCGCTCGGTCATGCACGCCAAGCCAGCCATCCCCGAAGAGGTCCCGAGCATAGCGCGCTAGCTCATAGAGCTCTCTATCAGGCAAACCAGGCTCCCGAATCAGGACGCCATCGCAGCCGGCCTCCCTGAGACATTGAAGATCACGCCTTAAATCCTCCGCCCCGAGCTCATGAGCGCGTCCAGGAGTTATGGGAAGCACCCTAGGAGGCAGCGTCACCATTCACACCTTGAGGTCAACGAGGTAGTCGAGATCGCGCAAGAGAGATCGAAGACGCTTGACGGTGTGCCCCTTCTTCAATTGCACAGGTCCATCGCTGACCGTCTTAGAGACAAACGGCCGAACACCAGGATCTTGCAGGAGTCGACGCCGAGTCTCTAAGTCCTCGATGTGAAGAGTACGGCTAGAGTCCAGAAAAATGAGGCCAGCGCTCAGCGCCCAATCACGGATCGAATACAGGACGTTTTGTGGGACAGGGGTACGGCTATTTCGCTCCAAAGTCTCAAGAATCCGATCGAGACTGATCCCCTCGTGAAGCGCGCGATAGACACCCTTGCTGTCGATCCGGAAGTGCATCACTTCGCCAGACGCCTCTCGGTGACAAAAGCGGTCTAGGTCGTGAACGACCTCAGCGTCATCACCGCTCGGGAAGAGCACCACCTCGAAGTCTGGCGTAACGATCAAATTGCCCATGGATACATGCGCCGCGGCATCAGAGCTTTCGGCGCCGAATATCCGACCACCGGTCTTAGTCAGCCTCATCGCCACAGGATGCCCAGCTGCGTCGTAGCCGAGGTCTATAAGCCCCAGCAAGAACAAGCGCGTACGAACCCACCTGACCAAATTCCAAGCCAGGCGTTGCATGTCGGCGAAGGGCTCAGCCCCGCCTAGGCTTCCGCTTGCAGAGAAGTAGTCCTCGACTGCCAGATCATCTAACGAAGCTAGGTACGTGTTCCGGCTTAAGAACGGCAGGTACATGATGTCGTACCACGTCCCAGCTTCTACCCGCTTCATAAGCCGGAGGAAGATCCGGCGCATTCGCGCCTGGTGGAAGTAATCCCCCGAGGGGGGGCGCTCTTCGCAGGCGAAGTCTAGGAGTTGACTTAACTTGGAACTGAGGCCTAGTCCCTCCCACTCAACGCCAGCTTGCGTCACATGAAAGGTTCGCTTGCCGGTCGCCTCAACGAGCCGGTGAGCACGACAGAAGGCAAAGATAAAGTCCAAGACCTCAGAGCGCTGGAGCTCTTTGCCTGGGTTAGGAATCAGCTCAGCGAGGATGCGCTTCTCTGTAGTCTTGAAGATCTCCCCCTTCACGGTGAACCGCACGTCGTTCTCCAACAAAAAGTTGAGGAAACGCGAGATGTTTGAAGCGAGGTCGACCCCCAAGCTCACCTCTTCAGCAGGCTTATCGGGATCGCTAGGGACAGCGACACGCTTCAGCCAGGCCAAGGTCACCTCAGTGAAGACGATGAGGGCCTCATCAGAGTGAGCGATACCATACGGAGTGAGATCTATCCGCTCGACGGTGCCCACGAGCGACTCCTCAAGGATCTTCGCCCACCTTCTCCTGTTCCAATGCGGGAGGTTTGTCTCCATCCGCTCAAACAGGCCACGCGGGAGGATGCCACCAAACTGGAGGATTGATTTCTCAACAAGCCCACGCAGGCCGTCCGGGAGCCGCTCAACCCTTGCGACCGCAGCAGACTCCTTTGAGTACACCTTGTAGAGCATCCTGGCCTGCGCCGGACTCCCACCACCATCTCTGTTGGGCGGGGCATACATTCGGTCCAGAGCGCCCTTCAGAGTTAGAGTCTCAAAGACGCCGTGCTTCTCACTGCGGCGCTGGCTCGTTAGGGCTTCAGCGATGTCGACTGGCACCGCGAAAGCCTTGTCGGCCCGGGCGCCGACCCTGTGGAGCAAGGCATGCCGCTCTAAGGTGGTGATGGCGGCCTCGATGTCATAGTTCGACATGTAGTTGAGCTCAGGCGCCTCAGCCAGATCAACGAAACGCTGGCGGTGGTCATCAGCGCCGAAGTGCCGCTCAAAGATCGCTTTCAGCTTGGAGCTCAAGCTGGTGATGCGCCGCCCTAAGACCTCAGGGTCATTGATAAAACCCATAACGGCAGCCTTGAGCTCTTCGTCGTCAGCAGGAGTCTTGGCGGCGCGCTGGCCAGCCCAAAACCTGAATAGCTCCTTGAGGTCACGGACAGGAAACTCCGCCACGACATCGGCAGCTGACCAAGCAGCGCCGCGCTTAGGGGCCTTTGACCTGCTCACTCGAGCCCCCCCTTAGAGGCCACTCGAAGGTCTAGGTGCTGGGCCTCAATAATCTCGTAGCTGTAGCCCTGCTCAGTGAGGAAGAGCTGCCGCTTCTCGGAGAACTCCTGGTCTCTACTCCCTAGTGTGACCACTGAGTAGAAGTAGGCCATCGAGCCATCTGACTTAGGACGCAAGATCCGCCCCATACGCTGAGCCTCCTCCTGCCTAGAGCCAAATGTGCCAGAGACTTGAATGGCCACATTGGCGTCTGGGAGGTCGATCGCAAAATTGCCGACCTTGCTAACGATGAGAGTCTGCACCTCCCCAGTCCTAAATGCAGAATAGAGCTCCTCTCGCTCAGGATTGGGAGTCTTGCCGGTGATGAGAGGAGCCGCGAGCTCTTTCGAGAGGCGCTTCAATTGATCGATGTACTGACCAATGATCAGGACGCGGTCGCCGCTGTGCTGCCTCAACAGGTGCTGAATAACCTCGTCCTTGCCTGGGTTCTCAGAAGAGACGCGGAACTTGCCCCGGGCGTCAGCGCTGAGGTAGGTCTCCCGAACCTCATCGGCAAGCCTGACACGCACCTCGACACATTGCGCGTGAGCGATGAAGCCCTGACCCTCCAGCACCTTCCAGGGAACGTCGTAGCGCTTCGGTCCGATCAGACAGAAGACCTCATCCTCTTTCTCGTCCTCACGAACGAGCGTGGCGGTCAGGCCGAGTCTGCGGCGAGCTTGAAGGTCGGCAGTAACCCTAAAGATTGGGGCGGGCAGAAGATGAACCTCGTCGTAGACAACGAGGCCCCAGTTCTCGTTCGTAAAAACGCCGAAGTGCTCAAACTCCCCTTCCTTGCTGCGTCGCCAAGTCAGCATCTGATACGTCGTAATGGTGACGGGTCGAATGACCTTCTCTTGCCCCGTGTACTCCCCCACCTGGTCATCAGTCAGGTGGGTCTTGTCTAAGAGCTCTTGCCGCCACTGGCGAACGGCAACGGTGTTCGTCGTGAGGATGAGAGTCTTCTCCTGAATTAGGCTCATGACAGCCATAGCCGTAACCGTCTTTCCCGCGCCGCACGGAAGGACGACAACACCATTGCCACCCGCCACGGTCCCTCCAGCATAAAAGGCGTCAGCAGCCTCTTGCTGATACGGTCTCAGCTCAAAGCTCTTCCCACCGACTGTCTCGTCACGCATGGAGACCTCGAGCGCGTCACCGGTCAGATAACCGCCCTGATCATCAACCGGGTAGCCGAGCTTGATAAGCACTTGCTTAAGGGTCCCTCGATCAAGCTCTCCAACTCTTGCAATGCCGTCATCGCCAACTTCAACGAGCGCAGCGACATCCTTGTATCCAAGGACATCCTCCATAACGTCCGGCCTTCTGGACTTAAGCGTGTAGCCCTCGTCACCCCGCTCAATCTTCAGTTCACCATATCGGCTAACCCAGCCGTCGATCTCCGCGATCAGGCCTGCAGGGACTGGGACACAGGAGAACTCCTCGAGGGTCTCCTGTATGTCCGCTGAGGTGACCCCAAGGGCCGCTGCGTTCCAGACGGAGACCGGAGTGATCCGGTAGGTGTGGAGGTAGTCAGGGCTTTTCTCTAGCTCAGCAAAGACTGCCAAGGCGTCACGCGCGGCTGCGAAACGAGGGTGCTCCTCGGTCACTGGCCTGCCAGCCTCATCCTTCAACGGCGCTCCGCGCTCGTCCATAACAGACGTGACGGTGTGAAGCATGATCGTGCGATCGCTCTGAACGATGACCGGGTTATCGGGACGCATCATGCCGAGCCCCTCCCAGCCTTCAATTTCTTACGTGCGACGCCGCCGACAGGCTTCGACTTTCTGCCAGCAAGCCATGGCCCGGTGGGAGACCCTTTCATTTTGGAGAGCTGCTCTGGCGTACCTTCAGAGACAAGCTCACCACCTTCGTCCCCACCAGCAGGGCCTAGCTCAACGAGCCGATCGCAGGCGCTCAGGGCAGAGGGATCATGCTCGATCATGATGAGCGCGTGCCCAGCCTCCGCCAGTCTTTGGAGGATGAGCATAAGCCGCTCTACGTCTTTAGCGTGAAGGCCAGTTGTGGGCTCATCTAGCAGGATCACTCGTGAGAGCCCTCTCTGGGCTGCAGAGAGTTCTGAAGCGAGCTTGAGCCGCTGCGCCTCACCACCGGAGAGGGTGTTGGCGGATTGCCCGAGCCTCAGGTAGCCAAGACCGACATCGGCGAGAGACTGAAGCAGGGTCCGAATACGAGGTTGATGCATAAAGAACTCGAGCGCGTCATCAACGCACATGCTCAAGACATCCGCGACGGTCTTTCCGCGCCACCGAACCTCAAGCACCTCAGGCCTGTAGCGACTACCGTCACACACTTCACACGTCAGCCACAAGTCGGGGAGAAACTGAAGCTCAACCTTTGTGGCTCCGTTTCCATCGCACGCGGGGCATCGACCACGAGCACTGTTAAAGCTGAAATGGGCCGGGCCAAAGCCCATGGAGGAAGCATCGGTGGTGCGAGCGTATAGCCCACGAATCAGATCCATGACGCCGCAGTAGGTCGCTGGGACGCTAGAAGGGCTTGTCCCGATCGGGCTCGCGTCAATCAAAACAACCGCCCCGCCACGGCCGGTAAACCTCTTCCAGCGCCCTTGCGAGGACTCGCCCTGTAGCGCCGGCAGGAGAGTGTCCACCACGAGGCTGCTCTTTCCGGAGCCACTCGGCCCGCACACGCCTAAGAGCTCACCCCAATGGAGGTGGAGATCTAAACCATGGAGATTGTGGGTTCGGGCTCCCTTCAGCTGAAAAGCGAGTTGGCCATCAATAGCGCTTGAGGCCCTAGGGGGTACAACCAGCTCTCCTCGAAGCGCAGCCCCTGTCAGCGAGGAGGGGCTTGCCTTAACTTGCTTGGGAGTCCCAGCGCAAACGATCTCTCCGCCAAGCTCACCAGCGCCGGGGCCAAGATCAACGACATAGTCAGAGCGAGCGACAACGCGCTCATCATGCTCGACCAAGACGACACTGTTCCCGCGATCCCTGAGATCCTCCAAAGACTCCATCAGATTGTCGACATCAGAAGGGTGCAGCCCCACGGTGGGCTCATCGAGGACATAGCAGACCCCCATCAACTGAGATCCCAAGCCAGCAGCGAGAGCGACACGCCTAGCCTCACCGCCAGAGAGAGTAGAGGTCCGCCTGTCCAAGCTGAGGTAGCCAAGCCCGACCCGCTCCAGCATCTCTAAGCGGCCAGCGAGCTCATCCAAGACCGGCTCAACTGCCCGCAACGGCCCTGCGCCTCTCTCCAATCCCTTGACCCAAGACAAAGCATGGGAAACGTCCAAGCTTAAGCACTCGGGGAGTCGCATTCCGCCGAGGTTCACACCTCGCCACTCAGGCTTCAAGCGTTCTCCCTTACACGACCTACACTTTTTCCTATCCATTGAAGCCTCAAGAACTTCGATCCACCCTGGGTCAGAAGCGCTGGCGTGCCACGCGTCGACGTGACCGCACAAGCCAGGCCACTCTGAGGTGTACTCCTCATCTACCGTAAAGCTCGCGCCGCTGCGCTCTTTGTGGGTTGTATAGGAATCTCGAGCGCCTTCGCCAAAGAGGAGGAGCGCCTGTTGCCGCTTCGTGAGCTTCTCGAATGGCTTATCAATGTCAATTTTGTGAGAGCGACAGACTTCCCTCAGGAGGAGCTCATAAAAGCCCTTCCCCTTCGTCAGATACCTGCCGATCTTCCCCTCGATAGCGCCGTCAGTTAGAGCCTTAGCGGGCTGAGTCACAAGAAGATCGGGATCGCACTGCACAACCTCACCGAGCCCGTCACAGGTCTCGCAAGCCCCTGCGTGAGTGTTGAAAGAGAAGTGCCGAGGCTCGGGGATGACCTTAAGTCGATAGCCGCACACGGGGCAGCTGCCACGAGTTGAGAGCTCTAAGCGTTCACCGTCCTGAGTTTGAGCCAGGACATCTCCACCCGATACCCTCGCCGCCTGCTCGGCTGCGTCTGCCACTCGAGTCTGACTCTTGCTGTTAAAGCTAACCCGATCAATGACAACAGCCACCTCTCGGGCCCGCTTCGGGAGCTCCTCATCCAAGCGTCGCTCGACGCCATCGATCATGGCCCTGACGAAGCCGTCACTCGCCAAGCTCTCAAGGCGGCTCCGTAATGAAGCGAGAGGGTCATCGCCCCTAACGGGCGCCATCACCCAGCCCTTTCTGCCATCAAAGGCGCTCGTAAGCTCAGACGCGATGGCGCCGGGGTCACGCTGGAGCAGGGGCTCATCGTGCTTAGGACACCGGGGCTCACCAGCGCGAGCCCAAAGAACTCTCATGTGATCATGGATCTCTGTAGCGGTCGCGACTGTGGAGCGAGGACCCCCCCTCACGCCACGAGCTTCGATGGCGACTGTAGGACCTAAGCCGTCGATTCGCTCAACAGGGGGCCGATCTTTGCTCCCTAGGAATTGCCGAGCGTAGGTCGAGAGAGACTCAACAAACCGCCTGCGCCCTTCAGTAAAGAGTGTGTCTAGCGCCAGGGATGACTTGCCAGACCCGCTCAACCCAGAGACGACAGTGATCTTGTTTTTAGGGAGGTCGACATCAACAGACTTAAGGTTGTGCGTCCTCGCACCTCGAATTTGGATTTGATCAGGCTCTATGCCACGGGCGCCGGAGGTGTTGCGAGTCGAGACAGAGGAATCGAGTGCCAGCTTGGTGAGCGCGTCTCCCGTCTGAGAGCCTTTCACTCCCCTCAGCTGATCTGGCCTGCCTGCAAACAAGACCTCTCCACCGGCCACCCCCCCCTCCGGCCCGAGATCGATCACAAAGTCACATGCGGCTACAAGCTCCATGTGGTGCTCAATAACGAGCACTGTGTGCCCATTGTCTACCAAGCGTTGAAGCGCCCCTACGAGCTTTGAGACATCAGAGCCATGAAGGCCCGTGGTGGGCTCGTCCAGTAAGTACAGAGTCTTAGGGCCACGGCGCTTCGAGAGCTGCGTAACGAGCTTGATCCGCTGGGCCTCGCCGCCAGACAGGGTCGTAGAGGGCTGACCGAGTCGGAGATATCCAAGCCCGACGTCGATCATCCAAGACAAGGGCCCAGCGATCTTAGGGTGGTCTTTGAAGAACTCGTAAGCTTCGGAGGCGGTCATCTCTAAGACATCGGAGATGGACTTGCGCCTATAGGTCACCTCTAGAGTCTCACGCTGAAACCTCTTTCCCCCACACTCTTCACATTGAACGGTCACAGGCGCGAGGAACTGAAGCTCAACGACCTGAGCTCCAGCCCCACCACAGGCCTCACAGCGACCACCTTCAACGTTGAAACTGAAGCGCCCCTTGTCATAGCCACGGAGCTTGCTCTCGGGCAGGCTCGCAAAGAGATCTCGGATAGGCGTGAAGATGCCTGTGTACGTAGCAGGGTTCGACCTAGGAGTTCGGCCAATGGGCTTGGCATCAATTCTGACAATGGCCTCGATCTGATCGGCGCCTTCTAGCGAGTCGTGACCAAGGGGTGGCGCGACGTCCTGACCGAGGGCCCGCTGGAGTGCAGGCTCTAGCGTGCCCAAGACTAGGGTGCTCTTGCCAGACCCACTGACGCCTGTCACGGCTGTCAGGCAGCCGAGTGGCACAGCTATATCCACTCCCTTCAAGTTCCGGCCGCGAGCGCCGCGCAGGGTGAGAGAGCCCTGATCGAGAGGTCTGGGCTCTTCGGGCTTCGGAATGTCCACCTCACCCCTAAGCAGCTTGGCAGTCTCACCGTCACCGTCTGCAACGTCTGAGGGATGCCCCTCTGCACAGATGCGACCGCCGGTTTGACCAGCGCCGGGGCCCACATCAATCAGCCAGTCAGCAGCCCGCAAAGTCGCCTCGTCGTGCTCAACCACGACCACCGTATTTCCGCCGTCGCGAAGCTCCTCGAGGGCCTCAACGAGCTTTTTTTGATCTCGGGGGTGGAGCCCGATAGAGGGCTCATCGAGGACGTAAAGGACACCGCTCAAGCCTGCGCCGAGTTGAGCTGCCAGCCTGATCCGCTGAGCCTCTCCACCAGATAGCGTATCAGCCCCACGATCTAGGCTCAGGTAGCTCAGACCAAGGGACATCAAGAAACGCAGACGACGACGAATCTCAATCAGAAGGTCCCGAGCGATGCGCGACTCCCGCTTGTCGAGCTCAAGGAGATCTAGCGCCTGAGCCAGCTCCCCGACGGGTCGTTTCAAGAGGTCAAGGATGCCTACACCGCCAAGCTTGACCGCGAGGGCCTCTGGCCTCAGCCGGGTCCCATCACATGAGAGACAGACCTCCTCGGTGAGGAACTTCCTAGCGAGTCGCTGATGCGGACCATGATCCTGGCCGTGCAGTAGCGCAGGGATAACGCCCTTAAAGCGACGCCTATAGGTGACCTTGCCCTTAGATATGCGGCCTTCCCAAGAGGAGTGGTCATCAAAGCGCTCTTCTCCTGCTCCATACAAAATCACTCGTTGCGCCTCAGGTGTCAGCTGAAACCAGGGTGTGTCGAGGTCGAAGCCTCCCCATTCAGCGACCTGTTCAAGCACATCAAAGCTCACCCGGGGGAACAGGAGCGCGCCTCCCTTGGCCCGCGTAACCGCGAGGCAGCCCTCCCTGATGGAGACAGAGGGATCTCGAACGACGCCTTCCTCAGATGCCCGACGGACTGTCCCTAGCCCGCCACACACTCCGCAAGAGCCCTGAGGTGAGTTGAAAGAAAAGAGCCTCGGCTCCAGGGGAGGTAAGTCTCGGCCACACCCCGAGCAGCTCCGCTCCGTGGAGTGGTCTTGAACGCCTTCGTCACTCAAGACCATGAGCTCCCCCTCTCCGATCTCTAGAGCCTGCTCAACAGCTTCCCGAATCCTGCCGGGCTTCGAAGGGTCCGGCTTCAAGCGATCAACGACGACCTCTATGTGGTGAACCTTGTAGCGCGCGAGCTCGGCGACCTCCTCAAGCCGAACAACTTCGCCATCGATGCGAGCGCGGACAAAGCCCCGCCGTGTCAGGTCCTCGAGGGTCGCCCTGTGGTGCCCCTTCCGACCCCTCACGACTGGGGCGAGGATTGTCACTGCCTGACCCGCCTTAGCGCTGAGCACCTGCTGGACGATCTCCTCCCTGGTGCGAGAGGAGACGGGCCGTTGGCACTCAGGGCAGTACGCGCGACCCGCTCGCGCGTAAAGGACGCGCATGTGATCAAAGATCTCCGTCAGAGTCCCCACTGTGGAGCGAGCACCACGAGAGATAGTCCGCTGATCGACAGCGATAGCAGGAGAGAGCCCCTCAATAGACTCGACCTCGGGCTTCTCCATCCTCCCCAAGAACTGCCTGGCGTAAGCAGACAAGGTCTCTAGGAATCTGCGCTGCCCCTCTCTAAAGAGGGTATCGAAGGCCAGGGAGGACTTGCCGGAGCCTGAGACGCCAGTGATCCCGACGAGCATGTTCCTCGGGATATCCAAATCCACATCCGCCAGGTTGTTCTGGCTAGCTTTGCGGACGCGAATGTGATCGAGCGGGGCAGGCATTCTCAGTGTGCATGAGCGCAGACAGAGCGCCCATTTAGAGTCTCCCTTCCTGTAGACAGGACGGGTGCCCCCTCATGGTATCAAGATGAGGACCGTTCGGGGCTCCCGTGTGGGGCCAGAATCAATGCTCGATCCGTGCCAGCAGCTCCGGATGAAGCTTTGGGCCAGCCGCGGCGATGCTCCCGCCACGCAGCCAGTCATCACCCCCGCTGCCGTCTGTGACTAAGCCCCCTGCCTCCCGAACGAGCAGAGCGCCAGCTGCAACATCATGAGGCCCGAGATGAAGCTCCCAGAAACCATCAAAGCGTCCTGCTGCGAGATAGGCGAGGTCCACAGCAGCAGACCCCATCCGCCGCATCCCGCGCACGTCATAGAAGAAGCGCCCAAAGTTAGCGAGGTTGTCGTGCTCAAGCTCATTACGACCATAGGGGAAGCCCGTAGCTAAGAGGGCCTCACCCAGCCGGTCTTTCTGGCTCACCTTAAGGGTTCCAGCTGGCCCCCGCGCACCCTGCCCAGAGATAGCGGTGAAGGTCTCACCCAAAAGTGGAGCATGGATGACACCGACGAGAGGCTCATCATCCTTATAGAGAGCAACGCTCACAGCGAAGGCGGGCAGCCCGTGGACAAAGTTAATGGTCCCGTCTAGGGGGTCGAGGATCCATCGATATCCCTTCAGTTCAAGGGGATCGAGGACCTCCTCCTCGCCCTCGATCGCATGCTCAGGGAAGATCGCTCGGATCTTCGAAACCAGAAGCCGTTCGCTAGCCACGTCCAAGTCAGTGACCAAATCTCGCTCGACCCCTTTGGAGCGAACGGCGTCCTCTGTGAGGCTGCGAAATCCATCCAGCAAGAGTTCACCCGCCTCCTCAGCTGCGACTTGCGCCGTAGCGAGCGCTGACTGTAGGTCAAGCGCCACGAACGATCGCCTCACAGATGCGGTCTTGCATCGGCTTCCATACAGATCGATTCAAACCCGCGCGAGGCTTGTACTCAACGAGGATGCTGAAGACGAGGAACCGATGGCCATGCGTCATCGCTATGCCGGAGAGCGCTGAGGTGCCGTTAATGAAGCCTGTCTTGGCGCGCACCATGCTGTCTGCGGGGCCACCCCGCATGCGACCATCGAGAGTCCCGGTCTGTCCTGCTAGGGCCAAGGACTCCATGAAGGCATCAGCCGAGGCTCCGGGACGCCCGACCGCAGCGTCTAGCAATGAGACGAGCTGCCGGGGGGTGATGCGATTGTTCTTACTCAATCCGGAGCCATCAACCTGAGCATACCCCTCAGCTGAGACGCCGAGCGACTCAAAGAAGGCCGAGGCGGCAAATGCCGCGCCTTCGCGGTCGCCCGCGCCTGATGCGTCTGCACCCAGTTTGAGGAAGAGATGATCTGCAACTGAGTTGTTGGAGTCACGATTGATTGGGGCAAGTACGCTCATCACCGGCGTACGCAAACTCGCTAGGAGGCGCTCCCCTAGAGCGCCTCGCTCCAATCGCACAGCGCCGCCGAGCTCCACCCCTCCCGTATGGAGAGCGTGTCGAAGGGTCGACGCGAAGAGCCCGACTGGATCGGGATGGGCGTAACGTCCGGAGTACTCTCGGACATCTATTGGGATCTCTCCCCAGACCTTGATCAAGTCTGGCCTGACCACGACCCGGAGATCGAGCTGCTCACCCTTACCGACCGTCTCCACTTCGAGCTCGAGCGAGGCCCCATGGCCGCGAGGGAAGACCGTGACGGTCGCGGGTTGCGATATAGCGGTAGGCGTCACGGAGACAGAGACGCAGCCTGCGTTCGCCGAAAAGCCGCTTGAGAGCGCGCAATAGTCCTTCCAGTGCTGGCTTGGTGACGGCCAACCGGGTGCAGGCTGTGCCTCAGAGAAGCTCCCTAGGTCTAGCACTAAATCCCCATCGATGCGGCCGACACCTACAGAGAGCAACTCATCCACTACAGGTTCTAGCAGGGGGGCGACAGCGCCATTGAGCTCATGCCTATAGAGCGGGTCGCCGCCAGCTCTAACCACGAGGTCTCCACCGAGAACATCGTCTTTGATTACCGCGCTCGAGCAGAACGTCGTTTCAAAGTCCGCCTGCCCACCGAGCAGGGCCAAGGCGGCAGCAGTCGTAGCGAGCTTCATGTTCGAAGCTGGCCGCATGCTACGGTTGGCGTCGAGGTCTACGAGCGCCCCTTCCACGCCGAGCTCCTTGACCATGACGCTGACCTTAGAGTCGCTCGGTTCTTGCCCCAGCTCAACGGCAGCAGCCTTAGCGGCACGAATGGCGCCCTGAACTTTGTTACTCAGTGAAGCGCTGAGCGTGTTCCGGCGAGGCTGAACCCCTGAAGTCTCCAGACGGGGCGCCCTGGAAGCCTGAACCTCATCTACACCTCCAGAGGAGCTTGGCCAGAGGGCCAAGCCAACGCCAAAGATCAGCGCCGCGAAGAGGGGGACGGCGGGCGGGATTCGTCGTTCGCCAGTAACCATGCTGTCTGGTGGACCAGTTTGCTGGTGTTCTCAATCTTCTTGGGATCCACCAGCTCGACGCGGTCACGCCATGTGTGGTAGTCAGGGTTACGAGAGATGGGCAGCCCTTCAAAGAAAAACAGGGAGGGGATGCCGAGTTGATGGAAGGGATAGTGGTCAGATCGCCGCCAGAGCTCATCCCCCTTGCCAGTCACGAGGTCCTTGATACCTGTCTTCCCGAGCTTGTTTGCGCGCTTCAAGACATCCAAAAGAGCCGGATTTTGGTTCGTCCCAAGAACGGCGACCTCCCCAGCATCACCGCGGCCAACCATATCCATATTGATCATGGCCACGACAGAGCTCCGGGGTACAGGCAGCCTGCCACAGAAGGCCTTACTGCCAAGAAGCCCATCTTCCTCTGCGCCAAAGGCGCAAAAGATCACGGAACGCTTCGGAACCGAGACCTTCATGGCAGCAGCCACCGCCATGATGCCGGAAGTCCCAGACGCGTTGTCGTCGGCACCAGGACCTACGCGACCGCGTGTGTCCACACCGATGTGATCATAGTGAGCGCCGATAACAACGAACTCCTCAGCAAGCACAGGGTCAGCTCCAGGGAGAACGCCAACAACGTTGTCAATCCGAACATCCTGCAGGCGAAGTGAAGAGCGCACTTTGACCGAGCACTCTTGGACGGTGACCTTCTTTGGGGTGCCACTCCTGTCCACCTTAGAGGCGACCTCGAGCAGGTCGACGCCTGTAAGCCGCTCTGCAAATGAAGAGCTCACCTCAACCACAGCAGGCCTACGACGAGGAGGCCGGGGCTCGGTCACCTGAGGGAAGGTCGCGTGGGTGTACCGGTAGTCGAGAAGCAGCGGTTCAAAGTCAGGGCGCTTTCCCTTAGGCGGGGGAGCGTCCCGACGCACTACGATCACCCCGCTAACCCCAGCGTCGTTTAGTTCGTGGAGCTTCTGCCACAGAGACGCCTCCTTGCTCACTTCGGGGCCTTCAAACTTGCGCTTGTGGCGGGGCTCTCCGGCGACAATCACAGCGACCTTGCCCTTGAGATCCTTCACCGCGGCGAAGTCGTCGTAGCGATCAGCGCTGGACTGTATGCCAAAACCAGCGAACTCTAGTTCGCCGACAAGAGCTCCGGCGCAACCGAGAACCGGCACCCAGTCCACCCCAAACTCAGCCTGATGCTCCTCCCCATTCAGCGTAAAAACAAAGGAGCACTCCTCCTCTACCGGCGCCTCGAGTCCTCTCGTAAAGGGCCTCAAGTAGAGATTCGGGCGGGAAGCGGGCTCGGCCTCGCCAGCCTCCGGGCTCAAATAGGGATCTAAGAGTTCTTTAGCATCTGCCGCTGGAACAAGACCGATAGAGGCGTAGCGCTCTGAGATCATCTCTGCAGCGCGGCTTAAAGCTGCGCTCGGAGAGTCACGGCCGAGCATCTCATGGCGTGAGAGCGTGAATAGATCTGCTTTTATGCTCCGGTCATCAATGACCTTAGACCCTGCCAGGACATCGGCCCCGAGGCTGAATGCCAACGAGAGGAGCAGCATGATCAGGGCGCTTTACCGCCGGAAGTCTGCGTCTGCTCAAATCGCCACGCATCCTCAACGATTCGGTCCAGCTCTGCTCGCTTCGGGCGCCACCCGAGTACGTCGCCAGCAAACCTCCCGCCTGAGACCAGGATAGGAGGATCTCCCTCGCGGCGATCTCCGGTGCGATAGGACACGTGAAGGCCTGTGACGCGCTCAACCGACGAGATCACCTCTCTGACAGAGAACCCGCGGCCTGTACCGAGATTGCAGGCAAAGCCGCCATGGTCTTCACAGCGCTTGAGCGCAAGAAGGTGAGCGTCAGCAAGGTCTTCAACGTGGACATAGTCCCTGATGCATGTGCCGTCAGGGGTGTCATAGTCTGTCCCATAGATCGTGAAGGGCTGGGCTCCAGGCTGAGTAGCCCGCATCACGAGGGGGATCACGTGCGTCTCTGGCTCGTGAAGTTCTCCGATGCTTGCGTCCTGAGAGGCCCCCGCTGCGTTGAAATAGCGCAGTCGCCCCACCCGAAAGCCGTAAGCCCTCGAGAAGTCCTCAGCGAGAAACTCGACAGCTAACTTGGAGCGACCATAGGGAGAGATCGGCCTCCTCGAGTGGTCATCCGGGATAGGGAGAGACTGGGGTACACCGTAGACGGCGCACGTGCTGGACATGACGAGGGTTTGGCAGCGGACTTCCTTCATGCAAGACAAGAGATTCCAGGCCCCGATGACGTTCGTCTCGTAGTAGCCCAAGGGGTCCCTGACGCTCTCCCCTACATAGCAACGCGCAGCAAAGTGCATCACAGCGCGAGGCTTATGGCGGCGCATGACATCGAAGAGCCCTTCCTTATCGCGGAGGTCACAGACCTCAAGGGGCGCGGAGATGAGCCGCTCGAAGCCCGTGGAAAGGTTGTCCACTACGACAACATCGATATCGTTCGCTTGCAGACAGCGCACAGCGTGGCTCCCGACGTAGCCTGCCCCGCCCGTAACGAGCACAGGGCCGGACCGTATAGGCTTTGCGAAATCCATGGGCGAGGGAGCATAGGCAACCCAAGAGCCGACTCCAAAGGGGAATCCTCGAGCACCTGATGGGTCTTTAGACGAAGCTCAGGTCATCGAGGCCCAAAAATTCGGCCAGGATTTCGCAATGCTGCCAGCGCCACCTACAGAAACCCCTGGCAGGCTCACCCCTAAGAGGGCAAAAGCGAAGGCCATTCGATGATCACCGCGGGAATCGAGACATACGGCATGGCGGGCACCTGCCCCAGGACCGATCCGCATGACGGGGTCCTCCCAGTCGCATTGAAAGCCCACCCGCTGCAGGCCGTCGCATAACACAGCGCCACGAGGGGACTCTTTCCCGTCCAGAGTGTGCAAACCGCTCAGAACAGTGGATTCTCCGCGCGTGAGCGCAACATGAGCAGCGACGGCTGTGATAGGCGGCGCCAGGTCAGGCTCGCCAGACAAGTCCAGCCTTGCCCCGCCCGTCGGACCACCCTTGGTGATGAGCTCACCTTCCTCAACGTCGATCAAGCAGCCGAAAGCCCTGAGATGCTCAATGATGCGCCAATCGCCCTGGGATGAGCCAAACATCGGCGCAGGAACCCTTAACTCAACACCGCTGATGCAACCAGCAGCGAGGGCAACTGCGGCAGCGGATGCATCCACCTCGACCAACAAGGGGACCTTGGGAGAAAGGATTGCTGCGCTGACATGAAAGCCACCGTCAATGGCCTCAACCTTGGCCCCAAAGAAGCCTAAGGACTCCTCACTCAGGGAGAGATACGGCGCGCTGGGGACTTCGCCAGAGACAAGAACATCACCTCCACCACTGCAGGCGGTTGCGACCCAAAGCGCCGTCAGCTCTTGGCTTGAGCGAGCATGCCTCAGGTGCGGGGGCCTTAGAGAGTCGGAGCCCTCTACACTCCCAATCCACCCTGAGCCAACTCGAACTTGAACTCCAGAGCCCGCCAGGGCCGACCAGAGCGCCGGGCTAGACCGTTCCTGTAGCGTGCCTGACGCTTGAATTTCCCAGAGCCCCTCCCTGCAGAGTGCAGCGCAGGTAGGAGCAACGCGGCCCAGAAAGCCTGCCTCGCCGACGGGTAAAGAACCACCTCGGATCTCACGCCCACCTGGTGTGAGGCGCAGTAGGTGCGTGCTCTTATCCACCTTTGCCCCCAGGGCTTCTGCACAGAGGAGGCCGTGCGCGATGTCGTCTCCGGCAGAGGACCACCCATCGCCAGATGGGAAGGAGAGGCTTACGGGGAGCCCTGAGCTGGCCGAGATCATGATCGCACGGAGCGCAGCCGACTTCGACGGAGGGAGTGATACGGCCCGCGCCCTCACGGGCCCTAAGCGGACCCCCTCAGATGAATTATCCCCTCTCATCAGGTCATCATTGTAGCGAGCGTGAGGCCTTGCCATACTCCCCGGCTGGTATCCCACACAGGAGAACTCCATGCACAACGACAACGTGTTCCTCGGGCGAGACGACAAGATCCCGGGGCTCGAACAGATCGCCTCCGGCAAAGTTCGAGACATCTACGCCATGGACGAAGAGCACCTCCTCTTTGTCACGACTGACCGAATCTCTGCCTTTGACGTGGTTATGAATGAGGGCATCCCCCACAAGGGCCAGGTTCTCACGTCCATCGCCGCTTGGTGGTTCCAAGAGACTCAGGACATCATCCCCAACCACCTCGTCAGCGCCTCAATCGATGATGTGCCTGGCCTTGACGACACATGGAAGGATCGCCTCGACGGCCGCATCCTCGTCGTCAAGCGCTGCCAGCCCACGACCGTCGAGTGGGTCGTTCGAGGATACGTGGTCGGGAGCGGATGGAAGGAGTACCAGCAGTCTCAGTCCATCTGCGGCATCGAACTTCCCGCGGGCCTCTCACAAGCAGAGGTGCTGCCGGAACCCATCATGACGCCGACCACAAAGGACGACACACATGATGAGCCCATCACACAAGCGCAGGCACGTGAGCGTGTCGGTGATGAGACCTTCGACACCTGCTTGAACGCCTCCATGGCCCTCTTTAAGCGTGGGACGGAGATGCTCGCAGAGCTCAACATCATCCTTGCCGACACCAAGTTCGAGTTCGGCACGAAGGACGGCGAGGTGATGCTTATCGATGAAGTCCTCACGCCCGACTCTTCGCGCTTCTGGCCTGCTGAAGATTATCGAGTAGGCATCTCACCCCCGAGCTACGACAAGCAGATCCTTCGTGACTACCTTGAGACGCTCGACTGGGACAAGAACTACCCTGCGCCGAGCTTGGACCCTGCGGTCCTCGCGAAGGTCGGGGAGCGTTATATGGAAGTTTGCGAGAAGATCATCAACAGCACGAGCGAGGTTTCGTCATGAGTGTCGCCCTCTTAATGGGTTCTGATTCCGATTTCCCCCGCCTGGAAGAGTGCGTCGCCACGCTGAAAGAGTTCGGCGTGGACGTCACAGCCAGGGTCCTCAGCGCCCACAGGACGCCAGACGACGTAGTCCAATTCGTCGAGAAAGACGGGCCCGAGTCAGGGGTCAAGGTCTTCCTCTGCGCGGCAGGCGGCGCAGCTCACCTCGCAGGCGTCGTTGCTGCCCACACGAGCCTCCCGGTCGTGGGCATCCCTATGGACAACCCCCCGCTCGGAGGCCTCGACTCCCTACTCTCTACCGCCCAAATGCCTGGCGGCGTCCCTGTGGCGACCGTCGGCACAGGCCGGGGTGGGCCGGTCAACGCCGCCCTCCTCGCCGTCCGCATTTTGGCCCTCGGCGATGAAGGTCTCGCGGAGCGACTGAAGGACTTCCGAAGCGGCCAGACTGAGAAGGTCCACGCCAAGGACGCTGCGCTTCAGGCCAAGCTCGGCTGAGTGATGACAGAGGAGAAAGACCCGACCTCAGGTCTGCCTGAGACGCTCTCCTGGCAAGGAGGGCGCCCTGGTTATGTCCGGATGGTCGAACAAACACTCCTCCCCGGCGAGTTCACAGAGCTCGAAGTTAAGTCGGTCGATCAGATGGTTGACGCCATCTATCGACTGGCTGTGCGGGGCGCGCCTGCCATCGGGGTCGCGACCGCCTATGGTGTGCTCCTTGGGATCCAAGACCTCGTGGGGCGTACTGCAGCTGATGTGATGGATGCCTTCGCGGGCACATGCTCAAAACTGGAGCGCGCTAGACCGACAGCGGTCAATCTCTTCTGGGCGTTAGAGCGCATGACCGAATGCGCTCAGGCCAAGGTCTCTGAGGGGGCGAGCGGCGACGAGATCGTCGGCGCCCTCTTTGACAAAGCAATGGCCATCCACGCATCAGACAAAGACACCTGCCAAAGGATGGGGGCACACGGCGCAGAGCTCATCAAGGATGGCGCACGCGTCCTGACACACTGCAACGCTGGCTCCTTAGCGACTGGCGGAATTGGCACAGCGCTTGCCCCTATTTACGAAGCCACCCGTCAAGGAAAGAGCGTAAAGGTCTACGCAGACGAGACGAGACCACTCCTGCAGGGTGCGAGACTCACATCTTGGGAGCTTGCCCAAGGTGGCGTGGACGTGACGCTCATTACAGACAACACCGCAGGCTGGGTCATGCGCGAAGGGAGGATCGACATGGTCATTGTCGGCTCTGACCGCATCGCGAGGAACGGCGACGTCTGCAACAAGATTGGCACCTATTCAGTGGCCGTTCTAGCCAGAGAGCACGGGATCCCCTTCTTTGTGGTCGCGCCGCTTTCTACCTTTGACATGACCCTGGAAGACGGCTCTAGGATCCCCATTGAAGAGCGTCCGGCCGAAGAGGTGACCGAACCGATGGGCCAGCGCATCGCGCCCGAAGGCTGTCAGGTCTACAGCCCAGCGTTTGACGTAACCCCCGCTCGCCTCGTCAGCGGAATCGTCACTGAGGTTGGCGTGATCCACTCTCCGACCACAGCAGCCGCAGAGGCAGCCTTCAAACAAGCTGGCCTAGAAATCCCAGAACTCGTCACCCCGGGCGAGATCAAGGGGTCTAAGGCGATGGGCTAGAAGTTCAGGCCCGTTTTTATAGCTTCTACTACAGAGTCGCATTTCGACTGTCCGAACAAGGGAGGGAAACCCCAAGACCCCTTCCCCAAGGACAATGACTCCGACTCCGAGCAAGGCGAAAGCCACCAAGAAGAAGACCACGAAGAAAAAGGCCGCCAAGAAGACAAGCACCAAGGCCAAGCCCGCAGCCGCCAATAAGCGCCGCGCCAAGAAGGCGGCGAAGACGGCTCACGAGAACAATCGAAATCCGATTCGCCCTGACGAGATGTCAACAGACCTCGTCGAGTTCATCACTGCGATCGACTCCTACAAGCGAATTCACGAGCGCCCCTTCCCCAGCTGGTCTGAGGTCTTGGACATCGTCAAAGCCCTCGGATACACGCGCAGCGCCTAAGAGGCGACAGCCTCCCAGCCGCGTCTCAACTCCTCAGGATCTAAGCCTCCACCGATCAACACGATCGTCGAGGTCTCCGGAGCGGGCCGGTCCATCGGGCCAAACTCCAGCCAATCGTGGATCCCATGGACCGCGACGGCGGTCTCGTGGTCTTTCACCCTAAAGACCCCCTTGATCCGCCACAGCTCTTGGGAGCGTCTAGCCGCAAGGAACTGCAGCCAAATCTTAAGGGCGTGCAGATTCAGGGTCTCCTCTGAGGTGAGGGACACGGTCACGATGCCGTCTGAGTGCGCGTGATCGTGGTCTGACTCCACGACGACCGGAGACCCATCTCCAAGGAGCCAGGCAGGGTCAACCTCCCCATGCGACGCGCACCGAACGGCCGCGTCTGGGCGAAGCCCCGCTAGTTGTTCAACCAGGGCGTCGAGAGTGTCAGGACTTACGCGGTCAACATGCCCGACCAGCAGCCGGTCGGCGCAGGCGAGCTGATCTCGAGCTTCTGGGCGGTCGTCAAGCTGCCGTAGGGCGTGTTCTGCGTGCAAAACGGTCACCACACCTGCGACCCTTAGCCGCTCTCTAAGCTCCGACACTGCGCCCAAGGTCCTTACCACAGGCCCGGGACTAGCCAGCCCTGAAGCCTCAATCAGGATCCGGTCGGGTGGCCCGTCTGGAGACTGCAGGAGGTCTGCCAGCGCATGAGATAGATCCCCTAGCACTGTGCAGCAAACACACCCGTCCATGAGCTCCACAAAGCCCCAGTCGGCCTGTTGGACGAGCATTCCGTCCACGCCAAGCTCCCCGACCTCGTTCACGACCACGGCAACGCGACCTGCCTCCCCGCTGGAAAGGAGAGCGTTCAACACGGTCGTCTTCCCTGCACCGAGGAACCCGGCAAGGAGGGTCACAGGAACACGCTGGTCCACAGCTATGCCCCCGTGGCGAGACCTTCAGGATAGATCGGATAACTCTTAGCGAGCTCGCCGATCGCGCCGCGAACTCGGGCAGCGACGGACTCATCCGTGGGTGCTTCGAGTACATCAGCGATACAGTCTGCGAGGGTCACGCAATCATCGACTCCGAGTCCACGAGTCGTGATGGCGGCTGAGCCGAGCCTCACCCCGCTAGCCTCCATCGGCGGCCTCTTGTCGTAAGGAATCAGGTTCTTATTGCAGGTAATCTCAACGGAGTGGAGAAGGTCCTCGGCATCACGACCGCTCAAACCCTTTGCGTCTACATCCACCAGCATCACGTGGTTGTCGGTTCCACCGGAGACGATTCGAAGCCCCCTCTCCTGCAAACGGGCGGCCATGGCTCCTGCGTTTTGAACAACGCGAGCTGCATAAGCTTCGAACTCAGGAGCGAGCGCCTCCCTGAAGGCGATCGCCTTCGCCGCAATCACATGCATAAGAGGCCCGCCCTGGCCGCCGGGGAAGAGCGCCGAGTTAACCTTCTTGATCACATCAATCTCAGCCAACACAGCGCCGCCACGGGGCCCGCGGAGCGTCTTATGCGTCGTAAACGTCGTGACGTCTGCATAAGGGATGGGGCTAGGGTGAGCCTTACCCGCGACGAGCCCCGCGATGTGAGCCATGTCCACCATGAGCTTTGCCCCCACCTCTTTGGCGATAGATGAAAAGGCCTCGAAGTCCAGCGTTCGCGAGTAGGCAGAGGCGCCAGCGATCAGCACAGCAGGGCGAAGCGCGAGAGCCTTGTCTCGCACCTCGTCCATGTCGATGACCTCTTCGCCCTCAGTTACGCCATAGTGATGAAAATCATAGAAAACGCCGGAGAAGTTCTTTGGGTGCCCATGCGAGAGGTGCCCCCCGTGATCCAAGCTCATCGCAAGCACGGTCGCGCCGGGGTCACAGATCGCCATAAACGCGGCCATGTTCGCCTGCGTACCGCTATGGGGCTGCACATTAGCTCGCTCGGCACCAAAGAGCTCCGTCACGCGATCCCGTGCGAGGTCCTCTACGGTGTCTACGTGCTCGCAACCTCCATAATAGCGACGGCCTGGGTAGCCCTCCGCGTACTTGTTGGTCAGCGCAGTACCCATCGCTGCGATCACCTCTGCGCTCGCGTGGTTCTCTGAAGCGATCAGCTCTAACTGCCGCTCTTGACGCTCGGTCTCGGCGTCGATCGCCGCCCATGTCTGGTCATCAGTCCTCATGTTCTGCTCCTGGCTAGTTGGCGCTCCTAGAGCGACCCCGTTCTTTGACCCTTTTCATAGGTCCCGCTCACCTCAGAGTCGAGGGAGCCGTCTTCTTTATAAAACTGCCAGGGGCCAGCGCGGAGTCCTCCGCTTAGCTCACCCCTCATCTTGAGCCCACCATCCTCGTACCAGGATTCGAATAGGCCATCGAGCGCCGCGCCAGCCTCAAGCCGCCCGCCGCTCTCGTACCAACGCTCGCCGCTCGCCACCTCGCCATCCACCCAAAGGGCCTCACTCTCTTTCGCACCGGAAGCAAACCAGGTCTTGA
This sequence comes from Planctomycetota bacterium, assembly GCA_022446815.1. Taxonomy (GTDB): domain Bacteria; phylum Planctomycetota; class UBA1135; order UBA1135; genus JAKVCE01. The sequence continues at coordinate 111,571 of JAKVCD010000040.1, forward strand.
CAGTCCCAGAGAGCGCACCCGCATCAAAGGGCTCCTCGCTCTGCAGTTGGCCATTAGGATGCCAGGTGCGCCAAACCCCGACTTGGGCGCCAGAGTCCCAATCACCCGCCACCTTCACCTCGCCGGTAGACCAATAAACCTTTGATGGGCCGTGGAGTCGACCCCCTGAGAAGTTGCTCACATTCAAAACTTGGCCGCCAGGATAGAAAGTGATGGACTCACCCTCCGCGCGCCCACCTTTGTAGGAAGCCTCCCTGGCCACCTTGCCATTGTCATGCCACTCAGTCATTTTCCCTTCAACCCGACCAGACACCCAAGTTCGTTCAGACTTCTTCTGCCCGTTTGGATGCCATTCGTCCCACACTCCGACCTCTTCGCTAGAGGACGCGCCTCCTTGCTCGATAATCTCAAAGGAACCTCGAACAGCGACCTGTCCGTTCGGGTGCCACCAGGTCCACTCCCCGGTCTTCCTCCCATATATGAGCGCGCCCTCTGATTGCTTCAGGCCTGCCGCCTCATCGTGCCAGGTGGTCGTAACCTTAGCCTCAGTCACCGAAGGCCCTCCGCCGTCCCCGCAACCGGGAAGCAGCGGCGCGAAAAGCAAGAGAACCCGTGACAGATCTTCAACCTGGATGCTCATAGCGGCATGTTAGTCGAGCGAGACGAAGTTCCAATCGTTCGATGCCAATCTGTGAGCCAACCTTTCCCGACCGAGATCGTAGGACAACCCCTGTGACCCGCACCTTAGCCAGACCCCTGAGAGCCCTCGGCGCAGCCGCCCTCGTGCTGCTCACATCTTGCGGACAACAGAAACAGCCCAACGTCGTCTTGATCACACTGGACACGACTAGGGCTGACTACCTCAGCTCTTACGGCGGCAAATCCTCTAGGACGCCCAGCATGGACGGCCTCGCAGCTCGAGGAGCCAGGTTTGACCTCGCGCTCTCGGCCTCGGCCGTTACCCCAGTCTCCCACGCCACGATACTGACGGGCCTCTACCCTTATGAGCACGGCCTGAGGGTCCTCTCTGCCGCGAGCGGCTTCACGCTCAATGACGACATCCCCACGCTCACCACCACCCTCAAAGAGAAAGGCTACAAAACCATCGCCGTGCACTCGGCGTTCCCTGTAAGTGGCCACTTTGGCTTTGACCACGGCTTCGACGTCTTTGAGAGCTTCCAGGTTGAGATGCAACGGACTAATGATGTCCAGGACAGATGGGACGTGAGCCGTGGCCAGCGACGCTCCGATGAGACCACGGACATAACGCTCAGAGAGCTCGGTGATATAGAAGAGCCCTTCTTCCTGTGGGTTCACTACTGGGACCCTCACGACCCCCTCATGCTCCCGCCAATGGAGTTCCTCCCGACGGACCTCAAGGTTGACCCCGAGAACATCGCAGGCCGACACACCGAGATCTACGCGGCGGAGGTCACCTACCTCGACACCCAGATCGGGCGGCTCCTCGACGGGATGGAGGCTATGGGGCATATGGAAAACACCATGGTCTGCCTCACATCCGACCACGGGGAAGGCCTAGACGACGGCAAGCGTGACCATGGCTGGTGGGCACACAGGATCCTCTATCAGGAACAGATCCACGTCCCCCTCCTGGTGTCCGGACCAGGAATTCCGGCTGGCGTGAGCTCCGATCAGCTGGTCAGCACCTGCGACCTCGCAGCCACCGTGTATGACTACCTCAACGTACCGCCGCCTCGCGCACTCTCTGGCCGCAGCCTTCGAGGGCTCATCGAAGGCGGCAGCGAGCCCGATCGATACGCATATGCAGATCAGATCAATGGGTTCGACTACAACGCAAGCATGGTCACACGAAGGCCACAGGCACGCTTCCTATACGCGCTCGCGCAAGGGCCATGGAAGCTCATCTACAGGCCCGTCGACCCCGCGACCAGCGAGCTCTACAACCTCCAAGAGGACGAGGCTGAGCTGAACAACCTGTTCACCAAACGTGCCGACAAGGCGCAGGAGTTGATGCGCGAGCTAGCCCGTCGACAGCCCTGGGTCCTGGAACCATTCGCCTCCGGAGATGGCCCGGGAGCGTCAGCAGAAGCTCAAGCCCTCCTCGAAGCCCTCGGCTATGTAGGGAGCGGTGAGCAGACAGAGAGCGTCTGGACGTGGTACTCCATCAGCCAAGCCACCCTCCACGACGACCCCGAGGAGCTATCGCCCCTAGACCGTCTCCCTGCCCTTAAATAAGTATTCATGAGCGCTTAACTGGTCGGTTCTTGGCTCAATGGCTATCTTGTAGAGCACCATAGACGTCCAGCGCGGCGAACACCTTGCAGCCACGTCTTTGCGGTTTCCAATAAAACAGCTCCATTCAAGCGGACGCAGCAAACTATACATCCCATGAAGAGACTCCAACTCAGCGCACTATCGTGCCTGGCACTCTTGGCCACCTCCACCACCGCTAACGCGGACCTCATCATCTCCGAGGTCGTTGATGGCACTCTCCCGGGCGGAACCCCTAAGTGGGTTGAGCTCACCAACACTGGCACAAGCAGCATCGACCTCAGCGCATACAGCTTTGGGAACATGAACAACGGTGGCACCAACCTCGGTGGCGGCGCCGCAGCTGTCTTGGCCGGCAGCCTCGGCGCGGGCGAGAGCTATGTCATCGGTTACGACAGCGATAACGATCCGTTCAACGCGGTCTACGGGTTCGACGCTGACTTCCTGATGGGTGGCACGTTCATCAACGGAGATGACGTCCTCATCCTATTCCTCGGCGCAGCAACCGGCGACGGAAGTGACGCGAGCATCGTTGACGTCTACGGCGTTATCGGCGTCGACGGGACCAACCAGGAGTGGGAGTACACGGATGGCTACTCATACCGCCTCGGAACCTCCAGCAACAACGGCGTCTGGGACGCCACCGACTGGTTCATCGCGGGCTTCAACTCCCTCGAAGAAGGCTGCGGCGGTGATGACGCTTGCGAGACGATCAACCTCCAAACCCTCACGACGCCTGGGACTCACGGCGGCGGCGGCAGCAGCTGCGGCGTCGCATTCTGCGCTGGCGACCAGGGCACCTGCCCCTGCGGCAACGGCAACGGTGGCGACCCTGGCTCGGGCTGCGCGAACGGATCTAACGCCCAGGGGGCAGCCCTCAACTCGAGCGGCTCTTGCAGCATTGCGGCGGCGGACCTGACCCTCTCAGCCTCAGGGCTCGTTGCTGGTCAGCCGGGGCTCTACTTCCAGGGCAACAACGCCATCAACGGCGGCGCCGGCAACCCCTTCGGTGACGGCCTCCGCTGCGCTGGCGGTGCCGTAATCCGCCTACAGGTTGCCTTCGCCGATTCATCCGGCGCCTCAGCAACAAACATCGACATCGGCGCGAAAGGCGGCGTCGCTGCTGGCGACATCAAGCGCTACCAGATCTGGTATCGCGACCCCAACACCAGCCCCTGCGGAGGTCAGTTCAACCTCTCCAACGGGATTGAGGTCACCTGGGGAGCCTAAGCCCTCTAACGACTGATCGCCTTAGGGGGCGGCCGCGTGGCCGCCCCCTATTTTTTTGTGCGACCTGCTTCGAATGGCCATGTCTCTCCTCGGAATTAAAACTTCAAGGAGATCTCATGCCTCTATCTTTCATCGCCGCTTGCCTGCTTAGCGCTCATGGACTCAACGCCCTGCTTATTACGGAGATAGTCGATGGCCCACTACCCGGAGGCCAGCCGAAGTGGATCGAGCTAGCCAACGTGAGCGGATCCACGCTCGACCTTGCGCAATTCAGCGTGGGCGTCATGCACAACGGCTCCCTGAGCCTCTCTGGGCCCCCACATCGCTTGAGCGGTGAACTCTCCTCAGGAGAGAGAATGGTAGTCGCCATGGGCAATATCTCGCCCACAAGCGGACCCGTGTTCTATTCGACCTACGGCCTACAGCCAGATGACACGATGTCCGCCCTCATCAACGGCGACGATGTGATTCTCCTCTATATGGACGCCTCATCAGGGAGCGACCAGGGCGCAGAGCTCATCGACTCTTTTGGATGGGCTGGATATGACGGCACTGGGTCCGTATGGGAGTACACAGATAGCTACGCCCGCCGCTGCCTGGAGCAGTCCAATGGGGGCCCATTTGACCCATCACAATGGCACCTACCTGGACCGGGCGCGCTCGAGGAGGGATGCGGGGGAGACCCGCTCTGCGAAAAAGCGCTCCTCATCGCCGTCACCTCCCCATGGAGCCAAGCCGAATGTTCTGTACAACCAGTGGGCTCTCCCTACTGCCCGGGGAGTGGAGGCGCCTGCCCCTGCGGAAACGACAACGATGGATCGGATCCGAACTCAGGCTGCTCAAACTCTTCTCATGCTGCTGGAGCGAGGTTGCGGACCTTCGGAGCAGCAAGCGCATCAGCACCGTCCTTGTCTTTGACGTGCGACAACATTCCACCGAACTCAACGGTGATCTTCTTTGAAGGCCGCCAGGCCGTAGCGAGCGGCTCAGGCGCTCCATTCGGCTCAGGCCTAAGATGCGCTGGGGGAATGACCCATCGACTCGCCACACCCATACAGGGGAATGGGGGTAGTACATCGCTAGCGATTGATGCTGGGGACTTAACACCCAGGTCGCCTGGGACAGAGACCTACTTCCAAGCTTGGTATGAAGATCGTGCCAGGTTTGAGAGCTGCGGAGGCATGTTCAACCTGAGTAATGCCATGAGGGTGGTCTGGGCTCCCTAGCGCCTCAAAGCTCAAGGAGAACAGAATTGGGCCTAAATACCACGGAACCCTGCGAGGGATACCCCCGTCCGTGTTGACGAGATCCTAGCTTCGGGCGACATTAGAGAGGCTTCGCAGCCTCACGCGACAGGCCCCGCACCACTCAACATGCGCACATTCGTACTCACTTCCGTCCTTCTTGCGGCACCCGCCTCTGCCCAGCTCCCTATCCAGACGACGGCAGAGGACTTCAAGCAGCCTGGAACGCAGCCCAACACGATCAATACAGAGATCATCTACTCCACGGGTTGCACTACATGCCACGCCAACTACGACGCAGACGAGGAGCCGTACCGCCCATGGAACGCGAGCATGATGGCGCAGTCAGCACGGGACCCTATCTTCCACGCCTGCCTCGCAATCGCAGAACAGGACGCAGCCTTCTCCGGCGAGCTGTGCATCCGTTGCCACGCACCCGGCGCCTGGCTTGCGGGACGAAGCACCCCCACAGACGGCTCCGGCCTCATTGAGGCCTTGGGAGACTTTGACGGGATCACCTGCAACCTCTGCCACAGGATGGTTGACCCGATCTACAGCAATGAGAACCCGGCCGTTGACCAGAACATCCTTGCTGGGATCCTGAGCGGCCCTGGTGGGATGATCCCCACAGATCCTCACTCGGGCCAGTTCGTCATTGACCCAGAAGATCGCCGCAGAGGCCCATACGACCTAGGCAGCTTCTTCTTCCACCAGTGGGAGGAGTCCCCCTTCCATCGGGAGTCCCTCATGTGCGCTAGCTGCCACGACGTCTCCAACCCTGTGTACTCAAAGAGTTCTGCAGGAGACTACGTCCTCAACAACCTCGATGAGCAGCACCCCACCCACCTCAAAGGGGACGAGTTCCCTATTGAGAGGACATACAGCGAGTGGACGCAAAGTGAGTATGCGATTCGACCCGTAGACACTGAGGGCCTCTTTGGAGGCAACCAGTCAGAGGTGTCCTCCTGCCAGGACTGCCACATGCCTAAGACAGAGGGCTATGGTTGCAGGCCGGACTTTGGATTCTCCATTCGTACCGATCTTGGACGCCACCACTTCAACGGCGCCAACAGCTGGGTCCTTGAGGCCGTTAGGTCCCTTTACCCGGACACAGAGACAGGCTTGGATGACGAATCGGTGACGGCGGCGAACGCTCGGAACCTCGCCATGATGCAGAGCGCGGCAGACCTGGAGGCCTTCTACCAAGGTAGCGGCACGTCCGGAGAGCTCGTGGTCAGAGTCGTGAACCAGACTGGGCACAAACTCCCGACGGGCTACCACGAAGGCCGAATGATGTGGCTCAACGTGGCCTTCCGTGACGCCAACGGGAACACCATCGAAGAACTAGGGGCTTACGACATGAGCACCGCCACGCTCACAGAGTCCAACACAACCGTGTTCGAAGCGAAGCACGGCCTGGACGCTAGCGTGGCCGCTGCCTCTGGCCTCCCTCAGGGCGTTGGCTTCCACTTTGTCCTGAACAACAAGGTCTTCAAGGACAACCGCATCCCCCCTCGTGGCTATACGGAAGATAACTTTGAGGCCATCCAAGCGGCCCCTGTTGGCACACACTACCCAGAGCACCACTACTGGCACGACTCGAGCTTCACACCTCCTGCAGGTGCGACCTCTGCCGTCGTGAGTCTCTACCACCAAACGACCAGCCGTGAGTACATCGAGTTCCTCCGAGACGAGAACACGACGAATAACGCAGGCCAAATCGCCTACGACCAGTGGGTGCTGCATGGGAAGAGCGAGCCTGTCCTGATGGACCAGACGACGACCTTCTTCTCATCTGGCGCATGCCCCTCGCCGCGAATCTATGGGGTGGGTAAGACTACCTTCGTTGGGCTTGAGCCGAAGCTGAGGCCTCTTAACGCACCCAGTGTCTCTGGAGGCAACTTCAGATTGACCTTCGAAAACATCCCGCAAAACCAGCCACTGCTTGGGTTCTGGTCCTACACGTCTAACGATCAACCCCTGTTTGGCGGGACCCTCCTGCTCAAGCAGCCCGTGTACAGGATGTCTGTGGCCTTCGCCAACTCAAATGGGGAGGCGTCCATCCCGGTGCCTCTCGCCAGCAGCGCAGTTGGCGAAGAGCGTTACTACCAGGCCTGGTTCCGTGATCCGCAGGAGCCAATCCACGGGGTAGGCCTCACAAACGGCGTCCATGTAAACATCTGCCCCTAGGGCTTCAATCGTCCTCGCCGACGTAACCGAGCGCGCCAAGGCGCTTAAGGATCGCGTCAGACTGAGAGTCATTGAAAGATGATGGGAGCGGACTGTGAGCCTGAGACCATCGCACGAGCTCACTACGTAACTCGGTGGCGCGTTCCAGAGCATCTACCTCTCCGGTGAGGAGCAGATTGCTGCGTTCGCTGGGGTCCTCATCTAGGTTGTAGAGCTCCTCCCGGCCGCCCAGATAAGGCGTCAGGATGTACTTCCAGGGCCCGCGCCGTACGGCCTTAGCCTTCAGAGCGTTCGGCCAATCCTGGCCTCGCTCGACATCACCGATGGGCTGAGTCGCCTCCGAAATGATCGCCCGCAGGGGGAGCTCCTCGCCACGCCAAATGCGACTCAAGTCCATGCCTTTGGCGCCCTCAGGGCATGTAAGACCTAAAAGCCCAGTGACCGTCGGAACGACGTCTAGGGTTGAAACCGGCTCGTAAAAGCGCGAGCCGCCACCCTCGCCGCCTGGAAGACGTACGAGCATGGGGACATGCAAGGTAGTCTGATAAAGGGCGAGGCCATGATTCCAAAAGTCAGCATGCTCCCAGAAGGTCTCGCCGTGATCTCCGGTGATGATCAGGAGAGAGTCTCCCAAAACCCCTCGCGCTGAGAGACCTTCGAGCAACCGCCCCAGCTCATCGTCGAGGAACCGAAGCTCTGCATCGTAAAGCCTAGCAAGGCGCCTACCTCCTGCAGCCGGAGCCCCGCTCGCCCCGTCCAAGAGCTCTGGACGGAGCCCGTTCGAGAACACCCAGCGGGGTCCGAGGCGAACGCCTGCCGCTGCGTCCTGATGGTTCATCACCACCGTGGCGACCTGCCGAAGATCGGCACGATCTCCGTCCTGAAGGCCGACCTCCCTTAGGGCATAGTCAGGGGGGTCATATGGAGTGTGAGGGTCGAAATAATGCGCAAAGAGGAAGAGGCCCTTGTCCGGCGCAGCCTCAAGCGAGGCATCTACGAGGTCGAGCGCCCGAGAGGTAACATCGGATGCCCTGCGCTGGTTTTGGTCATACAGGCCGGGCAAGTATTCGAGCCCAAACTCTTCGTCATATACCGCGAAGCCTTGGTCTAGTCCAAAGACGCTCTCCAAGGCAAAGGAGCCAATGACCGCCAGTGTTTGCAGGCCATGAGCGCCCAGGAGCTCCGCCAAGGTCACATTCTCAGGATGGACCATAAACCCATTCCTAGCCACGCCGTGGGCCAGAGGCGGCAAGCCTGTCAGCATGGAAGTGGTCGCAGCGAGCGTCGTAGGCGCCGGAGAGGACGCCTGGTCAAAAACAAGGGACTCACGGGCCAAACGGCTCAGGTGAGGCGTGATTTCGGGGTCCCCACCCCAAGGACCTAGTCTGTCCGCCCTAGTCGTATCGAGAGAGACCAAGATCACATGCCTAGGCTCAGATCCCTCGGGTCCAGTATCAGAGGGCTGGCACCCCCACAGAGCCCCAGAGATGAGGATCCCTAGCGCCAAAGGCGAAGCAGCAAGCGCCCCTCCTGACCCCATTTGGAGCCTCACACATCTCAAACGTAGGTTTAAGGACTTCATAACTTCAGGAAACCCGTGGAAACGGCACTTTCGTGATACTCTTCACGTCTACGAGTCCATCGGCGCTAACGAGAGGAATTCTCCCTCTGCGTTTGACTCCTGCGCCGAACCCACAACCTCATCCCAAGAACGATGAAAGCCCTCAAGCACCTCACAGCAGCAGCAAGCATTCTCTGCATCTCCGGCCTCTTTAGCGCAGAGGCCAGCGCACAAGACCTCGAAGCAAACCTTGTCACGAGCGGATATAGCGCACCGCTCTACCTCTGCTCGCCGCCAGGTGACAACAGCCGACTCTTCATCGTCGAGCAGAGCACTGCACGCATCAAGATCTACAAGCCGGCCTCCAACACGATCTCGACCTTCCTAGATATTGGTCCCATCGTGGGAAGCGGCTCTGAGCGTGGCCTCCTCGGGCTGGCCTTTCACCCTAACTACGCGAGCAACCGAAAGTTCTACGTCTCCTACACGAACAACAGCGGCTCATCGATGCTTGTGCAGTACCTCCGCAGCGCATCCAGCCAGGATTCAGCTGACAGCTCAAGTGCGACGACGATCTACGGCCCCGTTAGCCAGCCCTTCAGCAACCACAACGGTGGCTGCATTCAGTTCGGCGCCGACGGAAAGCTCTACTACGGCCTGGGCGATGGCGGCAGCGCAAACGACCCTGGCAACCGAGCCCAGAACATGTCAAACCCCATGGGCAAGATGCTTCGCTTCGACGTCGATGGAGGCGCCCCCTACTCAGCCAGCGACAACCCCTTCTACAACGGCTCTGGCGGACTCTCGGACTACATGTGGTCCCTAGGTTGGCGCAACCCGTGGCGCTTCAGCTTTGACCGTCAGACCGGCGACATGTGGGTCGGAGACGTCGGCCAAAACTCACGCGAAGAAATTAGCTATGAGGCCGCAGGGGACGCCGGTAACAACTACGGCTGGCGTTGCATGGAGGCCTTCCGCTGCACTGGACTCTCTGGCTGCACCTGCAACTCAACCGTACTCACGCCTGCGTCACACGAGTACACACACAGCGGCGGCAACTGCAGCATCACTGGCGGCTACGTCTACCGTGGAAGCCTGATGCCCAACATGGTTGGGCGCTACTTCTTCGGTGACTACTGCTCAGGTCGGATCTGGTCCGGCCAGCCGAACTCCGCTGGTGTCCTCACCAACGTCGTCGAGCACACCTCAGACCTCGGGATCCCCGGCAGTGAGCTCATCACATCCTTCGGCGAGGACGCCAATGGCGAGCTCTACGTCGTAGATTCCAGCGGTGGCCAGATCTGGCGACTTGAAGAGGACTGCCCCGCAACGACGACGACCTACTGCACGGCCAGCACCAACTCCACTGGAGGGGCGGCTTTCATCAATGCCAGCGGCACCCCCAGCGTCTCCCAGAACGACCTCACCCTCGAGGTAGCCGGAGCCGTCGGCAGCCAGTTCGGACTCTTCTACTACGGTGCCAGCCAAATCAGCTTGCCCTTCGGTAACGGTGTCCGTTGCGTTGGAGCCGGAGGAATCGGCATCTTCCGCCTCGGCCCTGCGGCGCAAACTGACGCATTCGGTGACCTCACACGTCATTGGGATGTGACTCAGTCACCCTCTAGCACCGGCCCTGGCGCGGTGAGCGCCGGCGACACGTGGAACGTTCAATTCTGGTACAGAGATCCTTCCTCCACACAGGGGTCAAACTTCAACCTCTCGAACGCTATCGAGATCTCTTGGTGCCAGTGAGCGCCACGAGGTCTTAAGACAACCTGAAGGGCCAGCAGCGCGCTGCTGGCCCTTCTTTATTCCCCGTCAACTAACCCAAACGGGGCCGCCTTGAGACCGTACAAGGAGCCCTTATCGGCTCTCTGGGTAAGACGAGCAGGCTTTCCGCCGATACTTGGCCTGAGGACTTTCGGCCGACACTTGGCCTGAGGAGATGCATCCTCATCCCCCCCTACCCATGGCGAATCCATGAGCTCACGGACCCTCAAGCTGGTCCTTGTAATCTGCCTCGGGGCGTTAGCGCTTCGAGTGGGCTACGTCTTTGAAGCTCAAGACAACCCGATGCAGCAGGCGCCCCAGATGGACGCTCGCTACCACCTTGAATGGGCAGAGGCGCTCTTATCCGGAGAAGACCACCACCCAGGCCCCTTCTTTCGCGCGCCGCTCTACCCCTGGTTTTTAGCGGCCGCACTGTGGCTAGGAGGTGGCTCCATCACCGCTGCGCTACTCCTGCAGGCTCTCCTCGGGGCGCTCACCACGTTTCTGACCTTCTGCGTCGCGCGTCGGGCCTTCCCCCGGTCAGGTCCGCTCGGCCCATGCCTTTCTGCGCTCCTTGTCGCGGCGAACTGGGTCCTGATCTACTTCGACGGAGAGCTGCTCCTTCCAGCTCTAGCTATCCCTCTCCAGCTCAACGCACTCTTGCAAACGCTCGCTCTGGGAGAAGAGCGCAGGCCTCGTCAGGCAGCCATTACAGGCCTCTCATGGGGCCTTGCCGCCATTGTTCGACCGAATGTGCTCGCCTTCCTATGCGCCTTGGGCCTTTGGGAGGTCCTGAGGCGCCCTAGGAAGGCCCTGGTGCCCATAATGCTCGCCTTAGGCGCCGCGACACCCATCTTGCCGATAGCGGCTTACAACGCCTCACAGGGAGACACTGTCCTGATCAGCTCCCAGGCAGGCTTAAACCTCTGGATCGGTAACAACCCAAACTCTGACGGGGTCACCGCTGTTGTCCCCGGCACTCGCCCAGACTGGTGGGGTGGGCACCGAGACTCCATCCTGCAAGCTGAACAAGCTGAAGGGGGTCCCCTGAGGCCTTCTGAGGTCTCTAGGTATTACAGTTTTCGGGCCCTTGCCTGGGCGATGGAAAAGCCTGGGGACTTCATCGAGCACCAGCTCTTCAAGCTTCGCCTCCTCATCGCTCACAGAGAGCTAGGCAATAACGCGGATGTTGACTTCGTCGCTCAGCGATTCAGCATGATCATGAGGGCCCTCCCCCCCTCTTTTGCGCTGCTTTTCGGACTCGGTCTCACCGGACTCCTCTTAGGTATTTGCAGGAGAGAGCTCCGCCCTGCCATCCCCGCCTACTTAACGATCTACGCGGCAACGATCGTCGCTTTTTTTGTCTGCTCGCGATTCCGGGCTCCGCTCATCCCCATCCTGGCGTGCGGAGCTGGACACGCCCTCGCATGGCTATGGCATGCTGCCCGGAATCGACCCAAGCAGGCCTTAGGAGCGGCCCTCTGCGCCGTGGCACTCGCGGGCCTATCCCTACTCTCCAGCCCTGCGAAGAGCGACTCAGACGCTCCCGGACAGTGGCAGCTGGGCGTCGCAGCCTGGAGATCAGGGTCTCATGACGCGGCCCTCGAGCACTTCAGGGCCTCCCTCAAGAGCCGCCCGGACTACTGGTACGCCTGGAGAGACCTTGGAGCCGTGCTCCTCGACAAGGGTGACTTGCCATCCGCTCACGAAGCACTCCAAAGCGGACTAGAGATAAGGCCACACGAACCCCAACTCTCCGATCTCCTTGCCGAGGTCTACTTCCGAGAGGGGTCAGCAGCACGCCTCTTAGAGCATGGGGAAGCGCTCCTAGCGGCCAGGCCTGAACATGCCAACGCCCACTACCACATGGCACGAGCAGCGCTTCTCGAAGACGACATAGACCGAGCGAAGGCTCAACTACAAGCTGGACTCAGCCTCAACCCAAACAACTTCAGCTGCCTCTTCCTTAGCTCCAGGATCCTGTCCGGAACGGGCGACTTATCTTCGGCCTGCGAGATGATACGAGCCGCGCAACGCGCAGCCCAACTAAGCCACAGCCAGGCCGATAGTGCCCTGGCAGCTGATGAGCTCTCCAGGCTCGGCTGCCCCTAACGGCCGAGCGAGCTCCAGGCAGAGTCCTCTAGTTGGAGAGGGTCCGGCTTCCAACTGTGGCTCCGCGATCAGCAACTTCAATAGGACTCTACCTCTGAAGGAATCAACAGAAGGAAGCCAAGCCCATGAACCGCTGCTTCCGCGCCAGGATAGGTGAGCTAAAGAGAAGCGGCGCCTCTCCGAAGAGAGACGCCGCTTTGTTTGATGATCACGCGGCGAACCGCGGGATCAGTCGCTTTGAGAACCTAGGCAGCCCAGGTGATCTCAAGGCCGTTGCTGAGGTTGAACTGCCCACCGCAGGGGGTGAGGTTCGGGTCGCGGTACCACAGCTGGTAGCGCTTGACGTCGCCAGCAGAGACGCCGCCGCCAGCGCCGACGTCGATGCTGGTAGCAGAGTCGCCGTTGGCATCCGCGAAGCGGACCTGGAGGCGGATAACACCACCACCAGCGCAACGGAGGCCGTCACCGAACTGGATGCCGTCGCCAGTGTTGATGGCGTTGTTGCCCTGGAAGTAGAGGCCAGGCTGGCTCGCGGTAGCGCCAGTAGCGCTGAGGACGAGGTTCGCGCTAGCGATGCTGTTAGAGCCAGAGCCGACGAGGAGGGCACCGTTACCGGAGCCGTTCGCGCAGCCGCCGCCGTTGGTGCTGGGGTTGCCGCAGGGGCAAGCCGTCCCACCAGAGCCGTCACCGATGCAGTAGGAGGTGCCAACGTTGCCACCGCCGCTGCCACCAGCATCGCCGTACAAGACGTGCCGGAAGCTAGAGTAGGGGTTGCCACTCAAGTAACCACCGAAGAAGAAGCAGCCGCCGATGGCGCCATTGATGTCGACCTCGAAGACGTCCTCAGTGCCAAGACCAGTAGCAGCCGTCGTCACGTCCTGACCCACGAAGACGGTGCCGTCGCCGAAGGGGCAGCCGGTGCCGAGGGGACCAGCGGCGAGGACCCCGAAGGGATCGCCAGCCATGAGAGGGCCACCAGGGGTAGCGCCGCCGTTGGTCTCATAGTGGGACCAACCGAAGTTGTCGGTCGCGACAGCAGCGTCATAGAGCTGGTCGCAGTCGCCCTGCATGGCGAACTCGTCGGTGGTGCCCTGAAGGTCGATGTCGATGATCCAGCAGCCGATGGCTGAGGAGCTTCCGCCACCGCCAGGAAGACCAGCCAGGCTGATCGTCGAGGTGGGAACGAGGAGCGTCGCATCCGAGCAGGGGGCGTAGCACTCGAAGTGAGCCACGTCGATGTCGACGAGGGGGTTCACCGCGCAGTACGAGACCTGGAAGCCGTTGACGGTGTAGGCGTCAGCGGTGCCAGGCACGGAGTTGGGGCTGTCCACGGAGGACGTGCTGGGAAGACGACCAGAGTCGACCATGGTCTCAAGGCTTGTGAGACCGAGATAGAACCCGAGGTCGCAGGTGTTGTTGTAAATGGTGTCGGGGCCGAGGTTGGCCGTCGGCGCCTTGGCACGAGTCCAAGCACCGGTTGCGACGTGATAAGTGCCCGCGTTTTTAACGGGGCTGGTGACCGGGCGGAGCTTGGAGCTCGCATCGTTCTGAGCGAACGCTGCGGTGCTCAGCAAGACTGCGCTGGCCGCGAAAAGAGATGAACGAAGCATGAAGAAGTCTCCTGAAAAGTACTTCTGAGAGTGTGGAGTAAACCTAGATAACTCGACGCCGTCCCCTGAGGCCTCCAAACGGAAGCTACACGGGCCTTGGAAGGCCCTAGACGGCTTCGAGGTCTATGACGACCCCCTATCCGAATAGGTTCCACCAAGAGGCGTATGTGTCATCCTACCCCTAGACCATGATTTTGCGTACAGAATTGCATTCCTTATGTAAACAAGCCCTTTTCAGTCCATCTCAGGCTGGATAGGGGCCCCAAGGGAAATCACAAACACCTCGCCAGTCCATTCCACCGCGCCGGGGACACCAAAACCGACCTTTTGAGCCCCAAAGGTTAGGGTGAAATCGGCCCTCAGAGCCCCGGGGGCTGCGATCCCAGAGTCCACATCAAAGCCTGACGGCAAATCCAGGGCAACTACGCTCGCGCCAGAGTTCATGACAAGGGAGGCAACACTCTCCAGCACAGAGCGCTCAAGGGCACGTAAAGGTGGCTTAAATCCAGCTCCCAGCAAGGCATCCACCCAACATGAGATAGCGCCAAAGTGAGTTGCAGCGGGCGGCCATCTACTCATAGACAGACCTAGCTGCATACATATCTGACGGTTAATCACAGCATCTTGGCTAAGCCGCAGGGGATCTCCCACTTCGATCAAAAAGACCGGGATACCCGCGGAGGCAAGGTGACGGGCCAAGGCATAACCGTCACCCCCGTTGTTGCCCCCGCCACAGAGCACACCAACCGTACCGCCTGAGGAGAGGCCGAGTGCCTCTGCACGACTTAGCATCCAATCGCAGGCCCCTCGGGCAGCATTCTCCATAAGGACTATGGAGGGAACCCCGACCTCCTCGATCATCCTCCGATCGAACTCTCGAGCATCTCTACGAGTCCAGGTGACCTCTGAGCTAGATCCAGTCATATGAGAAAGGGCGACGGCCTATGGCCGCCGCCCTTGATGTTCTCACCTCCCACCAAGGGGAGCGCGTGAGGACTAGAAGCCCTCGACCTTAGCGGCCACGTTGTAGAGACGCTGAGTCACAAGGAAGCCAACCAGCATGATGAAGGCCACGAAGAGCCAGGGCTGAGATACACCTGTAATCGCAGCCTGGCCAGGGCCGAGCATGAAGAGCAGCAGAGGCACAGACATGAAGGTGTTGTGCTTAGAGCGCAGCCCAGCCATCGCCACATCGGCGCCGTCAGGAGCCTCACCAGCCTTAATCGCACTGATGATCCGCTTTTGGGCAGGCCAAATCCGCATCCAGACGTTCGCGGCCATGGCCGTACCGAACATAGAGCCACAATGAATCACGACGCCGCGCGCAGGGAACCCAAGTGCTGAATCGATGTACCACCCGTAAGCGCAAACGACGGCACCCCAAGCGATCAGGTTGACCCAAAGCTTTCCGCTAAGTTGCTTAGAGAGGATGTCATAAATGAGGAATCCGACGACCAGCCCGGCGAGCGCGAGCCCCCAGGAGCTCGCTGCGGTGGGATCTACGTCATCCCGCAAAGCATTCTGCAGGTAGTCACCGATGTAATACTGCGTGATCAAGAGGATCATCCCTGTGATCCAAGTCCACGCTGCGCCCCAGCGAAACCAGAAGAGCGCGCGCGGCATCAGCTCAGGGACCACCTTCTTCTTGGTGTCTCCGTCCATCGTCGGCGCGAAGGCAGAGTTGACCCAGTTGAAGAAGTAAAGGAGGACGATCCATATCACTCCAGCGGTGATGTGGAACCAGCGAAAGATGATCTGCCCGTGATCGCTCTTGAGGGGATCGATGATGGAGTCAAAGTCCATGGGGTACCTGTTGGAGGCGGGGGAAAGGGGACGAAAGCGAGGCTGAGGCCTCACATACGAGAGAGTGGAATAAGAACAAAGCGAAGGGGCCTGTTCAAACCCCGGCGCCGCGAGATCGCTACCTCCCCCTTCCCCGACGGCCGCGGGCCTTATCGGAGATGTGGAAGGTGATGACCACCTCGCCACCAGGAGGAACCTCGATGGTTGGCTTATCGGCGTCCCGCTTGTATTTCTCCGTCCAGAGCGAGACCTGGTACTTCCCAGGCGCGATCTCGGGAAGAGTAAAGCTACCGTCAAAGCCTGTGACTTGGTGGTAAGGGTGTTCTGCGACGCATAGAAAGGCGCTCATCCAGGGGTGGATGTCGCAGCGATACATGATCCCGACGCTGTCACGCTCATAAGTTATCTCGAGCGGCGCTGCGCCAGCAGGCTGCATCTTGTTCCCGTCTGGCCAGTTCACGTTGTGGAGCGTGTCGTCAGAGTTCCTGACGTGCAGGGGTTGCCCCGTTTGAATGCACACGACGTGGGGTGTGTACATGCATCCCACCTGATCTAAAACCACAGGCTCCTTGGGAGCAGGGAAGTCCTGATCTTTGAGCCCCCCACTGACGAAGACGTAGGCGTACTGCACGAGCCCGTCGTTCACTACGAGGTTCTCTTTGAGCACAGTCCCCGTCTCGTGTTTACACCCAGCGGCGCTGACCTTGATCTCTTGACGCTTGGGGGGCGTGCCGTCAAATCGCACGACTCCCCGAATCACCCCCGGAGTGTCGGGAGAGACGCCTTCAGGGCCAGGAATCACCTCAATCTCATGCCGCTGGGCTGTGGGACGATCCGCAGACACAGCACCGTCTATTGAATTAGAGCTATCAGGTTCAGAGGCCTCTGTAGCGGTAGTCGACCCACTGCTGGTCCCTGAGGAGGTGCGGCGCGGAGTGACGTCTTCTGAGCAGGAGGCGCTGAGGAGGACAGCGATCGAGATAGCCCAGAGGTGTTTCAAGTGTCTCATTGGCTGAGTATAGGCTGTCCGTTCTCCGGCTTCAGGCCAGTTCTAAGAGCAATTGAAGTCGCAGGAAGTCCACCTCGTGGAGGCGGACCTTGATGGCATGCCCCTCGGAGAAAGACAGACTACGGCGACCCGCCAGCACCTTCAGCGTGGACCCCTGCACCTTCACACGATCACCTAGCGCCCTCCTGGGCAAGAAGCCTCGAACGTTCACATCGGTCATGTGGACCTCGATACCTCCAGGCGAGACTCGTATGACCTTGGACAAAAAGGCTTCTCCAACTCTAGGGTCGAGAAACTGGCAGATCTTCAGGTCCCCCACGGAGCGCGAGGCCATGTCTGCCATCTCGGAGCGAATCGAGCAGTGCTCTGCCGTGTCATTCAGGTCGTCAATCAGGGCGCTGGCAGCGAGGTCCTCTCTAGCCCCAGCCAAGTCTTGGCCCACGCGCTCTAGCCAGCGATGAACGATCAGGTCGGGATAGCGCCTAATAGGAGACGTGAAGTGAAGATATCGACTTTTAGCGAGGCCGAAGTGCTCCGCCTGATTTTCCTCATCATGGACAGCGTATGAGGCCCGCTCCACCAGGCCCATGATTCGGCCGATCAAGGCGTCAGCGTTCTTCTTCCTTCGGGCCTCTCTGATTAGACGGGAGATGTCTCTGCCGGAGAGCCGCTCCTTCTCAGGAACACGCAAGCCATGCTCTAGGAGCGCCTTGGCAACTGCCGCAATCTCTTCAGGGTCTTTCTCTGGATGAACCCTGTAGATCGTTGGGACGCCTAGCTCAACAAAGCGGTCCCCTACGGCCTGATTAGCGGCGAGGGCGGTCTCTTCAACGAGCGCCATCGTGAAGTAGCGAGGAGCATCCACGACAGCCTCCACCTCGCCCTCAGTATCAAAGACGAACTTGCGCTCAGTGCTAGAGATCCTCATGGCCCCTGCGCGCTCCCTCAAGCCCTGCTGCTGCCTGGCCCAGGACGCGAGGAGGCGGAGGTCAGGCGCGATCTCTTCCAAGTCCTGCGCCTCATCCGACGAGACGCCGTCTAAAAGCTCTTGAACACCGCGATAGGTGCAGCGCTTGCGACTCTGAATGACGCTCTTGTGGATCTCAGTTCCAACTCGTGCCCCAGCAGAGTTAAAGCGCATCAACACGCTGAAGACCAAGCGGGGACGGCCCTCAACCACGGAACACAGCCCGTTGGAGAGCTCCTCAGGCAGCATTGGGACAACCTGATCGGGAAGATAAACGCTCGTCGCCCTCGCAAGCGCCTCCTCATCGAGCAGGGAGCCAGGCTGCACATAGTGACTAACGTCGGCGATATGTACGCCCACTTCGAGCTCGCCATCGGGGAGCTCTCGGACTCCGATCGCATCGTCATAGTCCTTCGCGTCATCGCCATCGATGGTGAAGACCACCCTGTCGCGAAGGTCAACCCGGGCGCCCCAGTCAGCCTCACTCGGATCCGGAGGCAACGACGCCGCCTCCTGAAGGACGTCTGCGGGGAAGACCGTCCGAACTCGAAATGAAGCCAAGAGCTCTAGCTCATCCGACTCTTCGTCTTGATAGCACGCGGGACCATCGGCCATCGGGCCTTGTGACTTGGGTCGGTTGGCGATCCGCTCACGCACCCCCCCGCCTCTCTCCTCGAGATCAAGGGCGTCGAGCCCCTCCTCATCCGCGTCCGTCTCAATGGACCAGCCCCTGCCCTCCGGCTCCGACTTTGCCTTCCCCGCGAGCTCCGCAAAGCTCCCAAAGGTCTTCGGCTTCTGATCCCCCTCACCTCTCTTTTTGCTCATTGACAGGATGGTACGAAGCTAGGGGGCGCATATCGCCATAGTTAGACTCACGACTGCCACGCCCCTCACGACTCCCATGTCACAAATCCTCGCCAACCCCTACCTAGCGGCCATCCTCGCCTACTTATCAGTCCTAGTTCTCGTTGGGCTCATGAAGGCACGCGACATCAAAGGAAGCGACGACTTCATGGTGGCGGGTAGGAGGCTCCCTTGGACCGTACTCGTGGGCACCCTGCTCGCTACCTGGATCGGGAGCGGCTCGCTCTTCGCTGGAGCAGGCCTAGGTTACAGAAACGGGCCCTCGGCACTCTGGTCCGGCGTAGGCGCTTGGGCCGCCATTGTCTTAGTCGCCTTCATCGCCAAGCGGATCCGGGCGTTCGGGCAAGTGACGATCCCTGACATCTTCCAAGCTCGATACGGCAACACAGCCGCAGGCCTAGCGACCCTAACGACCGTCATCGCCTATCTGACCATCGTCTCCTATCAGTTTAAAGGTGGCGGCCGGGTCTTGGAGATCGTCACAGACGGCGCGATCAACGCCTCCACAGGGGTCGTCATCACCGCGGCCTTCGCCATCCTCTACACGGTCTTGGCAGGAATGCTGTCTGTCGTATACACGGACGTCGTGAATGGCGCCCTCATGATTGTTGGCTGCGTAGCGACGCTGGCATACATGCTCTGGAGGGTGGGCGGCCTCGAAGAGGTCCTCGCTACTGCCGAGGCGGCTGGCAAGCTCGAGCTGTTCGGGCATTGGGCCAGTGAATCTTCCACGGGAGCCAGCGCGCCTGTCGTCGCGCTTAGCATCGGCGTGCCAACCATGCTGCTACTCCTCGGGGACGCGAACATGTACCAGCGAATCTTCAGCGCGCGCACAGGCGGAGCAGCGAAGAAGGCCGTCATAGCCTGGGTAGTCGGAGTGATCCTCCTAGAGTCATGTATCTCCTTCATAGGCCTCGTGGGAGCGACCGCTGCAGAGCAAGGCCTCATCTCGGACCTCGGAGCGCGCGGCGCTAGCGCGACAGAGTTCATCATCCCAACCATCGCCACAGAGCTCGCCCCGATGGCCCTAGGGCTCCTGCTCGTCTCAACCATGATGGC
Organism: Planctomycetota bacterium; assembly: GCA_022446815.1. GTDB lineage: Bacteria > Planctomycetota > UBA1135 > UBA1135 > JAKVCE01. The sequence goes on from JAKVCD010000040.1 coordinate 131,243, forward strand.
CGTGATCGTCTCAACGGCGGACTCATTCCTGCTGATCCCAGCGACAAACCTCGCTAGGAATGTGTACCAACGGGTCTCCACGAGGGAGCCTACTGAGCGGCGAGTTGTTCTCATCAGTCGCGCGCTCGTCCTCGCCTTAGGGGGGGTCGCCTACCTGCTTGTGGACAAGTTCCCGACCATCTTGGCCGCCGCCTACACCGCATACCTGATCTACGGGGCATCTATCACACCCGCGCTCTTAGCTGCCTTTCTCTGGCGTCGAGCTACCGCCGCTGGCGCTGTGGCTTCTATCGCTGCTGGGGCCGTGACGACCTTGGCCTGGAAGTTCTGGATTCCTGCAGAGGCGATGAGCGGATGGAGCCCGATCCTGCTCGAGCCCACTTTCCCTGCGACAGCCCTCTCCGTCTTGGCCTTGTGCGTGGGCAGCCTGCTCAGCAGCCCGCCCCAAAGGAGCAACTGGGAGACTAAAGAGCAGCCGGGGACGACTGAGGTCTAAGCCTATTGGCCTGCCCCTTGGCCAATTCGACAGCATCCCGCTCCCTCCAAAGAGAATCAGAGGCATGCTTATAGGAGGAAGGAGGATCGCCTCAGTGCCATGCTCCTCAAACTCCTACTCATCATGCCCATCATTCAAGAGCTCCCCACGGAGCTCTTGAGGCGCTGCTCAAGCCAGCGCGCCCTCAGCGCAGTGGAGGCCTTGTGCGAGCTCGGCCCCCGCTCAGGAGGCACGCCGAGTGGGCACGCGGGCGCGGCCTGGATCGCCCGCAGACTGCGGGGCATGGACCTCTCGCCCACAGTCCTTGAAGATCCGCCGATATGGGCATACGAATCGAAGATCTCAACCCTTCGAGCCACAGCGACCCATGAAGATGGGCGAACCACAACCTTAGAGCTCACAAGCACGATCGCCTTCCAACACTCGAGCGCTTCCGAGGGCAGCGCAAGCCTCAGCGTTGAGCTTCCTACTACTGGCGCGTTCCTCGGGCCCCGTGTCCCAAGGACGACAGAGACCGGCGCCTTGTCACCAGCCATCATCCTCGTCGACTCCGGAGAGGCAACGCCACGACCCAGGAGCCTTCGCCCTGGTGGTGCAAACCCTTCGCCCACCCTGTCTATCGGAGCACACGAAGGAGAGTGGCTTCGCTCAGCCATGGCAAGCGGCGCCGAAGTCAGGCTGGAGTGGAACACAGAGGCGAGCTCCTACCGAGCCTCGCCTAGGAGCGTCTTCGCGGCGATCCCCGCGAGACGAGGTGCCCCGCCAGGCTTCTTCCTCATCACAGCCCACGCCGAAAGCGTGGGAGGTGGCGAGGGCTTGAACGGAAACGCCTCTGGCGTCTCGGTGCTCTTGGAGGTCGCTCGCGCATGGGGATCTGCTGTGCGCGACGGTGCCACCCCGGGCCCAGCGAGAGAGGTACGCTTTGCGATCTGGGGCGCGCGCGGACACTCAGCGAGGGCTTGGATGACGAGGCACCAGGCCGCTGCAGGAGAGCGGCTGCTAGGCGTCCTCAACTTAGAGCAGCTCGCGCGCTCATCCGCCGGGCGCAGGCTGCATTTTGAGCCAGACGACCATCCGTCCAACCGGGGAATGATCGAGCACATCTGGGAGGAGCTCGGCAGCGCGCAAGGGCGCCTAGGGACGCCAGAGCGATGGGCCAGTAACAGAAACAGGGGATCGGCCGACCTCGGCCCCTTCCTTCGCCTCGGCTCAGGGAGGTCAAACGCTCCGCCATCATTGACCCTCTTTGCTGCAGGCGGATCGGAGCCCGAGGTCGTAGACCGAAGCCTTGGCCTGGGCGGCACCTCATGGCGTCATTCAGAACAGATCCAGATCCCTCACGATCCCCTCCTCAATGGCAAGTTGGATGACAGAGCAGCTCCGCCAGAGGACAGCGGAGCGCTCTTGGAGGTCGCAGCCAGAACAGTGCTGCTCATCGTCCCCAGCTGGCTGGAGCGCCTCTCTCAGGAAGAGTGACTCCACGCATGCCTACCTGTAGGCTGCCACCACTGTGAAAAGAACGACCTCTACAGCCATCGCGCTGACCCTCGCGATGCAGAGCTGCGTGAACCCAATCCCCGCAGGGCTCAGCGCGCACCCTCAAGGGCTCCTCCCCTCACAAGATACGGTGACGACTCCGAGCGGCTTCTTAGAGATAGAGGCAACGGGGAGCTGGGGCGCTCAAGAAGAACAGGCAGTCGCCCTCACCCGCTACGGCTTAGCTGACCGCACCGAGCTATATCTCGCTCAAGATCTCAGACACAGCTTGAGCCGCCCAGGCGAGCCAACAGCGGAAGGACTTGGAGATGCGTGGGTAGGGATCCGTCATCGCGTCATAGACCGTGACCCAGATGGCGTCGCGCACGCGCTCCTAGCAGAAGTTCGAATCCCTCACTCCGACGTAGACCCAGGCTTCAATGCCAGCGGGCTCGAGCTCCACTTGGCGCACATCAGAGACGGCTCCTGGGGTAGCTCAGGCTGGACCACGAACGTTGACTTGTTCTTCCTCTCAGACCCCTCAGGCAGGCCAGATCCAGCACTTGGGGGGTCATTCACCTGGACATCAGACCTCATCGAGGTGATGGGCAAACGACTCCCTATGGGTTTGCTCGCAGAGGCAGGCGGACTTTTCCACCCCGAGCAAGATCAGGCGCCCGCTTGGTTGGCTGCTGGGCTGCGAGTACCGCTGCACCCGTCTCTAGAGCTCCAGCTAGCCTGGGTCCAGGGGATCGGATCAGACGGCCCAGAGGATCGCCTAGCGATCAACCTAGGTCGCCTAGTTGGAGACGCGCTCTTTTTCGGAGCGCGCGCTGCCGGGGATTCCTAAAAACGCCCCAACTTCGGGATTCCCGGCAATTTTACGGGGGTTGAGCCGATGGACTGTGTGAAGCTCCCACTACACACACAGGATCCCCACCTATCGCTGCCCCTATATTTCCGCCCAAAAAGGGTAATAAATGGCCGGGTTCAAACTCGGTCATGTCAATAGCGCCCATAAAGCGTTACTAGAGGCAGACTTAGGTTCGCACATCCTGGGCGTTCTTGGAGGCAACAAATGCAACCCTCTATGGAGGATTTTGCGCTATCCTACTTCCCTCGCATTCGCCAGGGCTTTAGGCACCGCAAGTACCTCAACCAGAGCACCCGGCGATACACACCATGCATGCACCCCCGCGCTTAGCCCTGCTGGCCGCTCTAGGCCTCTTAGCGATCTTCCCTAGCCTTCCGCTAGGCGGAAGCGTCGCCGCCGGAGACGGTGTCGATGAGCACCTCTATCCGCTCAACATCGAGCCGGTGCTTCCCGCAGGCCTCTCCGATCTGACCCTTGAGCTGTGCCTCGCTCAAGCCAACGAGCCCTGGACCGGAGCCATCGCTACATACCAGAGCAGCCAACCTCTGCTACTCCCGAGGCTCAAGACCTCGGTAGACGTCATCCTCCGGAGCCAAGATGGCCTATGGTCTGCGCGCGAGACCCTTGAAGCGCACCCCTCTACAAAGCCGCTCGAGCTGCCCCTCACGTCCAGAGCCATCCTCTCCGGCGTCGTCCGCGACTCCAACGGAGCCCCGATGCACTGCCTAGTGCAGGCCAAGGACGGAGATGGATTCACCCACACTGTCGCCACCTCAGACGACGGAGCCTTCCGTTTCGCCTGGCTGCCCGAAGGGAAATATCAACTCACGAGTCCGCTGACAGTGCACGGCCGCTGCGAGCAAGAAGTGCTGGCTATCGCAGGACAGGAGATCCATTTACAGCTCCAACCTAAAACCGCATCGTCCACGGACGCAGAGATCTTTGGTCAGGTGCAGAGCAGCTCTGGCCAATACTGCGAGTCGCTCAAGGTGAAGATATGGCCGCTCGACCCTGAGGTTGCCCCCACACAAGCCTCTGTCACCTGGAGCGGTGAGGCCGGATCCATGAAGGGCTCATTCAAGCTCCCCGCCTCTTTAGGAGAGCAGTATGTCCTTGCCGTAGAGAAGGAAGATCTGCTCCCGGCCTACTTCACGCGAGGTCTCATATCCGCTCCCGACGAGGTCAACATCTTCTGTGAGGACGAAGCGCCGCACGCGGACTTGGTCATCCGCCCGACCTTAGAGAGCACCCCAGAGGCAGCTGAGCCTTTTGAGGTGGCCATCTCATGGGGCGAACAAGTCATTTGGCGGGACAGCCTAGAGGGCGCGGTCTCTATCACTGGCGCACCAGTAGAGACGCCGATCTCTTGGATGGTTCGCGCCACGGGCACCGCCCCCTCGTATGGAGAGCTCATCGTACAAGCCGCTGACGAGCCCGCGCTGCTCAGCCCTACCCTGACCCCTGGCTGGGGCGAGGGGCTCCTGCTCACGCTTCCAGACGGAACCCCCGCAACGAGAGTCGCTGTCTACCTAGACGGAGAGCTCGCCGGCTACACAGACTCCCGAGGAACCCTCACTCTCAGGCGTAGTGCAGCTCCGACTTTCCTCAGCATAGACGCGGCCCACCTGCGCATGTTCGGGGGCGTCAGCACGACGCAGCGGATTGACTCCCTTCGAGATCGAGACGATCTCGGACGGATCCTGCTCGTCCTGCTCCCGCGCGACTGATCGCGCAGTGAGCGACGCCACGTCCCGCCTGCTCCCTGCTCCCAAGCTGGTAGAGGAGTTAACCCCTCTGTCCTATTGCTGCCATGGCGGCGGTCTGGCCCTCCAAGGGACTGTCCCCTCGCAAGTCGCAGAGACGCTGAGGGAGAGCTTGATGCGACACCAGAGCGATAGCGCCCCGCAGCTAAAGCTCACCCACGAAGAGCTCGCGGGCGCTGCCCCCGAGGCTTATGAGCTCATAGCCAGCGGACACTCAGTCACTGTTCGCGCGAGCACTGAAGCTGGCCGGCGATGCGCTCTCTTGACCTTGACCCAGTGGCTTCAGCTCCACGAACCTGGCGCGCTGGTCACGGGGCTGAGTGTGATCGATGAGCCCGACCTGAGTGAGCGGGGCGTGATGCTAGACGTCAGCCGCGACAGGGTCCCTACGATGGCGGCGGCCTGTCAGCTGATCGAGCTCTTAGCCTCCCTCAAGATCAACCAGCTCCAGCTCTACACAGAGCACACCTTTGCATACACAGGCGCTGAAAACATCTGGGGCAGCGCCTCCCCATGGACGGCGAGCGAGATTGCTGCGCTAGACGCGTTCGCTGCGAGCTGGGGAGTCGAACTGGTGCCGAATCAGCAAAGCTTCGGTCATATGCACCGCTGGCTGAGCCATGACTCTCATCGACACCTCTCCGAAGTCCCAGGAGGCGTCGAGCATCCCTTTCATCACGAGCGTCAACCTTTCAGCCTTTGCCCAACAGACCCCGCTTGCATCGCCTTCCTCGCACAGCTCTACGACGAGCTGCTCCCCAACTTCACAAGCCTCAAGCTGAACGTTGGCCTAGATGAGACATTCGACCTAGGGCAAGGCCGCTCCAAGCAGGCCGTCGAAGAGCGTGGGCTCGCAGCGGTCTACTTAGACTTCCTCAGACAGGTGCATCAGCTCGTGGCAGAGCGTGGTCGAACGATGCAGTGCTGGGCTGACATCCTTCTACATCACCCTGAGGTCGTCCCAGAGCTCCCTCAAGACTGCGAGCCCATCTTATGGGGCTACGAGGCATCCCACCCGCTCATGGAGGAGGCGGAGGTTCTCAACCGCTCATGCCCCTCCTTTCAGATCGCCCCTGGGACGAGCTCATGGCAATCCCTAGGAGGGCGCACGGACAATTGCCTTCAAAACCTCCGTTCGGCCGCCGCCGCGGGGCGTCGATGGGGCGCAAGCGGTCTGCTGATTACAGACTGGGGAGACAGAGGGCACCTGCAGCCCATACCGATTAGCTACCTCGGATTCATACATGGCGCTGAGTGTGCCTGGAATGGCGCTGCAGCAGAGGCTCGCACCGATGAGGAGCTCGCTCGACAGCTAGACCTCTTCGCCTTCAAGGACACATCATGCGGGCTCGGCGAGCTCGCCCTCGATTTGGGTCGGGCGGCGGACGCCTGCGGTGTGGAGACGCAGAACATGACCGCCCTCTTCTACCCCATAGGGTTTCCGGAGCGCACGCTCCCAGACGAGCGCGTTCCAGGCCTCTCGCCGGCTTCATACGAGCTCGGCAGAGAGCGGGTTAGGGCACTCCACGGAGCCCTCAGCGAATGCAACCCGAGCTCAACAGAGGCGCAGCTATGTCACGCGGAGCTGAGCTGGGTCCTCGACCTCATGGAGACATCCTGCGCCCTCGGACGTGCTCGGACACTCTCACCTGAAGGGAGCACGCTCAGCGAGCTCAAGGCAACGAACAAGAGAGAGATCGCTGACCAGCTCGCCACACTGGCAGAGCAGCACGCGGCGCTATGGCTCGTCCGGTCAAGGCCGGGCGGACTCGAAGACTCTGTACATCGCCTCTCAAGGATCAGCAGTGCCCTCGGGGCCACGTGAAGCACAGCTCATGAAGATCGCGCTCTTCGACTTAGATGGCACCTTATTGGAGGGAGACACAGATTTCCTCTGGGGCGACCTCCTCACTCGGGAGGGCGCGTTTGATCCCGAGACTACCGCCTCATTCCAAGAGGGCTACCTTGCGGGCGACTTGAACGCTGACGACTTCGTGGAGCGCATCCTCTCTCCCTTGAAGCTGTACGGCCACGAGACCTGCGTGGCGTGGAGGAACACCCTCATGGCAGAACACATCCTGCCTGCGCTGAGGCCTTCTGCGCTAGACCGCCTCGAGTGGCACAGAGAGCGAGGAGACGAGCTAGTCCTCGCTACCGCCACAAATGAGTTTCTGACGCAGCCTGTCGCCTCGTACTTGGGGATCCCTCACCTCATAGCCAGCCCGGCCGCGCGACAAGGCGCCGACTTCACCGGGGAACGCGCCGGCCCAGCGTGCTTCCGTGAAGAGAAGCTGCGCTACGTAGAGAGCTGGCTAGCTACCCGCGGACTTAACCTGAAGAGCGTCGAGGCTTGGTTCTACTCGGACTCCATACACGACTTGCCCCTCCTGGATGCGGTGCATCACCCCGTCGCGGTCGCACCAGATGAGAAGCTCGCGGACCACGCCACAGCCAATGGCTGGGAATTGATCCCTAGCTAGCGAGCGGGCCGAGCCAGCCTGCGCGGTCCAAGAACCAGTAGAGGCCAGCGCACGCGACAAGGACAGAGAGCGCAACCCTGGGCCCGCGCGGGACCCAGAGCTCACTTTGCGAAGAACGCCGACGCCTCCAGAGCTCAAGCGCGACGCCAATGGGCGCCAAGAACGCGAGCTGGCCAGCCTCTACGCCTAAGTTGAACAGTGCGAGGGAGACGAGCTCTTGTTCTTCGCTAGAGACCGCATCTTTGACGAAGCCCGCGAACCCTATTCCGTGGATCAATCCAAACAGCCCAGACTCAAGCCAGAGCCCTGCCCGCGCCTTCTCGCTAAAACCACGAGTAGCCACAAAGCTGATCGAGAGCGCGATAACCAACTCGACGAAGCGGTCTGAGAGCGAGATGTGCCCGAGGGCTGCGAGCCCGAGCGTGATTGAGTGCGCGACTGTGAAGGAGGTGACCACTAGAGCCGCCTGCTTAGCGCCCCGCACGCATACCAAGAGCGCCAGCAGGAACGCCAAGTGATCGTAGCCCGTCAGGATGTGACTCACCCCGAGCTCAAACCACTCAAAGGAGGTCGTGACTCCGACGCCCACATCCGGGATCCAAGCGCCAGGTTGAGCCGCGCTGAAGAGCGCCGTATAGGACAGCTTCCCGTCTTGCCTCAGCTCAAAGACGTCGATGTGGGCTGGGCTGGTGACCTCAAAGAGCTCCATCCGCACTGCGAGTCCTTCCACAGACTCCGTGGAGCGATACTCCCAGGTCGCCTCT
>JAKVCD010000041.1 GCA_022446815.1 Planctomycetota bacterium
CGCCCCCGGGCCTATCTTTTCAACCCCCGCGCGGCCCCCCCCCTCGCGGGGGGGGGCCTCTTCTCTGTTCCGGCCGTATGAGCTTTGGAGATTCCAATCCGGACGCGTCAGGGGGACAGATTCCTAGAAGAGGGTGTCTCCTCGCGCTTGAACGGGCCTCTCTGAAACCTAGACTGCGAATCAACCCCACGCCCTCGCCGGTCGGCCGATGCGCCTCCGCGCCGAGTCTCCTTGCGCGACAACAAGACACTCCCCAGGCATGCCCAACATCCTCAAGCCCGTCGAATGGACCCTAGGCCGCTTCTCGGTCGACATGGGAATCGACCTCGGCACCGCGAACACGCTCGTGAGCGTGCGTGGCCGCGGAATCATCCTCAACGAACCCAGCGTGGTCGCTGTTAAGAAGGAGACCAATGAAGTGCTCCTCGACGGGATGGCCGTCGGTAACACAGCAAAGGCCATGCTCGGTAAGACCCCTGGCGGTATCCAAGCAATCCGACCTCTGAAGCACGGCGTGATCGCTGACTTCGATGTGACGGAGAAGATGCTGCGCTACTTCATCACGAAGGTCCATGAGGGCCGCTCGTGGATGAAGCCACAGGTCGTGATCGCGGTCCCTGTCGGGATCACTGCGGTCGAGCGCCGCGCGGTCATTCATTCCGCCGAGCGCGCCGGCGCGCGCCGCGTCTTCCTCGTAGATGAGCCGATGGCGGCTGGCCTCGGCTGTGACATGCCTGTCACGGAGGCGGAAGGTTCACTGATCGTCGACATCGGCGGCGGCACCACCGAGATCGCGGTCCTCGCTCTCGGCGGCCCCGTCGCTTCCACCTCTCTGCGTTACGCAGGCGACGAGATGGACGACGCCATCATGAACCACCTCCGCCGACAGCACTCACTCTTGATCGGGGAGCAGACCGCAGAGCGCATCAAGCTCACCGTGGGCTCTGCGTGGCCGATGGACCAAGAGCTCTCCATGGAGGTCAAGGGTCGCGACAGCGTGACCGGGCTCCCGCGCAGGACGACGGTCACTTCGATCGAGATCCGTGAAGCCCTGCAGGGCACAGTGCGGACGATCTGCGAGGGAGTGCGCTCGATCCTCGAGGAGTCGCCGCCTGAGATCGCCGCGGACCTCGTCGAGGGCGGAGCGATGCTCGTCGGCGGCGGCGCCTTGCTCTACGGCATGGCTGAAGCGATGAGTGACCTCCTCGGGATCCCGGCTAAGGTCGGCCCCGAGCCCCTGACCGCGGTCGCGCGCGGAACTGGGATCTTCCTCGACAAGCTCGAGGTGTTCTCGCAAGTCCTCGCCACCGAAGAAGAAGAGTAGGCGCTCCCGCCAAGGTGTGAGGCGTTCGAGCCGGACCTCCCCGACACGTGGGGCGCGGCGCAGGAGGGTGAGCGCGCTCATCGCGCTGGGGTCCCTCACGGCCCTCTCTCTGCGACCGATCCCGCTCGTCGAGCGGGGGGTGGAGCAGCTCTTTGCTCCCGCGCGTCTGGTGGCAGAGGTGGCAGCGCCGATCCGTTGGCTGAGCCGGGACGACGCCGTAGAAGCCGCAGGGACGGTCGAGCGTGGGAGGCAAGAGGTGGTCAGCGAGGCGCTAGAGCTCCTCGAAGACGAGCGACGCTCTGTTCGACCTCCTGAGCACCTCATTCCTGCAGGGCTCCGCATGGTGCATGCAGAGGTGGTGGAGCGAGTTCGCGGCGAGGAGGACAGCTTGGTCATCCGCTGGGCGGAGGGGACACAGCTCGAGGCAGGGATCCCTGTCGTGGTCGGCGAGCATTACGTCGGCCGGCTCTCGCTTGTTGACCCAGACGAGCCAGGGCGAGGGCAGGTCGAGCTTGTGACCGGTCGCGACTTCCGTGCGGGAGCCCAGCTCTACGTCCCCGGGAGCGCGCGCGGTGAGCTGATCGTTGGTGGACTCCTCAGGCACCGCGGCGACGTGGACGGGGGCCTTTTTCTGGCGATCCATAGCCCCGGAGCTTGGAAGCAGCGCGAGGGGATGGTGCGGGTCTTCGAGTGGCTCGGCGAGGGGCGAGCGGGAGCTTGGGCTGATGGCTTCCTCTTGGGGGAGCTCGTCTCAGAGATCATTGAGGGCGGTGACGAGCTCATGCGCGTTCGCCCGCTGAGAGACCTCGCGAGCGGCCTCTACAGGGTCGTGCTCTTGGCCCCACCTGAGGAGGGCGGCGTGAGCGAGGTGGACTTGGACGCCCCAACCTACGACCCGAGCTGCTGGCTGGGAGCCAGCGTGCTGACCCGCTGCACCAGCGCGCGCGGTCGCGATGGGTTGCGCTTGGCGCTCAGCTCTGGGGTTAAGGTGCGAGAGGGGAGCGCGGTCGCCTTCGGTCCACACTTGCTCGGTAGGGTAGAGACTGCCGGCGCTGTAACAGCTCGAGTACGTACACTCAGCGACCCGGGGCTGGTCTTGCCGCTCCTCGCTCGAGTGGAGGGGGAGGAGCATCCCGTGGCGATCGGACGCGTCACGACAGAGGGTCTCGGTCCGGGCGGCGCGCTCAAGGTGCGCTGGGAGTCGATGGTCGGCATCGGTGACGGAGAGGGCTTCGCGCCGGCGCGGCTCTTCACTGGCGGGGGAGTGCTCGGTGTGCCTCGAGGCCTCTTGGTCGGAGACGCCATCCTGCCGCGCTCCGTAGGGGTCCACGAGGTTCTGATTCAGCCTGGGACGGACGCCTCGAACTGCCAGTGGGCAGACGTGTGGGTCGGGCCTGGGGGAGGCGCAGGCTCGTGAGCCTCTCTCACATCGGGGCCTGGCTCGTTGCGTTGGTCTGGTTCGCTTGGGCGTCCGCCATCGACACGCAGCTCACGCTAGGCGGGGAGACCTCGTACTGGGTCCCTAGCCTAGGGATCGCGCTCTTGGTCGCGTGGGCGGTCCGCATGGAGGTGGGCACGCTCTGGGCGCTAGCCTGCCTCGCCGCGCTCGCCAAGGTCTCATTCTCTGTCGAGCCGCCGGTCGCGATCCTCGCAGGGAACCTCGCTGTCGTGATGTTGGTGAGGTTTGGGAGGCGCTCTTTTGACCTCTCACGCCCGCTCGCTCGCTCCTTAGTCGCGGGGATGGTCGCCGGTGGCTGGCTCTTCTGGACCTGGCTTGTGCTCAACGCGCGACACGGAGAGGGCGTGCATCCCTCCTGGGAGGTGCTCATGCAGGCGGCGACGAGCACCGGGCTCCTGACGCTCTTCCTGGGTGGCGTCTTCGCGAAGCTGCCAGGCGCGCGGGTGCTCCTAGCGAGGAGGAGCCTGCGATGATCGGTCGGCGCTTTGGACCGCTCATCGTTTTGGTCGGACTGGGGGCAGCGCTCGTCCTGATCCGCGCCGCGCGCATCCAAGTCACTGAGCACGAGACATGGGCGAGAGAGGCTGCGAACCTCGAGCGCTCTTCTCGCAGGCTGCCTTATCACCGGGGCAAGATCCTCGCTCGTGGGGGAGAAGTCTTGGTGGAGGATGAGGAGCGGTACCTCGTCAGCTTCGAATGGAGGGCCTTCCGACGCGAGAACCCGATCGGCCAGGTCGCCCTAGCGAGCTCTGCTTGGACCGGAGCTGCGGTGGACCTGCTCTCCGACCCAGATCAGCTGGCCGAGCGCGCCATAGAGCTCTTGGAGCTATCGCCGGCGGACCTCGCTGTCTTAGCAGGGACAGATCGGGCCAGGGCTGGGGATGTGGCCTTCTACCTGCGCCGCCTCACAGGGCTCAGCGAGCGGGCGGATGGTCGCCTGCGCCAGCTCATCGCGGAGCGAGAGGAGACGCGCAGCGTCCTCTCCCTCGCTGAAATAGCGTGCAATGAGGTGCGCTCTGAGCTTCGGGGAGAGGACGCGATCCGAGAGCATGTTCGGGCGCGATGCTGGGCCTCTCTCTACGACCTCGATCAGCTCGAGCTCTCCCTCGGGCGTGAACGAGGTGCGCTCCTCGAAGAGCTCGCGCGCCGAGGGCGTGAGGTCGAGGACGGCGTCGCGAGCAGGATGTTCCGCCGCGCGGCAGGTGTCCCCGCTGGCAGGCTAGAGCCCAGAGCGCTTGCTGCTTGGGATCTCAGCTGGCTCCAGCGCGCGCTCCGTTGGAGCGACGAGCGCTTGCGCCAGTGGCACGCAGCTACACGTCGCGGCTGGCAGGAGTACATGCTCACTCGCATTGCCCCGAGCGCTGCGCTAGAGGCGCGCCTCTCTGCAGAGGAGACCACCATCGACGCGCTCTTGTGGATGCTCGCGCCTTCGATCGCCACGAGCGAAGGCTCACAGCGCGCTGCCCTCCTTCCTTGGGGGGAGGCCCTCGCTGGCGCGACGCCTCCTGCGCTCTTTGATGGGGCCCCGCTCTCCAGTGCCAAAGGCACGCTGCCCTCCTTTCTCGCGCTCAGCAAGAATGACCAAGAGGGTGCCTGGAGTCCCACGCAAGACCTCTTCCTGCACGGGGGGGAGGCGCTTGAGCTAGGTGGCTGGGGACCGCTCTGGGACGCGGTCGGCCTCTCCGATTGGGAGCCTCCGGCGAGCGCCTACGAGGCGTTCAACCGATGGGAACGCGAGAGCTCCATGGAGGATCGCCGCCTCGCTCAGTGGCTCTTGGTGTATTGGGCGAGGGAGTGGGAGCGCGGCTGGCTCATGCACCAAGCACTCGATCCAGGCGCCCCTCTGCTGGGCCTCACGGAAGACCGGGTGGAGGCCGCGCTCGATGATCAGGACTACTTCCTCGTGGAGCAGGGCCGCAGAGTTCGAGCGCTCGAGCGGTCTCCCTCCTATGAGGTCGTCTATCTCCTCTCGAGGTACCCAGAGCGCTTCAAGGGGTTCCAGGTAGAGACCCAGACCCAGCGCACCTCGAACGAGGGGGCCCTGAGCGAGGATGACCCTCTCTGGCGCGTGATCGGTGACGCACGTCGCACGAATCTGAAGGAGATCCTGGTACATCGAGGCGGCTTTGAGGAGCTGCGTTCGCTGAGGCAGCAGGCGCTGCGCTCGGAGAATGATGAGTTTGAGCTCCGGCAGCTCGTGGAGTCTCTCCCACGCTACGACGAGCTGCACGGCGCGGACGGGGTCGAGCGTCTGATGGATGAGGACCTCACCGGGCGGAACGGATACCTCGAGTACGAGAGTCTTGCTGAGCTCGTTCGCAGAGGGGGGGCACCGGTCTTGGACTGGCGCCCAGAGCACGGGAGCGACGTGGAGCTCACGATCGACCTGGACTTGCAGCGCGCCGCGAGCGAGACGATCAACTTCCCTGAGCCAACGGGTGACACGCGCTTTCAAGATGAGGCGTGGTTCTCTTCGCCTACCGGCGCGATCTGTCTGTTGAACCCAGCGGGGGAGGTGCTGGCGGCAGCCTCAGCGCCGCGGCTCGGCGGTAGGAGCCCTATCCCTTACCGAGACGGGCAGGGCGCCTTCGCATACGAGCGGACGCTGCGGAGGTACACAGCGCTCCCGGTAGGCTCGGTCTTCAAGCCCTTCGCCGCCCTGTGGTGCCTAGAGCAAGGTCATCTCTCTGAAGACGAGGGGCTCGCGTGCGTCCACCGGGAGCGTCGCGGAGCGCGCTTCCCCGGCTACAGGTCGGTGGACTGCCATAGCTCGCGGGGGCACGGACGGCTCAACCTGACTGCAGCTCTTCGAGTCTCATGCAACGCCTACTTCGCGCAGCTCGGCGACCGGCTAGGCACCGGGGCTGCGCTCGTTGAATGTGCTCACACCTTCGGCTTCGACATGCCCACAGGGGTCAACGCGCACGCCGAGGGGCAGGCCATCCCGGAGGATTTTGAGAGCCCCTCCTTTAGGCGCGCGGACTCCTTCACAGACGTCGAGCTGCAGCGCGGAGCGAACGGCCTCATGGTGCTAGAAGGGACCCCGCTGCAGGTCGCGAGAGCGTACGCGGGCTTAGCGACAGGGACTCTCCCAGAGCTGAGCTTCGTGCGTGATGGGGTAGCAGAGGGCGCGCCTTTGCCGATCTCAGCGGACCATCTCGCGGTCGTGCAGGGCGCGCTCAAGGAGGTCGCCCGCACGGGCTCTGCCAAGCTCCTCAAGGGGCTCGACGTCGCAGTGAAGACCGGCAGCGCCGACTACGCCAAGATGACTCCCGAGGTCGCGGCGCAGCTCAAGTTCCCTGCGGGCAGCGAGCCTGCGCGACGCAAGCACACCTGGGTCGCGGGCTGGACCCCGGCAGATGACCCGGAGCTGATCTTCGTCGTCTATCTGCACGATGTCGGCGTGACCTCTAGTCACTCTGCGGTTTTCGTCGCCCGTCAGCTGCTCTCGCGCCCCGAGGTCCGCGCTCACCTTGAGAGGGGCGGCTCATGAAGCTCTCCCACTTGCGCAGGGACCCCAACGCGTTCGGTCCCGGGGCTGGGCGGTGGCTGCGCGCGCCGCGCTGGCGAGAGTTCGACTGGCACGTCCTCGCTATCGCGCTCGTGATCTTCGCGGTGGGGTTGCTCTTCATCCAAGCTCTCTCAGGAGACCAGCACCTCTCCGGTCGTCAGAAGATCGACTTCAACGGGCACGTGAAGAAGGTCCTAGTCGCGGTCCCCTGCTTCCTCTTCGCCCTCTACATTCGGCCGCGCTGGTTGCGTCAGAACGCTTGGCTGCTCTACGGGCTCTGCTTCACACTCATCGCCCTCGTGCCCTTCATCGGCGTCGAGCGGAACAACGCGCGACGCTGGATCGACCTGCGTGTCTATGACTTACAACCCTCTGAGCTGGTCAAGCTCGGCGTGATCTTGATCTTGGCGCGCGTCCTGCAGTCCAACCGCTTGAGGAGCTTCGCGGACTGGCGGCTCCCACTCTTGTTGGTGTTCTTGCCGGTCGTCTTTATCTTGAAGCAGCCCGACCTCGGAACAGCGATGACCTTGGTCCCGATCACCTTAGGGATGCTGTACCTCGCAGGGGCCCCCGCAAAGACGATCGTTAAGCTCGTATTAGGCAGCGTGCTCCTCGGCTTCTCTGCATATCAGTTTGAGTGGATCGAGGGCTATCAAGCCGAGCGCATCGATACTTGGCTCTCGAGCTACGAGGCGGAGGAGCTGATCGAGAACAAGCACGGGGCTGCGTTTCACGCGTACCAGGCGAGGACAGCGATTGGGAACGGTCACCTCTTCGGCACAGGCTTGGGGGAGGGCGTCTCTTCGCGCGTGCGGAGTCTGCCCGAGCTGGACTCGGACTCTGTGCTCGCCGTGATCTTAGAGGAGGCAGGGCTCATCGGTGGCGGCGCCCTGCTGTTGGCCTACGCGCTCTTCATCATCTTGATCTTTGTCAGCGCCTCAGACATGCGCGACCGCTTCGCGCGCCTCGTCGTGGGGGGCATCGGCCTCTACTTCGCTGCGCACCTCTTCATTCACTGCGGCGTAAACCTAGGGCTGCTGCCTATGACCGGCCTCCCGTTGCCGCTGGTCTCGACTGGTGGCACCTCACTGCTCATGAGCCTCACAGCGATCGGCCTCGCGCTCGGGCTGTCCTCGCACTACGAGCGCACCCTCGACGAAGACTCCTTCAAGCGCTACTGAGCCGCGCCGTCTGCGCGCGCGACGACCCAGCGCCACGGCCCATACACCAACGCACCCGAGAGGAGGATCCCGAAGGAGATCCCGAGGAGCGTCAGGGCGTCCTGCAGAGACCGCTCGCTGAAGAGCCCGTAGATCTGTCCGCCGAGCATGCTGAGGAGCAGGGCGAAGTAGAGCCTCGGGATCCATGGATGCAAAGGGCTCTTGAACGGGCGCTCGAACTCAGGGCGTCGCTTGAGCGCGCTCAGGTATCCGCCTAGAAGGATGGTGTTGATGATCATGGCGTTCTGTCCCTGCGCCTCTAAGACCAAGTCTGAGTCGGCTAAGAGGATCCAGCCGATTGAGATGAGCACGATCGCTGCGAGAGAGGCTAGGGGGGCGCCTGTCCGAGGATGTACGACTCCAAAGATGCGGAAGAAGTGTCCGTTCTTGGCCATGGCCACGGTGATCCAAGGCAGGAGGATCAGCGAGCACAGGCAGACCCCGCCGGCGGAGATGGCGAGCCCGACCTTGAAGAGCTCTTCGCCGGTCTGACCGAAGGCGAGACGGGCGACCTCGCTCGCGACGAGCGGGTTCTCACGGATACCTTCGAGGCCGACGGCGTGGAGATAGACGCAGGCGAGCGAGGCGTAGAGGAGGATGACGCCGCCCATCCCGAGGAGGATCGCCTTGGGGAGGTCACGTACTGGCTCGCGCAGACGGTTCGTGATGTTGCCCAGGTTTGCCCAGCCCATGTAGGCGAAGAGGGCGGGCAGGAGGGCGAGTGCGAAGCCACCGAGACCTGCTTCACTGCCTGGGCTGGACTCGAGCAGCGGCGCTGGGTCCTTCGGCGCCCCAGCGAGGGCCCAACCGCCCCAGAGGAGCGCGAGGATCCCAGCGAGCTTCGTCAGCATCATCAAGCTCTGGAAGCGCGCCCCGACCTGCAGGCCGAGGGCGCACAGTGCCCCGAAGCCGAGCAGCGCGCCGACGCCGATGAGAGTCCCGTGCTCTTCGCTCAAATTCTCACCCATGAACATGGCGATCACCGCGAGCCCTCCGGTAGATGCGATCCAGACCGCCGACCAGCCGTAGAGGAAGGCCCACATGGGGCCGACGAGCTCTGAGAGGTAGATGTAGATCCCACCCTCACGAGGAAAGGCAGCGCCAAGCTCTGAGATGGTGAAGCAACCAAGGAGAGTCAGGACTCCTGCCGCGATCCAGACACCAAGGAACATGCCAGGGCTGGAGACCTGGCTCGCGATCTGGGTCGGCGTGAAGAAGATGCCGATGCCGACGACCGCACCACAGACCAGCAAGACCGCGTCGAAGAGGCTGAGCCCCCTCTCTCCGGCTGGCTGGCTCGTCACTCTTCGTCTTCCTCTCGCCCGGTGTAGCCCAGAGACTCGAGGCTGCGCAGGTACTCGTTCACGCGGGTCGGGCCCATGTTCTCGATGTCTGCGTCACGGTACTGCTTGGCGTCTTCCTGGAGTCGATAGACGAAGGCCTCGAGCTCGCCGCGCAAGCTCGCCGTGATCTCAGGGTGCAGAGCGGTGACATCGAGGGCGGGGTCACCCTCGCGGTCGATGAGGATCTCAGGGCGCGGACGCGCAGGGTCTGTATCGAGGATCAGATGCCAGCGCTCCGTGCGCCACGAGATCTCCTCGTATCCATAGAGCGTCGCCTCGCTGAAGGCTGGCCGCTCTGTGGGCTCAGCTTCGCCGCGCATCAGGGGGAGGAGGGAGGCGCCGCTAAAAGTACCAGGCTCAGAGAGCTCGCAGAGGTCAAAGACCGTGGGGAGGGTGTCGAGCACACGGACCTGAGCATCGATAGCGCGCGGCGCGATCCCCTCAGACTTGGGCGCCTTGATGATGAGTGGTACGTGGATGAGCTCCTCATAGAGCGTATGTCCATGCTCAAAGTCGCCGTGATCCCAGAACTCCTCGCCGTGATCGGAGGTGAGGACCACGATGGCGTTATCCCAGATCCCCCGCTCTTCTAGGTCTTTGCGAAGACGCGCGAAGGCGCGATCCACAGCGGCGACCTCTGCGTCGTAGACCGCGCGAACCCAATCTTGAAGCTCTTGTGCGGGGGGCTCATCTGCTGCGAGCTCTTTGCAGCCCCTCAGCGAGAGCGGGGGAGCTGGTCCGCTGAGCCCCTCAGTCGCGCGAGCGAGGTCTTCAGGGAGCGGATCGTAGTCGAGGTGGGAGTCGAAGAGGTGGACGAGGAGGAAGACAGGCTCTCCCTCTGTCTCCTTGTCTAGGGAGGCGATCGCATCGCTCACTGTCTGGTCTGCTCGGCGCACGTCCTGGTTGTAGGCGTGCTGGTGATCGAAGACGTGGAATCCGCGGTCTAGGCCAAGGAGAGGAGAGAGGAACGCGGCGTTGGCGAACCCTAGGGTCTTGTAGCCCTCGTCCACGAGGAGCTCAGCAGCCGTCGGGACGTCCGGGCTGATCGGCCGCAAGAGGGTCCTCTTCCCTGTGGCCTTGTGGAGCGTCGGCCAGACCCCGGTCAGGAGTGAGCCCACCGAGGGCAAGGTCCAGCCAGAGCTCGAGACAGCGTCGTTGAACTGGACAGACTCTGCTGCGAAGGCGTCGATCGCCGGGGTGTGGGCTGCCTCGTGCCCATGGCAGCCGAGCGCGTCTGCGCGCAAAGTGTCTACGACCACTAGGACGACATGAGGAGGAGGGTCGCTCTTCGCGCACGAGGTGAGGAGAAGGGCCGTGAGGGCCAGGAGCTTCGAGGGCGTCATCACCACCAAATCTAGCGCTGAGCGCGGGCTCGGGCGAGGCGTCGTTCCGCGATCTCTCTCAACTTCCAGTCTGGTTGAGCCCGCTGGAGCGCCTCAGACAGCTGCATCTCCGCCCCAACAGGGTCGCCGGTGCGTAAGAGGAGGGTGCCGAGGTTGAAGCGCAGCTCAAGGTGATCGGGTCGAAGACTCACAGCGCTTTGAAGGTGTGAGATCGCTCGCGCGCCCTCGTTGAGGCCTGCGTAGTGCTCGCCCAAGTTGCTGTGGGCCCGGTAGTCGTCGGGGTTGTGGGCGAGCGCCTCACGCCACGCGTCGGCAGCCGCGGCCTGCAGCCCTTCGGCCTCCAAGGCGACGCCTAAGCTGTTCCAGGCGCGCGCGTTGGTCGGGCGCACCTCTGTCGCCCGCTCCCAGATCGCGCGCGCGCTGGCCCACTCCTCGTTTCGCGCCATGGTGAGGCTCTGGAGCAGCGGGGTGAGGATCAGGCACAGACCAACGAGCCCTGCCCTCGCGAAGAGGCGCTCGATCGCGAGCACCGTGAGGGCTATCAGCGACGCGCTCGCGAGATACATGCGGTGCTCAGCGACGAGCTCCCCAGTGAGCGGGATCACGCTCGAGCTCGGCGCGAGGAGCGCGAAGAGAGTGAGGAGGAGCAGGCCGTCAGGGTGCTTTCCGTGGACACGCCAGATGGCGAGGGCTAGGAGCGACGAGACGAGACAGAGCTCCGGTAGCACCTCATTCAAGCCGCGCGCTATGGGCCAGTCTGCGTAGTCTATGGAGAGTTCTGCGGGCCAATAGATGAGGCTGATGTAGTGCGTGATCGCGCCCGCCTGTGTGAGGAGGGAACGGAGGGGGCTGACAGCGTCAGCTCCTAGAGTGACAGACGCGCCGCGGTCTCCCGTGAGGATGCAGGCGAGGAGGATGAGCCAGCTCGCGCCGAGCCACATATAGAGGCCACGCCGGGCTCTCCAAGCGGCGCGCCATGAGCCTGTGAGGAAGGTTCGATCCCAGGCGAGCGCGATCATAGGGGCGCTGAGCATGACCTCCTTTGAGGCCATCCCGAGGCAGCAGGCGAGCACGCAGAGCGCGCTCCAGGGGCGCGGCGCCTCCGCGCACTTCATGAGACAGAGGAGGACGCAGAGGTAGGCGAGAGAGACGAGGAGTTCGCTGCGCGATGCGACGAGGTTGACTGCGTCTGTGAGTAGCGGATGCGCTGACCAGAGCAGCGCGATGACGGTCGCGGCTGAGCTCTCTCGGCCAGTGCTGGCGAGGGTGGCGCGGGCGAGCGCGAGGAGCGCGAGCGCTGTGAGCGTGTGAAGGAGGAGGTTGGTCGCGCGCCAGCTGCTGACCTCCATGCCAGAGAGCGCGTGGTTGAGAGCAAAGCTGAGCGCGACGAGCGGCCGCCCGCTCGCGGTGCTGCCGGGGGGCGCGGTGAGGCACTCTCTGAGCCCCTCTGGTGGCAAGAGCTCATTCTCGACGATGACGGGGAGGTCGTCGAAGACGAAGGGGCCGCGCTGCGCGTTGGAGTAAGCGAGGACTGAGAGCGCGACCACTAGGAGCGGCGCAGCCTTGCCCATAAGAGCGTCCCAAAGTGCTCGGAGTCTTGCGTTCATCACGTCAGTCGCCGGCAAACGGGAGCGAGCCTGTGCGGCGATGCTCGTACGGTAACTCTCAAGAGTGCTCTGGACACGCGCTCTTCGAGCCCGTGGCCAGGGAATGCAGGCCGTAGAGGGAGAGATGTGATTGAGGTGGGCTGAGTCCGTATGCTCGCGGGATGGAAACTGAGCCTAAAAAGAGCGACGAGGCGCGCGCGGCCTTCTGGAGCGCGAACAAGCGCTTGATCTCCATCTTGCTCATCATCTGGCTGCTCATCTCCCTCGGCTGCGGGGTCTGGTGGGTCGACTGGCTGAATCAATTCACGATAGGGAGCCTCCCGCTCGGCTTCTGGATTGCTCAGCAGGGCTCGATCTACACCTTCGTGATCCTGATCCTGATCTACGCGATCTGCACCGACCGCTTGGAGCGCAAATACGGGGTGGCAGAGTGAACTTGGCTACAGCGCTCTTCGAGGCGGTGGCTGACCCGAGCCGGCCCTGGACCTTCGCCTTCATCGGCATCACCTTCGGCGCATACCTCCTGATCGGCTGGCGCAGCCGGGTGAGGGAGACGCGGGGCTTCTATGTCGCGGGCCAAGGCGTCCCCGCGATCGCGAACGGGGCCGCGACGGCCGCAGACTGGATGAGCGCGGCGTCCTTCATCGGGATGGCGGGCCTCATCAGCGTGAAGGGCTCTGACGGGGCCATGTATCTGATGGGCTGGACTGGGGGCTACGTCCTCTTGGCGCTTCTCCTCGCGCCCTACTTGAGGAAGTTCGGTCAGTACACCGTCCCGGACTTCGTCGGTACGCGCTACGCGAGCTCATCTGCTCGCATCGTCGCTGCGTGCTGCGCGATCTTCGTCTCTCTCACTTACGTCGCAGGACAGATGAAGGGCGTCGGCGTCGTCTTCAGTCGCTTCCTTGAAGTGCCGCTCGAGATCGGCGTCGTGATCGGGATGTTCATCGTCGCCTTCTTCGCCGTTCTCGGTGGCATGAAGGGGATCACTTGGACTCAGGTCATGCAGTACTTCGTGCTGATCGTGGCCTTCCTCATCCCGGCCTTCGCGATCGCGCGCATCTTGACTGACGGCAATCACAGCGTCCCGCAGTCCGCCTTCCTCTTCAGCGATCTCGCCGAGCGGCTGAATCAGATCCAGATCGACCTCGGCTTCGATGAGTACACGCAGCCCTTCACGAGCGACACGCGGCTGAACGTCTTCTGTATCACCGCGGCGTTGATGTTCGGCACCGCCGGGCTCCCGC
The DNA here is from genome assembly GCA_022446815.1 of Planctomycetota bacterium. Lineage (GTDB taxonomy): Bacteria > Planctomycetota > UBA1135 > UBA1135 > JAKVCE01. Next base: position 13,055 of record JAKVCD010000041.1, read on the forward strand.
ACGTGATCGTGCGCTTCTACACCGTGCCGAGCGTGCGCGCCGCGCGCTGGTCTGCCTTCTGGGCGCTACTCTTCATCGCCATCCTCTACACCGCCGCGCCTGCGGTCGGCATGTTCGCGCGCTACAACCTCCTGAACAGCCTGCACGAGGCGAAGATCGTCGAGACAGAGGTCGTCGATGCCTCAGGAGGCGACGGAGGCCGCACCCTGTATCGCTTGGAGTCGCCGAAGGGTGAGGCCTTGGACTGGGCCTATAACTGGCAGGCGACCGGGCTCCTGTCTTTCGAGGACCTCGATGAGAGCGGCACGATCTCTCTCGCCAAGACCAGCGCGGAGGCGACGATCGATAAAGACATCATCGTCCTCTCGACGCCGGAGGTAGCGGGTCTCCCCGCGTGGGTCATTGCCCTCGTAGCTGCGGGCGGGCTGGCCGCTGCGCTCTCGACAGCGGCAGGGCTCCTCCTCGTGATCAGCTCTTCGATGGCGCACGACCTCTACGTTCAGTTCGTCGATCCAGAAGCCTCTGAGGAGAAGAAGGTGATGGTCGGTCGCTTGATGATCGTCCTAGCGATCTGTGTGGCTGGCTGGTTCGGGATCAATCCCCCGGGCTTTGTTGCTGAGACGGTCGCCTTCGCCTTCGGACTCGCCGCTGCGAGCTTCTTCCCGGCCATCCTGTTGGGGATCTTCGATGCCCGCACGAATCGTCAAGGGGCGGTCTCAGGCATGGTCGTCGGCATCGCCTTCACAGCCTTCTACATCTTGGGGAATCAGTGGGACACGATCTTCAGCGTCACCCGAGACGTCGAGTTTGTGCGCCCTTGGTACATGACCCGCTGGTTCTTCGAGATCTCGCCTCAGGGTATCGGAACCGTTGGCATGCTCCTCAACTTCCTCGTTACGGTCACTGTGAGCAGGCTGACACCCCCGCCTCCGGCGGAGGTACGTCAGCTCGTCGAGGATATCCGCGTCGCGGGGTGAGCCCGCGGCGCGCTAGGGGATGAAGTCGACGCTGACCGCGTTGGTCAGGTTGAAGGTCGCGCCGCCTGCGGGCGGGTCACGGAACCAGCACTGGAAGCGCCAGGTCTCACCCGGATCGACCTCGGGTGCGCCTTGAGGGGCAGCGCCGAGGAAGTTGAGCTGCTTCTGATATGAGCCAGTCGCACCCGACTGCATGACGTTCATACGAAACACGCCGCCGCCGACGCAGCGGAAGCCATTCCCGAAGGGCACTTGGATCGCGTTAGGGCCGTAGAAGAAGATCCCGAATTGGTTTGTGGGGATGCCCGTCGCGGAGAGAGTCAAGTTGTTGCTGCTCACGCTGGTAGAGCCTGAGTGGCCGATCTGGCCACCCGCAGAGCTGCCTGAGTTCGGGGCGGCGATGCAGTAGATCGTTGGGCTCGCGGCGGTGAAGTTTCCGACGATGTTTCCGCTCACTGAGAGTGAGCCAGAGATCCCTAAGCCAGGATCAGAGGCGTCGATGTCTATGACGATCGGGATGGAGAGGTTCATCCCAGAGCTCGTCTTGCTCAAGTTTCCTGAGACCGTCGCGGTGGAGACTGTCCCTGTGAGGTCTTGAGTGATCGTGTCGCCAGTGAGCGGAGCGATCGTGAGCGTGCCGGACAGGATGGTGTTCTCAACGGTCGTAGTGAAGGAGCCGGCGCCTTGGGAGAGGTTAAAGGAGCCCGAGGTGCGGGAGGAGATCACCATGTTCGTGACGTCGATGTCAGCGAGGTTGATCCCCAAAGGGCCAGAGACATAGGCGGCGATGTTGGGGGACACATTCATGGACCCGCCCTCGAGGCGCGCAGAGGAGAGCGGGTAGCTCCCGTTCGTGACCGTGGCGTTGAGGTGTCCAGAGAGTGAGTGGCTGTTCGAGGAGTCGGGGACCACGCCCCCGAGGCTCGTAGAGCCTGTCCAGCTGAACCCGGACTGCCCGGAGTTGAGGTCAAATCGGTACTCGCCTTGAGCGAGCGTGGTGCTCGCGAGGAGTAGGCTCGCGATCGCTGTGAGTGTGTGTCGCATGTCGGGCTCCTGTGCCGCTGGGGCAGGCTGATGGAGGGATCTCTCCTCACCCCACTGTAAAGGGACTCCCCCTCACGGCAAGTGGTGCAGCGGGCGACCGCTCGGGTACATTCTCTAGCCCCTGCGAGGAAAATCATGACTGACCAATACGATCCGACCCCCTCTGACCGCTTCACTTTTGGCCTCTGGACCGTCGGCAACCCCGGCGCGGACCCCTTCGGGTCGGCTGTGCGTGACTCAAAGAGCCCGCTTGAGTTGGTCGAGGGCCTCGCTCAGATCGGGGCTTGGGGGGTGAACTTGCACGACAACGACCTCATCCCCTTTGGCGCGAGCGCTTCAGAGCACGACCGCATCGTGAAGGAGTTCAAAGCTGCGGTGGACTCCGCGGGGTTGTGTGTGCCGATGGCTACGACGAACCTCTTCAGCCACCCGATCTTCCGTGACGGCGCGTTCACTGCGAGCGACCCGAAGGTGCGCGCGTTCGCTGTGCGCAAGGCGATGCGCGCCATCGAGACCGGCGTGGAACTCGGCGCAGAGACGATCGTGTTTTGGGGGGGGCGCGAGGGCTGTGAGTCAGACGCATGTCGCGACGTGCGCGACGCGATCAAGTGGTACCGAGACGCATATGACTTCTTAGGGGGCTGGGTCAAGGAGCAGGGCTGGGACCTCCGCTTCGCCCTCGAGGCAAAGCCCAACGAGCCTCGGGGAGATATCTATCTCGCGACGACAGGCCACATCTTGCACTTCATCGAGACCCTCGAGCACGCCGAGATGGTCGGTGTGAATCCTGAGGTCGCGCACGAGAACATGCCTGGCTTGAGCATGGTCCATGCTGTCGCTCAGGCGATGGAGGCCTCTAAGCTCTTCCACATCGACCTCAACGCTCAGCGCATCGGGCGGTATGACCAGGACCTGCGCTTTGGCTCCGAGGACGCCAAGGGCGCGTTCTTCCTCGTGAGGCTCCTCGAAGGGACGGGCGGATACGATCGCTATGAGGGACCGCGGCACTTTGACGCGCACGCCTATCGCACGGAGGACTGGGATGGCGTCTGGGACTTCGCGCGCGGCTGCATGCGCACCTACAAGATCCTCGCGGCGCGCGCCGCGGCCTTCGACGCGGACCCTGAGGTGAGAGAGATCCTAGAGGCCGGGCAAGCTGATCCTGACGGCGTCGGCGATCTGATCGGCTCATTTGACGTTGAGCGCTGCGCCAAGCTCGAGGCCCTCGAGCTAGACCCGGACGCCCTCGCTGCGGTCGGGAAGCGCTATGAGCGCCTCGACCAGCTCGCGATGGAGCACCTGTTGGGAGTCAGGAGCTGAGGCGTGGGACTCCACCTCGGAGTCGACGTGGGGACGCAGGGGACCAAGGCCCTCGTCTACGATCCGGAGGTCGGCGCCGTTGTCGGTCGGGGGGGGCGGAGCTACGGCTTGATCGAGGGGCTCGCACCAGGCGCATGTGAGCAAGACCCTGCGACTTGGGTCGAGGCCGTCCGAGAGTCTGTACGTGAAGCCTTGGCAGGCCTGGACGCGAGCGCTGTCGCTGGGGTCGGCGTCTCTGGCCAGCAGCACGGCTTCGTCGCGCTCGATGAGGCGCTCGAGGTGATCCGACCTGCGAAGCTCTGGTGCGATACGGAGACAGCCCCCGAGGCTGAGGAGCTCTCGCAGCTGACAGGAGTCCCGACGCCTGCAGGCTTTACCGCTTCCAAGATCTTGTGGCTCAAGCGGCATGAGCCTGCCTCCTTCGCGAGGCTCGCGCACGTCCTCCTGCCGCATGACTACATCAACCTTGTCCTGACGGGGGAGCTCGCGATGGAGTGCGGCGACGCGAGCGGGACAGGCTTCTTTGATCCTGTGGAGCGCGCCTTTAGCTCTGCGCGTATGAGCGCGATCGATGACAGCCTCGAGGGTTGGTTGCCAGAGCTCATCGGGCCGGACGTCGCTGTGGGTGGCTTGCGTGAAGAGTGGGCTGAGGCGTGGGGCGTCCCGAGCGGCATTCCCGTGAGCCCCGGCAGCGGCGACAACATGATGAGCGCGATTGGCTCTGGCGCGGTGCGTCCTGGGGTCATGGTCATGAGCTTAGGGACCAGCGGTACCCTCTTTGCCCAAGCCGAGGCGCCGGTGATCGACCCGGCGGGAGAGATCGCGCCCTTCTGCGACGCGACGGGTCATTGGATGCCGCTCCTTTGCACGCTGAACTGCACCACAGCGACTGAGGAGGTCCGCGCTGGAACAGGCTTGGATCACCGCGCGCTCACTGAGGCCGCTCGGGAGGTCCCGCCTGGCTGTGGAGGTGTCTCCTTCCTGCCTTTCTTGGCGGGAGAGAGGACCCCTGACTGGCCGCATGCCACCGGCGCGCTGCTCGGGCTTCGTGAAGGGAGCCTCCGGCCGGGGCTCTTGTTCCGCGCAGCTATGGAGGGCGCGACCTTTGCCCTTGCCGCTGGAGCTGAGCGCCTGAAGAAGCTCGGTGTGGCGGCTGATGAACTCATGCTGGTGGGCGGCGGCTCAAAGAATTCGCTCTGGCGAGAGGTCGTGGCAGACGTGACTGGACTGCGGGTCCGTCTCCCTAAGGAGGCGGAGTCCGCCGCGCTTGGAGGCGCGCTGCAGTCCCTCGCGCTGGCGGCCAAAGAGCCCCTCGTCGAGGCCTTGCGCTCCGTCCCTGTGCCCCTAGAGGAAGAGGCGATCGAGCCCTCTGATGCGGCTAGGGGGAGATATGACGAGGCCCTCGCGCGACACACTGAGCGCGCTGCGCAGTTGTTCGGCTGATAGGTGGGCTGTGACAGTATTTACACAGTAATATCTGGGTAAGGGCTGCTCATGATTCACTCGATCTCTACGAAGTTGACGCTCCTCTTGGTCTTCTGCGCGCTCCTCTCTGGGTGTGGTACCCAGAGCGGGGAGGGTAGAACCGAGGCGATCAAGGCGGACTTCGTGCTCTCTGTCTTTGAGCTCCGCGCTTCGGGAGATGCACCCTGCCCTGCTCTCAAGCGGCTCGAGAGCGCGCCAGCAGGCGAGGGTGGATGGAGGGCGACTGTCGCTGGACCGAACCAGCTCTTGCAGGTGCTCGACTGTCGCCCTGAGGGCCAGGACATCCTGGTCGAGGAGACCGGGCGCCTGATAGCGACCGGAGAGAACAAGGTCGGCTGGGAGCTCTTCCTGCAGCAGAGGTCTGGTGGCGGAGTTCGCTATGTGACGAGCGGGAGGGGTGAGGGTGAGCTGTTCGTTGGCTTAGAGGGAGAAGAGCGCGTGGTCGCTCTCGAGCTTGAGGTCGAGCACCGCAGCGGCGCTCATCAACTCGAAGCGCCGCTGAGCTTTGAAGGGGCCTGGCCTCCTGGCCGAGCCTTGCTCTTGTACAAGCGGATCAGCGAGCGAGCTAACAGCCCCTGGCTTGTCGTCGCGATCGAGCTCTACTAACTGAGCGCGTCCCGAACGGCGCGCACGATCTCAGCGTCTGTCACCTCGTGTGAGCCGGTGTCTAGGGTCCCGAGCGCCGGGCGAGCAGATCCAGTGCTGGCGGACATAGGCGCGCGGAAGTGGACCTGATCAGCGCCCGTTGCCGTGACGAGCGCCGCGACGTTCTCAGGGCGTATGCTCCCAGCTGGCAAGATCTCGAGCTGATCTCTGTGTGACTCTCTCCAGCGAGCCAGGGTCTCCACCCCTTGAGAGGCAGTCTCTGCTCCGCCTGAGGTCAGCACTCGTTGTATGCCGCAGTCAACAAGCTGTGAGAGCGCGCGGTCCGGCTCAGCGCATGAATCAAAGGCGCGATGGAAGACGAGCTCGAGCTCCCCGCTAGCGGCCTTCCAGATCTCTAGGGCCCCTGCGTCGATGGCTCCCTCCTTAGTCAGCGCGCCGAGGGCTGCGCCTCTCGCGCGAGACCTCGAGAGTTGCTCAAGGTCTCTTCTCACCAGCTCGATCTCCTGATCGCTGTAGACGAAGTCACCGGGCCTAGGCCTCAAGAGGACGATGACTGGGAGGGGGGAGAGCTCACAGGCGACCTGGATGGAGCTCAGGCTGGGGGTCAGCCCGCCTAACTCAATTGCTTGGCAGAGCTCGACTCGGTCAGCCCCACCACGCGCAGCGGCGAGGCAGTCTGCTGGGGACTGAACGCAGACCTCTATTTGGACAGGGTTCACATGCCGAGCCTCGCAGGCAGCGGCAACCTCTGCAACCTCCTCAGAGGACAGTTTTTCTCCACTGGACCTCTTGCGAGTTCTGAAGCCTTAAATAGGATATTTCAATCGCGTGAAGTCCAACGGACGTTATGCGAATCACTTGTGCCCCCACGAGGCGCAGCTCAGGTCCCCACGATGTCGCGAAAGAAGCCCAATCCCCACAGCTCTGTTTTCCACGGAGCGTGCCTCGTAGCAGTGGGCTCGCGTCTCAGGAGATCTGATGATCTGGAGGGAGAGTGGGTTCACCCCTCGGGTGGCGTGTGCCCAAACATCGACTGAAGACTCCCCGCCGCGGTGCCAGGGGCAGAGCAGCTGCTCGCTTCGACGGCCCCCGTGTGCGGTAGGAGTCGACAGTCGGGGTGACAGCTTCTGCCCATCTTCCTAATAGGCGAGCTGAGCGATTTGGAGCGTGGAAGACCCTCTTAAGCCCGCCTATACTCGCTGAGCGGTCCGGGGGTTTGTGCCCTCGAAGCCGTCAGGCGCGCTGAACCGTTCGGCGCGTGAGATCCGAATGGCGCTGGGGCAGAGCCCCGGCAGTGGAGGGGAATCAGAATGAGCGCAGCGGCAAAGCCGATGGCCCTAGGGATGGTCGAGACCAAGGGTCTGGTTGGCTCGATCGAGGCTGGAGACGCGATGGTCAAGGCGGCCATGGTGGACCTCTTCGGGAAAGAGAAGGTGACCGCGGGCTTCGTGACGATGTTCGTCACAGGAGAGGTCGGCGCTGTGAAGGCGGCGACGGATGCCGGCGCTGCAGCCGCGCGTCGCGTCGGTGAGCTCGTGAGCGTGCACGTCATCCCTCGCCCGCATGACCAACTCCTGAGCATCCTCCCCTCGATGACCCCGGTGAGCGGAGGCGACGCCTAGCGTCGCGCACGCGGCCCGCCTAGCCGGGCGGCCCGTACTGAACCTCCATGCCGGAGCTCGACAGCGACCTCAGGGCCTTGCAAGAGGTCCGCGACGCGGTGGCCCGCGCGCGGCGAGCTTGCGAGGACGCGCGCGCTTGGGATCAAGCGCGCACGGATCGCGTCTGCGAAGCGATGGCTCGCGCGGGCGCGGGCGCTGCGGGGGACTTGGCTAGGCTTGCGGTGGAGGAGACGGGGATCGGGCGTGTTCACTACAAGATCCTCAAGAACCTCTTTGGCTCCGAGGGCACCTGGGAGTCCATCCGAGACGAGAAGACGGTCGGGATAATCACTCGTGATCAGGCCAAGGGGCTCTATGAGGTCGCTGCTCCGGTCGGCGTTGTCGCGGGGATCGTCCCGACGACGAACCCGACCTCGACGGCGCTCTTTAAGTCTTTGATCGCGGTGAAGGGTCGTAACGCGATCGTCTTGAGCCCGCATCCGAGGGCGCGGCGCTGCATCAAAGAGACAGCAGAGGTCTTGCGCCGTGCGATCGAGCGCGCTGGCGGACCCCCTGACTTGGTGCAGTGCCTCACGAACCCCACGATCGAATCAACAGGCGCGCTGATGAAAGATCGCGGCGTCGCGTTGATCTTGGCTACCGGTGGCGGTGGGCTGGTACGTGCTGCGTACAGTTCGGGGAAGCCGGCCTACGGCGTGGGACCTGGCAACGTCCCGTGCTACGTCGATCGCTCAGCTGATGTCCCCCAAGCGGCTAAGTGGGTCACGGCTAGCCAGAGCTTTGACAACGCGACCCTGTGTTGCTCAGAGCAAGCCTTGGTCCTCGATGAGCCGATCGCAGATCGCATGATCAGCGAGCTCGTCGCGCGCGGTGCGCACCTATGTGACGATCGTGAGCTAGAGCTGCTCTCCTCCTACGCCAACAAGGGAGGCATGATGAATCCGGACCTGGTGGGGAGAGACCCGCACTGGGTCGCTCAGCAGGCTGGCTTTGAGGTGCCCCGGGAGACGACGATCCTCCTCTGTCCTCAGGGCGGCGTGGGGAAGGAGTGGCCGCTCTCGATCGAGGTGCTCTGCCCGCTCCTCAGCGTCCACCGTGTCGAGGGCTGGAGAGCGGGCTGTGAGACCTCGACGAGCTTGCTGAAGTTTGGCGGCCTCGGTCACACCCTCAGCCTCTGGTCCCGCGAAGAGGAGGTCATCGATGCCTTCCTCCTCGAGAAACCCGCCAACCGCATCCTGGTCAATGGCCCCTCCTCGCAGGGGGCTGTCGGCTTTAGCTCCCACCTGATGCCCTCCTTCTCTCTAGGTTGCGGCCCTCAGGCTGGGAACATCACCTCAGACAACATCACGGCTAAGCACCTCATCAACATCAAGCGCGCTGCCCGCCCGCGGCGTGACTGGGAGGAGATCGACCGCGCAGCGCACGAGCGCGCGCGCACCCTCGGTGGCGAGGCGGCTCCGCGTGGTAGCGGCCTCAACGGAGACCCGGCCTTGAGCGTCGCGTCGAGCCAGCCCAAGGCGCCCGCTATGTCCACCTCCGCACCCATAGCGCCCGCTCCGGTTGATGCCGTGCGACCAGCGCAGCGCAGTCAAGCGCGCGCGCTTCCGAAGCCTCGTCCACAGCGCGCTAACCTGCCGACCTTCACTCGACCTGCAGAGGGCTCGACTGCTGCGCTCGTGCTCGAGCGCCCGCACGCTCCCGCTCACCCTACAGGCGGCTCCCCCTCGACCACCCAAGCTCCAGAGGTCGGCGCTGCCCTCAACCCGAATGAGATCCAGAGCATCATGAGTCAAGCTGGCGCTGGCTGCCCCCTCGGCCCCTGCGCTGGCTGTCCCCATCACGAAGTCACTACGGGCGCATGCAAAGCTTGAGCGATGCTCGCCCTGCCCTAATCACCCGTTCTCACACAGGAACTCAACCAAGGAAACTGACTCCCAAGAGGAGTCCATCGAGGAACTCAAATGGACACCAATATCGCCCTCGGCATGATCGAGACCCGCGGCCTCGTCGGCGCGGTCGAAGCCGCTGACGCCATGGTCAAGGCCGCCAAGGTCACCCTTCTCGGGAAGGAGATCTCCGGCGGAGGACTCGTCACCGTCATGGTGCGCGGAGAGGTCGGCGCCGTGAAGGCAGCGACTGAGGCCGGCGCTGCAGCCGCCCGACGCGTCGGAGAGCTCGTCAGCGTCCACGTCATCCCGCGTCCTGCGGGAGACATGGAGCGGTACATCCCCCAGGCCCCTGAGTGATCGCGCCGCTCCTCTGCAGGAGGAGTGAGGTGATCTCCTAGGAGATGTCTGCCAACATCGAGCTACGCGGCGCGGTCCATCTGGACCAGATGCAGCCGCAGTTCGCAGCGACGATCGCCGCGAACTCAGACGGCTACTTCCCCGTCGCGGGGGAGAGCGCGTTCTGGCTCGAGGTACGTCCAGGCATCGTGGTCAACCGCCTCTTGGATGTGGCGCTCAAGACCTGCGACGTGAAGCCAGGCGCCCTCATCACAGAGCGGCACTATGGCTCGCTCGAGGTGCACAGCCCGGATCAAGGGCAGGTCCGTATGGCGGGCGAGGCGATCTTGCGAGAGCTCGGCCTCACGCCCCAGGACGGGCTGGCTCCGAAGCTCCTCACCGACGAGGTCGTTCACCAGATCGACGATCATCACGCGATGCTCATCAACCGCACGCGCGCTGGGATGCTCGTCTTGGGGAAGGACACCCTCTACACCCTCGAGGTGACGCCTGCAGTCCACGTGCTCTTGGCGGCGAATGAGGCCGAGAAGGCGAGCTCGGTGCGCATCGTCGGCCTCGGCCACGATGGGGCTGTGGGGCGCTTGCGCCTCGCTGGCTCTGACGCCGACATCGAGCAGGCTGTCGCCGCGATCCATCGGGCGATGGAGGGGACCGGTGGCCGCGTCGCCGTCGAAGAGGGGGGCGGCTGATGTTCTTAGGGCGCGTGATCGGTGAGGTCTGGGCGACGCGTAAGGTCGCAGATCTCGAAGGGCATCGCCTCTTGGTGGTCGAGGCCCTCGACGCTGGGGATGACCCCGCTGCGCCGATGGTGACGCCTGTGGTCGCGGCTGATCCCATGGGCGCGGGCGTGGGTGAAGAGGTGCTCGTGGCCTTCGGCAAGGCCGCGCGAGTCGCCTGTGGAGGCGACGGTGACTACGCCCTAGAGGCTGCGGTCGTAGGCATTGTGGACTCGCACCAGCTCGCGAAGGAGGGTAGCAGCTGATGTTGGTCGGCACCGTCGTTGGCAACGTCTGGGCCTCGGTGAAGGACCCAACCTTAGAGGGACTCAGGATGCTTGTCGTCCAGCCCTTCACGACGGGAGACGAGTCTGCGGAGACTATCGTCGCGGTGGATCCCCTCGGCGCAGGCGTCGGGGAGCGAGTGCTCGTCGTCTTCGGGCGCGCTGCACGACACTGCATCGGCAAGGGACACGACGTCGGCTTTCAGACGGCGGTGAGCGCGATCATCGATCGCATGGACTTAGAAGATGGGCGCACGATCGGGCCCGTTCGAGCGGAGGACACTGAGAGATGACGCGGCGCCGCTAGCGCCGCTCTGACAGCTTGGAGATGAACATGAACAGAAACGACGAGAACCCGAACCTGCGCGACGACGCCCACCTAGGCGCTGCGGTCGCTGTGCTCGAGCTCTGCAGCGTGGCGCGTGGCATCGAGGTGGCAGACTCCATCCTCTGGGAGTCAGAGATCGAGATGCTCTTCAGCGAACCTGTCCAGCCCGGAAAGTACGTGATGCTCTTTACTGGGAGCGTAGACGACCTCCGGAGCGCCATCGACCGAGGCGCGAGCCTCGCTGGCGGCGACCTCGTAGATCAGCTCCTCCTCCCGCAGGTCCATGAGCAGGTCGAGCTCGGCCTACGTAGGCGCGGGAGCATCAACGGTCATATCGATGCCCTCGGCGTCGTCGAGACGACGACGGTGGCCTCAGCTGTACAGGCGGCAGACGCTGCCTTGAAGCAGGCGACCGTGGACCTCCTTGAGCTGCGCATCGCCAACGGCCTCGGCGGGAAGAGCTACTTCACGATCACAGGAGAGGTGAGCGACGTGCGCGCCTCGGTCACCGTCGGCGCGAGCATCGCCTCTGAGCGCGGGATGCTCGCGCGTGACGTTGTCATTCCCCGGCCCCACGCTGACTTGGTGCGTCACCTCTAGGAGCGAGCTAAGTGCCGAGGAGATTTCTAACAGCTGAAGATGTGCGCCGCGCCGGCGCTGGCCCCATAGAGGTCGGTGCGCAGACGGTCGTGACCCCGCACGCGCGGCAGGTCGCTGAGGAGCTCGGCGTGCGACTCGTGACTGGCGGAGGGGATTGGGTCCCCGCTAGCCCTGATCGCGGCCCTGACGCAGAGGGCGCGCAGGCCTCTCTGCCGCATCTCCCAGAGCCAGAGGGGGATGGTGAGAGCGGGAGCGTGATCGTGACCGCGGTCGGACGCAACCGCCCCGGGGTCTTGGCAGAGGTCACACAGGTCCTCTCGGAGTCGGGTGCGAGCATCGCTGACATCTCGCAGCGCATGATCGAGGGCTACTTCCACATGGTCTTGGTCGTGAACCTCTCACCAGGCACCGACTTCGCCTCCATCAAGGAACGGCTCGAATGCTTGGGTGGCCCTGAGGACTACGCCGTAAACGTTATGCACGAGCGGGCCTTCCGCTTCATGCACCGCGTCTGATCTAGGAGCCCCGTCGTGTCCTTTACAGAGAGAGAGATCCTCGAGACCATCCGAATGGTCGCGCTTGAGACCCTCGACATCAGGACGACGACCCTCGGGATCAACCTGCTCGACTGCGCTGACCCTGACCTCGAGACCACCTGCGAGAAGGTCTATGCGAAGGTGGTTCAGCAGGGCGCAGAGCTCGTGAGTGTGGCTGACTCTATCTCCGCTGACTACGGGGTCCCTATCGTCAACAAGCGGATCGCCGTCACTCCGATCTCATGGCTGGTCGGTCCCTCTGGAGCGAGAGACCTCGTGCCCGTGGCGCGCGCTCTCGACCTCGCAGCGAAGGAGGTGGGGGTCGACTTCATCGGCGGCTTCTCTGCCTATGTACACAAGGGCTTCACTCGCGCAGATGATGCGCTCTTCTCTTCCATCCCTGGAGCGATGGCCGAGACCGAGCGAGTCTGCGCATCGGTCTCCTTGGGCAGCACCCGCGCCGGGATCAACATGGACGCGGTCGCGCGTTTCAGCGAGGTCATCCTCGAGACCGCCGACCGCACCGCCTCCACAGGCGGCCTCGGCTGCGCCAAGCTCGTCGCCTTCTGCAACGCGGTCGAGGACAACCCCTTCGTCGCTGGGGCGCATATCGGACCGGGCGAGGCTGAGACCGTCCTCAACGTTGGGGTCTCAGGGCCTGGCGTCGTGCGTTCGGCTCTCGAACGCCTCGGACCGGATGTTGACTTGCTCGCGGTGGCAGAGACGGTGAAGCGTACTGCCTTCAAGGTCACCCGTATGGGCGAGCTCGTCGGGCGAGAGGCGGCCCGCAGGCTGGGCACGACCTTCGGGATCGTCGATGTCTCCCTCGCGCCCACGCCTGAGATCGGCGACTCAGTCTCAGACATCCTCGAAGCGATCGGCGTCGATCGTACCGGCGCGCCTGGGACCATCGCGGTGCTCGCGCTCCTGACAGACGCGGTGAAGAAGGGGGGCGCGATGGCGAGCTCGGCGGTCGGGGGCTTGTCTGGCGCCTTCATCCCGGTCAGCGAAGATCAGGGCATGATCGAGGCCGTCGCTGACGGAGCGCTCTCCCTCGCCACCCTCACAGGGATGACGAGCGTGTGCTCAGTAGGCCTGGACATGGTCGCGGTCCCCGGTGACACCCCTGCGCACGTCTTGACCGGCATCATCGCTGATGAGATGGCGATCGGGATGGTGAACCAAAAGACGACCGCAGCGCGCCTCATCCCTGTCCCCGGTAAGGGGCCTGGAGAGACCGTGGAGTGGGGGGGGCTGCTTGGAACCGCGATCGTGCAGGACCCGGGCTCCTTCGGCGCAGACGTGCTCCACCGGCGGGGTGGACGCATCCCTGCGCCGCTGCAGGGTTACAAGAACTGAGCGCAGTCCCAGGAAGCAGGCCTCGCACTGCTGTGGGTGAGGGCTAGGGAAGAAACTCCCGCTAGGAGCACAGGAAACTCAAGGGGCCCCCCTTCATGAGGCGAAAAGGGAGCAGGTGATCCCGATGAAGACTCAAGCTAGCGACCCCTGCCGCACCTGGAGCGTGCTCATTGTCGAGGATGATGAGCACTTGGCGAGCCTGTTGGCTGCAACGCTCTCCTCCTCTTTCGAGGTGAGAGTAGTCACCTCTGCAGAGCAGGCCCTGTCCGCCTTCGAAGGTGGCGGAGAGTTCGACCTCGTCCTCTCGGACCACAGCCTCCCTGGGATGAGCGGGCTCGACCTGCTCGGAGATGTGCGTGCCCGCAGGCCTGCGACGCGCCGCTTGATGCTGACTGGGGAGACCTCGCGCAGCGTGCACGAGCGCGCGACGAACGAGTGCGCCGTCCATCGCTTCCTCACGAAGCCTTGTGACCCCAGCGCTGTCCTCTTCGCATGCGAGGAGAGCATCGCTGAGCTTGAAGCGGAGCGCCGAGAGCAGGCGGAGGTGCACGAGCTGAGCTTCGCTCGCTCAGCGCTTCAGGATCTGAACGTCCTCCTCGAGGAGCGTCTTGATGAGAGTGAGGGCTCCTTGGCCGGACTGCAGAAGCACGCGCTCGAGCTCTCATGCGCGGAGGACGCTGCCGAGATCGTGAGCCTCACGGAGCGCGCGTTGCGCGGACTCCTTGGAGGCCGCGGAGTCAGGGTGCTCTTGGACCCCAACGCTCCGATAGAAGAAGAGAGCCCATGGTGTGTCACGCTCATGGGATCTGAGGGGGGCGTGTACGGGAAGGTCTGCGTCACCCCCTCAAACGCTCAAGACTCCCTAGATCTCGCAGCGCAAGCTCACCTTGAGGCGGTCGCCTCGACGGCCTCAGTGGCCTTAGACAATCAGGCGCGGCGGACAGAGCGTGATCGCGCACAGCAGTCTGCGATCCTCGCCCTCGCGCGGCTCGCTGAGAAGCGTGACGACGACACCGGCCGTCACCTCGAGCGCGTCAGCCAGTACTCGCGCATCATCGCAGAGGGGCTGCGGATGAGGGGCCTTCACCTCGACCTCATCACAGACAGCTGGACCGAGGACCTCGTCCGCTCTGCGCCGCTGCACGATGTCGGGAAGGTCGGCATCCCCGACTCGATCTTGAAGAAGCCTGGACCGCTCACGACGGCTGAGCGCGAGGTGATGAAGACTCACACCACCATTGGCGCAGCGACCCTGGAGGCAGCACGCGCCGAGGGTGACGCCGGGGGCTTCTTGGAGATGGGGCGGGACATCGCGCTCTGCCACCATGAGCGCTGGGACGGCGAGGGATACCCGAGAGGGCTGAGCGGTGATGAGATCCCGCTCTCGGCTCGCATCTTGAGCCTCGCGGACGTATACGACGCGCTGACTACGAGCCGGCCATACAAGGAAGCGTGGCCACATCAGCGCGCGATGGAGTGGATCGCCGAGCGCGGCGGAACGCAGTTCGACCCGGAGGTGATCGCGGTCTTCCTCTCCCGGGCGGCACTCTTCAACTCAGAGCGCGAGCGCTTAGCCGACAGCGAAGCCCACATCGAGCTCAGCTGAGGGAACGCGCACCTGCTGGAGGTTGTCACCGCGCCCTCGTGAGCGGATGATCCCTAGCTGGCGCCGCCGCGCGCGCGCCTGCTGGGATGAGCGATTGGAAGCGAACGTACTGGGCGGTCTGGACCGCGAACTTCATCACCGCGACGGGGATGATGAGCTTCTTGCCGTTCTTTCCGCGGCACATCGAGAGCCTCGGCCTGAGTGATCGCGCCGAGATCGAGCTCTGGACAGGGCTGGTCTTCGGGGCAGCGCCACTCGCAGCCGCCGTCATGACGCCTGTCTGGGGTGCGCTCGGCGATCGCATCGGACGCAAGGCGATGATCGCGCGCGCGATGCTAGCGATCACGATCTTTGTCGGTGGCATGTCGTACGTGACGACGCCGCTAGGGCTCTTCCTCATGCGCTTGGGGCAGGGGATCTTCAGCGGCTTCGTCGCTCCTAGCATCACTCTGGTCTCGGTCTCAGCCCCTGCGGACCGGCAAGGCCGGGTGACCGGCTCCTTGCAGACTGCGATCGCGCTCGGCGCGGTCGTGGGTCCGCTCCTCGGGGGCGTGCTAACGCCCGAGCTGGGTGTAGAGGTGGTCTTCCGTACGGTCGCCTTGATGGCGCTCTTCGGAGCAGCGCTGATCCTCGTGATGGCGAAGGAGGACGCTGGCACGCGACGACAGACCACGCCGGCTGAGCGGGGTCCACGCGCGCTCTTAGGCGCTGCCATCAAGGACCTCCGAGAGGCGCTGGCGATCCCCGAGCTGCGTGGAGTCGTCGTCTTTCTCTTCTGGCTGCAGTTTGGGATTGGCATCACGAACCCCCTGATGGAGCTCTTCGTTGGCGACGTCTCAGGTGGAGACAGCGCAGCCGTAGCGCGCACAACCGGCGCTCTCTTCAGCGCGATGGCGGCTGTGAACTTGGTCGCGATGCCCTGGTGGGGCAGCCATGGAGACACGGTCGGTCACGCTCGCGCGCTCAAACGCTGCGCGTGGATCGCCTCCCTCGCGCTGGCGCTCCACTCTGTCGTAGGAGCGATCGCGCTCCTCTTTGTCTCGAGGGTCTTGCTAGGTGTGGGGATGGCGGGGGCCTCCCCGTGTGCCTACGGTCTCGCAGCAGCAGAGCTCCCGCTCGATCGAAGGGGCGGTGGCATGGGCTTGGTCTTCAGCGCCCGCACCCTCGCCATCTCTCTCTCTGCGTTCTGTGGGGGTTTGCTCAGCCAGTGGGTGGGCATCCGCGGCCTCTTCCTCGCTGGAGCTGTGCTGGTCCTAGTGACCCTCCGCGGCCTCCCGCGATCGCGCGCCTGAGCGCTACTCGGGGAAGACCCAGACCGCGCGTAAGGCCTCGACGACCTCGTGCTTCAGCACCTCAGGGCTGAGCATGCTCGGCTTGAGGAGCTCGTTGTGTTCATCGAAAGAGGGTTGGCCCGCCTCTCCGCACCAGAGCTCTGGCGCGGGGTTGGTGGAGTCATGTGTGTGCCACTCCACTTCGCTGCCCGCAGCGCGCTCGAGCTCTTGGAGTTTCGCGCAGAGGGCGCGAAGGTCTGGGCGCTCTAGCTGCTCACGGGTCACCATGTCGAACCAGGAGGTCGTGTTGATGATGAAGCGACATCGCGTGCCCTCAGCGCTCTGCGAAAGGAGCAGCACGCGGTCAGCCTCAGTCTCGTGGTAGAGCGCGTGTCTGCCGGGCGTGAACCTAGACTCTTCTTTGCCAGTCCAGACCGTGAGGTCAAAGTGGACGAGGTCGTCCCGCGCAGCGGATTTAAGGGACTCGACGTCGGCCCTCATGCGATCGAGGGCGGGGCCGTAGATCTCCTCATGCTCGGTGTAGCCACCCTCTAGCCAGCTGGGCAGGCGCTCGAGGAGATCGACGATGACGAGCTGCCGCTGTGTGGCCTCGTCGGGGCACTCGGCCAGTCGGGCAGCGATCGGGGAGGTCTCGGCCTCTCTCCATCGGCTGACTAAGTGGTCAATGCAGAAGGCCTGCTCGCTCGGGACCTGAAAGAAATCACCGGCGGCGGCGGCCTGGAGGAGTTCGGTCTCTCGACGCAGGGCTAGCGCAGGGTGGAGCACCGCAAAGGTAGCGCAGAGCCCATCCGTATCGGAGTGATTGTTGACGACCGCGACGCAGCCCTCCGCTCGGCGCGCGCGCTCCCCCTCATCTAGACGAGCGAAGAGCAGCGCGCTGCCAGTGGAGAGGTCGTGACGGAGATCCTCGGGGGTCTCATGCCCCGGCCAGTGCGAGAGGTTCAGCCCGGGCGCTCCGAAGTAGCCGTCGACCGAGAGGACCGGCTCTGTGCCAGGCTCCTCTTGGAAGCGGTAGGGGAGGTTCATCCTTCCTCGCCCTCTGTCTTCTCGCTCTCCTTCTTCTTGCGCTCAATCCGCTTCAGCAGGCGGGCTTTGTTGTTTGCCGCATCCCGCTTGGCGGTCTCCGCGAGGGTCTGCTCGAACTCGCTGAGGGCCTCAGGATCTTTGAGCAGCTCTGTAGCTTGGGCGAGGGATCGCTCGTAGAGCGAGATGGCGAGGTCCGACTCACGATCGAGGTAGTAATGCAGGATCACAGCTCGGTCATTGAGGAGGTGGGGCTTTGTGTCGTCGAGCTTAAAGGCCTCTTCATAGGCCTCGTTGGCGCGCTCGAAGAGGGGCATCGCGCGCTCTCGGGCCTCCTTCGTAGCGAGCGGGTTGGGGAAGTCGATCCGGCCGACGAGAGACTCTCCAGCGTCTCGGCAGAAGAGCCCGAGGTTGTCCCAGTACTCCCAGTTCTTCGGTGCAGAAGCGACGCGGACCTCGCAGACGTACACCGCGTCGAAGAGCCGTCGCTCATCTGAGAGACGCTTGAGCGCGCCGCTCAAGACGAAGGAGTTGTGCGCGAAGTTGGCCTGCACCTGCGCTGCGAGCACCTCCATCCCGTAGCCGCTCAGCTCACGCAGCGCGGCGAGGAAGCCGTCGAGGTCAGATTGATGGAAGCGCGCCTCAGCGCGATACCACCAGCTGTTGGTGTAGGCAGGGTAGAGCGCCAAGACGCGCCCAAAGGTCTCGTCACAGTCGGCGTACTCTTTCTCCTGGAACTGCGCGTAGCCCAACCACCACAGGGGGGTGGCTTGCGCAGCGTCACGGTCACCGTAGCGCGCCTCGAAGCCAGCGCAGCCCTCTTTGAGAGCATTGACTAAGAGTGCGTTCCCGATGGACTGTGAGATCTGGGCGAAGTTGAGAGCGGTCGGATCCCATGAGACGGCGACGGCGTACTCGGAAGCTGCCTCTTCAGGGGTCTCCTTCCACACCGCGAGGTCGCCGAGCTTCGAGGCGGCCTTCGCCGCCATCGTAGAGTGTCCACCGACCTTCGCGTCGACGGCGCTGAGGGCGCCGCGGAAGGCTGCCCCCGCTGCAGCGTGATGGGCGTCAGCCTCGGCCGCCTTAGACTCGTCTTCGCGGACAGCGATGTACTGCGAGAAGCAGACCTCCCCTAGGAGGTGATGTGCGCGGGGGTTGGCGCTGTTTCGAGAGGCGGCCTCCTCACCAGCGCTGCGGGCAGCGTCTAGCTGTTGAGTGTTCCAGAGCGCCTCTGTGAGGGGGGTGTAGGCGTCCGCGTAGCGCGCAGGGTCTGAAGAGACGACGCTTGAGAGGACAGACGCGGCGTCACGAAACTGGAAGTCGACGAGGCCACCGTCTCCCGCCGCGATCGCGTCGAGCGCTTGGCGATGGAACGCGATGCCGCGCAGGTACTCAGAGTCGCTCGAGGAGTGCTCTCCGCTGTCGGCGGCCTCGAGGGCCTCTGTGACGCCTCCGGCTCCAGCGCGCGCACGGAGCGTCCAGAAGCTCTGCTCCTTGGAGGCATCGAGGGACTCAAGGATGCTGAGGGCCTCGTAATCTCGACCAGCGCGAATCAGCTCGAGCGCGCGGTCGATGTCTTGCGCTGTTGCGGGGAGGACGAGGAGTAGAGAGGGGAGGAGGTTCATGTTTTCAGTCTTCTTCAGTCTCACGAGTCTCCGCCGGCGCGTCTTCGCTCGGCGGGTTGGTCTCTTCGGCGGCGGCGGCGCGTGCTGCCTCAATACGAGCGACGATCTCTTCCTTCGCGCGCAGAGAGCTCGCGTCATCCTTGCCCCAGCTGTACAGGAGCTTCACGTCCTCCGCGGAGATCGCGCCAGCCTCGAGGAGGTCACAGGTGGGGAGGAGGACTTGCTCAATGAGCTCGCGCCCGACGGGGTCAAAGTCTACGCACTGCTTGAACCACTCACGCGCAGCACCAGAGGCACCGCGCATCGTGAGTTCGAGGTAGCCTAAGTTCTGGTAGGCGTCGCCGACCGCCGTGATGACGTCGGGGTCTTCCTCAGCTTGGCCTGCGGAGATCTCCTCTAAGCGCGCGCGGCCCGCCTTGATGGCGTCGAGGTGATAGTTGGCGGCCCGGTTGAGGTCGCGCTGCAGGTAGTAGGTGAGGATCAGGCCCGTGTCGTTCACGACGCGCGCGTCTTTCGGCTGCAACATCGCCGCGATGGTGTATGCATCGGCGCTGGCATTCATGTGTCCACGCGCGAGGGCGTAGAGCGCGCTCGCACGCTCTGCGAGCGCGGGGTCATCGTTAGCTTCCATCGATGCCTGCAGGACGCGCTGCGCCTCTTGCTCAAGGGCGACGCCGGCGTCGCGGTTAAGGAAGCCCGCGTCGTTTGCTCTGCGCCCGTCTCCTGGGGCGTAGCTGTGGAGGAAGCTTGCGAGGGTCGCTGCCTCTAAGAGTGAGGCGCGGCGCTCCTCCGCAGGGAGGCTGTCGTCCTCTTGGCGCTTGAAGTAGTGGCCCACCACGTAGTCGAGGTAGACGAGGCCAGAGGCCATACGCCCCTCGATGCTCCATGCCAGGCCGCCCTCGAAGACCTGCTCCATGGAGAGGAAGGCGCGCTGTGCCTCTCTGATATCGCCTGCCTTGAACATGGCGAGCCCGACGCCAGCGCGGCACATCACCTCATATCCTAGGCAGCTGTCTTGGTAGGAGGCTTGGAGGGCCCGGCAGGTACGAAAGGAGCCCTCTGCTGTGGCGAAGGCAGCGCGGGTGTCTTGCCCGGCGTCGACCCCAGTGAGCGCGAGCTCGAAGGTGTCGATCCCGTAGTACCAGTGTCCAAGGGCAGAGTCAGGGTGCTCTTTCAGGAAGTGGGCGTAGGCGCTGATGACCTCTTCAAAGCCGCCGATCGCGCGGGAAAGCCTGGCGTGATTCGAGTGCAGCGAGTCCTCTGCGGGGAGCAATGAGAGGGCGTTGCGGAGTATGTCTCGAGCCTCGGGAGCCTTGCCCTCCCACTCAAGCAGCGTGGCGAGCTGTATCCACGCGGCAGGCTCTTCGGGTCTGGTACCGATGCACTTTTCCAGCGCGGCCCTGGTCTCTGCCGCCGCAGCGGTTGCGACCTCAGCCTCTTGGGCGTCGCGCGCCGCACGATAGAGGTCAAAGGCAGCCTCCGCGTGCACTTGCGAAGGAAGCACGCTGAGCGCCTCATGCTTGAGCACGCCAGCTTCAACAGCCCTTACGGCCTCGCGCGCGAGGAGCACGGCGTCGTCGATGCGGCGACGTTCGAAGCCATCATAGTAGAGGAGGCGCGAGGCTCGGCTCGCGCCGATCCATGCGTCGGGGCGCGCGCCGCTCTTCGCTGCGGCTAGGAACTCGTTCAGCGCGTCTTCAAAGAGGAAGGGGTCTCCGTCCTCTTGGCCTATAGCGAGCGCGCATGCGCCGCGGAGCGCGCGCGCGTCAGCGTCGGTCGGGGCGAGCGCGACGACCTCGTCGAGGACAGCGATGGACTCGCGTACATCTCCGCGTGCGTAGCTCGCTTTGGCCTCTTCGAAAGCTCTGGCTGCGAGCAGGAGCGCGGCGCGACGCCGCGCGTCTTGGACGACCTCCTGAGTCGGAGCCAGCCTCAAGAGCTCGTCCGCGCGGGCGAGCGCGAGCTTTAGCTCGCCGCCGTCGGCGAGGCTGTTGATCTGGATCAGCTCCTCTCGGACGAGGGCTCGCTCCAAGAGCGCGTGGGCCTCGCGCAAATCCCCGTGGTCCAGCGCTGCTCGAGCTCGTGCGAGCTCACCATCGCCGAGGGATGTCGCAGAGCTCGGCCCAGACGAAGGGGCAGCGCAGGCGGCGGCGAAGAGGAGTGAGAGGTAGAGGGGTCTGGAGAGGCGGTGCATGGAATCGGGAGCGGGGCGCTCCGATTTTTCCCGGTCAGTGGAATAGGAAAGACGAGCATTCTACCCGCCGAAGGAGGTGGGCAGCGCCTGTTCCACGGAGGCCCTGGAGATGGTTAGCGGCCTATTGGCAGAGAGTCACCAGTGAGCCCTCCTGGGACTCCTAGGGGATTTCTTGCATGCTTCGCCTTCCACCGGCCCATTCCATGGGGAAGATTGGACTCTCTCAGGCGTCTGGTACGGCTGAGCACCCCCTTCAGCGCCCTATGCAGAGCACCTTCGCAACCCCCTCCAGCCGCCTCAAGCGCGCTTGGCTCCTCCTTTTTGCAGCCGCACAGCTCCTCCAGAGCTGTGACAACCCGGCCTGCGTGTTCGGTCCCGGCGGCTGCCAAGACGGCGCAGGCGGAGGCGGCGGCGGAGACGTCGGCTCCGAGCTCCTCGCGGATCCGCCCCAAAATGGGGAGCTCCTGAGCCCTGCCGCACCGGAGATCACAGCCTTCTTCCCTGGGAACAACGCCCACCCGGAGACTCCGATCGTCCTGATCTTTAGCGAGTCCATGGCCCCTGCGGGGATCGAGAGCGGCTTCGAGCTCGTACAGACCTCTATGAACCCGGGCATCCCCGACCTCCCAGGCGTGCCCCTCGTCGGCACACTCGTCGGTGAGGGCCGCGTCGCCATTTTGACCCCTGTCGTGCTCTTGAACGGGATGACCTATCGCGTAGAGCTCGCGGATGGCGCGAAGCTCCTCGACCGCACTGGGCAGCTCCTCGACCTCGGCTTCGGCAGCTCGGTGGGGACCTTCTCGGTGGCAGAGACCCCTAGTGAACAGCCTGAGCTCCTCACGATGTGGCCGCAAGACGGCAGCACGGACCAGAGCACTCTCCCTCAGATCGTCGCTGTCTTTGACCGCGAGATGAACGTGGGGAGCGTCCTGACGCCCGGCGCGTTCAGCGTGACCGTGAACGGGGGCGCGCCCGCCAACAACCCGAGCCCCACGGTGCTCTCGGTTACGCAGATCTTCGGGACGGTCTTGACGCTCCCGCAGGTCTATACCTGGCGGAGCTTTGGGCCTGACGGTGACCCTGCGCTCCTCGGAGAGAACGCCATCGTCGCTTTGGACCTCGCGGACAGCATCGAGTCTGAAAAAGGCGAGTCCTACGCAGGCTCCTCGAACTCCTTCGGCACGGCGCCGATCAACCCGCCTGCGTCTGTGGCGATCACCTCGACGCCGAGCGACGCCTTCGGAGTGAGTCACATCAATGGAGTCATCCCGATCGAGGTCACAGTGACCCTGGAAGAGGCCGCGGTCTCCGGCGACTTCCTCACGCTCTATATCTACGGCAGCGCTCCGGATGGCGGTGCTCTGTCCCTGCTCTCTCGAGAGGTCGCGATCGTAGGAGGGACCACCGAGGTCCTCCTCAGTGAGCCCTTGCTCGACATCGTTGATGACTCCTTCAACGCGCGCTTCGCTGACGGGGACCTCTACATCGCGGCTAGCCTCCGTCGAGGAGACGCGCGCAGCCCGGTGCGTCTCCTAGACACAGACCCCACAGAGAGCGGCAGTCAACCTGCGGTGCTGGACACAGTCGCACCCACGCTCGTCGGTCTTGGAGCAGACGGAAGCCAGACAGTGGAGTACATCTCGACCACCGCAGGGGTCAAAGTGACCGGCCTCGCTGACGAGGAGCTCGCCGCGGTCGAGGTCTCGCTGCTTCTAGACGGCGTAGAGACTACGAACGGTGAGTTTGCGCCGGTCGCCGGGGCGAACGCTCTTGGCGGCTTTGTCGCAGCTCCTCTCGACCTCGGGATAGTGGACCCCCTCACGCTCCCTGGGGCACTGACCGTCACGATCTATGACCGAGCCATGAACCCCGCCGTCCCGCTTGACGTGAGCTGGAGACAGGTGGGGGCATCTGGCCCCGGCGCAGCTTTGCCTGGCGGCGGCGACATCGCTGTCCGGGTCTTTGATGCGGCCACAGCCCAGCCGGTCGAGGGGGCTCTCGTGTTCTCGCACGCGTCCTCTGCGCTAGACGCGTTCTTGGGCGGTGGGCTCACAGACGCGACGGGCTCGACCCTCGTACCCTCGGCAGCGGCAGAGGAGACTGTCGTGAGCGTAGACGCTGGGGGATACGACCTCTTCACCTTTCATGGCGTCCCGACGACCCGGCTCGACGTCCCGCTCCAGCTGAGCGCGCCGCAGCCTGGTCGGATCTTCTACACCGCGATCTCGGACATCTCGGCCTTGGCTGACCCGAACGTGGCGGTGCGCGTCGCCGATGATCGTCTCAGCGCAGGCCCCACACACGATCCGCTCTCGTGCGCGGACAGCCCCTTCGGGGTGCTCTGCGGCTTCCCAAGCGCTGACGTCGTGGCGGGCCGCTTCGGGACCCCGACCCTGCTCGCCACCGTGGACCAAGACCCGCTCGACTTCACGCCCGAGTCCTTTCTGAAGGTCGCACAGCTCGACTTCCTCACGGAGGCGGCGCAAGTCGATGGCAAGGTGAGCCTGAACTACGACGTCGAGGGCTTCCTCTCGGACGTGGGGACGGACCCGGAAGAGCGGCCGCTCTTCGCGCCAGGCGCGGTCTTTGACACATCACTGCTCGTCACCCTCGACACCTCGAGCCTCGTGGGCGGGGAGCCGAGCGTCTTGATTGAGGGCGCTGTCTCGAGCCTAGGTACGACCGCGACTGTCGGCGCAGGGATCGCTGATGATCCCTTCGGCACCTCGATCTGGGCCATCCAAGGCGCCTTCGCCGGCGCGGCTGATGGGGTCTCCGGCGGCCCTGAAGACCAGCTCGGCGCATGGGTTCAAGCCGGCCTGATCGAAGGGGACCTCATGATGCGGGTGGACTTAGAGGACACGCAGGGCAACGCCACAGGTCGAAGGGTGCGCTTCTCAGCTCTCAGCGGCGCGCCCCTCTTTACGGCTCCGGACGCACCGCTCCTCCTGAGCCCCGCCTTCGCTACAGGCGGCAGCGCCTTCGAGGTGGAGTTCGCTGACACCCTAGACGACACCCAGGACGGGCTCTTCAGGGTCCGCATCTCTGATGTGGCGGGTCGCTCCTGGGAGGTCTGGCACCTCAACGAGGCCGGTTCGGGGCGGAGCATCACTGCGAATCTCCCGGCTATCGCCCTCGCTGGCGGCCAGCCCCTCACTGACGGGCCGCTCGAGGTGGTGGTGTCCCTGCAGGGGGTGCCCGCAGCAGACTTTGACCCCGCTAGCTTCCTCTGGGCGGAGCTGAGCGCTACCGCTGATGCCCGCGCGCGGACCGCGGTCGCGGGCTTGCAGCAGCCCTGACTCCAGAGCGGTCTCCAGGAAGTCGCATGCAAGATTCGCAGCCGTTATGGCTGTTGGTTCGGCTTCTGGCAGTTCCTATACTTCGGTGAGAACGACCCACACCACGGCCGTCCCGCCCCTCAACCTGAGGCCACCACGATGCGCAACTTAGCTTCACTCTCACTCCTGATCGTCCCCGCCCTCGCGCTCACGTCTTGCAGGAGCCTGCCCGAGGTCCCCGGCACCTCTGTCCGTGTCCTCTACTCCGAGGGCGGGATGAGCACGCAGAACCCCGTCGACATCGTCGTCGCCCCCGTCGCAGATGAGACCGGCACGAGCGCCGCGCCTTGTGACATGTTGCAGAGCGCCTTCGCAGACGCCCTCATCCGGCGGCGCTACAGTCCGCTCTCACTCAACTATGTCTCATCTGCCCTCGAGGGAGAGGCTATCGCGGCGGCTGAGTCTGGTGCGCCGATCCCGGCGAGCTACAGCGCTGGCACGCTGGGGGAGGACGCCGTCTTCAGCGCTTACGTTAAGACCTGGGACATGAGCCGCTGGCAAGCTGAGCGCAAGATCGTTGTGACCATCGACGCCTGGATGACCGACTCTGTTGACCCGCTCCGTAAGGAGCTCTGGGGTGCGCGCTTTGAGAAGACCCTCGATATGTCGTTGCTTCAGAACAACTATCCGACTGAGAGCGTCCTGATGAAGGAGTGCTGCGAGCTGATCGCGGCGGAGATCCTGGACTGCATGCCCGCGCGCACAGCTCGCGCAGGCCTCTAGGCTCAGCGGGTAGTCAGACCCATCTGGGGGCCTCAAAAAGGCCTTATCGCAACGCAGGCTTGCTCCTAGGGCTTGCGACTATAGACTGTTCGCCCTCAAGTCCGACGAGGTGATCGCCTCGTCTGCCGGTTGAGGCTGCTCTGAGGCAGCGCCGGCGCACCTTGGATCTGGAGAACTCCCTCTGGGACCAAGGCAAGTCAAAGATTCACACCATCGATCAGGAGTCGAAGAGATGGCCATTGCGCAAGACCGTAAGAACGAGATCATCAAAGAGTACGCCCGCTCAGAGGGCGACAGCGGCTCAGTGGAGGTGCAGGTAGCCCTCCTCACGGAGCACATCCGCGGCCTCACCGAGCACCTTAAGGTGCATAAGAAGGACTTTGGCACGCGCCGGGGTCTGCTCAGCATGGTCGGGCAGCGCTCGAGCCTCCTGAGCTACCTGCGTAGGAAATCGCCGGAGCGATACACCGAGCTCATTGGCCGCCTCGGACTTAGAAAGTGATCGGGCGCACCTGTCGATGGACAGGTGAGCCAAGACCAATGGCTGGAGCCTGTTGCTCCGAGTCAAGGTAGGACCTGGCCCCTTCGTATGGGGGAGGTCCAGACAGCGAAGCGAAAGAAATTTTATTTAGCGATGCGCGCGCCACGGAGGCGTCGCGCGACCCAAGCGAAGCGATAACAAAGCGAAGCGACAACAAAGCGAAAGCGGAATAGAAACTATGAACAACAACATCGTCCAACCCACGACAGTCGAGCGCGAGATCGCCGGCGTCAAGATCTCTCTCTCTACCGGGCAGATGGCCCGGCAGGCGCACGGCAGCGTGATCTGCACCGTCGGAGGTTCGAGCACCTTCGCGGCGGTCTGCACCTCGAAGCCTCATTTTGAGCCCAGCTTCTTCCCCCTGACCTGCGACTACCGCGAGAAGACTCAAGCGGCTGGAAAGATCCCCGGCGGCTTCTTCAAGCGTGAGGGGCGTCCGACCACCAAGGAGATCCTCACCATGCGCCTCATCGACCGGTCCATCCGGCCGATGTTCGCTGACGGCTTCATGCAAGAGGTGCAGGTGATGACCCATGCCCTCGGCTACGACGGCGAGAACAACACGGACATCTCTGCGATGATCGGCGCGTTCACAGCGGTTCGCCTCGCCGGTCTCCCCTTCGAGACGACGATGGGTGCGACCCGTATCGGGCTGATCGACGGCGAGCTCGTCGCCTTCCCTAAGGACTCCGACCTGCGCGGCGCCTCAGACCTGAACCTCGTCGTCGCTGGGCACAGCGATGCCATCGCGATGGTCGAAGCCAGCGCGAACGAGCTCTCCGAAGCTCAGATGATCGACGCCCTCGAGATGGCGCACGAGGTCATTCAAGAGGTCATCGAGCTCGCGAACGAGCTGATCGAGAAGGTCGGCGTGACTCAGATGGAGTTCGAGGCGCCCGCAGCTGACACAGAGTCAGCCGACGCGGTCGCCCCCTGGGCTGACCGGATCACCGAGGCTCTCTTCACCGAGGGGAAGCACGCCCGCTACGGCGCGGTGGACGCGGTCCGGGACGCTTGCCTTGAGGAGCTCACTCAGGGCATCGAGGACGAGGAAGAGCTCTCCGCGAAGAAGTCCGCGCTGAAGTCGGCTTTCAAGACCCTCACAGGCCAGTGCGAGCGTGAGACGATCCTGAACGGCAAGCGCACTGACGGCCGCAAGTCCGACGAGATCCGCGACATCTGGATCGTCCCGGACTATGTCGCCCAGCACCACGGCTCCGTCCTCTTCACCCGCGGGGAGACCCAGGCGCTCGTCTCGGCGACCCTCGGCACCCCGGACGATGAGCAGATCATCGATGGCATCGAGGAGGAGTACCGCAAGAACTTCTACCTCCATTACAACTTCCCTCCCTACAGCGTCGGCGAGACCAAGCGAATCTTCGGCCCTGGCCGCCGCGAGATCGGCCACGGCATGCTCGCTGAGCGGGCGCTCCAGGCTGTGCTGCCCTCGAAGGAGAAGTTCCCCTACACCATCCGCATCAACTCGGACATCACCGAGTCGAACGGCTCCTCCTCAATGGCTAGCGTCTGCGGAGGCTGCCTCTCGATGATGCTCGCCGGCGTGCCGGTCTCACAGCCTGTCGCGGGCATCGCGATGGGGCTCGTGCAGGAGGGCGACCGGATGGCGATCCTCTCGGACATCCTCGGTTCTGAGGACCACACCGGAGACATGGACTTCAAGGTCGCGGGCTCAGGCCTCGGCATCACCGCGCTCCAGATGGACATCAAGATCAAGGGTGTCAGCCGTGGCCTCCTCGAGGAGGCGCTTGCTCAGGCCAACGAGGGTCGCAAGCACATCCTGCGCGCGATGCTCACGGTC
Organism: Planctomycetota bacterium; assembly: GCA_022446815.1. Lineage (GTDB taxonomy): Bacteria > Planctomycetota > UBA1135 > UBA1135 > JAKVCE01. The sequence continues at coordinate 40,339 of JAKVCD010000041.1, forward strand.
GTCGATCGCCCGCGCACGCAGGTCGCTGACCACGCGCCGCGTTTCGAGGCGATCAAGATCCCCGGCGAGAAGATCGGCTTCCTCATCGGCCCTGGTGGTAAGAACATCAAGGGTCTCCAAGAGGAGTTCGGCGTCCGTGTCTCCATCATGGATGACGACGGCAACGTGCAGGTCTTCGGCACCGACTCTTCGAAGGTCGCAGCATGCATCGACCGCATCCAGGCCACCTGTGAGACCCCTAAGATCGGGGCCAAGTACACCGGTACGGTTAAGAGCATCAGGGACTTCGGCGCCTTCGTGGAGATCCTCCCCGGCGTCGAGGGGCTCCTGCACATCTCCGAGCTCTCCACTGAGTACGTCGAGAACGTTAACGACGTCGTCAGTACGGGTGACTCTGTAGAGGTCGTCATCACGAACGTGGATGACCGCGGCAAGGTACGCCTGATGCGCCAAGAGGTCGTTGACGCCCGCAACAAGGTCGAGGCCTAGTCCAACAGGGCTCTCAGTACAGAGAGAGGGCTGGGGCGGATGCCCTGGCCCTCTCTCTTTGTGTTTTGGGGGCGTTAAGGCCTAAAAATTCGACTTTTTAGGCAATTTGATGCCTCGCTAGTACGATGGTCCTTACTGGCCTCCTGCCGCGAAGGGGGCTGGCCAAAAAGAAACCGCCATGTGGCGAGCTGCGAGGCAGCGTTGGGGACCGACGCAGTTTGGAGCACAAGCTCGACGCGCAGCCTTCGCCACAACCGGCCCTTCGCGTAGAGTGTGGGGCAAGAAGGATTAGAGCTAGAGATGAAGCCCGCGAGAGAACAAAACAGACAGTCGAACAACTCCTCCGGGTGGCAGGCCTGGGGACGCGCCTGCGCGCGGCTTGGCCTCACCGTATGCATCGTCTTCGCCGGACACGACGTCCACGCTGTAGGTGGCGAGCCTTCGTCTGGGGACTCCACGGTTGAGATCGACTGGGTCGTCGAGGCTGAAGACTCTGTCTGCGGAGTCGTCGAGGCTAGACAGATCCGCAAGCCTGGCAAGGTGGACTTTAACCGTCTCGTCGACCTGACCCCGGAAGGGAAGAGGGTTCGTCGAGATCGCATCGACCCGGACTCTGCAGAGGGCGTGAGGCTCCTGAACCGAGCAAAGAGCCGCGTTCGAGATGCCTCTGCGGTGATCATGAAGCGTCAGGGCTATGACAGCGTCTGGAAGCGAATCAGCTCCAAGAAAGGCGCTTACATCGCTGACTTGACTGCATATGTAGAGATTGAGATCAAGAAGGCGCCCCTCTACAGCGCACCGCAGGGCTCCTGAGCTAGGTTCCTAGCCCTCGAGCGCCCTGTTTTGGGCGGGCTGGTTATGCTTGATCGTCGAACCATGCCCCTCATGAGCACCCCCAAGGCACTCGTCCTCGCGGCCTCTCTAGGTCTCGCGATCTCAGCTTCCTGCGCCTCTCCTGACGTCGAGCGAGAGCAGGAGCAGCGACGAAGCCTGTCCATGGACATGTTCCGCTCCTTGATCGAGGAGGGGACCCTGAGGCCTGTGGACTCGATGAGCGACTCGTTCTCCACCTTTCCACAGGACATGGACGACGACGCTTACATGGAAGAGCTCCTTACGGAGTACAGGGAGAGCAAGCAGCAGGCCGACGAAGAGGCAGTCAACGCACCTGTGGTCCCTGCGCCGGAGGTGGTGGAGGAGCCAGCCTTCGTTGAGGCGGAGCCGGAGTACGAGGAGGTGATCAACCCCTACGCGCTCTTTGGCCAACGCATCCTCGTTCACTACGACCAAGATGGCGCGCCTACAGGTCTCATCACCAAGCCCTACTCCGTACGACCTGGGATGGGCGAGAAGATCATCTGGCTCTTGAACAACTACGGAGGCTTCCAACTTTGGACGCCAGGTGAAGGTGTTCAACCGCTCGGGAGCCTCCGCGCTGAGGTTCGAGAGAACTTCGAGCTGGAGCAGTTCGCCTCCAATCTCCGCTCCTCCGGACCGGACAACGGGGTGAGCGTGAACATCGCCGACTGGGTCCTCGCGACGGCGGACGCGACCACGCTTTCAGACTTCGAGTACTTCCTCGATGTGATGTTTGCCGGACCACCCCAGATCGAGATCGAGGCCAAGATCGTCGAGTACGTCTTGTCTGACACGCTCGACATCGGCGTCGGCCCGGTGAACGAAGGGACGCCTGTAGTAGGGCTGCCCGAGTCCGGTCTCTTCGACAGCTTCAACTGGGCCTTCCCGAACCAGACGGGTGGGACCGAGTTCCTGACAACCCTGCAGGCTGTGCACGACGGCACCACCTACAACTTCTTGCTCGAGGCCCTCGCGAGCTACGAGAACGTAGAGATCACCTCTCGGCCTAAGACGGCTGTGCGAGAGGGGACTCGGGCGACCATCGAGTCGACGCAGAAGATCCCCTTCTATCAGATCACCGGGGTGAACAGCTCCGGTGGGGTGAACGCTGGCCTCGCTTACCAAGAGGTCGGGGTTCGCATGTACGCCATCCCGCGCCTGGTGGGTGGCAGCACGATCTCTCTTGAGATCGAGATCGAGGCCTCGCAGCAGACCGGCACAGACGTGAGCTTTGTCACGACCGGTGGTGAGGAGATCTCCACGCCTACGCTGGGCATCAGGCGCTCGAATACGCTCGTCTACCTGAAGCCCGGTCAGGCCGTGATCCTGGGCGGCCTGATCACGGAGCGCTCCGTGGAGGATGAGAAGAAGGTCCCGCTCCTCGGCGACATCCCTGTCATGGGGCACCTCTTCAAGTCCAAGTATCAGCGCAAAGAGCTCGTGAGCGTGCTCTTCTTCATCCGGCCTCGCGTGCTCGAGGGGATCGACTTGCACCGCGATTTCTAGGCCTGAGTGCCTCAGAGGCCTCATGCTTGTATCCTCGGGAAGAAGCGCAAGGCGCGTTCGTCTGAGGCCCTGCGACCAATGAGAACCCTCCCTAGACCCTCTCAATCCTCGAAGCGCGGGGCAGCGCTGCTCCTCAGCGTGCTCGTCCTGTTCGTCGTGATCACGATCTCGATCCAGATCGGGATCGGGACGATGACGGATGCGCGCGTTGCCCGGAACGACCTCGGTCTCGCCGCGATGGACGACGCGATTGAGTCCGCGATGCTCGAGGTCCAAGAGCAGCTCAAGGCAGACTCGGGCGGGGGAGAGGAGGGCGCGGGTGGTGACATCGGCGGAGACGGTACGGGCGACCCCATGGCCGCGATCGAAGCGGCTGAGGGCGGCGGCGGCGAGGGAGGTGCAGTTGACTCGAAAGAGGACGAGTGGGCGCGCCCGCAGCGAACTGAGATCAACGGGCTAGAGCTGCGCATCTTCGTTCAAGACGAAGACAGCAAGTACAACATCCTCAACATGCTGACGCCCGACGAGCAGGCGGCTGAAGACAACATGATGCGGGTGGCGCGCATCATCGACCTCGCGCGTGAAGGGACTGAGCTCGACATCAATACCTCGGACGCTGAGACGATGGCGCGTGAGATGCGAGAGCACATGCTCAGGCGCTTCTCGAACGCGAACGACGAGCCAGACTATCTCTCGACAGACCCTGAGGAGGACCGGCGCATGCCGCTCACCTTGCGCGAGTTCGCGCGTCTAGAGAGCTTCGAAGAACATCACTTTCGTGACTTCCGCGATGAGATGGGTGGCATCGTCCACTCGCTGGGCTCTTTCCTCACCGTCTGGTCTTGCCTGACAGACCAGGACTCGAGCGGGACCTCTGCGACGACAGCAGCCACGAACCTCGCGAACGGGCTCGGCGGTGGAGCAGGGGGCGTCGCAGGTCAAGGGACCGATGACCTGACTGGGGCGCTCAATAAGGACGACACCATCGAGGGGCTCGGGACGATCGAAGGTGGCGGTGGGCTCGGAGCTCAAGGCCAGGGTGGCCAGTCAGGGAGCGCTGAGGAGGCGGGCAGCGCGCTCGCGGCGGCGAACCCAAGCGACGGCTTCGGGGTGAACATCAACACCGCGCCGCCGGCGGTCTTGAAGGGGATCTTCGATGACAGGGATATCTCCGCAGGCTTCTGGGATGAGGTGATCGAGTACCGGAACACGGAGGAGGAGGTCGAGCTCGAGCCCGGCGCGGAGGAGCCTGAGCCGGTCTATGACGAGTACGGCAACGAGGTGATCCAGCGGCAAGTCTTCGACACCGTGGAAGAGCTCGGCGAGCTGCGCGGCTGGGAGGACATGAGGACTGAGGAGCAGGAGCTCGTGAGGGCCTTCTCGACGACCTCTAGCAACGTCTTCAGCGTGTTCATCACTGCGCGCAGGAGCACCTCAAACAGCGATGAGGTCTTTATCGCGACCTCCGCCGCTGAGCGCGAGCGGGAGGAAGAGCTCGCTGCCGGCCTCGTGCGCACAGTGCGCGCGGTCATGTGGCGGCGTGAGGGCGGGGCGGACGGCGCGACCTTACAGCCGATCGTCCGCTGGGAGGTCCTCGACTACTCGCCTTACGAGGTCCAAGACTTCCCCGAAGAGGACCGCTGATACGGATGGCGAAGGCGGGGGGGAAGCGTGGCGTGCACTTAGAGGTGTTCCACCATCTCTTCGCCGCGGCTGCAGAGGAGATGGGCGTGAGCCTCATGCGCTCAGCCTTCAGCCCGAACATCAAGGAGCGTCGCGACTTCTCTTGCGCGCTCTTCGATGGAGAGGGCCGAATGGTCGCGCAGGCCGCGCACCTGCCCGTCCACTTAGGCTCAGCGCCGCTCTCAGTCGCGGCGGCCCGCGACGCTGTCGACATGGAGCCCGGCGACGCCGTGCTCTTGAACGACCCCTTCACTGGCGGGACACACCTGCCAGACCTGACGCTCGTGAGCCCTGTGTTCCTCTCAGGTGGGAAGCGACCGGACTTCTACTGCGCGAACCGCGCCCACCACGCGGACGTCGGCGGTCAACACCCCGGCTCTATGGCGCCCGCCCTCGATGTGCACGCCGAGGGCCTGCGGATCCCGCCCGTGCGCTTGGTGCGCGGCGGCGCGCTCGTACAGGAGACCGCGGATCTGCTCCTCGCGAACATGCGCGTCCCTCTGGAGCGGCGCGGCGACCTGCTCGCTCAGTGGGCCGCGAACCGCGTCGGCGCAGAGCGCCTCGAGGAGATGGCGCGTGAACACAGCCCGAGGGTGATGGGGCAGCGCGCAGCGCTGCTCCTCGATTGGACCGAGGGGCTGACGCGCGCGCTCATCTCAGAGCTCCCTGACGGGGAGTGGGAGTTTGAGGACAGCTTGGACACGGGAGCGGAGGGCGACGTGCGGCTGCACGTCTTGATGAAGAAGCGACGTGGCGAGCTCAGCTTTGACTTCTCTCAGAGTGACGATCAAGGAACCGCTCCAGTGAACACGCCGCGGGCGGTCGCGGTCTCAGCGGTCTTCTATCTCTTGCGACTGCTCCTCCCGCCGGGCACCCCCACAAACGAGGGTGTCCTTCGGCCAGTCCGGATCATCACGAGGCCTGGGAGCGTAGTGGACGCGATCTACCCAGCGCCTGTCGCAGCGGGCAACGTCGAGACGAGCCAGCGCCTCGTCGACGTCCTCTTAGGCGCTGTCGCTCAGGTGCTGCCGGACCGCGTCCCTGCCGCGAGCGCAGGGACCATGAGCAACCTCTCTTTCGGCGTCCGTACGAAGGAGGGCGCCTTCACCTACTACGAGACCATCGGAGGCGGAGCTGGGGCGGGGCCGCGTGGGGATGGCGCCAACGCGCTCCAGACTCACATGACCAACACCCGAAACACCCCGGTGGAGGTGCTTGAGAATCAGCTCCCAGTGAGGGTTGTCTCCAACACAGTGCGGCGTGGCTCTGGTGGCCGCGGGCGGCGCCGTGGCGGGGACGGGATCATCCGGGAGCTGGAGTTCTTGGTGCCTGTGGAGCTCGGATGGATCGCCTCACGCCAGGAGCGTGGCCCCTGGGGGCTCCGAGGCGGCGCCAGAGGAGCGAGCGGCAGGCTCAGGGTACACCTCCCGTCGAGCTCAGAGGCCCTGATCCCTGGGCCCCAAGCCTCGCTGCGCCTTGAGGCCGGCGCGCGCATCGAGGTCCTCACCCCCGGAGGTGGCGGATTTGGGTCCCCAGCAGGTGCTAGGAGCGGCGAGCGGAACTAGGTCTTGCTCGAGCCAGCCTCTCCAAAGACAATCCCTCTCTGCGCTGATTCCTGCGCGCTCCCCTGCTCCAGCTACCCTGACCTCACACCTTCGGAATGCCCTCACTTAGCGTCTTCGGTGCCCAATGGGGCGATGAAGGGAAAGGGAAGATCATCGATCTGCTCGCCCGCGATGCAGATGTCGTCGTCCGCTACCAAGGCGGCTCAAACGCCGGGCACACCGTGATCGTCGGTGAGGAGAAGTATGTCCTGCACCTGATCCCCTCGGGGATCTTGCACGGCGGCAAGGTCAACGTCGTAGGTAATGGGGTCGCGTTAGACCCGCTCACCTTCATGGACGAGGTGGACGGCCTGCGCGATCGAGGGATCTCGGTGGAGCCGGAGACCTTGCGACTCGCTACGAACGCACACGTCATCCTAGATCATCACCGGAAGCTCGACGGCCTCTCCGAGACATGGCGTGGGGGCGGTCGCATCGGCACGACCGGGCGCGGCATCGGCCCCTGCTATGCGGACAAGGCCTCGAGGACGGGCTTGAGGGTCTCTGACCTCTTGGAGCCTGAGCGTTGTCGCGAGCGGCTCTCGGCAGCGCTCCTGGAGAAGAACGCGCTCTTCACCAACGTCCATGAGGCAGACGGGTTGGAGCTTGAGGAGCAGGTCGAGAAGTACGTCGCTGTTGGCGAGCGCTTGCGCCCCTTCGTCTGTGACACCGGCGCCTATCTGCGTGAGGCTCACGCAGAGGGGAAGAGCCTGCTCTTCGAAGGCGCGCAAGGAGTCATGCTCGACATCGACCACGGGACTTACCCTTACGTGACCTCTTCAAATACTGGGGCGAACGGGATCCCGTCAGGGGCTGGCTTCCCGGCGAAGCACGTGGACCGCTTGATCGGGATCGCGAAGGCTTACTGCACTCGCGTGGGGGAGGGGCCCTTCCCCTCTGAGGACCACGGAGAGGCTGGGGAGCGGCTCGGGACCGCTGGGCATGAGTTCGGCGCGACGACCGGCCGTCCGCGGCGCTGCGGCTGGTTCGACAGCGTCGCAGTCCGCTACGCGCTGGACTTGAACGGCGCCGACGGCTGGATCATGACCAAGCTCGACGTGCTCGACGCGTTCGAGACCATCCGTGTAGGGACTTCTTACAAGGTAGACGGCGAGGAGACGCTGACGTGGCCTGTTGGGTGCACAGACCTCGACGCTGTAGAGGTGCAGTACGAGGAGCTCCCCGGCTGGCAAGAGGACATCTCAGGTGTCAGGAAGTATGAGGAGCTGCCCGCTGCGACCCGCTCCTACGTTGAGTGGGTCGAAGAGCGTGTCGGCGCTCCCATCCTCATGCTCTCCGTCGGCCCTGAGCGAGACCAGGTCATCCCTAGAGGTCTGTGAGCTCGTGACTCCCCGCCCTGAAATCGTCCGACCTGAGCTGGACGGGCCGTTCCCCGAGCACATCGCTGTCGTGATGGACGGCAACGGTCGCTGGGCAGAGAAGCGCTCTCAGCCGAGAGTCTTCGGCCACAGAGCTGGAGTGGAGAGCGTCCGTGAGGTGGTGACGAGCTGCGCGAGGATGGGGGTTCAGAGCCTCACGCTCTACGCCTTCAGCGTTGAGAACTGGAAGCGACCTGAGGCTGAGATCTCACAGTTGATGCGCCTCCTGAAGGTGTTCCTCGTCAGGGAGCGCAGGTTGCTCATGAAGAACGGGGTGCGCTTGAGTGGCCTCGGGCGCTTGGACGATCTGCCGGCTGCCGCGCTCGAAGAGCTGCGCAAGACAGAGGAGCTGACGGGCGATAACGACGGGATGCTCTTGCGCTTGGCCCTCAGCTATGGGAGTCGCACGGAGCTCGCTGAGGCGGCGCGACAGGTCGCGCTGGATGTTCGCGAGGGCGCGCTCGATCCGGATAGGATTGATGATGAGACCTTGAGGTCCTACCTCTACGACCCCTTGACCCCGGACCCCGACCTCCTGATCAGGACAGCGGGGGAGATGCGGCTCTCCAACTTCCTGCTGTGGCAGGCCTCCTACGCAGAGCTCTACGTCACTGAGCGGTGCTGGCCGGAGTTCCGAGAGGCGGAGCTGATGGAGTCCATCCACGCCTATGCGAAGCGTCGCCGAAAGTTCGGCGGCTTAGTCGGCAAAGTGCGTGAGGTCGTCGGGGAGGACAGCGCCGGCGCCTGAGGCGCCCGGTGGGAGCTCATGGACGAAGAAGGCGCCCCTAAGAGTCCCACTCGAGCTCAGAAGATCTTGCGTCGGACGATCGTCGGAGGGTCGATCGCACTTGGCACGGCGGGCTTGATCTCGCTGGTCGGCGGGAGCTCAGGCCCGTTCTTGGTTCATGGCTTCTCAGCGCTCTTGCTCTTGGGTTCGATGATCGAGGCCGCGCGGGCCGCGAAGACGCCGCGCTGCGCGCTCTGGAGCTTGGGGGCTGCAGGCGCGGCGGCGATGTTGGCTGCTTTAGGGTTCCTGCGCGCGCACTCGGGTGAGGGCGAAAGCCCGGCGCTCACCGGGCAGAACTTCACTCACGTGGTGACCGTCGCCCTCGCTGCAGGCCTCGTTGGTGCAGCCCTCTCACGGGCCCTCTCTGAGCAGCTCGATCGGATCGCGCTCGTCCCTATGTGTCTGGTCGTCGCGCTCTTGATCGGCAGCGTCCCGCTGGATCGGCTGGGAGTCGCGACCGCTGCGGCTTGGTCTGTCGTTGTCATCCTCTCCCTGCGTCCTAGCGGAGCGCGTCAGGTGCTTCGTGACATCTTGGCCGATGGTGTCCGAGCGCTCTGGTTTGTGCCCGCGCTCGCCTGCCTCGCCCTCCTTCACGCCGAGCTGGGACAGGCTGGGCTCATCAGCCTGATCTTGCTCTCTAAGATCGGTGACATCTTCGGCTACTTCGGTGGGAGCCTCTTCGGAAAGCATCACCCTCTGCCTAGGCTTAGCCCCGGTAAGACTACGGAGGGCTTCGCCTGCTCGCTCCTAGGCGGAGTGGGCGCAGGGGTCGCGCTCGCTCACTGGGGCGTGCTTCCTGGAGGGGCAGTGAGCCTCGCAGGAGGTGCGCTCGTGGGGGCGCTGATGAACCTCGCCGCACAGCTTGGAGACCTCCTCGAGAGCTGGGTGAAGCGCAGGAGCGGGGTGAAAGACTCGGGGACGACTTTTGGCCCTTCAGGAGGCTTCCTCGATCTCTTAGATAGCTTCTTCCTCACCATCCCAGTTGCCATCTGGCTCGCCTTGACGGGAGCCTGACGGCGAGTGAGGATCCTGAACAGAGACCAACACCTCGAGAGCCAAAGACCTTGACCGAGATCACAATCCCCCTGCGCTCCAACGACGAGGCCATCCTCGTCTTAGGCCCCTATGACCGTTACGCGAAGCTGCTGCGGCAAGCGCTGGGGATCGAGCTATTCACGCGACGTGGGAACATCCGTATCAAGGGAGAGGACAGCTGTGTCGGTGAAGCGCGGGAGCGCATCGAGCACCTCCTCGGTAAAGCGCGCAAGGGCCGCGAGCTCGAAGTTCAAGAGGTCGAGAGCATCCTCATGGGAGGATCGAGCGGCCTCACGACTCCGGAGCAGCAGCCGCTCGTGACTCGCGCCGCGCCGCGCAGAGCGAGCGCCCCGCCGCCCCCTAGCCGGGTCGCTGCGCGAGCGCTGAGGAGCCGCCCGGTTGAGCCGCGCACGGAGAATCAGCGCGCCTACTTCGACCTCATGTCGAGCAGAGACCTGGTGTTCGCGCTCGGGGTAGCTGGCACTGGCAAGACCTTCCTCGCTGTGGCAGCGGCCGTCGCTGGGCTGCGTACTGGTGAGGTGCAGCGCCTGATCATCACACGACCTGTTGTTGAGGCTGGAGAGCACCTCGGCTTCTTACCTGGTGATCTACAAGACAAGCTCGACCCCTACATGCGACCTATCTATGACGCGCTCCACACGCTCTTGGACGCTGATGACGTCGCCCGCTTAGAAGAGAACAACGTCATCGAGATCGCGCCGCTCGCTTACATGCGCGGACGCACGCTCTCTGACGCCTTCGTCATCCTCGACGAGGGGCAGAACGCGACCGTGGGCCAGATGAAGATGTTCCTCACGCGACTGGGGGAGCGCTCGAAGATGGTCGTCACAGGGGACCCGAGTCAGACGGACCTCGTTGGCTCCCAAAAGAGCGGGCTCTTGGACGCGGTCTCAAGGTTGCGAGGCTTCCAAGGGGTTGGGGTCGCTGAGCTCGACAAGAGAGACATCGTCCGTCACCCGCTGGTGGCGAACATAGTGCGCGCCTATGAGGGCCCCCCGCCGGCCAAGGCTGGCCAAGGCGAGGAGAGCGGTGGTCGCTCCTGAGGCCCCTGAGCCGCGAGGCTCAGAGCCGGTACGCGTGTCCCGGGCGGTCGAGGTTCCAGAGCTCAGTGATGCAGAGGTGATCGGCGCCGTCCATGCGGCGCTCTCACACGCGGGCAGGCCTGGGCTCGCTGTGGATGTGATCTTTGTCGATGACCCGACCCTGCAGGCCATGCATGAGCAGTACCTAGATGACCCGACGGTGACGGACGTGATGGCCTTCGATTACACCCAAGCGGAGGGAGAGGCGGACCCTGAGGCTGAGGTCTACGTCAGCGCCGATCGGGCGCGCGCGGTCGCGAGCGAGCGCGGCGAAGCCCCGCGTGCAGAGCTCCTCCTCTACGTCGTCCACGGAGCGCTGCACCTCTGCGGTATGGATGATCACGAAGAGGGACCGCGAGCAGAGATGCGCGTAGCAGAGGTCGCCGTGCTGGCCACCTTGAACTGACCACTCGTTCCTGCGCTGTTTGCCGGCACGGGGTGTTTGTCTGCGGAAGTTGTTTGACGGGACGGAGTGAGCGCCGAGGAAGCGAATTCTCAAAGAATTCCCGTAGATGGGGCGTGCGTAGGGATGACTCCTTATCCGCAGAATTCACACGTTATTTGCAGAATAGACGCATAACGCTGTAGCGCTCCCTCTGCGCTGCGTGAGAGAGGCTCCTCTGAGTCGCTTGAGGGGCTTGAACGGGGTCTCGTAATCCGTATTCAAGAGTTCCTTGGACCCGCAACCCAACGGTCCGTCCCCACCCCACTCTCTCTTCGTCCCCTCGCTTTGAGTTCAAAACCACAAAAGGCCAAGCCCAAGGGTGCCGCAACGAAGGCGGCCGTCAAAGAGGCGAAGCTAGGCGTCAAAGCCTCAGATGTCGTAGGGGAGGAGTCTGCAGCTGAACCTGAGAAGCCCCTCTCCCCCGAAGCAGCCAAGGCCAAGCGCCAAGAGATCGCTGAGAAGCTCTGGGCTGTCTACCGCGAAGACAAGTGTGACGAGCACCGCAACGCCCTCGTCGAACACTACCAGCCCCTGATCCGGGAGATCGCGCGTCGCTTCGGAGCACGCTTGCCTCGTAGTGTCGATCGTGGCGACCTCGCGACGGCGTCGAGCTTTGGGCTCATGAGCGCGATCGCTGGCTTCGACCCCGAGCGTGGCGTGCGCTTTGAGTCCTACTGCGAGCTTCGTGTGAAGGGCGCGCTCCTCGACGAGCTACGCACGCAGGATTGGCTCCCGCGGCCCTGGCGACACCGCCTTGAGCTGCAGAAGCGTACTCTTGAGCGTCTCCGGCGTGAGTTGAACAGGGAGCCCAACGACGAGGAAGTCGCGGAGGCCATGGGCATGGCCCTCGACTACTACCTCCAAGTCTTTGGCGTCGGACTCCCCGGGGCTCCGACCGGCTCCATGCCCTCAGGAGAGGGAGCCGACGACGGGATCCCCACCCTCGAGGTGGTCGCAGATGCTGAGGCTGACGCGCCGGGCGAGCAGCTCTCCCGGACAGAGATCTTGCGCCTCGTGGCGAGCAAGCTCTCTGATCAGGAGTACCGGATCATCTACCTCAAGTATTGGGAGGGTCTCCCGATGCGGGAGATCGGACAGCTCACTGATCTCTCTGAGTCTCGCGTGTGCAAGATCCACGCTCGCCTCATCGACCGCCTCAAGGATCGCTTCCGCGTCAACGAGCTGGAAGAATGACCTAGACGGTGCGCTCGGAGAGCAGCGCAGTACGACAGTAAAAAGGAGCGAGGGTGTGAGGCGCGGCCTCACACCCTCGCGTTCTTAACGCGCGCCTTGGCTGCGCGGAACCTCCCTAGGCTACCCCTAGCCTGGCAGTTCGGTTCGGAACGTCCCCTGCGGGGTTCCTCGTCAAGAAGCGCGCCTCAGTGGTCCGTCCCCACGTCCGCACTTTCAGCGCTTGGTTCGAGATCGCTCCGAGCAGGCTCCGTCCCCACGTAGCCTCACTCGAGCTGACCTCAAGCATGTGCAGCAGGCGTCCCCACGCCCCGCGATACACACGTCCCTTTGGGTCTCCCATCCCACAGGGAGTTCCTGCCAATTCAGTTGTGCCGCCACCTCGCGAAGAGGGGGAAGACACAGGGTCCGTCGTCAAATTCTGGTGGGTCCAGCCGAGGCCATAGGTCTCGACCGTGAGTGACGTCGCAGCTCTAACCTCCGCACGGCGACTGAGGGCAAGGTGGGGTGCTGCCTTACCGTTACGTCGAGGGGTGACGTGATCGCGCGTGTGATACATGAGGGGTCGAGTGCGGTGTCCCGGTCTCACAGCGAGGCCACCCTCTGGGGAGAGGGAGCACGAATTCGCGGTGAGAATTCGGTTCTCAGTGCCCTCCAGGAGACTCCGTCCCTGCCGAATGAGCAGGTGGGAGGGAGCATCCCCTCTCACGACGCGGTCGTTAGAAGAGGTGCTGCAACCCTTTGGGCATGGGATATTACTTCAAAATCCCAAATTGGCAAATCGGGCGAGGGGACTTCCTGGGCGTGTGGTGCTCAGGTAGGCCCAACCCCATTTGGGAGGGGTACTTACGACATCGCAAATTCGAGTGGATTCGCCAGATCTCCTGCTCGGAGGGGGAGCCCCTGGGCTCAATCCAGCTCAGGAGCCTACAGCGGCAGCGTGGGCTCGCAGGACCCCGTCCAGCACCTCGGAGAAATCCTCCAAGCGGATCATGTTCGCAGCGTCTGAGGGGGAGCTGTCAGGGTCGGGGTGGGTCTCAAAGAAGAAGCCATCTACAAAGCCAGTAGCAGCGGCAGCCCGAGCGAGTACTGGGGCGAGGCTTCGATCTCCGCCGGTCTTCCCGTCGGCGCCGCCAGGACGCTGAACAGAGTGGGTCGCGTCGAAGACGACAGGGCAACCAGCTTCGCTCAAGTCACGGAAGCCGGTCATGTCGACCACGAGCCGGCCATAGCCGAAGGAGGACCCACGCTCGGTGAGGAGAACGTTCGGATTCCCTGCGTCGGTGACCTTGCTGACGACATGCTTCGCATCCCAAGGAGCGAGGAACTGCCCCTTCTTGACGTTGATCGCCCGGCCGGTCTCAGCCGCGGCAACGAGCAGATCTGTCTGCCGGCAGAGGAAGGCAGGGATCTGGAGTATGTCAACGACCTCTGCTACAGCAGCGCACTGCTCTGGGAGGTGGACATCTGTGACGACTTGGACTCCGACCCGCTCGCGGACCTCATGCAGCCACTCGAGCCCTTGCTCGAAGCCAGGGCCGCGGCCTGAGGACGAGCTGGTGCGGTTCGCTTTGTCGAAGCTCGCCTTGAAGACCAGGGAGACGTCTCGCGACGCGCAGAGCTCATGCAGCTCGCTGGCGATGGAGATGGCGAGGTCGAGGTTTTCGAGCACGCAAGGCCCGGCTAGGAAGAAGGGGGCGCCGCCGCCGAGGCTGCGGTCGCCGACGCGAGTGATAGGTCGCTCTGCTTGGGTGCTCATGATCGCTTTGGAGCCGGAACGAGGATCCGGTGTGGGCGCGAGGATACCTGCAAGGAGAGCGGGGTGTGAGCACCTCTGCCTCCATCCAGCTGGAAGGGGACTGGCACGGGGGATGAGATCGTGATCTTACGGCCGCGTAGGATCGTACAGGCGCCTCCCTCTACGCCCCCCATGAGCCCCCGAGCGGCGACGGCTAGGATCGAGCTGAAGTCTCCGCGTTTGAGGAGCACGACCTCCCAGAGTCCGTCTCCAGCATCGCGCTCTGGGTCTATGGTGAAAGCACCTCCGTAGTGGATGCAGTTCGACACCAAGACGAAGCCGTACTCCCCGGGGACCTCTTCACCGTCGATGCAGACGCTCAGGCGCGGTCTCTTGTAGCCAGCGAGAGCCCTGAGGACAGGGGGGAGGTAGCTGAGCTTGGTGATCGGTCCAGTGCGGCGCTCATCGAGATCGTGGATGACCATGCCATCGAGCCCCACGCCGACGACGAGAAAAGAGGTGCGCTCCACCCCGTCCGAGCCCTTCACTCTGGCCACGTCCAAATCGACGGTGTGTCCACTGAGTACCGCCTCTGCGAGGTCTGCAGGGGTCCTAGCCAGCCCGAGATCTTTGCTGAGGACATTCGCGGTCCCCGTGGGGAAGGGGGCGACAGGGAACTCCGGTAGCTCACGAAGTCCCTCGAGGACCTCTGCTAGGGTGCCATCACCGCCAATGCTGACGCAGCCATCGTGCTGCTCGCCGCGCTCTCTGCTGAACCTCGCGATGTCGCCGGGTCCCTCGCTCAGCTGAATCTCAGTCTGTAACCCAGCCCGCTGCAGCTCGCTCGCGACGGCCTCTGCGGTCGCCGCACCGCGTCCCTTCCCCGCGATGGGGTTGGCGAGGATCAGGGCGCTCTGCCAGGCCGCTGACTGTGCGTTTGTGTCGTGCTCGCTCACGGGGCCAGAGGATACCTGATCTTCATTCCGGCTTGACTCTGAGCGTTCAGAGAGGAGAGATGAGGCCCTTGAGCGCTCATTACGACAGCCCCTCCGAGGTCCTCGTCCTCGGTGCCTCTGGCTTCCTAGGCCGTCATGTCGTCGCTGGGTTCAGCGCAGGCTGCCGTGCTCATGCGAGAGTGGCCGGGCTCGCGAGCTCTCCCGCGCTCGAAGCGGACCTCTCGGACGAGGCTCAACTCTTCGCGCTGCTCGCAGCGGAGCGTCCGCGCGCGCTGATCAACTGTGCTGCAATCTCTGCTCCTGCTGTTTGCGAAGGGGACCCTAGCGCAGCCGCGGCCATGAACACGTCGCTCCCGCGTCTCCTAGGGGAGTGGTCTGTTGAGACCGGGGCGCGCGTCATTCATGTCTCTACTGACCTCGTCTTTGGGGGCGCGCCTGCGCCGGCGGGGGGCTTTAAGGAGGAGGACGAGCCCTCGCCCTTGAGTGTCTACGGTGAGAGCAAGGCGGCCGGAGAACGTGGCCTCTTGGACGTCGCACCTGACGCGCTGGTGGTGCGCTTGCCCCTGCTCTATGGCAGCGGGTTGGGCACTTCGCGGGGCGCCTCTGAGGACCTCTTTGCGACCTTGAACCGCGGAGAGGTTGCGCGGCTCTTCGAAGATGAGTGGCGCACTCCACTACCAGCCTCTGTGGCTGCTTCGGCCCTGATAGAACTCTGTGCCTCGCCAGCACGTGGGCTCTTGCACGTTGCCGGCGCTGAGCGCGTGTCGAGGCTCGAGCTCGGTCACGCTCTCCACGCCGCGCGGTTTCGGGACCCAGCGCGAGCTGCGAGAGAGCTCATGGGCTGTGCGCGCGCGGACCTCGAGCTCTCCCCCCCGCGACCAGAGGACACGAGCCTCTGTTGTGACCGGGCGCGTACTCTCCTGGAGACCGCGCTCCCCGGACTGGAGGAGGGCGTAGCCATCGCGCTCGCCTCTGCTTGACGCCGTGGGAGGGAGTGGGTGAAGTGTGCCGTCTGCGAGGCCACAAACCCCAACCACCGCGGATCCACTGCTGATGGAACTCCCCAACAGATACACCCCGAATGAGCACGAGTCCTCCGTCTACTCCCGCTGGGAGGAGAGCGGCTGCTTCCAGCCCAAGGAGGACCCCACTGGTGAGGGACGCACTTACTGCGTGATGATCCCGCCTCCGAACGTCACGGGCGCCCTCCACATGGGGCACGCCCTAAACGGGACCGTTCAAGATATCTCTGTGCGCTTCCGCAGGATGCGAGGCTTCGAGACCCTATGGGTGCCTGGCACGGACCACGCCGGGATCGCGACTCAGGCCGTCGTCGAGAAGCGCCTCTTTCAAGAAGAGGGGAAGACCCGCGAAGAGATGGGGCGTGAGGACTTCCTCGCAGAGGTCTGGAAGTGGAAGGATGAGTACGAGAGCCGGATCCTCAATCAGATCCGACGCCTAGGCGCCTCCTGTGATTGGTCGAGGACGGCCTTCACCATGGAGCCGCGGCTGAGTCGTGCTGTGCGTGAGTCCTTCTGCCGCCTCTACGAGCGCGGCTTGATCTACAAGGGAATGCGCCTCGTCAACTGGGACTGCGTCTTGCAGACGGCGATCAGTGACGACGAGATCGAGTATGTCTCACGCAAGGGGAAGCTCTGGTACCTCAAATACCCGCTCGTCGACCGCGAGGGTGAGTTCGTCTGTGTTGCCACGACTCGGCCTGAGACGATGCTCGGAGACACGGGCGTAGCTGTCCACCCTGAGGATCCGCGCTACGGCCCGCTCGTCGGTAGCAAGGTGCGTCTGCCTATCGTCGATCGTGAGATACCCATCGTCGCTGACGAGAGCGTCGACCCTGAGTACGGGACAGGGGCGGTGAAGGTCACGCCTGGGCACGACCCCGCAGACTACGAGCGCGGCGCGAGGCACAACCTCCCGATCATCACGATCTTGGAGAAGGACGGCCGCATCAACGCGGAGGGCGGCGAGTTTGAGGGGAAGTCTCGTGAGGAGGCGCGCAAGCTCATCGTCGAGCGCTTCGAGGAGCTAGAGCTCTTGGAGAAGGTCGAGGACATCCAGCACAACGTGTCCTTGAGCGACCGCTCAAAGTCCGCCATCGAGCCCCTCGTGAGCGAGCAGTGGTTCGTGAAGATGTCCGAGCTGGCCGGGCCCGCGATCAAGGCGGTGGAGACCGGGCGACTCAGGTTCACACCAGAGCGCTGGACTCGCACATACCTGAGCTGGCTAGAGAACGTTCAGGACTGGTGCATCTCACGACAGCTCTGGTGGGGACATCGGATCCCTGTCTGGTATGACGAGGACGGTACACCATGCGCGAGTCGTGAGGACTTAGAGCTAGGCGCCCCGCACCCGGAGACTGGGAAGCCCCTCGTCTCGCAGGACCCCGACGTGCTCGATACCTGGGCCTCTTCATGGCTCTGGCCCTTCGCGACGCTCGGCTGGCCGGATCAGACGGAGGACCTCGCGCGCTTCTATCCGACTCATTTCCTGTCGACCGCGCAGGAGATCATCTACCTGTGGGTCGCGCGCATGGTCATGGCTGGCTATGCCTTCCTCGATCATCTCCCAGAGGAGGAGCGCTGCCCCTTCGAGGTCTGCAACATCCACGCGACCCTGCTCGACGCGAAGGGGAAGCGCATGAGCAAGTCCGCTGGCAATGGGATTGATCCGATCGAGATGATCGATCAATACGGCGCAGACGCCGTGCGCCTCAGCCTGATCTTGCTCACGAAGGAGGGGCAGGACACGCGCCTGTCGCCGGACAAGATCGACCAGGCCTGGCGCTTCGGCAACAAGGTATGGAACGCGGCGCGCTTCGTGCTCATGAGCATGGACGGTGAGCGCGGGGCCGGGACCTCATCCGAGGCGGAGCTCATTGAGGACCGCTGGATTCTCTCGCGACTCTGCCAGACGATCGAGCAGGTCACCGCAGACCTCGACGGGTATCGCTTCAACGACGCCGCGATGACTGTGTATCGCTTCGTCTGGAATGACTTCTGTGACTGGTACTTAGAGCTCGTCAAGCCGCGGATGTCTGACGATGGGGCCAGCGGTGCGGCCGCACGAGGGACCCTCGCGCGGGTCCTGAGGGACATCCTCGGGCTCTTGCACCCCTTCACCCCGTTCATGACTGAGGTGCTCAAGGACGCTCTCGACGAGGCGCTCGGAGAGAGCGCTGAGGGGATGCTCGCCTCTGGGCCTTGGCCTACCGGTGCGGGGCTCGTGGAGGACAGCGACGCTGAGCGAGAGATGGACCTCATCCAAGATGTGGTGCGCGGAGTACGGCAGATCCGCATGCTCACTCAGGTGGGCGAGCGCAGCCCTCTGAAGGCGATCATTCGGGCTCCACGCGAGGCAGACCTCTCCGTCCTCCGGCAGCACGGCGCTGCTGTCGAGGCGCTCGGCTTCTTAGAGACTTGTGAGGTGGGTCCTGACTCGGAGCGCCCTCTGGCCTCCGCTGCAGCGGTCGCTGGCGCAGTCCAGATCTTTGTCCCCTTGGGCGGGGACGTAGACCTCGAGGCGCTGCGAGATCAGCTCCAGCGAAAGGCCGAGAAGCTTGAGCAGGGGATCAACAGCGTCGACAAGAAGCTCGGGAACTCGCGCTTCGTCGAGAACGCTGACCCTGCGATCGTAGAGGCGGAGCGTGAGCGGCGCGTAGAGCTCGAGGTTGAGCTCACGAGCCTGCGCGAAAACCTCTCTGGGCTCTAAGCGCAGAGAGGGTCGGGCTCAGCTCTTACGCCAGCCCTGATCGATCACGCCGTCGTTGAAGCGCAAGCCGAGGATGAAGCGAGTGCCCTTGCGCCCTTTGCCGGAGATGAAGAGGTTGAACTCGAGCCAACGCTCTGTGACCTCCACCTCTTCGTCCTCTTCGATGACAGTGAAGACGCGGTCTACCGGACCCACCGAGGGCTTCTTGGGGTTACCCCACTCTAGGCGATCAGCCGGAAAGGATGTCACGGGCTCACCTTGTGAGTTGAAGAGGATGAGCGTGTCGACAGAGGTGTCGAAGCCGAGGGCAGACTCTGCGATCTCGCGCTGTGTCTTCTTCTCTTCGTCGGCGTCCTCGTCCTTGCTCTCCTCGTTAGGGGAGCCCCCAGCGCCGCGGAAGGCGACCATCCAGGTGCCTGCGCCTATGGGGGGGTCTACGATCTCTTGGTCCGTTGAGAGCACACCGAGGTGCACGAGGTCTCCCTCGAGCGAGGCGTCTCGGAGGTCACCGAGGGTCGGCACAGGGGTCGCTGTGACGGGGACGAAGGAGATGTAGCTGTATCCAGTGATCACCTGGTAGTCGGCGGGGAGCTCGCTAGCTGTTGCCTCGCTGCCAGGGAGCGCGATGCCACGCTTGCCGCCGCCAGCGGGCTTGGTCTCCCAGCGGTCCATAGCGATGACGAGCTCCGGTGAGTACTCGACCGGACCCTCGGGAGTGCTGGGCCGGAACTCATTGGGGATGTCGTCGAGCACGACCAAGGCCCTGTCGAGGCCGGGGTTCGCTGTGGCAGCGCAGCGGAAGCCGAGGGAGCTGGTCTTTTGGAATCTGTCAGAGCCTCGGCGGGTGGTCACTCGGCAGATCTCGCGGGGGCTCTGCACGCTCCCTCCGACGACAACCCGCTTGTTCGGGTCCCACTTAGCCATCGCCGGGACTTCGACGCGCTTATTGCCTCGCCCGAACTTGAAGGTCTGCATCTTGTAGCCGTCGTAAGGCATGTAGCGCGTCGTGGTCCACTCCCAGACGTTCCCTGAGAGGTCAAAGAGCCCGTCTTCGGTCGCGCCCTCAGGGAAGGAGGCGATCTTCAGGACCTCAGCGCTGTTGTACTCCATCGAGGCGCAGCGGCCTTCACTCCACTCGTCGCCCCAGGGGTAGACCCGCTCTGTGCCGCGGCGCGCCGCGTACTGGAACTCGCTCTCAGACATGAGGCGGAGCCCAGCCCAGCGCGCGTAGGCGCGGGCGTCTTGGTAGTCGACGAAGGTGATCGGTTGGTGCTCTGCTCCCTCAGGAACAGCCCACTCAGACTCCTCCCAGTTCTGCTGCCACCAAGCAGCGTCGTCAAAGGGGACCATCTCCGGGAGCTTCTCGCCGGCGTCGCGGGCCTCCTTGCGGAGCTTGCCGACCTCTTCGAGGTACGCCATTCGACCTTCGTTCACGGCCTCTTCCCCCCAGAGGTGGGGGGGGCGGAAGCCCGTGTCCTCGATGAAGGCAGCGTACTGCTCATTGCTGACCTCGCTCACCATCAAGAAGAAGGGCGCGACCTCTTCTTTGAAGAGAGGTGTCTCCGCGACGAAAGCTCCCGCGAAGTTCCTCATCTGAGGTGAGGCTTCGAGCATCTCTTCAATCGTCTTGACGTCGTTGCCGACCTGAGTGCGACCGCCCTTCAGATAGATCATCCCGGGAGGGGCATCGAGCGCCTTCTTTTGAGCCGCGACGGCGGCGCCGGGGAAGAGGAGGAGTGAGAGGAGGAGGGCGAACTTAGCCAAGGTAGTGCTCCGAAGAGTGGGCGGGAGGGGCGCTAAATGCCCCTAGGAGGGAAGCCGGATGACCCCTTCCCTATCCATTGAGTCCGAAGATGTTACCGGGACCTCTGTGTGAGGCAAGTGGGGCCGGCTGCACAGCCCCTCTTATGGCGTCACTCGGCCTCTTCGGCTTGGATCACGCCGGCCGCCAGGAGGTCAGTCTGCGGGGCGGCCATCCACTCTTCGCCGTGAACCTCGAGGAGGTCTGTGAAGGCGTCCAAGACCGCGGGGTCGAAGGCGCGGCCGCGCTGGGCCTTGAAGAAGTCGAGGGTCTTGTCGAGGGGCCAGACGTCCTTGTACGAGCGCTTGGTAGAGAGGCTGTCGAAGACCTCCACGACGCCCAAGATGCGGCCGGGTAGGGAGATCTCCTCACCCTTCAGTCGGTGGGGGTAGCCGGTGCCGTCGAACTTCTCGTGGTGCTCTGCTACGTACTGACAGACCTCATGGAGGTAAGGGTTGTCTCCGAGTTTTGAGGCGCCGAGGGCTGGGTGCTTTTGGACCTCGCGGTACTCATCTGGCGTGAGCGGGCCGGCCTTGGTGAGGAAGGTCAGGTCCTCTAGGTAGATCTTGCCGTAGTCGTGAGCGATCGCGCCAAGCTCGAGGCGCTCGGTCTCTGTAGGGTCGAGGTCGAAGCAGTCAGCGAGGATCTTGCAGTACTTGCGGGTGCGCTCGCCGTGTCCAGCGGTGTAGGGATCAACGCGCTCGATGGTGTTCGCGACCATCTCCGAGAGGATGTTGACGACCTCTGTGAACTCGAGCTGCCCAGCGTCTTGCTCGAGGGTGCGCTCGCGCATCGCGCGGTGGACCATGGCGCCTAGGACCACGGGATCCACTGGCTTGACCAAGTAGTCGAGGGCACCGCCTTTGATCGCTGAGACCGCCCCCTCCACCGCTGGGTAGCCCGTCATCAAGATGACTACGGCGGAGGGCTGCAGCTCTCGGCAAGCGAGGAGGACGCTCTCACCCTTATCGAAGCCGTCAAAGTGGACGTCAGTTACTACAGCGTCGACCGTGACGGTCTGGAGCAGGCGCAGCGCCTCCTCTGGAGTGACGGCGAGGCTCACGTCGAAGCCTTGCAGACCGAGGGCGTGGCCGAGGAGCTCCAGGGTCGCGCGGTCGTCGTCGACCAAGAGCACGGAGGGCGGCGCTGAGTTGTGGGCGTGCGCGTTCATGGTGGCGTCTCTGGCCTCTGGCGGAGGCCGCTGACGCCTGCTCTTGTACCAAAGCCAGGAAGGAGCTTGAAGTGATGCCTTGGGGGCTCGACATGTGTGTTTGTATCGTGTCCGAGGCCTTGGAAGCTGCTCACGAGTTCACCGTCCCTGCCCCGTCGGCAGGCGCGCGCCTAGACCTCGCCTTTGTGGCGTCATTGGAGGGGGTCTCACGCTCGCGTGCGCAGGCATGGATCCGAGCTGGGAGGGTCTCTCTAGACGGTGAAGTCTGTCTCCGCCCTGGCCAGCAGGTCAAGGCAGGGCAGGCGGTCTTGCTCCGCGCGCCGGAGCCTAGCGAGGAGCCCGCGGAGCCCGAGCTCTCACCCCTCGAGGTGCTCCACGAAGACGAAGATGTCCTCGTCGTTTGTAAGCCGGCGGGCCTCCTAACCCACGCCAACCGTGATGGTGACCGGTCCGTCTCAGGGAGTCTGCTTGAGAGCCACGGCCCGCTCCCTGAGGGGGATGTCCCTCTGAGGGCCGGGATCGTTCATCGTCTCGACCGCGATACGAGCGGTGTGCTCGTCGTCGCTCGCACTGAGGACGCGCTCAAGTCCTTGCAGGCCGCGTTCCGCGATCGTGTCGTGAAGAAGGTCTACGAGGGCCTCGTCAAAGGAGCGCCTCGCTTCGACTCAGACTGGGTCGACGCTCCCCTCGGCCGCAGCCAGCGGCACCCCGACCGTCAGAGCGTGCTTTCAGCAGAGGAGGGGCGTGAGGCGCTCACCTATTGGGAGGTCATGGAGCGCTTCGACGGCTACGCCCACCTCCGCTTAGAGCCGAAGACTGGCCGGACACACCAGCTCCGTGTTCACCTTGCTTCGATCGACCTCGCGATCGTGAGCGACCCGGTCTATCGCTCGAAGGGGGGTCGGCCCGCTCATCTCCCGCCCAGCGCGCCAGCGATGGAGCGGCATGCGTTGCACGCTGCCAGCCTCTCTTTCCCTCACCCGCGCTCCGGCGCAGAGGTCAGCTTCAGCGCGCCGCTCCCTGGAGACATGCAAGCTGCCCTCACCTGGCTCCGCGCTGAGCGAGGGCGCTCCTAGCGACGACGGACGAAGTCCTGGTCGATAGCCCGGGCGCCAAGCTCTTCGGCTAGCTCGCGCTCCTCCGGGCTGGGGACGCCAGGGGAGAGCTTGATACCAGCGATCTTGCGCATCGCACCTTGGAGGGCGCGCGCGACCTCTCCAGGGTCATCCACACCCGCGAGCGAAGCGATGTCTGTGTCGTACTTCGAGGGCCCTAGCTTGATCGACCCGTGGTGCAAGACGCGCCCGCGACGGCGGCGCTGCGCTGAGCCCACGCCTTTGCGCGCACCCCAGGCGAGGTCCAAGGCCGTCGAGTGGTGAAAGCACATCCCCGTGTCTGGCGCGTCGGAGCTCAGCTCGCCAGCGCCTTTCAGCTCGGCCTCGCAGCCAAGCTCTAAGAGCGCTCCCTTGACGATCTCGTGAACGCGCTCATAAGAGCGCGCAACAGGCCCCTCGAAGAGGGGGTGCTCTCGGCTCGCAGACAGGGAGAAGGTGAGCTCGTTCGTGTGATGGATCGCGCCACCGCCCGTGATCCTGCGCACCACGACGAAGGCGTCTGACGCAGCAGGCACCTCCTCGAAGCGCTGGAAGTAGCCTAGGCTCAGCGCGGCGGGGGTCCAGGTGTAGAACCGAAGCGTCGGCGGGCCCTCGGGGTCTTCGAGCAGCGCTCCATCGAGCCCCATGTTGAACTCGGGAGGGGCGCCCCAGGTCGTGATGAGGCGCCAAGTCTCCACGGCGCTCTACTCCTCAGGCCTTCTCGGCGATGAGCTCTTCGTAGGCGGTCGCGTCGAGGAGGCTCGCGCCGTCACCTTTGCCGACCTTGACCCTGATCAGCCAGCCTCGGTCCCACGGATCATCAGAGAGGATCTCGAGGTGGTCCTCGATGTCAGGGTTCACCTCTACGATCTCACCGGCGACGGGAGAGTTGAGGTCGCTCACGGCCTTGACGGACTCGATCTCGCCGAAGGTCTCACCAGCCTCGACCTGGCGGCCGAGCTCCGGGAGGT
Source organism: Planctomycetota bacterium (assembly GCA_022446815.1). Classification (GTDB taxonomy): domain Bacteria; phylum Planctomycetota; class UBA1135; order UBA1135; genus JAKVCE01. The sequence goes on from JAKVCD010000041.1 coordinate 63,879, forward strand.
CGCAGTAGACGAGGTCGCCCTCGTTTCCGCTGCACAGCTCGTCGACCGCGAAGTCGGTGATGCCGATGGTCGCGGTGTCGTCTTCAATCTTGACCCACTCGTGGGAGGACAGGTACTGGCGATCGTCGGGACGCATATTTCGTTCCTTGGTGTCTAACGGTTCTTGGGTGTGAAGTGTGTGGACGTCTCAGCTCTTCTTGGGCTTGCGAGTCCTAGAATAGAAGGGGAGGGGATGGACCAAGATCGGCGCGGCCTTACCGCGGAGGTCCATCGCGAGCTCGGTCCCTGGCGCCGAGAACTCTTGCTCGACGTACGCGGTCCCGATGTTCGTACCGAGGGTAGGCGAGATAGAGCCAGAGCGGATCTCTCCGACCTGTACGCCGTCAGCGAGGACGGGGTAGCCCATGCGCGGGGGTCGCTTGCCCTCCGCGGTCACCCCGACGAGCGTCCTCGTGCTGCTCTCGCCGAGCGCCTTCAGCGCGTCTCTCCCGACCCAGTCGCCCTTCTCCTCTGCGAAGGAGACGGCGAAGTCTAGGCCGGCCTCGAGGGCATGGTGTGCTGGGCTCAGCTCGTGCCCGTAGAGCGCCATCCCTGCCTCAAGGCGCAGGGTGTCGCGCGCGCCGAGCCCGATGGGCTGGAGGCCCCTGGGGCGCCCGATCTCAAGGAGCGCGTTCCAGACGTCGACGCCGTCCTCTTCGCGCAAGTAGATCTCGAAGCCGTCCTCCCCGGTGTACCCAGTCCGCGAGAGCAGCGTGTTGGGGATCGAGCAGACCGTGGAGCGCCCGAAGCGGTAGTAGCCGATCTTGCTGAGGTCTGAGTCGCAAGCTGACTGCAGGATCTCGAGCGCCTCGGGCCCCTGGACAGCGATCATCGTCGTGCGGTCCGTACGATCCTCGATCGTGACGTTGAAGCCTTCGGCGTGCTCGTGGAGGAAGGCGAGGTCTGCCTCAGTGTTGGCTGCGTTGATGACGAGGCGGACGTACTCAGGGTCTACGTAGACCAAGAGGTCGTCGATCGGGTACCCGTCACGCCCGCAGAACAAGGAGTAGCGGATCGCGCCGTCAGGGATCCGCGCCACGAAGTTGCTCGTGATGGAGTCTAGGAAGCTCACCCTGTCCGGGCCGAAGACGCGCACGCGCCCCATGTGTCCGAGGTCGAAGATGCCGGCGCGCTCGCGCACGCACTTCACCTCCTCAAGGATGGGACCGTATTGCACAGGCATGTGCCAGCCGCCGAACTCGACGAGGCGAGCTCCGAGCGCGGCGTGCGTGTCGTGTAGGGTTGTCTGCTTCATGGTTCTCGTGCAACGAACAGGGGCGCATCGGAGGTGTCTCCGGTGCGCCCCTGTTCGAAGGCCCCTTCCGGGGTCGTTCAGGCGGCTCCCGACCTCGAGTCCTGGGTGCCTGAGAGATTCGCTGGGGTTGACCAGCTTGCCCCTTCGGCGTCCGCAGCGCTCGCCCCGCTCTGGGGCGCCCGCTGCGAAGCTCTCCTCTAGGTCGCCGCGAGGGAGGATCCTAGTGGATCGGCCGGCGCGGGCCAAGTCCGAGTCCCCTCCGACCTCCTCCCAATCTGGGGGGTAGGCTTGGTTTGGATCCCCCTAGACACAGGAGAACACCACCGCAAAGAACATGAGGCCGATCCAAAGAACCAAACCTCTGAGGGCCCTCTGGGCCTCCCTAGCTATCACCTCCGTCGCCGCCGTGGGGGCGGCGCAGCACGTGGTAGACCCCTTCGAGCCGGGCTTGCGCTGGAGTCGGCAGAGCGCAGCAGACACCCCTTGGATCCCTGGGAGGGTGCTCTTCACGGATGGAGATCAGCTCGCTTGGGCCTCCTCTGGCCCCCTGGGAGCGTGCATAGAGGCATACTCTGCCTGGGGGACAGGGCAGCAAGAGGTGCTCTCTAGGAGCGAGGAGCAGAGCGCGGGCGCTCGGGTCTGGGATCTGGCGGGCAGCCCGGGATCTGACGCGCTCTTCGCTGTCATCCACGCCCCCGCCCTGCTGGGAGGGGAGGTGCGGCTCGTCCGCTATCCGGCGCCTAGCGCTCAGGGCGCGAGCGCCTCGCAGCCGCTCTGGAGCGTCCCCTCGCCTGCGATCGAGACCGGCTCGGCGCGGGTCGCTTGTGACTCCTTAGGGGACCGGGTCTGCTTCGCGAGCTGGGACGCTCAGCAGAAGCGGACCTACGTGCGGTGGCACCGCGCTTCGGACGGCGGGATCGTCGGCGCGACAGAGGTCGTCGCGGCTGACCTCGACCTCCTCATCATGAGCGCTGACGGGGGCTTCACCCTCGCTACCGCAGGGGAACGAGTCTGGGTCTGGGATTCGAGCAGTGCGCTCATTCACTACGAGGTGACTGGCGCAGAGGTGCGCATCGCCGACTTCGACGCTGACGGGGCTCATCTCCTCCTAGGGCACGGCTCACGAGCCCGCCTCCTCACACGGACGACAGGGGGCTTCCTTGAGCTGGCGCGCGTCGATGGCGCGAGTACGGAGCTCGCCGCCTGTGGTGCGCTCAGTGAGAGCGGCGGAGGCTGGGCTGTCGCTTGGTGTGATGACTCTCTGAGTACGGCCCGCTTCAGCCTCTATGAGGGCTTGAGCGACGTCCTCCTGAGCGAGCACCAGCAGAGCGGAGCAGCGGGCAGGAGGCAGAACATCCCACAGGCTGTGAGTATCACTCCCGGCGGAGAACGCGCGGCCTTCGCGACCTGGGGTGACGGAGAGCAGGAAGAGCTCCTCCTCTTGGACACTGCTGGGTTCGTCTGGGCTGTAGATCTTCCTGGCAGCGCGACAGACGTAGCCCTCGATCGCTCCGGCCGTCGCTTGCTTGTCTCTCACAAGGACGCGCACGCCAATGAGGCTAGCGCGGGAGGTGCTGTGCGCCTCTTCGATACGGGAGAGGGGGACCTCGCGCTCATCGCAGCGCCGCGGCCTGGCGGCGCCCTCTCGGTGGAGTGTGAGGCGGCTGGGGCTAGCGTCGCCTTCTTCCTCTTTGGTGAACCCGTTGAGACAGCAGTAGACCTGCCGTTCGTATACGGTGAGCTCTGGGTCTCCTTGCACTCACGACTGCTCGTGCGGGCGAGGCGCCCCGGGCGTGATGGCCACGCGCGCTGTGAGCTCAACTTGCCAGAGAGCGCTGCAGGCCTCGAGCTCGCGGTGCAGGCTGTGATGCGGCGTGAGGGCGCGCTGGAGGCGAGCGCAGACCACCTCATCGTGCGTCCTCGCTGATCTCGGAGCGCCTTATGTATGTGGCGCGATCAACCGCGCCGATTCGGCTGTAAGTAATTGCCCTCTAATCGCTTAAGGGCGTTTACGCCCGAGTGTGGGCGTGGCTACGGGGTCCCCTCAGGAGAAAAGTCTCCCTCTCTCTAAAGAGCGACTTCCTAAGGGGACGAAGTTTGACCTCAGGTGGAGTCCCCAATCCACCTGAACCAAGGCTCTCCCTCCCCGACCGTCACTTGGCGCCGGGGGAATACCCAAACCCAAGCCATCAGGCTCCCAAAGCAATGCACACATTCACCGCGATCTCTCGCGCCTTCGTCTTCGGGACGGCGCTCCTCTTTACAGCCTGCTCGAGCAGTGATGACTCGACAGGCGGCTCCCAGAGCTTTTTGACTTCAGCCACCCAAGATCAGGGCATCGACCCTAGCGGTCGGACGACGGTCTTCAACTTCAACAAGGCCCCCAAGAACGCCACAGCAGGTGACTTCTTCGCGAGCTCTGGACAGACCGCTCAGACGGTCAGCATCTCTGGCGATACCGCTGTGGTGACTTGGAGTGAGCGCGTCAGCCCCTCTCACGAGGTGCGCTTCTCAGGCGGATCTTCTGAGAACAGCTGGGTCAGCGTGACGACTAGCGACTCGAACGCGAGCTCATTCGCGATCACCTCCGCCTCTCAGGTCGGCCTCGGCGCTGACGAGGTCACCCTCTCCGTCACCGGCCCGTGGCTCATCGAGTCCGAGGTCGAGGACCCGACGAACTGGAACTACTCCGTCTCCGGCTACGCACAGGATCTCTCTGGCTCGACGTTCGCATACGACGCGGCCGCCTCGAACCTGACGATCACCTTTGGCAGCTCCGCGAGCCTCCACAGCGAGTTCACGCTGACGCCGGCAGGCATCCGCACGGTCGCGGATGTCGACGCCGTTTACGACGTCTTGAACGGAACGAGCGCAGGTGACTCCGTCGCGCCGACGCTGGTCTCTGTCGAGCAGAACCTTACCGAGAGCGAGTTCGGACAGGTCATCGACTTCACCTTCAGCGAGGAGATGCACCCCTTCTTCTCTACGCCCGGGATCTACTTCCAGGTCGACGGCAACATCGCGATGTCCGTCTCGCAGCCCTCTGGTGAGGTCTTGCGCGTCTCCTACTCCCAGCCTGTGATCCCTGGCTTCGACACCGTCGAGGTCTCCAGCAGCCTGATGGACTTGCGCGGCAACGCGCTCTCCAACTCCGGTAGCTTCGCAGTCACGCAGCCTGCGCCGATCGCCAACGCTTTCAGCAGCGAGAGCAAGGCCACGACGACGCAGAACGAAGGCGGTGACTTCATCGTGGTGTACACGGACCAAGCCTTCGATGAGTCCGCCGCGAACAACCCCACGGCTTGGACCTTCACCGTAGACGGCGCCCTCATCAACCTGGGCTCACAGAGCTTCTCCTATGACTTCAGCGAGCGCTGCTTCCGCGTCGACCTCGGCTTCGACATGGAGAACGGTACCGACTGGATGGTGACCGCTCTGGGCATCCTCGAGGTCGACGGCGAGACCTTCGCTGGCTCCTTCAGCGGGACGGTCTCCGGTGATGCTGAGACTCCCTATGTGATCGCCGCGGTCCAGAACCGCTCCTTCGACAGCGCTGGCGCGACCATCGATGTTCGCCTGAGCGAAGACTGCGACTCGACATCTGCTGAGGACGTGAGCAACTGGAGCTTCACCGGAGGCCCCGCTGTCACCAGCGCGACCTTCCTCGGCAACAACCGCGTCGTGCGCCTGGTCTGCGACGAGACTGTCCTCCCTGGCGAGCACAGCTTGACCTGTGTCGCCCTCACGGACTTCGCCGGCAACGTGATGAGCGTCGCCCAAAACGGTGTCGAGGTCGTCTCCACTGACTCGACCACTCCCGCCGTCTTGGCCTCCACGGCCAGCGCCTTTGAGGGTGCGGGCAACGACGAGATCTTCGTCGTCTTCAGCGAAGACATGTACGAGGCCGACTGTGAGGACGCCTCAAAGTGGACCTTCGAGTCACCGCAAGGTACCGCGCTCGATCTCTCTGGCGCGAGCTTCGAGTACAGCTCCACGCACCGCACCTGCACGGTCACCTTCGGGACCTCAACAGGCGTGAACTTGAAGCGTGGCGATGACTTCTCGATCTCCTTCGACGTGGTCCGTGACCTCGGTGGCAACGTCCTCAGCACTGCCCCTGCGACTGGCACAATCTCCGCTGAGACGACGCAGCCTCGCGTGGTCGACTGCTGGCGCGACGCGATCGGCGACAATGTCATCGTTCGCTTCAGTGAGCCCTGCGACTGGACTGAAGACATCTCTGGCGCCACCCGCTACGTCCTCCGTGACGGCGCAGGGATGGTCCTCTCAGAGAACCCTCTCTCGGCGACGTCTCTCGACGACGGCCTCGGCGTGCGCGTCCACTTCGGCGTCACGATCCAGCCTGACTACACCATGGACGTCTTCGGGATCACCGACCTCGCTGGCAACCACCTCTACCCTGATACGGGCCGCGGCCTCTCTGTCTCTGACAGTTCCATGCCCTCCTTTGCGGGTGGCACGACCGTCCTCGACGTGCAGAGCGGTGAGAACAACGACACCGTGATCTTGGAGTTCGACCGGAAGATGAGCCCCTGGGGCATCACCGACCACGAGAACTACACTATCTCTACGGGTGGGGAAGACTTCGATCTCAGCGCAGCGAGCTTTGGCTTCGACGGTGACCGCATGGTCTGGATCGACCTGGGCCGTGGTACGAGCGACAACCTGCAGGACGGGGCGAGCTACACCGTGACGGTGTCGGGCGTTCAGACCGCGCAGGGAGTCGAGCGTGGCTTCGCTGACAGCGACCTGGCTGTCGCCTCTGGCGACAACGCCTTCCCTACAGCCTTCGTCGGCGACGTCCGCCTAGACCCGCTCTACCAGAACTGCGTGCTGATCAGCTGCACCGAGGCCCTCGACGAGGCCCTCGCTTCGGACGCCACTCGCTACGCTCTCAACGGGAGCCCCGCGACAGCTGCAGAGCTGGTCAGCCCCCGCTGCTGCCGAGTGACCTTCTCGACTATTCCTGCAGAGCTCGACACGGTGAGCTTCACCCTGACCGACTTGGCTGGGAACGAGTCTGGCTCCATCAGCCGCGCTGTCTCCGCTGCGGACTTCACCGCGCCCCTCCTCGTCAACGTCGAGGGTACAGCGATCTCCGGCAACGGCGGCGATGTGATCCGCGTGGAGTTCAGCGAGGACATCGACGTGAGCACGAGCTACGACCCCTCGAACTATCAGTTCTTGAACGGGTCCACCTTGGTCTCGCTCGCGACCGCTGACTACGAGTACGACAGCACCAGCTACACAGTGACGATCTACCTCGGCGAGAGCTTCGAGTTGGACCCGAGCCAGGGACTCACCGCGACGATCCAGGGCGTCGCTGACTGCGCCGGGAACGCGATCGGTGCTCCCGGGGTCTCCCTCTCGGGGACCTGCGGCGGCGACAGCATCGCCCCGTTCATCGTCGACGCCTTCTTGAACTTCCGCGCCGACTCAAGCGGGGGCACCGTCGAGGTGCTCTTCAACGAAGACGTGGACATGAGCTGGTGTGGTGACGCCACCAACTGGAGCGCTGCTGGCGGCGCGGCCATCGCCGACGTCGAGGTCACTGGTGACAACAGCTGCACCTTGTACCTCCTCGCCCCTCTCAGCGAAGGACAGACGATCGACCTCAGCGCAGGCCTCGAGGACAACGCCGGTAACACCGCTGGCGCCCTCTCTTTCTCGCCGATCTTCTGATCCACGCACTCTGACCGATCCGGGGGTGTGTGCCCCCGGGGGAGCCGAAGAGGCCCCACATCACCTCGGTGATGTGGGGCCTCTGTGCGTCTATTCTTAGGAAGCGGCACTCTCTCTTCAGAGTGAGCGAGCGCGCCGCCGATAGTTCGTTAGCGGGGCGCAGGGCCTCGCATAGGCATGGAAAGTTCATCGAGGGCAGGGGCCTTCGGGGCGCGAGAGCTCATTCGAGCGGTCAGCGGCTGGGTGCTGCTCTCTCACCCCCCGGCAGAGGCCGCTAAGAGGCTGGCTCAGGCGCGCGCGAACGTGGATGAGGCGCTCGCTGAGGCTTTTCTACCACCGCTCCTAGGGCACTTAGAGGAGCACCCGAGGGACGCGGAGGCGCTGCTAGCGCTCCTGCTGATAGGCAGCGCCCACCCACGAGCCTTCGAAGAGCTCAGGTGCTCAGCAACCGGAGAGGCTGCGCGACTGGTTGAGCTCCTAGAGAGCGAGGGGGCGTGCGGATGGGCAGCCGCTGTGAGGGACCTCTTTGGTGTGGGCAAAGAGAGCGTCCCCCGCGCGCTACCTGAGCCACCCCGCAGGGGCATCTCGCTTCGACCGAAGGTGCCCCAGCGGCTCCTCGTGGCGGGGCTCGTCGCTGCGTTGCTCGGCGGCGGCGTCTGGCGTGAGGTGGCGCTCCGTGACCGGTGGGCCGCTGTCCCCGCGGCGATGCCAGGAGACCTCGAGTCAGTCGAGGCACGCCTAGCGAGCTTGCATCCGCTCGTTGAAGAGAGCGGACCATGGCTCGGGCTCCCCGGCGTCGCGGCCGAGCGGCTTCGCTTGGAGGGAGAGCGCAAGAGGCTCGCGCGGGCTGAGCTCGTCTTGGCAGAGGAGGCTGAGCGAGCGCGAGAGCTGCGTTGGGTGGAGGCGGAGCGCGCGAGGGAGCGTGGCCTCTTGGCGCTAGAGGCCGGCTCGCCTGCAGAGGCGCGGCGGTGGTTCGCCGAGGCCTTGGAGCGGGGTGGCGAGCGCTGGAGAGGCGCACCCCAGCTCGCCGTCGACATCATGAGGCTTAATGATGCCCAGCTGGTGCGAGGAGCTGCAGACCTCCAGAGAGGTGATGTGGTCCGATGAGAGCGCGCGCTGTGATCGCCTATTGGGGGCCAGGCTTGTCGGGGAAGTCGACGAACCTCGCCGTTGTGAACGAAGTCATCGCGAAGAGAGGCGGAGCCGAGCAGGATCGTAGGGTCGCCTTCGGGGCAGAGCCTGTGCTCTTGCACCTCGGAAGTGAGGGAGAGATCTTCGAGCTCGTCGCACCGCCTGGGCAAGGTCATCACCGCCTCCTCCGCCAAGATCTTTTTGGGCGGGTAGACGGCGTGATCTTTGTCGCGGACTCCTCCGCGAGCGCGGTGGGGGTGAACCTCGCCGCTCTGGAAGAGCTAGAGCTCCTCGTCGCCGCACGTCATCAAGAGCTCTCAGAGCTCCCCCTAGTCTTCCAGTTCAACAAGCGTGACTTGTGTGACGCCCTGGACCTCTCGCGATTACAAGAGCTCCTCAACCCCTCCGGTCGGCCGAGCCTCGAAGCGATCGCTACGAGAGGTGTTGGGGTGTTCCCTGCGCTGAAGCTGGTCGCAGGAGAGCTAAAGCGCAGTGGGAGGAAGAGGCGGGCTGAGCTGGTGGGGGACAGCGACTCCTCAGGCTCAGCCTGCGCTGCCGAGGCAGGGGGACCTGAAGAGTCGCTCATCGGACAGACCTCTCCAGGCGTCAGCGCTTTTGGCGGCCTCACTGCGCGGGATGGAGGACCGATCACTGCCCGAGCGCTCGCGCTGGCATGTCTGGTGGGAGCGCTCTTGCGAGAGCTGATAGAGCTAGGCTGGAGGCTCTCAGGTGGTGGTGAGTGAGCCGTTGAGGGGCTACACCTCGCCTGGACGACTCATTTTTGCGCCACGTTCCCACTCTTGGGATAGCTCCGAGGGGGCACGGATGAGGTCGATCCTTGCCGGTTCCATCACGCCTATAGAGGGAGGTTCACCCAGGCATTCGCGGGCCCAGGCTCTAGGGCGCGGGGGTCCCTGAGGAGGAGAGACAGAGCGCTGATGAGCAACCTTGAACAAGGCCCTAAGTGCTCTTTTTTGCCCTTATTCGTCGATTTTCATAGGGCTGCCTAATTCATTCGAGGGAGCCTGAGGCCTGACCCTGTTCTGAGAGAGTGATCAGGAGGAGGGCTGATGCAAGTTCGCAGGAGAGCGCGGAGTCACCTGGAAGCTATGAGATGAGCTGCTTAGGGAGGCCCAATTCTGTCGCTGGGAGAACCTTGACCAGCCCAACACTCGCTTTTCACCCTCAGATTCAGGCAAGCGGTCCCCAACAGGCGCCGATTGCAGCCTTGATGTTGTGCAAACGGTGTCCTCGGGCACCATCCTCAGATCTCGAGTCTGACTCCTAAGGAGACAAACCACTATGGCGAAGAAGAAGACCAAGCGTAAGGCCGCAAAGAAGGCCACTAAACGCAAGGCCAAGAAGAAGGCGGCTCCCAAGCGGAAAGCCACCAAGAAGAAGGCCGCTAAGAAGAAGGCAACGAAGAAGAAGGCCACCAAGAAGAAGGCCACCAAGAAGAAGGCCAAGAAGAAGGCCACTAACAAGAAGCCCAAGAAGAAGCCAGCGCCCAAGAGCAAGGCCAAGAACAAGGCCGCGACCAAGCCCAAGCCCACCAAGAAGAAGGCCAAGAAGAAGGCCACCAAGAAGAAGGCCAAGAAGAAGGCTGCGCCCAAGCGCAAGGCCAAGAAGAAGGCCGCGAAGAAGAAGGCCGCGCCCAAGCGCAAGGCCGCCAAGAAGAAGGCGACCCGGCGCAAGAAGCGCTGAGTCCTAGGACCCCTTAACGAACTGAGGCCAAAGTGAACAAGAGCCATCTCATCGCTCACGTCGCGAAGGAGCTGCATACCTCGCGGCTCCAGGCCCAGTACCTCGTCGACACCGTCCTGGGTGGTATCCGTCAGGGATTACAGAACGACCGCAGCGTGACCCTCACAGGGTTCGGCACCTTCGAAGTGAAGGAGCGCAAAGCTCGCGTCGGACGAAACCCTCAGACTGGAGAGCCCATCCAGATCCAGCCCGGAAGACGGGTTGGGTTCCGAGTCGGCAAGGCGCTGAAGGAATCCGTCTAGAGAGCGCGCGTCGCTCAGCAGAACAGGGGGCTGGCCGGCGCGACCGGGCGGCCCCCTTCTCTTTTAGGGGCTCTCGACCCTCAGCTGGTCGGGGAGCTAGCCTCGAGCTTCTCTATCTCGACCTGAATCTGCTCATCGTCGAGCTTGTCGAAGAGCCCTGCGATCTCTCCGAAGCCCTGGCCAGGGGTGAGCAGCTGCCACGTGTCACGGCTCGGAGTCCCCGGCCAGGGGAGCGCCGCGACGTCTCCTCGCTGTCCGAGCATCTCCCAGAGCGCTTGGGCCTTACCTGGCATGAACGGTGTCATCCAGTGCGCTATCCAGGCCAGGTAGTGGCAGCAGGTCCCAAGGACGCTCGCTGCCTCCGTGGGATCTGTCTTGCGCAGCTTCCAAGGAGCGGTCCTGTCGATGAACACGTTCGCGACAGCTGCGTTAGCGAGGAGCTGCTCCGCGCCCTTGCGGAAGTGGAAGTCTTTGATGTGTACAGCCGGGTCGCGGATCTCTCCGCACTCCTCAAGCAGGAGCCCCTCAAGGCGCTCTCGGTGGGCCTCGTCGATCTCGGGTACGACCCCCTCAAAGTGCTTGTCGAGGAAGCGCAAGACACGTGTCACGAGGTTCCCGATGGTGTCTGCGAGGCCCGCGTTGGCAGTGGCTTGGAACTCTCTCCAGCGCCACTCGCTGTCAGAGGTCTCAGGCATACTCGTGATGAGGTGGAAGCGCGCTACCTCTGTGTCATAGCGCTCAACAAACTCAGATGGCGGGATCGTGCGCCCCTCAGAGGTTGAGAACTTGCCTCCCTCGAGGTTGTAGAACTCATTCGCGGGGACTTGCCACGGCAGGACGAAGCGCCGCCCCTCCTCGTCCTCTCCGACCCCGTGCAGCATCGAGGGGAAGACGAGCGTGTGGAAGGGGATGTTGTCCTTGCCGATGAAGTGGACTAGGCGAGTCTCAGGGTCTTGCCACCAGCGGCGCCAGCCCTCGGGATCTCCTTGTTGGGCTGTCCACTCAGCGGTCATCGAGACATAGCCGATGGGGGCGTCGAACCAGACGTACAAGACCTTCCCCTCCTCACCGTCGACGAGCTCGCTCGGGAGCTCGACGCCCCAGCGCATGTCGCGAGTGATCGGGCGTGAGTGGACGTCTTCAAGGAGTCTACGCACGAAGGCGTCGACGTTCGGCTTCCAATCTTTGGAGTTGAACCACTCTCCAACGGCCTCGTCGCGGAGCTTCGGGAGGTCGAGGAAGAAGTGCGTGGTGTCACGCCGCTCAGGCTCTTCACCACAGATCTTGCAAGTGGGAGAGATGAGCTTTAATGGGTCGAGCCAAGCGCCACACTTGGGGCATTCGTCTCCGCGTGCGTGCTCGTATCCGCACTCAGGGCAGCCACCAATGACATAGCGGTCAGCGAGGAAGAGATCGCAAGACTTGCAGTAGAGCTGCTCAGAGGTCTGCTTTTGCAAGTAGCCGCCGTCGCGCAGGCGCTCGAAGAACTCCAAGCTGAACTCTGCGTGACGCGGACTCGTGCTCGTGCCAGAGAAGAGGTCAAACTCGATCCCGAAGGCTGCGAAGGTCGCCTCAATCTCTCCACGCCAGCGCGCGACATACTCGGAGTAGCTCACCCCCTCTTTGTCTGCTCCGATCGTGATCGCGACGCCGTGCTCGTCCGTACCGCAGATGAAGTGGACCTCCTCACCTAGTCGCCGGAGAGTGCGGACGTAAACGTCCGCAGGGAGGTAGGCGCCGACCACATGTCCGAAGTGAATAGCGCCGTTCGCGTAGGGGAGGGCTGATGTGACGAGATACTTACTCATTGGGTGCTCACTGCGCGCACATCCTACGGGCAATCGCCTGCAGAGTCAGGCGGTAGGCTCGCTGAAGGGCGAGGACCGCAGGGCTGACTTGTCGAAGCGGCAAATCAGCCAGAGACCTCCTACGGAGGCAGAGGGCACCATGATGATCGGTCCCAGCACGGGGATCACAAAGAGGAGCCCGCAGACCGCTCCGAAGGTCGTGACGGGGAGAAAGTTCTTGCGGACAAACGCGAGGCGCTGCGACGTCGACCATTGCCGCCTTGAGAAGGGGATGTCGAGGAGTGTGATGGCAGTGGGGAAGCCAGCGAGGAGGCCGAACAGGAAGCTCCCGATGCCAGGGATGAAGTGGAGCGGAGTGAGGAGGATGAGGACGAGTCCTGCGAGCAAAGCGGCCTTTACGCTGACCCAGAGCGTGCCCGCTTCGGTGCGCACGACCCAAGAGAGCCACCTGCCATAGTTGCGATGAAGGAGCGCTGTCATAAGCAGCGGCGCTGGGACAACGAGGACACGCAAGAAGGTGCTCTCAATGCCCCCCGCGAAGGAGATGATGACGCCGACGATGAGCTGGCTCAGGGTGATCAGGACGCAGCGTGTGACGGAGAGCTCGTCCGGACGTTGGATCGTGTCTCGAGGGTCGGCGCCGAACCAGCGTCGCTCGAAGCGCCCGTGGATCTCGTCCAGGAAGGGGCCAGCGATCGCCTCATAGAGCACAGAGAAGGTGTAGAAGGAGAGCAGCGCGAAAAGGAGGAGGAAGGTGAAGAAGCTCACCGTGTAGCCCGTCGCTGCGAGGGCCCCTGTCTCGATCAGCCAGATCGAGGCATCACGAATCCACCCCTCCTCTAAGTTCAAGGCGCTAATGTCATTAAGGTTCGCAGCGTCGAGGATCTGCTCTATCCAGATCCAGGCGTGATAGAAGAGGAAGCTGAAGGCCAGGCTGGTCAGGATGAGCGGAGGGAGGAGGAAGCGCTTGACGCCGCCGGTCATGAGGAGGAGCCCTAGGCCCTTTGGGAGCGCCGCTAGGCCGATCCCGAGCCGCTGAGGCAGCCCCTGCTCGGGGTCGCCGATGATCGATCCAGCGGGGCGCTCATGACAGTGCGGGCAGATGTCGCCTGGAGAGTCGTAGCCGCAGGTCTTACAGGGGGTTATCAGCATGGGGGAGTGTCCAGGAGTTGCTCTGGCAGTTACAATGCAACCTCTATCGTGCGTACGTCCAAGACCTCTCGCACATTCCTGAAAAACCTCCGGCGCAGCGCCTAAAAGACCTCATGGAACCCTATCGCCCCCTCGACTTCTTCGGACTGGAGCAGAGTCTCAGCGAGGACCATCTCATGGTCCGTGACGCCGTACGTGCTTGGGTAGGAGAGCGTTTCCTCCCTGTCGTGGCAGACCACTTTGAGGCTGGCACCTTTCCCATGGAGCTCGTGGGAGAGATCGCTGAGCTCGGCGTCTTCGGCCCCAACCTCCCTGAAGAGTACGGCTGTGCTGGTCTCGACAACGTGGCCTACGGCTTGATCTGCCAAGAACTCGAGCGTGGAGACAGCGGTCTCCGCTCGTTCGTCTCGGTGCAGGGCTCGCTCGTCATGTGGCCGATCTTTGCCTACGGCAGCGAGGAGCAGAAGCAGCGCTGGCTGCCTGCGCTCGCGAAGGGTGAGGCGATCGGCTGCTTCGGGCTGACCGAGCCTGACTTCGGCTCAAACCCCGGCGGGATGCTGACCACTGCAAAGCGTGACGGCGATGACTGGATCATCGACGGCCGCAAGATGTGGATCACGAACGGCACGATCAGTGATGTCGCCGTCGTCTGGGCGCGGACCGAAGAGGGGATACGAGGCTTCCTCGTCGAGGCTGGCACCCCCGGCTTCAGCGCTCCTGAGCAGAAGAAGAAGTGGAGCCTGCGCGCCTCGATCACGAGCGAGCTCGTCCTCGAGGGCGTGCGCGTCCCGGACTCGGCGAGGCTCCCTGCCCCTGGGGCTGAAGGTCTCAAGGGTCCCCTCAACTGCCTCACTCAGGCTCGCTACGGCATCGCCTGGGGTGCGCTCGGTGCCGCGACCTCCTGCTTCCATGAGGGCCTCAACTACGCCAAAGAGCGGATCGTCTTCGACAAGCCCCTCGCTGGTTTCCAGCTCGCCCAGAAGAAGCTCGCAGACGTCGCGACCCGTATCACTTGCGGACAGCTGCTCGCCTATGAGCTTGGACGAAGGAAGGACGCGGGGGAGGCCACTCCTCAGCAAGTCTCGATGGCCAAGCGCAACAACGTCGAGGTCGGCCTCGAGACCGCGCGGATCGTCCGGGACATGCTCGGCGGGAACGGCATCAGCCTCGAGTACCAGACTGGGCGTCACATGTTGAACCTCGAGTCGGTCTACACCTACGAGGGGACCCACGACATCCACACCCTCGCGATAGGCGAGGCGCTGACTGGGCTGCCCGCTTACCGCTAGGCGACCTGCTCTTCTCGAGGAGTCTCGGGCTGAGGGAAGACCTTAGGCTGAGGGAAGACTCTGAGACCTGAAGTTGGTCTCATGAGGGTGCCGTGCCCGTCCTCCGTCCTCTCTCGAGATCCTCTGCCCTCCTGAGCCTCCTCCTAGTTGCCGGCTGTGGCGGTGGAGGGATCTCAGAGGAGTCCTCCGGGACCTATGAGCGCCTAGAGTTAGAGCCCGTAGACGCGCCCCTTGAAGCGCCCGCGGTGACCTTGCTCGCTAGCCTGGGGGACCTCGGTGGCCTCACAAGCTGCGAAGACTGGTCCCTCGAAGGCCCGAACTTTGAGTTCCTCACTCCCAAAGAGGGGCGCGTCATGAAGGTCGGCCGCGCGCGCTCTGCTCGTGTCGCGATCCCTGGAAAGCACCGCTTTGAGGGAGCCTGTGAGGTGACCGTCAGGTTGATCTCTAGGGTTTTGCCCTTCGAGATGACAAGTCGACTCGTGTCCAAGGGACAAGTGATCGCTCAAGTCGCAGTGCAGGTGGCGCCATGGAAGAATCAGCAGGAGGTGCGGTTACGTTTCGCGGCGGACGATACTGCAGGGCGGGAGATCGACCACCTCGTGTTGGACTTCGCTCCAGGGGTCGAGCCAGCCTTCTTATATGCGGTGGAGCTTCGTGACGTGATCCCTGGGGGGAGGCTCCCGCGCGCGGCCTTCGGGGGATGGGAGCTCTTCGAGGTCGGCACTGACGCGCGACGCTCTACTTTTCTAGCGCCTAGCAGAAGCCTTCGGGCACGGCATGTGGTGCGACGGCGAGGGGAGACCCTTCGCTTCTCACAAACGGCACCAGAGGTCTTCCATGACCCCCTCGGAGGCGCCCCACTGCGGCTAGAGATCTCCGGAGCGAACGGAGAGTCGCAGACTCTCATCTCTAGGCTCGCACCAGCAGAGGAGCCTAGGTGGCTGGACTCATCGATCTCTCTGGACCCGTGGCTGGGTGAGGAGATCACTCTCGAGTTCCGTTTAGACCCCGCGGCGGCGGGCTACCGTGCACTCGCACAACCAGCGATCAGCGCAGCAAGCGCTACCCCAAAGACGGTCGTGCTTATCACCTCTGACACCCACCGTGCGGATCACATCGGCTTCCTCTTCGAGGGGGGTGGGCTCAGAACGGAGGCGCTAGACAATCTGGCTGCCCGTGGGGTCACGTTCACTGACGCGGTGGCAAGCATTAACAATACGACACCATCGCACGTCACCCTTATGACAGGGCTCTCGCCAAGGGATACAGGCTCGATTTCCAATGCTCTTCCCATCAGCGATGTGGCACCTACCTTGGCGGAGGCCTTTCGAGACCTCGGGTATGCGACCTTGGCGGCGGTCAGCGCTTCTCCAGTGAGCTATCGCTATAGCGGCCTAGGGCAAGGCTTCGATCGCTATTCGGGCCCGGGGACGCGGAGTTCGCGTGACTCCATAGAGACCTTTCAGCAGCTTGAAGGTTGGCTCGCAGATTACAGGGATGCGCCGCTCTTCCTCTGGCTTCACATCTACGACGCTCACGCGCCGTACGATCCTCCGGCGACTTACAAGCATCTCTACTACTCAGAAGAGCTCGACCCATACGCTGCGCAAGTCACGACGGAGCCGCTGCGCCCGCCACAATGGGATAGACGGCTCAAGGACCTGGACTATGCCGAGGCTCTTTACCGCTCGGAGATCACCTACCTCGACGAGCTCCTCGCCAGCTTCTTAGCGCGCGCGAGGTTTCAAGATGCGGTGATCGCCTTCACCTCGGATCACGGCGAGACCCTCTCGCGTGGCCTTGAGGAGCCCTTTGGTCACCTGAGCCTCACCTACAACACTCTCGCGATCCCGTTGATCCTTGTAGCGCCTGGGCTCGAGGGAAGTGAGGTGCGCGACGTCCCTGTGCAGCAGCTGAACGTGGGACGAACACTCCTCAACCTCGCGGGGCATCCCGGGATGGACTTCCCCGGCGAAGACCTCCTCAACGCTGTTGGAGAGGATGTGAGACCACGTTATGGGGTGCAGGGGAACGGCGACGGCGCGACGATCCTTCATGGCCGCTGGCTCTTGGTCTTAAACCTCACCGGTTTGCAGCAGGACTGGGGAGCCCCAGAGGAGACCCGCCACGCCACACGCCTCTTCGATATCCAAGCTGACCCCTTCTGTGAGCGCGACGTCTTGGCAGAGAACATGGCTGAGGCGACTCAGCTCCGGCGCTCGCTCATCGAGTGGTTGAACTCTGGTGAGCAGAACAACTGGCTCAGTGAGTCAGACGGCAACCGCGCTGCGATCCAGCGGCAGCTTGAGGAGCTCGGCTACACCGACTCTGGCGGTGCATCGAACGCGGAGAGCTGGATCGACCCGGCCTGCGATTGCGCGCGCTGCCTGGAGTTCAGGTGACGGGCTCGTCCGTGCTCGACTCGCTCGCCTTGGCGTAGGCGTTCTCGAGGTCGCGGACGATGCCCTCGAGGTGCTCGCGCTCCTCCTCATCGAGGTTTCCCTCGGTCTTCTCCTTGAGCATGCGGAGGTCGTCCAAGACCATCATCGCAGAGGGGAGGTTGACCGTGGTCGTCCCTGTCACGGGGTTCTCGAGGACCCCGAGGCCGAGGAGGCCTTGATAGGCCATCCGCTGGACCATGAGCCGGAAGTTACCGCCGGGGAGGGGGAGGTCCGCTGCGCTCTGCTCTTCGCTCATGCCATGCTCTCCTGGGTGACACGGCTCTCGCCTCGGGAGTGCGCGAGAGCTGCACCGACGAAGCCGCTAAAGATGGGGTGAGCAGCGAGGGGGCGGCTCTTGAACTCGGGGTGGAACTGCACGCCGATGAAGAACGGGTGCTCGGGGAGCTCAACGATCTCGACGAGGCCCCGCGTGGGGTTGAACCCAACGAGGTTCATGTCGCTCGCCTTGAAGCGCTCGAGGTACTCATTGTTGAACTCATAGCGATGTCTGTGCCGCTCGGAGATGTGCTCTTCTCCGTAGAGAGCGTGCGCCTTGGAACCCTCGACGAGCTCGCAATCGTATGCGCCTAGGCGCATCGTCCCGCCCTTGTCATCTACCTCCTCTTGCTCCGCCATCAGGGCGATGACGGGGTGGGGGGTATCGGGTGAGTGCTCGATGGTGTGCGCCCCTTCGAGCTCCATGACGTTTCGCGCGTACTCAATGACGGCGCACTGCATCCCGAGGCAGATGCCGAAGAAGGGGACGCCGCTCTCGCGCGCCCAGCGAATGGCGTGGATCTTGCCTTCGAGCCCGCGCTCGCCGAAGCCGCCAGGGATCAGGAGCCCAGAGACGCCTTCGAGGATTGAGGTCCCCTTGTCGAGGACGTCCTCCGCTGAGACCTTGCGAAACTTTACCTTGCAGCCGTTGGCGAAGCCGCCGTGACTGAGGGCCTCATAGATGGATTTGTACGCGTCATGCAGCTGGATGTATTTGCCCACGACAGCGATCTCGACCTCTTCCGTCGTCTCGATGAGCTCTGCGATCATCGCCTTCCAGCTGTCGAGGTTTGTCTCCTCCTCATGTGGCAGCCCGAAGTGCTTGCAGATGATCTTGTCGAGCCCCGAGTTCACCAGGTCCACAGGGACCTCGTAGATGGTGTTTGCGACGTCGCGCTCTTCGATCACAGACTCAGGCCTGACGTTGCAGAAGAGGCTGATCTTTTGGCCCATTTCCTCGGTCATGGGCTGCTCTGTCCTGCAGACCAGGACGTGGGGCTGGATGCCGATCTCGCGTAGCTTGCCTACAGACTGCTGGGTGGGCTTGGTCTTGAGCTCTCCCGAGGCCTTCAGGTAGGGGAGCAAGGTGACGTGGACGAACATGACGTCCGCAGGATCTCGCTCTAGGGCGAACTGGCGAATGGCCTCAAGGAAGGGGAGGCTCTCGATATCACCTACAGTGCCCCCGATCTCGGAGATGGCGACGTCGACGCCCTCCTCGCTCGCGCCCTCATGGACGGCCTCTTTGAGCGCGTCAGTGATGTGTGGGATCACCTGAACAGTACGTCCGAGGTAGTCACCTCTGCGCTCCTTGGCGATCACGGAGGAGTAGATCTTCCCCGTAGTGAAGTTGCTTGCCTGGGAGAACTTAGCGTGCGTGAAGCGCTCGTAGTGCCCTAGGTCGAGGTCCGTCTCCGCTCCGTCATCTGTGACGTAGACCTCACCGTGCTGATAGGGGCTCATCGTCCCTGGGTCCACATTGATGTAAGGATCCAGCTTCTGGATCGAGACCTTGTAGCCTCGCTGCTCCAGGATCAGGCCGATGGCTGCGGAGGTCAGGCCCTTGCCGAGGCTGCTGACGACTCCACCGGTTACGAAGATATGCTTGGGCATCAGTTACTCGCTCCTTGGGTGTGGGTGGCCTCGGGGCTCACGTCTGCCCCCTCGGACCGGCAGCGCTCAACGAACGCTGCGTACTCTTCTGGGGTATCGATCCCGTGGGGGGCGCGGTCGGTGATGAGGACGCGCATGCGTCCGCCGCTCTCCAACCAGCGCAGCTGTTCTAAGTTCTCGGCTCGCTCGAGCTTCGTAGGCGCGAGGGCGCGGAAGCGAGCCAGGGCCTCTGGCCGCCAGGCGTAGACGCCGACGTGGCGCAGCCCGAGATCTGCGTCTGCGTCCGCGCGCGCATGAGAGCGGCTCGGCAGCGCAGCCCTGCTGAAGTAGAGGGCGTCTGAGTGCTCGTCGAGCACGACCTTGACGACGCTGGGGGCCTCAAGTGCGGCCTCATCCTCGAGCGGGGTGGCTAGGGTCGCGACCTCAACTGCGGCGTCCGCGAAGCACCCGACGAGGCGCTTCAGGTCCTCAGGGTTGAGCTCCGGCTCGTCACCTTGCACACCGACGACGACGTCATACTCGGCCTCCGCAGTCTGCAGCGCCTCAAAGACACGGTCTGTCCCGCTAGGGCATTCGGGGTCTGTGGAGACGCAGGAGAGCGCGGCAGACTCTGCCGCGGCAGCGACCTCCTTAGAGTCAGCGGCGACGAGGACGTGTACGAAGGCGCCAGAGCGCAGCGCGTTCTGCGCTGTGTGGACAAAGAGACACACACCTGTCTCGTCCAAGAGCATCTTCCTCGGAAGCCGCGTCGAGGCGAGCCGCGCCGGGACCACCGCCAAGGCCCGGGGGAGGCTGCTCGGCGTAGGGGTCTGGGCTGCGGGGATCATCTCTACTGGCGAAGCTCCGGCTTCTTGAAGACCTCTCCTGGCCCGGCGTCAACGCGCTGGAGCTGGAAGGTATTGCTCCAGAGAGTGACATGGTTCATGTAGCAGTCGATGAAGAGCTGCCTGTCTGCTGCTGAGGTCTGATCTCCGACGATCATGTACTTGGTCACGCCGCGTTGCTCGATCTCACCGCCCCAGAGGTAGGTGTCGCTGCTGCGCGGAGCAGAGCCAGCCCTGGTCTTGCTGTGGAAGCCCGCGTCTTGGAGGTATTCCAAGAGGGCGTCCATCACCTCGTCGCTCGTGACCTTTGTCTCTGTGTTCGAGCGCAGCTCGGAGTAGAGCTCGACTCGATCAGTGTGGGCCTCATTCACGAGCTCAAAGACGGTCCCTTGCCGGTAGTCCATGAAGCGTACGCGCGAAGGAGCGCTGGCTTCCGGAGCGACCGTGGCGCCCTGGCAAGCAGTGAGGAGCGCGAGTGAGAAGAAGAGCACTGCGCGTTGAGCGCGCCTGAGAGGCGTCGTTCGTGACGACGCGACATGCTTATGTTGGTTCATCCGAAACATGGCGGGAGGAGAAGCGGGGAGCGGAAGAGCCCATCTCGGACTCCCGTCCTCGTTCCGGGACCACACGATACGGTCGGAATCGAGGAGTCTCAAGCGCGCTCTGGCGCTCTCTCACTCAGGGTCTGGAGAGCCGTCGTCGGGCCAGCGGTCCTCGTCGCGGATACGCGCTATGAAGCCGCCGACGCGGAGCAGTCTGTCAGGGCTGAACCACCAGCCATCGCTCGTTAGGAGTCGATCTCCCTGGAGGGTGATCGCGTCGGAGAGATCAAAGGGGACATCCTCTCCGGGCCTGCAAGGTGTCAGGCGCCGCTTGACCACGGGCGACCCGTCGATGATCCGAGGCTCTCCTGTCGCATCTCGTTCAAGCTCAACTACTTGGATCCAGAGCTTGGCTGGCATGAGGTCTCCACGGCGCCAAGGACCGCCCATGGGGATGAACTCTGCCTGGAAGGGCTCCTCGCCGAGGTGGACGAGGTGCGCCTCGGAGTAGACGAGGTCAGTCGACCACTGCGTGAGGGGCGAGATGCGTCGGAGGAAGCTGGAGTTACTCTGCCAAGCGTGCTTGCCGTCCCAAGTGGTGATGCGGGTGACGACGGTGTAGTCCGTCTCAAAGCCCGTGTCCGTACTCCAATGGCAGTTGAGCCAGCCAAATCCAGAATCGGGCAGGGTCTCCCAGTTCCAGCCAAGCAGGGTGAGTCGCTCTGCGGAGCTCCCATCCGGGCCGGGCTCAGAGACGAAGTCGATGGGCTCCTCTAGGGTGCGCTGTAGCCCGACCTCCCTACGCCAACGCTCCGGCTGGAATTGCTCATCCATCACCACGGCTAAGGGGCGCTTAGGGCTCCCTTGTCTACGCTTGAGGACGAGCACAGCCCCCATGTCAGGGTGAGAGTCCCGGTCCCAGAGGGCGGTCTCTAGCTCGAAGTCTTGCGCTATGCGATCGGTGATCTCAGGCGCAACCTCGAGCAGGGGCTCGTGGAGTAAGAGCCAGTGCTGTTGTGAGATAGAAAAGAGGAGGGTTTCGCGCTCTTCAGGATCCATGGAGTCCCAAGCAGAGAAGTGGTGGGGGAGCTTCACGAGTGCGACCTTGGGGTCCTGTCGGAGGAACACTGCCCAGTGGTATGCAGAGGCCACGGTGCGCATGCCCCAGTACTCAGCGCCGGGCTCGTCCTCGCCGGGCTCAGGTCCGGGATCGAGGCTCTTGAGCTCTTCCGCAGCCAGTTCGTTCACGCGCTCCATGGCGACCCAGTAGCTACCGAAGACCCGGGTGTTGGCTTGGCTGAAGACCTCAATGCCGAGCACGCCGATGGCGAGGAGGGTGCTCGCGCCCAAGGCTCCGGCAAATTTGCGGCTCTGTTGGGAGACCGCGCGCTGTAGACCGTCCCAGCCTAGGGCGAGTAAGACTGCGATCATGGGCAGGAGGGGGAGCCAGAGCCTGAAGGACTTGGCGCCCTTCAGGCTCATCACTACTACGCTTGCGAGGAGGGTGAGCGCGGGGAGCGTACGACTCCACGACGGTCGCGTGATGCAGCGAGCGAGGCCGAGAGCTGCGAGACCGATGGCGGGCCAGACGATCATCTGCGGCAGCTCAAGCAAGTAGTAGAGCGGGCTTTGGAGGTCTGTCGCGTCGATCCCGCTCGCCGCGGCTTCATCGTTTGTCACCTCCCGCTGGAACTCCAGCGCGCGCTCCATGACGTGATAGATCTTCGCGGCGAGGTCGATCATCCCGACCTCGACCAAGATCCGGACGAGCACGGCTCCGACGTTCTCAACGATGTAGTTGGTGAGGCTGAGTCCCCACTCTCCCCAGGTGAGGCGGTCGATGCCGATCTGGGTCAAGACGCCGACGCTGAAGCCGCCGCCGCAAGCTAAGAGGTGCCCCTTGTACTGCCAGCGATCGCGCAGGAGCAGGATGCCGAAGATCGCGAGGGTGGGGAGGAGAGTTTGATAGGCCATTAAGAGGGCCGCGCCCAGCCAGAGCCCGCCCCTAAAGGTCGCGCCTTGGGAGCGGCGCTCGATGAGCTCGTTCAGAGCGAGGGCGAGGAACAACCCCGCTGCCACTCCGGAGACCGGCGAGACCGTGTACTGCAGAAACACTGGGTTACAGCCGATGAGGAGCGCCACAGCCCAGCCGACTTGGCTCCCCGTGACGCGCTCGGCGAGGCGCGCGCATTGCGCGACCAAGCAGAGGCCGACGCCCATCTGGACGAGGCGGACGATCCAAACGAGCCCTGGCCAGCTCTCTCCACCGAACAAGCTCGCGAGCCAGAAGACCGGGGTGATCAGGAGTGAGAAGCCGAAGGATCGCACGGCGCCGTCGACGCGGACCTCTTGCCCTATGGCGAGGTTCCTCGCGCGCTCCATGTACTCGACGCTGTCGGCGAGCTGATAGCCCTCGAGAGAGCTCCATGAGAAGAGCTGTAAGCAAAAGGTGACGAGGAGCGCCAAGCGCAGAGCGCGAGAGTTCGCGGTGCTTTGATTGGATTCGAGAGAGTTCATGGTGCGAGCTTCGCTCGGCTGTGAACGAGAATAGCGATCCGAACGCTCGGGCTGTATCCAGACTTCTGCGAGCTGAGTCAGGATGAGAATTGGGAACGCACCTCACTCCATCGTCAAAAGGTGGCGGTTTCTTTTGACTCGGCGCCTCGTGGTTCAGATAAGGAAAGCGAACTCCCTGCCTCGCAGCGTCTGCTCTCAGTCGGTGCGCGCAGTGGGAGCGCTCGCCCCCCCCGCCCCCGCATCATGACCCGCACCCCCACCCCCGCAGCCATGGGCAAGTTTGAGAAGCTCGTCGTACTCGTCGTACTCTTCCTCGTCACCCTCATCTTGGTCGTCTCCCTGAACACAGAGGAGCCAACGACCCTGGCCCAAGCCTCCTTAGGGGGCACCTCTGAGGTGGTTATGGATGTGACGCCTGAGCCCATGCCCGAGCCTGTCGTCCTCTGGGAGCCTGTCGAGCCTATCGCGGAAGAGCCCCTCGGAGAGCCCGCGCCTGAGGCTGTTGAGGAGGAGGTCTTTGACCCCTCGACCGCCCTGCTCTCAAGCCATGTCCAGGTGGAGCTTGAAGGAGGGGAGGAGCGAGTCCCCGTCGAGCTCGTGGACCTGGTCGCCCTCCCTGAGGGGAGCATCCTCTTGCAGCGTGCGGAGCTGACAGAGACCTTGGACCCGCACACCTTCAAGGCCGCGGTGGAGGCGGGTGAGACCTACAAGTCCATCGCGCTCAAGTTCTACGGCGACGAGTCCTACGCGGGCATGATCCGTCAAGCGAACGACGATCCGATGACCGCGCCTGAGATGGAGATGGTCTTTCTCCCTGCGTTCGACATGCGCCTGCAGCGCAGAGGCCGTGTGGGAGGAAAGTCCCACTTGGTGACGACCGGAGACACCTTCACGGGTATCGCCTTGGAGTACTACGGCGACGCGAGCAAGTGGCGGAGGATCTTCGACGCGAACGAGGACAAGGTCTCTAGCGAGACCGGCCTGCGCCCTGGCATGACGCTCGTGATCCCCTAAGGGGGGAGGTCGGGCGCAGAGCGCATCCTCAGTCGCGGATCCGGTAGCGGTCTAGCTTCTTGTAGAGGTGGCTGCGCTGCATCCCGAGGTTCTCGGCGGTGCGCTTGACGTTTCCTCCGTTCTCTTCGAGCTTCCTCCGGAAGAAGAGCGTCTCGCTCTCCTCCTTGAACTCCTCGAAGGTGTCGGCGGCAAAGGGGTCTTCTGCTCCAGATGATGGGGCCCGCCTGCCGCTGAGCTCAGGGTGCGCGCCCTGAACCTGGTCGACGTCCTCTAGGCTCAGCTCTGCGCCCTCAGCGAAGACGGACGCACCCTCTAAGAGGTTGCGCAGTTGCCGCACGTTCCCTGCCCAGTCTGCAGACATCAGGCGCTCCTCAGCCTCTGCGGAGAGCCCGAGCGGAGCGCGCCCTTGTCGCCCTGCGCTCGCCTCAAGGAAGTGACGCGCGAGGAGCGGGATGTCCTCCCGTCGCTCGCGCAGCGGCGGGATGACGAGGGGGACGACGTTCAAGCGGTAGAAGAGGTCCATCCTGAAGGTCTTGGCTTCGACCGCCTCTGCTAGGTCCGCGTTCGTGGCGGCAAGGACTCGGATGTTCACCGGGACGGTCTCGCTGGCACCGACGCGAGTGACCTCGTGGTTCTCGAGGGCTCGCAGGACCTTCGCCTGGGCTTCCAAGGGCATATCTCCGATCTCGTCGAGAAAGAGGGTGCCTCCGTCTGCGGCCTCGAAGTGACCTGTGCGGCGCTCATTCGCTCCTGTGAAGCTGCCCTTCTCATGACCGAATAGCTCTGACTCAATCAGCTCTTCAGGGATAGCGGCGCAGTTGACCGTAACGAACGGCTCGGAGGCGCGAGGGCCGAGGAGGTGGAGGTTGCGTGCCACGACCTCTTTCCCAGTCCCGTTCTCGCCGGTGATGAGCACGGACGCCTCGGCGCCAGCGACCTGCTCCACCTGCTTCTTCAGGCGCTGCATCACCTCGCTCTCACCGATGAGCTCCCAGCGAGAGCCGAGCTGCTTCTTCAGCGCGGTGTTTTGGAGCGCGAGCCTTCGCTCACGGATCGCGGCGCGTAGCGTTACGAGCACGTGGTTGTCGTCGAGCGGCTTCTCGAGGAAGTTGACCGCGCCGCGTCGTACGGCCTCAACCGCGGTCTTTACGTCTCCATGCCCCGAGATCATGACGACGGGGGGAGCCTCTGCCCGCTCTCCGAGGGCCTCGAGGAACTCGAGCCCGTCCATGCCAGGCATCTTCATGTCAGAGAGGACGCACGCCGGCCGCCTGCCTTGAGCGTCCTCAGCGTCGAGGCGGGCGAGGGCCTCTGCACCATCCTTTGCTGTCCAAACCTCGTAGCCCTCATAGGAGAGGAGCATCTCGAGGGCCATGCGAATGTCCCCGTCGTCATCCACGACGAGGATGGGGGCGCGATCAAGGGCTCTGGGTTCTTCTTTGGCCATCGCTTGAGAGGGTAACCTGCAGAGCGTGAGGAACCTCGCGCGATCCTTGGAGTCAGGCGACGCCGTCGTCGGGGGGGTGCTCTCTGGCACCTCAGGAGACGGCGTGGATGTGGCCTTCGCTCGTCTGCGAGTGAGAGAGGAGGGAGGCTGCTTGCGGCCAGCGGCGCTCGAACCGCTCGCTTTTCGCTGCAGCCCCTTCCCCTTGGAGCTTGCAGAGCGCCTGCGAGCTGTCTTGGACGGAGTGGCGCCTTCCCTGCGAGAGGTCGCGATGTTGCACCGAGATCTCGGGGTCGCCTTTGGCGAGGCGGTGGCGTCACTCGCAGCTGATGTTGGTCTCGCGCCGGTGCTCATCGGGAGTCATGGTCAAACCGTATGGCATCACGACGGCGCGCCTCCGGCGGAGCGCGCGACGTTGCAGCTAGGCGACGCTGATCACCTCGCAGAGCGTGTGGGGTGCTGGGTCGTGAGTGACTTCCGCCAAGCTGACCTCGCCTCAGGAGGGGAGGGGGCGCCTCTGTCCGCGCTCGTGGAAGATCTCCTCTTTCCGGGGCTAGAGAGGCCCATCTGTGTCCTCAATCTTGGGGGGATCGGAAACCTCACCCTCCTTGGAGAGGGTGGTGAACTCTTAGGAGCGCGAGACACGGGGCCGGCTGGTGCGCTCCTAGACGGGCTCGCACGCAGGCTCCTCGGGGCACCTATGGATCAAGGTGGAGAGGCGGCGCAGCAGGGGGAGGTGAGCTCGGCAGTCTTAGAGCGCTGGCTGCGGCATCCCTTTTTCGAGGGCGGCGCCCGCAGCACCGGTCGCGACACCTTCGGGGAGGCGTGGGTCTCGAGCTGCCTTGAGGAGGCTCGGAGTGTGGGAGTCGCTCGGCCAGAGGACGTCCTCGCGACCGCGGCCGCGCTCGTCGCCCAGGCGGTAGCTCGGTCTCTTGAGCGCGAGGCGCCTCATGGCCTAAAGCAGCTGGTTGTGGCTGGCGGCGGGGTTCACAATGCCAGGGTGCTTGCAGAGCTCAGGGCTCGGACGGGCTTGACCGTTCAATCCTCCGAGGCCCACGGGGTCGATCCGGACGCGCGGGAGGCTCTGGGCTTTGCCGCCCTGGGCGCTGGTTTTGGCTTGGGGTGGGGGTGGGGCGCTCCAGAGGCCACCGGGGGTGCTGATGGGCGTATCTTGGGCCGTCTGAGCCCTCCAGGGGCAGGTTAGGGGCTGAAAGAACCTGTATCCAAGGGCCTTCGGAGGGGTATGAGGGCATGAGAATCGGGTCTCATCGGGCCTGGGTGACTTGATCCCCCACAGGACCCCGGTATGATCCCGGATCTACTTGTCTCAAGTAGAGTTAGCGTTCCCAGGGGGGTGTCCCCTGATCGCGCTCCACAACACGCCAAGCTGCGCGCCGCGCAGCCCTCTCCCTCAGCACAACTCCAGGATCGATATCATGACCGGACTTCGCCGGAATCTGGGCCTCCTCGTCGCGTTCACCGCCCTCTCAACAGGCGCCTTGGCGACCCCTGCCCTAGACATCGACCAAGACTTCCGTCAGGGCGTAGAGCTCCTTCGCCGCGGTAACGACGCCGCCGCCCTCAAGAAGTTTGCCGCCGTCCTCGCCGCAGACCCCAGCCACGAGAAAGCCTACGAGCTCTGGAAGACCACGGATCACCAGATCTGGCTCGACCTCCTCGTCAAGGGTGGCCAGTACGAGCTCGTCGCGAAGCGCCTCATGGGGCTGGCTGAGCTCTCTCGGAACGAGCGCAAGAACGACAAGGACGCGATCCGCGGACTCCTCAGCGATGTCGAGAGCGATGACGTCCTCGTGCGTCGCCGCGCGCTGCGTGAGCTGTCTGCAAACCACGGCGAGTACGCGGTCCAGTACATGTTGAGCGGCTTGGGTGACCAAAACGACGATGAGCGCCGCGTGAAGTACATGCACGCCCTCACGGAGATGAGCACGGACGTCGTCCTGCCTCTGGTCGCAGCGCTCAGCACACAAGACGGTTATCTGCGCCGCAACATCGCGCTCACCCTCGGCCATATCGGTGACCCCCGCGCGGCAGCTGCCCTCACGCACACCGCTGACAAGGATGGCGACCCCGGCGTGCAAGAGGCCGCTCGTATGGCGGCGAAGAAGTGTGGCTCTACTGGTGATGCCCACGGTCTCTTCCTCGCCCTCGGTGACGACTACCACGCGGGCCGCGCGAGCGTGCTCCGCGCCATGGACTACTCTGACGTGGTCTGGTCCTACGACGATGGGCTCGTCGCGACCCCTTGCCACCGCGCGGTCTATGCTGACGAGCTCAGCAAGAACGCTTATCACAGCGCTCTCCAGGCGAATCCCGGCAGCCTCGCGGCTCGCGCTGGTATTGCCCGGGCATACATCTCTCAGGGAGCCATCGTCGACGCTCTCGCTCAGCAGGGCGCAGACGTCGGTGACCTCGCGAGCCAGCTCGCGGAGGGCAACCTCGCTGTGAGCACCCTCGGTACGGACGCCGTCGATCTCGCCCTCAGCTGGTGTACGGCCTCTAACGACGGCGCCACGGGTGCCGCCGCTTGCAAGGTCCTCGCCCACATGGCGACCAGCGCGACCACCGGCCTCCAGGCTGCGCTCTCCTCTGGTGACGGCGCCCTTCGCTCCGAAGCGGCTGTCGCGCTCGGACACATCGCGCACCGTGAAGGCGGCGCTGTCGCGGCTGCGACGGTCTCTGCCCTCGGCGAGGCTGTCGGTCGTGAGGTGATGCGTATCGGAGTCGTCATCGACTCAGACGAAGCGCGCGGCGCCTCGGTCGCCTCTGCCCTGACGAACGCGGGCATGATGGCGCACCACTGGAAGACTGGCGCCAGCGGCGTCTCTCTCCTGCACCGCGTCCCTGGCGTGGACGTGATCGTTGTCGCTGAGACCCTGAACGACCTCACCGCAGATCAGGTGCTCGACGAGGTCGCGCGTGATGATCGCACTGCGAACGTGCCCGTCGTCATGATCGCTAACGACGCCGAGACCGGCTCTGACAACTGGGGCGACCGCTGCGCAGCCGTCATCACTGGCGCGGGTGATGCCAGCGCTGTGGAGGAGGTCCTCGCGGACACCATGAACGAAGACCGCCTGCGCGCCAACGATCTGGCGGCTCGCGCTGCCGGGACCTTGCTCGCCCTCGCGCAAGCAGGACGTGACCTCTCTAGCGCCGTCTCAGGCGTCTCTGGCGCGCTCAACGGTCGCCCTGATGAGGTCGCCATTCCCGCGATCGACGCGCTCGCTGCCATCGGTGGTGCGGACCAGCTCTCGGCGCTCACCGCTGTCATCAGCGACTCGGACCGCTCCGACGCGGTTCGGATCTCGGCTGCTGGCGCCCTCGGTGACATCGCGACTCGTACCAAGCTCAAGCCCGCGGGTGACGCCCTCGCAACTCTCGCGAACGTCCTCTCTTCGGACGCCTCGATCGAGGTCCGGCAGGCGACTGCGCTCGGCCTCGGCCGCGCGAATCTCGACGCCGAGCAGCGCGCGGCCCTCGCGCGCCGCATGAAGGTCAACCTCGGCGGCTGATCCTTTTGAAGCCTAGGCGCCCTCGGCGGGCGCCGTTAGAGCCTTGAGCCCCCGGCGAACGGGGGTCTCGGGGTCACGGGCTCTCACGCGACTCGCGCGTGGATGGTCCGTGTGCCATAATTCCGCCGAGCGGTCCTTCGTGGACCGTGAGCGACCTCTGCTCTCTCAGCAGAGGACCCGCTCAACCCGGCAGCCAGATTAGCTCAGTGGTAGAGCACAGCTTTCGTAAAGCTGGGGTCATCGGTTCAAATCCGATATCTGGCTCCATCCCCCTAGGGAAGCGCAGGGGCCTCCCTTAGGACATGGACGAGAGGGACACCCTCTAGCGCGGCTACTTCTGTTGCTGCTGCTGGTACTGCTCGATCTCTTCTAGGCTGTTGATCTTGATCGGCGTCGGTCCGTTGACGATCCCGTCGTGAATAGCCTGCAGCTCCTTGTCGCCAGGGAAGATGACCAAGGCCTTCTTCGCGAGCTCTAAGGCCTCCTCCTCACGGCGTACAGAATAGAGCGCGGAGATCTTCGTGCGGATGAGGGGGCGAGATTCCGGTTCGATCGAGAGCCCGGCGTCCAGCTCCTTCAAGCCCTCCCTGGGCATCCCCATCGCGCACAGCGCGTTGGCGAGGTTGCAGCGGGCGTTCACTGAGTTCGGATCGAGCTCGACGCAGCGGGTGAAGTGATCGAGGGCCTCCGACCACTCTTGCCGGGTCGCGAGGATCCAGCCCAGTCGACTGTGCGCTGCTCCGAACTGGGGGTCGATGGCTAAGACTGCTCTATAGCACTCCTCCGCCTTTTCATAGTTTCGCTGCTTCTTGTAGCAGTTCCCGAGGCGCGTCAGGTGGTGGGGGTTGTCTCCTCTCCCCTCGAGGGCGCGCTCGTAGTTCTCTCTGGCACGATCGAACTGCTCCAGCTGGAAGTAGCAGTTACCAAGCAAGCCGTATATCTCGCTGGACTCGGGGCTCCGCTCAACCATCCACTGGATCAAGGGGAGGGCCTCAGTCGCCTCTTTACGCTTCAGCATCCAATCGGCGCGGATCATGCCCTTGAAGACGTCGACCATCTCGCGGGGCTCTTTGAGGTCCATGGGGTCATCATCGATGGTGCCACCCTCTCCTGCGACGTAGCCGAGCGCAGCGAGCGCGGCGTCCGCTTCGCCAGATGCGTTCAAGGCGACCGCATCGCGGACTCTCTTGGTGGAGAGGTAGTCGAGCATCGCCTCACGCATCCTCAAGACGCGCTCGGGCTCGCTCTCTGCGAGGTTGTTCGTCTCGCCGAGGTCTTCGGAGAGCTTGAATAGCTCGGGCTTCGGAGAGTCAATGAGCTTCCAGTCACCGATGATGATCGAGCGCAGCCGGGCCCAGTTGAATGAGCGCCTCGAGTACTCACCTTCAGCGAAGAAGGGCAGCTCCGCTCTCTCCTCGCCGTCGATCGCCGGGACCAAGCTGCTCCCGTCCATCTCACCAGGGCCGCTCAGGTCAAGGAGCTCACAGACGGTAGGGGCGAGGTCGATCAGCCCTACTGTGTCCTCAATGACGCTGTGCTTGATGCGGCCGGGCATCCTGGCGAGCAGAGGGACCCGCAGGGTCGCGTCGTAGATCAACAGCCCGTGCGTCCCCTCGCCGTGCTGGTCGAGGTCTTCGCCGTGGTCGCCGACGACGATGACGAGGGTGTTGTCCTTCTTGCCGTTCTCCTCGAGCCAGGTGAGCAGCCGGCCGACCTGGTGGTCCGTGAAGGAGATCTCCCCGTCATAGGGGTCCTCGAAGTCTTGGTAGCCCACCGGCGGAACGTAGGGGTCGTGCGGGTCAAAGTAGTGGGCCCAATAGAAGAACGGCCCGTCCTTATTCTCGTCGAGCCAAGCGAGGGTCTCGTCCGTGATCTCTCCGCCAGGGCGCTCCTTGTGGTCGGTCACGTTGTCGACGTCCTCGTTGACGTCGTTGTAGGTGTCAAAGCCGCGCGAGACTCCGAAGCGCTCAGCGAGGACCCAAGCCGCCACAGAGGCGCCGGTCTCATAGCCGGCCTGTTGAAAGGACTGGCCGAGGGTCTTTACGTCCTCGGGGAGCGCGCCCTGCATGTTGACGTGGATCCCGTGACTCGTGGGGAGCAGCCCGGTCATCATGCAGGCGTGCGAGGGGAGGGTCAGCGGGACGTGGCAGCGCGCGTCGGAAAAGACGGCCGATTCGAGCGCGAGGTTATCGAGGTGCGGCGTGCGGGCCTTCTCATAGCCTGCATAGCCCAGTCGGTCTGCGCGGGTCGTATCGAGGGTGACCAGCAGGAAGTTGGTCTTGGCTCCTCTCCCACGTGAGGACTCGCTCGCCGATCCGCTGCCCGCGTCTCCAGGGTCGCTTGTGCAGGAGGCGACGAAGAGGCCGAGGAGGAGCGCTTGGATGGGGGTGATACGGAGCATGTCTGAGGGAGAGTGAGGTCTGTCGAGTCTCGTTGAGAGAGGTGACTGGAGGAGCGGGGCTTGGCATCCTCTCACACGATGGATTCATCGCCCGAGATTCGCATCCCCGTAGCCCTTTACGGCGCAACGGGGGTGGTTGGTCAGCGCTTTCTGAGGCTTTTGTCTGACCACCCCTGGTTTGAGCTTACAGATGTCCGCTCATCGTCTCATTCGGCAGGTCAGACCCTCAGGAAGCGCCTTGGAGAGGGGGCTCCGGAGGGTCTCCAGGATCTGGTCCTAGGAGACCCCAGCGCTGAGCCCTCCTGCAGGTTGGTGTTCTCAGCCATGAACCCTGAGGTCGCTGGCGAGCGGGAAGCCGCCCTGCGAGACGCCGGGCACTTGGTGGTCACAAACGCCTCAGCTCACAGGATGGACGAGGACGTCCCGCTCATCGTGCCTGAGGTCAATTCAGGGCACTTAGGGCTGATTGAGGACCCCAGCGCAGGAGCGATCCTCGCTAACCCCAACTGCTCGACCATGGGAATCGTCCTGGCCCTCGCGCCCCTTTGGGAGGCCTTTGGCATAGAGGCGATCCATACGGTGACTCTGCAGGCGCTCTCGGGGATGGGGGCGGCTGCTCCGAGCGTCAGCGAGTTCGCCGGGAGCCTCTCCCCGAGCATCCCCGGTGAGGAGGAGAAGATCGAGAGTGAGACCTGCCGCATCCTCGGGCGACTGGATGGCGGCCGGGTTCGTCACGCTTCGATCAAGGTCGCCGCTACGACGAACCGCGTCGCGGTCGCAGACGGGCACACGGCCTGCGTCTCTGTGGCCTTGCAAGGCGCTGTAAGCCGCGCTCAGATCCTCGAGGCCTGGCAGGACTACAGCAGCACCCCCCAAGAGCTAGAGCTGCCTAGCGCGCCGCAGAGGCCTGTGGTCTGGTTGGAGGGGGAGGAGGTCCCCCGACCTGAGCTTCACGTCGACACAGCGCAGGGGATGGCCGTTACGGTCGGGCGCTTGCGTGAGTGTCCGGTGCTCGACTGGCGCTTTACGACCCTGTCTCACAACGCGATCAGGGGAGCGGCCGGCGGCGCGCTCCTGCTGGCAGAGCTGGCTGTCGCGCACGGCCTCGTGGCAGAAGCCTGAGACTCGATGGCCCCCGCGCGCGCTCCGCTCCTCGCTCGGGCTGGCGGAAGACGGACCTGATGAAGGGTTCTGAGCTCACCTAGTTGGAGGCCTGAGCTCCTGCTGCTTAGGGGAGGGGGCTACTGGCCTAGTCAGGGCGGCTTTGGCGCTCCCATGGGAGAGAGAGGTTCGTTGATTTTGTGGTGGCAGCCCTATATAGGAAGTTCTATTATGTCTCTCTCTCGGGCGCAGGGGCGTCCGGGGAAAGAAGGTAGGAACTACAGAGGCCATCAGGGCCTCCACAGGAGGAGATCATGCGGCCGAAGGCCGTGGCAGGTCGCGTTGCGCGGGGACTCCGTGTGGCGCTTGTCTCACTGTGCCTCGCGTGGGGTGCAGGTGAGCTAGGGGTCCGCTGGCTCATCTTCGGCGAGGGCGCTCTGCCCGAGGCGCTTGGGGAGGGCCTGCGAGATCCGAATCGCTTTGCGGATCCGCTCTCTGAGGACGACTTCTGGACGCTCCAGCGGCGCTTCCACTCAGAGGGAGATCGAGATCGGTTTGACCGGGCGCACTCAGAGCTAGGCTGGCTCCCCGCGAGCGTCCGCGAGCGCTCCCTGGCGCACAAGGGAGAGCGCACGCTGGGGGGGAGGCGCCCCGTCCTCATGTATGGGGACTCCTTCACGCGCTGTGTGGTGCCTGAGGAAGATTGCTGGCAGAGCCTGCTGGATGAGAGCTCGCTTGGGGATGAGCTCTGCATGTTGAACTATGGAGCCTGCGCATATGGGCTGGATCAGATCGTCCTGCTCCTCGAGAAGAGCGTGAGCCGCTATGAGGGCGAAGACCCGATCGTCGTGATCGGCGTGCTCGTGGACGAGGACATCGACCGCTGCTCGCTCTCCTTTCGAGGTCACCCAAAGCCGATCGCACGAGAGCGCCTCGACAGCTTCACCTGGGAGTTTCCTGGGGACCTGACTGCTGAGGAGTGGATCGACGCAAACCCGCCGGAGATCTCGAGCTACCTAGGTCGTCTCTTCCGCACCTCGGCGCTCTTTCCACGCTCACTCGCTGAAGAGGAGAAGGCGCGGATGATCGCGCTGAAGCAGCGCAGAGCGACCTGGCTCCTTGAGCGGGCGCGTGACCTGCTCCGCGAGCGGGAGCTAGAGCACTTCGTCGTCCTCTTCCACAGCGAGCGCCTCGCGATGGGGCGCGAGGGGAGGAGCTGGCGTGAGACCTTCCTCATCAGGACCCTGGAAGAGCTCGAGGTCCCGTTCGTCTCTAGCCGGGCCGCACTCTTCCAAGATCACGTGGCGACCGGTCGCAGCGCTCGCGACTACTTCATGGACGAAGGCGCGCTGAGCGGCCACCTCACAGCGGCCGGGAATGAGGCGGTCTTCCCGGCGTTGGTCGAGGGGCTGAGCCGGCGATACCACCGGCCAGTGGATATAGCTGACGCGCAGGCGTCGCGTTGAGGGGCCGAGGGCCTTATCCTCCGCGCACCATGACCGGACTCTTTGATCAGGAGCGTCGCAAGCTCATCGGTGTCGTCCATCTCAAGCCTCTCCCCGGCGCGCCTGGGTATGAGGGGAGCATGGGAGCTGTCCTAGAGGCGGCGGCGCTAGACGCCAGCCGGCTCGCAGAGGGCGGCGCCGACGCCATCATCGTCGAGAACTTTGGCGACACGCCCTTCTTCGCGGACGCGGTCCCTAGCGAGACGATCGCAGCTATGACCATCGCGGTTGAGCGTGTGCGCCGCTCTGCTGCTGAGCTCGAGGTAGGCGTGAATGTCCTGCGCAACGACGCGCGCGGGGCCTTAGGAGTCTGCGCCGCGACTGGCGCGAGCTTCTTGCGAGTCAATGTACTCTGCGGGGCGGCAGCGACCGATCAGGGCGTCATCACCGGTGAGGCTGCCGCGCTCTTGAGAGAGCGCGCGCGGGTCGCACCGGAGGTCAAGATCTTCGCAGATGTGCATGTGAAGCACGCTACCCCGATCGGCTCGACGAGCTTGGTCGAGAGCGCCGCGGAGACCGCTGGCCGTGGCGGCGCAGACGCGCTGATCTTTACTGGCTCGCGCACCGGGAGCCCTCCTGAGGTGAGTGAGCTCGATGACGTGCGAGAGCGCCTCGGAGCTCACCCGATCTTCATTGGCTCCGGCTTGGACGCAGAGAACGCCGCTGGGCTCTTGGCGTATGCTACGGGCGCGATCGTTGGGAGCTCTCTGAAAGAGGACGGGGTACACAGCCCTGTAGACCTAAAGAAGGTCCAGCGCCTGCGGGCGGCGATGGACGCGACGAGCTAAGGCTCCTGGAAGAGCGCTTCGTCGAGCTCAGGGTGCAGCACAAATTTGCTGAGGTGCCGCTCGATGGGGCGCTCCTGCACTTGGGTGGCTCGCTTGGCGTACGCCACACCGTCCTCAAAGGACCAGTCAGCGTAGCGCGTTAGGAACTCCTCACCGCTTGCTCTAATGCTGAGGCTTATGGGGAATCCGTCTTCGTTCAGCTCGAGCTCGAAGCGCTCACCTGATGAGAGCGCGCCGCTGAGGCGGCCCTCCTGATCCAGGCGCAGGCTCTCCGCCTCACCCCCTGCGAGGACGCGGAGGAGCCTGTAAAGGTTCGTCCGCGCTCTGCCGCGTGCTCGCTCGCATATCTCCTGCGGGAACTCTGTGAGCGTCTGGGGCGTCTTAGCCCAGCCACGCTCCCTCCCGATGACCATCGTTGTCTTGGAGCCGGCCACCTGAGTCTCGGTGCGACTCGAGGCGTCGAGGAAGGAGATCCAAGAGTGCGAACGAGCTGCGCTCGCGCCGACCGCGACCCCTGTCATCTCGCTGACGTACTCGACGCCCTCGGCCTCGGCCCAGCGCGCGCGCGGACCGACCGCAGCGTAGAGTCGCTCGAGCCATTCAGAGGGCGCGTCAGCCGGCGGCTCGCGATCTAGCCGGAGGACCTCACCGAGCTCTTCGAGTTGAGGCGCGAGGATTTCGGCAGGCCCGACGGCGACGACGACGAAGCGCTCTGGGTCGACGTGACGCCTAGAAGCAGCCGCCACCTGTTCAGGATCTAGCTGCGCGAGCCGACCCCAGCTCTTATCCCAGAAGTCCTCTGGATACCCGTGCAAGAGGAGGAGCATGGCGCGGTCGAGGACCTCATGGGGCGTGTCCACTCTGAAGACCTCTGCGTTACGATGTCGCTCCAAGGCCTCAGCGAGCTCTTCTGCTTCGAAGGGGTCAACGCTCGCTTTGATCACCTCCAGCATCGATGAGAGCGCGGTCCCTGCTGCCTCGTTACGGGTCCCGATGAAGCCGACGAGGCGCCCTGAGTGCTCCCAACCTGGCCGAAAATATGCGCCCACGGTGTATGCGAGGCCAAGCTGCGTGCGAAGCCGGACCATCATCCTGTTGGTCGCGCCGCCTATCCCGACGACATCTGACCAGAGCAGAAGAGGCGCGTAGTCCGGGTGCAGGCGCAGGATGCCAGGGCCAGCAAAGCGCAGCTCTGTCTGCGGGACCCCGGGGCGGTCGTAGAGGTGGATCGTTGTGCTCGCGGGGACATTGAAGACCGGCGCTGGCGTAGCAGCTCGCTCCGGCGCAGCCTGCCATCCCTCGAGCAGTTCGGTGAGGAGGGCGGAGACGACATCTGCGCTGACGTCACCGGTGACTCCGGTGACGAGGCGGTCTGGACCGAAGTAGGCCTTATGCCAAAGTTGGAGGTCTTCGCGCTCGATAGCGTTGACGCTCGCAGCGGTGGGTCGTCGAGCCCAGGGCGAGGAGGCGCCATAGACGACCTCGAGCAGGAGGGCGTCAGCGAAGGAGCTGGGGTCATCTTCCATTCGCGCGACGGCGCTCTGAGCTCGCTGCTTGCTCTGCACCAAGACTTCTTGAGGGAAGAGCGGTGTCCTCACGAGGTTGATAACGCGGCTGAGGAGCTCTCTCAGGTCTTCAGAGGCACACGAGAAGCGGATCGTCAGGGTCTCTTCTGCGGGCGTGAGCTCCAAGGTGGCCGCGCGCAGGTCCAGCCACGCGTCCAGCTCTGCGCCTGAGGAAGACTCAGAGCCCCCCTCCCGCATACAGTCTGCCGCGACAGCGGTGAGACCGACCTTCTCAGCCGGGTCGAGCACCGAGCCCACGCGGAAGACGAGGGCCCCATCAACGAGGGGGAGGGAGCTGTCCTCGATGACGAGGAGCTCTGCGCCGCCAGGCAGTGAGGTGTGCGTAGGCGCGCTCGCGCTGTAGGAGCGAAGGGCGGGCGGGCTGAGCTCGCGGGGGTGCTGGGGGAGCGGGTCTTGCGCCAGCGTCAGCATGATGAGCAGGGGGATCATCGCTGCTCCTCCGCGCCTTCAAGGGCGGGGTCAGGCTCTGAGAGCAGGAGGACAAGGCTGCTGTTGTTGGGGATGAAGCGCTCCTTTAGGACGCGCTGAACGTCCGCCGCGCTCACGCCCTCAAGGCGCGCGCTGCGTTGGAAGTGGGCTCGCCAGTCCCCGAGAGAGGCCTGGGCGCTCAATAGGCCCTCAGCGATGGCCTCGTTCCGCCTGAGAGAGCGGAGGTGCTCGACGCGGGCGACGCGCTGAACCCCCTCCAACTCCTCTGGCAGCGGACCCTCCTCTGCGAGGCGCTGCACCTCAGCGAGGACGGTCTCCTCTATTGCTTGGAGGTCAGCGCCTCCGAGGGGCTCGGCGAGGACAAAGGCGAGGTGCTCGTGACGTTCACCAGGCCAGCCGCTTTGGACGAAGACGCGCGCGCAGAGAGGCTCTTCTCGGATCAGGCGACGCTCGAGGCGAGAGCTACGAGAGGCTCCGAGCAGCCGGATGGCGACCTCAACCGCTGGAGCGTCGGGGTGCTGAGCCGGGGGGACCCTCCACCCGAGCGCTAGGAGCGGCTGGGCGGGAAAGTCGATCCGGCTGCGGCGGGCGCCCCGCTGCACAGGCTCTGCCGGAGCCTCGCTCACCGAGGACTCTCTCGCAGAGATCCGCCCGAAGTAGCTCTCCAGCATCGGGATCAAGACCTCTGGGTCCACGTCGCCGACGATGGCCGTCGTGCAGCGCGCGGGCGAGAACTTCTCCGCGAAGAAGTCCTTGGCGCTCTGACGGTCGTAGCGTTCGATGTCCGCGCGAGCGCCGATCACCGGCCGTCCATAGGGGTGAACTCTGAAGGCGCTCGCGGCGAGCTCCTCAAGGACAGTGCCGAGCGGGTTGGAGTCAACGCGCATGTTTCGTTCCTCCAAGACGGCGTCTCGTTCGAGGTAGAACTCGCGCAGTACAGGCCGAAGGAAGCGCTCGGACTCGAGCCAGCACCACAGCTCGACCTGGTTTGAAGGCAGGGAGACGACGAAGCGGCAATGGTCGGCGCTCGTCATAGCGTTCAAGCTGTCCGCGCCTCCCGCGCGCTCGATGAGCTTGGAGAACTCCTCTCGCTGGACCAGCTCGCTCGCGACCTCTACGGCCTGCGCCCACTGCAGCTCGAGCGCGGCTTCTTCTTGTGGCGCTAGTTCTTTGTCTACTCTCGTGAGCTCAGCGTAGAGGCGGTCAACCTCCTCCAGCGCAGCCTCCTCCGCAGCCCAGTCGAGAGTCCCGATCCGATCCGAGCCTTTAAAGGCCATGTGCTCGAACATGTGTACGAGCCCGCTCATCCCTGCCGGCTCCTCGCTAACGCCGAGGTCCAAGAGGGTCTCAAAGGAGACGATCGGTGGACCCTCTCTAGGCAAGATCAGGAAGGTCCAGCCGCTCTCGAGGCGATGTTCGATCACGGCCTCCTCAAGGGCTTGGGGCCCGAGGACTTCGGAGGGGCCTGGAGCCTGTGCAGCGAGAAAGAGAGCGAGGGAGGTGATCATGGCGGGGTCAGAGGGGGCGCATTCTAGGGCCTCTCAGGGCCCGCAAGTGGCTTCTCCCTGTTGAGGAATAATTTTCTCTGTTCCAAAACGGCTTCAGGATCCGTTTAGGAAGCCTCAATTGGCCATGCGCGCCTAAGAGGGATATCCTCGAAGTGGACGTTCTGCTGGCTCTGCAAATGAGCCTCGGCAGGAGGCCGTGAAGAGAGGAGTGCTGCTCGTGAACGACCCGGACGCGGGTCCTGAACTTCTCTGAATACCGCCTCGAACATGAACGCACCCTCTTCTCATCACATCCTCGGTCTCGCGCTCGGTCTCTCTCTCGCGAACCTTGCCTCGGCTCAGTCTGAGCTCTTCCAGGTGACAGGCGACAAGCCTGCTGACCGCTTCGGTATCGCCACGGCTCCGGCAGGAGACTTCAACGGTGACGGATATGCGGACATCGTCGTCGGCGCGCCTGAAGACGCGAACATCTTCTCTTCGGGGGCGGGCTTCGCCCGAGTCCATTCAGGGTTCAACGGATCCGTTCTCTTTACTGCTGAGGGGATCGCAAACTATGAGTGCTATGGAGCAGCCCTCGCTGGGGGCTTGGACCTCAACGGTGACGGCGTCTCAGACTTCTTGGTCGGCGCTCCGAAGTCCTCACTCTTTGCGCAGCGGGCTGGGCGGGTCGAGGCTCGCTCAGGCGTCTCAGGGGCACTGATCTTCTCGATCAACGGACTCAACGAAGGTGAGGAGTTCGGGTCGTCCATCGCAGCAATCGGTGACGTCAACTTTGACGGCCGCGATGACTTCGCTGTCGGCGCTCCGAATGCCCCTGCGGGTCTGATTAACGAGGTCGGGCGCGTGACGATCCACTCCGGACTGAACGGCGCCATCATTCACAGCATCTCAGGCTCGGGTAGCAGTGACCGCTTCGGGTACGACGTAGCGTGGGCTGGCGACTTGACGGGTGATGGCCGTGATGACGTCATCGCGGGCTCCCTCTTCGGGGGCGTAAAGGTGATCTCAGGTGCGAGCGGCGCCGTCGTGAATACGATCGGCGCGAACTCATCCGACGTCTATGGCCGCTCCGTAGGCTCGATCTCTGACTTGAACGGTGACGGCGTCAGAGACCTCGTCATCGGGGCGACCGAAGAGGACTTCTTCTCCCCTGGGATCGGTTACGTGGACGTGGTCTCAGGTACCTCGGGCTTCTCTCTCTTCACCGTCAACGGACAGAGCGTCGGCGATCGCTTCGGATGGGATGTCGCCGTGCTTGGAGACTGGGATGGAGATGGGACAGAGGACTTCGCGGTCTCCGCGGTGCCGAATAGCTCCTCGGTCAACAGCTACGTGCGAGTGATCTCTGGGGCCACTCAGCAGATCCTCTTCGAGCTCCCCGGGAGCGTCGCGAGTGATAACTACGGCGCCTCTCTTACGGCCCTAGGGGACACCACCGGTGACGGCCGCATCGAGCTCGCCATCGGTGCGCCGAACGCCGACCAGAACGGCAGCTCCTCTGGCTATGTACAGGTGTACTCGAGCGGCGTCGTCGCCTGTGGGGCTGTGCAGAACTACTGCCAGACCTCGCCCAACTCATTCGGCACCGGGGCGCTCATCCTTCACTCAGGGAGCGTGAACGTGAGCGATAACACTCTCGTGCTCCTCTCCGTGTTTTGCCCCTTCAATCAGTTCGGAGTCTTCTACTTCGGGAACAATCAGCTGAGCGCGCCCTTCGGAAACGGGGTGCGCTGCGTTGGCGGCGGCATCCGCAGGCTGCCTGTCGTGAACACTGGGGCCACGGGCTCAGCGGCCTCCGTAGTCGACTTGCAGAACCCCGTCTACGGGATCTCAGGAGGTGTCACGAAGAGGTTCCAGTTCTGGTACAGGGACACTCCCGCAGGAGGCGCTGGCTTCAACCTCTCGGACGCTTTGAGCATTCAGTTCTGCCCTTGAGGGGCGGCGATGCGCCATGCGTCGACACCTCCAGAGGTGAACTCATAGCCGCGGCCAGTCCAGCGCAGCGGGCCCTTGACCCAGACGTAGTTCTGGCGGAGCTCCTCGGAGATATCCTCTAGCTCGAGCTCTGCGTGAGCGGCGATTGCGTCTTTGGGGATCCGGACGCGCAGCGCGCGCTTGCGGTCTGAGGTCCTGAAGAGGACCGTCTTGCTCCCGTCCTTCTCGTCGAAGACGCGGTCAGGGGCGCCGAAGACCTCGACTGTCGTGGGCTTCTTCTTTGCAGCACGAGTCACAGCCTCGAGCTGCTCAGGGTCGCCAGCGTCAACGTAGAGCAGAGGGTCCGCTGCGTGCTTCACGCGGTACTCATCGATCGCGCGCGCCCGCGACTCCCACCAGGGCATCAAGATGTCGTAGGGACGCTTCGCAGAGGGCTGGTCCGGCGTCGTC
The DNA here is from genome assembly GCA_022446815.1 of Planctomycetota bacterium. GTDB lineage: Bacteria > Planctomycetota > UBA1135 > UBA1135 > JAKVCE01. Next base: position 104,170 of record JAKVCD010000041.1, read on the forward strand.
GCTTGATTGGTCTTCGGATCCCAGATGCCTATGCTCGCCGCGCGAGCAGCGCTCTGCGCAGCGCGGAACTCAGCGTCGAACTCGGTGCTGTTTCCGTACTTGTTGAAGTAGGGGCTCTTACCTTCTTCAAGGAGTAGGAGGTTGAAGTCTGTGCCATCGCTCAGGACCACATGGCAGAGCAGTCTGCCGTAGATATCTCGCGTCTCTGTGTCTCCTGGGAACCAGAGCCCAACCCGCGTCACTCCGTCCTCGCCCGCTTGGCCTACGAAGAACTCTTTGGCCCACTCTGCGCACTTGTCTCCAAAGACCGTCTGGGGCTTCGTCTCGCTCGAGTAACCTCCGCTCCGGATGACCTCTTCGGTATCTACGGAGAGCAGCCTGAGTTTCTCTGTTACGCCTTCGCGCTCGATGTGAATCGTGTCTCCGTCGACGACCTTGGTCACGACATAGAGCTGCTTGGGCGCCTCATGAAGGGGCTGCGCTCGGAGCTTTCGCTCTGCTGCATCATCGCTGGCTAGCGTGACCTCTCCGTCGTGTGGCTCTTGTCCGACACGGGCAGAGAGCTCGACGTCGAACTGGCAGGAGATGAAGAGGAGCGAGAGGAGAGGGAGCGCCATGAAGAGGGGGGAGGGGAGTCGCATTTTCTGGTCGGTTTCTTGCGTTGGTGAGCGAGGTGTTCGTCGCTATCCTAACCGCAGCGATGGAATCACATCCCGCAGCAACCCTGGGCGATAAGAAAGCAGAGCGCCAACCCTCAGCCAGAGCTGATCAGGCTGAGCGCAGAAGGCGCGCCCAGGGCATGGAGGTTGATATGAACCGCTTTCATGCGGCGTTACGCGTCGTGAGGCATGAGCTTCGGGATGCTCGTCGCGGTGCCGCAGCGGCTCAAGCTGAGGAGGAAGAGGTGGCGCTCGCTGAGGAGGATTCGCTCCTCAGGGACTCACTGGTCTTGCTCGAGGTTGAGCGCACGATCATCGACGAGCGCCTTCGAGCAGAGAGCGCGCTCTCCAAGGTCCTGGAGGAGCGCGTGCGCTTGGCGCGCTTGCTCGCGGGTGACCCAGCGATCCGCGAGGTCGCTGCGCTCGGACGCGCGTTCAGGCGAGTCCAAGTCGCGCTCGAGGCTCAGGCCTCTGAGCCGAGCTTCCCGGACGGGAGAAGCTCAAAATACTCTGCCAGGTAGTGCTTGGATCGGACTCCTCTACTACATAGAGTGGGTCCGGAGGGATTTCTAGCGCAGTCCATCAGTGCGACGCGAGTCGTGCTCACTTTGGAAGGCTCTAGACGATCTCCAAACACACACTCCAATAGGAGTTCCCCACACCACCCACCAGCCAAGAGGAGATAGCGATAGTGGACCCGATGATGGATCAAGAGAAGGAACGATTCTGCTCTAGGCTCGCCTCCATCCCGGGGATTCGTCCCCTCCCTTCCCCGCAGACGGGTGACTGGATCCTCTTGAAGGTGCCTGCTCCCGCAGATCTCGCACGCAAGGTCAATCGACGCCTCGAGCCCGGGACCCTCAGCGTCCCTCGCACGATCTCAGGCACGGTCCGTGTGCACGTCTCTGACCCGAAGCGCAACGAGGCGCTCCTAAAGACGCTTCGTGACGTCGTCGCCTAGGCGGCGCGAAGGCAGCGCTATGATGGGAGGCATGTCGCCTCTCATCCTGCTCCTCTTCCTCGCGCCGACCGCGCAGGACGAGCTCAAGCTCATCGACGCTCCTGGCTTGCAGGAGACGGTGAAATTCCTCGCCTCGGATGAGCTCCGAGGTCGCTCGACAGGCACCCCAGAGAATGAGGAGGCAGCTCGCTATCTCGCTGATGCCTTCCGCGAGCTCGGCCTAGCCCCTGGAATGGGGGAGAGCTATCTCCAGCCAGTTCCTCTCAGGCGAGTCGGTGCAGCGCGCGCAGCCGAGCTCGACGTCTACATCTCGGACGAAGAGGTGGGGAAGCATCTTCAGGGCGAGTGGTTTGATCCCATCGGTGCTCCAGGCTCGACAGAGAAGCTGCGCGTCTTGAAGGTGGAAGAGCTCGAGGAGCTCCCCCTTGAGTCCGATCCCGGCGTAGCGGTCTTCCTCTCAGGCTCTAGCCGAGAGGGTCGCAAGTGGCTCAGCGAGCGCGGACACGAGGGCGGTGAGGGCTGGGGCGCGGTCCTCAGCCGCGGCTCCAAGCGAAACGGTCGCGCTTGGGCCCAGCGTGATCCTCGCCTGGTCTTGGGGGCAGAGGAGGAGAGCGAGGAGGAGTCGACGCCATGGATGAGGGTGCACGGCGAGCTTCGCGCCGCCTGCGAAGAGGGTCGCGTCGAGCACATCCAGCTCCGGACCTACGCGCTCGAGGAGAAGGTCCCCGCGCACAACGTCGTAGCCCTCATTCCGGGGGTCGGTACGAAGGAGCGCCGAGAGCTCGCGGAGGAGGTGGTCGTCTTCACGGCCCACTATGACCACATCGGCGTCAGCAAGGAGCGCCAGAGGGCTGACGCGGAGCCTGTGGAGGGAGAGGAGCCTGACCTCATTCGTAACGGCGCAGATGACGACGCCTCAGGGGTCGCAGGCGTCCTCGCCCTGGCTGAGGCTTTTGCGGCTGGTGCCCCCCCCGCAAGGACACTGCTCTTCCTCCTCGTCACTGGCGAGGAGGTCGGGCTCCTAGGTACAAAGCACTACATCGCTGAGCCACTCTTTCCCCTCGAGCGCACCGCCTGCAATCTCAACTACGAGATGATCGGGCGGCCGGATGAGCTGGTCGGGGGCGCGGGACGGCTCTGGCTCAGCGGTCACGAGCGCAGCAACCTTATGGGCGCTATCGAAGAGCGGGGCATCTCGATCTCTCCTGATCTCCGCCCAGAACAGAACTTCTTCCAGCGCTCCGACAACTACGCCTTCGCGGTCGAAGGGGTCGTGGCGCAGACCTTCTCTACGTACAACATGCACTCGGACTATCACCAAGTGACGGACGAATGGCAGACCCTCGACTATGAGCACATGGCGAAGGCGACCCGCGAGGCGTATCGGATCGCACGCCTCGTAGCAGACGGAGTCATAGACCCGGCGTGGTTGCCAGGTGGGAATCCGAAGCGACGCTGAGCTTCCTCTGCCCGTGGGCGCGCGATAGCATCTGTGCTCACAACCTGTAGAGGAGACAACTGTGGAAGAGATGAACGCGAGCGCGAGCGCCACCGAGGTGGACGAGGAGATGTCCGTGAGCGAGGAGAAGGGGGGCAAGCGCCCGGGGCGTAAGGGCAAGAAGTCCAAATACACGGCGCACACCGCTGACAAGTACGAGCTCTATCAGCACGCGGTCCAGTCTCCGGAGACGGACGTTGAGTTCGTTCAGCGGGTGTACCGCGACCTGCGAGGCGAAGAGGCGATGCACTTCCGTGAAGACTTCTGCGGTACAGCGATCCTCTCTGCCACCTGGGTCAAGACTGATGACGGGCGGACGGCCGAGGGCTATGACCTCGACCCGGAGCCCATCGAATGGGGAGAGAAGCACAATCTCGCGCCTCTAGGAGATGCGGGTGAGCGCGTGCAGCTCTTCTTAGAGGACGCGCGAGCTGACGGCCGGCGCGCTCCGGATGTGCGGATCGCTCAGAACTTCTCGTATTGGATCTTCAAGGAGCGCGCCGTGCTCCTCGACTACTTCAAGAAGGCGCATGAAAGCCTCGCTGAAGGGGGCATCTTCGTGATCGATCTCTGGGGCGGGAGCGAGACCCAGGACAAGATGCGGGAGAAGCGTAAGGTGGACGAGGGCTTTACCTACATCTGGGACCAAGGGGAGTACTTCCCGGGCTCAGGTGACTTCACCTGCAAGATCCACTTCAAGTTCAAGGACGGCACGAAGATGAAGGAGGCCTTCGTCTACGAGTGGCGTGTCTGGCACCTCACCGAGCTGCGCGACATGTTCTTAGAGGCTGGCTTCTCACAGGTCGACAGCTACTTCGAAGAGGACGATGACGACAGGGACGCGGAGTACCACCTCGACAATGAGGGGGAGCACGCCGCGGCCTGGATCGCCTACCTCGTCGGTCAGAAGTGATCGCCGCCCGCGGCGCGGGCTCACTCCTTTCCGATGCCCTCTTCGCCGCGGATGACCACGCCGCCGGCGAGCTCGATGTCTGCCGGGGTCTCGATCACCCACTCGATCTCAGGGTCGAGCTCGATCTCGATGATGTGAGGGCCTGAGGGCTTCACATTGATGAGGTTGTTCTCATCGTTGTCACCCTTCTCGTTGATCTTGACGAGCACCATTGGGAGGCCGATGTCTTGCTCGAAGAGCTGCATCAGGTGATCTACGCAGTGGTCGCAGGTCTGGCGGTAAAAGACGTAGAGGCCGTCGATCGGTAGGGCGCCTGACTCGAAGTCCACCCAGCTCGCTAGGGGAGTGGAGAAGACGTCTTGATCGACCCACTCCTCAGGTTCGAGGACGACGTAGCGCGGCTTCTCAGTCACCGCCGCCGGCGCCTGCTCGCCAGCCTCAGCGGGAGCGGGCGCAGGGGACGGTGAGCCCGCGTCGATGTAGATCCAAGGGAATGCCATTAAGAAGAGCACCGCAGCAGGCGCGAGCCAGCCGGGGCCACAGCTCGTGAGCGCGCGCTGCCAAGGCTTCGAGAGGAGGAGCAGCGCCAAGAGGACGCCGTCAATGGCCATCATGGTGAGCGGGGTGAGGGTCATGCTGGACCCCATGCATCCGCACGACTCTGCCCCGCTAGCTTGGAGTTGGACGAGCAGGCCGAGGAAGATCACGTACTGCAGGGCGAGCAGGCGCCAGCCGATGGCTGGACGCAGGAGCGCGAGAGACACGATCGATAGCTCAACCCCGATCGCTAAGCGGAACACCAGATCGATGTCGAGGCCTAGATCGAAGAGGACCGGGGGGAGGTCCTTGGGCGTACCCGCGAAGAGCTTGAAGGAGGCCCCGATAGCGAGCCACAGGGTAGGAAGCAGGATCGAGAGGCGGGCACCGAGGCCCATGCTGGGTCTTTCATCACTCATGGGAGTCTCCTTTGGAGAGCCTACGGGAGCTAGCCGGGATCGTTGGCGCACTCCACCCGTCTCCCATCGGCGATTTCAGGGCCCCACTGACCCCTTGAGTGCCCTCACTCTCCAGTAGAAGGGCCCCGGGGCGGGCTGGTAGGCCCGCGCGTGGTCTCACGAGCTCGAAGAACGCATCGATCTGCCCGTAGGGGGCAGCTATGAGGTGGCTCAGGGCAGGAAGCTCTTCTTGTTCTTGAGCTTCTTAGGAAGGTACTCCTGGATCACGAAGTTGAGTCCCCACTTCGCGAGGGCCTGCTGCTCGGCGCGGACACCCATCTTCAGGAGCTGCTTGATGGCCTTCACCCAGGGAAGGTGGGCCTTAAAGAAGGGGTCGTTCTTGAGGGCGTCCTTCGCGCGCTTGATGTCGACGGGCTGCAGCTTGTGCGTCGCGTCTTCGAGCTTGAAGTCGATGATGTCTTGCGGCGTGACGCCCAAGAACTGTGCTTGAGGCACACAGAAGAAGCGGTTGATGTGCGCTGCGTTACCAGAGCCCACCTTGAGGGTCCGGTAGATGTTCGCGATGCCGTAGGGATCGCAGTCGACGAAGCAGTAGACGGGGATCTTCTTGGCATCCGAGAGGCGCCGGATGAAGCGCCGGGTCGCGCGGGTCGGTACTCCCGCGAGCTCAATCAGGATGCACTGGCTGGACTTCCAGAACTTGTGGTTGTTCAGGCGCTGGAACATGCCGCCCGTCTCGACGGTGAGGATGAACTTCGCGTCTGTCTCAAACTTCAGGTGCTCCACCGAGTGTGGGATGGAGTAGGAGCCTGTCCCGAAGGCGGTGCAGTCGATGCGGATGGGTTGGCCGGTCTCGGTATCCCGGTCGACGACGACGAGGTTTCCTGCGACAGAGCCTCCGTGTTCCTCTGGGAAGTAGCGGAGCTGTTCGCGGCTCAGACCCTCGAGAGAGGCGAGGGCTTCGATGTCGTCCATCACCGCGTCAGACTCGGTCTGCTCGTTGAACTTGGCCTCTGCCCAGTTCTTGCTGACGTAGTAGGCCTCTCGCTTGGTCGCGAAGTCGTTGTTCTCGACCATCTCCTTTGAGATGGACATGAGCCTCAGCGTCTGAGCGAAGTTCTTCACCGTGTTGACGCTCAGCGCGCGCGCTTTGCGCCCTTTTCCCAGCTCGAAGAATCCCTTGCGCTTGTCGTACGTGACATTCGAGAGGCTGCGGACAGGGAACTTTAGCTCAGGCAGATCGCGCTTGAAGATCGACTTTTGGACACGTTCCGCGGTCCGCTCGATCAGCTCGAGTGTCTTTTTGTCGAGGGGGCCGAGCTTCGCACGCGCGCGCGCGGTCCCTCCGGTCAAGGTCGCTTGGCTCGGGGCCTTCTTGGCGACCTTCTTCGTGGTCTTCTTGGTCGCCTTCTTGGTGGTCTTCTTCGCCGCCTTCTTAGCCGTCTTCTTGGTGGGCTTCTTCTTGGCCATCGCTTTCTTGTCTCTCTCTGTTGCTCGTCGTGCGGTCTAGAACTTGCGGCTCTTGTGGAGGACGTCCTCGAGGGTCTTCACAGTCTGTCCCTTCTCCTTCTCAGAGAGGTCGAGGATCTCTTGGAGAGCGATGCCGATGTGCGGGATGTACTTCTCGATGTACTCACGCTTTTCATACTCTCGCTTCAGGCGCTTGCCCTTCCTGATGTGTGTCCCGAGCTTCCGCCCGACCTCCTGCAGGGCGAGCTTGATCTCCTTCATGATCTCCGGATAGGAGGCGACGGCCTCCTTGGACTCGCTCGTGAAGGGGACCCAGACGGAGGCGATGTGCACGAGGATCGCGATGGGTCCGATGGGGAGAGCTCCGCGCGGCTGCGTGAGTCCGTAGGACTTCCAGTTGGTCTGGATCAGCGCCTTCGTCACGGCGCATGCAGACTGCTGATAGAGGAGCGGGACCCTGTTGGCGAAGCGCATGACGCGCGCGGGCTCATCGGCGGCGCCGACGAGGTCCTCGGTCATCGCCTTGACCTTGTCTTTCTTTTTGATTCTGCCGCCGTCAGCGACCTCTAGGCCGACCCCGCCAGGCTTGCCGAACGCGATCCCGACCTCGATCTGGAAGGGATTGCCGCGGTAGACGGCCGCGGGTCGCGTCGCTGCTGCATAGAAGTCCGCCTCGACCTCTTTCTTGAGGCCTGCGATCAAGAGATCCTCCCCGATCGGCGCGATGCAGTCGGTCGAGGGGGAGCTGATCTTGGTCTCTTGGATCGCAGCGTGGAGGGCAGAGGCTTCCTGCCGGGCGATGCGGCTGGGGTATGACTTCGTCGTGAGGGTGCCCGCGCCATCCTTCTTGGAGGCTGCCGTGATGATCTTCTTCGCGACGGTCGCTCCGACCCTCGAGAACTCCTCTTGGAGGAAGCCAGAGAGTGAGCGGCAGGTTGTGTCCTTGAGCATCGCGATCAAGATCCCTAGCTCGATCCCGTGCGGGTGCGGCTTGATCTCGATCGTCTCCTTCGGCTTCTCCTTGGTATTGCGCTCGTAGGTCACCTTCTCCCCTGAGGGGTCCGTGAAGTGGAGCGTGAGGTGGGGGTTCGCGATGGCCGTCTGCTTGAGGTACATGTCCACCGAGCGCGCGCCCTTTTGGTAGCGCGCCTCCATCTCGATGGAGACCTTCGTCCCGTGATCCTTGTCCCACTTGACCTCTTCGCTCGAGTGCACCTCGGGTTTGTTTCGCGCGGTGTCAATCGAGAGGACGAACTCGTGCGCAGGCTTGCGCTTGCCCGTCTTTGAGAAGATGTGGATCGGTTTACCCGTAGTGAGTTGACCGTACATGCCAGCGGCGCTGATCCCGATGCCTTGCTGACCACGACTCTGCGAGAGCTTGTGAAACTTCGAGCCGTAGAGCAGCTTGCCGAAGATCTTGCCGATCTGTGTGTCGACGATCCCCGGCCCGTTGTCCTCGATCGTGACCTTGAAGACCTTCTCTGAGGTCTGCGTGATCTCGACGGCGATCTCGGGGATGATGCCTGCCTCTTCGCAAGCGTCGAGCGAGTTGTCGACGGCCTCCTTGACGGTGGTCAAGAGGGCCTTGAGGGGAGAGTCAAACCCCAAGAGATGACGGTTCTTACTGAAGAACTCGCTGACGGAGATGTCGCGCTGCTTGGCCGCCATCGCCTCTGCGCTCTTCCCCCTAGGCGCTCTTGCGCGCGTCTTCGAGGTCTTCTTCTTGGATCGAGCCTTGGCCACTTGGGTGTTGTCGTCGAACAGGGTGTCGGTCATGCAGCGGTCATCGATGTCTCATGGAGCCGCGCGTCTTAGGGAGCCTCTCCCTCTCTGCGCGCCCCCGCCTCAGGAGAAGACCATCTAAGCGATGCTCGGCCCCCGGTGCAATGAAATGACCAGACCCCGCGACAGGCTCAGGAGGCGACCCACCAGAGGGCAGCCAGCGCGGCGAAGAGCAGGACGGGGCTCGAGGAGAGACAGCCTGCTTGGAGGTAGCGCTGCTGCAGGGAGCCGCCGCAGTGGGGGCAGGTGCGCAAGCCCCGCTCCGGGAGTTGCTCCCCGCAGTGCGGGCACTCATCGACGAGGAGGAGGCGGGGGCTCATTTGCAAACGCCCTCCGAGCGTAGCGGCCCCACAGGGCCCGGGCTGAGGTCTGCCTCGCAGAGTCCCAAGCGGGCTGCGCGGTCGCGGAGCTCCCGGAGGGTCCCCGGGAGGGCCTCTCCCATGGAGTAGAGGCTCTCTTCAGCGAGGTAGCGGTGTACGTAGGCGTGGTCGAGTCCCCAGGTCTCTGCCCCCAGCTGCACGAAGGTCTCGAGGGCGGCGGCGCCGCGCTCCCTAGAGCGGAGGAAGGCCTCGCCATGCACGCTGAGGTCGACCCCTTGGCGCACGATCCATACGGCGAAGGGGAAGGGCGCGCCGGTCATCTCCATCCAGGCCTCCGAGGGGCTGAAGGCCTCGGGTACGCTCGGATCGACACGCTCGCGGAGGGCTGGGTCGCCGATACGGAGCCATGCATCACAGCCGGCCTCGCGGGGGTCTCTCCCTGGCTTGACGTCGACCCACTCCGGGTTCACGCCGCGCGCGGAGAGGACGACCTGTAAGAGCGCTCTGGCCGCGCGGCTGGCAGGGTCTAGGGCGACCGAGCGAAGCTCTCCTAGAGGCCGCTCGTGAAACATGAGCACGCTGGATATGTACCCGTTCGCTGCGACCGTGAGGTCTGGGAGGTAGGCATAACCCGGCTGGCGGAAGAGCTCGATGGAGCTCACCAAGGCGACGTCTAGGTCGCCGCTCCGGAGGGAGCGCACGAGCTGGGCAGGCACGTCGCGGATGAGGTCAATACCAGGCTCTGCCTCGAGACCGCAGTCGAGCGGGCGCGCGACGAGGTAGGGGACTGTCCCTACGCGCAGGTTGCGATCAGGCTTGGACACGTGGAGAGTTTAGGCCCTCAGATCACACGTTCGAGGCTGAATTGGGCGGGACATAGAAGGACCCGGTCAGGAGAGCGCAGCGCGCTCCCCCGACCGGGCCGTTTGCTGCCGGGGCGACCCCCAGAGAGCGTTACCAGCCGATGCCCTTCTCGACCTGCCGCTTGGCGACAGGCGAGGAGAAATCTTCCCAAACGACCTCACCGTTGCGCACGTCAGTGACGAACATGCGGACCTCGTAGGTGTTCTGGCTCTTCTTGCCGGCTCCGGAGCGTGCCCAGAGGATCTGCGTACGCAGGGAGAGGCTCGCGACGGTCGCTTGACCTAGCTCAGGGATCTGCTTGGAGTCGAAGAGGGGATCCTCGCGCAAGAGTTGAGTGTCACGAGTCATCTCATCCGTCCCGTCTGTCCCGTAGGTGGAGACGAAGCGCACGAGCCCAGAGCTGAGGAGGTTCGAGCGCATCCGGCCCATCACCATCTCTGTGGGGAACTGTGAGAGGTCTGTCTTGTTCTCGATGTCGCTCACGACCATCTTGACCGGCTTCGGGCCAAACTCATCAGAGCGGAGGAAGCCGCTCTCGAGCATGCGCGTGGTCAGAGTCTCGCTCCACTCGACGATCTCTTTGTAGTCGACGCCCATGGACGTAACGCTCTCGTCCCCGAAGGGGTCGATCCTCTTGGGCGCGGAGCCACAGCTCGGAGTCAAGAGGAGGGCGGGGAGGAGGAGGGCGCTAGCTTTGAGGTTGAGGTTTCTCATGGGTGTCCTCTTTTGAGGAGTCGGTCAGGTCTGGAATAGGACAGGTTTTAGGGTCTTGTGGATAAGAGCGAACCCCCGAGGGTCGCGGTCTGGATGCTCACAGCGCCGGCTCCGTGAGAGCGGACCCTCACGAAGAGCAGCGGCGCCGCCTGCGGCTCTGTCTGATAGCTCGCAATCCGCGTGCCAACAGGGTCTAAGAGATGGAGTTGGGCGACCTCATCTGTGGGGATGAGGAACTGAGCGACCTCGATGCGCGCGCTCGGGCTGCGCCAAGTGCGCGTGTCGCAGCCAGCGCTGACGAGCTTGTAAATGTTACCGGCGAGGAAGCCCCAGCCATCGTCTCGACCGTCCTCGCGACGGTCTGCATCGACGAGAGCCTCGGTAGCGGCCTCTTTAAGGATCACGGACAGGAACGCGCGCAGGACGACTCCAGCGAGGCGCGCCTCATAGTCATTCGCGACGATAGCTTCGAAGTCAGAGACTGTCTCAGACTTCGCTATGAGCTCACCGCTTGGGGCTGTGATCTCGAAGCTACCGGGCTGGCGCGTCTCGTAGATGAGGGCCGGGAACACGATCGGGGTGTAGCCGAAGCGAGGCGTTTGGAGGACAAAGCCCGCCTCGGCACGAGAGGGCGCGTCTCCGGCCTCGTGTATGAAGAACACCCTCGTCATGCCGGGCACGACTGCTGTCGCACCGCCTTCGACCTCGCGGAGCAAGTCGGCGACGCCCTCGGAGTCAGGATGCATCCCCGCGAGCTTGCGGAGGTCGACCTCGGCGCCAGCGTAGTCCTTGTCTATCCACTGCAAGACAGCTTGAAGCCACGTGGCGTAAGGGTTGACCCAGTCGGCGTAGGTCGGGTCCACGCGGGTGCGGGTGGGACCGACCGCCTCCTCAAGCTCGGGGTCACCCATGAGTTCGGTGAGCTTGAGGTCGTGCTGCTTGGCTGCGCGTTGCTCGTCGGCCAAGCGCTCTGCGTTTCGCTCGAGCGCCTCCGCCTGACGCACATAGGCTCGACGGCAGTGGACCAGCGCCTCCGAGAGGTCGCCGAAGGTGAGGTGGTTCCACGCCCGGTAGCACTCTAGGAGGATGCGGTCGTACTCCGTCCCTCGGTAGGTTCGGGCTCCGGGGTTTGAGAGCAGACCTCCGACCTCGCCGCCTATCCTGATGATGGGCTCAGCATCGAACTCACGCAGGCGGACGTCGGCTGCTCGAAACTGCCGCTCGCTCGCCTCGATCCTGCCTGCGTCTTGGAGCATCTTTCCGGCCTCTAAGCGCCACAGGAGTCCGTCGCGACGGCCGCGGAGCTCCTCCTTCACGTCGTCATCTCCGAGGCGCTTGATCACAGCCTCCTCGGCCCCGGCGCGGTGCATCGCGACGAGCTCATTGAGCTCTGCAGAGGTCGCACAGCCGCTGAGGGCAGCGAGGGAGAGGGCCATGCAGGCTCTCAGGATCGGATGAGTAGGGGAGACCATGGGCACAGAGAGGTTAGTTGCAATGGGCGTGCCATGCACCCGAGAAGCGGCAGCAGGCGAGCCCTAGGCGGTGTGAGTGTCGCCTCCTCCTGCTAGCATCCCATCTGTGCAGCCTGCCAAGTTCATCCACCCCGAGTTCCCCGACTACTCCCTCCTTGACTCAGGAGAGGGGGAGAAGCTCGAGCGTCTCGGCTCGGTTGTCATGCGTAGGCCAGACCCGCAGGCCCTCTGGCCGAGGCGAATGAGCCCGCAGGCCTGGCGCGAGGCAGACCTCAACTTCGTCCGAGAGTCAGATCGTGGTGGCCGCTGGGAGGCTCGAGAAGGCGCTCCCCAAGAAGCGCGCGGCAAGGAGCCTGAGTGGGAGATCTGTTGGAGGGAGGCTCGGATCATCGTGCGCCCGACGCCCTTCAAGCACGTCGGCGTCTTCCCAGAGCAAGCTGCGAACTGGGAGTGGCTCCGAGAGCTGAAGGGCTCATTCGGTGTGGAGCGGCCTAAGCTCTTGAACCTCTTCGGATATTCAGGTGTGGCCAGCGTCGTCGCGGCTCAAGCCGGGTACGAGGTCACTCACGTGGACGCTTCCCGAACCTCCCTCAACTGGGCTGGCGAGAACGCGGCGCGCTCAGGTCTCGGAGAGCGTCCTTGGCGCGTGCTCCTAGAAGACGCGCCCACCTTCGCGGCGCGAGAGGAACGTCGCGGCTCGCAGTACAACGTCGTCTTGCTCGACCCCCCGCGTCATGGGCGCGGCCCATCCGGCGAGACCTGGGACCTCTCTGCCGGGCTCTCGCCGCTGCTCGCCTCGCTCTCGGGCGTGCTGGCAGAGCGCGCTGCTGTCTGCCTCTCGACCTACGCTGTAGGCCTCTCACCGCTCTCCCTCGTCGGCGCGCTCTCCGTCCTCGGTGAAGGAGAGGTGACAGCTGGAGAGCTTGCGCTCCACGAAGAGGGGAATGGAGAGGGCGCCCCTCGGCTCTTGCCTGCCGGCTTCTGCGCGAGGTTCACCCGCGGCCTCTCTGACTCATGAGTCAGCCGCGCGTCCTCTATGAGGACAACCACCTCTTAGCGCTGGACAAGCCAGCCGGCATGCCCTGCGTACCTGACTCGAGCGGTGACGAGAGCCTCCTCGACTGGGGCAAGAGATACATCAAGGAGGCCTACGAGAAGCCCGGGGCGGTCTTCCTCGGTGTCGTGCATCGCTTGGATCGACCTGTCTCTGGCGTCGTCCTCTTCGCGCGCACGAGTAAGGCAGCTGATCGACTCACAGCGCAGTTCCGCGAGCGCAACGTGGAGAAGGTCTACCTCGCTGTCGCTCGTGGCGGCGCGCTCGGGGAGGGCGGCGTCCTCGAGCAGTGGCTCTGGAAGGACTCGGCGGCGAATCGCGTCTACCTCGCCACAGAGGACAGAGAGGGCGCACGCTCCGCGGTCACCGAGTGGCGGGCGCTGGAGCGGAGGGATGAGCTCACGCTGCTTGAGCTGCGGCCACGGACTGGCAGGCCGCATCAGCTGCGCGTCGCCTGCAAGTCCCTCGGCGCACCCCTAGCGGGCGACCTGAAATATGGCGCTCCCGAGCCGCTTCCCGACAAGAGCGTCGCCCTCCACGCAGCGCTCTTGGCCTTCACGCACCCCACGAAGGGGGAGCGCGTTGAGCTCAGCGCAGGGCTGCCCAGCGCTCCAGTCTGGCGTGGCTGGCGGCGCTAGTGGGCCTTGACCTTGTGGCGCCCAGGGAGGCGTCCGAGGTGGGGGACGGCGATGTCTTCAGGGGTCGCCTCGCAGTCGAGCTTGAAGGAGTTGAGGCCTTTGACGAGCTCAAAGCGGTGTGACTTGCTCGCCCCTGCCTCTGTCCAAGTGACGTCGAGCGGGAGGTGAAAGTCGCCCTGCATGCTCACGTCAACGCGCAGCGTGGCGCCGTCCGCTTGGACGTCACCGTTGAGGCGCGGGACGCCCTCCCCATAGAACCACTCCTTGAAGAACTGGCTCCACTCTCGCTCTGTGTTGGCCTCGAGCAGCGCTTGGAACTCATCCGTACCTGCGTTCTTGTAGCGGTAGGTCGTGTTGAACTCCCTGAGCGTCTTCCACCACGCCTCGTCGTCATTCACGCAGTGGCGAAGGTGGTGGAGGATCGCGGAGCCCTTGGAGTAGACGACGCCAGCGTAAGCGTCACCCGAGGCGGGGTGGTCGCCGCGGTAGACCGCGCCATTCTGAGGCATCCCGCGCATCTTGCGCTCGAAGAAGGCGTCGGCGGCCTCGAGGCCAGCGGTGAACTCGACCCAGACTCCCTCGGCGTAGGTCCCGAAGCCTTCATGGATCCAGAAGTTGCCCCAGTGGTCCGTGCTGACAGCGTTGCCCCACCACTCGTGAGCCATCTCGTGGATCAGGATGTAGTCAAACTCCCTGTTTCGTCTCGCGTAGGGGTCATGAGCGCCGTTCGCCTGACACCACGCGGGGAAGCTCGAGCCGTAGGCGACGGCGGTCGAGTGCTCCATGCCCCAAAAGTTCGTCTCAACGAGGGCGATCTTCGAGTCCGGGAAAGGCCAGGGGCCGAAGGCCTTGGAGAAGACCTCAATCAACTCAGGGACCTCTGCGAATTGCACCGCGGCCTTCTCAGCGCTCTCGGGCAAGACGTAGTAGATAAACGGCACAGGCTCCTCGTGTCCGCTCACTTTGAGCTCTTGCTCCACGACGACGTAGGGCGCGACGTTCAGGGTGACGGTGTAGGTCTCTAGCGGGTAGTCGTGCCGCCATGAGAACGTCTCCCACTCCCCCTCGCGCGGCTCCGCCCATGCGGGCCAGGCCTCGCTCGTGCCGATCAGCTTGCCGTTGGTCACCGCGTAAAGCTCGGCGGGCACGGTGATGTCAGCGGAGACCCGCTCGGGCTTGTCGTCAGGGTGGAAGTAGCTCGCCTTGCCAGGCCACCACGCGTGGGAGCCGGTGCCTTGGCATGAGGTGTTGACCCAGGGGGCGCCGCTCTCGGTCTCTGCCCAGTGGAAGCCATCGAAGTTGTTCTGCGCTGTGGGGCTGCCGGTGTACTGGACACAGACTTTGAGCTGCTCCCCCTCTGAGAGCTCGCGCCCCATCTTGATCCGCAGGACGGCCTCCTCGCGCTCAAAGTCGCGGGGCTCCCCGCCCTCGGTGACCTCTAGGATCTCGAGCACCTCTTTGCAGTCGAGTTGCAACACATCCAGAGCTCTCGTCGTCGTCGCGGTCAGGGTTACGCGCCCGTCGAGGGTCTTAGTCTCGGGGGCGACGACCCAGTCAAAGTGATAAGACTCGACGTCATAGGACGTGCGAAGGTCTTCGACCTTGTCTTGGGGGAGGGCGAGCGTGAGAGCTGAGAGGAGGAGTGCTGCTGTGTTCATGTTTCGTTGTCTTGGCCGCATATCTTAGGGCTCTCGCGCTGAGCCGTCGCCTGCGCCGGAGGGTCGGTCTTTGGGAGGGCGAGCCCTAGGGGCTCTCTGGAGACCAGGCGCGCAGAGCTCTCGCGCCAAAGATCTATGCGCTGTGCTGTAGCCCAGGCCTCAAACGGAGCGCCCGATGCAGGCTAGCTGTCTGCTCGAAGCGCTCAGGCCTCTGTCAGCGCGGGCTCTTCCCAGACCACGTTGTAGAGCGTATCCCGCTCTACGGGGGTGCGGCCTGCGTCGCGGATCCATTGGATGAGCTCAGCGCGCTTGACCTCTTGCGGCGTCGTCGCGCCCGCCTCGTGGTAGATGCGCTCCTCGACCACCGTCCCGTCGACATCGTCCGAGCCGTAGGAGAGGGCAAGCTGGGCGATGGGGATGTCGAGCATGATCCAGTAGGACTTCACGTGCGGGATGTTGTCGAGCATCAGGCGCCCGACCGCGATCTCGCGCAGCTCGTCTAATGCCGTCGGCCCAGGCAGGTGCGCCCACTCCGTGTTCTCGGGGTGGAATGAGAGCGGGATATAGGTCTGAAGACCGCCGGTCTCGTCCTGCAAGAGGCGCAGGCGATCGAGGTGGTCGACGCGCTCTTCGATCGTCTCGATGTGCCCGTGCAGCATCGTGCAGTTGGAGCGCAGCCCGGCCTCGTGAACCTTACGAGCCGTGTCGATCCACTGCTGTCCGGTGTTCTTGAGGTGATAGCCCTCCACGTGGACGCGATCGGCAAAGACCTCTGCGCCGCCGCCTGGGCAGGAACCTAGGCCAGCCTCGATCAGCTCGGGCAGGACCTCTTCGAGCGGCCGCTTCGCGACGTGCGCGATCTGCATGAGCTCGATCATGGTGAAGGCCTTGATGTGGATCTCGGGCCGCGCACCTTTCACCGCGCCCAAGATGTCGAGGTAGTACTGGTAGTCGAGCTTCGGGTGGATCCCCGCGACCATGTGCACCTCAGTGACAGGCTCTGAGAGCTGCGCAGTGATCTTCTCGGCGATCACCTCTGGCGACATCACGTACGCGCCCTCTTGCTTCGGGAGGCGCTGGAAGGCGCAGAAGCGGCAGAGCTTGTTACAGATGTTCGTGTAGTTGATGTGCTGATTGACGTTGAAGTAGGCCTTGTCTCCGTGGAGCCGCTCGCGGACATGGTTCGCGAGGGCGCCTATGAGGTGGAGGTCCGGGGCCTCGTAGAGGCTGACCCCGTCCTCACGGCTGAGGCGCTCACCTTCGAAGACCTTTCGCGCGATCTCGCCGAGCCCAGCGGCGGCTGCGCGCTCTGAGATGGCGTCGGTGGAGAGGAGGCCGAGAGACATCAGGCCGCGCCTCCAGCGGTGATCTCGCAGGAGGCCTCTTGGGCGCTGCGAGGCGTGCCCTCGCCCTCGTGGCGCTCGTCACAGATCCCGTACCAGGAGTTGCGCTGACGGGGGGTGAAACCCGCGCGCGCGATGGCGTCTTCGATGCGCTGAACGCTCTGGAGGTGGAAGCACCCCGCGGCGGAGACGACGTTCTCTTCGAGCATGGTCCCTCCGAAGTCGTTGCATCCATAGCGCAAGGTGACCGTGGCCATCTTCACGCCTTGGGTGACGTAGCTCGTCTGGATGTTCTTGAAGTTGTCGAGGAAGATCCGGCTCAGGGCTTGGACTCGGAGGTATACGCCGGGCGTCGCGCGTTCGGGATAGATCTCCTCTTGAGGGACGCCGTCTGGCTGCATGGTCCAGCACGCGAAGGCGGTGAAGCCGCCGGTCTCGTCTTGGAGGTCGCGCAGGCGCGCGAGGTGTTCGATGCGCTCAGCGGCGGTCTCGACGTGACCGAACATCATCGTGGCAGAGCTGCGTAGGCCTGCCTCGTGGACCTTGCGGTGGACGTCTAGCCAGGTGTCCGTGGTGGTCTTGCGCGGCGCGATGATAAGCCTGACGCGCTCCACGAGGATCTCAGCGCCAGCGCCGGGGACGCTGCCTAGTCCTGCGTCTTTGAGGTCTCGGATCACCTCTTCCACAGGGCGCTTGTCGACCTTGGAGAGGTGCTCGATCTCTGGCGCGGAGAGCGCGTGCGAGTTGACCTGGGGGAAGCGCTCGCGCAGATCAGCGATGAGGTCGCACCACCAGTCCGTCTTGAGGCGAGGGTGGTGTCCGCCTTGCATCAAGATCTGGCGTCCACCCAGGTCGGCGGTCTCTTGCACCTTCGCGACGATCTCTTCTCGAGGGAGCACATACTCCTCGGGGTCCCCCGGGCGTCTGTAGAAGGCGCAGAAGCCGCAGTCTGTGACGCAGGAGTTCGTCGGGTTGACGTTTCTATCAACGATGTAGGTGACGCGTGGCTCAGGGTGAATGCGCCAGCGGACCGCGTCGGCCAAGGTGCCGAGGGTGAGGAGGTCAGCCTCCTCGTGGAGGATCAGGGCCTCTTCAGGGGTGATCCGCTCACCCGAGAGGACCTTGTCACAGATCGGTGCCAGGCGGGCGGCTGACATGCCACTTGAGGCTGCTGAGGCGCGGGGGGCGACCCACTCCTGATCCGGAGCGGGTCCTGCGGGGTCTTGGATCGCTGTGGTGCTCATCTTGGTGCTCGGTCTGGGCCGATACAGGGTGTGAGAGTCTACTCGACGAGGCCTCCGCGCCCCTAGCCCCAGGGCCTGTTCAGCCCGCTGGCTATACTCAGCTCCAACACGCCCTCAAACTACCCGTAAGCCACCCTATGCCTGCGCTCAACGCCCTCTTCGCCGTGCTCCTCCTAGCGGCCCCCTCAACGGCCCAGCAAGACGAGGCCCCGGTCGCTCTGGACGCGGAGTATCAGCGCCTAGCGCTGCGTTATGCGAACGCCCTAGAGACTTGGTCGATCCTAGAGAAGCGCCAGCGGAAGCAGGGGGTGCCCAAAGCCCAACTCGCTGTGCCGCCGGGTTATGAGTATCAGCCGCTATTTGAGGACCTCGCTAAGCGAGGCAGCGCCTACGCCCGCCTCTGGATGGTTCAGAACCCTGGCTTCCACGGCGAGAGCCCTATTAAGCGACGCGCTGTTTTGCAGCGCTGGTACAAGGCACTCGTAGAGGAGAGCCCTGACTTCGAGCAGATGGGACACGTCATCGAGGAGCTCGGCAGCTCAAAACGGCGCCTCGGCGAAGAGTTCGTCTTGAGCACCCTAGCGACCCTCTCTGAGCGCTCGACGAACCCCGAGTACATTGTTGGCGCGCTCTACCATCAAGGGTGGATACTCAGCGAAGGCATGGGGACCAAAGACCCCAAGCGCCGTGCGGAGGCGCTGGAGATCTTCTCGATCATCGTGGCCGGATACCCGACCTCTACCGAGGCGCAGCGGACGGCGGGGGTCCTCTATGCGGTCGAGAGCAAAGCCCTACGCCTCGCTCTCCACGAGTGGTGCGATGCTTGTCGCGCGGTGACTGCGCAGGGTGAGGGCCCTGAGAAGTGGCCCAAGAACCCTATGCACCAGACGCAGCCCAAGATGGCGAGCCTCGCTGCGGCAGGTAGCGGACAAGCGCAGCAGTGGGTCGCGCAGTTCTATCCAGCCTTCGACCAGCGAGATCGACGCGCGAGAGACCTCGGCACGCTCTGGCTAGGGCAAGAATTCTCGAAGCGTCGCTCTGCAGCAGAGTCCGATTGGATGGACCTGAAGTTCGACATCCTCGACGTGGCCGCAGAGGTTGCTGCGGAGGCGGATTGGGCCTTCGGGCTCGTCAAGGGTCTCAACGAAGAGCTCCCCTTCTTCCTGCCGGAGCGCTACGCCCCGCTCCTACGAAAGCTGATAGATGCCACTCAGGAGACCCGCGTTCGCGAGCAGGCACAGGTCACGCTCGCGCGCTCACTCTCTAAGGGTGCCAGCGCTGCAGAGCTCGAGGAGGCGCTCGCGCTCTTCCGATCTCTTGAGGCAGAGGGGGAGATCGAGCGGATCCGCAAAGAGGCCGAGGAGCACCGCGAGGCCCTCGAGCGCGTCATGCCTGGCGCCTCTGTTCCAGCCCTCGTCGGAAAGGACGCAGAGGGCGTGAAGATCGACCTCGAGGCGTACGAGGGGAAGGTCTTGGTGCTTTGGTTCTGGTCCTTCAACCGCAAGGAGGAGGGCCAACTCGACGCTGTGCGGGCGTTCATCAAGAGCATGGAAGGTGAAGACTTCGCCTTCTTAGGCGTGAACTGTGATCTCCGCAGCCCCGTAGCCTTTCGGCGACAGGCTGCGAAAGAGGGCGTGGGCTGGCGCAACGCGCTTCAGTATCGGCGGGCCGGTCACATGACCGAAACCTTCGGAGTCCATCACTGGCCGACCGCCTTCGTGATCGATGACGCTGGCGTTATCCGAGGCCGCGGCATCGACCTGAAGTCCTGTGAGGCGCTCTCACGAGAGCTCCTCGCAGCTCGCGACTAGCTCCATCGCGCGAGGACTCCTCGACGCCTCCGCTGATAGACTCTCCGCCTGATCCTTAGCCCCTCGCAACCCCTCCCCGCCTGAAGACAAGATGAGCACACTCCGCGCCGCCTCTATGGACAAGATCGTCTCCCTCTGCAAACGCAGAGGATTCGTCTACCAGGCCTCCGAGATCTACGGCGGCATCGGCAACACCTACGACTATGGACCGCTCGGTGTTGAGCTCCTGCGGCGGGTCAAGGACGCCTGGTGGGACCGTATGGTGCGCTCCCGCCGCGACGTGGTGGGCCTCGACTCCGCGATCATCCAGAACCCCCAGACCTGGATCACCTCTGGTCACGTGGGCGG
The DNA here is from genome assembly GCA_022446815.1 of Planctomycetota bacterium. Lineage (GTDB taxonomy): Bacteria > Planctomycetota > UBA1135 > UBA1135 > JAKVCE01. The sequence continues at coordinate 123,875 of JAKVCD010000041.1, forward strand.
CTTCTCTGACCCCTTGATCGACAACAAGACCTCGAAGCAGCGCTACCGGGCGGACCACCTCGTCGAGGGGAAGATCGCGAAGTACGAGAAGAAGGGCCGCACTGAGCAAGCCTCTGCCTTGCAGGAGAAGCTCAACTCAGCGATCGGTGACAACGACGCGCTGCGAGAGCTGATCATGGAGGCGGGCATCAAGTGCCCTGTGAGCGGCACGGACGACTGGACCGAGGTGCGCCAATTCAACCTGATGTTCAAGACGCACATCGGGGCGATCCAGAGCGACGACAACATCGCCTACCTGCGCCCTGAGACAGCGCAGGGCATCTTTCTCAACTTCAAGAACGTGCTCGAGTCATCGCGTCAGAAGCCGCCCTTCGGCATCGCGCAGATCGGTAAGTCCTTCCGAAACGAGATCACGCCGGGCAACTTCGTCTTCCGCACGCGCGAGTTCGAGCAGGCGGAGATGGAGTTCTTTGTGCCGCCTGCTGAGAACGACCAGTGGTTCGAGTACTGGAAGAGCGAGCGCCACCAGTGGTACGTAGACATGGGCATCGCACCCGAGCGCCTGCGCATGCGCGACCACGAGGAGGACGAGCTCGCTCACTACTCCACCGGCTGCACAGACGTCGAGTACGAGTACCCCTTCGGTTGGGGCGAGCTCGAAGGCATCGCCTGTCGCACGGACTTCGACCTGAAGCGTCACTCGGAGGCCTCCGGCACCGACCTCGTCTACTTCGACCCGCAGTCGAAGGAGAAGTACACGCCCTACGTCATCGAGCCCGCCGGCGGCATCAACCGCATGGCTTTGACTTTCCTCATCGACGCCTACGATGAGGAGGAGCTCGAGAAGGACACGCGCGTGGTCTTGCGCTTCCACCCGAAGATCGCGCCGATCACGGTCGCGGTCTTCCCGCTCGTGAAGAAAGACGGTATGCCTGAGAAGGCGACCGAGCTCGAGGAGGGCCTGCGCGCCGCCGGCTTCAGCACCTTCTATGATGAGAAGGGCGCGATCGGCCGCCGCTACCGCCGCCAGGACGAGGTCGGCACTCCGTACTGCGTCACGGTAGACGGCGAGACTCTCGAGAGCGGCCTCGTCACGATCCGCGAGCGCGACTCCATGGAGCAGACGCAAGTCGCCATGGACGAGGTCGCGGCTCACCTCCGGGCCTCTATGGAGGCCTGGCAGCGCCCCGCGACCTGAGCTGCGAGCGTCCCCCGCAGGGTCAACTAGGGGAGTTTTCTGACAACACGCCGCGGGCCCCCGCGTAGTGTGAGAGACTGAGCGTCCCCTGACTGGGGCACCGAATCACTTGGAGATCTCATGCTATTGACCATCGCTCTGACCTTCATCTCGCCTGCTCCGATCGCGCTCGATGACGAGCCGCCGAGGTGGGAGCGCCTCATGCAGGAGTCTGACTATGAGGCCCTCGTCGACGTCTACGAGGACGCCTACACCGCCTGGCGAAAGGAGCTCAAGGAGGCTGACGGTCTCAAAGAGCGTCGTGTTGTGCGTGAGCGCGAACCGGCCAAGCTGTTCAGGCCGCGCTTCGAAGAGCTCGCGGACGCCGGCAGCGGCCGGGCACTCGTGTGGCTGATCGAGAACGCACGCAAGATCGAGGAGCGGAAGCAGATCCCGGCCTTCAAGGAGGAGCTCTACGGCCGCCTCTTCAAGGCCTATCTCGACGCCGAGTGGTTCGATGAGGTCATCGCCATGTACACGAGGGAGCGCCGCGACGTGAGCCCTGAGGCTATCGAAGCCACGATGGCCTCGGCCCTCGAGCGCTCCGAAGGCTACGCGCGCGCGCAGCTCCTCCTCGGCCTCGCGCGCTACCGACTCGCTGGGAATCGCGACTCTGGCCTCGAGCTATACGAGCAGCTCATCAAGGAGCACCCTGACTCAGAGGCCGCCAAGGTGGCGCAGGTCGAGTACGACCGCCTGACTAAGTTTGGCGTCGGCGCGACGCCTCCGGACTTCAATGGGCAGACGATCGATGGGGCAGAGCTCTCGCTCTACGCCAACCGCGGCAAGATCACGGTCATCGACTTCTGGGGCTACTGGTGAGGTCCCTGCCGAGGTGAGATCCCTCACCTCAACGCGCTCGTGAAGCGCCACAAGGACGACCCCTTTGCTCTCGTCGCCGTGAACTGTCACGACAATGAAGAGGAGTTCAAGGCGGGCCAAGAGTCCATCAAGACGGACTATGCCAGCATCTTCGGCGGCGCCCCGATCGCCTCGGCGTGGGGCGTGAATGGCTTCCCGACGATCTACGTCCTCGACGCCGAGGGCAAGATTCGCTTCAAGGACACCCGCGGCCCCGCGCTGGACAAGGCCATCCAAGAGCTCCTCGACGAGATGGAGAAGAACGCTAAGGAGTGAGCCACCGCTCAGCGGGTTAGAGGCTCTCGTTCAGGTGCAGGGCCACCGGGTCGGTGCTCGTGGCGAGCTCGTCGAGCTTGGTGAGGGTGCCGTCTGCAGGGTTGATCTCCCAGACAGAGAGGCTCTGAGTGCCGGCGTTCAGGACGTAGAGCCAGCGCTCGTTCGTGTCGCTCGCGATGGCGATGGGGTCGGAGACGTCGAGGTAGGTCGCGCGGGCTGTGTAGGTGTCGGTGTCGAGGTTGCGTAGGCTGCCGTCAGGGTAGATGTCGTGGAGCTTGAGCGCGCCGCCGCCGGCCTCGTCCTTGACGCTGATATAGCCGAAGCGGCCTGAAGCGCTGATCTCGATCGCGGTGGGGGTGTCACCGGTGGGGGTACCAGGGGTGATGACCGTCCCGTCGCCGTCTGCATGCGCGACGTCTAGGGGGACGGCGACGTTTACGCCGGTCGCGGTCTGGTTGGTGTAGGCGCGAGCGCCGGTGCGATCGAAGGCGACGAAGGTGGGTTGGAAGGGCACCTCGATGTGTCCGGGAACAGTGTCGTCCAAGGGCGTCGGGTGTCCCGTCTCGGCGTCGATATGCAAGACGGTGATCGTCCCGGGGTCACCGTCGGGCCAGGGCGTGGTAAAGGGGGCCTCGCCTTGGCTCGCGCAGTAGAGGAAGCGCCCCGTGGGGTCAGCGTCGAGCGCGGCGCTGAAGACCGCGACGCCGCCTCCGCCGCCGTCCAGAGCGCGCAGGGTCCCGTCAGACTCCTGGATCTCGAAGCCGAAGACACGCTTGGCGTTCACGCTGTTGGCGTAGAGGAAGCGCCCGGACGGCTCGAGGGCGAGGGCGATGGGCTGAGCGGACATCGAGAGCGCAGCGAGCTCTGTCCCGAGGCGGCCGTCTGCCTGCACCTCGAAGGTGGAGAGCGAGTTGGCGCCGTAATTTGCGAGGTAGAGGCGATCTTTGGCGCGCCCAACGACGAGCTCGCGGGGCTCTGCCTGGGTGGGAGTGGTTTGGAGGAACGTCAAGAGCCCCGTCTCCGGGTCAACCTCAAAGGCATCTAGGGTCGCGCTCGAGCCGCAGGAGACGTACAGGGTGAGAGGCTCGATGGCGAGCAGCTCCTGCGTCCGCAGGAGGGCAGGAGCCTCTACAGCTCCGAGGCGCGCGCGCGCGCTCGCGCCGGCCGTGAGCGTCAGGGTGTCTTGGTCGACATGGACCAAGTCGACCTCGCCAGCGGCGACGTCCGCGCTGTGCATGAAGCGACCTGCTGCGTCGATGCTGAGGTCGGACAGCGCGCCTAGGCTGGCGGTGTCCGAGCTCGAGAGGACGTCTATCTCCCCAGACTCAGCGTCTATGGGGTAGCGCCTCAGCTCTCCTGTCGCGGCGCTGGCGACGAAGACCGAGGAGCCATCAGGGTGGAGCACTGCGAGGTCAGATCCGTTTGGGCTAGGGCGTGCCTCTGCGTCTGTGATCACACCGGCCGCGTCGATAGGGAGCCTCACGATGAGGTCGAAGGAGGGGTGTGTGAGCGGGACGTATGCGTTCGAGCCATCACGCGAGAGGGCGAGCTCGCCAGCGTCCCCAGTACTGATCACATAGGCGCTCGTCTCTGTGGGGGCGCCGCTTTCGTCTACAGAGAAGCTGCGGACCGTGTCTGTATCTCGGTCTAGAGTGACGAGCCGTGCCCCGTCCTCTGAGAGCGCGAGGGCGTGGATCGGGGAGGTCGCGATGGGGGCGCCTGCGCTGGTGAGCGCACCGGTCGTCGCGTCAAAGGAGAAGCTACGCAGCGGGCTCGCTCCCAGGCCACCAACATGGATAGCGTCGCCAGCGCTTGAGATGACGAGCGGATGAGGGGCGCCCGCGCCGAGTGAGGCGCCGCCGGCGTAGGTGAGCGAGCCGTCGGCCTGATCAACCGAATAGACGATCAGACCGTCCGTGTTTGTGGTCACGATGAGCCAATCCCCAGAGGGATGCGCTGCGACGTGCTGCGGCTTGCCCTTGTTGTCCCCTGTGAGGACGTCTGTCATGAAGTGGTAGCTCGAGGGGAAGAGCTGACCGGAGTCTGAGTCACAACGGAAGATCGAGAGGGTGCGCTCGTCAGAGTTCGCGGCGTAGGCGAAGCGTACAGGGGGGACGACCTCGAGCTCGATCGTGGCCGTGCCAACGCCCGCTGAGTTGACAGCGGTGATCGTGTAGGCGGTCTTGGGGCTCTTCGCGGTCGGCGTGCCAGAGATCACGCCTGTGTCCTCAGCCAAGCTGATCCCTGCAGGGAGCGCGGGGTCGACGCTGTAGGTCGCGATAGCGCCACCGACCTGGGGCTGGCTGAGGAACTCGTCGAGCTGCGCGGTGCCTAGGAACGAGGGGACGCTGTAGGTGAAGACTACGTTTGGGTCGAAGACCACGACCACACGCGTCACTTGGTCGGCTTCATTGCCAGCTGAATCCGTGACGTTGTAGGTGAGGGTGTAGCTACCTAGGACGGCTTCGTTTACATCGCCACCAACCACGATGTCAGCGGTCAGGTCGCCGTCCTCTTCATCTGTCGCCGTCGCGCCGGCGTCTACATAAGGGGTTCCAAGCTCATGGGTCACCGAGGGGTCTCCAAGGAGCGTGATTACGGGGGCGTTGAGGTCTTCACCACCGCTCCCGCTTCCATCATCGACTCGGCCGCCACATGCGGCGATGACGAGGAGGAGGCTCAGGCTCGAGGTGCGTAAGGTCTGTTGCGGGCTCATCTGCGGTAGCTTTTGGCGTGGACGGCGCGGTCGATGTCCTCTCCCCCGTGTGGAGTCCCAGACTCACAGCGGACGGAACCTTCCATTCCACTGGAAGACTATCGCAAGGAGAGGGCTCGGCAAATCTGGAGAAGAGATCCGCACGTGGGCCTAAGCTGGGGTCTCTCTAGGCCCTAAAAACGGGCCCGTTTTGACCCCTCTCTTAGGTCAATTGTTGACGGTAAGCTGCTGTTGGATCGTGGTTTACGTCTAATCTCTCTCCCTCATAGGGGTCACTATGAGTCTCAGCGGCGCTAGACTCCCTCTCTCATGAGCGGTGAGGAAGCAGAGAGACCTGTCATCGAGGTCGAGGTCGAGCGCCTCGAGTCAGAGGGGGATGGTCCCACTGAGGGCGCGGCGTCTCGTTGGGGGGGCGCCTTTGGCCCCGTGTTGGCGGGGATGATCATCGACGTGTTAGACATCGCGACCTTTGGGGCGACAGGCGTCTATATCGGCTTCTTGCTCGGCGCACCCGCAGGCTGGTACCTCGCCCGTCGCTTGGGGCTGGACTGGAAGCGCTCCTTCATCGCAGGCCTTGGATCCGGGGTCTACTGCACGGTCCCTTTCACCTCACCGATCCCGGTAGCCACCTTGATCGGCGTCTGGGCTAGGGTGCGTCAGGTCTCTTGACCGCCCGCGCTGCGTCGCTCTAAGAGCGCTGCGGCGAGCTCACGAGCAGCGATCACGCACTGGTCGGAGTTGTGGTAGTCGTATCTGCCGAAGCGTCCGAGCGGGAGGACGCCCACGCTCTCAAGCCAATCGATTGAGCGCCTGCGGCGCTCCTCGAAGCCGTGGGTGTAGACGATGTAGGCGTGCCCCTCGTCGCTGCGGTCGCTGAAGAGGACTTGGTCCTTCGTGAGCAGGCCCGCGCGCTCGAGCCCGGCGATCACCTCCCCTGTGAGCTCCTCTCCAGGGGCTTGGCCGTCTCCACGCCAGTTGACCTCACACTGCAGGCCAGAGCCTCCGGCTGGGGCGTTCCCGGGTGAGTAGTTTGAAATGTAGGTAACGCGGTTCGCGGGCCCTTGCTCTTCATGGGGCATGTAGACCCACGAGAAGTCAGGCTGCTCATCGCTGTCGATAGCCAGGAGGATGGAGCTGAGCGAGTTGTAGCTGAGCTCTCGCATCGCAGCTGCGACCTCCGCGGGGATCCCCTCGATGATGCGGGGGAGCTCGTCCATGGGTAGCGTTGAGATCACGAGGTCGAAGTCCTCGCCGTCGACGCGCCAGCCCTCGCCGTGGCGGGTGAGCTGGGTCACTGGGGTGTTGAGGCGCACCTGGCTTATGACAGCAGTCGCGATCCCGTCTGTGATGGCTTGGAAGCCGCCGGTCTCGGGGTAGTGGAAGATGGACTGGTGCACGTAGCCCTCGGTGCGGACGCCTTGAGAGGCCTTGACCACGTCCTCAAGGGGAGCCTCCGGTACACGCCCTGCGACCCAACTGGAGCCGAGCTCCGAGAGCGAGCGCTTCCAAATCTTCTCGTTGTAGGGCCGCATGAAGTGCGCGTGAATGCCGTCTCCGAAGCGCCAACGCACCCACGCGTCAAAGTCTGAGGGCGCCTCGCTCCCTGACTCGCTCCGCGCCTCATAGGCGGAGATGTAGCCCTCAATACACTCCTTGTTCACCTCTGCTGGGAGATCGCAGAGCCCGTTCTCAAAGGGGTAGTGAACCCAGCAGTCGCCGAAGCGAATGCGGGTCTGACGGGCGGTCTCTACGAAGGCATCAGGGCCACCGGCGCAGCTGATCATCCAGTCACGAGCGGCGGCGTCTTTGGAGTAGAGGATGTGCCCGCCCGCGCGGTCGTAGGTGAAGCCGTCGACGGTCTTAGAGCGGCAGAGGCCGCCGACCTCAGCCGCGGCTTCGAAGAGATGGAGCTCGCCTAACGGCACACCTCCCTCTACGAGGAAGCGAGCGAGCGAGAGGCCGGAGACGCCGGCGCCGAGGATGGCTGTCTTCAAGGGGATGAGCGGCGATCGGGCCGCGTCTAGGGATGCTATCGGCCGCAATCCTGCGGCTCTTTACCAATGCCCCTGGACTAGCGCTCGCGAATCAAGGTGCGGGCGGGGAGATCTGCCTGAGCGAGGGCAGGCGCGGCCTCTTCGAGCCAGCGCCGTCCGTCTTGGGTGTAGCCAGCGGTGGGGTGCAGCTCTGGCTGCAGGTCCTGAAAGAAGGCGTTGAAGGCCTGCATGCACAGCTCTCTGGTGTACTTCGCGATGCAAGAGGCCAAGGCGACGCTGAAGGCGCGCTCCTCGCCGCGCTCCGCGAAGGTCACGAGCATCCTGCGCCCTCCTTCCTGCTCCTCGATGACGTACTGGCTCATCGCCGGGCTCTCGCTGAGTACCTTGAGCGCTGTGCCAGGGAAGGCCTCGTGGAGCACGCGACCGTAGTGCCAGCGGCCGCCTTGGCGGTCGACGACGACGCGCACCTCGTCCTCGCCGAAGGAGCGCCACAGGTGTTGGAGGATCTGAAACACGAAGGACATCACTGAGAGACCCTTGTTTCCGGTCTCTTCGAAGGAGCGGTTCAGCTCGAGCTCGGGGACGACTCGAACGCCTGCATCCAGCAGGCGGATGGAGGCCTGGTCGAGGCCGCGCCGCAGCTTCGCTGCGCGGATGGCGAGCCGATCAGCGGGCATCCAAGCGGGGAGCTCTTCCGCGAGCTCTCCATACCAGGGGTGGGCTTTGATATGGGCCGCGCGCGGGCGGAGCTCGGCTGGGGGCGTACGTAGGAGGTCCGCGCCACACATCGGCCGACCGCCATCAAGCTGGGCTAGGAAGCCAAGCGCGGTCGTCTCGAGCCGTTCCCTGCCGCGCGGGTTGCGCGCATAGACCTTCTTTGAGTCTGCGACGACGACGCGGTCCCCCGCGCCACGGGCTGCGGGCGCGACCTCAGCAGCTAAGCGCTCCCAGAGGTCGCCGCCAGAGGTGGGGATGTGGAACGCGGAATAGCCGAAGGTGAGCGGGCCGAGCAGCGGGCCGAGGCCAGCCTCGTCGATCCCGCAGACGACGCGCCCTGCGCTCATGCCGCGGCGCTCTCTCGCTTGTGCCGCCGGCTCCCGCGCCAGACGAACCACAGGCCAAAGGGAAAGGCCGCGATCGAGATGAGCTGTGAGGTAGAGAGGAAGCCGCCGAACCAGACGCCCCGCACGCTGTCGCCGCGGAACTCCTCGATCGTAAAGCGTCCTATGGGATAGAGGATGAGGAGCCACGCTGCGACCTGGCCCTCCCACTTGCGGCGCGCGAGGAGCCACAGAGCGACGAAGCCTAAGAGCGTCGCGTTAAAGGTCATCCAGATCTGCGTAGCCCAGAGGGTCTCGCCCATGTTGGCGACGCCGAAGAGGCTGCCTTCAGGCAGCGGCTTCGGCACCTCTACGGTGATCGGGAAGGGGAGGTGCTTGAGGTTGTCAGGGACGACTTGCCCGTAGTCATCGCCTACGAGGAAGCAGCCGATGCGACCCACCGCTTGACCGAAGCAGCCAGCGGTCAGGCCGAGGTCGAGGGAGGCCTTTGTGCGGAGGCCGAGCTGCCGCGCGCGTAACACCCCGCCCAAGATGGCGCCGGTGAGACCGCCGTACATGACGAGCCCGCCCTCCCAAACCTTGATGATGGAGAGCGGGTCGTTCATGAACCCGTGCCCGGGCAGGTTGACGTCACCAGTGGAGCGGAAGCGCGCGATCTCTACGATCACGTAGAGCATCCTGCCGCCGAGGAAGAGCCCGAGGAGGATCCACATCGTGACGCTGGCGTACCGCTCTTGGTCCCCCTCGGGATCGTCGCCATAGCGCATAGCGAGCTTGCCAAGGATCCACGAGCCGAAGATGAAGCCTAGGGCGACCATCACGCCGAAGCTGCGAAGGGGCTGCCCCCAGACGGGGATGCTGTCGATGATGTAGGGGTACATGAGCTCTACGGCAGGGATTCTAGGCTCCCGCGCTCAGGAATCGAGCTTGCTTCCTTGCAGAGGCTCTGGGGGTAGCTATGCTCTCCGCGCTCCCAGAGGTGGGTGCTCGGCTCTCTGAGCCGGTTGAACGTCCGATTCGTTCCGGCAGGACCAGCTCTTGGCCCAGCCGCGTGGCCCTAGGAGGCCGCCCATGCAGAACAAGCCTAAGGTCAAAGTCTTCGTCGAAGGTCGCTATCGCAAGCTGACCAGGGACCTACCCCAGACCGTCTTCTACTGCCCTGAGTGCAAGGGGCACTTCCGCAGGCGCAAGAAGTGCGAGCGCTGCGAGGGCTTCGGGAAGCTCTCCCGCGACTCTGTCCAAGAGCTCATCGGCTGGGTCCTCGGCAAGGGCTTCGGGACGCGTAAGAACAAGTTTCATGGCTCGGGGCGCGAAGACGTCGACGTCCGGATGCTCGGTCGCGGGCGCCCCTTCGTGATGGAGTTCCTCAACCCGAGGGAGTCTGAGATCGATCTCGCCGAGCTCGAGGCAGAGGTGAACCGAAGGAACGAAGGGCGGCTAGAGATCGAGGGTCTCTGCTGGAGCGACAAGACTCGCGTCCGTGAGCTCAAGGAGAGCCCGCACGCGAAGGCGTACCAGGTCCGGGTGCGAGCTGAGTCAGCGCTTGAGCTCGAGGCCTGCATGGAGCACGCCGGAGAGCGCATTCAGGTCGAGCAGCGCACCCCCAACCGCGTCGCTCACCGTCGCGCGGACAAGACGCGGGAGCGCTGGATTGAGATCCTTGAGATCACCCCCTGCGAGGAGGTTGAGCACGAGTACCTCGTCCGGCTCCGGACTCAGCACGGCACCTACGTGAAGGAGGTCGTTACAGGTGAAGAGGGCCGCTCGAACCCCTCTCTCAGTGAGCTCTTCGGGGTGCGCTGTGAGTGTCTCGCCCTCGACGTGCTCGACATCCTCACCGAAGAAGGTGAGGAGATTTCCGAACCCGAGCGACCTCTCCCGTTCGGACATATGTCTTGAGGAGAGCCCCCGCACCTTCAAAATAGAGCCATGTCTACTGAGAGCCTCGTTGACTTCAGCACCATCGACCCGGAGCAGCTCCTCGTCGATCACGACAGCCTCTACAAGATCCTCGATCACGGTGGGCGCTTTCGCATGATCGACGGCATCGTCCATCACGAACCTGAGGATGGGGTTGCTGTGGGCTTTAAGGAGATCCGGAGCGAGGACTGGTGGGCTGAGGACCACATCCCTGGGAGGCCGATCTTTCCAGGCGTCTTGATGATCGAGGCGGGCGCGCAGCTCTGCTCTTGGGAGTTCAGCACCCGTGGAATCGGCGTCGGTGACAAGTTCTTTGGTTTCGGCGGGGTGAACCAAACTCGCTTCCGCCGCATGGTCGAGCCGGAGACTCGCCTGTGGGTCGTCTGCAAGCTCCATCGCGCACGCAGGACCATGTTCTCCTACTACGTCGAGGGCTATGTCCCTGGTGATGACGGCCTAAATGACGCTCAGCTTGTTTTCCAGACCGAGATCATCGGCGCTGCGCTCTGAGCGCGTTGCGCTTTAGTCACGCACGATGACTTCGATCTCTGTGCGAGCGCCTGAGGCGATGATGCACACCGCTCGGCCGACCGAGTCTCCGTTGCCGCGGACGCTCAGCCGGTAGCGGCCAGGGACGAGGTTGCTCACCTCGCAGAGGCCCTCGCTATCTGATTCACCGCTCATGATCCCGCCGCGTGGGGCGAAGCCATCGACCTTGGCTCCGACGATGGGCGAGCGGCTCACATCGACCACGCGTACCAAGACGCTGCCGAGCTCTGGGACACGTCGGACGGGATAGTGCAGAGAGGGCGCTTGGAAGGAGAGGTCCTCGGGGCCGATGAGGGGGTTGTTCCGTGCGCCGAAGTAGATCTGGTACTCGCCGTCCAAGAGGTCGTCAAAGAGGTAGCGCCCCGCACCGTCAGTCTGAGTACTGCGATCCCCGCGCTTGGCGACAGAGACCAGGGTCACAGTCAGCCCACCGACCGCCTGGTTAGCCTCGTCAAGGACGACGCCCTCGAGGTAGCCCCGCGCGTGGAGCTCTAGCGAGACGAAGGGGCTTGAGGAGCCCTTCACGAGGAGCACCGGCGTGGTGCGCCGATTGGCCCCGGGAGCTTCGACCCAGACGTCATAGGCGCCCAAAGGGACGTCTCCGACCTCGAATCGCTCCTCACCTTCCTTGAACTGGAAGCGCAGCTCCTGCCGCGGCCTCGGGGTCCGTATCGCCGTATTGGGTGAGAGGACGAGGGTCCAGTGTGCAGGGACTCCCTCTCCCGTACGGTCTAAGAGCACTCCGCGGAGGGCTCCGACCCCTTCCGTCCGGGCGGTGTTCTGAGGGGTAGCTTGGGTGGGGCTTGCGTCTCGCTGGCTCGTGAATTCGCCCGTGAGCTCGGGGAGTTCGGTCTCTCCCTCTCGCTCAGGCGGTGCTGGGTAGGTGGGTGGGCCTGTGAGTCCTGCAGGAGGGGTCTCCGCAGGCCTAGTGCTCCAAAAAAGCACTCCAAGGCCTATAAGCAGCGCGAGGGCTAGAAGGGTGGAGACCCGTCCCGTCCTCGGTCCCAAGTCCTGAATGGGCCCCATAGGCCCAAAGAGCGCCCCCAGAGCATGCCGATACCGTAGGGGAAGTAGGGTTGTCTTAGCGCTTGCGCCCCGCCTCTGCAGGCGTCTGGACAGCGCCCTCGAGCTGTCTGAATTCGATTGATTCATAATGGGCTCCCGCCTCTTCGCGGGAGCAGATCCTACCTCCAGCGAACGCGCTGGGTACACCGATGCACGCTACCAACCTCCTCAAGTCTGCAACGCTCCTTCTCCTGACCCTCTCCGCGGCTCCTGTAGAGCCCTCTTTGCCCGATCCGGCCAAGAAAGAGGGTCGCGTCATCGTGCTAGGAATCGATGGTGGGGACTACGAGACTGCCAAGGAGCTTATGGAGGCCGGCGAACTCCCGAACCTCGCGAAGCTAGCGCAGCAGGGGACCTTTGCTCCGCTCACCTCGACCATCTCGCCTGAGTCCCCCACAGCATGGGCCGCACTCAACACGGGTCGAAACCCCTCAGAGACAGGCGTCCCTGGATTCGTCAAGCGGACCTTTCGAGATATCGGTGGCCAAGAGGTTCCGATGCCTGACATCGGACACCAGGTCTCTGGCGATCGTCCAATGAGCGACTTCCAGGCCGACGGCCTCCTCGGACTGATCCAAGGCTTGGGAGGCGGAAAGCTGATGGCTCTCGTTGGCACCCTCGCCGCTCTCGTCTTCTTCTTCGTCCTCAAGTTCTTGCTCAAGCTCGGTGCCCTACCCTCCGCGCTCATAGCTCTCTTCATGGGTGGCGTGGGCGCTTTCTCAGCGAAGCAGGCGGCGCGCTTCGTTCCTGAGACGATCCCCTCAGTTGTCTCGAACCCGCTGAAGGCGGTTCCTTTCTGGGAGATCGCGGCGGAGGGAGGAGAGCGCTGTGTTGTCCTTGACGCCGCCATGGCTTGGGACCGTGATCCTGTAGAGGGCGCTCGTGTCCTCGCCGGACTCGGCGTCCCGGACATTCGTGGCGCAAATGGTGAGTGGTTCATCTACACGACCGACGACTTCGCATTTGAGCGTCCGCCTAAGGGCAAGAAGAAGGGCCTCACCGCAGGCACCATCTTTCGTGTCGACTGGAACGGCGAAAGAATCGACACAGAGCTGTTTGGCCCTCTAAACCCGCACGCATCAAAGGCTATCGAGGCTGAGATCGCAGAGATCGAGCAGAAGCTCGGTGACCCGGGCCTGGGCTGGAAGGAGGGCAGCGCTTTGCGCGACCGGCAAAAGCGCCTCAAAGAAGAGCTCAGCCTTGGGCCGCGTGCGACTCTTCCGCTCTCAATCAAGCGGGCTGAGAATGGGCTGCGTGTCACGCTCGGTACAGAGACGCAATTAATCGAAGAGGGGGCATGGTCCGACTGGTACAGCCTGGCCTTCGAGCTCAACCCCCTCGTAAAAGCGCACGCGGTGACGCGTGTCAAGCTGGTCTCTATCAACGAGCCGCACTTCGAGCTCTTCGTGAACACCCTCGACATCGACCCGTCTAAGACTCCCTTCTGGCAGCCAATTAGCCAGCCGGCAGGCTTCTCGAGAGAGCTCGCTGAGTGGCTGGGAGAACCTTACGAGACCTTTGGTTGGGCCTGTGTCACGATGCCTTTCAAGGACGGGAAGATCGGCGGAGAGACGCTGATGGAGGACATCGAGTTCACGTTGAGCTGGCGTGAGCGACTCACGGAGGAGGTCTTGAAACGCGATGACTGGGATGTGCTCTTTACCGTGTTCAGCACTCCAGACCGTGTCCAACACATGATGTATCAGTTCTATGACCCCGGGCATCCTCGGTTTGATGCGGAGGCCGCAGCGACGAAGATTCAGTTTGCGGGTGAAGAGATCACCTTCGCTGAGACGATCCCCGCGATCTATGCGGAGTTCGATCGCGTCGTGGGAGAGGTCATGGATGATTACTTGCTCCCTGAGGACACCCTCATTATCTGCGCTGATCACGGCTTCCAGACCTTCCGTTGGCAGTTCCACGTCAACAACTGGTTAGAGCAAGAGGGCTTCCTCGTCATGAAGGAGGGGGTCTCCTCCGGTATGAAGAGCGCGCTCATGTACGTGGACTGGGAGAAGACGCGTGCGTACTCCCTTGGACTGGGGATGATCTACTTGAACCTCGAGGGGCGTGAGCCGACGGGGATCGTGAAGATGGAGGATGGCCCAGCCCTGATCAATGAGATCAAGGCGCGGCTCTTCGAAGCCACTGACCCTGCCACTGGTACCAAGGTCGTCGAGGAGGTGCACGTCATCGACGAGCTACACCAAGGCGAGTATCGAGACCTAGAGGGTGATCTCATCCCGGGCTTCGCGCCGACGTACCGAGTCTCTTGGGGTACGACCATGGGTGACATCAAGCTCACAAAGGATGAGTCCGGCGCCTGGGTCTCCGCCCCGGTCATTGAGGCGAACGACATGAACTGGTCTGGAGGGCATGTCTCGGTGGCGCTGAAGCGTGTCACAGGGACATTCTTCTGCAACCGTCCTGTCGAGGTGCCCGCCAGCGGCGCGCACCTGCTCGATATCGCGCCGACGATCCTCTCGATTACGGGCGTCCCGATCCCTCCTGAGATGGATAACCCACCTCTTAAGTTCTTGGACTGAGGGGTCTCTAGGCAAATACATAGAGCCGCCAAGCTTTCAGAGCGAGGCGGCTCTTCTGTAGGCTCAGCGTATGAGCCTGCACTGGAAAGTCCTCTTGTGGATGCTCGCTGGCGCCCTCTTCGGCGTCGGCTTGCAGCAGTTTGTAGAAGGAAACCCCCGCTCTGGCCTGAGCTTTGAGGCGGCCCCAGGGGGGCTCGTCGTCACCCAGGCCATCGGCCCTGGCGCGAAGTCCTTCAGCGCCGGCGACGAGATCGCCGCGGTCATCATCGCTCGCGGCGCGCCGGAGGAAGAGCGGGTCAGCTTGAGCGAGCCAGCGGATTTCGCAGAGCTCTTGAGCGCGCGCTCTATCGGAGAGGTGCTGTGGCTGGAGCGGGGGGGCGAGCTGGCTCCTGTCGCGCTCGACCTAGACCCCGGCTCTGCGCGGGCTCAATGGATTCAACCCTTTGAGATGATCGCGACGATCTTCATGTCGCTCTTGAAGATGTTGATCGTCCCGTTGGTGCTCTCTTCGATCGTCTGCGGGGTAGCGGGCGTCGGGACCATGAAGGATCTGCGCAGGCTCGGGGGGAAGACCTTCCTCTACTACGTCTCGACGAGCCTGCTTGCGATCTGCGTCGGGCAGACTCTCGTGAACGTCGTCAAGCCTGGCGACGGCGCAGAGCTCGGCCTCTCCCCGACCGCGGCCGCTGGCGCGCGCGAAGAGAACTTTATCGAGATCTTCGTTCGAATGGTCCCCTCGAACATCTTCGAGGCGCTCTCGGACAACGGCGCGATGCTGAAGGTGATCTTCTTTGCCCTGCTGCTCGGGCTCTTCATCACCAAGGTCGGCGCTCCGCACTCAGAGCGCATGCGCGAGCTCTTTGAGTCCATCTTCGCGGTCATGATGAAGATGGCTGAGGGCGTCCTCTTCCTTCTCCCGTACGGCGTGTTCGCTTTGATGGTCAAGGTGGTCGCGCGCACTGGTTTCGCGGTCTTCGAGCCACTCTTCCTCTACATGGGCACGGTGGCCCTGGCGCTGGTGATCCACGCGTGCGTGACGTTGCCCGTGCTCCTCAAGGTGGTCGGGGGGATCAGCCCTCGGCGCTGGCTGAAGGCTATGTCTCCGGCGCTCATGACGGCCTTCAGCACGAGCTCCTCTGCCATGACGTTGCCCGTCACGATGCGCGCGGTGGAGGAGCGGGGGAAGGTCAGCAGCAAGGTGACCTCCTTCACGCTGCCCCTCGGCGCCACGATCAATATGGACGGGACCGCCCTCTACGAGTGCATCGGGGTCATCTTCCTCGCCCAGTACTACGCCACCGTGGACCCGGAGTTTGCCCTGACGCTGAGCCAGCAGGGCCTGATCGTGATGATGGCCCTTATGGCCAGCATCGGGGCAGCCGGTATCCCCTCAGCCGGGCTCGTGATGATGCTCACGATCCTCTCGGCCTTGGGGCTGCCCTTAGAGGGCGCAGCGCTGCTTCTAGCCGTAGACCGGCCCCTGGACATGATGCGCACCGTGGTCAACATCTGGTCTGACTCCTGCGGAGCGGCGATCATCGCCCGCACTGAAGGTGAGACCCCGGTCCCAGCGCCTGGGTCGAGCGCATAGCAACAGGCCCCTCTGACGGTTAGAATCCCGGGCTAAATCACCGGCGTCCGGGCGGGGCAGATACGACCCTTGGGGACGCCAAAAAACGGCACCACCAAGACCCATGAGCGACAACAACAACCACGAGCGCCTGACTCGCAAACTCGCCTACATGCTTCGGCACCAGCCGGAGGAGTTCGACGTAGAGGTCGACAAGTTCGGATACGCCGACCTCGAGGACGTCTTGGACGCCCTCAGCGAAGAGTTCGACGAGGACATCGAAGAGGAGGACGTCGCAGGGGCCATCGAGGCCGGCGACCGCCCACGTTATGAGATCGTCGATGGCAAGATCCGCGCCCTCTATGGACACTCCATCAAGGTCGATCCCGGCGAGGGGACCGAGCCGCCGGAAGAGCTCTACCTAGGTATGGGCAGCCGCGACGCTGACCGCGCTACGCGGAACGGCTTGAGCGCTGGGCGCCGCAACTTCCTCCACCTCGCGACCAGTGAAGAGGATGCGATGGAGATGGGGCGTCGCGCGGCACCTGAGTACGCGGTCGTGACGATCTTTGCGCGTGATGCGTGGGAAGATGGCGTGAGCTTCTATGACCGCAAGGCCCTGTTCCTCTCCGAGGCGATCCCCACCGAACATCTCGAGGTGGGCGACGTGCACACAGATGGTGAGC
>JAKVCD010000042.1 GCA_022446815.1 Planctomycetota bacterium
ACGCGCTACGAGCAAGAGGGCGGCGGCACGGAGACGACTACGGAGCGGCGGGTCGTCTTCTCACCCGAGATACCTCGTCAGGTGGGGGAGGCGCGCACAGAGTGGCGCATGTTCCTCGACCTCGCGCGCGCGGTTCGACCCGAGGCCTATGAGCAGATCCACTTCGAGGACTCTGCCGCTATCCGTGCAGACATCGAGCGCTGCGTGCCCTCCTACGAAGGCATCGCCTCTCTCAGCACGCAAGGTGATCAGTTCCAATGGGGCGGCGAGCACCTCTGCGCTGATCGCCGCTTCCCTACGGAGGACGGCAAGGCGCACTTCGTGGCAGCCCGTCCGATCGCGCCCCTGACGAGCGACGAGCGCCCCTTCCTCCTCGCGACCCGGCGCGGCAAGCAGTTCAACTCCATGATCCAGAGCGATCATGACGCCCTCACCGCGGCGGATCGTGACCACCTCTTTATGGCTCAGGCTGACGCAGAGCGGCTCGGCCTCAAGGCGGAGGAGGTGGTGCTCATTGAGAGCGACCACGGCTCGATGCGCGGGCGCGTCTTCATCGATGAGGTGGCCGAGGGCACTGTCCAGGCGCACTGGCCTGAGGCGAACGTGCTGATCCCGCTTGGGCCGCGGGACGTGGACGGCGGCGTGCCGGACTACAACGCCGGCGTGAGCATCCGTCGCGCCAACTAGCGCTGGCCTCTCTCGCCGAAGAGGCGCTCACGCAGCTGCTTGAGCCGGAGCTCGGCGTCTTCTGCGCTGACCTCGCCGGCCGCGACCATAGCCTTGATCTTGGCCTCTGCGTTCGCGTACTCGACCCGTGCGCTGACTCTCTCCGCGGTCTCGCCGCCAGCCTCTAGGCGCTCTTGGATGGCCTTGTAGCGTGCGTCGGCCTGCTCTCGGGTGATCTCACCAGCCTTGACCGCAGCCTCGACTCGCTCCTTCACACCGTCCCAGTCGAAGTCCTCAGCGTCGCGGCTCCTCGTCGCACGCTGGCGTCCAGCCTCTTGGCGCTCCTGGATGGCCTTATAGCGCGCGTCAGCTTGCTCTCGAGTGATCTCACCAGCCTTGACGGCACCTTCGATGCGGACCTTTGCCTTGTCCCAATCGAACTCCTCTGAGCCGCGGCTCTTCGCCTCCCCCTCATCGACGATCATCCTGCGCATCTGGCCGAGGCGCGTGTCTACGTCTTCCTGAGTCGCCTCTCCAGCTTTGACCATCCCGTCCATCTTCTTCTTGGCGCGCATGTACTCGCTGCGGGTATAGCTCACCGGCTCCTCACCTCGACCGCTGGCGACCATCTCGCGCATCTCACCGAGCTTCATCCGAGCGTCCTCTTGGCTGAGCTCGCCCGACATGACCATCCCGTCGATCTCTTTCTTCAACCTCATGAACTCGCCCCGGCTGATGCTCGCCGTCTCTCCACCTTGATCGCTGGCGACCATCTCGCGCATCTCACCGAGCTTCATCCGAGCGTCCTCTTGGCTGAGCTCGCCCGACATGACCATCCCGTCGATCTCTTTCCTCAGCCTCATGAACTCGCCCCGGCTGAGCGTCTCGGTCTCATCCACTGCGTAAGGGTCAATGAGCTCCTCTAGCTCGCCGAGCTTGGCGTGCATCTCTTCCTCACTCAGCCAACCAGACTTAACGGCTCCGTACATCTCCTGCTCCATGCGGAGGTACTCAGCCTTGGTGATGGTCTCGCAGGTCTCGTTGTAGGCGCATGACGTGAGGGCGCTCAGGCAAAGAGAGAGGAG
>JAKVCD010000043.1 GCA_022446815.1 Planctomycetota bacterium
GGCATCTGCGCCTTTGTGGACGCCGAGCACGCGCTCGACCCGGCCTACGCCCGCAAGCTCGGCGTGAAGCTGGACGACCTCCTGGTGAGCCAGCCTGACACTGGAGAGCAAGCCCTGGAGATCGTCGAGACCTTGGTGCGCTCCAACGCCGTCGACGTGGTGATCGTCGACTCTGTCGCAGCGCTGGTGCCGCGCGCAGAGATCGAAGGCGAGATGGGTGACAGCTTCGTCGGCCTCCACGCTCGCCTGATGAGCCAGGCGCTGAGGAAGCTCACCGCCGCGATCTCCAAGTCTGATTGCCTGGTGATCTTCATCAATCAGATCCGGGAGAAGATCGGCGTCATGTTCGGCAGCCCCGAGACCACCACGGGCGGTCGCGCGCTCAAGTTCTACTCCTCTGTTCGCCTAGACATCCGACGCATCGGCCAGATCAAAGATGGTGACAACGTGGTCGGCAACAGGACCAAGGTGACGGTCGTGAAGAACAAGGTCGCCCCGCCCTTTAAGAAGGTTGAGTTCGACATCCTGTACAACCGCGGCGTAAGCCGAGAGGGCGAGCTCCTCGACCTGGGGATCCTCAGTAAGAACGTCATCAAGTCAGGAACATGGTTCTCCCTTAAGCTTCCGGACAAGGACGAGATCCGCCTCGGCCAAGGCCAGGAGCGCGCTAGGTCTTTCTTGATCGATAACCCTGACCTCGCCGAAGAGCTCGAGGCCGCGATCAGAGCCGCTAACGCGCCTGACGCCGGCGAGCCTGTGGCGGACTGAGGCCTCCTGCATCAGGGCTCCTTGAGCCTCCCTCTAAGGACGAAGAGACGATGAGCCGCACCGCAGCAGAGATTCGCGCAGACTTCCTCAGCTTCTTTGAGGAGCGTGGCCACAGAGTGGTCCCGTCCGGCCCGGTCTTCCCTAGCGATGACCCGACCCTGCTCTTCACGAACGCTGGGATGAACCAGTTCAAGGACGTGTTCTTGGGCACTGGGACGCGAGACTACACACGCGCTGCCGACACGCAGAAGTGCATACGCGTCTCTGGTAAGCACAATGATCTGGAGGAGGTCGGCGTTGACACCTATCACCACACCTTCTTTGAGATGGTGGGGAACTGGTCCTTTGGAGACTACTTCAAGCGAGACGCGATCTGTTGGGCGTGGGAGCTTCTCACCGAGGTCTGGGGCCTCCCGAAGGACCGCCTGTGGGTCACGGTTTTTAGCGGTGACGAGCGCGACGGCTTAGGCGCAGATGAAGAGGCTGAGCGTCTCTGGATAGAAGAGGCCGGGATAGACCCTTCTAGGGTCCTTCGCTTTGACCGGCGGGACAACTTCTGGGAGATGGGGGAAACTGGCCCTTGCGGCCCTTGCTCGGAGATACACATCGATCGGGGCGGCCCTGACGATGACCCGGCTGATGGCGCAGACCCTGAGATCGGAGTCAACGCAGGCAACGAGCGCTTCATTGAGCTTTGGAACCTCGTCTTCATGGAGTTCAACAGGGTGGAGGGCGGCG
>JAKVCD010000044.1 GCA_022446815.1 Planctomycetota bacterium
GGGGGGGGCCGCCCGGTGGCCCCCCGGCGCGCCCCCCCCGGGGGGCCCCCCCACCCCCCCCCCCAACCCGGGGGGCCCCCGGGGGGGGGCGCGGGGGGGGCCGCCTGTGATCCTCTAGCGATCGAACAGCTCAGTCGATCGTCATCTCGTACTCAAGCTCACCGGAGAGCTCGAGGGTGCCCTCGGCGGTGTGGGCCTCACCCGCAGCCTCGATGTCTGCGGCGGCGTCCATGAGGAGCATCATGTCAGCAGCCATCTCGAAGCCGGCGGCGCGGCCCGCCTCAGCGTCCCAGGAGAGCGTGCCCTTCCCCTCCATCTCGATGTCGAGGGTCATGGTGATGTCAGCGTCGACTTCCATACCGCCCATGTCCTGCTCCTCGAGCGCGGCCATGACCATCTCTGAGAAGTCGATGGACATCTCGCCCTCAAACTCAAAGCCGATCTGCGCGGCGCCGTCCTCGTCCGTCCCGTTGTAGGTGCAGTCCACGGTGAAGTCCTCCACCGCGTCTTCAAGCTGGGGCATGACGACATCTTCAAACATGTCACCGAGGCCCATATCTTCGTCCATGACGTCACCGCCAGAGCCGACGTTGACGCCGCCGGGGAGGAACATGCGCATAGCCTCCATACCTGTGACTTCCCAAGTCGCGCCCTCTTTCACCTCGTCATCGGGCAGGAGGTAGGTGAAGTCCATGTCGACGTCGAGCCCCTCGAGGGACTCCTCGTCAGCGTCCCCCTCCTCGAGGGTGACGTCGTACTTGTCCTCGTCCTCGTTCCAAGTGAACTTGATCTTGGAGCCGACCATATCGCTCTCTTCCATAGGCTCCTGGCTCTCGCCACCAGCCGTCATGGACATGGCGAGGTCGTTGAAGGTCCGCATCAGGACGAGCGCCTTGCCGTCCGCAGACTTCACGTACTCGTCAGTGACCTCCTCGGTCAGCTCAAGCTCGAGCGCCATATCCGTCATGTCACCCAACATCTCAGCGGGCATCTCCTCCCCGTCGACGTTGAGGATGACGTCGTCGATGTACATCGCGCCCGCAATGACGAGCTGCTTGTCGACGCTGGAGCCAGCCTCCGGGTGGAAAGCGAGAGCGTCGCCACGCAGATCCAGAGCGAGCAGGAGCGGGGCCGCGACGAGGGCGGTGGTGAAGAGGTGTCGGGTCTTGATGGTCATAGAAGAGTCCTTGGAACGAAAGTTTGGTCGCGCATCCTAGCCGATTGAAACAGAATTGCGGGCCTAGATAGGGCTCGCTGAACGGCCAAGAAGTCGGACTCGAGTCATACGCCAGCGCACAGGGCCTATTTCGTCGATGACAGGCAGAATTCAGGAGCTGGAAGAGGGCTGATAGGCCAGTTCAAGAATCACCCTGAGAGCTGTTACTAGGTGACCTCACGAGCCTCTCACTCCCACTCGATCGTGCCGGGTGGCTTGCTGGTGATGTCTAACACCACCCGGTTGATACCGCGCACCTCATTGATGATGCGGGTGGAAATGCGCTGCAGGACCTCTTGGGGTAGGTAGGCCCAGTCAGCGGTCATCGCGTCTGTCGAGCGCACGGCGCGGATAGCGCAGGCCTTCTCATAGGTCCTGCCGTCCCCCATCACGCCCACAGAGCGCACAGGGAGCAAGACCGCGAAGTATTGCCACAGGTCCGAGTGGCAGCCAGCGGCCTCGATCTCATCTGTCGTGATCCTGTCCGCCTCCCGCAAGAGCTCCAAGTCTTCGGCCGTGATCTCTCCGAGGCAGCGCACCGCGAGACCAGGCCCGGGGAAGGGCTGGCGGTCGACGAGCTTTGAATCCAAGCCCATGAAGCGCCCGACCCTGCGAACCTCATCCTTGAAGAGCTCACGCAAGGGCTCAACGAGCTCCATCTCGAGGTCCTCAGGGAGGCCACCCACGTTGTGGTGTGACTTGATCACGGCGGTGTTGCCTCCGTGAGCGGCGACTGACTCGATGACGTCGGGGTAGAGAGTGCCTTGCCCGAGGAAGCCAGCGTTCGTAAATCGCTTCGCCTCTTCTCGGAAGACCTCAACGAACTCATAGCCGATGTGCTTGCGCTTCTCCTCGGGGTCGCTGACTCCGCGCAGCCGTTCCAAGAAGCGGTCAGCAGCATCGACCACCGTGAGGTCTAGGTCCATGTGCTCACCGAACATCGCCTCCACAGCCTCGCGCTCGCCCTTACGGAGCAGGCCGTTGTCCACGAAGATGCAGTGCAGGCGGCTCCCGATGGCCTTGTCGAGGATCATGGCCGCGACGGAGGAGTCGACGCCGCCTGAGAGGCCGAGGACGATCTCACCAGTCTCACCAACCTGCGACCGAACCTTCGCCACCTCACGGTCCACGATGGACTCCTCCGACCAGTCACCGGGGAGCTCACAGACGCGCGCGAGGAAGTTCTGGAGCATCTCAGCGCCGCGCTCGCTGTGTGTCACCTCGGGGTGGAACTGAACCCCCCAGAGACCGCGCTCTTGATCTGCGACCGCGGCAAAGTTGCAACTGTCCGAGCTCGCGTGGGTGGTGAAGCCCTCAGGGATACTCGTGACCTCATCGCCGTGGCTCATCCAAACGACGGACTCGCCCTCGACACCGTGAAACATCCCCTCGGCAGTGTCGACCCGCATCTGCGTGCGGCCGTACTCGCGGGTGTCCGTCGCCTCGACTGAGCCGCCGAGGGTCTGGCACATCCACTGCATTCCGTAGCAGATGCCGAGGACAGGGACGCCCAGCTCAAGGAGCGCGACGTCTGGATTCGGCGCGCCCTCGTCGTAGACCGAAGAGGGGCCGCCAGAGAGGATCAGGCCGCCGAGGTCCATGGACCTCGCGGTCTCGAGGGCTTCATCAGGCGTGGCGATCTGGCACCAGGTCCCGGACTCCCGGACCCTGCGTGCGATGAGTTGGGTGTATTGGGTGCCCATGTCGACGACGAGCACCCCGCGAATCTCAGATGTCATTCTGCGTGGTAGTAGTTGGGCGACTCTTTGGTGACGGAGACGTCATGCGGGTGGCTCTCTTGCATGCCAGCTGCGGTCAGCCTTACGAACTGGGCGCGCTCCCAGAGATCAGGGATGTTCGCCGCCCCGACATAGCCGAGGCCAGCGCGGATCCCCCCGTTCATCTGATGGACGAAGGGCGCGAGCGGGCCACGATACGGGACCATCCCTTCGACCCCTTCCGGGACGAGCTTGTCGGCCTCGTTCACGTCGCCTTGGCGATAGCGCTCCTTAGAGCCCTTTTGCATGGCTCCGATGGAGCCCATGCCGCGAACTGCTTTGAAGGAACGCCCCTTGTAGAGGATCGTCTCCCCCGGGCTCTCCTCGAGGCCCGCGAAGAGGCTCCCGAGCATGACGCACGAGGCCCCCGCCGCGAGGGCCTTGACCATGTCACCCGAAAAGCGGATGCCACCGTCAGCGATGACCGGGACGCCGCCCTTGACCGCCGCGGCGACCGCGCGGACCGCGCTGAACTGCGGAACGCCGATGCCAGCGACGACGCGCGTCGTGCAGATCGAGCCAGGACCGATGCCGACCTTGATGCCGTCTACGCCCGCCTCCTCTAGGGCCTGCGCCGCCTCAGGCGTGGCGACGTTGCCGGCGACCACGTCGACGTCGAACTTCTTCTTCAGCTCGCGCACGGTGTTCATCACGTTGCTCGAGTGGCCATGCGCTGTGTCTACGACGAGCACATCGACGCCCGCGCCGACCAAGCCCTCTGCGCG
Organism: Planctomycetota bacterium; assembly: GCA_022446815.1. GTDB lineage: Bacteria > Planctomycetota > UBA1135 > UBA1135 > JAKVCE01. The sequence goes on from JAKVCD010000044.1 coordinate 3,720, forward strand.
CTCGTAGTCGTGCACGCCGATGGCAGCCCCCGCCCTCAAGCGACCGCGCGAGTCCATCGCGGCGTAGGGGTACTGCTCGAGCATCTTGATGTCCTTCATCGTGATGAGGCCCTTCAGTGCGCCGCCGTCGTCGATGAGGATGAGCTTCTCGACCTTGTGCCGGAACAGGAGCTCGCGCGCCTCTTCCAGGGAGGTGCCCGGTGAAGAGGTGACGAGGTTCTCGCTGGTCATGATCTCGCCGACCTTGCGCTCATCCCCTGCCTCGAAGCGGCAGTCGCGGCTGGTCAAGATCCCCACGACCTTCTCTCCCTCACAGACGGGCACACCTGAGATGTTCTGGGTGCGCATGATCCCGCGCGCCTCCCCGATCGTCTCCTCGGGGGAGAGCGTGACAGGGTCTAGGATCACGCCGTTCGCAGAGCGCTTCACCTTGTCCACCTCGGCGACCTGGTCTTCGATAGAGAAGTTGCGGTGGATGATGCCGATGCCGCCAGTGCGGGCGAGCGCCACCCCCAAACCCCACTCTGTGACCGTGTCCATCGCAGCAGAGGCGATAGGCGCGCGGAGATCCACGTTCCTGGAGAAGCGTGTGTCCAAGACCACGTCCTTTGGCAACACGTCTGAGTGTTGGGGGACGAGGAGGACGTCGTCGAAGGTGAGACCCTCAGGGATCTCGCGGACGTAATCGTCCGCTGCGCCGTCGGGAGTCTCTTTGGGTCCAAATAGTGCCATGGCCCATTTTATCGCTGCAGCGGGCCCGATCCAAGAGCGCCTTCCCCTCAGAAATATCCAAAGTTCGAGGTTCCCCATCGAGGCAAAAGAAGAGGGCCCAACCCCACCGCCGAGGCGATGGGGCGGGCCCCAAGAAGGAGGAGATGACCTCTATCTCGTCCTGTAGACCCGAATCCCTTAGACCTCTCGGTTGAGTCCTTCCCAATTCCCACTCCTGAACAAGACCCTCCGAGCACCCCTCTGGGCAAAAGAAGAGGGCCCAGCCTCACCGCCGAAGCGATGAGGTGGGCCCCAAGAAGGAGGAGATAGCCTCTATTTCGTCCTCTGGGTATAAATCCATGAGGAAAGCTCTGACAAAATTCAGAGCTTCTCGACAAGGAGGCGGCAAAGACGGTGCTTTCAACGCCTAAGACATTGAAATAAATAAACTTACAGCTATAACCCTGTGGCGGACTTGTCCCCTCATGAGGCCTCTTGTGGGGCCTCTCCTGCGCTCTAGAGTCCCGCGAGGGGGCAGAAGCCCCATGGAACAAGGTAGGCCGTCAACCACCCCACCTCCTGCGGTCGAAATCTGATGTAAGCCCGTGAGCAACGTCCCCAAGAGCCCTCAGCGTCCCCCCACGCGGGTCGCCCTCGTGGGCTGCGGCGCCATCTGCAGCACCCACCTTGAGGTCCTCTCCTCCACCCCTGGAGTCGAGGTGGTCGCCCTCGTTGACTCTCGCATAGAGGTCGCAGAGTTGCTGGCTAGGCAGCACGGAGTCCCTCAAGTGTCAGCGTCCGTGGCGGCCCTTAGCGATCAGGACGTCGACGTCGCGCACGTCCTCACCCCTCCTCACACCCACGCGGCTGTCGCACGCGAGCTCCTCGAGCTCGGCCTCTCTGCCTTAGTTGAGAAGCCCTTCGCGCTCTCCTCTGAAGAGGGCCGAGAGCTCGCCGCCTTGGCACGAGAGCGCGGACTCAGCCTCGGTGTGAATCACAACCACCGCTTCCACCCGACCTTCTTGCAGCTCAAGGAGCGTCTCGCCGCTGGCGACATCGGGCGCCTGCGTCATGTCCAGGCCACCTGGAGCATGCCCCTAGGTCAGCTCGATGCAGGCAAGTTCGACGACTGGATGCTCAGCGCGCCGCGCAACATCGTCTTCGAGCAAGCACCCCACCCTCTCTCCCAGGTCCATGAGCTCTGTGGCGCAGTGCTCGATGGAACGGCTGGCCCCCTCGAGGCGCGCGAGCTCGCTCCTGGACAAGTCTTCCATCCGCGCTGGTCAGGAGCGCTCCGAGGGGAGCGCGCCACCGCTGAGGTCTCGCTTGGCTTCGGCCAAGAGTTTGAATGCTCGCGCCTGGTCGCGCTCGGGACTGACGGCAGCTTAGAGGCTGACCTCATCCACAGCTCTCTCACTTGTGAGCGCAGGAGCGCTTGGCTCCCTTTCTGGAACAGCCTTCTAGTCTCCCTCGGCCGCGCGCGCGCGAACGCTAGCGCGGGACTGCGCGCCGCATGGGACTATCTCTCGGCCGCGGTCGGCATGCGTCCACGCAATGATCCTTGGTTCGCGAGCATGCGCAGCTCAATTCAAGCCTTTCACGAGGCCTATGCGAGCGGCGCAGCGCTCCCGGCTGACGCAGAAGAAGCCGCCCTGGTCCTCGCTTGGTGTGAACGCTTCACCGCAGAGAGCCCAGAGATACCGGGACGCGCACAAAGCTCGTGGAGCCAGTCCGAGCCACGCGACGGTGAGGTGGTCGTGCTCGGCGGCGCCGGCTTCATTGGGCGTCGAGTCGTCGAGCAGCTGCTCGCTCGTGGAGTGCCTACGACCTGCCTCTCCCGAAGAACTCACGGCCTCCCCCACAGCTTCGACGAACACCTCGCCTCTGGCGCGCTGCGGCTGCGTCGCGCTGAGCTCTCTGAGCCTGCGGGCCTCGAGGCAGAGCTTCGAGGCGCACGCTGCGTGATCCATTTGGCCACCGGCGCTGCAGATGACTGGGAGACCACCGAACGTCATATGGTCCGCGGCAGCCGCGCCCTCGCAGAGGCCTGCGCGCGCGCGGGCAGCAGGAGGCTGCTCTATGTCTCCTCGGTCGCGGCCCTCGATACGGGCGCCCATCGAGCTGGCCAAGTGATCGAAGACTCCCTCGCGACAGACCCGAAGCCCCTGGAGCGGGCCGTCTACGCCCGCGGAAAGGCCGCGGCCGAGGCCGCTGTGCTCGCCGCCTCGGCAGAGACCGGCCTGTATACGACGATCGCGCGCCCAGCCGTCGTCCTTGGGCGTGGCACCGCAATGCAGCACTCTGGCTTCGGCCTATGGGTCAGCGACAACCACTGCGTCGGCTGGGGTCGCGGAGAGCACAAGCTCCCCTTGGTCGACGTGGAGGATGTCGCTCTGGGCCTCGTGCTCGCCGCCCTCTTCGAGGGAGACGAGCTGAACGGCTGCGCCTTCAACCTCTCCTCACCACCGCTCTTGACCGCGTCCGAGTGCGTCGCTGAGCTCGCCATCTCCTCGGGCAGAGACCTCCACTTCCACCCCCGCTCGCTCGGACTCTCCCAGGCCATGGAGGTTGGCAAGTGGATCGTGAAGCGCGTCGGCGGACGCGCGGTGGACTTCCCCTCTCAACGCGACCTGAGCGCCCGTGGTCTCTTCGGCGAGCTCGTATGTGAGACCGCCCGCGAGGTCCTCGGCTGGCGACCTATCCAAGACCGCGACGCGCTCTTGGCGCGCTGCCTGCACATCTATGGGGAGCGATGAGCGCCCCCCACATCCTCCACATCTTCAGCACCTTCGCCCCCGCGGGTCCGGAGCTTCGCGCAGTGAAACTGATCAACGCGAGCGCAGGCGCCTACCGCCACTCCATCCTCGCGATCGACGGGCGAACTGACGCCGCAGAGGCGCTCAAGGATGACGCAGATGCACGCGTGCTCACGGCGCTCCCCAAAGCAGGGACCCTCAAGACCACCCGCCGCCTGCGCGGTCTCTTACGGAGTGAAGAGCCCGACCTCGTCTGCACATACAACTTTGGCGCCATGGACGGCGTGCTTGCCGCGGTTGGAGGCAAGGTCCCTGTGCTACACCACGAGGACGGCTTCAACGCCGATGAGGCTGAGGGGTTCAAGCGTCGCCGCGTCTGGCTACGCCGCGCCCTCTTGCCCCTCGCTCACCGTGTGCTCGTGCCATCAGAGCGCCTCGAAGACATCGCCCACGAGGTCTGGAAGCTCAAGGCCGGGCAAGTCGAGCGCATCCCCAATGGGATCGAGACGGCCTCTTTCCATCCCGCAGACCAGAACCAGCCCCTGCGTGCAGAGCTCGGCATCCCCGCGACCGCCTGCGTCGTGGGCTTCATGGGGCACCTTCGCCCGGTCAAGAACGCAGCGCGCCTCTTAGAGGCGATCGCCCCGCTCGCTGAGACTCACGACCTTCACTTGCTCATCCTCGGTGACGGAGAGGAGCGCGAGGGCCTCGAGGCGCGAGCAAACGAGGGGACGCTCGCTGGCAAGGTGCACTTCAGCGGGCATCAGCCAGACCCTCGCGAGCACCTGCGCGTGATGGACATCTTCGCGCTCTCCTCTGACTCAGAGCAGCACCCCATCGCCCTCCTCGAGGCGATGGCCTGTTCGCTCCCGGTGGCCGCCACCGCCGTGGGCGACGTCGCGCGCATCCTCGGCGAGGCTCAAGAGCCCTACCTCTCTCCTGTCGAGGCAGGCGCGAGGGGGTTAAGTGAGCGCATCGGCGCGCTCGCAGCCGACCCCACCCTGCGCACGCGCTTAGGACAGGAGAACGAGGCACGTGTGCGAAGAGAGTTCAGCGCGAGCCAGATGATCAAGCGGCACTTAGCCCTCTGGCGCTCAGGCGTAGAGGCCACCTCATGAGCGCGCCCGACCGCCTCCCTGAGCCTGACTCGGTCGAGCCCCTCGAGGTCGCCCAGACAGAGCGCATCTACGACTCTCCATGGGTCGGGCTGCGCCGCGACTGGCTGGAGCTAGGAGAGGGTCGCCGCCAAGAGCACCACGTCGTCGAGATCTCAGACGCCGTCGTCGTCCTGCCCTTCACCAGTGACGGCAGGATCATCCTCGTCGGTCAGTACAGGCACCCGAACGGCCGCACCCACTGGGAGCTGCCCGCGGGCCGTCTCCATGAGGGAGAGGACCCTCTGGTCGGCGCCCGCAGGGAGCTCCTAGAAGAGACAGGCCATGAGGCCGCCACGCTCGAGGCCTTGCCCGGGTTCTTCCCCACCAACGGCATCAGCGCCCACTACGCTCACGCCTTCGTAGCCAGGGGCTGCGTCGAGGTCGCAGAGCTGAGCCTTGACCCCGCAGAGCGCCTCGTAGCCCGCTGCTTTGACCGCAGAGAGGTCGAAATCCACCTCGACTCTGGCGGATTTGCTGACGGCTTCACTGCCATCACGCTGTTGTATTGGCTCCGTCTGCAAGGCTGAGGCATAGCGCCTCTTCCTTGAGCCCTTGAGGCCGGATATCCTCATGGTTTAGGAGGTTTGATGGCAGACCATGACGACAGTGAAAGAACCTGAGAGCAACATCACGAGCGCAGCGCTCATAGACCGGATCACCGCGAGGGCCTACGCCCAGACGATGGCGATGATCCACCTCGCGAACAACCGCGGCGACAAGCAGCCCGGCGACCCCAAGGTCGGTGGTCACCCAGCGAGCTGTGCGAGCTCTATGCACCTGCTCTCTGCCCTCCACCTCATCGTCAGAGAGCCGCAAGACTACGTCTGCTGCAAGCCCCACGCCTCCCCGGTAGACCACTCTCTGCACCACCTCCTCGGGCTCATGAAGCACAACGAGAAGGTCGACTGGTTCCAGTCGGAGAAGTCAGACAGCTGGTTCACAGACGAGGAGTCTGAGCTGAGCATGGCGGGGCTGCGCCAATTCCCCAGCGCAGAGCGCCCGGTCACATTCCAGAGCTACCACGCGGCCAGTGACCCCGACTACTGGCACTTCCTCCCCTCAGGCACGGTCGGCATCCCCCCGGTCTGCTCAGGCTACCTAGCCCTCGCCTACCGCTACGCCGCGGACCACGGCTGGGAGGTCCCTGAGGGCGCCCACTTCTGGTCCCTGATCGGCGACTCAGAGTTCCGTGAAGGCTCGCTCCTCGAAGCCATGCCCGACTTCGCGGAGCGCATGCTCGGGAACATCACCTGGATCATCGACTACAACCGCCAGAACTTGGACGGCACACGTATCCCCAACGAGCGCGGACTCGAAGGGACCGACTGCGAGCGCATCGAGCGCACAGCCATCGCAAACGGCTGGAGAGTCATCCACCTCCGCCACGGACGCATTCGAGAGGAGGCCTTCGCACGCGAGGGAGGCGAGCGTATGCGCGCCGTCATCGAGACGGGGCTATCAGACTATGAGTTCCAGCTCCTCGCGCTGATCCGTGACCCGGAGCGCATCCGCGAGACTTTCCTCTCCAAGGACCCTGAGCTCGCACCCCTGCTAGAGACCATGGACGACGCGGAGCTGCTCGCGATCCTGCAGGACCTCGGCGGTCACGACATGGTGCGTGTGACAGAGGCGCTGCGAGCTTCCAAGGAGGAGCCGGGCGAGCCCTTCATCATCATCGCTCACACTTTCAAGGGCTGGGGTCTCGAGTGCTTCGCTGACCCTGCGAACCACTCCACCCTGCCGAGCGAAGACGAGGTGCACAAGATCTTGGCCGAGGCTGGGCTCTCACCCGACCGTCCCTTCGAGCGCTTTGAAGAGGACAGCGAAGAGGGCGCGTGGATCGCTGCACGCCGTGATCACTTCCGCAGAGGGCGTGAAGAACACGACGAGCTCGCGCTGAAGAACAAATCTGCTGTCAGGGCCTCGGTCGAAGCGAGCGGAGGCATTCCCACCACGCTGGGCATCGACCTCTCCCTCTTCCCCATGGCCCACACTCAGTGGATGTGGGGACAGATCGCCTCCAAGCTCGTGCGGATCGGAAGCCACGCTCACGCCGACGCTCGCTCGACCGAGCTGAAGGAGCTCGCCCCCCTGGAAGAGCGCTGGAAGGCCGCGGCGGAGTTCGTGATGACGCTGTCCCCCGACGTCGGCTCCTCTACGAACATCTCTCCCACGATGGACGACCGGATCTACGGCGCAACGGCTGAGGAGAATGCAGAGCTCGCCGAGGGCGTCGAGATCAACGTGAAGCACCCGGAGCTCCTCGCTAGCACAGACGCTTGGACGCGCCACATCCGCTTCGAGATCGCCGAGGCGAACGCGATGAGCGCGGTCGGCTCCTTCGGAAAGATGGGAGAGCTCACCGGGCTGCCCTTCCTCCCGATCATGACCGTCTATGACTTCTTCGTAAAGCGCGCCCTCGACCAGCTCTACTACGACGTGTACTGGGGCTCAGAGTTCATCCTCCTCGGGACCCCCAGCGGAGTCACCCTCGCACCAGAGGGCGCCCAACACTCCTGGAAGTCGGACATCCAGATGCCGAACCTCGTCACCTGGGAGCCCGCCTTCGCCCTCGAGATGGACTGGATCCTCTCAGACGCGATCCAACGTCAGGTGAGCGGCGACAACATCGGGCGTAGCGGCGTCTACGTGCGCGGCGTCACCCGTGGTATCCCGCAACGCGCCCTCCTCGAGCGCGTCCGCAGGCAGGCTGCGAGCAAGGCTGCCACTCCCACAGGCCCCCTCAAGCCGAGAGATGCTGGCGGGGAATGGCCCGCAGACAGCGTGGACGAGTCCACCCTCGCGTGCCTCGACGACGACGTCCTCTTGGCCCGCGTCCGCTCACAATGCCTTGAGGGAGGCTGGCACATCATCAACTACGAGGGCTACGCAGGCTACGAGCCGGGTGACAACGTCATCCACATCTTCGCCCTCGGCTCTCTCGTGGTTGAGGCGATGGAGGCATCTGACAGACTCCTAGAGCGCGGCATCTACGCAAACGTCATCGTCGTCAGCTCACAGGACCTCCTGTGCGGGATCCTCGCTGAGCAGGCCGACTACCGCCACTTGCGAGACGGCCTCGGGGTGACGGGAGATCTCCACGCGATCAGTAACTCCGAAGAGAGCGCGGCTGGACTGCTCTCGATCGCGGGGCGCAGGGTGCCTGTCGTCGCGGTCTGCGACGGCGAGGCCGGGTTGCTCGACAACATCGGCTCCATTGTGGGCGTCAAGCAGCGCACCCTCGCTGTGCGCAAGTTCTCGAAGTGCGGCCGCCCCAGCGACGTCTTCACCTACCACCACCTCGACGCGGACTCTATCGTCGAGGCCTCGGGCCGCGTCCTCAGCGAGACCGCTCTCGAGAACCTGGTGGTGAACGCCTCTACACTCGACGCCCACTCCCGCCGCGCCAAGCCAGGCGCAGGGAATTGGCGTGAGCTCTGGCCCGAATAAAGAGGAGCGCAGCCGCAGCCCCATATGAGACGGACCCACTTGACCCGCTGGCCGACTCGACTGCTCCCGCTCCTCCTCCTCGGTGTCACTGCTGGGCTCGTCTCCCAAGACGAGCGCTTCCTGACCAGCCGCACAGGGAGGCTCCTCCCCCTCCCTGCGGACGAGCCCTCCTTCCAGTTCGCTGTGTTCGGCGATCGCACAGGGGGTCCGGCGGAGGGCGTGCGCGTCCTCAAGCAAGCCGTAGAGGAGACGAACCTCATCGGCCCTGACCTGGTGTTGACCGTCGGGGACCTCATCAACGGCTACAACACGACGCCAGAGTGGATGGCTCAGATGATCGAGTTCCGCGCGATCATGAACCAGCTCGACTGCCCCTGGTTCCCAGTCGCTGGTAACCACGACGTTTACTGGCGCGGGCCTGCCCGGCCACCCCAGGAGCATGAGGATCACTACGAGGAGCACTTCGGGCCTCTCTGGTACGCGTTCGAGCACAAGGGCTCATGGTTCATCGTGCTCTACACGGACGAGCCAGACCCCGAAACAGGAGTGCGTGACTTCAGGAGGCCCGCGAGCCAGCGCATGAGCCCCGTTCAATTCGAGTGGCTCAGCGACACGCTAGGCGCGACGTCCGAGGCGGACCACGTCTTCGTCTTCCTCCATCATCCGCGCTGGAACCGCGGCAACTATGGCGACGACTGGGACAGAGTGCATGAGCTCCTCGCTGACGCTGGGAACGTGCGAGCCGTCTTCGCTGGGCACATCCACCGGATGCAATATGTCGGGCCGCGAGACGGCATCGAGTACTTCACCCTCGCGACCACTGGCGGTGGTCAGGGTGGCGTCGTGCCTGAGGCCGGCTACTTGCACCACTACGAGCTCGTCACTGTCCGCGAAGAGGGTATCGACGTCGTGTCCTTCCCCGTGGGCTCTGCCCAAGATCCGCGCGCGATCACTCGGGAGGTCTCGGATGAGACCTCGTGGCTGGCGCGAAACCTAGAGCCGAAGATCACGAGCGAGCTCTCTCCTGATGCTTGGGGGAGCGTTCAGGGAGCTGTAACGGTCACCGTTCGTAACCCGGTCAAGCGGCCCGTGGACTTCACCGTCCAGCCAGTGTCTGAAGACCTCTTCTGGAGCTTCTCTGACCACTGGCATCGGGTTCTGCAACCTGGCGCTGAAGAGAGCTTTGAGCTCAGGCTCGCCAGACCGCGCGCAGGCTTAGATGCTGGCTTCCGCTTCCCCGCGCTTGAGGTCTCGGCTGACTACCTAGCAGAGACAGCGCGCTTCGCGGTCCCGACGAAGCGGTTCAACATCCCGCTCACCCCCGGCGCGTGGGACCCCCCCGAGGCCCCCGCACTCGAGCACGTGCTCGCGCTCGGCCGAAGCGGCGCAGCTGAGCTCGCGAGCGCTCTCGTCCCGCTTCACCAAGGAGCCTTCACTCTCGAGGCATGGATCAACGGCGACACTTACGGCGGGCGCCGAGGGCTCATATGTAAGACAGAGCAGTCCGAGTACGGACTCTTCGGCAACGACGGCGTCCCCTCCTTCCTCGTCTTCCTAGGCGGCGAATACCGCACCGCTAGCCCTGGAGATCCTCTGCTCCAGCCGGGGCAGTGGCACCACCTCGCCGGCGTCTATGACGGCGCAGAGGTCCGGCTTTACTTGGACGGAGCCCTCATCGCTCGGGCCGCCGCGCCTGCAGAGCGGAAGCAAAACTCGCTGCCTCTCATGATCGGAGCTGACGTGAACAGCAAGGGCGCTGCTGTGGACCATCACTCTGGAAGACTCGATGAGGTGCGCCTCTCACAGATCGCCCGGTACCAAGGAGAGAGCTTCACCCCAGCGCGCAGGCACCGCGCTGACGCGGACACGCTCCTCCTCTTGCACGCTGACGCCGCTATGGGGCCTTGGCTCCATGACGCCTCCCCAGCAGGCGCGCACCCTGCTCTCAGAGGGAGCGCTCGCGTCCAAACAGAGCTCTAGTCAGGCGCCCAAGAGCTCGACCAGCTGCATCTGTGGGCCTGCCTGCTCCACCGACCAGAGCGTGCGGACTCCAGCCTGAAGCTCGTGCGGTAAGCGCGCCTCACCGGGAGCGCAGCCCTCGCGCCATGGTCCGAGCTCCCACACCTCTCGCGTCTCTCCGAGGACCGGCGCGAGCAGGTTCGCGCTCCCGTCACCTGAGATGCGGTCGACGAGCAGCACGTGGGTCACCCCCAGCCCGCGCAAGAGCGCCCCAGGGGTCGTTCCCTCTCCCGCGTACTCTGGACGCACATGGACCGTGCCTTCGCGCTCGTTGAAGTCCATGAGCTCCTCGACGAAGAGCCCGCGGACGCCCTGCCCTGCGTCCCCTCGATCTAGCTGGTTGACGCGCCAGCGCTCACGGGTCCGGAGCGTGTCTCCACGCGCCTCCCGGAGTCTACTCAGGAGCTCAAGGGAGTCCCTGTCGAGGTCTGCGGCTGGGCCGTACCGATCGATCGCGACCAAGGTGTCCGACGGGAGCTCAGCTAGGCGAGCCTCAGCCTCTGCTCTCACATCCGGCGCCTGCAACACCTGCACAAAGCGGACGGCCTGCAGGAGCGGCAGGCCCAACAAGAGCAACGTACCGAAGCCGGCGGCGCCTTGCTTCCAGCGCCCCTCTATGAACGAGCCTGCGAAGAGCGCAAACAGGACGGTGAGCGGTAAGAGGTAGCGGACGTGGTCGTTCTGCTGTGTGAGAAAGAAGAGCCCCCAGAGCGCAGCGAAGGCACAGACCGGTCGCAGCCCAGTCCGCCTCCACGCGCTGAGGACGCCGGCGAGCCCGGCGATGACAAGGACTGGGTCGTAGGAGAGGAACGCGGAGAGGAGCGAGGTGACCGACTCCCAACGCAAGGCCAGGATGATCCCTTGCCCGCCGATCGAGAAGTCCGAGCTGTCCCCACCGACCACCGCCGCTGCAGGTGTGTCGCCGTGTAAGAGGAGGTAAGGGTGCCCGAGGAGCACCGCTGCGACGAGACCAGCGGCGAAGGCGCCGAACCCAACGAGGAAGCGCTGCCCAGGAGTCTGCCCGCCCACACCCTCCTTGAGCGCGAAGAGCCAAGCGAAGCCGCAGAGGGCGAAGGTCCCTAGGCCAGACTGATGACAAGCGAAGGCCAAGCCAGCCGCGACGCTGCATGCGATGAGGTGAGCTGGCTTAGACGACTTCACGAATTTCACCGCGGCCCACAAGCTAAGAGATTGAAAGAACACCATCGGCGCCCATGGTCGCTCATGCACAGAGAGGTGCATGTGGAGGCATGAGGTAGCGATGAGCCACGCGGCGCACCACGCGCCGACCCCCATCCCCGCAGCCCTCGCGGTCTTGAAGACGACCCAGGTCGTGAGTGCTCCGAACCAGACCACCACCAGCCGGGCGATCAAGTTTGGGAGCGTCGCGTTGTCGAGGAGGGCCTCGCCGTACTCCTCTGGGTTCTCCCACTCACCCAAGACCAATCCCCCGACGAAGACGGCGCCGTAGGCTGGAATCAGGGAGTATGGAAAGAGGTTGGGGTAGGTCGAATACCTCCCTACCGGCGGGAAAGGGTCCTTATCACGGACCATTCCTAAGGCTGCGCGCACACCGTGCGTGTCAGGGACATAGCTACGCGGGAGCCCGTGCTCCACCGGCGCCAGCCTGAGCGCCAGCGGCAAGATGAGCAGCAAGAGGAGCGGGCCCAGTCGCCCTCGGGGCGCGGGGGTCTTTCCGTCAGTGGGTTCGGAGCGCTTGGCGCCCATAGGTAGCTAGAGCGCTTTGCGCTCCTTAGAAAGAGAAACTAGCTCTCTTAGGCCTCGGGATCGACATCGAATCTCTCGAGGAAATCATCCGTCTTCTCCACGTTCTCGAGCTTGGTGATGAGGAGCTCCATCGCCTCAGCGAAGTTCATCTTGAGGAGCACTCGGCGGAGGGTGTTGATCCTGCGGTGCCGCTGGCTGGTGAAGAGCTTCTCCTCCTTCCTCGTCCCTGACTTCTCAATATCGATCGCAGGGAAGATGCGCCGATCCGCGAGCTTGCGGTTCAGGACGAGCTCCATGTTGCCGGTACCCTTGAACTCCTCGAAGATCATCTGATCCATGCGGCTCCCCGTATCTACCAGGGTGGTCCCCACGATGGTCAGACTCCCCGCCGTCTCGGTGTTCCGTGCACTACCGAAGATCTGTCGCGGCCGCTCCATCGCGCGGCTGTCGAGGCCACCAGACATGGTCTTCCCGCTGGTGCCTTTGTGGTTGTTGTAGGCCCTCGCAAGTCGGGTGATGGAGTCGATGATCAGGACGACGTCTTCGCCGAGCTCGACCAAGCGCTGGCAGCGCTTCCAAACAGCCTCAGCGAGCTGGACGTGATTCTTAGGTGTCTCGTCTGTCGTCGAGACAAAGACCGTCCCTGCTGTAGAGCGCACCCAATCGGTGGCTTCCTCCGGTCGCTCATCAACGAGCAGCACGAAGAGGTGCACGTCGGTATACCCCTTCTCAATCCCTGCCGCGAACTCCCGCAGCAAGGTCGTCTTGCCAGAACGTGGCGGCGCGACGATCAGAGCCCGCTGACCACGGCCTATCGGCGAGATCACATCAACCGCCCTCATCGAGCCGTTATCTGTAATGTCACCCGTCGCGTAGTGAAAGTCCGGATCGATCGAGGTGAGGTCCCGGAAGTTCTTAGTCCGCTTCACTTCGCGCGGGTCCATCCCGTCGATCTTCTCGACCGCGTTGAGCTGAAACTTGTGCTTCTGCCCACGACCGATGGGGCCCTCGATGAGAGAGCCGTCCCGGAGCTTGTGCTTCTGGATCAACCTCTGTGGGACATAGATGTCCTTCTTGTTCGGGATGAGCATCCGCTCAGGGTCGCGCAAGGTGCCGTAGTTGCCCTTCTCGATGATCAAGACACCTGAGCCCGCGCCAAGCTCTGCGCGCTCTCTACCCTCGCCACCAGCAGGACGTCGACGCCGACGCGTGCGGCGCTCTCGTCTCGGACGCTCTCCGCCGCGCTCGCTAGTCTCTCCGGAGGACTGGCCAGACTGCTGCTCAGCTTGGCGCTCGCCTCCTACCTGCTCCTCACCTTCAGGGCGCTTACGGCGCCTGCGCCTGCGCCCTCCCCGGCGCGTCGTACGCCTGGTGCTGCCCTCTTTGGAAGAGGACTCGCTCGGTCGCTCGGTGGCGCCGAAGGGGACCTTTTCAGTCGATGTCTGATCCGTGTCGCGGGAGGCCAAAGGCTGCTCCTTGGAGTTCGGGCGAACGGCCCGGTGGGGATGTGTGTGCCCGCCACGGAGGCGGGTGCAGCGAGGTGTAGAGCTTCTCTACGCTCTCGTGCGAGAGTTTGGATCCTCATTGCCGGGGCCCTCTTTGCAGGGGGCTCGACGAGGAGCCGATGAGCGGTCCCGAGGGGGAACGCAGAGAGCATCGCGAACGCACAGTGAAAAACGCCGCAATGGGCGGAGGTTCTGTGTCCTGAGGCTCTGTGTGCGGCGGCGCAGCGCTGCGCGCCCCTCGCACTCCCCCATTCTAGCCTGAGCTTGGGGAGGAATCCCGCTGGGTCGCGAAACTCTCTCCCTGGAATGACCAAAAACAGCGCTGAGCGCCCTCTTAGGCCCCCTAGAAGGGGGGAGTGGTCGGGGTGAGAGGATTTGAACCTCCGACCTCTGCGTCCCGAACGCAGCGCTCTACCAAGCTGAGCCACACCCCGAGGGCCGAAGACCCTATTCGAGCCCCCCTTGGCGGTCAAGCGTCAGCGTCTCTTGAGCACACGGTTTGCCCCCGAGCGCACCGTCAGGCCGGTGGCGTCGAAGTGCTCGAGGAGCGGGATGAGGAACTTTCGAGTCGTCCCTAGCTGGTCCCTGAGGGTCGGAATATCGAGCTCCCCGCTATCTAGGCAGTTCGCTTGGACCGCCTCACGAGCGCGTGCCATAGACCTCTCTGAGAGGAACACCCCCGCTCCCACGTGGTGCACGTGCCCCTGGTCTACGAGGAGTTCCATGAGCGCCTCTAGGCGGGCTCCTGCGCTCCCGACCTCTGATTGGAGCTCCTCGAGGCTGGGCGGCTGAAACTCAGCGCGCTCCATCCGCTCGCGCAGGCTCGCAAGAACCTCCTCCTCTCCAGCCTCAAGCGACGGGGCGCGGCCAGGCGTACTGACCTTCCCCCCAGGATGCTGCGTCCAGCGCTCGCGCTTCACCGCCTCCTCTTGCAACGCCTCGAAGAGAGACGCTGAGAAGGCGGTCCTTGAGCGCACCGCGATCGCGTCAGCATGGATCCGCCAAGGGTGCTCCCCAAACCAAGCGTTCAGCTCACGGCAGACCTCTTCGACCGCTCGATCGAAGACCTCTGAGTGAACCCAGCGCTTCCCGCCCTCGAAGCTGCGCACGAGGCCCTGCTCTTCTAACGTCCTGAGCGCATCCTCTGCCTCTTTGGGAGAGCGCTGCCCCTCCACAGCCAACTCCGCGAGAGGGACGAGGTCTGGCTGCCTGCGCGCGAGGGTGACCTCGAGGAACTCACCCACAGAACCCAGTCCATCGGACTGCCGCTGGAGCTCATCCAAGGCGAACTGTTTGAAGCGCTTCAAGCGGTGACGGCTGCGCTCGATTAAGACGCCGCCTCCTAAGGTGAACGAGGGCGAGGCCAGCCTCAGGACGAAGCGGTCGCCAGGGGCCGCGACGAGGGGGGTCTCGAGCCGCAGCTGCACTAAGCCAGTGGAGCCAGGCGCTAGATCCTCGGCGTCGAGGACGATCACCTCCCCGACGGCCTCGGTCGTCCCGGTGTGCACGCGGACCGCGAGCCGGTTCGAGACGGGCATCGGAGAGGACTCTATGACCTCGAGCTGCGCTCCGAACATGGTCGCAGGTTCAAAGAAGCCTGGCGTGGAGAGCACGAAGCCGCGCTCGACCTCGTCGTGCCGCACGTCAGAGAGGTTGATTGCTGTCGAGTGGCCGGCACGGGCCCTCTCCGCCTGCTCGTGATAGGCCTGAATCCCCCGGACTTTTCCGCGCAGCCCGCCAGGCTGGAGCTCGAGGCTCTCTCCGATCTTCACAGATCCTGAGACAGGGATCCCTGTCACGATCGTTCCGAAGCCCTTGGCGCTGAAAACGCGCTGTACAGGCATCCTGAAGACCCCTTCCATGCTCCGCGGCGGCGCCTCCTTAGCCAGCTCGCTGAGCGCCTCCTTGAGCTCCTCGATGCCATCCCCGCGGACTCCCGAGCAGCGCAGGATCGGCGCACCCTCAAGGAAGGTCCCCTCCACTTCGGAGAGGACGTCCTCCATCGCGAGCTCGACCATCTCCTCCTCTACGAGGTCGACCTTGTTGAGGACGACGACGCCGCGACGCACGCCGAGGAGGTTCATGATCGCTAGGTGCTCGCGAGTCTGTGGCATGACCCCATCGTCAGCTGCGACCACGAGCATGACGAGGTCGATCCCGGTGGCGCCAGCCACCATGTTCTTGATGAAGCGCTCGTGGCCGGGGACGTCTACCAGGCCGACCTTCCGGCCGTCAGGGAGCTCGAAATTTGCGAAGCCTAGGTCGATCGTGAGGCCCCGCTCCTGCTCCTCCTTGAAGCGGTCAGGCTCGATCCCGGTGAGGGCTCGGACCAGTGTGGACTTGCCGTGGTCGATGTGACCGGCGGTCCCGATGACGATGGGTTGGATCTCCAAGGACAGCTCCTCTGCGTGTGAATAGCAGCATATCGAGCCTAGCCTCCGCATGGTCACCGTTAGCCGAACTCTCCTCGGTACAATCTCCGCATGAACGACCTACGCTTCCGCACCCTCGGCAGGTGGCTTGAAGACCACTTCGGGACGCCCACCTACCGCGTCGCCTTAGATGCGGGCTCGACCTGTCCGAACAGGGACGGTGAGAAGGGCTTTGGCGGCTGCGTCTACTGCGACGTAGAGGGCTCGGGCACTGGCGCGCTGAGGACAGGGAGTGACCTCGCTGAGCAGCTCGAGCTTGGCCTAAATCGTGTCTCAAGACGTCAGCAGCACGCGGGCGGCGATCACGGCGTGATCGCCTACTTCCAGTCCTACTCCAACACCTACGTTGAGGCGGCCCGCCTGCGAGAGGTCCTCGAGGTGGTCAAGCCGCATCTCGGCGCGCCAGTGGTCGCAGTGAGCGTCGCTACGAGGCCCGACACCCTCCCGGACGAGTGCTTAGACGTCCTCGAGGCGCTCACGGAGCATGTAGAGGTGTGGCTAGAGCTAGGACTCGAGGCCGCCTGTGATGACGTGCTGACGAAGATCGGGCGCCTGCACACTGTCGATGAGTTCAGAGAGGCGGCCTCGCGAGCCGCCCTGCGTGGCATCGGCGTCGTCGGGCACGCGATCCTTGGGCTGCCGGGGGACGGCCGCGAGGGAGCTAGGCGGACTGCTGAGGTGCTCGCTGAGTGCGGCGTGTGGGGCGTCAAGGTCCATCACCTCATGGTCCTGCGGCGAACCATCCTCGAGGGCTGGTGGCGCCAGGGCGACGTCGAGCTCCTCGAGCCGGAGCGCTACGTCGACTGGCTGACGGACTTCGTCGAGCGCCTCCACCCTGAGCAGGTGTTGCACCGGGTAACGGGAGAGTCTCCCCCCGAGAAGCTCCTCGCCCCGCAGTGGGAGGTGAGCAAGAACGCAGTCAGGTCAATGCTCACGCGAGAGCTCGAGGCGCGAGGGTCCCGTCAAGGCTCGCTCTGCGAGGGCGCTCCTGCGCCGTTCTTCACCGAGAGCGCGAAGGCCTAAGCCCTCAAGCGCAGCTCAGATACGGAAGAGGATCCGATCGCAGGAGGGGCACTGGATGACCTTGTTCCCCCTCGCGAGTTGGACATTCAAGTTCGGCGGAATGGACATGTAGCACGCCTGGCAGACCTGCGATTCAACCCTCGCCATAGCCTGCCCCTCACGCGCGCTGAGTAGGCGGTTGTAGAGGTTCAAGGCCTCAGGGTCGACATCCCCGCTGAGACGCTCGGAGCGAGTGCTCTCAAGCTCACTCTTGCGCCCCTCCGCTTCAGCGATCTCACGGTCGATTCCCTCGCTGAGCTCAGCGAAGTGCCCTTCCTCGATGGCGAGCTGTTCCTCGCTGGCCTTGAGGTCTTCGACCTTCTGCTCGCTCTCCAACATCATCTCGACGCAGATCCGCTCGCTGTGCTTGATCTCCCGCTGGAGCTCGCGCACCTCGTAACGACAAGCCTCGACGATCGCCATGTCGCGCGAGCCTCCGCTCTCCTCCTCGAGCTTGCGGATACGCTGACGCTGTGTGATCGACTGGTTCTCGATCTCGCGCACGCGAATTTCGAGCCCATTCCTTTCATCTTTGACAGCTTGGATCCGAGCCTTCAGATCCTCGAGCTTCTTCGCTCGCGCCGCCCGCTCCGCGGGGAGGCGTTTGAGTTCCTCCTCGACCCTGAACAGGTCTCGGTCGATCTCTTGAATCCCCCAGAGGGTGCTTATTGTTTCCTGCATCGGCGTGTTTGCGAGCGTCATCGAAGCCGAGAATTCTACTGCCCTCGTATCAAGGAGCAAGGGACCAAGTCAGGAAGTCTCACTGTCGGAGGTAAAATCTCCAAAAGAGTCGCGGGGCCGCCGATCCCTCGGCGACTCCGCGATGGGCTGTTGGGAGGAGAGCCGCAGCCCCATCCCACCAAAAAGGAGGACTCTACTCCTCGGTCTCGGGGACAGTGACTCCGTCGAGGAAGCTCGCCAGCTGACGGGCGCGGACAGGGTGGCGGAGCTTACGAACCGCCTTAGCCTCGATCTGACGCACCCGCTCACGGGTCACGCGGAAGATCCGCCCCACCTCCTCGAGGGTGTAGGTGTAGCCGTCTCCGATGCCATAGCGGAGCTTGACGATCTCTCGCTCACGGAAGGTGAGCGTCTTGAGGACGTCGTCGATGCGCTCCTTGAGCATCTCCTGGCCCGCCGTCTGCATCGGGCTCTCGGCCGACTCGTCCTCGATGAAGTCACCGAAGTAGCTGTCCTCAGAGTCGCCGATCGGCCGGTCTAGGCTGATGGGGTGCTTGCTGATCTTCATGACGCGCTTCGCCTCTTCCACGGTGATCCCGCTGGCCTCAGCGATCTCCTCCACGCTGGGCTCACGGCCCTTCAGCTGCAGGAGTCGCTTGGAGACGTTCCGAAGCTTGCTCATGGTCTCGATCATGTGAACAGGGATCCGGATGGTCCGGGCCTGATCTGCGATCGAGCGGGTGATCGCCTGGCGGATCCACCAGGTCGCGTAGGTTGAGAATTTGTAACCCCGGCGATACTCGTACTTCTCGACCGCCTTCATCAGGCCGGTGTTGCCCTCTTGGATGAGGTCGAGGAAGGAGAGACCGCGGTTGCGATACTTCTTGGCGATCGAGACGACGAGTCGCAGGTTGCCGCTTGAGAGCTTTCGCTTGGCCTCCTCGTATTCGTCATTGTGAAGTCGGATCTGCTGGCAGCGACGCCCCAAGCGCTCGGTGGGCTCTAGCGCCTCAAGCTCTAGGCCATCGAGCTGCTCTTGAAGCTCTTTGATCGCAGCCGGGTTGTCGTTGGCCTGCTTCAGGTTAGCGAGACGACGCTGAATGGAGCGCATCTCACGATAGCGCTCCTCCAAGAGCTCCAAGTAAGGGTGAACCTTCTTGATCTGCAGGTGGCACTCCTCGAGGAGGATGACGAGCTTACGCCGGATGTTCTGGACCTTCTCCAGCTGCTTGGCGCGGTCCGCCTTCGAGAGGCGAGCGCTCTGAAGCGGGACGTACTCCGTCCGGATGTTCTCTAGTAGCGTCCGGATCGTGTCCATGTTGACCGGCAGGCGCTTTGCTAGGAACTGCTTCCCGAGGGTCTCGACGATCTTGGGGTCGTCGTCAGCCTTGGGGTTCGGGTTAACCTTGAGGGTCCGGTCAAACGCGAGCTTGCCCTCCTGCACGAGCTCGACAGTCGCGACGGACTCATCCATACAGAAGCCGGAGCCCATCGCCTTCTTGCGGAAGCGCTTCCGAGTGATCTCGATCGTCTTCGCTAGGTAGATCTCCTCGGGACGCGTAAGGAGCGGGATCTCCCCCATCTGCGTGAGGTACATCCGCACCGGGTCGTCGATCTTCTCAGGCATATCTGCCTTGACCGTCTTCTCTGCGGCCTTCTTTGACGCCTTCTTTTTAACGGGCTCCTTGGACTTGCCCATGAGCCCGTCTCCGGCCTTGATCGAGATCGCGTCCTTATCAGAGGTGTCCACGTCGTCGTCTTCCACGACGTCGATCCCAGCTTCATCGAGGGCGAAGAACACCTGATCCATTTGGTCGAGGGGGACGAACTGGTCCTCCATCAGCTTTGTCATACCGCTGACGGTCAGGAAGCCGGCCTTACGACCCTCATCGATGAGGGACTTGATGGTGTCGTCTATCTTCGTGCTCATAGTCGTTTCAGGGGGGGGAGGAGGAGGTTTGTGGAGCTCAGTGGCTAGGGGCGGGTGCCCCAGCGTTCGGGTTCAGTTTCTGCAGCTCAGCCTGAAGGGCCATGTGTCGCTGCATCAGTTCGGTCCGCTCAGAGTGATCTAAGTCTTCTTCGGTGGTGAGTCGTTCTTGGACGTCAGCGCGCTCAAGCTCGAGCGCAGCGCGCTTGAGGGAGTAGAGCGCGCAGTCAAACAGGATGCGTGGGCTGTCACTACGCTCAGCGTGCTCCACGATCTTGCCGACCAAAGCGCGGGCCTCCTCGTCATCGCCGAGGCCTGTCAGGACGGATCCCTCGTGGATGTCTGCGTCGAGGTCTTCGCTCAACCCGGAGATAACCTCCAGGATGCGATGAATGTCGGAGGAAGGGCATCGGCCCATCCAGTCACCTGCCATGGGGATCAGACTCGGGTCTAACATGAGCGCACCCACCATCTCTCCCCATGCTTGCCGCACCTTAGGGTTGATCCTTGCCTCAACCGGGGCAGTCTCTTCAGCCTCCTGCGGCGAAGGGCTGTGTCCCTCTGCCTGGCCTTGGATGCGGGCTTGCTGCTTCTTGCGGGCCTCTATGCGAGCCTCAGGAGTGAGAGCCAGCTGTGCCTTGAGGACCTCAGGCGACATCTTGAGGCGCTCCGCGAGACGCCGCATCAGGTCCTCACGATGTACCGGGGCCTTCACCTTGAGGATCAAGGCGAGCACGCGATCGACTGCTTGGGAGAGCGCGTTACCTTCCAGACCCTCCAAGCCTCCGCAGGCGAACTCAAACCATGGCGTCGCCTCTTCGAGGGCACGCTGGAAGCCCTCCAAGCCCTCGCCCATGAGCATGTCGCACGGATCTTGCCCACCTTCAGGCTGCATCACCTCCAACTCATAGGACTCTGGGAGGAGCCCTGCGAGGGCACGAAAGGCTGCTTCGCGGCCAGCGGCGTCGCCGTCAAAGATGAGGCTGACACGCTTCGCGCTAGCGCGGTGAAGCAGCTTCGCGTGTTTATCCGTCGTTGAGGTGCCGAGGACAGCGGCGACATTCTTCAGCCCCTGCTGATGCGCTGCGATGACGTCGGTGTATCCCTCCATCAGGATCACCTGACCAGCCTTTCGCGCCTCCAAATGAGCGAGGTCGAAGCCGTAGATGAGGGAGCGCTTGTCGAACCACGGGGTCTCCGGGGAGTTGATGTACTTAGGCCCATCGTCAGGGCCGTCGCTGAGGCGTCGCGCGCCAAAGCCAACGGTGCGCCCCTGTAGATCACGAATGGGGAACATCAGACGACCTCTGAAGAAGTCGTACGGCCCCCGCTCGTTCTTTCTAGCTAGCCCAGTCTTTTCGAGGATCCCAAAAGGCACACCCTTTGCGCGGGTAGCCGCTACGAGGGCATCCCCAGACGCTGGCGCCCAGCCGAGCCCGAAGGAGTGAGAGGTCTCTTGGTCAAAGCCGCGCTCGGCAAGGTAGTCCCGCGCAGCTTGAGCTTCGGGGTCCTTCAGTCGCTCACGATAGAAGGCAGCAGCGCGCTTCAAGACATCCAAGCCGAGCTCATGCTCGCTGGTGTCACGCTTCGACCCGCCAGAACTCGGCAGCTCGACACCGACCTGACTGCCGAGGAACTTCGCCGCTTCGATGAAGCCCATCCCATAGCTAGTCATCACGAAGGAGAGCACGTCCCCCCCCTCTCCGCAGGCGCCGAAGCAGCGCCAGGTGCCCCGAGAGGGGTCCACCTTAAAGGAGGGAGTCTTCTCTTCGTGGAAGGGGCAGCAAGCCTCATAGAGCTTCCCCTTGCGCTTCAACTCAGGCACACGCTGGCGCACGATCTCTTCGATCGGTGCGCGCAACTTGATCTCTTCGATCGCGCGTTTGAAGTCGTGGTCAGGCAAGGGAGGAGTGTGGGAGCAGTGGAAGGCGCCTTGGAGTGCAGGTATCCGCAACCTAGAGGAGGTCTGGGGCAGTGAATCGCCTGTGTTCTCTACGCTTCCTAGTGAGAAAAGTTGTGAGGGGAAAGTCTGTGGGGTTGTTCAGACTTTGTTTGAGGTCCGATTTGGGGTCAGCTGGGCAGCTAATCCCGCCTTTTTGGACGCTTTTCACACGAAATGTGCGCAAAACATCCACGAAACGAGCAAGGACCGCTCTAAGAGCCCTGCGTCCAGCCGCGCCGCCGTCGATGTTTCGCGCTGGCTCTTGGACGAATCAGGGGGCCTATGCCTTGCTTCGATCACCCGTAGAGCGTGGAGGAGCGCCTGGCAACGCTCATTTAAGACCTCTCCCGCCTGGTTCGCTCGTTTGAGTGAATATGTCGCCGTTGCTCATAGACTACCACCGGGAAGAGTCACAGGCCATCTTCACCTGGAAAGCAGGTCTTTTCTTCTCAGGACGAGGCTTAGGCGAGCTCGTCCCACGCGCTAAGCGAAGCGAGGGCTAGCCAATCCGCCTCGCTGAGGCCCTCTACACGGGCCTCAGGGGCCACCGCAGCCTCCTCAAGGACAGCAGCCGCGCGCTCCTTGCCCCCCATCACGTCGCCCAAGACCCGCCGGACGACCTGCTTACGCCGCGTGAAGAGCGCACTCGAGAGCCTGACGACCGCTTCTTGGAGAGATGCTGAGGGGGCGTCCGGCCTGCGCTCGAGCTGAATCAAGCTGCTCTCTACCTTTGGCCGAGGCCGGAAATGCGCGCCCCCAACGACGCGCAGGTGCCTCACTACGTAAGAGAGCTGGAGGCGCATCCCGAGGAGGCCCCAGCCCTCCTCGCCGACTGTCGCCGCCGCGCGCAGCGCCATCTCTCTTTGAATCAGCACGGTCATCGACTTCGGGGGAGTCTCCGCCCGAGCACACTCTGCGAGGAGCGGACCACTGATCGAGTAGGGCAGGTTTCCGACGAGGTGCCAGGGACCCGCGTGAGGGATTGCAGAGAGGAGCTCAGAGGAGAGTGCGTGCTTTCCATTCAGTGCGTCCGCACGGAGCAGCGTCAGGCCATCGAGGGCTCCCAGGTCCTCGCTCACGAGCTCGTGGAGTCTGTGATCCACTTCGATTGAGGTGACGGTGGCCCCGGTCGCTACAAGCGCGCGCGTCAAGAAACCAAGGCCCGTCCCCACTTCGATCACGTGATCACCAGGTCCGACACCTGCATCTCTAGCGATGGCCTCCAAGAGGTTTGTATCGAGGAGGAAGTTCTGACCGAGGCGTTTGGACGGATGGAAGCCTGCAGCTCGCAGCCGAACTTGCCAGCTGCTCCACTCTACGCCTCTCAGAGGGCCTTCGTTGGCTCCATCCACACCGCTCACTGCTCCGCTCCCTCCAAGATCCAAACGATGACCTCCCCCTCTCCGGAGAGCTCACGCAAGAGCTCGATCGCTGGCTGCCCCCAGCGCGCGCCCACAGCGCGCGCGCGCGCCCGCGTCGCCTGGCTCAAGCCACAGGTCTGCACGACGCGGCGTAAGTACTCCTTCGCGTTCGCTACGAGGCGAAAGCCCAGATCGATGGAGCGGTGCCGTGCGTCTACTTCGAGCGAGGCGATCCGCAAACCAAAGACCTGCGACCCGGCCTGAGTGGCGCTCTTGAAGTCGAAGAGCGGCTCTTGATGAGAGAGCCAAGAGCCCCCCATCGCGGCAGCCGGAGAGACCTGAGAGACCCCAAGCTGCTCTACCGTGACCCACTCGCGCGCATTCCCGATGAGGTCGTAGACGCCTGAGGGGGTCGCCCCCCCTTCAAAGGTACCCACCCCGAGGGGGCCGTGGAGTCCAAGGTCGAGCGTATTCGCGACCGACCTAGCCGGGGAGGTCCCCCACGGCCAAGGCTGCGCGCGGGTCCCCGCAGAGATCCTCATCCACTCGCGCTGCGTGAGGAGCCTCATCCCCTCTCCATCCGCGAGCTCCGACGCCTCCTCCTGAGTCATGAAGGTCGCTGGCAGGGTCTCAGTGCCCTCCTGCCAGCGCCCCCAGACGCGCATGCCGGGGCCCTTCGCAGCTCCAGGAGCGGCCGCGAGGTGCGCCAGCCACTCCCCCCTTGTGACCTCGTAGCGGTCGACGAGGAGCGCCTCCGAGTTTGAGCAGTCGAAGCCCGTGGTCCCTAAGCTGCAGACGCCTGGCGGTACAAAGACCAAGCGCTCGAGCCGCGCAAGAGCGTGCTCCTCCTCAGCGCTCGGTCCGCCGCAAGCCTGGAGCGAGAGCGAAAACAGAGCCGCGGCGAGGAGGACTCTGCCGTCACTCCTCGCCGCGTTTTCCAAAGCCATGTGCGCGCTTAGAACGCGGCCCTTAGCGGACCGCACTTCGCACGCGCCTCACTACTCTCCGCTGGAGACGTAGATCTCGACTCGGCGGTTGAAGCGCTTGTTGTCGGCGCTGTTGTTCTCCTTCAAGGGCATGTGCTCGCCAAAGCCCATGACAGAGATGTCATCCGCGCCGACCTTACCATCAGAGATCATGACCATCGCGACCTCGACGGCTCGCGCCGCGGAGAGCTGCAAGTTCCCGTGGGGGAACTTTTCTAGGGTAGCGGGACGCTTCACCGGGTCGTTGTCGGTGTGACCACGGACCCAGATCCTACCGTGAGGGTTCCCGGTGATCTGAGCGCAGACCTCGACGAGCGCCTTCTTGCCATCCTCGTTGATCTCCGCGGAGCCGGAGTCAAAGAGGACCTGATCCTGAACTCGGATCAGGTAGCTGCCGTCGTTGAACGAATAAAAGGAGATGTCATCGGGGTTCTCTCCCATCTTGTCGAGCTCCGCGCGCAGGCGCTCAAGCTCGGCCTCCATCGCTGTATAACTCGCCGGGACGGGCTCGCCGCCAGCGCTGAGGAGGTCTGTCTCGAGGTCTTCGGTCTTCATCTCGAGCATCAGGTGATCCTGCTCGAGGTCATGGAGCCGCGCCTGGTAATGGCGCGCGAGGTCTACGGCCTCGTCATACTCTTCCTGGGAGACGCAAGACCCGCTCACGAGAGCGAGGGCGAGGGCGGCGGGTGCCACGTGCTTGTGGTTCATCTTCATGCTGGTTCGGCGTGTTGCTGGAATCAGAGGCTTGTGGAAACACTCCCAGTTGTCGAGTCAGCTAAGCTGCAGACGTGCGGAAGTACTTGAGCTCCTGGAGGTGGAGCTCGAGAGAGCTACACCCCGTGGGCACAGGCGAGATTAGGAATTCCGAGAGGCCTGTTCCACCTCCACTCCGGGGGAATCCTTGGACATTCCCACACCCCGCGTAGAGACAGGCTGCCCCTCCAAGGGCTAAGGCCCGAGCCCTTGGCGCCCGACTCCCTAGAAAAAGCCAAGCGCGCAGCACCTGGCTTAGGAGCTGCGCGCTTCAAAGGCTCACCCCTGCTCATGGCGGGAGCGAGAGCGATCTGTCGCCACTAGTTAGAGCCGGGCAAGACCTTGTCGAAGTCGAAGATCTGCGCGATCGGGCGGGCGAGACCAGAGATCTGATCGTTGGCCACCGCCATCACGACCGGGATGCCGAGGATCATCACCACGCTGGTCACGACCAGGAAGCCCTTCACCCAGCCGGGCTCGACCTCGTCCTCTTCCACAGCAGCTGCAGCTGCAGCGCGGCTCGGACGCTTACGGACCGCCGTATCGGTCACCGGGGCGGCCTCCTCTTCCTCGAGCTCGATCTCTTCAACGTCGTCATCTTCCTGGAGGATGGTCTCGACGTCGGCGATCTCCTCAGTAGCCATCCCGGCCTCGTCAGCCATGTCTACGTCGTCCTCGAAGACGATCTCTTCACTTGCGCCAGCGTCGACGTCGCCGGTGAGCTCAGAGCGGAGCGTCTCGACGTCCTGCGCACGGAGCTTCATGGTGTCGCCTTCACGGAAGGCACGAATTTCGCCTTCTGAGACGAGGCGCTTGAGCTCCTCCTCTTGCAGGCGGAGCTGATCGAGGGCGTCTTCGAAGCTAAGGAACTGGTCGTCGGCCACGGAGAGATCTCCTGGAATGTGGGTCTGGGGGGATGGTTGAGAAGAGGTCTGGGGACCTGTGTACCTGCCGATTAGTGTAACGACAAACAGCGAGTTCGGTCCAAAGGAACGGCTCCGCGCTCAGGAATCCTCCTCAGCGGCGGGGCCAAACATGTCTCGGAGCGCCTTATATGAGTGCTCCGACTTGTCATTGTAGCCGTCGAGCTCGAGGTCGAGCCCGATCCGGCGGGCAGCCACTAGGCGGATGCCTTGGGAGCTCTTGGCACCCGCAGAGGCCTGATAGACGGCGAGGTGCTTGCTCTCCGTGTCGATCACGTAGAGCACCATCGCGCCCGTCATGTCCGTGCCCGTGACCGCGATCATGCTCCCGTTGGAGTCTGCGGTCGCCCCACCGGGGCTCTGGAAGGCGACCGTTTGGCCTCCAGGGAGACCGCCGTCTTGCCCTAGGGCGAAGCCTAGAGCAGCCAGCAGGGCTCCAGCGATCAGGACACCGAGCGTCCTCGCAGGTTGGGTGATGGGCTCAGTCATAGCGTAAGAGGGTGTGCTCCCGTTGGGGTTGCGCGGGCCATACCGGCTCGCACGAGGTCAAATATCCTACTCGGGGCAGGAGGTTGCGGCCAAGTCGTGAGATTCCATCACCAGCTCCCTAGATCTCCGGAGATCTCCTCTAGAAGGTCTTTCAGGGCCACCAGGCCGAGCGGCGCCTCAGGTGTACCCACGATAGCCATCCTGACCCCGCGCATGCGCAGCCGAGCTAGAGCTTTGTCTACGGGCGTCCCCGCCGGCAGGCAGAGGACCTCACGCAAGTGTGAGAGGGGCTTCGACGGATCCGAGTCGCCGAGGACCTCTAGCTGGTGTAGGTAGCCTTGGACCACGCCTTCAGCGTCAGCGACCGGCACGCGGGAGTACTGAGATTCCCCCACTTGCTCACGTAGATTGGAGGCCTCAGCCTCTGTGCTGACCCGTACGACCCTCTCCCATGGCGTCATCACCCGCTCAAGCGGCACGCCACGTAGCTCGAGGGCGTTACGCGCAAGCTCCTCAGCCCGCGGCTCGAGGGCGCCGAGCAGTGCTCCCTCTTGGAGCAAGCGCTCGACAGACTCGCGCGTGCCGACGCTCTCTCGCTCCTCACCCTTGAGCCCGAACAGGACTCCGGAGACCTTGCTGATGAGCGAGAGCACGCGCTCGGCCGGCCACAGGAGGAAGCGCGCAATCAGGAGAAAGTCTGCTGTCCAAGCCATCGTGGCGTGAGGCCTGCGACGGAAGAGGTCCTTGGGCAGGGCCTCCCCGAGGAAGAACACGATCGGCGTGAGGATGAGGGCGACCAAGAACTCCTCGCTGAAGCCCTCCTCGCTGCCTCCGCCGAGCTCCTTAGCCCGCCATGTAAGGATCTCCAGAGCGATGTTGTTCCCCACGAGGATCGTCACAAGCACAGCTGACTCGTGGCGGACGAGGTAGCGCAGGAGCTTCGCTGAGCGACGCCCTGCGCGCGCGTCCACCTCAAGCCTCGCTTGAGAGAGCCGATAGAGGCCCGTCTCGCTGCCTGAGAAGACAGCGCTCGCGAAGAGCGCGACGAGGAGGATGACCCAGATCATGCTGACTCCTCCCCGGTGGCCACGTGCAGGTCCACCGCGACGACGCGACGACCGCGAGCGTCGGAGACCTCGCACACGAGCGGTCCGACGCGGACGCTGTCACCGACGCGCGGGATGCGACCCAAGACGGCCGTCACCATGCCGCCGACAGTCTCGAACTCTGTAGGCACGACGCGCTGCCCAAAGTGGAGGTTCCAATCTCGGATGGCGAGGTTTCCAGCGACCCGATACTTACCCTCGCCGAGCGGCACGACAGGGTGCTCGCGGTCCTCCCCTTCGGTCCGCAGCTCTCCCACGAGCTCCTCAAAGATGTCCTCTACCGTGACGACTCCAGCCGTCCCGCCCCACTCATCGACGACGACCGCCTCTGCTGCCCGGTCGCGCTTAAACTCCGCTAAGAGGTCGAGCACCCCCGCGACCTCCGGGACGAACTTAATAGGCATGGTCGACTGAGCCACCGCACGCCCCGGGCTCTTCAAGAGATCTTTCACTCGCACACAGCCGATGACGTGGTCCGCGTCGCCATCCACGACCGGCAGGCGAGGCAAACGCGCGTCCACCGCGGCGCGGACCTTGTCGCTGTAGTCTTCGTCCTGCACATCCAAAAAGAGCATGTCGACGCGCGGCGTCATGATCTCTCGGACGCGGGTGCCTGCGAGCTCGACGATCTCGGAGAGGACCTCAGCTTCGATGCGGTCCAGCTCCCCGACCTCACCCGCGCGACTCAGGACCTCGTCCAAGATCTCTGGAGTCAGAGAGTCCTCCTCTGACTCCGACTGTCCTAGCACACGTCGACCGAGCTCGAGGAAGCCGAGGATGCTCTTCCTCAACGGACGAGTCATGCGCACGAAGACTGTGAGAGGGAGCCCCGTAAAGAGGACCACTCGGGTCGGCGCCCGCAGCGCGAGGGTCTTCGGCAGGATCTCACCGAAGACCAAGAGCATGAGGAGCACCACGAGCCCAGCCCAGACAGAGTCCTCCGAGACGAAATCCAAGCGCGTCGCGAAAGAGAAGTAGAAGAGGTTCGTGACCAGGTTGCCAAGGAGGATGGAGACGAGGAGCTCCCGCGGCTGAGACAGGAGGTTCTTGACGCGCTGAGGCGCGAGCGCGCGCTGATCGCTTGAGAGCCTGAAGAGCGCCGTCTCAGAAGCGCTGAAGGAGCCTGAGATGACGAGCAGGCTCCCTAAGAGGAGCCAGAGGAGCGGCTGCGTGTCCATCAGCTCTCTTCCTTCGCCTTGGGCAGGCACAGCTCAGCATGGAAGCCCTCGCTAGGAGGGCTCGAGAGGAGCAGCCGACCGCCGTGCGCGCTCGCGACGTGCAAGGCGAGGGGCAGGCCGAGCCCTGTACCGCGGCCGACCTCTTTTGATGTGTGGAAGAGGTCTGTGAGGCGGCCGAGGCGCTCTGGCTCCACCCCCGGGCCGTTGTCTCTGACGCTCAAGATCAGCTCCTCCCCCTCAGACCTCAGCGAGACCTCCACCTTAGGAGCGGCTCCTTCTGCGCTCTCCTCGTGGGCATCGAGGGCGTTCTGGAGCAGGTTCAGCGCTGCCTGGCCTATCTCGCTCTGGTCGCCACGGACACGTCCTGCCTCTACAGACCCGAGGTCGAGGACAAGCTCAACACCTTGGGCGCTGGCTCGGTGCTCAACGAGCGCGACCGCGTCTCGCGCAGCCTCAACGAAGGAGAAGACCTGCTCCGAGAGAGTCTCGCGCGGCGTGAAGCGCAGAAGCTTTCCGACGATGCCCTGGATGCGCGAGAGCCCGCTGTCGACAAGCTCTAGGTAACGCTCCCTGCGCTCCTCTGGGAGCTCTCCGCGCTCGAGAGCCTCGACCGCGTTACGCATCCCACCGAGCGGATTGTTGATCTCATGGGCGATGCCCGCAGCGAGCTCTCCCATCGCCGCGAGCCTGCGCTGGGTCATTGCCGCCTCCTCTGCTGTACGCGCCTTCCGGCGCTCATCTGCAGCGACATCTTCGAGGTGTGCGCGGGCCCGCGCCACCTCACCCGCCATCTCATTGAAGCCCCTCACCAAGTCCCCAATCTCATCTGTGTGAGGCGGCGTCTCTAAGCGGACCTCAAGGTCCCCTCCGGAGAGGCGCGCAGAAGCAGCGGCCAAGTCCTCCACTGGCTGCAGCACGTTACGTCTCAAGACCCAGAAGGTCACGAGAGTGAGTAGGAGCGTGCTGCCTAAGAACCAAGGCAATAGTCCCATCCCGAGCTCGCCAGTACTTGCGCCGGCAGGGAGCTGGAACCAGCACCCGCCCCATACTGAGCCGCTCGGATCATAGATCGGGATCGCCACGCCCTGAGCCGCGTCGACCCGGGCCTCTGCCTCCATGGAGGCGGCGATCGAGCCCATGACGCTGGCGTGATCGAAGTTGGCCTTCCGGTGCGCTGCGCCCACAGGGTTCAGGTGTACACCCCTAGCGACGAGCTCACCTGCTCCGACCCGTCCGAGCTGCCGGTCGACCAGGATCGCATCCGAGAACTCTCCCCACCAAGGCCACTCCAAGATGGAAGCGACCTTCAGCTCGCCCTCTGGGTTGATCGTCGCCTGCAAGGTGTAGAGGAGGAGCTCTCCAAAACGCCCAGACTGCTCTTCACGCTCAGAGGCTATGCCCCCCGCGAGGAAGGTCAGCCCCGCTCCGAAGACAGCTGTATTCACCAACGTGACCAAGAAGAGCACACGTAAGCCTAGAGAGAGCCTCATCGAGGCCTCCTCTGCAGGAGAGCTGGCGTTGGAGGGGCGCTCTGGATTCGTGGGTTCATGATCGGTCGGTCACCTACGCGCTGCCCAGCTGGCTCATGATCTCCATGAGGGGCATGAACAAGGCCACCACGATAAATCCTACGACACCAGCGATCATGATGAGGAGCGCGGGCTCGAGGAGCTTGAAGAATGAGTCGATCGTGCGGTCTACCTGCACCTCATAGGCGTCTGCGACCTTCAAGAGCATCCGATCTAGCTCTCCCGTCTCCTCTCCCACGTCGACCATATTCACGACGAGGTCGTCGAAGAGGCCCGTCTCCCCCATAGGCCGGGCGAGGCCGTCGCCCTCGCGGACGACGCGCCGAATGTCCTCGATCGCGTCTGCTAGGACGTCGTTCGCCGTGGTGTCGCGCACGATGGACAGCCCGTCGAGGTGAGGGACACCCGCTTGGATCAGGGTGCCGAAGGTCCTCGCGAAGCCTGCGACGATGGAGTGAGAGAGGACCGGCCCGAGGCCAGGGATCTTCAACAGCAGCCCATGCATCTTGAAGCGATAGGCACCGCCACGTCGCATCGCGGTCAAGTGCAAGAGAACGAAGACGATCGGCAGGCCAAAGACCAGGTACCAGTAGTTGACGCAGGCGTCAGAGATAGAGAGCAGGGTCTGGGTTGAGCCGGGGAGGTCGACGCCGAAGGAGTCGAAGATCTCGCGGAACTTCGGAATGACCCAGGTGATGACCGCGGCGATCACGCCCACCGCGACCGTCAAGATCACCGCCGGATAGATCATCGCCCCACGCACGGTCGCCTTGATCGCGGCTGCCTTCTCGCGGAAGGTCGCGAGTCGCGTCAGCACCGTGTCGAGGATCCCGCCCGCCTCGCCGGCGCGGACCATGCTGGAGTAGAGGCTGTCAAAGACCGGGTCGTGCTTGGCCAAGGCCTCAGAGAGGGGCGTGCCGCCTGAGACGTCGTCGACGACGTCTTGCAGCACATACTTAAAGGGCCCAGGTCGAGTCTGCCCCTCGAGGATCGTGAGGGCCTTCACGACGGGGATCCCCGCCTCGGAGAGGGTCGCGAGCTGAATCGTGAAGTCGTTGACGATCTGCGGGGCGACGCGACCGCGCTTTCGCTTCTCGCGAGCCTGACCGCCCCCCTTCGCGCCGCCGGCGCTCTGCTCCGGCGCTGCTGCCGTCCTCTTGATCTTCTTAGCCATCTTGATTCGCCGCGCCTCTGCGTGCGCCGCAGCCCTGCAGCCTATCAGAGGCCGCGGCCTGCGCGCGCCCTAGACGATCGTCTCCCTGAGGACCTCCTCGATCGTCGTGACCCCTTCAAGGACCGCGTTCAGACCAGACTCTCTCAGAGAGCGCATCCCAGAGGCCCGCGCCGCGTCTCTGAGCTCATTGGAAGAGCCCCCGCTGAGGATCGAGCGCTTGATGCCAGCGTCGACGCGCAGGACCTCAAAGATGCCCATACGTCCGCGGTAGCCTGTGTGGTGGCACTCGTCGCAGCCCTTACCGTAGTAGAGGGTCGCGCCCTCAAACTGCGCCCCGTCAGGGCCGAGCTCGCGCAAGAGATCCTCGTCCGGCTGGTATGCCTCCCTACAGTTGGGGCAGATGCGCCGCACCAGGCGCTGGGCCACCACCGCTTCCAGGGTCGCAGAGATGAGGAAGGGTTGGATGCCCATGTCGACGAGGCGAGTGATCGTGCTAGGCGCGTCGTTCGTGTGGATCGTCGAGAACACCGTGTGGCCTGTGAGGCTGGCCTCAACAGCTACCGAGGCGGTCTCCTCGTCACGAATCTCCCCGACCAGGATCTTGTCTGGATCTTGACGCAGAATCGTGCGCAGCACCGATGCATAGGTGACCCCGATCTCATGGTTCACAGGGACCTGGACGATGCCCTCGATCTCGTACTCAACGGGATCCTCCGTCGTGATGACCTTGAGGTCTGGCGAGTTCGCCTCCTGCAACATCGCGTAGAGCGTCGTGGTCTTACCCGAGCCTGTAGGCCCCGTGATGAGGACGATGCCATGCGGGAGCTCGACGAGATCGCGCAAGATCTGCTCTTCGCGCTGCTGAAGCCCGAGCGCGCGCAAGTCTAGGTTGACCGAAGAGCGGTCGAGGATTCGTAGCACGCAGCCCTCGCCGGAGATCGACGGGAGCGTCGCGACACGGAGATCGACGGGCCGACCATCAATCGAGAGCTCGATTCGACCGTCCTGAGGGACGCGAACTTCGGTGATGTCGAGGTTGCTCATGACCTTCACCCTGCTGACGAGCGGGAGGGCCAAGTGCGGCGGCGGAGACTCAACCTCGTAGAGCGCGCCGTCTACGCGATAGCGGATCCTGAAGGCTCCCTCGAAGGTCTCGAAGTGCACGTCGCTCGCGCGATCACGGATCGCGCGGTGCAGAATTGAGTTGAGGAGACGAACGACTGGCTGGCTCGCAGCCGCTGCCTCTGCGTCGTGGTCTGTGACCGAGGCGGCAGCGTCGGCGATCACATCAGAGAGGCTCTCCTCGGCTCCATAGAGCTCCTCCACCCACTCTGAGAGCTTCGTGGCATCCCCCACCACGCCGCGCACTGGCATCCCGGTAGAGAAGGAGAGGTCCTCTAGGACCGCTGTGTTCAAGGGGTCGCCGATCGCAAGCACCAGCGTGTCACCCTCCAAGCGGAGGGGCAGGACCCCGAAGGTGTGAGCCGTTGAGGCGTCCACCCGCTCGAGGGCCTCTGCAGTCGGCTCTGTGGTCTCAAGGTCCACGGTCTCTAGGCCGGCCTGCTCCGCGAGGGCCATAGCCACGTCTGCACTTGTCGCGTGCCCGAGCGCGACAAGGCATTGGCCGAAGAGCCCGCCCTGCTCCCGCTGGGTGTCGAGGGCCTCCTGCACCTGTCCCTCCCCGAGGACCTTACGGGCCTTGAGGATCTGGCCGAGAAGCCGGCGCCCCTTGCTCGCCTCTTCGCTCAAAGGCGCGCCTCCATATCAGCCCTGTCTTGCGCAGCGTCGAGCGCCACCTTGGGAGAGATCGTCCCCTCGCGAACGAGCTCGAGCAGGTAGTCGTCGAGGGTGACCATCCCCATGCGGCGGGAGGTCTGGATCGTCGACTGGATCTTATTGGTCTCGTTCTTGCGCACGAGGTTCCCCACGGCCGGCGTCATGAGCATGACCTCGAAGGCAGCGACACGACCAGAGCCGCTCTTCTTCGGCAAGAGCACCTGACTCACGACAGCGATCAAGGAGACCGAGAGCTGGGCGCGGATCTGCTCCTGCTGATTCGCCGGAAACGCGTCGATGATCCGGTTCACCGTGCGGGCGCTACCGGTTGTGTGGAGGGTGCCGAAGACGAGGTGACCGGTCTCCGCGGCCGTGATGGCGGCTGAGATGGTCTCGAGGTCGCGCATCTCGCCGAGCAGGATCACGTCCGGGTCCTGCCTCAAGACGCGGCGCATCGCCTCAGGGAAGTCAGGCACGTCACTGCCGACCTCACGCTGGGTGACGAGGCCCTGCTTGTGGGAGTGGTAGTACTCGATCGGATCTTCGATAGTGACGATGTGCCGCTCAGAGTTCTCGTTGATCCAATCGATCAGGGTCGCGAGAGTCGTCGTCTTACCAGAGCCCGTTGGGCCCGTGACGAGGATCAGCCCGCGCGGCGAGCTCAAGAGCTCCTGCACCGCCTCAGGCACGCCGATTTGATCGAAGCTCAAGAGCTCCGAAGGGATGAGGCGTAAGACAGCTGAGTAGCGGCCGCGCTGACGGAAGACGCTCGCGCGGAAGCGGTTTCCGTCTCCATGAGCGATGCCGAAGTCCGTGGAGCCGACGCTGTTGAGCTCCTCCCACTGCTCGTCGTTGCAGAGCTCTTTCGCCAGAGCTTCAGCCCCAGCCTCATCGAGCACCTCGTCGACGAGCGCGACGAGCTTGCCGTCGAGCCTCCCTACAGGCGCGCGGCCCGGGTTCAGGTGCAGGTCGCTCGCGCCCCGCTCGATCGTCAGCCCCATAAGCTCTCTTGCGTTCAACACGATGAAAGTCTCCTCATCAGATCGGCTCCTCGACGCCAGTGCGCGTCACGCGCATGACCTCGCTCACACTCGTGACCCCTTGCAAGACCTTGCGCGCGCCGTCCACGACGAGCGCCTGGAGCTTGCCTGATCTCTCCGCGACCTCTGAGATCCGCTCGAGGCTCTCTTGCCTGAAAGTCATCTCGCGCAGGTCTGGGTCCATCTCTAAGGTCTCGAACAGCGCGACCCGACCGCGATAGCCGGAGCCCTCACATGCTGGGCAGCCGCGCGGCCTCCTGAAGCTGCGCCCCTCCACTTGAGAGGGATCCAAGCCTAAAGAGGCGATCTCCTCGGGCTTGGGTTCGTACTCTTCTGAGCACTCCGTGCAGAGTCGTCGCACGAGCCGTTGAGCGATGATCGACTGAATCGAGGCCGACACCAGGAAGGGCGCGACCCCGAGGTCCTGCAGTCGTGTGATCGCGCTCGGCGCGTTGTTCGTGTGGACCGTCGAGAACACAAGGTGACCTGTGAGCGCCGCCTGGATCGCGATCTCCGCGGTCTCTAAGTCCCGAATCTCACCCACTAGGATGACGTTCGGGGCGCAGCGCAACATCGCCTTCAAGATCCTCGAGAAGGTCATCCCCACACGCTGATTCACTTGCACCTGGTTGATGCCGTGGATGTGGTACTCCACGGGATCCTCGGCCGTGATGATCTTCACGTCGGCGCGGTTGAGCTCGCTCAAGGCCGCGTAGAGCGTCGTGGTCTTACCTGAGCCCGTCGGCCCCGTCACGAGGCAGATACCGTGCGGGCGCTGAATGATCTTGCGGAACCACGCATGCGACTCGTCGTCGAAGCCCAGCTCGCGCAGGCCTAGCAAGCTCGCGCCCTTGTCGAGCAAGCGCAGGACCATCGACTCTCCATGACTCGAGGGCAAAACAGAGGCGCGCACGTCGACCGCGCGGCCTGAGATCTCCAAGCCGATGCGGCCGTCCTGCGGCTTGCGCTTCTCGGCGATGTCCATCGCCGCCATGATCTTGAGGCGTGAGAGCAGCGGCGTGGCGAGGTGCTCAGGGTGCTCGGCGACGTCCCTCAGCACGCCGTCGATGCGGTAGCGGATGCGCACGCGGCCGTGACCAGGCTCAACGTGGATGTCGCTCGCCCGGAGCTCGAGCGCGTCCGCAAACATGCGAGTGACGAGGCGGACGATCGGCCCCTCCCCTTCATCCTCTGCGTCGGCGCCCATGCTCGACGCGACGGCGTCCTCAGACGCCTCTCCGAAGTGCAGGCGCACTGCCTTAGCGAGCGCGCTCGGCGTCGCCAGCGCGCAAGTGATCTCGGAGTCGACGACGAAGGTGAGTTGGTCGACGAGGAGGCGCTTAACGGGGTCGTCGATCGCGACGACCAGCTTGCCCCCCTTCTGCATGACCGGCACGACGCCCTGCTCGAGGGCGAACTCGCTCGGCAGCAGCTCAAGCACCTCCTCCTTGATGCTCCCCTTGTCGAGGTCGACGAAGGGCATGCCTGACTCCTTCGCCAGGGCGCGCATGACGACCTTCTCCTCTGCGTAGCCGCCTTGGATCAAGGCCTGGGCCAAGGTGATGCCCTGGTTACGCTGCTGCCCGAGGGCCTGGTTCAGGTCCTCTTCCCGGAGGGCGCCAGACTGAATGAGGAGTTCGCCGAGGGTAGGGCTCAAGAGCGTTCGTGGGCAGGGAGAGTGGATGAGGGAGGGCGGGCGTCGCCGTCCTCTAGCGGAGCGTATCGGACCGCCCCCTTAGCCTCCAGATTTCCTACCCGCGCGTGCCCATAAGGCTACGACTTCCTTGAAAAGCTCCTCGCAGCTGCGCGTCGCTCTCAGCCCCCAGCAGACCTGTTGGGAGGGACGACCCCACCCCTGCAGACGCCTGTAATGGGGATGGCGAGCTCCTTCTTCTCATCATGAGTGAGGCCAAGGATCAGGGTGCCACGGAACGAACCTGAGAGGGACTCAGGCATACCCTGGCACGTCAGCTCGACGTCCACGGAGTTCTCGCCGGGGACAGGGGTGATCCGCGGCGTGAAGCGATCAGCGTGGACCCAGTCCGGATAGGGCTGGTTCGCAGGCGCGATCCCTTTCACAGAGACCGTGGGCAGGTTCTCAGCGAGGGGGAAGTCCGGATCATGGCTGGTGAGGCGGATGGACCGCGAGAGCACCTGGCCAGGGCGCACGAGCCCCATCGACATATAAGGCGGGTTGAATGAGAAGGGACCGACGACCCTGGCAGAGAGGGTCACGGAGACCTGGAAGACAGCGGGGCTGCCGTCAGGGTTGGGCTTACCGCCTTCGATCACTTTATCGCTCAAGACCATGAGCGTGCGCGCGAGGTTGCCCTCGACGAGGTCAGGACCAGCGGTCGCCTTGAGCTTCCATGCGGGCGAGCGCCCCTCCTCTGTCACCGCGCCGGTGGGCCGCAGGTCAACCGTCACACCAGCGGGAATGCTGGTCGGCTCGACCGTCATCTTGAGCGCCTCACTCTTGACGGTAGAGATCTGCAGCTCGAGGGTCTTCTCCTCGCCCTTACGGATCTGACCAAAGTTGAGATAGGAGGGCATGACCACGAAGAAGGGGTCGATGTCCGCCTCGAGGCCGAGCTGTGTCTGGCCGCGCGGATCGGTAGAGGTGATGTTGATGCGCGTGTTCTGATGCCCGCGCTTCCCCTTGGTGTGCAGCTTGGCAGGGACCCAGACCGTGGCGCCTGCGGGGATCGGGTTTCCATAGGTGTAGGCAAGGCGCTCCCCTTGGGGGCCCTCGTAGTACACCTGCGCGACCGTGCAGCCGCAGGTCGGCTTGACCTGGCGGATGATGAGATCCTCAGTGCCCGACGAGTGGAGTGTGAACTCGTGCTCGGCGACCATGCCCTGCAAGAGGTTCCCGAAGTCATGCTTCTCGGCGCCGATGTCAAAGGTAAGGCGCGCGCCCTCGTTGGTCGCGGGAAGAGGCTTGTTCGCCAGCTCTTGCGGCTTCTTCTTGACGCTGTGCTCGTGGTGGTGGTCGTGGTCATCCTCCGGGTGGATGTGATTGCCATCCTTGTCAATGAGGTGACCCTCTGAATCACGCAGCTCCTTCAAGGGCTCAGCTTTGCGCTCCTTCTGCTGCTGCATACGAGCAGCCATCTTGGCCCGAAGCTCAGACTGAAAGCGTTCTTGGTCCGAGAGGTTCTCAGCAGGTGTCGCTACTGCGGCACCACCCGCGCCGGCCTGGCCGACCTGCACCTCCTCTTCGCCACCTTCATGATCATGATCCTCCTCGTCGTGCTCATGCTCATGATCATGATCGTGATCGTGATGGTGATCGTGCGGAGGCGCCTGCCCGCACGCGAAGAGTACGCTGAGGCAGAGAGACAAGATCGGGAGGCTGGAGATGCTGGAGTGAGATTTCATGAGGATTCGGGGCGATGGGGAGCGATGCGGCGGGGCGGCTGCGTCTGCGCCTCAATTTCGCGAGGTGATGAGCTTGATCTTTGGACTCCCCTCTACGGCGCTACTTGGCGGCTTGATGGCACCAAGATGGGACTTTTTTGGCCCCAAGCGGCCCGTAATGGGAGCTTGTAGTGACGGAGAGCATACGAGCGATGTTCCGAGCCGTCGACAGAGAGCGTTGTATAGGGAGTTTCCATGCCTAGGATCGGCACTGTGACCACTCTGACCCGAGCACTTTTCTTGTCCGCAGCGTCCCTGGGAAGCCTCCAGGCGTCCTGCGTCACCCCCCCGTCGGCAGAGGAGCTCATGGACTTGGGCTTCAGGAGCCCTGAGCAGGCCTTCAACACCCTCCGCGCAGGGATCCGAGGAGACCTCCCTCGATTGGAGTACCGGGCCCTCTCTGGCGGCTTCCGCAGTCGCAACGGCCTGTCTCAGCTCAGCTACAGGGAGTTCAGGGAGCAGTGGTTCCGTGAGAACCCCTGGCTCAAGGCTGCCGTCAGCGAAGCAGAGGTCCTAGAGCGAAGAGATCACCCCAGCGGACGCAGCTCCGTCTTGCGCGTGGGAGTCCTTGGACAAGAGGCGCTCGTCTTCCTTGTGGCAGAGGACTTCGCGCAGCTCTGGGATCGTGATGAGCTGAGGGAGGACGTCTTGGTGGATGACATGGGCGCCCTCCTCAAACAGCGAGACGGGCGCTGGGTCGCGAGCGTCCCCGGCGGCGGTACGGCACCCACCGAGCTGCGCCTCGGACGCGAGTGGAAGATCGACGGCATCGAGCGCGTCGATGAGTCCGCGCCCTGATCAGACGATCGAGAGGTTCGGGTCCTGCCAATTAGCGAGCGCCTCGTAGAGCCGCACCGGGTCAGACTCGACGATGAGCAGCGCGCGGTGGTCTGCGCGGAAGAAGCCCTCTTCGACAGCCCGATCGAGCGTCGCGATGAGCGGCGCCCAGTAGCCGTCAACATCCAGGAGAGCGACCGGCTTGGTGTGATACTTCAAGACCGACCAAGTGAGCGCCTCCAAGATCTCTTCGAAGGTGCCGAGACCGCCTGGCAGGGCGACGAGCGCGTCTGAGAGCTCATGCATCAGGCCCTTGCGCTCGTGCATCGTCTGCACGACGTGAAGCTCGGTCAGGTCCGGGTGGGCGAGCTCGAGGTCCATCAGGGTCTCGGGGATAACCCCGATCGTCTTGCCACCCCCTGCGATGGCGCCATCTGCAGCAGCGCCCATCATCCCCGTTCGTCCTGCCCCGAAGACGAGGGTCGAACCCCGTCGTGCGAGGAGCTCACCAAAGCCCCTCGCTGCTTCGAGGTATGCCTCGCCGACAGCTGGCTTTGCACC
This sequence comes from Planctomycetota bacterium, assembly GCA_022446815.1. GTDB lineage: Bacteria > Planctomycetota > UBA1135 > UBA1135 > JAKVCE01. Next base: position 42,163 of record JAKVCD010000044.1, read on the forward strand.
ACAGAACACGCAGACTGCAAGGGGTGATCTAGGTGTCTCCGTCATCGCTAAATCTTCCTCCTGGCCCTCAGCCATCCCCAGGTAGATAAACCCAGAGCTCAGGCCGACCGGAGTTGCAGTGTACCGCCCTAGGCAACAGGGAGAGACCCACGTGCGACAAGAAGAGCGAGGTGCGAGCCAAGTGCCAAGCACCCGCTCGCTCCGCCTCTCTCGCAGCTTCGGGGCTCAGTCGTGATGAGAGCGACGGGACAGGGTGGAAGACCGACTCAACACCGGGGCTTCGGCTCGGCTCATCATCCTGTAGCTGATCGATCGTTGAGAGGGCCTTGAGGAATTGCTCGCGTGCCCCGTCGTCTAGGGAGAGGAGCGCGTCTGCTCGGTGTGTGCCCCTACGACTGAGCGTCGGCAGCAAGAGGAGGCCTAAGAAGGTCCAAAGCGAGAACCACAAGGCCGTCGTCACGAGCTCAGCGACGCTTTCGACGCCTGCACCAGGCATGGAGCACGCGAGCCAAAAGCCTGCGAAGTTCCAGATCAGGCTGAAGCGTGCTGTCATCTCATGCGCGCGTGATGACGCGATCTTTCGGCGTCGCTCGACCAAGGAGGCCAAGGCGTCCGGGTCGAGCAGCTCTAGCCAGCGCTCGGGCAAGATGATCTTCGCCGGCACCCCAATGAGCCCGGTGGGAGGGCCAGAGAACCCTCCAGTGAACGCGGGGTCCTCACCACGCAAGAACAGCAGACCCTTTCCAAGCTCACGCACAAGAGCCTCTTGAGGCTCAACCTTTCGAAGGCCTCCGACGAGGCAGGCGAGCGGCGCTTGGATCCAGAGGTAGAGGCTCCCGATGATCATAAAGAGCGCGAGCGCCAGCGGTACGCCTGCGTAGCGCCCAGCCATGAGCAAGATAGAGCCCGAGAGCGAGGCCATCGCTGTGAGCACCGTGACGCCTCGTAGCCACCTGCCAAAGAACCTGAGCGTCGTAGGAGCCGGACGCCCGAAGCGCCGTGGAAGGATCAGCCCTCCTGCTAAATCGAAGGGGAGCATCACAAGCGCAGCAACACTGAGCACCCTGAAGAGCGAGACGAAGTCTGATGCGAAGGCCCCTCCGGAATCACCCAGGAGATCTGCGCAAGTGCCCATGCACAGCAGCCAGATGGAGAGAACTACGACAAATCCAACTCCGGAGATTCCGGTCCAGAGCCGAGCGCGCGCGTAAGTCATTTTAGGAAGCTCAGAAGTCAAGTGAATCGGTCTGCATGGCGTCCAACATCCGGACTACCGTTCGCACAACGCGACAGATCTTGTCGCAATCTACCTTGTCTACGGTGTCGCCAGGCTGGTGGTAATCCTCGTGGATGTCGGTGAAGAGGAACGCTACGGGGATCCCGAGACGCTCGAACATGGCCTGATCAGAGCGGTGGTAATAAGCGTCCGCGCTCTGAAGCTCGGGGAAGCCCTCGAGCTTCGCGAACTCCTCCATAAACCGAACCATCCCGTTGTACTTTTCGTGCTTAGAGCTCGGAGTGATCATGAGCTTGTCGGGCTCGTTACGACCGATCATGTCGATGTTTAGGTTTGCCACGGGCCTGCAGCCTTCTGGGAGATGTGGTTTATCTGACCAAGCGCGCGAGCCCCAGAGTCCCTTCTCCTCACCGGACACCCAAATCAGCATGACCGAGCGACGCATGGGACCGTAGGCGTGGAGCGCCTCCGCGACAGCCAGCATCCCTGCAGTCCCTGATCCATTATCGTCTGCGCCGTTGTAGACCTCACCGTCACGCGTGCCGACGTGGTCGTAGTGCGCTGAGACGATGATCACGTCCTTAGAGAGCTCTGGGTCGCTGCCAGGCCAGAAGCCACAGACGTTCTCCATGATGATGGTGTCCTCCCCTGCGCGCTTACGCGTCTCAGTGAGGCTCACCTCCAGGTTGAGGCCGCGCTCAGGCTGCCAGCCCTCGGTGCCAGCCCCCTCAGGGCAGCTCGGCGAGGCCTGACACAGCCCAGCCCAAGCGCCTTCCGTCAGGTAGAGCACGGGGAAGAGCTCATTATCGCGGCTCGGCCCACGCTCTCGTGATGTGGGATAGCTCACCGCCCCCTTTGCCATGCGCTCCACGTTGCCCTCGAAGCGCAAGCTGTACTCACCCGCCTTCGGCTCAATGAGCACCAAGCCAGCGGCCCCGGCTCGATCGGCGTCCCTGCGCAGGCGGCCAGTGGAGCGCCCGGCGTCTTCAAAGGCTAGCCACGCACCCTCGACGCCCTCAAGGTCACTGAGGTCTCGGTTTTCCCCAGTCGAGCCAGCAAAAATCACGCTGGCGGAGCGGGAGAAGTCTTCGCTTACAGAACGTGCACGAAACCAATAGTCCACGCCTAGCTCAAAGCTCGGTCCCCCTTCGATGCTCGCCACGCTCCCAGCGAGATCTACCGCTGAGTTCGTCAGCGGGTACTCATAGAAGTAGCCCTTATGGCCCCCCTCTTCGAAACCTAACCTCATCAGCCGCGCTTGGATGAAACGAGCCGCGATTCGGATCTCAGCAGAGGGCGTGTCACGACCTCGCATCTCATCAGAGGCGATGAAGTGGATGTCCGCTTTCACGTTTTCGGTCTTCACCGCCTCGAGGGCAGGCTCTAAGCTTTGCGCGAGGGCGGCTGCGGGAGCTGCGAGGAGCAGGAGAGCGGAGCGGAGAGCTGAGTTCATTTGGGGGCTCATAGGAGATTAGGGGCGTATTTCGACCGCATATGCTACGTCATCCCGACCTCAAAGGGGGTCTTGCGCAGAGGAGAGCTCTGAGCCGCGAGCCCCGCTGCTCAGGAGTCGCCGTCTGCCCTAGAGGCGGCCTGAGAGCGGAGGAACTCCACGGTCGAGGCCTGCATACGGTCTAGGAAGGGGTCCGCGCCCTCAGCCTCCCCCTTCGCTAGGTCCTCGTAGTTAGCCAAGCAGAACTCGCACTTCATCTCGTCGAGGTGAAAGCGGACAAACTCCATTGGCTCCTCAGGCAAATTGCCAGCGATGAGCCGCGCGACCCAGTAGCGCGCCGGGCAGCTGACCCGCCCAGACTTCCAAGCCTGCATCACGCCCAACTCGAGGTGTGTAACTCCGTCCCCAGTCGCCACAGCGAGGCTCGGTAAGAGCGTGCCGCTCGGATCTCGGCGCTCTGCGAGCAGCCTCATTCGCTTCAGCGCTCTGAACTTGATGCCAGCGACCGCCGTCTCATCCTTGAGGCCAAAGCGCCGCCAGGTGTCTCGATTGCGCCACCCGCCGTGGAAGAGCGCCTCGATCACCATCAGTCGCTTGAACTCACCGAGCTGCCAGGTCTCTTGCACCCACTCCCGCAACACCTCCACGAGGAGCGCTTGACCTTGGTTTGCGAGGTCTCGCTCACTGACCACCCCGCTCGGCGTCTCCTCCTCGTTCAGCAAGTCATCTAGGCCAGGCAGGCTCTCGCTCGACTCTTGAGCTGCGCCCACGCCGCGGGCGCTCCTGCGCCGGAGGTGGTCGATGGTGCGATTCCTGCAGATGCCGAAGAGGTACTGCTCGAAGGTGTAGATGGCGTCGAAGGAGCCGATCCCTCTAACTGCCCCGAGGAAGACCTCTTGAACAACGTCCTCACGTGCTTGAGAGTCGTCGACTCTCCGTCCGACGTAGGCCATCAGCCTGCCGCAGTACTCACGCTCGACGCGCATCCACTCCTCATCGTCGTATGACTGCAAGCGCTCGATATCAGGGGTCCAATCAGCCATGAGTTCAGACGGGGAGGTTGGAGATCGCGAACAGGAGCAGCGCCCCCGCAGAGAACAAGAGAGTCAGGAGCATCACGACTCGTCCGAGCTGGATAACCGGCGCGTTTGAGGCAGCCTCTCGGTCTGCGAAGGCCCAGCGTAATCCACCCCCGACAAGCGAGAAGAGCACCTCGAAGGCGAGCACCAGCCCTGCGCCCACGCCGCTGACAATGCCTCCTCGAGAAGCTGGCGGTACAGGGACGGTCTCCCTTACGCCTGAGCGCGGGGGCGCCGGGGTCGGCTCCTGAGTCACCCTCTTGGATTCGGGTGAACCAGCGACAGCGACCTCTTCCGGCTCTGCCTGTGGATGGATCGAGGCGCTCCCCTCCTCAACCTGAATCGCCGCTCCCGCCTGCACGCTCTGCCCTAGATCCACGAGGAGCTCAGAGACAGTCGCATGTCGAGCAGCAGGGTCCTCCGCGAGGGCCTTGCGTAGCGGCTCGAGGAGCGCCTGAGAGACCCCCTCTGGGAGCTCGACTTCGACGTCTGAGTCGCGCAGCGGGATCGGCCCGCTGCCGGTCGCCTCGAAGGGGACCTGCCCCACAAGGGCCTCATAGAGGATCACGCCGAGGGAGTAGATGTCAGCGCGGTGGTCCGCGCGCCCCTTCAGGATCTCGGGCGCCATGTACTGGGGAGTCCCCCGACCGACGCTGAGGGTCATGTCGCTCTCTCCCATGAGCTTGGCGAGGCCGTAATCTCCGACCCGCGCGACCTCTCCCCGCAGGAACACATTCGATGGCTTGAGGTCGAAGTGCACCAGCCTGCGATCATGTAAGGCGGAGACGCCACGCGCCACCTGGACGAAGTAGAGCATCGCGTCTCGATGTGTGAGGGGCCCAGACCGCAACTTGCGCGCCAAGGTCTCCTCTCCGGCGTAGCCCATGACGAGGTACGGGACGTCCATGACGACCCCCATGTCTTCTATGGAGACCAAGTTAGGGTGGTCGATGCCCGCGAGGTGACGAACCTGCTCGAGCTCCCGCTCCACCATCCTTCGCTGAGTCTCTTCATCGAGCTTCAGGAACTTGATGGCAAAGGTCTTTCCGATCGATGTCTTCCGCGCCTTGAACACCTCACCGAAGGCGCCGCCGCCGAGGCGGTGGAGGATCTCGTATCCCGGGATGAAGTCCGGGGTCCGAAAGCGCTGATAAAAGGTCTCCCAATCCATCATGGTCTTGGCTCGCAGTCGGCCATCTTAGGATCTCGGCCCGGGCTCCGCCCCTCCGACTGGCGTGAGCGGCGCGAGCATCACCCCGTACGGAGGCCTTCCAGCGCAGCTCTCCCCCACAAGGACGTCTATATGCTCGCTCGGTGGAACGCGGATCGAGAGCTCACCATCTAGCTCTTGCTCTGCGCCGGCCGCGCCCCCGATGCGCAGCGGCATCGTAGAGCGGAGCCTGAGCGTCCGCTCCTCGTTCAGGCGCAGGCGAAGCTCCTCCTCTAGCGCCGCGACTCGAATGGACGAGCTGCCTCCTCGGCCTAGTGTGAGCTCACCAGCTGACCCACGGCCCATCAACAAGAGCCTGGTCGCGCCCTCGCACTCGACCTCCCCGACAAGCCGCAGAGCGACAGAGCTCGCCCCCTCTCCGAGCCCATCGACGCAGATCTGGACGCGCGGGGAGAGCGCCAGCAGAGCTCCAGGAGAGAGCGTGGCGCCCTCCTCTCCTACCGCTCGCCCGTCGAGCTTCAAGGCCGCGGAGGCAAGCGGGGCCACCCGCCAGCTGTGCCCACCATGAAAGGACTCCTGCACGTAGAAGCGCGCGTGCAGCGGCTCGAGGTCAGCCATGATCCCAAAGTCTGACCGTCCCGCGCGCGCGTGACCGAGGGAGAACTCTGTGTGCAGTGGCACGAGGTACTCGCCGAGGTCATCCAAGATAAGGCGGAAGGCAGGCGCTGCCGCACCCTCCTCAGGGACGCTCTCCTTGCGGAGGGTCTTGAGCACACCTGAGAGCGCGGCTGAGATGCGCTCCCTGCTCTCGCGCTCGACCCCAGCGCTCTCATCGGCCAACAAGCGCGCTCGCCACCGCTTGGCGAGGAGCGGATCCACAGAGGCCACTCGATCTAGGTAGCGGCTAGCCTGCTGCTGATCGCCGTCATCAGCGAGCCTCGCTGCCTCCCTGCACAAGATCCCTAAGACGCGATCCCTCAGAGAGTCCGCCTCCGTCGAGAGGGAGAGGATGGGGTCGCTCAGGCGGTCAAAGGCCTCATGCGGCGCGCCGCCTAAGAGCAGCCTGAGCGCCTCAAAGAGGAGCTTTCTACGACGTATAAAGGAGGGGAGCTCGGGACACATGACGTGGATGCACCCCTTGCGCAGTCAGGACCCCACCATTTCCAAGGAAGGCGGAGATAGAGGCTAGACGCCCTAGCAGCTCGCGACGCCGCCGCCAGCGTTCCGCGCAGCGACGAAGGCCTCACGGGCCCGGGCGTAGAGGTCCTCTTTCTGATTGATGGAGTCCAGGGGATACCAAGAGATACCAACAGAGATCTCCATAGGGTCGCCAACGAGGTCGCGAAGGCCACGCTCAGTCGCCAACTCGCGGACACGGTTCGCCATGATCCGAGCGCCGTCAGGACCCGTGTTAGGGAGCAGGAACAAGAAGGAGTTCTCGTCAAAGCGCCCGAGGACGTCTGTGTCCCTTGAGGTGCACAAGAAGATAGAAGCGAGCTCACGCATGCAGTCGTCGCTCGCTTGTCCCTCAAAGCCGAGCATCACGCAGGAGAGCGGCTGGTGGAAGCGCCGCGCTCGCTTGAACTCTTCGTCGAGCTTGTAGTTGAGGAAGGCGTAGTTGAAGAGGCTCGTCTCCGGATCAACGAGGGCGTGCACGAGGTTCTTGTCCTCTTTACCGGTCGCGATCTCGACTAAGAGCGCCTCGGGCAGTGCCTTTGAGTCGACCTCTCCACCACGACGCTCCTCGATCATCTGCGGACGCGGGCCGCCGCTCTCGTCGAGGACGACACGCAGCTGGCTGGCAGAGATCGGGCTGCGAAGGACGCCGGTCGCGCCGCAGAAGCGCGAGATGGCCTCAGCGTTCTGGTTGTCATACTCGCAGACGACAAAGATGCGACAGCGCGTCTTACCGACGAGAGCTGCGCAGGTCTCGTAGACGTTGCCACCCCGAAGGAACTTGTCCACGAGGACGACGTCGCCCTGCGCGGGGGGCTCACTCAAGAGTGACTCAGAGTCGCGGCGGACGCCGACCTCCCAACCCTCAAGGCTCGCGCAAGCCGCGCGGGTCTGCGCGACGATCGACTCGTCGGTGGTCACGATGTGAATAGTTCGCAGGCCGTCGCCCATAGTGCTCATCTCTTATTCTTGGGTTGGTCGTGCCCAGCGCCCCTCGGGCGCCGAACTGAAGATGGAAACTAGTCTCCTCAGACCTGAAGTCAAGGAGACTACCTCGCCACATGGAGCGGGACCCGAGGCGCGGTCGAACGCGCCCTGCCCGCTCAGTTCTGCCTCAACCGCCCTGGAGCGAGCGAGGCGGGGCTCTCAATCGGGCTCGAAGCCCTCGGGGAACTCGTGGTTGGCGTAGACCGACTGGACGTCGTCATTCTCCTCGAGGGCGTCGAGGAGCTTGAGCACCTTCTTCGCATCCTCAGCGGTCTCGAGCTTGACCGTGTTCTGAGGTAGGTAGCCCGTCTCTCCGCTGAGGAGAACGAGCCCAGCAGCCTCGATGGCCTCCTTGACGCTCAAGAACTCCGTCGGATCAGCGATGATCGTCGCGAGCTCCCCGTCCACCTGGACGTCCTCCGCTCCCGCCTCGATCGCGATCTCAGTCATGTCATCCTCGCTGCGGCCGCCGGTCTCCACCACGAAGATGGACCGGAAATCGAACATGAAAGAGACCGAGCCCGAGGCCCCCATGTTCCCGCCGTGATGCTCGAAGGTGTACTTAACCTCAGGAGCCGTGCGCTTGCGATTGTCCGTCAATGCGGAGACCAAGACGGCGACCCCGCAAGCCGCGTAGCCCTCGTAGTTGAGCTCCTCGAAGTCGTCTCCTTCCTTCGTACCAGACCCTGACTTGATCGCGCGCTCGATGTTGTCCTTGGGCATGTTGCCCGCCTTGGCCTTCTCGATCGCGTACTTGAGCTTCAGGTTCTGGTCAGGGTCCGGGCCGCCCTGACGAGCGGCGGAGATGATGCCTCGGGCGAGCTTGCTGAAGAGCTTGCCCCGCTTCGCGTCGACCGCGTTCTTGCGGCGCGCGACGTTCGCTGCGTGTGAGTGACCAGCCATAACGAAGTGATCTTATCGGTGCGTCTTGGGAGGTGAAATAGAGACGGGGTCGGCTGTGAGAGCCGACCCCGTGTGCGGGCCTGGGTCGCTGAGCGGCCCAGAGGATCCTGGAGGAATCAGCGCTTCGAGAACTGGAAGCCGCGACGCGCGCCACGACGACCGTACTTCTTACGCTCGACCATCCGAGCGTCACGCGTGAGGAGTCCCTCACTGCGGAACGGCTCGTCGAGGGCCGGGTTGAGCTTGCGGAGAGCGCGGGCGAGGCCGAGCCGGACGGCGTCTGCCTGGCCGGTGACGCCGCCACCCTTGACGTTGCAGTAGACGTCGTAGGCGCCTTCCGCCTCAGCGGTCACGAGGGCCGCGCGGGCGCGGAGCTGTCCCTGCAGAGTGCAGAAGAACTCCTCGATGGGCTTCCCGTTCACGATGAAGACGCCGGTGCCGGGCTTGACGCGCACGCGCGCGATGGAGCTCTTACGGCGACCGAGGCCCCAGGTGTAGGGATCGTTAGACGACTTGGGAGTCACGGGGGTCATCAATGTATCAGCGCTCATAGATCTACAGCTCCTCGACGATGACGGGCTGCTGTGCTGAGTGCGGGTGCTCAGCGGTGGGGTATACGGTGAGGTTCTTCAGTATGCGGTGTCCCAAGCGGTTCTTGGGGAGCATACGTCGGACGGCCAGCGTGACCATGTCGTTGGGACGCACCTCGCGGATGCGTGACGCGGGGACGACCTTGCGGCCACCGGGGTACCCGCTGTAGTGCTGGTACTCCTTGTCGTCGCCCTTTGTCCCAGTCATCTTGGCCTGCGCCGAGTTGATCACGACGACGTGTGTGTTGCCGTGCTCACTGGGGGTGTAGGTGGGGCGATCCTTACCGATGAGGCTGGTCGCGATCCTGGCCGCCATGCGACCGAGGGTGTGCTTTGACGCGTCAAAGAGCAGCCAGCGCTCTTCGACGTCAGCCGCCTTCACGTGGGCGGTCTTTTGAGTGGGTGTAGAAGACATGGGGAGAGAAATGGTTCCCAAATGCAGGGTCTCAAGGCATCCAAAGGCGTGCTGTACGCAGCCCTCTGCCCCCGGATCGAGACATCGACCCGGCGAGAGTGGCCGAAGAGAGTATCCGCAGCCACCCCCGGCGTCCATCCTCGGGTGCAGGAAAGACGCAGTGGGCTCAGCCCTTTCCGGGCAAAATCACCCTAACCCAGGCCTCTTGAGCCCCTGCGGGTGCCTCTAGGAGCCTTCCGACCCATACCTCAGCACCTGGAGAGGCGCCTGAGCGGAGCCAAGTGGGCAGGAGACCTCCTTCCTGAGCGGGCGGCAAAGGCGCTCCCTCAGCCCAGGAGCCGTGCCAGCTCCACTCCCCCGCCGCCGTCCGCCGCCAGAGCTCTTCGAGCGGCTGGAAGCTGTTCTGCGCCTCGCTTAAGCTCACTTCCGAGGGGCTCGAGCTGCGCGCGACGAGCGTGGTCGCCTCGCCTGCCTGAGCTACCCAGCTCCGCGCCACAGGGTCGCGCGCGTCTACGACCCACTCCCAGCTCGCGCCTGATGGCCGCGTCTCGAGCTCCAGCTCCGCAGAAGGCATCGGCTCTAAAGAGCCTCGGCCAACCTGCACCCACCACGCGCCGAAGCTGCCGACCTCTAAGACCGCCACCACGGGTCGCGCCGGCATCGTGAGCGGCAGCGCGCAAAGGACGACGCTGAAGAGAGCGCCGATGGCGGCTGCGCCCATCGGTCGACGTCGCGCTGCCATGACCCCGAGCAGCCCACCGATGAAGAGCCACCACCCGACAGCTGAGATCCGCGCGGGTCGTTGGATCGGCCGCGGGAGCGGGCGACGAGCCAGAGCTGCTGGCGCTGCTCTAGGCGCCGCCTGCACCGACTCGACCCGCGCGCCACCTTGTCCTTGGATCAAGCGCAGCGCTGGCTCAGTGCCCGCGTCAACCGGGAGCCAAGGGACTCGGACCTTGAGGCTCTCTGCTGGCGCGAGGTCCGCGATGACGCGCGTCGGTACCCGCACCCCGTCTAAGGAGACTGACTCCAGCGGACCCTCAAGGCGCAGCTCAAGGACGCCGTCCACGGCGGGCAGCGCGGCGAGCGCAAAAAGGACCGAGAGCAGCGGGCTCACGCCGACCCCTCCCCCTCTGTCGCTTGCGCGGTGGCAGCGACAGAGAAGAGCAGCACCGCCACCCCGAGCGGCAGCCAAGGCATGGGAGCCTCACCAACTGCGCTCGCAGCCAGCCAGCGCAGAGGGCTCAGCTCTGAGAGGAACTCGAGCCAGCGAGGAAGCGAAGCGCCACCCCAGATCCCGAGGGCGTGAGACAGGAGGGGTGCACCTGGGACAAAGGCGAGCCAGAGCAGGGCGTGACGAGCGGCAGCGTCGGTCGTCCGCGCCCTAGCGGCCGCGCCTCCCAAGAGCACCGCGAACAAGAGCGACGGCCAAGCGATGTACCACAGCTCCTCCACCGAGGCGCCGCGGGAGCGGTCGAGGTGCGCCGCCAGCCCTAGCACGCACAAGCCCAGGCCCAGCCCGACGGACCAGCGCGCGCTGCCCTCCCTCGACTGTGGGAGAGAGAGCGCGGCGACCCAGAGGAGGCCACACCAGGCCAAGCGAGGAGCCTCTCCGAGAGAGGCCTCGACCACGTCGAGCGGCAGCATGAGCGCAACGCTCGCCGCGAGGGCCAAGAGACAGAGCCAGGGCGGCCTGCCGACTCTAGCCTCCAAAGGCTCCGCGCGCTCTTGGATCTCCATCAGGCCTACCTCCGCTGCAAGATGTCTGGGTCATCCCAGCGAATATCGAGGACCTCCCACGCGCCCTCTTCGCTAGAGGTGTCGAGCAGATGCTCCGTCAGATTCGCCCACTTTTGCTCCTCAGGCAGCTCGCCGGCGTGCCCTTGCAGCGGCGCACGCCCAAAGAGAGCGGCGCGTCGCTCGGTGAGGTAAATCACGACGCCGGGGTTCGTCACGCTCGCGAGAGCCGCACCGCTCGCGTCGATGCGCACAGGACCTAAGGAGGCTCGCACCTTAGCGCTCAAGTGCTTCTGCATGCTCAACGCAACACTCAAGGCGTCGTAGTGCTCATCTAGCAGAAGCTCCTCCCCGACGTGTAAGGCCTTCAGGCTCTCGTCCCATGCGATGAGCGGCGCTTGCCCGACGCCATCGCTCATGGGGGCGACAGAGAAGCCGGGGAGCAGCACGCCGTCTTCAGAGACAGGCAAGAAGCCGTCAGCCGTCCTCACGCAAGCGACGATGCGCCGCAAGCGCACGTCGAGCTCGACGCCGTCCGGCACGATCAACTGCGCGCGCTCGACGCTATGCACCATCGGGAGCGACTCAAGCTCTTGCGCGACTCGCACCGCGGCCTCTGGATCGTCCGAGTAGATGTGCCCAAGCTGTGAGAGCCGCGCAGCCACAAACTCACTCCAAGCGCCAGGTATGTACGTCCCTTCGACCTCGCTCTCAATCCGGACGCGATCCAGCGGGACCTCAAAGCGTCCCTCTATATACATACGCTCACTCAGCACCCCGGCGCCGATGAAGAGCGCCGTGGCACAGAGTGAGAGTATGATCCAGGTCGGGACTCGCCCGCTTCGAGAGATCGCGTGACCTCTCTCCTGCGAGTCCATGAAGAACTAGGTGAGGTCCCTAGTTGTTCGCGCCGACCATGCGCGTCTGCTGAGCTTCGGCTGCGGGGGCGCTGGAGCCCGAAGACTTCTGACCCTTGGTCGCCTGCTCAATGTAGAGGTCGATCGTGGTCTGAATCTCGGTGACCTCGTCGCGGCTCATGGTGATGGCCTTGCCGGAGGCTTGGGACTTCAGCTCGTGGCCAAGGAGGCGCGAGACGACCTTGAGGGTGGCGATGTGACGTTGGGACGAGGAGTCGCTCGAGCGGGTGGGGTTCTTCATGTCTGTGTAGAGTGTCTTGCTTCTTGTGTTGGGGACGGAACCTGTCAGCTGTCGACGCAGCGCGTGGACAGATCAAGGCGCGAGGAGGCGGAGCGCCTTCCGTTTCCATCGCGTGACTGTTTAGATACCCAGATGAGAGGCCCATCTCAAGGATCGGAATCAGGAGATCCGAGTCAGCAGGACTCAGCTCGCCCCCCCCAGGGCCGCGAATTTCGTGGGCTCACCCTCTCTCCATTCCAGGTCACAGCCGTCGAGGCCATTGAGGAGGGGGCTGATGTGCTCGTCTCTGCGCCCACAGGGGCCGGAAAGACCCTTGTAGCTGAGTTCGCGATCCTGGACGCCGTGAAGCGCGGGAAGCGCTGCATCTACACCGCCCCGATCAAGGCCCTCTCCAACCAAAAGTTTCATGACTTTCAGGCAGACCCGGACATCGACGTCGGCCTGATGACTGGGGACGTGACGATCCGTCCCCAAGCGCAGGTCTTAGTGATGACGACCGAGATCCTACGGAACGCGATCTTAGAGGGCTCCGACACCCTCCATGGGGTTGAGTTTGTGGTCTTCGACGAGGTCCACTTCATGGACGACCGCGAGCGCGGGACCGTTTGGGAGGAGAGCCTGATCTTCGCGCCAAGCGAGATCCGCTTCATCAGCCTCTCTGCCACGATCCCCAACCTCGATGAGTTCGGTGCGTGGCTGGCCGAGGTCCGCGACCGCCCGGTCGCGGTGGTTCGTGAGGAGCGTCGCCCTGTCCCGCTCGAGCACCGCTTCTACACCGAGCGCCGCGGCAGCTTCGGAGTAGACGAGCTCGCAGGAGTGCGCCGCAAAGACACCCCCGCTCGAGACCGCAGGAGCTCTCGCCGACCGCAGCGCGGGCGCCGCGGCCGACGTGGTGGTAAAGGAGACGGCCTAGACCCGCGCCCGCCCCTCCCCGGTCCCCTCTTCGACGAGCTCGAAGAGACAGGCCTCCTGCCCGCCCTGGTCTTCTCCTTCAGCCGTAAAGACTGCGAGCGACTCGCGCGCACCAACCGAGACCGTGCCCTCCTCTCACGTCGAGAGCGAAGAGAGATGGACACGCTCCAGGCTGCGCTCATAGAGAAGTACGAGCTCGGTCAGGACTACCTCGCCAGCGAGGTGATGGCGCTAGCTCGCAGGGGCGTCGGGTATCACCACGCGGGCATGCTCCCCCTGCACAAAGAGCTCGTGGAGCAGATGTTCACCTCCGGGCTCCTGCGCCTGCTCTTCACCACCGAGACCTTCGCCCTCGGGATCAACATGCCAGCGCGTACCGTGGCCTTCAGCGGGCTCCGCAAGTTCGACGGCGTGAACTTCGACTACATGCGGAGGCGCGACTTCCTCCAGATGGCAGGGCGAGCAGGGCGTCAGGGGATCGACACAGAGGGCCTCGTCTATTTGATGTTGAGCGAGCGCGACCTCGCGGAGGCCCCGCTGGGTCGGCTGCTTGAGGGCGAGCCTGAGCCCATCACCAGTCGCTTCCATCTCTCTTGGTCGAGCCTCCTGCACCTCGTCTCTCACCTAGGGCGCGAGCGGCTGCCCGAGGCTTGGGAGAAGTCCTTCTCGAACTTCCAAGCGCGGGAGCGAACCCCCAAGCGGCTGCGTCGCGAGCGCAAGCGCCAAGCGCGTAGAGTGGAGGCTCGCCTCGACGTCCTCCAAGAGATGGGCTATCTGCGCGGCGACGAGCCTACGCCTCGAGGCGCCTTGGCCCGCGCGCTGAACGGCTTTGAGCTCCAGGTAACAGAGCTCCTCTTTCGCGGCGTCCTAGAGTGTGAGGGGCCTACAGCCCTCGCCGTGATCTTCACAGCGCTCATCCACGAGGACCGCCGGCCTGGCCCCCCTCGCAGAGTGCCCAAGCGCTTCTACGCCTCGCTGAGGTCCCAAGTCGACAAGGTGATCCGCCAGCTGCGCGCGACGGTAGCGGCGGCTGACGTAGACGACATCCCCAAGGCCGCGGACTGGGGCCTGACTCCGATCGTGATCGAGTGGATGAACGGTGCGAGCTTTGACGAGCTCCTCGAGCGCTTTGACGTCGGCCCTGGGGATGTCTGCAGGGCCCTGAGGATGGCCGTCCAGCTCATGCGACAGGTAAGGCGCGCGATCGACCCTGACTGGGATGTCCACCATGCCCTAGGAGAGGCCATCCAGGCGATGGATCGCGACGAGGTCGATGCGAGGCGCCAGCTCGAGCGCTGAGCCCTCTTTTCAGTCCGAAAATCCGGTACCTGAGTCCGCTAGAGGGCCTATGTGGGGTGGCTGAAGTTGAGATTTCAGATACACTCGGGACTTGAGCCCTGTTCGCTGAACTGTGCTCTCAGGCGTCGCTGATGCCTCGAGTCCATGCCTCAGTGGCTCGCCCACGAACCAGATCGGCCCCCCTCTGCCCCACTCACTCAGAGAGAGCGGCCCTCCCCCAGCCCCCATCCCCAGTCACTCCATGCGCCTCCTAGCCTCCCTCACCGTCCTCGTCGGGCTCGCCATGCCCGCCCTCGCAGCCGGCCCTGAGGTCGAGTCGATGCGCGTAGAGACCAAGGACAAGTTCATCCTCAAGGGAGAGTTTTGGAAGCCCCGCAAGAAGGGCCGTGCCCCCGCAGCTCTCCTTGTGCACGACACCACCAAAGATCGTAGTGAGTACGCCGCCGTCGCAGAGAACCTGCACAAGCGCGGCTTCGCCGTCCTCAGCGTCGACCTGCGCGGTCACGGCGAGAGCGCCACGGAGGAGTTCAACTTCTCCAAGATGGACAAGGAGAAGCAGGGCGTCGCTTGGACCCTCGCGATCCGTGACCTCGAGGCCTGCACCGCGTGGCTGCGTAAGCGCGAGGACGTGCACTCAAGCAACCTCTCGCTCGTCGCCCAAGGCTCCGCCTCCATCCTCGCCGCGCGCTATGCCGAGCGAGATGAGAACGTGCGCTGCGTCGCCCTGATCGCGCCTGCGGAGAGCGGCCTCGCCAAAGACCTGCCTCGCACCCTCAAGAAGATCGCTGGGATGCCGACCTTGGTCGTCACAGAGAAGGATGGACGCCAGGACGCCGTGCGCCTCGTTGAGGCCTCCTTTGATGAGGACGAGGGGGAGCTAGACGAGCTCGTCGAGATCAGCGTCATGCGCGCAGACGGCGTCGAGCTCATGAAGGACAAGCGCCTCCCTGCGACCGTCTCGAGCTTCCTGCGCAAGCACGCTGTCTCAGAGGACGACTGAGCCTCGCTCAGCGGAGCTCGTAGCCCCACTCGGCGAGATCCTCGCTGCAGAGCTCCTGCACCTTCTCCAGCCCCTCGTCGAAGCCCTCGAAGAGGGACGCTGCGCTGGCCTTCTTCGGGCGGACTCCCTTCTTGGCGTGGATCCCCCTCATGAGCTCTGCGAGCTCATCCCCGAAGCCGAGGCGTGCCCCGAGCTCTCGTAAGCCGGCGTCCATATCCTCGAACTGAACCCACTGATCCACGGCGGAGACCCCATCGATGTGAGTGATCCTGCGGTTCTCATCGAGCACGTCGAGGTTGGCCATCAGGAAGCTCTGAAAGCTCTCAGCCGGAGCCTCGCCGTCCTGGCCCCAGAAGTAGCGACTGACCGCTCGCTCGTAGGGGCTCCGCACGACAGAGACCTTGAGATACTCCTCCCACACCTGCTCGGGGACCGCGTCACGGATCATGGAGGCAGGCATGTGGTTGTAGAACTTCTTGGCCTTATGGAGCGTGAAGGTCCTGCGCCAGAGCTGCCGGAAGGAGTACTCGCCGAGCTGCTTGTGGTAGTTCTGCGCCGTCGCGAAACCCAGCCCTGCTCGCTTGGCCTCATCCTTGGTCGAGATCGGGGTCAGCACATCCCCTCCACCGCAGAACTTGGAGAGCGCGATCTCAATGCTCGTACCGCCGACCTTCTTGGGCTTGATGAAGATGAACTTGTGGCGATGGGAGATGATCATGACGCTCCGCGGTCGCCGTGAGGCCCCGCAGGTCGCGAGAGACTACAGCAGCGCCGAGGCTCTCGTCGCCTCTTGATTGAGCAGAGGCGCCCAGCCTTTGCGTGGTTCTGCTTGAACGGCGACCACGCCCTGTTAGAAGGGTCTCTCAGGTGGGGCGCTCCCCGCCAGCGTGACCTTGGAAGTGCCCCACGACCCTAGAGACGATTACGAGCCTGGCGGTCTCGTAGAGCCCACCGCAGAAGAGATCTGGGGTTCCGAGCCTCTCTCTGAGCCTGTCTCTGTCCCGGTCGCCCACTCCCTCACCTGGGAGGAGGCCGAGCCCAAGCTGCACGAGGTCGCGCGACAGTACTGGGGCATCGAAACTCTCAGGCCCCACCAGCTTGAGGCCATGCAGGCTGCCATTGAGGGCCGTGACGCCCTCGTCGTCATGCCTACGGGCGGCGGCAAGAGCCTCTGCTATCAAGCACCTGCCCTGGTACGCAGAGGCCTGACCGTCGTCGTGAGCCCGCTCATCAGCCTCATGAAAGACCAGGTCGATGGGCTGAGGCAAAACGGCGTACCAGCCGCCTACCTCGCGAGCACCATCGACGAACGCGAGCGAGATCAGATCGAGAACGCGCTCAGGAGCGGCGAGCTCAAGCTCCTCTATGTCTCTCCAGAGCGCATGGTGAGGCAGAGCTTCCTCGACTGGCTCCTACGGCTCGGTCTCGAGGCCATCGCGGTCGATGAAGCCCACTGCATCAGCCATTGGGGGCACGACTTCCGACCCGAGTACCGCCTCCTCGGAGAGCTCCGCCAGGGGCGTCACCTCCCCATCCAAGCGCTCACAGCCACCGCGACCGAGCGAGTCCGCGAGGACATCACGACGCAGCTCGATCTCGCAGATCCTGCCCTCATCGTCGGCGACTTCGACCGTCCGAACCTCACCTACAGGGTCGTTCCGCGCACCGACGCACTCGAGCAGGTCGCCGAGGTCTGTGAACGGCACAAGGGAGAGGGCGGGATCGTGTACTGCCTATCAAGGCGCCTCGTCGAGGAGCTTCACGAGGGGCTCAAGTCCAAGGGAGTACGCTCTGCGCGCTACCACGCGGGGCTCAGCGCCGACGAACGGAGGATCACCTCCGAAGACTTCAAGGCCGAGCGCGTGGACGTAGTCGTAGCCACTGTCGCCTTTGGCATGGGCATCGACCGACCGGACGTCCGCTTCGTGGCTCACGCGAGCATGCCGAAGGGGGTCGAGCAATATGTTCAAGAGACCGGCCGCGCTGGACGTGACGGCCTCCCTTCAGAGTGCGTCCTCTTCGCGAAGACCTCCGATCGACAGAGCTGGGGACGACTCATCGAGCGCTCCACTCAAGAGGCCATCTCCGAAGGAGGCGACGAGGCCACCCTCCTCGATGAAGAGCGCGGGGCGATGGTGCGCCTAGAGGAGATCGCGAGCTATGCGAGCGCCGCTGGCTGCCGTCACCGCCACCTCGCAGAGCACTTCGGTCAGACCCTTGAGGGCGAGAGCTGCGGCGCGTGCGATGTTTGCCTCGGGGAGCTTGAGTCCGTCTCAGACTCGACGAGCCTCGCGCGCGCGCTGGTCTCAGCGGTCCTCGCCACCGGCGAACGATTCGGAGCCGGGCACGTCTCGGAGGTGCTGCGAGGCTCGAACGCCGCGCGCATCCACAAGTACAAGCACAACGAGCTCCCATGCCATGGCAGCCTTAAGGAACACACGACCTCGGCGATGCGCGCTTGGCTCGAGCAGCTCGCGTCCCAAGGCTACTTGCGTGTGGAGCCCGGCCCCTACCCGACCCTGAGCCTCTGCTCCAAGGGACACTCGCTCCTGCGGGGCGAAGGGACGGTCGCGCTGGTCAAGACCGCCGGCGCAGAGCGCAAGGCCAAGGCCCCGAGGCGCAGCAGCGCAACGGCGACTCTCTCTGGGGAAGGTCAGGCCCTCTTTGAACAGCTGCGGACTCTTCGGCGTGATCTCGCCGCTGAGCGCAAGATCCCGCCCTACCTCATCTGCAATGACCGGACCCTGATCGCCCTCGCCATAGAGCGTCCGAGAGACCGCGCGGAGCTCTTAGCGATCCCCGGTATCGGTGAGAAGAAGGCCTCAGACTTAGGGCCGCTCTTCCTGAGAGCGATCGCAGGCTCCTGAGGAGGGTGCCCTCCTCTGCGCCCCCTAGAGGGGGGATTTTCAGGAATTGACGGTTTCGAGTCCGGTGCCTGGGCGAGCGGCGCTGCCCAGATATCGAGGTCTTTTGTCCTTCGGGTGAGCGCGAGCATCACCTGTTCAGTGGAGGAGAACTCCCACATGAAGCACCGCAAAGAGAACCACAGAGTCAGTACCGCTGTCGCAGACCGCTCCCAGAGCGCGCTCCCCCACCTCTTCCTCGCTCTCGCCGTCTGGCTCCTCGCTGGCCAAGCGAGTGCTCAAGGCTACGGCGGCGGAGAGGTCCGCTGGGAGCGCAAGCGCTGGGAGTATCAAGAGCTCCCTGCCACGCTGCCTGCCCCCGTGCGAGACGCGGTGGCCGACTGGGGCCCTTGGGCAGAGGCCAGCGGCTACAACCTGCTCCTAGACGAGACACGCCAAGTCTTCTTGGTGGTAGAGCGACGCGATCGCACCGCGGCGAAGCAGCTGCGCGTTGTAGATGAGGCCCTCGAGGTCATCGAAGAGCTGGCCCTCGCTAAGCAGTCAGCCTCCATCCCTGAGACCCACGGGAGCACAGAGGACGCGCCCAAGGACCGCTCCGTAGCCATAGCAGAGCGGGACACAGAAGAGCACAGCTGGGGGCGCGCTGCGGGCTACGACGCTGAACGCGTGCCAGTGATTGCTCTGGTCCATAACCAAGCTGCTTTGGACTCGGTCCTTAAGCACTGGATGAAGCTACGCCCCGAACTGAACTGGCACGCCGATATCTCACAAGACCTCGTGAGCTTCATCTCCGAAGACCCGCTGTTCGCCGTGCTCATCACACGCGACACCAGCCGCGAAGAGTGGGACCTCAAGCACGAGACCGCGGCGCTCCTGACACGCCTGATGCTGAAGCGCGCGCATGGTCCGCTGCCAAAGTGGATCGAGGCTGGCCTCACCTGGCAGGTCGAGACCCGGCTCTTCCAGTCGATCTGGCACTTCTTCGGTAGGAAGTCCATGTTCGTCGCCTCCTCCTCCCACTCCGGCTGGGAGCGCGAGCTTCGCTCCAAGTTCCGCAGGACCCGTGAGAGCCAGGGTCTCTTCGATCGCACCATCGCCTTCAGCCCTCTGGAATGGAGTGACACTGAGGCCTACCTGGCTTGGGGGATGATGGGCTTCGTCTCTGCGGAGCTTGGAGATCGCCTCCCGGTGTACTTAGGCGAGCTCGCTGCCCTTCGAGACCAGCGCGCCAAGGTCGTCGAGGCTGACGGCAGCTGGACCTATGACATCACCGCCCTCCCCAGCTCTGTAGAGCAGTTCTCGGCCCTCGCGAGCATCCTCGGGGAGGACTTCGAAGACAGGGCCCTCAAAGGCTTTAAGCGAGGCCTGAAGCGAAGCGGTGAGCTGCGCTGACTTGCCCAAGGCGCACGGGAGCGAGACAATGCACCCGTGCAAAATCTGCGGCTCAACATCAACGGGGACTCTGTCGAGGTCGGCGCGCCCTCTCACTGGACCCTCTGCGAGGTCCTCCGATATCGGCTCGGGCTGACCGGGACAAAGCAGGGCTGCGACAAGGGTGACTGCGGCGCATGCACGGTCCTCATCGACGGGCGACCCGTGCTCTCCTGCATTCACCTCGCTGCCCTCGCAGAGGACAAAGAGGTCACCACGATCGAAGGGCTCCGCCCGCTGCATCAGGCCGCTGGCGGAGAAGGCTGCGATCCTGTCCAAGACTCCTTTGACCGCTGCGGCGCTCTGCAGTGCGGCTTCTGCCAGTCAGGCATGATCCTCTCTGCCAAGGCCCTCCTCGATGAGGTCCCGGTCCCCACGGAAGAGGACGCACGCGCCGCGCTCTCGGGGAACCTCTGCCGCTGCACAGGCTACACGCAGATCTTCCAAGCCATCGAGCGCGCCGCATGCGAGCGCGCAGGGCTTGAACCCACGAAGCCAGCGTGGGCGCCAGAGAGCTCGGAGCATGAAGCATGAAGCCCGACCCCGCACGCTACGTCCACGGCACGGACGCGCCCTGGGACGAGTTCCAAGTCGTCGGCAAGCCGCATCGCAAGGTGGACGGCCTCGCCAAGGCCACGGGTGAGGCGGTCTACGCAGACGACATCCAGCTGCCGGGGATGCTGCACGCGAAGACCTTACGAAGTCCCCACCCTCACGCTCGCATCCGCTCCGTCGACACCGCCCGCGCGGAGGCCCTTGAGGGCGTACACGCTGTGATAACAGGCGCAGACCTGCCTACGAAGTACGGCGTCATCCCTTGGACACCTGATGAGAACGCCCTAGCAACCGACCTCGTGCGCTTCATCGGAGATGAAGTGGCTGCGGTCGCGGCAGTGGATGAGGACACGGCGAACCGCGCGCTGGAGCTCATCGACGTCGACTACGAGCTCCTCCACGCCTACCTCGAGCCCGAGGAGTCCCTAGAGCGTCACGACCCAGCGATCCACCCGGACAACAAGAAGGGGAACATCTCGAAGCACGTCGAGCTCTCCTTCGGAGAGGTCGACGAGGCGCTTGAGCGCGCAGAGGCTGGCGAGCTGACCCTCATCGAGGACGACTACACCTTCCACGGCACGACGCACGCCCCTATCGAGCCGCACTGCGCCGTCGCGCGCTACAGCCCAGACGGGCTCCTCACCCTCTGGTCCTCTACTCAGATCACCCACTACGTCCACCGCACCCTCTCGGCGGTTCTAGGCCTAGACCCGGCCAAGATCCGTGTCGTGCAGCCCTGCCTAGGCGGCGCCTTTGGAGGTAAGAGCGACCCCTTCAGCTTGGAGTTCTGCGTCGCGCTCTTAGCCATGCGCACCGGGCGGCCCGTGAAGATGCTCTGGACCCGCGAGGAGGTGTTTTACGCCCACCGTGGCCGCCACCCGATGAAGATGCACTACAAGACGGCGGCGGACGCAGAGGGTCGCGTCCACGCGGTCGACGCGAAGATCTTGATTGACGGTGGCTCCTACAGTTCCTTTGGCCTGGTCACGACCTACTACTCGGGCCAGCTGCTCACGGGCCCCTACGACTTCCCCGCGTATCGCTTTGACTCGACGCGAGTGTTCACGAACAAGCCACCCTGTGGACCGAAGCGAGGGCACGGCTCGGTGCAGCCCCGCTTCGCCTTCGAGGTGCAGCTCGACGAGGTCGCCGAGGCCGTCGGCGTGGACCCGATCGAGATCCGCCGCAAGAACTTCCAGGGGGAGGAGACCGAGACAGTCAACGGCCAGCGCATCACCTCGAACGGCTTCCTTGAGTGTCTCGCCCGCGTCGAGGAGGCGAGCGGCTGGAGGGAGCGCCGAGGAAAGCTGGAGCGCGGTCGCGGCCTCGGCGTCGCGGGCTCCATGTACATCTCTGGCACAAACTACCCCGTCTATCCGAACGACATGCCGCAGGCTGGGATTCAGCTGAAGGTTGACCGCTCGGGCGTCGTCACGATCTTCACTGGCGGGAACGACATCGGCCAGGGCTCGAACTCGATGGTCGCTTACCTCGTCGCGGAGGAGCTCGGCATGGACGTCGCGCACGTGCGCGTCGTCGCAGCCGACACAGACCTCTGCCCTGTAGATCTGGGCGCCTACTCCAGCCGCGTGACCTTCATGGTCGGGAATGCAGCCATCGACGCGGCCCGCAAGCTGCGCGCGCAGATCGTCGAGGCCGTCGCTGAGGCCTGGGAGGTGGAGCCCGCCCGGGTGCGCCTCGTCGGTGGCCGCGCGATCGACCTGAGCGACTCAGAGCGCTCCATCCCTACCCGCGAGGCCTTCCAGATCGCCGAGGTCCGCTTCGACACGCTCGGCTCAACCGGCTCATACAACACCCCCACCCTCGGCGGTGACTACCGCGGCGGCACCATCGGCGCCTCCCCGGCGTACTCCTTCACCGCACACGTGGTGGAGGCTGTCGTGGATGAGGAGACAGGCCGGATCACGGTCGAGAACTGCTGGATCGCCCACGACTGCGGTCGGGCCATCAACCCGATGCTGGTCGCTGGACAGATGGAGGGCTCCGCATACATGGGGATCGCAGAGGCCCTCATGGAGGAGCAAGAGGTCAATCGCTTCGGCTTGCACCGCGGGCCCTCGCTGCTCGACTACACCATCCCGACCTCCTTCGACACCCCAGAGCTGCACGCTCTCATCGTTGAGAGCGTCGACCCAGAGGGTCCTTACGGCGCGAAGGAGGCGGGCGAGGGGCCCCTCCACCCCTCGATCCCTGCGATCTCAAACGCTGTCTATGACGCTGTCGGGGTCCGACTGCGACACCTGCCCTTCACCCCCGGTCGCGTGCTGAAAGAGCTCCGCGCCGCGCGTGAGTCACGAGCCGGGGAGAGCCCCTGATGCTGCGCTTGCCTGAGTTCACGCTGACGCGACCCGAGAGCCTCGACGCCGCGCTCGCGCTCCTCAAAGAGCACGGTGACGCCGCCCTCCCGATCGCAGGTGGGACCGACCTCGTGCCCAACATGAAGCACGGCCTCTTCGAGCCCAAGATGGTGGTGTCTCTCGCAGATGTGCCAGAGCTCCATGGCGTGGAGGAGACCGCTGACGGCGGATTGCGCATCGGGGCGATGACCACTCTCGCGAGCCTCGCTGTGCACGAATCAGTCCAGCGCTACCCAGTCCTCGCTCAGGCAGCCTCCCTCATCGCAGGCCCTCAGCTTCGTGAGGTCGGTACCCTCGGCGGCAACGTCATGCTGGACACGCGCTGCCAGTGGTACAACCAGACCTACTTCTGGCGGAAGGCCTTGGGCTACTGCTTGAAGAAGGACGGCACGGAGTGTCACGTCGTGAAGGGCGGCAAGAAGTGTGTCGCTGCGGCGAGCAACGACACGGCTCCCGCGCTCATGAGCCTCGGCGCGGTCTTGGAGCTGGCTGGACCGGAGGGCGCACGCGAGGTCACCATCGACGAGTTCTACGTCGCAGACGGGATCGTGAACCGGGACGTGCGCCAGGGTGAACTCTTAGTCGCCGTGAGGATCCCCGCCCCCGCTGCAGGACACAGGAGCGCTTACGGCAAGCTCCGCACTCGCGGTTCGATCGACTTCCCCCTCCTTGGCGTGGCTTGCAGCTTTGACCTAGACGCGGCCGGCGTGATCGCAAACGCCGACCTCGTCGTGACAGCGCTGCAGGCGCGGCCTACCCGCGCGCGCAAGGCGATCGCCCTCCTAGAGGGCGCCGACACCAGCGGCGAAGGCTTCGAAGCGGTCATCGCGGCCGTCGCAGCGGCGGCGCGTAAGCAGTGCCACCCCCTCCCGAATATCCCAGGCGACCACGAATACCGTCGCGAGATGGTGCCGGTCTACGTCACCCGGACTCTCCGCGCGGCGCTCGATGAGGGCGGCCCCGTCCACCACATCTAGGATCTAGCACCGGCGCGCAGAGAGCTCGCCATAGGCGAACTCACTCAGCCCTCTTCGTCGTCCTGGATCCAGATCTGGGGCTTGGTCACGCGCAGCTCCTCGAGGCGGTGCTGCTGTGCCAACCACCACTCTCCTTCGGACCAGACCCACTCATCCACCTCGTCGAGGATCTCTGTGATCTTCCCATCACCGTTATCCACCGTGCTGAGGATCGGGTGGGTCGGGGTCCACTGTACGTGGACCTCCACATACCCGCGGTCCTCCATAATCTTCAAGACGAGCGGGTCAGAGGCGTCCTCGTAGACGTGATTCTCCTTTCCGTTGAGGAACTTCCCGAGCGGCATGACGGACTTGAACTCAGGGGATAAGAAGTCATAGACCTGGATCCAGTCGCCAGCTTGCTTGTGCTGCCACAGCTCTGTGGAGCGCTGCAGCAGGCGAGCCTCATCAGGTCGTTGTTCGCCCTCGGATGCGACCTGCTCTTGAGCTGCGGGGGGCTCTGTGACACCTGACTGCCGCCCACCGGAGCAAGACACAGAGAGGGCTCCACCGAAGATGGAGAGGATCAGGACGGCTTGTATGGGCTTGTTTGAGTGCTTCATGACGCTACTTAGCTGAAAGAAGGGCCAGACCTGCGAGCGGCCTGGCCCTTCAACTCTATCCCTATCCGTTGAGGTGGGTCGGATTTCGATTCGGCCTAGAAGGTGCCGTCGTTGCTGCGAGCGAGCAGGGCTCCAGAGAAGTTTTGGCCGGCCTCGAAGGGCAGGTCGCTGACACCGATGCTGTTGGCCTCTTCGACCAAGACGGCGTAGACAGCAGGGCTACTGATCGTCGTCGTCGGAGAGTTGGCCATATGTCCGTGCAAGCTAAACCAACCAGACTCGTAGTTCGAAGCACCGAGGATCTCATCATTATCGTGGTTCGTGTTCATCTTCAGGAAGTCGTTGGCGAACACGCCGCTGATGTCTAACAGCCTGGTCTTCTGCCAGCAGTGGAAGGTGTGCTCAGCAGAGAACATCTCTTCGTTGTCGTTGTAGATCGCGAAGTCGACCGTCGTGTGGAAGGCCGCGCCCCCTGTGAGGCCGATCAGGATGAGCTCACTGGCAAAGCTGAGGCCTTGACCGAAGAAGCGAGGGATCAGGATCTCCCCCGGCGCCCCCTCATACTCAGTGCCATCCAAATCTCGAAGGCCGTTCCCGTTATCCAGCCCGAGACCCTCAAAGGAGACCGGATTGATGCTGTAGTCAAAGTTATCGATCCCGTTGATCACGAGGAGACTCCCGATGAGCCCGTTATGAACAGCCGGAGCACCATCCTCCTTCGCAAACACATATGCGTAGCCCCGCTCCTGCTGCGGGTTGTGATAGCGGGTTAGCAAGGTCAGGGTGTCCATCCCTGTGAGAGTCTCGGTTCGGTTGAACTCCTCACAGTTGACCGGACCGTTGTTGCCCTCCACGCCGATGTACATGAACTCAACATCGATCTCAGCGGAGTCGACGTTCGTCACAGTCAAGACCGTGACATCGCCCTCGCGATTGTCGAACTCAGGGTAGAGGAGCAAGCTGCCGGGGCTCCTCCCGTCAGCGTGAGCGCCGGCGCTGAGACCTAGAGAGGCGACTGCAGCGAGGCCAGCGAAGAGCACCTTGCTAGTCTTGGGGGACGAAAAGTGGGTTTTTGCGTTCTTAAAGGGGTATTTCATGACTGTCTAGATATGAGGAAAGGGTCAGACTCACGAGTGAGCCTGACCCTTCAACTCTATCTCTGTCCGGCGTGGGAGGCCGGATTTAGGCCAATTTAGAACTGGCCGTCGTTGCTGCGTGCGAGCAGCGCGCCGTTGGCGTTCTCGCCCTTCTCAAAGGGGAGGTCGCTGACGCCGACGTCGCCGGCGCGCTCAATGAGGACTCCGTAGACAGCGGGATCTTGGATCGACGTGGTGGTCGAGTTGGCGATGTGACCGTGGAAGCTGAACCAACCGGACTCGTAGTCCGAGGCACCGACGATCTCGCCGCTGTCATGGTTGGTGTTGTCCCGGAGGAAGTTGTTGTCGAACACGCCGCTGATGCCAAGGAGGCTAGTCTTCTCCCAGCAGTGGAAGGTGTGCTCAGCAGAGAACATCTCTTCGTTGTCGTTATAGATCGCGAAGTCGACGGTGGTGTCGAAGGCCGCGCCGCCAGAGAGACCGATGAGGATCAGCTCACTAGCGAAGGGGCCGCCCTGACCGAAGTAGCGGGGAACGAGGATCTCGCCCGCGCTGGCCTCGTACTCGGAGCCGTCAAGGTCACGAAGACCGTTGCCGTTGACGTCACCAGCGATGCCCTCGTAGGAGACGGGGTTGACGCTGTAGTCGAAGTTCTCGATGCCGTTGATGACCAACGCGCTGCCAATGAGGCCGTTGTGCACAGTGGCCTGGCCACCGCTCTTCGCGAAGACGTACACGTAACCGCGCTCTTGCTGCGGGTTGTGGGCGCGCGTAAGCAGGGTCAGGGTGTCCATGCCCGTGAGGGTGGCCGTGCGGTTGAACTCCTCGCAGTTGACGGGAGAGCCGCCGGCGCCTTCGACGCCGATGTACATGAACTCGATGTCGATTTCAGCGTCTTCGACGTTCGTGACGGTGAGGACCGTGACGTCGCCAGCGCGGTTATCGAACTCGGGGTAAAGGAGGAGGCTGCCGGGGTTCCTGCCGTCAGCGTTGGCGCTGGCGCTCAGGCCAAGACCCGCAGCGGCGACGAGACCGGAAAAGAGAAGGTTGTTGAGTTTCATTTTGAATAAGGAAGCTGTTGGGGAATGAGAAGAGAGTTGATGGCTCCTCCCTCCTGCCTTGACCAGCTGGCCAGGGTGATCAGAGAGGAGCATTGCATGACAGAGCGAGTCACCGCCGGGCTCTGCGAGAGCCGCGGAGGGCTGAATCAGCTCGATCTGACAGCGAGCTCCGCAGCCCAATTGGGTCCCTGCCGAGCGTCGAATCGGCCTTCTTCATGCCATGCATTTCGTTTTCAAAAGACGTGATAAACCTCGGATGGGCCGCTTTCGAAGCTCTCCCAAGGAAACTGCATTGTTTCAGTGCCTCCAGATAAGCGCAAGGGTAAAAAGCGCGTCAGGGCCTAGAACCACAAGGCAGAATAGGAATGCCCTTATTTGCCAAGGAAGGTCACTTTTATGCCATTTGGCTGACTCTGAGCACTCAGACCCTCCGCTCATCCTGCCTCCCAGGCTCCCTAGGCTAGTTTTTCGACGTAATCTTGCCTGTGAACCCTCACCGATACCGCAATGGTGGGTCCTCTGGGGCCCTGACCTCGACCTTCATCGTCGCTTCCCTGCTCCTCTGCTGCGCCCCGCCTGAGGACCACACACCCCCTAAGCAGCCCAGAGGGGGAGCTCCTTCGGCCAAAGACATGTTCCTAGGGCCTCGGAAGGAGGTCAAAAAGACTAAAAGCCCCAGCAGGCCAGACCTCCCGAGGCTCTCCTTTCATGAGCACAGCAGAGGGCTCGCTGTAGGCGGCACTTGGCGTGAGCACCCCCTCCTCCACGACTTCAACGGAGATGGGAGGGATGACATTGTCGCCTCGAACCGAGAGGAGGACGGACTCAACGCCTGGACCGCGCCCTCCGAAGAAGACGCCGATTGGACACTCTCGATAACAGGTCTCCCCCGTGACTTGATGTACGGAGGATCGGACGCCGCCGATCTGGACGACGACGGTGACCAAGACCTCGTCTTCGGTGCACACCTAGACGGCTTGAGGGTCTTCCTGAACGACGGCGCGCTGAGCTGGGCTGAGTCATCCTCCAAGCATGAGAACCCCTTCCGCATGCTCGACGTGAGCCTAGGTGACCTCAACGGCGATGAGCACCTTGACGTCGTCGGTATCGGGCACTTCACCTCCAACGGAGCGGGCGTCTACTTGGGTCTGGGCGAGGGACGCTTTGAGCGAGCGCCGGAGTCTGACGCTGTGTTCAACGCGCGGACCTTCGGGACCGTGGTCGAGCTCGCGGATGTCGACGGTGACGGAGATGACGACCTCTTCTTCTGCTGCAAAGCGGGTCCGCGCGTCTTCCTCACGAACCAGTCGGAGGGCGGCCTCTCCTGGACCCCTGCCTCTGGGGGGCTTCCAAAGACTTCAATCGGAAACATTACGCGCGCCTGCCTCCCTGTTGACTTAGACGGTGACGGGAAGCCTGAGCTCATCACAGGAGAGCTGACCGACCCACAGATGTCCAAGGAGCAGCGCCTCACCGCCGCGGTCTACTCCTTCAACCCTGAGAGCTCT
>JAKVCD010000005.1 GCA_022446815.1 Planctomycetota bacterium
GAAGCGCGTCATCATCGCGACGTAGGCGAGCTCGGAGTCGGTGCGGGCGAGGACGTCGCCGGAGCGCACCGCGTCACCCTCCTTCACCTTCGCGAGCGGCGCGCCCATCTCGTCGATGGCCTCGAGCGGCATGACGCGGAGCCCGGCGTCCGTCTGGATCGAGATCGCCTCAGTCGTCACCTCTGCCACGGTGCCCGCCGCGGGCGCGTCGATTGTGCGGACCGGGAAGATTGCGAGGGAGGCGAGGGCCACGAGCACCCAGATCCAGGGGCGCATGGCGTAGTGGGCGATGGAGTACCAGAGGACGGCGAGCATCCCGTGCCGCTCGTCCTTGGAGGCGGAGATGCGCTGGACCGTGACGCCGCCGCCGTCGACGGACTGGCTCGACCACCAGGCGATTCCTAGGTAGACAGCCACGGTCGCGACAGGGATCGTCCAGAAGGTCGAGCTCATGAAGCCGCCCTCTCCGGGGCTCGGGATGAGCGAGAAGGTGTCGGCCGCGACCGCGATGCCCTCGCTCGAGAGCCGCTGGGTGAGGCCTGCCATGCCCTCGACCGCGCGCCAGGAGAGCCAGGCCAGGGCGACGCCGCCCGTCATCGCCATGGCGAATTGCAGGAGGTCGGTGATGACGACCCCCCAGAAGCCCGCCAAGAGGGAGTAGCTGAGGCTGATGCCACAGGCGGCGGCGATGGCCGTCATCTTGTCCACGTCGAAGAGGACGTCGACGATCTTGGCGGCGGCGAGGATCACCCAGCAGAGGACGATCGTGTTCGTGATCCCTGCGTGATAGAAGCCCAGGAAGCCGCGCAGGATGCCGGCGCTCTTGCCCCCGTAGCGGAGCGTGGAGAGCTCGGCCGTCGTCATGACGTCGCCCCGTCGCCAGTACCTCGCGAAGAGGAAGACGGTCATCATTCCGCCGATCGCGTAGCACCACCAGAGCCAGTTCTTCCAGATGCCGGAGTCGCGCACCCAGCCCGTCACGACGAGGGGCGTGTCCGCGGCGAAGGTCGTGGCGACCATCGAGGTCCCGGTGATCCACCAGGGCAGCGAGCGGCCGGAGAGGAAGTACTCGGAGCTGCTAGAGCCCGCCTTCTTCGCGAAGCGCAGGCCTACGATGACCGCGAAGGCCACGTAGCCGATGATCACCGACCAGTCGATCCAGTGGAGCTGCATGGGGAGGAGCCTAGCGGACCGGCGCGCGGCTCACCATTGAGAGGTGGTCTCAGGCGAGGCCGTGGCGCTTGAGGAAGGTGAGCGTTCGGGCCACGAGGTCGGCCTGGACCTCCTCGGGTGGGCGGTAGGGGACGTCCGGGTCGGTCTTCCTGATGCTGAAGCCGTGGTCTGCGCCGTCGATGATCTCGAGGGTGTGCTCGGCGCCGAGGGAGGGGAGGTGCTCGCGCAGAGGGCCTAAGGGCGCGAGCTGGTCGCGCGTTCCCTGCAGGAAGAGGGTCGGGACGCGGACGTCGGGGAAGTGTGCCACGCGCGGCTTGTGCGGCGCCTTCGGGCGCTGCAGCGGATAGCCGAAGAGCACGATGGCGGCGCACTCCTCTCCCTCTGCTGCGAGCATCGTGCTCGCGCGTCCACCCATGGACTTTCCCGCCAGGACCAGCGGACGGCCGGGGAAGCGCTCGCGCGCGTACTCGCACGCGAGCTTGTGCGCCTCCAAGAGGGTGGGCATCCGGTCCGGCGGCATGCGCCGCTCCTCGCGCGCTGCGCGCTCGGTGTAGGGGTAGGCGAAGCGCAGAACGGGGGAGCCCGCGCTGGCGAGCGCGGCGGCGATCTCCGCCATGAAGGGGCTCTCCATCGGCGCGCCCGCGCCGTGGGCGAATACGACCACCGCGCCGTCTCCTTCAAGAGGGAGGTCCCACGCCGCACTGAGGGAGTCCACGTACTTCCCCTCAAAGGGGATGGCGTAGTGCTCGCTCAACGCTGCCTCCGGTCGCTCGTGAGTCGTCGAGAATCTCGATGCGCTCCCATGGGGTTCATGTTGGACTGATCATCCGCCGAGAGGAAGCCTCGGCTACGAGTCATGAGCAGGCAACCAGAGCTCTTCCCCACAGAGGACCCCGACGAGACGAGCGGTCTCGAGGGCTTTGAGCTCCGCGAGGGCTACCTCGCGCCAGGGCGTACGGGTGAGCTGATGGCTGAGCTCCTCGAGACCGTGCCTTGGGAGGTGGAAGAGATCACGATCTTCCAGAAGGTCATCCCCTGCCCGCGACTGACAGCCTGGTACGGGGACGAAGGAGCGGGGTACATGTACTCCGGGATCCCGCACGAGCCGCTGCCGTGGACTGCTGAGCTCAGAGCGCTTCGCGAGGAGGTCAGCGTTGCCACGGGCGCGCGCTTCAACAGCGTGCTCCTCAACCGCTATCGGAGCGGGGAGGACTCCGTCTCCTGGCACCGCGACGACGAGCCAGAGCTCGGCAGAGACCCCGTAATCGCCTCCTTGAGCCTCGGCGCGACGCGCCGCTTCAAGCTCCGGCATTTAGCGACCAAGGAGACACACTCCCTCGACCTCANNGATGGGAGTCTGCTCTTGATGAGCGGACCCTCTCAGCGGGAGTGGGAGCACTGCCTCACGAAGACGAAGCGCGCCGTGGGGGAGCGCATCAACCTCACCTTCCGCTGGGTCGAGCCAGCGGAGTGAGCTCATCAGCGGCAGTCTTCGGTCTCTTCGACGACGGGGATGTTCAGGCCGTCGGGGAGCTCTAGGCCCTCGGGGAGGCCGCCCTCGAAGATGGGGACACCTCCAGGGAGCGCGCCCTCGGCAGACGCCTCCTCCTCGACCACGATGGGCTGGACGAGGTCCTCCATGCGCTTCGAGAGGTTGGTCTTGCTGTAAGGCGCGACCTCGAAGACCCAGCCAGAGAGCTTCGCGTTGAGCAGCGCGACCTCGGCTGCGATCTCCTCAGCGGAGCGCTCGGCGGGCACCTCGGCGCCCTCTTCAGGCGCGGGCGCGGGACCGGTGGCTTTGAGCTTCTCTGGCCCCTCGGAGCCATCGGAGGCGGAGAAGACGGCGTAGAAGGTCTCGTCCTCAGGCACTTCGGCGACGGAGTAGATCATGACATCCACGCGCAGCCCGTCGAAGGTCCAGAAGCTCGTCCGCGTCGGCGTCCTGTTCTCGAAGTCAAAGCCCTCGCTCGCGCTCACGTCCACGAAGTTGAGGTACTGCAGCGCAGAGCCCATGCCCGCGGCGACGGCCTCGTACTTCAGCTCGGAGCCCTCAGGGATGTCGTAGACCTCGTACTGCTCGACGTCCTCAGAGGGGCGCGCGACGAAGACTTGCTCCATGTCGGGGTGGAGGGTCTCCACGGCTTGGATGCGCTCGCGCGGGAGCTCGAGGATCTGCTTGTCGAGCCAGGCGCCGGAGTCATCCGAGATCGTGAGGTCACCCGAGACGAGCCAGGACTGATCTGAGTCCGAGACCCGCACGTAGTAAGAGGGGTCACCACCGCCCGCGCGGCGGTTGCCGATGATGAGGGCTGCGATCGCGCCGCCGTTAGCGTCCGTCAAGGAGACGAGCTTGGAGTTGGAGTCCTCCTGGCCAGGCCCCTCGACGCCCAACCTCGTGTAGTTCGCAGCGACCTTCGTCTTCGCCTCGATCTTCTCAGCCTCTGCGAGGGCGATGAGGGTCTTACGGACCTCCTCCATCTTCACGGGGTAGCCACCCTTGGCGTCGAGACCCCAGCCGAGCGCGGTCTTCGATGCTGACCAGGTCTCGCTGGTGCTCGAGACGGTGATGGAGGCGACGTCGTTCAAGCGATCGGCGAGCGCGGGCAAGAGCGCTGCGTCCTCCGGGACCTCCGCCTTCTGCGGGCCTTGGGACTCACGCTGTGAGAGGCCGATCCCGAGGAGGACGAGGGCGAGGAGCCCGAGCTTCATGAGGGTCTTGTTCTGCATGGTTCAGCTCCGCTTGCGGCCGCCGCGAGACGCAGCAGTGATGAGTCCGATGAGGAGGATGACAGCAGGGAGGCCGAAGACGTTGGCTGCCTTCACGAGCGCGCCGACGTCCTCGATCTTCTTCGCGAGGGAGTGCTGGACAGCGCGCAGCTCTTTGCGGGTCTCGACCTGCTCTGAGCGGAACTGCTCAATCTCAGCGCGCTGCTCCGAAGAGAGGATCACAGAGCTGACGCCGCCGTCCTTCTGCTGTTGCAGCTCTTGGATCTTTCGCTCCGTCTCCTCGAGCTTGGCTTGCAGCGCGGCCTCTTGGTCGCGCGCCTGCTGGTCTGCGTTGCGTCGGATCTCATCGAGGTAGCCGAAGGGGCGATGGAAAGAGCCTCGGCTTCGAAGGCTGATGAGGTCTGAGCTGCCAGAGAGGTTGTCGATGGCGTTCACCAGCATGTCGCCATTGTTGGCCTGAGGCTGAGCGATACGCATGCCGAAGAAGTTGCTCACTTGCACCCACCAGCGGTCTTGCAGCAGGTCTGCGTCCGCGATCAGGACGATCTGGATGGGCTCGGTGGAGTCTTCGACGTGCAGCGGCTTCTCCGTGGGATCGACGCCCTCGGACTCGGGGTCCTGAGGGAGCCCGCCGGGGTATGCGCTCTTGACGTCGCCTGTGAGGCGGGCGGCCAGGGTGAGGCGCTCGCCGCCAGGGATGTACTCGCGGATGAGGCGCGCGGGGTCCGGGCCGAAGGAGACATTCATCTTGTCGACGAGCATGGCCTCTTCGCTCGTCTGGATGAGCGGGGTGAGGGTGGTCGTCGCTCCCTCAGCGCTGAGGAAGTGCCCACCGATCCCCACGCGGAGCTGGTTGAGCTCCGCGGTGACCGGGTCTTCGGAGTCGCAGGCCTCTGCGTCGAGGCCTAGGAAGACGACGAAGTCTGTGCGTTGGTTCTGCCACATCACCGGCAGCGCGTTCAGCCTGTCTGCGACGACCTTCTCCGTGGGGAAGTTGACGCCCCAGGCGTCTAAGAGGGGGCCGAGGTCACTCGTCCGATTGGCCGTCATCGCGGCCATCGGGTTCGAGGGGTCCTGCGGCGGGATGTCCTGCTCGCAGTGGGGGTCGAGGTAGAGGACAGCGCGTCCGCCTTTAAGGACGAACTGGTCGATCGAGTAGAGGAGCTCGTCTGAGAACTCCTTGGGGTGCACGACGAGGAGCACATCGACCTCAGCAGGGATCTCGGTCGCCGTGGGCGAGATCATCTCTAGATCACAGGTCTGCTCGATCGTCTCGACGATGAACCAAGGCTGCGGGGCCGCCTGCGGCTGCATCGGATTGGCCGGGCCGCCGCCCAAAGGGAGCGTCGTGAGGAGGCCTACCGTTGTGCGGTCGGGGTTCGCGAGGCGATAGATGAGCTTCGTGAGGTCGTACTCGAGGAACTCCTCTCGACGGAGCTGAAAGAAAGGGATGAGCTCTTCGCCGTCGATGGTGTTGGTGCCGACGAGGCCGAAGTAGAGCATCTCGCCCGCGTTGTTCACGGGGACGCCTTGGATACCGAAGCCTACGGCTTGGTCTTCCTCTTCGCTGAAGGGCTCCGGCTCGATGATCTGGACGTCGAGGCGGGGGCCGGCGATCGACTGGTACTCGACCAAGAGCTCCTCGACACGCCGAGCGTAGTCGCGCAGGTCGGTGAGGTCGTTCGCCATCGACTTAGAGAAGTAGAAGCGGAGGGTGACGTCGTCTTCCATTCCCTCGAGGATCGCGCGGGTGCCATCGGAGAGGGTGAAGAGGCCGCTCTCTGTGAGGTCTAGTCGCGCCTTACGGAAGAGCGTTGAGCTCGCGAGGTTGATCGAGAAGAAGAGGACCAGACAGACAAGGAGGCCCTTCCAGAGGTTTCGTTTGGGGTTCATGTTCGTCACCTACTCGGCCTTCTTGGCGTCCAGGATCAAGGTGTTCGCGAGGAGGAAGCAGCCGATCAGCGAGGCGTAGAAGATCACGTCGCGGAGATCGATGACGCCCTTCGAGATGGAGTTGAAGTGCGTCATGAAGCTGAAGGAGCTCACGGTGTCGATCACCGCTTGGGGTGCCCAGCCGGTGAAGAAGTCGAGGACCGCGGGGAGGCCTGCGAGGATGAAGAGCAGGCACCCGACGAGGCTCACGACAAAGGCGATGACCTGGTTGTTTGTCATGGCTGAGATGCAGGAGCCGATGGCGAGGTAGCCGCCAGCCATGAGCAGGCTGCCGACGTAGGCCGCAAGGATCACGCCGTTGTCGGGGTCACCGAGGAAGTTGACCGTGATCCAGATGGGGAAGGTCGCGACGAGGGCCGCGGCGGTGAAGGCCCAAGCAGCGAGGAACTTGCCGACCACGGCCTGCCCGGTGGAGATGGGGAGTGTCAGGAGGAGCTCGATCGTCCCCGTCTTGCGCTCCTCGGCCCACAGGCGCATCGAGATCGCCGGGACGAGGATCAGGTAGAGCCAGGGGTGGAAGAAGAAGAAGGGGGCGAGGTCCGCCTGCTCACGCTCGAAGAAGCCGCCCATATAGAAGGTCAGGATCCCCGTGAGGAGCAGGAAGATGACGATGAAGACGTAGGCGACGGGGGTCGTGAAGTACCCGCGCAGCTCGCGCTTGAGGATGGTGGTTGTGCTCTTCATGGCTTACCTCAACCAAGGGCCGGCGCTGCGGCGGTTGTGATCTCACGGAAGACCTCGTCGAGGCGCCCGGAGGGGGAGCGCTCCTTGAGCTCTTGGGGGGTCCCGTCGTAGACGACCTTGCCGCGCGCGATGATGATCGCGCGAGAGCAGACCGCCTCGACCTCTTCGAGGATGTGGGTGGAGAGGATGATGACCTTGTCTTGGGACATCTCCTCGATGAGCTGCCGCACCTCGTGCTTTTGGTTCGGGTCGAGCCCGTCTGTGGGCTCGTCGAGGATGAGGATCTCCGGGTCATGGACGATCGCCTGCGCGAGGCCGACCCGGCGCTTGAAGCCCTTCGAGAGGGTGTCGATGCGCTGGTCGAGGACACCTGAGATATGGACCTGGGCCACGACCTTCTCGATGCGCGCCTTGCGCTCCGAGGCGGGGACTCCGCGCACCTCTGCGATGAACTCCAAGAGCGTCCGCGGGGTCATGTCCGGGTATAGCGGCGCGCCCTCCGGGAGGTAGCCGATGCGGCGCTTGGCGGCGATGGGGTCTATGCCGACGTCTGTGCCTGCGACCTTGACCGCGCCACCCGAGGGGGTGAGGAAGCCAGTGATCATTCTCATCGTGGTTGACTTGCCAGCGCCATTGGGGCCGAGGAAGCCGAGCACCTCGCCCGGCTGGACAGAGAAGCTGACACCGTCGACGGCGCGGAAGTCGCCGAAGGACTTCTGAAGTTCCTGGATCTCGATCATCGTTCTAGAGCTCGTTTGGCTCCGCTCTTAGGGGATGAGGGCGTTGGGAGGTCGCCCGCGGGAGGGATCGGGCAGAGATTTTAGGGATCTGGAGGGTGATGGCAACCGCAGCAGCTACGTCTCATCTGATGGCCATGTTGGACGTCACCTGCGGCTTTCCGCGCTTTGAAGCTGTATCTTCACGCGCCTCTGCACCCCTTCGAAGGCGAAAGCCCTCTCAGCCACTAGCTCAAAATGCTCACGATCGCGCTCACGCTGCTAACCCTCGCGCCAGGGGGCGCTCCCTCGGTCCCCCTCGATGAGGGGGATCTTGCCGCTTCCGAAGAGTGGACCGGCACCCTCGGTGCTGGCCTCACCACGAGCAGCGGGAACACAGATCGCAAGAGCGTCCACGCCCAGGTCGACGCAGCCCTCCGCCTAGAAGAGCGCAGGTACTCCGTCGGCTTTGACTGGCAGTACGCTGACGAGGCAGAGGATGGACCGAGCGAGCTCTTGGAGCGTCGCGCGAGCGCTAACGGGCAGGTGGACTTCTTCCTCGATGACACCTCCTATCTCCTCGTGAACGCTGACGTGGAGACAGATCACAAGGCTGAGCTGGACCTGCGATACTCCGCCGGCGTGGGCTACGGCTATCAGGCCGCTGAGGGTGACGACTGGAGCCTCTCTTTCGAAGCGGGTCTGAACGGAGTAAACGAGCAGTTCAGAGGTGATGAGGATGACAGCTATCTGTCTGGGCGCTTTGGATACTCACTCAAGCGGGACCTCGGTGACAGTTGGACGCTCTCGCAGGACAGCGAGATCTTCCCTAGCTTCGAAGACTCGGAGGACATCCACCTCGAGGTGGACAGCCGCCTGAGGTGTGACCTCTCGGACAACCTCTACGGGCAGGTGCAGTGGCTCTTCGATTGGGACAACACCCCTGCAGCCGGTGCGGAGCGCGCAGATCACCGACTGCTGCTCTCCGTGGGTTACTCTTTCTGAGCTAGGATCGGACACGATGACGACGACCCTCTTGATGCTGATCGGGGCCACCTTGGCAGGCGGTCTCATCTCGCTCTTTGCCACGCGCATACGCGAGGGGAGCCAGCACCTCATGGTCGCGGTCTCGGCGGGCCTAGTCCTCGGCGCTTTGATCTTTCACCTCGTTCCGGAGCTCTTCTCAAGCACAGCTCAATCTGTGGGCGACGCTACGACGGGTTTCGTCATTGGCTTCCTCGTCATGCTGGCGTGGGGTATCTACCGGTCGAAGAAGGCAGCCCCTGACTCCGCTCCGCACACCCAGGTCTGGCTCTCAGCGCTCACTGGCATGAGTGTCCATGCGATCACAGCGGGACTCGGCCTCGCGCTCTTCCTTGAGTCGGAGAGCTTTGCTGTGCTTCTCATCCCTTTCCTTTGGCACAAAGCGACCGAGGGGCTCTCCCTCGCATCGCTCATGCAGCTCTCAGAGATGGGCGCAGCGAAGATGGTTGGCTATCTCGCCCTCTTCAGCCTCGCGACCCCAGCTGGGGTCTTGCTCGGCCAAGCAGGCATCGGCGGTGGGGATGGTCTCTTCGCTGGACTCGCCGCGGGGTCCTTTCTCTACGTCGTGCTGTTCAACTTCCTCCCGGAGGCCTTTCAAGGAGAGGGTAGCCGTGCGCTTCGCGGGGTCGCTCTCTCGATTGGGCTCCTCATCGGCTCGAGCGTCGGTCACGGTCACGTGTATGACAGCAGCGAAGCAGAGCGCGTACATGGCCCGGACATCTTCAGCGTCCTCGGAGAAGGCTGGCTGGTCCTGACACAGATGGCCCCTTGGCTCCTGGGTGGCTTCTTTATCGCCGGGGTCCTCTCTCAAGTGTTAGACACCGAGCGGATCGGGCGTTGGCTCGGAAAGGGCGGCGTGAAGAGCGTCGTCGGTGCAGCCTTAGTCGGCGCGCCTCTGCCGCTCTGCTCTTGCTCAGTGCTCCCCGTGGCGACCTCTCTCCGCAAAGAGGGCGCGAGCCGCGGCGCTACCAGCGCTTTCCTGATCTCGACCCCAGAGACCGGCGTTGACTCAGTCAGCGTGACCTGGGGTCTCCTAGGGCCCTTCATGGCGATCACGCGCTTCTTAAGCTCGATCATCACTGCGATCGTCACTGGGCTAGCTGTGAACTTCACCCCTGAAGACAAGGAGCCCGCGCCGGAGGCCCTCCCGAGCTGCTGCATGCACCCAGAGGAGGAGCCAGCACCCAAGAGCTGCTGTGAGACCGAGGCCGCGGCAGCGAAGGGCCCCGGCTTTCTAGCCCGGGTCTTCCGTTATGCCTACGTGGACATGATGGACGATCTCGCAGAGACCTTACTCCTAGGCCTCGCGCTCGCAGCACTCGCAGCTGCTCTCTTGCCAGCTGAGGTCCTCGATTCAGCTGTGATGAGTGGGCCAGGAGCCTACTTCCTGATGTTGATCATCGGGGTCCCGCTCTACGTCTGCGCATCTGCGTCTACGCCGATCGCGGCCGCCCTCATTGCGAAGGGTCTCTCCCCAGGCGCGGCGCTAGTCTTCCTCCTCGCTGGCCCTGCGACGAACCTCGCGACCGTCGCCGTCTTGAAGAAGGCCCTTGGAAGTACGGCGGCCGTCGTTCACCTGGCAACCCTTGCTCTGATGACGCTGACCTTCGGCTTCCTCGTCGACAGCTGGGGGATAGAGGTCGGCCTGCTCGAGACGATCCCTTGCGCTAATGGACACGCGCATCATCAACACACGTCCTTCGGAGCGGACCTCCTCGGGAGCTCGGCGGCCCTGCTGCTCTTAGCGCTGATCGGCGCCGCGCTTTGGCGCGGCGCGAAGGGGCAAGAGGGCGCGCACTCCGCGTGAGCTAAAAGCCCATGATGTGATAACCGGCGTCCACGTAGAGGGTGGTGCCGGTGATCCCGCGACTCAGCTCGCTCGAGAGAAAGAGGCAGGTGTCGCCCACCTCATCTGCGGTGATGTTGCGCTTCATGGGGGAGCGCTCCTCGATGGCGTCTAGCATTGAGTTGAAGCCGCTGATCCCCGAGGCAGCCAAGGTCCGCACCGGGCCAGCGCTGATCGCGTTCACGCGGATCCCACGCGGTCCGAGGTCTGCTGCGAGATATCGCACGCTCGCCTCTAAGGCCGCTTTGGCGATCCCCATGACGTTGTAGTTGGGGACGACGCGGTCGCCGCCGAGGTAGCTGAGGGTCACGATCGAGCCGTTGCGGCCTTCCATGAGCGGCAGCGCGCGACGCGTAACTGCGGTGAGGGAGTAGGCGGAGACCTCGTGGGCGAGCATGTAGCCCTCCTTAGAGGTGTGATAGAAGTCGCCCTCAAGCTCCTCCTTCTTCGCAAAGGCGACAGCGTGCACGACCGTGTCGAGGTGACCGAACTCTTCTCCAACTGCCTCGAAGGTGGCGTCTATCTCCTCTGGCTTGGTGACGTCGCAGGGCAGCACGATCGAGCCAGGGCACTCTTCAGCAAGTGCGCGGACGCTCTTCTCCATGCGCTCGCCTATGTATGTGAAGGCGAGGCGCATGCCCTCCCTCGCCAGTGAGCTCGCGCAAGCCCACGCGATGGAGCGCTTGTTTGCGACGCCGAGGATGATGCCGGTCTTGCCTTCGAGGGTGATCTTCATGATGTGTGCTGGGGAGGGGTTCGGGAGCGCGGCATCCTAGTGGTCGGAGGTGCCGCACTCCAGAGAGGTCCCGCGCGGGCGAGCCCGCTCTTTGCGAGGCGCTCGTGTGGGCTAGCTCAAGATAGGGTGGGGCCTCCGGCGTATTTCTCTCTGATCCGTGTCAGCGTGCCGCAATCCCCTGTGACTTAGTGACTAGCGGCAGCGGTGGCCTCTCGGCGCGTCGCTCTCTCTGAAAAAACACCCCAAGCGATCCCTCTATTCCCCGGAATCAGCCTAAGAGGACAGGTTGAAGTGCTCCGCAGCGCCTCAACCGACGCTGTCACCGTGCAAACCAAGCAACACGCAAGATCGTGTGCAGAGAGGGACGTCCGAGGAGGGGACTCGTTCCCCGCGGAGGACCAGCTCCGAGCGCTGCTCTTGGGCGCGAGCCCGACTGAGGTGTTGGCTCGCATCGCGACTGACGATCCGCTGCGCCTGCGACTGGCCATCGTGGAGCGGCTGCGTCAGCGAGGACAACTCCTTGACGCGAGCCGGGTTCACTTGCGCTGCTTGGCGCTCTGTGCGCGGGAGGCCTGTCGTTACCAGGGCGCGTCCTCGCTCAAGCAGTGGCTCATCGAGCGCGTGGATGAGGCTATAGAGCAGGTCTTGGGTGAAGACATCGAGGTCGAGGTTCAAGACGGAGTTTGGGCTCCCCTCGCTGCGCCTCTCGGTTTGGAGCCGCGCGCAGCGCGTGAGGCCTGCAGCGTGCTGAATGGGCTCCCGATTAAAGAGCGCCTCGCCTTCTTCCGCATCGTGATCGAGCGAGAGGACATGGGGCGTGCGGCTCGTGAGCTAGAGGTCGGAGAGGATGAGCTCTTGCGGTCGGCGAGGTCTGCACTGGAGCAGCTGATCCGTTGGCTGGAGACCTCTGCGCGTGAGGACGGATGAGATGCCGCGCATGAAGAGGAGAGAGGGGCCAGGAGAGGAACCGCTCAAGCTCCTCATAGAGCCTGATGGCAGTGAGCGCGCGCGATCACTCGAGGACTTTGTGCGCTTCTTCCGCATCCTCGCCGCAGACGTCTCAGGCCTAGAGGAGCAGGCTGCTATCCTCGACAGCGATCTCGCCCAGCAGGAGCTGGATCGAGCCAGTCAGCGCAGAGTCCATGAGGGGCTGGAGTCGCTCTTGCGTCACTATCTCTGCTGGCACTTAGAGGGCCGCAGCTTCTTGTATCTAGAGGCTCCAAGCCTGGCTGTTAGCGACGCTTGGCGCCTCCTCACAGAGGAGCTGGAGGGAGTGGCTCTGCCTGGCCCCGGCGAGGCGACCCTGAGCATCGTCGCTCGATTGATCGGCATATTGGAAGATCACTCCGGCGCGCACCCAGCCATGATCTCGCTCTGGCGCGCGCGATGGGTGTACGCCTTGCAGGGACCTGTGGCTGGTGAAGAGGCGCTGCGGCGGACCTTAGAGAGCCTCCCCACGACGCCGATGGACGCAGGTGATGGGATCGATCTCATCCGCAGACGCGCGGTGGAGGGGGTCGCTGAGGCGCTCTTGGACCGGGGCTCTGCCCGCCTCGCAGGGGCTTGGTTGAGTGAGCACTCGGAGCTAGTTCGGCGTGGCGCGCGCCTTCGGCGACTGGCGGTCTGGACCCGGCTGGTGTGCGGTGATGTCGCGGGGGCGCGCCGTGCTCAGGCATACCTCGAGCCGTGGGGTGGCAGGCTTCCTGACGCGCTCGTTGAGCTGCGCGAGCGTGAACCTGACGCTCTGCCGCTCTTGAGCGGAGTAGCAGGAGGTGAGCGCGCGCGATGCCCATGGCCCCCTCGCAGGACAGACGAGCCGATCCACAGGGGGGAGAGCGGCGCGATCGCAATGATCCTCTTTCAGTTGGACCCGGGTCGTGGGGCACACTCACATCGTGCTGAGGTGGCGCCGACCTTGTGCGGGAGCCTCGACGCTTGGCTCACTGAGCGCGCGATGACTCCCTTCGATCACGGTTCGAGCGAGCAGGAGCTCCTTGCGACCGCAGCGCCGGTCATCTCACATAGAGAGGAGGGGCGAGGGCTCAGAGGCGCGATAGGAGCTGAGAGCTCTATGGCGACCTGCCTTGAACCCCTCATGGACCGTAGGGGGGAGGTCATGGGGTGGCTCTACCTTGAGTTTGAGCATCACCTCGTCCCCGCCCAAGCCCGCAGACGCGAGCTGGCTGTGGCCGCGGAGCGGGAGCTCATGCGCGCGCGCGAGCTCGGCGCGGGACGAGGACGTGAGGTGACTCAGCGGGTAGAAGACGGACCGCTTGCGCGCTCCTTTGAGGCGCTCGTGGAGCGGACCGGGATGAAGTTGGCGCGCAGGAGGTGGTGGGGTTTAGAGCGACAAGGTGAGGAGCTCGCCTTGGTCGCAGGAGGTGGCGAAGGCCTCACGGCCCCTCTGGACACTCACCGCGGTCAGGCGCTCCTCTTGCGTCGTGCCCTCGCCGCAGGTGGGGCTGTTAGCTTCGATGAGCCTGATGAGGCGCTCTCGCTGCATCCTGCTGCAGGCTCGGGGATCGCGGTCCCGTTGGGCCCACGCGGAGAGGCCTTCGGGCTGCTCCTTGTAGAGTCCTCTAGACGTAAGGACTTCGCCGGTGGGGTCGGAGAGCGCATCGTTCAGACGGCTCGAGAGTGGGGGAGCGCGGTTCGTATCGCGCAGTTCGTTCGGTGGCACGAGGAGCGCTTCGCCAAAGAGCTCCACTTCCCAGTCGAGTCACCCGACTTCTTGGCCTTCGCAGAGCGCGTCGCGAGGGTGGGGCGCAGCGCACAGGTCGCGGTCGTCTCAGGGCCGAGCGGGGCAGGCAAGAGCGTGCTCGCGCGCTGGATTCATTACGAGGGAGGCTCCAGGTCTGGCCGGATCCATGTGATGCCGGGGAGCTTGGTCGAAGCCTCAGGCTTACGCGCGCGTTTGGAGGGAGAGGCTGATCACAGCCTCCTGATCGATGGGGTCGAGGAGCTCTCGGGAGAGGGACAGGTGGCGCTCGTAGCACACCTTGAGGAGCGCGCTGACCTCGGCCCGCGGCTCATCGTCACCTCCCTGCGGCCGCTTGGAGAGCTCGCTAGCGAGGGGGTCTTACGTCGAGACCTCGTAGGGAGGCTCGATCGTCTCAGCCTGTTCGTCCCGCCGCTCGCTGATCGACGGGAAGAGTTAGAGGGGTTAGCGCGTCATCTCTTGAGCAGACAAGCAGAGGGAGTTCGCCCGCCAGAGCTTGAGGAGGAGGCGCTCGCTGTTCTCTGGAGACAGCCCTGGGAGGGCGGCGTCCGCGAGCTAGAGAACTTCCTCTGTAAGCTCTCTAACGAGGCCATGGATCATGACCTCATCGACGCTGGGCTCCTTGAGCGTGTCGCAGCTGAGAGCCGCGTCCCGCTCCGGCTTCGCACCCCCTCAAGGCACCCGCGCAAGATCGACCTGCTCTCGGCGCTCGTGACGAGCCAGACCCAAGCGGGTCGGGCGAACAAGACGGCTGCAGCCCGCTACCTAGGCTGGGATCCGGACACCCTCGTCGCACGGATGAGGGACCTGCAGATCTCCGAGAGAGGCTTCGCAGCGCTGCATAGGCCCTGGAGCCGCTCGGCCACCTGAGGGCTCGCTCCGACCCTGAGGAGGGAGAGCAAATAGAGGGGATCCTGGGGAGATCTCAAAGGGCTGATACCATGGGCTGATGCGCGCGGCAGCCCTCGTCCTCCTCCTCGCCTCCACAGCCCAGGCCCAATGGAGCCCTGGGAGTGGGCAGTGGGGGAAGTCAGAAGAGACGGACCTCCGGGTCGCGACATGGAACGTCAAGGACGCGATCTGTCGAACGGCGAACAAGGACGACGCGGCCCTGAACTGGGCGGCCTGCGCGCGCACGATCGCTGCACTCAAGCCCGACGTCCTGATCCTCCAAGAGTGCGGTGACAACACTGGGAATGGGACAGGGTCGGGGATCGACTCCACCTCGGTCCTTGGGAACGTCCTCGAGCTCTTCATCCACGGCGGTGCAGATCCTTACAACGGCGGTCAGGTCGAGGCATATGTCCAGAAGTGGGCCCCTGAGTATGACCTGCCAT
Source organism: Planctomycetota bacterium (assembly GCA_022446815.1). Classification (GTDB taxonomy): domain Bacteria; phylum Planctomycetota; class UBA1135; order UBA1135; genus JAKVCE01. The sequence goes on from JAKVCD010000005.1 coordinate 14,936, forward strand.
ACAAGTACGTCCCGGCGAGTTCGGATGGCTTCAACCGGAACGTCATCCTCTCCATTTTCCCCTTCTCAGACCTCAACGGCGACGGGCGTAGCACGCTGAACGACCTCCCGAACATCTCGTCTAGCACTTGGGCTGCGGGCGGAGACGGGGGGATCCGTGGCGTCCAGTTCGCTGAGCTCTCTCTGCCGGATGAGATCTATGAGGGAGACTTGGTCGTCGGAAACGCGCACCTGAAGTCTGGAGGTGGGAGTGACAACCACGCCCAGCGCGTCGACGCTGCGAGCAACGTGGCCTACTACATCGACCACCTCTACAACGGCGCTGGCGCTGGGGTGCCCGACCCAGACAACAGGATCAGCGACTCACCCGCCGCAGCCGCGATCCTCCCTGCTGGCACCGCTGTCATCTTTGGAGGCGACTGGAACGAGGACGAGGGGTCAAACGGTGGCAAGGGCCCCGCTGAGTGGATCACAGCTGCGCTCACCATCGGCGGCACGGACGGGACGGACCGTGACCGCAGCGACATGACCTACGACTCCGCCACGCACCAGTTCACTGGCAGCGGCGACACCATTGGGTCGAACAAGTACGACTACCTAGCCTGGCAGGACAGTGTCGCCACTCTGCGACGCGCGGTGATCTTTCACTCCCAAGGGACGCCCTCGAGCGCGCTCCCCTCGACCTTCGCTGGCTACCCCAACCCGCCTTTCCTCTCTTCAACAGCGAGCGATCACAAGCTCGTCTTCGCAGACCTCATCTTGCCCCTCGTCGACTACTGCGATGAGATCTACGAGTACTGCTTGGACAACGCCAACTCGACCGGCTTCCCCGCGACCCTGTACTGGTCAGGGACACCGAGCATCTCTGCTGGAGACTTCACGCTCCTGGCTCAGTCCGCAGTTCCGAATCAGTTCGGAGTCTTCTACTACGGCCCGATCCAAACTCAGGTCCCGTTCGGACACGGTTACCGGTGCGTCGGCGCCGGGCTCTTGGGCACCTTCAGGCTCTTCCCGGTGGTTCAGTGCGACGCCTTCGGGGATGCGCAGCGCACCCTTGATTGGGGCAGCAACCCAGTGGGCTCGGGACCTGGCCAGATCACCGCAGGGACCACCTGGAACTTCCAGTTCTGGTATCGCGATCCAGTGGCGGGCAGCCCTGGCTTCAACTTGACGGCAGGACTCTCCGTCAAGTTCTGCCGCTGAGCTCCTGCTCAGTGAGGTGTGCTTTTTTTTCCGGGTGCAGGTCTCTCCGCCGTGTCCCAGATCTAGGGGTAGAGTTCCTACGGAGCAATGGGTCCGTAGGTGACACGCGGCTCTAGGGGAGGGGTTGAACACCCATGAATTCACTAGCCGCATCCTGGTGGGAGCGTGTCAAACGTGCCCTCAAGCCGCTCACAGAGAGCCTTTCGAGGCTCTCTCCTCCGAGGCCGAAGCCTGTGAAGGTCCCTGTGCGCACTGAGCCTGCCCGCCGAGCGGTAAAGAGCTCTACTTGGGTGCCGAGCGCACTCTTAGTCCTCTTCGCCGCATCTTGTGGTGGTCCTAACGACCCCACTCCGTCGGGCTCCACAGACCCCGGGGCGAGCGATCCGGAGGTCACATCAATCTCTCCAAGCTCCGGTCCAGCAGATGGGGGCACCCTCGTCACGATCACTGGTGTCGGCTTCGATCCTGCCGAGCTGACTGAGGTCCTCTTCGGCTCCAACAACGCAACCGGGGTCCAAGCGACCTCGGAAACGACGATCGTCTGCAACGCGCCCGCAGGCGTAGGGGGCGAGAGTGTAGACGTCGTCGTCGTGATGACGAGCGGCAGCCTCGCGGCCCCGACACAGTTCACCTACGAGGCGTCGCCGAACGCCGAGCTAGAGATCACTTGGAGGAACACCTCTGGCGGTATCAGCACTGGCGTCTTAACCGTAGAGCTCTTCAACGAGACCCCGATCACCTCGCAGAACTTCCGAGACCTCGCTGAGCAAGGGCTCTACGACGACACGCTCTTCCACCGGATTCGCTTCCGAGACAAGCTCGAGGGCGGAGACTTCGAGAACGGCAACGGCACAGGCGGACGCGCCGCCTCATACCAAGGGATCGGGGATGAGACCGACTCGAGCACTTGGAGGATCCCTGACGAGGCGAGCTCGAGCCCGAACCATCAGCCTGGGGCGCTCGCGATGCACCTGCCTGCTGGGCCAGACTCAGCAGGGAGCGTCTTCTATATCGCGTGCCCGAACTCTGATCTCTCCAACAGAGACGGCGTGAACACGGTCTTCGGTCAGGCCACAGGAGGAACCGTCGACGGAGTAGATGTTGGCTTTGAAGCGCTCTTGGAGTCTCTGCACCGCGTCGCGACTGGGAGCGGTAATGTCCCGACGCAGCCGGTCCGGTTGGTCGAGGTCAGGCTCTCTGGTGGTCCTATCAGCCCCCCTAATGGAGGTGATGATGATCCTGACGACGGAGGAGACGGAGATGATGCTGGGGGTGGAGGTGAAGGGGCTCCCACGATCGACTTGATCGATCCTCCGTTTGGTCCTCCCGATGGTGAGCATCAAATTGCCGTGGTTGGATCGGGCTTCGCGGCTGACTTGAACAATCCGCCGTCTGTGACTTTTGGTGGCACGCCCGCAGAGGGGACGATCGTCCTGAACGACGGCACGATGTTCTGCAACGTCCCTGCAGGTCCCCCCGGCACTCGCGTCGATCTAGTCGTTACCACCCCTCTCGGTACGATCACACTTGATGAAGGCTTTCAATACCTCGTCGGTCCCGTGGTCAGCTTGCATATCTCTTGGACTGACAACGACGGTTTAGAGCATGGCGGGCAGATCGCATCGGAGCTCTTTGAAGACGACGCTCCGATCCATGTAGAGAATTTCTTGCAGCTCACTGAAGACACCTATTACGACCACGTCCCTTTTCACCGGATCATTGACGGGTTCATGATTCAGGGTGGTGATTTCCAAAACGGGGATGGGTCTGGTGGACACGCCGCTCAGTACTACGGCTTTGGAGATCCGGATGACCAAGACACTTGGACCTTGCCGGATGAAGCGAACAACGGCCTCACCCATCTGCCAGGGATCCTCTCGATGGCGAAGACCAGCCTGCCCAACTCCGGAGGCAGTCAATTCTTCTTTGTTGACCGAGACAGCTTCCCAAGCCACTTAAACGGGGTGCACACCGTCTTTGGAAGGGCTGCTGTAGGAGTGAAGGATGCAGTCGTCGTCACAGGCTTAGATATGGTTGATGAGCTGAGCCAAGTCCTTACAGATGGGAGTGACCGCCCCATAAATCCTGTAACCATTGAGTCTGCGATCAGGATCGGTGGAACGGCCCTTGCGGTCAGCGCAGATGGAGGAGGCGGTCAGCTCTCCGAACGCTATGACGCCAAGTTTGGCTATCAGCCATGGCTCGCGAGCGCTGTATGGAATTCTGTCGAGGGGTCAGAGAGCAGCACTCTGTCTGGACGTGGTGGGACGCGAGGAGTGTTCCTGCTTGAAGGGAGTGCCGATGGGGTACTGAGAGTTTCGGTTCGGTCAACGCAAGCTGACCCAGAGCCTGCTGCCCTACACGCCGTGGGAGAGCGCACTGGCAAGATCACTCTCGAGGTGACAGAGGTTCATAGCGATGGACTGGGGGTGTCTCTCTCTGCGGCCCTTGAGAGAGATGAGCGGCTGATGCTCTTCGCGCCTCGGACCTCGTCTCAGTGGATAAAGGCCTGGGTCGAGCCGACTAAGGGCAGTTAGGGAACCACTCCCCAGGCGGACCTCGACGGGGAGCCCTGAGATCGTCACGCTCTGCGGCAGAGATGCAGACAGACGACTTTGATTTTGAGCTCCCGCTGGAGGCGATCGCGCAGGAGCCCTCACCCGAGCGCGACCGCGCTCGGCTCTTCGCGCATGACATCGCGGCGGATCAGACCGGGCACGTTGAGGTTCGCGGACTCACTGAGCTGCTAAGGAGAGGCGATCTCTTGGTCGTCAATGACACCGCTGTCATCCCAGCGCGCCTCTTCGCTCGGCGGGCGACGGGCGGGCTCTTGGAGGTGCTCTTGCTCGAGCAACGCGGCGCTCGCGAGGAGTGGGTCGCGATGGTTCGCCCCGCGAAGAAGCCATCCCCCGGTGAGGAGGCCTCTCTGGGTGAGGGGCACTCGCTCCGCTTCCTCGAGCGCCTCATTGATGCGGAGGGGCAACCTGGGGCTGAGTGGCGAGTTGAGCTCTCGCCGCGGGCAGGCTGCGACGGCGCGACCCTCTTGGAGGAGTGCGGGCGGATGCCCCTGCCTCCTTATATCGAGCGTGGTGAGGGCGCAGACACCGAGCGAGACAAGGAGCGCTACCAGACGGTGTACGCGGAGAAGCCTGGCGCAGTTGCTGCTCCGACAGCAGGCCTACACTTCACGCCAGCGCTGCTGAGCGAGCTGGAGCGAGAGGGAGTCCGCGTCGCGCAGGTGACCCTCTATGTCGGCGCCGGGACCTTCAGGCCGGTCACCGCAGCGCGGCTTGAAGAGCACGAGATGCACTCAGAGCGATATGAGCTCACGGCAGAGACCGCCGCGCTCGTAAACGAGACGCGCAGAGCCGGCGGCCGCGTCGTGGCCGTGGGGACGACCTCCGTGCGGGTGCTCGAGAGCTGCGCAACGGATGAGGGCGAGGTGATCGCAGGTGAAGGAGAGACCCGCCTCTTCCTCTCGCCGGGGAGCCGCTTCCGCGTGGTCGACGCCTTGATGACGAACTTTCACCTGCCGAAGAGCACGCTCTTGATGTTGGTCAGCGCCTTCGCTGGCCGTGAGCGCGTGCTCCGTCTGTATGAGGAGGCCCTCAGCGAGGGCTACCGCTTCTACAGCTACGGGGACGCGATGTTCCTCTACAACCCGCGCTAGGCTTCGATCGCCCTACGCAGCCGCGCCGCTTCGGCGGCGGGGTCAGGCGCAGCGAGCAAGGCTGAGGCGACGGCGACACGACCGACCGACTCGAGCTCACCGGCGTTGCTTGCGGTCACGCCGCCGATCGCGAAGACGGGGACGCCCGCAGCCTCCGCTGCGACCCACGCGCGCTCGGGGCCGCGCGCGTCGGCGTAGCCCTTGGTCTCGCTCGCAAAGACTGGCCCGAAGCCCAAGTAGTCGACGGGCTCGTCGTGGCTCGCCACGACGCCCTCCATGTCGTGCGTGCTGAGTCCGATGAGGAGCTCTTCAGGGAGCATCGCGCGGGCCTCCGCTGCTGGCAGGTCTCCCTCGCCAAGGTGCACGCCCGCGCAGCCATCGACAGCGAGCGCCATAGCCACGTCGACGCGGTCATTCACCATCACGAGCGGGCGGTCTTCGTCTGAGAGCCCTGCGCCATTCACCAGTTCGAGCACTCGCTCAGTCCACTCATAGCTCGCTCGCGCCTCTGCAGGGGGATCTGCCCTGAGGCCAGCCTGGAGGCCACTAGCGATGGGCTTGGGGCGCACCTGCACGATGTCTACGTGAGGGAGGAGCGAGCTGAGCCGCTCCAAGGGGTCAGCCTCTCGGACCGCCTCTGGGGTAAAGATGAGCAGGAGGCGTGCGTCGCCTAGCTTTGCGCGATGGTTGGGTCGGGTCTCGCTCACGCCCAGAGAATAGTTATCTCTCACCCCACCGCGGATAATTCACTGAGAAAGCCTGTGGTTCGCGCTTTGGGCGCAGCTGGGCAAGACAGAAAGAACTACGACATGAAGACCCACCTCTTTGGCCCCCTCCTGAGCACCTCGTTTGCTAGCGCGGCCAGCGCGTAGCCTGGCGAGGTCAAGCGCTACCAGCTCTGGTGTCGCAAACTTGTTGAGGCGAGCTTGCGCGGCTTCCACTTCAACCTCAGCAACGGTGTCGAGGTCTGGTGGGGTATCTGAGGCCCTCGGCTTCGTGAGGGGCTATGCTCACGAGGTGATCTCGCTCCTCCTCTTGCCCGCTCTCGTCATTGGCGACGAGCTCTTCGTCGAGGTGACCTCGGACGCGCTGCTAGCGCACCCCACGACTTGCGGCTCGCTAGACAAGGACTGGATTATTGAGGTGAACGGTGGCGGCCTCGTCGTCGAAGACTTCAACGCGGACGGCCACCTCGACCTTGTCGTCGTGGATGGCTCTACGGTGGAGCGCGCGCGCGCGGGCGAAGCAGGCGAGCCGCCGAGGCTCTACCTCGGTGACGGCGCGTGCGGCTTCTCACTGGCTGGTGAAGCCTGGCAGATGAGCGGCGGCCGCTGGGGTATGGGGGGCGCCGCGGGCGACCTGAACAACGACGGCTACCCCGACCTCGTCGTGACGCAGTGGGGACCTGACCGGGTGTTCCTAAACGAGGGCGGCGCTGGCCTTCGTGAAGTGACGGAGCAGGCTGGGCTCGTCGGTGGCCGCTGGGGTGCCTCGGCTGCGCTCCTCGATTACGACGCTGACGGGAACCTCGACCTCGCGGTCGTGAACTACCTCGCCTTCGACCCAGATGAGGTGAAGCGTCGCGGAGAGGGCTGCGCGTGGAAGGGGCACGATGTCATGTGCGGTCCAGAGGGCCTCATCCCCGTTCATGATCAGCTCTATCGAGGCCTCGGAGACGGCCGCTTCGAGGACGTCACCCTCGCTGCAGGCTTCGCACCTCTGACCGCTGGCTACGGCTTGGGCGTCATCACTCTAGACGTCGACGGGGACGGTCGGACCGACCTTTACACCGCGAATGACTCGACCCCGAATCATCTCTGGAGGAACAAGGGCGATGGGACCTTCGAAGAGATCGCTTGGAGGCACGGGGTCGGCCATGACGCGAACGGTAAGGAGCAGGCTGGGATGGGGATCGCCTGCGCAGACGCGAACGAGGATGGAGTCCCGGATCTCTTCGTCACAAACTTCTCCGGTGAGAACAACGCGCTCTATCTCTCGCGCAAGGGCCGTTTCCGCGAGCGCTCCTATGCTGTCGGACTAGGGGGGGCCAGCCTGCGGAGGCTGGGGTGGGGAACGAGTTACGGCGACTTCGACCTCGACGGTCACCTAGACCTCTTCGTCTTGAACGGTCACGTCTACCCGCAAGCTGACCAGCCTGGCACAGACACGAGCTACGCGCAGCCGGATCAAGTGTTCTTGCAGGGCGCGAACGGGCGCTTCACAGAGGTCGCGCTCGGAGGTGTCGAGCGCGTCAGCCGCGCTGGCGTGAGCGCAGACTTAGACGCTGACGGAGACCTCGACCTTATCGCGCTTGAGCTCGGTGGCCCGGCGCGCGTCTGGCAGAACACGAGCGCGTCCTCGGGCGCTGAAGCGCGCTGGCTCGGGGTGCGGCTCGCCGGCACCGCCGCGCACGGAGCCTCGCTAGAGCTCGCCTACGATGCTGATGGCGAGCGCGTCACGCTCAAGCGCTTCGCGCGCACTGCCGGGGGCTTCCAAGCGAGCTGTCCGCTCGCCTGCCACTTTGTCGCCGAGCGATGGAGTGGAGAGGGAGCTGTGACCTTGAGGGTGCGCTGGCTCGGCGGCGCGCTGAGTGAGGTCGAGCTAGATTCGCTCGGCCGTTGGATTGAGCTGAGCGCGCCTGCGGGAGAGCCCAAGTGATCTGCTTCGCGGTGCTGCTCATCGCCATGCTCCCGCAGGATGGGCCCTCGGTCTTAGGCCGCTCACCAGCAGAGTGGAGCGCTGCGCCACAGGGGCGGTGGGAGCGATGGGATCCTTCTGACTCTGCGCCGCCGCAGACGGGTGCGCAGGTCGCGCTCGACCGAGCCCTAGGAGCCGCACAGCGTGGCGACCATGTCACGGCCCTAGACGGCTGGTTTGAGCTCTTAGATGCGGAGCCTGAGTATCCGCCCGCGCTCTATCAGGCTGGCGTGATCTATTTCCGTTTGCGGCGCTACTCAGACGCAGCAGCCGCCTTTGAGCGCTACCTCAAGGTCGCCCCGCACCGGATCGGAGACACCCGAGCGCTCGGACACTGTCACTACTCTCTCGGGCAATACGATCGGGCTGCGACGCACTATGAGCTAGTGCTAGAGCAGGGCGAGACGCCGGGGCTTCGCTTCGGGCTCGCGCTCGCGCGCATGCGTCTAGGAGAGGAGGAGGCTGCGCTTGAGGGCTTGCGACGAGTCGTGGAGCTGCGCTCAGATCACGTTGAGGCTCACACCTGGATGGGGCAGCTTCACTTTGACGCTGGGAGAGTAGAGGAGGCGCGAGCCGCGCTAGAGCGCGCGCAAGCGCTGGACCCCTTCGCTGCGAGACCTTGGTTCCTCTACTCGCGCGTCCTCCTGGAAGCAGGTGAGGAAGAGGCTGGGCTCACGGCGCATCAGCGCTTTCAAGCGCTAGACAAAGTCGCCCAAGAGGTACGCACTTTGGAGGGCAAGCTGCTCTTCCGGCCGGCGCAGGCTGCAGTGCATCGGCGGATCGTTGAGCTACACGTAAGCGCTGGTGACGTAGGTCGTGTCAGGGGTGCGCTGCGTAGGTGGGAGGCGCTGAATCCAGATGGCGTTACGGCGCGGGTCGTAGCCTTGGAGGCTTGGACCGCCTTAGGCCGCGGGGCAGAGGCTTCTGCGGCAGCGGGCGCCCTCGCGGCGATCGCGGGAGACTCTGTCGGGGCTTGGGCGGCGCTTGCGCGCCACTATCGGGAGACAAGAGAGCGTGTGCTGCAGGTACAGGCTGAGGAGCGCTGGCGCGCGCTGCGTGAGGAGAGCGGCAGGAAGTAGAGGCTCGATGTCTTGAGGAGCCCTGTCCTCTTCAAGCAAGAGCGGCTATCGAGGAGAGCGGACCTGCCGCGGCGACAAGTCAACTTCTCTGAGATAAGGCGAGCCGCGCCGGCCGGCGCCCGGCGCGGCGCCAAGGAAGCGATTGGCGAAGCCAGGTTGGAGAGCGCGGCTCTCCTGTGCACGCTGCGGGCCGTGTCTCCCGCGGCGCGGTTCGGTTTAGGCGGACTCTTTGCCCTTGCCCTTTTTCGAGCGTCGGCCGCCGCGGTTCTTGCGGGCGTCGAGGTTGTCGCGGAAGTGATTCCAGTCGTCAGGGCTGTAGAGGCGGACGCGCTCGCCGCAGTTGACACACCAAGAGGTGTCGAGGCCCATGAGGTAGTTCACGTAGTCATTGCAGTTGTCGCAGAACTTCTTGTCGCTGTAGTAGTCGGGTCGTTCCATGGTGTCTTGTTGGCGGTGTGGGTCCTTCGGGGTCTTGCCCTCCCTGGCGGGACACCTAGGTAGAGCAAGCGAGTTGCCAAGCGGTATAAGCTTCAGATAAGAAGTTGCAAACTGATGTATGACATGGATTTGGGTCGAAACTGGGAGTTCGGACTCCTAAGCCTTGTCAGGTCACGTGTCGATTCAGATGAACGGCCCCGCCCGCCGAGCTGACCTGCGTTATGTGGCCCTGAGCGCCGCCTAGCTGCTATTAGCCCAACACCAATTCCTTGGAACGGCCCTGGAGGGGTCGCAAGGGGCGATGTTTTAAATTCTCGACACAGTCAGTGGTGTCGAAGAAAAACAACGCTCAAGACCGAGTCAATCGCAGTGCTCTCTGGCCGCAAGGAGCTCTCGTTGCACACGCGCATCTTGCTCAGCGCTGGAGGCCTCCTCGAGGGCGCGCTGCGTCTCTACGTCTTCCCCGAAGGCGCGCGCTAGTGAGTGTCCAGCCGCCTCCCTTACGAGCGCGTCGGGGTCGAAGGAGAGCGCTCTTAAGAGGACTCCTTGTGAAGAGCTGTCGCCGATGTTGCCGAGGACGATCGCGGCGTTTCGAGCGAGGCCAGCGCGCTTTGGGCGCTGGAGGGGCGAACCTTGGTAGCGCTCCTTGAATGGGACGGGGTCTTCAAGCCAAGTGATGAGCGGGCGGTCTCTGAGCGCGTCGTGCAATCCGAAGCGCTCGCTGAGGTCTGGCGCATCATTACCCCATGGGCAGACTTCCGAACAGATATCACAGCCGAAGACCCACTCGCCGATGGACTCGTGCATCTCAGGTGGGATGGGGCCCTTGTTCTCGATCGTCTGATAGGAGATACAGCGCGCAGAGTCTAAGACGCCCGGTTGCAGGAGTGCGTCCGTCGGGCAGGCGTCCAAGCAGGCCGTACATGTCCCACATGAGCCGTACGTGGGCGCGTTCGTCGGCTCGAGCTCTTCAGCGATAAGGAGCTCTGCGAGGAAGAACCAGGGGCCGAACTCCGGATGTAGCAGGTTCGCTGCCTTGGACTGGAAGCCTAGTCCAGCTTGGGCTGCGTGAGAGCGTTCAAGGAGAGGGCCCGCATCCACGATCTGGCGAGCAGGGCCGGTGAAGCCAGCGTCTGCGAGGCGGCGTGCGAGCTTGCGGAGCATGCGACCCATGACGTTGTGATAGTCGCGCCCTGCCGCGTAGCGGGCGACTCGCCCACCGCCAGGTAACTCCACAGGCTCGCGGGAGTGGCCTAAACCCAGCACCACGACGCTGCGTGCCTCAGGGAGGGTCAGACGGGGGTCGAGGATTCGGTCTCGGTTCCGAGCGAGCCAATCCATGTCCGCGTGGTGTCCAGCCTCCAGCCAGGCTTCGAAGCGAGCTCCCTCTCGCGGGGGCGCGGCGGGGGCTACTCCAAAGAGGTCAAAGCCGACCTCTCTGGCGTGCTCCTCTAGCTCTTGCAGGCGATCCACGGCTTCAAGATACCCGCAGTGACGCCCGACACACTCGCTAGAAGCGCTGGGAGGGTCCTAGGAGCCCCTTTTTTGCACTCTGGACTTATGATGCAAATGGAGTTCCCGTGCTCTGCCTAGCCCTATGCGGAGAAAGGAGCGGTTTTTATTGCCTGAGATTCCGTAACCCGGCGTCTGAGCTCCCATAAGAAAAAAGTCTCCTCACACGGATTCGTTCCTTTTCCAGCCCCTAGCTCACTGACCTGTCCTTCATGAAGGCGATCGACCCCTTTGCGTCCTCACATGTCCTCCTCACGGAGGCGGGGGCACCGCTGCTGCTTGAGCACATTGAGCAGCTCGCAGGGGAGCTAGAGCCCGGAGAGCGAGAGCGGATTGAGAGCATCGTGAGAGACAGGGCACGTGGTCCTGAGTCCATCCGAGACGCGGTCTCTACGCGAGTGATGGAGTGCTTTCGGCTCACGCAGAGTCGGGTTGCCTTCGGCTTGCTCTACGAGCTGAACGGGCCTCACCTCTTGGTCCAAGTCTCTGCGCGCCTCCGTCGATACGGCAGCCACGCCGAACCGGGAGACGTCCTCCAGGAGGTCTTCTTCAACGTCTATCGTTACCCACACCGATTCGACGCCTCCAGAGAGGACGCGTTCCGTGTCTGGTCAGCGATGATCGTCCGAAACACAGTCCTGAAGCACCTGCGCTCGCTCAGGAGGAGTGGCCGCGCAGAGGTGCCCTTTGAGGACCTCACCGAGCAGCCGGAGACCAGCGAGGCCTCCCCCTTGCGAGACGTCATCCAAGACGAGAGTCGCGAAGAGTGCGCACGCGTCTACCTCAACTACCTCCAACTCTACTTGCAGTTCTACTCGATGCTCTCTGAGCGCGAGCGCCGTGCCCTTCATCTCGTCGAGGTGGAGGAGTGGAGCTACCGCCAGACCGCAGCAGAGCTAGGCATCAAGCTAGAGAACCTAAAGATGGTCATCTTCCGCGCTCGCCGAAAGATCCATCGCGCTATGCGCCGCGTTTTTGACGGCCTCTCACCGGACTGCCGCCCTGCCCGCGATCCCTTAAGTGGGGCCGAGGGTGTGACTGCTCGCGAGGTCGAGCCTACCTCTTCTCTAGACCCGACCGAATCGGTCAAGGACAACAACAACGAATGAGCGGATTTCACGACATCGACGAGATGGGCTCTCACTCAGGGTTTCTCCGAGACCTCTCCTGCATGTTTGATGGAGAGCTCGACGAGCGCGCTGCCAGTCGTGCCATGCTGCACATTGAAGAGTGCGACTCCTGCCGTAGCTTCTTCGAGGATCTACGTGATCAGGTCCGGGCGCATCGCGACATGCAGCGGCCTGACGACCTGCTCGCTCGGATCGCTCTCATGCGAGCGCAGGACTCAAGTCAAGCTGGCTCTGTTGATATGAGAGAAGGCGTCGAGAGCATTGAGCTCATCAACCGCCTCGCCACTGTCTTCTATCAGTTGGGCAAGGCTTACGCCCTCTCGGCGATTGATCCGGGCTATAGGGTCAAGGTCTTCGAGGCGGTCGTCGCAGTTGAGAGCACCCAAGAGGCCGGCAGAGGCTTCGTGGACGAGGTCCTGATGGAGGGCAAGGGCCACTTAGGCGGGGTCGACTGGCGTGACGCGCGCCGCTCGCTGAACGGCCGCTTGGAGCGCATCGAGGACCCGCTCGAGAAGGCGCGCCGCCTGCTCGACGAGTGCCTCGCAGCTGATCCGTCACACGAGGAGGCGCGGCTCTACCTCGCCTTTCTGCACGCGCATGAGGGCAAGACGCTCCGAGCCGCACAGGAGTACAAAGAGGTCTTCGACACGGCGATCGATGACTGCAACCGCGGTCACGCAGCGATTCAGCTTGGAAACCTCCATGGGCGCGAGGCCAATTACAAGAAGGCCCTCGCCTGCTACCGCTGGATCACGATCAGCGGTCTCGACAAGGTCGATGACCGCTTCTTCGGCGCGCGCTTCAACACCGGAAAGTGCTGGGCGATGCTCGGCGAGAGAGAGCGCGCGCTCCAGAGCTTTCGAGACCTCCTCGACGCTCACCCCGAGCGCACAGTCGAGGTCGCAAGATACTTCGCAGGTGCATCGAGCCTGCGCGATCAGATCGACTCAATCCCTGGATTCCCTGAGGAGCTCGTGGCCCGTTGCCCCGAGCTGTTTGCGGGCGCTGCTGATGGAGAGGCAGAGAACTCATAGGGGCCAACGAAATGAAAATGACGAAACAGAATCAGTTCTTCTCGAGCCTTCAGCGGCTCCTCCGACATGCTGCCTTGGCATCTCTTGGGGTACTCACTCTGGTGCCTTTCGCTGATGCTCAGCGACCTGGCCTCCTCAGCGAGGAGGATTGGGTCGGGACTCTTCCCAGCATCCATGTTGGCCCGGAGGAGCTCCTCCGCTCTGGCGTAGAGCAGGGCATCTCGGCCTTCTACGTCGAGGGGCCTTGGCGGCAGGTATTAGATGCTGCGATGAGCGCCGGCGGTGCACGCGTCAGCGTCGAGGTGCTCTCAAATGAAGAGTTTCGGGCTGTGTTCCATGGAGACCAAGTCCTCACCTTTGACCTCGAGCTCATCGAGGCGGCTGGCATCAGCTGGGGGGTGCGTACCGAGACTGCCTCAGGTGTCATTGCGCTCCAGGTCGGCGATCGATACGTCCGCAGCCAGCGCGTCCAGGGCGACCTCCGCATCCCTATGAAGAGGCTCGAGCGCTTGGGCTTCCTCGAGAGCGGCGTCACCCTACACTCACACGATAACTTGGGTGGTCAGAGCAGCACCTCGATGCGGGCGATCGCAGGACGTCTCTATCTGTTCCAATCGAGCTGAGGCTCCCTTTTAGACTCGGCCAGCAATCAAGGGCCGCTGCCGCGCTCGCTCGCGGTGGCGGCCCTCTCTTTGGCCGACGCGCTGTCTGGGAAAGCGCAAGGAAGAGCTCAACAACTCCGCCGCGCGTCCGATCACTGGATGATCGGTCCCAGCATGGAGCCTCTCTCACAGAACAACGTCGGCCCGTCGACTCCGCGCCCCGCGCTGTCTTTCTCGGCGAACCCTACCGCGGCGCTCCACGAGGGAAGGGTGGTCGCTGGAGAGGTGCTCCGCAGTCTTCCCGGCGGGGGCGTGCTCGTCGGCGTGGGGAGCGTGCGGGTACCTGCGCGAGCACAGGTTCCGCTTGAGCCTGGGCAGCGCTTCATGGCTACGGTCGAGCGAGCAGGTGAGGTGGTCTTGTTGAGAGTGCATGGGAGCGAGTCTCTGGGGGGGGCTACGGCGCTCCTCGAGGCGCTCCGCAGCCTCTTACCGAGCGAGCGTCCTATCGGGGCTGTCCTGACAGGGCTCGCTGCGCAGCTGCGGGCTCGGCCTGAAGGGGCGCTTGGTGAAGCGGCCACCGCGCTCGCTGCGCAGCTCAGTGAGCACACCTTTCAGCCCGGCTCCAAGGGGTCGGCCTTGGCTGCGCTCTTACAACGCTCAGGGCTCGGGCTTGAGGCGGCGCTCATGTGGGCGGGGCGCGGTGGCGCGCCGCTCAGCGAGGCGGCGCTCAAGCGTGACCTAAAGGCTCGACTCCTCATGGCGAGAGCCTCCACGTCAGACGCACCCCTCGCAGAAGCGCTAGGTGAGGCTGTCCGGTCCATTCAGGCAGAGCAGGCCAAGGGGTTGGCGCGTGAGGCAGGCAGAGACCCACGGTGCGTCGCGCTGCCCTTCCCCGACCCGAGCTCGTCGGCTGCCGTATGGACGACGGCTTGGCTGACCTTCCTCTCTGGAGAGGGGGAGGGCGTCGAAGGAGAGCTCGGAGAGGATGTGCCGCGCCTGCGCTTGGACTTGGAGCTCGAGCGGCTAGGGAGGCTCAGCGCAGAGCTCAGCACCTCCGCGGATGTCGTCGCTGTCAAGCTGCTCGTCTCGAGCGAGCGAGCAAGAGCGTCCCTCCAAGCTGCCCTCTCAGATCTCCGGCGGGCGCTAGAGGCTGCTGGATTGACCGCCGAGCTGCGCGTCGGGGTCGTGCCTCGAGAGTCCTTTCAGAGCCCCACGGACGCCGCTGGCGTGCGCTTCCTTCAAGAGCACCACTTGCTGGATGAGTCTGCATGAGGGAGCGAGAGGTCAAGCGTGCCGTGGCCCTCAGATACGAGGCAGCAGAGACCTCCGCGCCGCGCGTCGTCGCGACGGGGAGCGGGGAGGCGGCCGCAGCCATCCTCGCTGCTGCCGAGGAGCACGGGGTGCCGGTTGAAGAGGACGACGCGCTGCTCGAGATGTTGGCCACGTGTGAGGTCGGTGAGGAGATCCCACCGGAGCTCTATGAGGCGGTCGCCGAGCTGCTCACCTGGCTCCATCGCTTGGAAGGTCGCCTCGACGCGGGCTGAGGTCGCTCGTCCCGGTTAGGATGGCGGGTTCATCCCCCAGCCACGGAGACACGATGACTGAAGCCTCGACCGCCGCACCCATCACCAAGTACCGCAAGGACTACCAGCCGCCCACGCACCTCGTGGACACCCTTGAGCTCGAGTTTGACCTCGCCGAGGAGCACACGCGCGTGCGCTCCAAGATGGCGCTCCGTGAGAACCCAGCGTCAGCGGCTGAAGGCGGCGCGCTGGTCCTCGATGGCGAAGACCTAGAGCTCGTCTCCGTCAGCGTCGACGGCGCTCCCATGAGTGAGGGAGACTACGAGGTGGGCAAAGAGACCTTGTCTCTTAGAGGCCTCCCGAAGGAGTGCGTGCTCGAGGTTGAGGTGATCATCGAACCTCAGGAGAACACCCGCTTCGAGGGGCTCTATCGCTCGGGTCCAATGTTCCTGACGCAGTGTGAGGCTGAGGGCTTTCGTCGCATCACCTACTTCCTCGACCGGCCCGACGTCATGGCGCGCTACACCACGACGGTGCGCGCCGAGCGCGAGCGCTATCCGATCCTGCTCTCGAACGGAAACCTTGTGGACTCGGGTGAGGGCGATGACGGCAGCCACTGGGCACGCTGGGAGGATCCCTTCCCGAAGCCTAGCTATCTCTTCGCGCTCGTCGCTGGTGATCTCCACTGCCACCCTGGCTCCTTCACGACAGCGTCTGGCCGCGAGGTGGAGCTGCGCGTCTACGTAGAGCATCAGCACGCCGACAAGTGCGAGCACGCGATGGTGAGCCTCGAGCGGTCTATGCGCTGGGACGAGGAGACCTTCGGGCTCGAGTACGACCTCGACCTCTACATGATCGTCGCCACGGATGACTTCAACATGGGCGCGATGGAGAACAAGGGGTTGAACATCTTCAACTCAGCGCTGGTCCTCGCTCGTCCGGACACCGCCACAGACACTGACTATGAGCGCATCGAGGGCGTCATCGGTCACGAGTACTTCCACAACTGGACCGGGAACAGGGTCACCTGCATGGACTGGTTCCAGCTGACGCTGAAGGAGGGACTGACCGTCTTCCGTGATCAGCAGTTCACCGCGGACATGACCTCTCACGCTGTGAAGCGGATCGACGATGTGCGAGGTCTCCGCGCGGCACAGTTCCCCCAGGACGCTAGCCCGATGGCTCACTCCATTCGACCGGACTCCTACGAGGAGATGAGCAACTTCTACACCTCGACTGTCTACGAGAAGGGCGCAGAGGTGATCCGGATGTATCACACGCTCCTCGGGGCGCAGGGCTTCCGCGAGGGCATGGACCTCTACTTCAAGCGGCACGACGGCTGCGCTGTGACCTGTGATGACTTCCGCGCAGCCATGGCGGACGCGAGCGGGCGTGACCTCACGCAGTTCGAGCGCTGGTACTTACAGGCTGGCACGCCGGTCCTTGAGGTCGAGGACAGCTACGACGTCAGCGCGAGCCAGCGCACCTTCACCTTCAAGCAGTCGACGCCTCCTACCCCGGGACAAGCTGAGAAGCTCCCGCTCCATATCCCCGTGGTGTTCGGTCTCATCGGTCCTGACGGCGCGGACATCCCGCTCCGCATGGCAGGTGAAGAGAGCGCGCAGGGCACGACGCGGACCCTCGAGCTCACCGAAGAGGTCTCGAGCTTCACCTTTGAGGACGTACCCGAGGGCTGCGTCCCTAGCTACTTGCGCGGCTTCTCTGCGCCGGTGGAGCTCCGCTGTGCGCGCACCCACGAGGAGTACGCCTTCCAGATGGCGAACGACTCGGACTCCTTCAACCGCTGGGAGGCAGGACAGCAGTTCGCCGTGGAGCTCTTGATCGGGATGGTGGAGGCGATCGCTCGCGGGGAGGAGCCGACCTTGGCGCCGGCCTTCATCGATGCTTGGGGCAAGGTCCTCTGCGATGAGGAGCTGGATCCTGCCCTAGTGAGCCTCGCCCTCGCCATGCCTGCTGAGTCATACCTCTCAGAGCGCTTCGAGGTCCTCGACCCGGGGCACGTCCATGACGCGCGCGAGGCGGCTCGCAGACAACTCGCGCAGGCGCACGCAGACGCGTTGCGCGAGGTCCGCACGCGCTGCTACACCGGCGCGCCCTATTCAGCAGACAAGGAGAGCGTCGCGAAGAGGAAGCTGGCGAACATATGCCTCGCCTACCTCACCACGCTCGAAGAGGCTGAGGACGTGGCCGCCTGTGTCTCGCAGTTTGATGCCGCGGATAACATGACGGACTCTGTCGCCGCGCTCATGTGCCTGTGTGATGGCGCAGATGAAGAGCGGGACGCCGCGCTCTCCTCTTTCTACGAGCGCTGGAAAGAGGAACCCCTCGTGATCGACAAGTGGTTCGCTCTCCAAGCAGTCAGCGACAGAGGCGACACCGTCGAGCGCGTCATGGCGCTCTCGCAACATCCGGACTTCACGATGAAGAACCCGAATCGCGCGCGCTCTCTGCTTGGCCACTTTGGGATGGCGAACGCGGCGCACTTTCATCGACCGGACGGCGCAGGCTATCGCTTCCTGACGGATCATCTGATCGAGATGGACTCGCTGAACCCGCAGATCGCGTCTAGGCTCATCACCCCGCTGCTCAAGTGGAAGAGCTTGGAGCCTGCGAGGCGCGCGCTGATGAAGGCTGAGCTTGAGCGAATCGCTGCCAAGGAAGACCTCTCCAAGGATGTCCGTGAGAAGGTCGGGAAGGCTCTCGCCTGAGGCGCGCTTGTCGTACACGCGAGATGACTGGGCGGCGCGCTACCGCGAGGAAGACACGCCGTGGGATCACGGCGACCCTCACCCCGAGGTGCGCCGCCTGATTTCAGTAGGAGAGTTTCCGACGCCTTCGACAGGACGCCGCGCCCTCGTCCCAGGCTGCGGCCCAGCGCATGACGCTTGCGCCATCGCGAAGCTAGGCTTCAACGTCACAGGCATCGACTATACGACGGAGGCGAGGGACCTCGGCGCCGCGGCGCTGGAGGCGCTCGGCGGCGAGTTTCGATGCGAGGACGCCCTGGCGTTTACTCCGGCAGAGCGGTACGACCTCGTCTTCGAGCACACCTTCTTGTGCGCTATCGATCCATCTCTCCGGAGCTCGTATGGAGAGATGATCAGCCGCGTCCTGCGGCCTGGGGGGCTCTTCGTTGTGATCGTGTTTCCCGTGAACAGACCTCGTGAGGAGGGCGGGCCGCCCTTCGCCTTGAACCTCGATGACGTACGTGAGGTGCTAGGGAGCTCCTTCGAGCTTCGATCTCACTCTCCGATCGAGTGCACTCGAGAGGGCAGGGAGTGGCGCGAGGAGCTGGCAGTCTTCGAGCGCGGAGCCCCCTAGGAGCCAGCGAGAATTTTGAGAGTGAGGGCTGACCTCGGCCTATATGCACGAGGAGAGGTGGGCTTGGACGGGCTGAGGCCCCCAGATCTCGTCTAGGTCGCTACACTCCCGAGCCCCCATGAGCGCGCAAGATCACTTCCCTACCCTCGCGGTACCCGTCGGGGACCCCGCAGGAATCGGCCCCGAGGTCGTCACCTCAGCCATGGCCCGGCTGGAGGTTAGGGCTGTGGCCAAGGTCCTCGCGATCGGGCCGGGTGAGCTGCGTCCGGACGCTGTGCCGCTCGTAGAGGACCCCTTGGAGGCTGCAGAGCTCCCCTCAGCATGGCTCGCTACAGAGGGTCCGAAGGCTTGGAGTATGGGAGAGCCCAGCGCGGCTTGCGGCGAAGCCGCGATATCAGCCCTGCGGGCCGGTCATGAGCTGGCCTTCGCTGGCGCTGTTGACGGATTGGTCACAGGACCGGTCTCTAAGGAGGCCTTCCACCTCGCTGGCGAGAGAGTTGAGGGGCAGACGGAGCTCCTCGCCCAGTGGTGTGGTGTCGAGCGTTACGGGATGCTCGCTATGACTGGCGAGCTGCGCGCCTTGCTGCTGACTCGACACATGCCGCTGAGAGAGGCGCTGGGGAGCATCACCCGTGAGGCCGTCTTGGACCACCTAGAGCTCTTGAACGCGACCTTGAAGGAACTCGGCTTTGCAGAGCCTCGGCTCGCGCTCCCTGGATTGAATCCGCACGCAGGCGAGGCTGGGCTCCTTGGTGAGGAAGAGCGAGAGCTTCTGGAGCCGGCCCTAGCTGCTGCTCGCTCGCTCGGGCTGAATGTCACCGGGCCCATCTCTCCCGATGTCGTCTTCAGGGACGCTGCAGCCGGGAAGTACGACGGAGTCCTCGCGCTCTATCACGACCAAGCATTCCTCCCGATCAAGATCCTCGGCGAGTCGAACGGCTGCACCCTCGCAGCCGGTCTTCCCTATCTGCGGATGAGCCCGGTGCATGGCACCGCCTTCGACATCGCAGGGCAGGGGGTGGCCTCCAGCGACAACCTCGTGGCGACGATCCGGAGCGCAGCGGTGCTCTGCGCTCGCAGAGCTAACCTCGCGCTAGGTTGAGGCTTCAGGGGCGCTGGCTGCGTATGGCCTTCAGCTGACTCTCAATCTTCTGGTCCTGAAGGAGGGTGTCATCCGCGATGATGCGGCGCTCACCAGTCTCCTGGCTCGGCATCGCCTTGAGGAAGTAAGCAGGGACAAGCGCCATAAGGCCTAGGCAGAAGAAGATGAGGAGAGCGCGCACTGGTCTTTGGGGATGGGGACTCGGTCGGAGGTGGCCATGGTGTGGGTAGCCTCCCGTACACAGCACAAAATAGATCCGAGCAAAAAAGGGGTTATTAAATTCAGCTGGTATTGCGTGAAAGACGTGTAAGGACATTGGCTTCACTCACATCAGAGATAGTGCTCTCCGGCTTCTCCAAGCGTTGTTTGGGGAGGGCCTTTAGATTCTCTGGGGTGGGCCGCGCAGCCCTTCAGGGGCCTCTGGGCCTCGACCCTCACCCTCTCACGGGTCGACAGAGAGGGTGGAGAAGCCCTCTTGGGCCCCGGCCTCTGGATCTGCTGGTAGGATCGACATAGGCCTCTAGAGCCAAAGGACACCCCTTATGATCCAGCGAAAGAAGAAGATCGTCCTGTATCAGCCGCAACAGGTAGATGAGAGCCTCGGCCTCCCCTCATCTAAGGATCTGCTGCCGCTTGAGCTCTTGACTATCTCTGCCTACCCCGTCGCTGACGGCTACGAGGTCGAGATCATAGATGGCAGCCTCTACTCACCTGAGGAGGCGCACCGTCGCGTCCTTGAGGCATGTGAGGGGGCGATGCTCTACGCCACGACAGGCATCCTCGGATTCATGGTGACGGACGGCTGGCTCTGCTCACAGCAGGTCAAGGCGCGGCACCCCGAGCTCCCGATGTTCATCGGGGGGTGGTTCGCTTCAGTGCGTCCCGAGCTCCAGCTTGAGACAGGCCTCTATGACGCGGTCGTTCTGAGCCAGGGCGAGCTGACCTTCCGCGACCTCGTCCAAGCCGTTGACGCTGGAGAGCCGCTCGAGAACGTCCCCGGCCTCGCGCTCTGGCGGGACGGAGAGGTCGTAAAGACCGAGTACCGAAACATCGCCAGCTGGAACGACATCATCCAGGTCCCGTGGCATCTCATCGACATTGAGCCCTATCGCGAGCACCAGCTGCGCCCGAACTCTGCGGGTGACGTGCTGCGTATGCCCTCGCCGCGCTCCTACGGTTCAGACCGCGAGCCCTACTTCGGGATCACATACTTCTCGAGCTATGGCTGCCCTGAGCCGTGCACCTTCTGCTGCTCACCCGAGGTGACGAACAGGCGCTGGAAGGCGATGCCCGCTGACCGGATGCTCGATGACCTTGAGGAGCTCAAGGAGCGCTGGGACTTTGACGTGGTCCGCTTCCACGACGCGAACTTTGGCGTGATGGAGAAGCGCGCGCGCGACTTCTCTCAAGGCATCCTCGATCGCGGGCTGGACTTCCACTGGAACGCTTTCATCGAGACCCACTCGATCCTTCACTACAAGCCCGAGACGCTCGACCTGCTCGCTGAGTCAGGCATGTACATCGCGGAGATCGGCGCAGAGGCCGGGACCGATGACATGATGAGGAAGATCGGTAAGCCCATCAAAGGCGACGACAACATCTACGCCGCGATGGAGATGGACAAGCGTGGCATCCGCGGATCTGTGACGTACATCATCGGCTACCCCCACGAGGACGCCGACTCCATGATGGCTACGATCGATCAGTGCCGCCGTCTGCACAACGCAGCGCCGCTCGCGAGCCCGACGGTCTGGCCTTACCGACCGATCCCCGGCACCGAGATGTTTCATCAGGCGGTTGAGCTCGGCTACGAGCCGCCGACGGACCTGCGCGAGTGGGGCTCTATCGGCGAGTACCACCTCGAAGAGACCTGGCCGGGCAAGATCCCGCCGCACGTCCAAGAGGCGCGGCGCATGTATCAGCACCACGTCACCCTCGACTACGGGCTCGCTCGCGGGAAGCGCGGAGTCTGGGAGAAGCGCGCTGGCCGCCGCCTCCGCGACGGCAGCTATCTCTCGAAGGCCGGGCGCATGGAGGCGAGGCTGTTTAGCCTCTACTCACGCGTCGAGTCCAAGATCATCAAGCGTGAGAAGGTGGCGCGGACGTTCATTGACCCGGGCCACAAGACCGGCACTTCCGGAAACAAGAACTCCAAGGCGAACCCCGACGTCATGACGTCGGCGACGCTGGGCAAGTAGCGCAGCTGAGTCTCAGAGGCTCAGAGCGCGGAGTTCTCCTCCGGGCTCTAGGCGCGCGCTTGCACCACGGTTCGCCGGCGCTAGCCTCGCTAGGGTCATGGCTTCAGTCCTCTCCCTCGATCAAGGCACCACCTCTTCGCGCGCGCTGCTCTTCTCTGCCCAGGGCGCAGTGGAGCGGGTCGCGCAGCAGGAGTTTGAGCAGCATTACCGGCGTCCAGGTTGGGTAGAGCATGATCCTGAAGAGCTCTGGCAGAGCCAGCTCGCGAGCGCCAAGGCGGCGCTTGGTGGGGCCGGTGAGGTCGCGTGTCTGGGGATCACGAACCAGCGTGAGACCACCCTGGTGTGGGAGCGCGAGACGGGCCGAGCGATTCACCCAGCCGTGGTCTGGCAGTCACGGCAGACCGCAGACATCTGCGAGAGCTTGCGAGCGCGTGGGCTCGAAGAGAGCGTCCGCGCCAAGACTGGGCTGGTGATTGACGCTTACTTCTCAGGTACGAAGGTGCGGCACATCCTCGACGCGGTCGATGGCGCGCAGGAGCGCGCTGAGCGGGGAGAGCTCTGCTTCGGGACGGTGGACAGCTGGCTCGTGTACAAGCTCACTGGCGGCAGGGTGCACGCGACAGAGCCGTCGAATGCGTCGCGTACGATGCTCTACAACATTCACACGAGGGATTGGGACGATGAGCTCTGTGCAGCGCTGGGCGTCCCGCGGGCGATGCTGCCTCAGGTCTTCCCGAGCTCAGGGAGCTTCGGTGAGACCGACCCTGAAGTCCTAGGCCGCGCTCTCCCGATCACGGGGATCGCAGGGGATCAGCAAGCGGCGCTCTTTGGGCAGGGATGTCACGCCAAGGGACAGGCGAAGAACACTTACGGTACGGGCTGCTTCTTGCTGATGAACACGGGCGCGCAGGCGCAGACCTCCGAGAATGGTCTGCTGACGACGATCGCATGGCAGCTCGGCGACGAGGTCCACTATGCGCTCGAAGGGAGCGTCTTCGTCGGGGGCGCAGTCATCCAGTGGTTGCGGGATGAGCTAGGGATCATCCAAGACGCGGCTGAGAGCGAGGGCATCGCGGCCTCGGTGAGCGACACGCAAGGTGTCTATGTCGTGCCGGCTTTCACAGGGCTCGGTGCGCCGCACTGGCGGGAGGAGGTCCGCGGCCTGATCACTGGCCTGACGCGCGGCGCTGGGCGCGCTCACATCGTGCGCGCTGCCCTAGAGTCGATCGCCTATCAGGTCGGAGACCTCGTCGACTGCTTCGGGCAAGACTCCGGGCAATCCATTAACGCGCTGCAGGTCGACGGCGGCGCCTCGGCCAATGATCTGTTAATGCAGATACAGGCTGATGTCCTGGGTGCTCCAGTCGTACGCCCGTCTAACTTGGAGGTGACGGCCTTCGGGGCCGCGCTCCTTGCAGGGCTCGGCGCGGGTGTGTGGCAGGACGCGAGCGAGCTCAAAGGGGTGATTCAAGAGGACGCGCGCTTTGAGCCGCAGATGACAGATGAGCGTAGGACCGAACTCCTGTCTGGATGGCGAGCTGCCGTCGCTCAAGCTTGCGTCTCTTCTCCTCTGCACAGCTGAGCATGCAGTAGAAAGGTTGTAGAGGGAGGGGGTTAGCCACCCGCCCCTCTTGCCGCGCTGGGCAGCTCGCCTCCAGCCTGCGCTCTCATCGCCAGCTAGAACACTCTTCTACATCCCAGCGCTTGATCGCTCTGGGGCGACGAATGCGCTCGCGGTCTGCGTCCAGAACTGACCTTCAAGCAGCGTCGTCGTCGAGGCGGACTCGCAGCCAGGCCCGGGCCATCTTCCAGGCTGTGCGCACACGCGTGGCAGGCATCTGTAAGGCGCTTCCGATCTCGTCGTCGTCAAAGCCGGTGAAGAACCGTAGCTCGACGACTCGAGCGACGTCTTCGCTGAGCTCAGCGAGCTCATTCAACGCCTCCTCTACCTCAAGCGTCTTCATCGTGTCCCTAGGGTCAATCGCGACGTCCGGATGCATAGGGACTGGGGTCCATCCAGCGCCGCGCTTGAGCCTGTTCTTGCTCCGGATCTCGTCAATCAAGATGCAGCGCATCGTCCTCATGGCGCTTCGAAGGAAGTGGACATCGTCTTCCCAAGTGCTCCGCGTGCTCGCGCAGAGCTTGATCCACGCCTCATGCACAAGCGCCGTCGCTTGGAGGGGGCCGGGTCCATGTACGCCGCCCAAGATCCTACGCGCGCGGAGTCGTAGCTCATCGTACGCGGCGGGGAACGGGTCGTCCGTCCGCTGGCCGCTTATCTCAGGCTCTTCTTGCCTCTCGTTCTCGTCTTGGATCGCCATGGAGATCCTCCTCACCCAACGACTGTTGACCGATGAGCCCGGCTTGGAGTTCCCTCCAATAGACCCTTCCTCTCCGGTTCGACCTAAGTCGGGCGAGACCTCACTCTCTCCCCGAAAAGGTCGAAGTAATCCCATAGATCAAATGGATCGCATTGTTATGGGTCACTCTTGAAGGTGTGACACGGCTCATCGGAGCTCTCGCTCTCATGGGTTATCCGTAGAGGCTCTCTCCTATCCACAAGGTGAGCTAAAGCGCGACCGAAGCGAGGACAGATGATCTCTCTCACAGGAGGGATTTAGATGATTTTGCTGAGCAGTTTGTTTCTGTTCGCCTTCGCAGGTGTGGACGATGACTTCAAAGAGTTCGCGCGTGCTTTTGAGTCTCGACACGCTGCCTCACGGCGGGTCGCGGTGCGAGCTCTCGCAGGGCTCGGGACTCAGCGCGCATGGGATCTCGTGTTAGAGGGCTTAGGCGACCCTGAAGGCGAGGTCGCTGACGAGGCCCAATGGCAGCTCGCTTACGCCCCATCACTTGAGCCGCTCTTAGGGCGTAGCGGCTTACGCTCTTCAGATTCGTGGGTGCGTTTAAGAGCTGCAGAGCTCTTCGGTCGGTCGCCTCGTACGGTCGATGGCTGGAGCCTCGTTCGTCATCTCAGTCGTCGGGACCTAGACCTGAGCGCGACGCTGTCATGGTCTCTAGAGCGGCTCGCTCGCGCGGGGACTTTGACTGGTGATCGCGAACGCTGCGCCCGCGAGCTCGCGAAGACCGTACGGTGGGGCGGGCAAGCCGGCGCGTCAGCGCTCTCTTGCTTGGAGTCCTTAGGCGCCTTGAAGAGCGTCGCCTTCTCAGCGGAGCTCGAACGGGCAGCGAGCGGTAGAGATGTGGCGCTACGTGCCGCCGCAGCGGAGTCCTCCATACGCAGGGACGCTGACGGGGATTGGGAGCGTGTCGAGCGCTTGGCTGGTGATGAGGACTCTGGCGTCAGACGTGCCCTCATCGAGGCCTTAGATATCTCGCCGAGTCGGCGCTCAGCGCGACTCTGCGTTCAGCGCCTAGCGGAAGAGGAGTCGCCGCTGATCCGCGCGCGCATCCTGCACCACTTGCGAGCTTGGAGCGGGCTCTTCCATCGCTACGACCCTAGGCCTTGGCGCCTCTGGCTTGAGAGCTTGCCAGTCGGGTGGTCGCCCTCGGTCCAAAGCTCGCCTGTCAGTTTGCCTGGTGCGACGAAGACCTTCGCAGGGATCCCAGTTCGCTCAGAGCGGGTGTGCGTCTTGATCGACCTCTCTGGCTCGATTCACACCAAGGTCGATGATGAGAGCACGAGGCGTGACTACGCCGCTATCGAGCTTGAGCGCCTGCTGATGACCTTAGGTGAGTCTGCCAAGTTCAATCTCATCGGCTTCGCTGATGAGCCGCACGCGTGGCGCGATCAGCTCGTAGAGAATCAGCGTGGACGCGCTGTTCAGGCGTTGCGGTGGTTCGAGCGATTAAGTGTGACGGGTAAAGGTGACCTCTTCGCAGCCGCTGAGCTGGCGCTCGAGGATCCCGAGGTAGACACCTTGCTCATCTTCACAGACGGTGTGCCCACAGGAGGGCGCCGTTGGAAGCTAGAGCTCATGGCAGCGATCCTTGAGCAGGAGTGTCGCTTCCGCGGCGTCTCCGTGGACAGCGTGCTCGTTGGCGCGAGCACGAGGACGGCGAGTCGTTGGCGGGAGCTCGCAGCCCGCACCGGAGGACACTCCTTAGAGTTGAAGGTCGCCGTTGATCCTGCGGGTGCTGGTGATAGATGATGAGTCTGTTCGCTACATAGACCACAGGAGCCTTGCATGAAGACCTTCGCTCAAGCCTTAGACCTCGTCGACGACCCTGCTGCGATCAGCGCTTATGAGGAGTATCACCGCGCAGTGTGGCCGGAGGTCTTGGCCGCTCTCCGTGAGATCGGCATCGAGCGTATGGAGATCTTCCGTGTCGGGACACGGATGTTCATGTACTTCAGCGCGCCGGATGACTTTGACCCCGAGCGCGACTTCCAGACCTACACAGCGTCTGAGCGCTGTAGAGAGTGGGACCAGCTGATGCGTCAGTATCAGCAGCGGGTCCCAAAGGCGACGGAGGGAGAGTGGTGGACCCCGATGCCCTGCGTCTTTGACACCGAGTGGTTCGAGTGAGGATGGCTCAGGGGTTCTTGGTCACCCAAGCTCGCCAGCGGTCGTCGATCCAGACGTAGAAGTTCTGGCCCTTCAGATCGTAGAGGGACGCGCCATCCTCACGCAGAGAGTTGATGAAGGTGCTCTTGTTTCTTGCGCGCTTGCAGGTGGCTCGGAGGAAGCGCTGCCCCTTCTCTCCCTCTGACTTCACGATGAACTCGTAGAAGCTCCATGACTTGCAGAGGTCTGCCTCGTTGAGCTCGAATCGGATCTTAGGGATCAGCTTGTCGTAGCGCGGTCCGTCGGCGAGCGCATGCTCAACGAAGAAGTCCCGGAGACCCATACGCAGGGGCTTGTCTCCCTTCTTTTTCTCTTCTTCCTCTCGCTTCGCCCTGCCGTAGCGGTCCTTCTCCGGGTCGTAGTGCCCATGGCATGTGACATTGTTTCGGCCGAGGTACTCGATGCTGAGGTAGTAGCCGACGGCCTCTTCAAGCCAGTCTTGCGTCATCCCGTAGAGGCCACCTCCATAGTGAAGGTCGGCGAGGGTGTGTCCGAGGCCGTGGGCGACCAGACCGTCTAGGTCTGTCCCGTAGTTGAGTCGCCAGTAGTTCACGCGCCGCACAGGGGGGCCCATGTTTGTCGAGGTACCCGCCATCTGTAGACGCTCCTCTTTGCGGGGGCCCCAGTTCTGTCCGTAGTAGGACTCCCAGATCTTCTCGTGCATGTGGACGTCATCAGGCCCGAGATAGAACTCTTGGAACCAGCCGTCAGGGATGTTGTCTGGGTAAGAGTCAGAGCGGTATGGGTCTATGAGGTCGACGCGGAAGCCTTCGATCAGGCGCTCCGCGAGATCGAGGAGCCCGACTGCGACCTCATCCGAGACCATCTCGACGCAGTGGGTGATGCGAACGTGTTGGCTCTGATGAACTCTGAAGCTCCACTTACCACCACCATGCTCTTGCGCGCTGGACTCTAGCAGTGCGGGGGTGGGGACCTTCTCGATGGACTCTCTAGCACGGAGTGCGCGCGCGTTGACCCCGTCAACCAGCTTGACCTTGTGCTCTTTCTTGATGTCCTTGGAGATGCTGTCTGCAGCGGCTGGGAAGGCGGTGCGGCGCAGCCAGTTCTCTAAGCGTTCTAGGTGTACGACGAGCCGTTCCTGCGCAGCGAACCACTCGACCGTGCCCTTAGAGTGACTCTTTCGGGAGTCTTCGAGCTCTTCAAGCTCTGTCATCCGGAGCTCGTACTCCTCTGCGAGGCCCATGAGGCTTTGCTCAGGCAGGTGCGCGTGGATGGCGGCGATATCCGCACCTTGGATAGAGACCTTGCCCTTGCTCCCAGACGCGACGCGCTCGCCGCGCTTGAATCGATAGGGGACTTTCCTCGGGTCCTTCGGGTCTGGGACGAAGAGGACGTTCGTGCCAGAGGCTTGATAGTTGGAGGTCCGAGTCGCGCTATCCCAGCTGATCCCGGCCAGAGGCTCGCCGACGATCATCTTGCGGCCGTTGATCTCGACGATGTTCTTCTTGTACTTCTTCGCCGCCTTCTCGTCTTTGATCTCGACTCCGAGGATCTGTGCGTTCGCAGGGGCAGAGAGCCCACCCAAGGCCAGAGAGAGCGCAAGGAGCGGAGAGAGGCAGGTTGAGGAAGGCTTCATGGAGACCATAGGAGCGCTAGGGGGTCGCGCAGATCGCTGAGTGGTGGTGTGGGGAGGAATTGAGTTGTACCGACTTCATTCTACTGGAGACGCCAGGGCTGCATAGGCAACCTAGTGGGATGAGCGTCAGGCGCTGTCTGCAAGGGATGCCCACTGCTATGAGTCTCTGCGCAGCTTCGTCTGTGCTCTGTATCTCAGGGTGTATGGGGCCCTCTGTGCCCGCAGGGTGGGAGATCACAGAGCCAGCAGATATGCCTGCAGAGCCCCAAGAGCCTGCAGAGCCCCAAGAGGAGGTCGCGAGAGTCAGGGAGCGCCGTGACCCCGAGACCGACGCGCTTTTGCGCCGCTGGAGCACGCGGAGCGGGCCCGAGGGGGTCGCGCTCTTAGACGGGAGAGACGAGGGGTGGTGGCCAGACGGCGTGAAGCGGCATGATCGCAACTGGGCCCTCGGGGAAGAGTGCGGTGATTGGAAGAGTTGGCACCCGAACGGCGCGTTGCGCTCGACCGCCTCATTCAAAGAGGGAGGTGGCGTGATGCGCTGGTGGCACCCCAACGGCGTGCTCGCGGCGGAGGGGCCTCACCGTGCAGGGACTCGCACAGGTGTGTGGACCTCCTGGCACGAGTCTGGAGCCAAGCATTCTGAGGGGGTGTATCAAGAGAACAATAGGGAGGGCGCTTGGAACTTCTGGGACGAGGACGGGGAGCTCAGTGCCGCGGGGATGTACGCCGCTGGCGATCGGGTTGGGGATTGGTATCTCAGGCCTCGTTCGGAAGAAGAGGCAGTGCGTGACTCCTAAGGTAGACGAGGCTCAGACAGGGGGTCGTGGCGAGAGGGGCGCGCTCTGGGAGCGCCTCGCTTGGATCCCCCTCATCGCGCTTGTCGCTGCGCTCATGTATCTCGGTGCGCGGCCAGGCGGCTCAGGTCCGATCTTTGTGTATATGACGGGTCGGCTGCTGATCGGGTTGTTCTCACTCGCGCTCTTTGTTTGGGGGCTCGCGGTCTCGATGCTCCAGCGCCCCTTTATCCAGGGCAGGCGGGTGCGCGCCTTCGCCATGATCGTGCTGTCTCTCTTCGCGTCCAATTATCCGCTCCCTTATCCCTCCTCTCGCGAAGGACGTCCAAGCCGCGTTGAGTTCGAGCTCCCCGTTGATGGCGAGTGGGTCGTGCTCTGGGGGGGAGAGGGTCGTGACGCCAATCGGCTCGCAGGTTTCTATCCAGACCAGCGCTGGGGGATGCACCTCGTCAGAGAGGTGGACGGGTCTACACACAGAGGAGATCCCTCTGCTGCGGTTGAGCATCACTGCTACGGCGAGAAGGTCTATGCGCCGGCTGGCGGGGAGGTGGTGCGAGTGCTTGACGGTCTCGCTGATGATGCTCCTGTCGCTGGAGGTGAGGCGACCTTCGGGAACTACCTCGTGATCCGAGTCGCCGATGGGGAGTACCTTTTTCTCACGCAGCTCCTAGCTGGCTCGCTACTCCCAGCCCTGGGTGAGGTCGTAGAGCAGGGCCAGCCGCTCGCGCGGGTCGGCGCGTCTGGCTACTCACCTGTCTCTCCGATGCCTCACCTCGGCCTACACCTCCAGACAACGCCCACACCCCTCAAGGGAGAGGGGATCCCTTGGAGTCTGCGAGGCTACCGGGCGGGCGGTGTAGAGGTCTCGAAGGGCCTCCCTGAAGGCGGTGTGGGCCCTGATGGGGCCCTCTTAGGGGTAAGAGTGACCCATT
The DNA here is from genome assembly GCA_022446815.1 of Planctomycetota bacterium. Taxonomy (GTDB): domain Bacteria; phylum Planctomycetota; class UBA1135; order UBA1135; genus JAKVCE01. The sequence goes on from JAKVCD010000005.1 coordinate 44,317, forward strand.
CAGGGCCTTCGCGGGAAATTTGACCCCGTTTCCACTTCCGCTTCCTTGACGCATCAAATCGTCATTCTAAAATTTTTCGCTTCGATCTGCGGCGAATAGCTACCGATCAGCCATTGAAGGGCCCTCTCAGTTAGCTGGTTTGGCCCCTGCAGACGACTCTAAAGCTCCTCCTGGGCACCCAATTCGGCCGAATTTTGGCCATTCCTCGCCAAAGAGATCCGGACGTGGCGGACGCTCCGCCAAGACTCCACTCATGACGATTAAGACAGAATCACCTCGTAAGACCACCGCCAAAGGCCTGCAAGCCCACCGGAACATCGGGATCATGGCCCATATCGACGCGGGCAAGACCACCGTCACCGAACGGGTCCTGTTCCTCGCCCAGAAGATCCACCGTACAGGTGAGGTGCACGACGGCGCCGCCACGATGGATTACCTCGAGGAGGAGCAGAAGAGGGGAATCACCATCACCTCTGCCGCGACCAGCTGTGAGTGGAACGGGCACTCGATGAACATCATCGACACGCCTGGACACGTGGACTTCACGATCGAGGTTGAGCGCTCTCTGAGGGTGCTGGACGGAGCGATCGCAGTCTTCGACGCGGTCAGCGGCGTCGAGGCTCAGTCCGAGACCGTGTGGCGCCAAGCGAACCGCTATGGGGTCCCCCGGATCTGCTTCATCAACAAGATGGACCGAGTCGGTGCTGACTTCGACAGCGCTGTCGACTCTATCCGGACTCGACTGGGTGCTCGCCCCATCCCGGTCCAGATGCCGGTCGGCGCGGAGAAGGAGTTCGAGGGAGTCATCGACCTCATCCGCATGAAGTACATCCGGTTCGTCGAGGACGGCCAGGACCGCAGCTATGAGGAGCACGAGATCCCTGAGGAGCACCTTGATGAGGCGCGCATGCGTTACTCAGAGGTGGTCGAGGCAGCGGCCGAGTTCGATGAGGCCCTGTTAGACCTCTTCGTCGAGGACGCGGACTGCCCTGAGGAGATGGTGCTGAGCGCGCTGCGTAAGGGCACCCTAGAGATGGAGCTCACGCCTGTCTTCGTCGGCTCTGCGTTGAAGCACAAGGGTGTTCGCTTCCTGCTCGACGGCATCGTCGACCTGCTCCCGAGCCCGCTTGACATCCCCCCGGTCCAAGGGATTGACCCCCAGACCGAGGAGCCCCTCGAGCGAGAGGCTTCGGTTGACGCTCCTCTCTCCCTCATGGTGTTCAAGACCATCGCCGAGCAGGCAGGAGACCTCACCTTCGTGCGGGTCTACTCTGGCAAGCTCGACAAGGGCGTGCGGCTCCTAAACCCGCGGACCGGCAAGTATGAGCGCATCGGCCGCATCGTGAAGATGCACGCGAACAAGCGTGAGGCGATCGACTTCATGGGGCCCGGCGAGATCGCGGCGGTCGTGGGGCTCAAGAATACGAGCACGGGTGACACGCTCTGCGCGGACGACGACCCGATCTTGCTCAGCAAGATCTCTGTCCCCGAGGGCGTCATCTCGATGTCTGTCGAGCCCAAGGAGAACAAGGACCGCGACAAGCTCGGCGACGTGCTGGGTCGAATTATGCGTGAGGATCCGACCTTCCGCGCGAAGACGGACGAGGCGACCGGCCAGATGATCATCTCTGGCATGGGCGAGCTTCACCTAGAGGTCGTCATGAACCGCGTCATGTCTGAGTTCAACGTGGCTGTCCTGACAGGTAAACCGCTCGTCGCATACAAGCAGCGCTTGAACAAGAAGATTGATACGGAAGCTCGCTACGTGAAGCAGTCCGGTGGTCGCGGTCAGTTCGCTGTGGTCAAGGTCGTCATCGAGAACCACGAGACCGAGGACACCGGGATGGAGTTCGTGGACAGCGTGAAGGGCGGCAACGTCCCCCGCGAGTACATCCCCAGCGTGGAGGCCGGCCTCCGGGATGTGTTCAACACTGGCTCGAGCAGTGGCTTTGAGTTCGTGAACGTCCGCGCGACCCTCTACGACGGCAAGTCGCACGAGGTCGATTCGAGCGAGATGGCCTTCCACAACGCTGGAGCGCTCGCCTTCAAGCAGGCTATGGCGAATAACACCATCCTCCTGGAGCCCTATATGCTCCTCGAGGTGCGCGTCCCGGAGGACTTCCTCGGGACCGTCGTGGGTGACCTCAACTCGCGCAGAGGAGAGGTCAGCGACGTGGACACGCTCGGAGACGAGCGGGTTATCCGCGGCTTGGTCCCGATCTCAGAGATGTTCGCCTACGCCTCGGCGCTCCGCGGAGCGACGCAAGGACGGGGCTCCTTCTCGATGGAGTTCTCAGAGTACCGCGACGTCCCTGCTGCGATCGCCGAGAAGGCGCTCAAGCAAGACACGGAGTAGTCGTTTGCGCGCTTGGCCCGGCCGCCCTCTGTGACTAGCATCTCAGTATGACGACGACGGCCAAGCGGCGGTGGGCGAAGGAATTCCACTCCGAGATTGATGGGATCGCGATTGGTCCTACCGGTCCGGTGCTCGTGCACGGGTATGACGCCCCAGCGGGGGGGATGTGGACCGACGATGTCATCCCCGGAAAGCTGGGAGCAATAGACCGCAGCGGCGGAGAGTTCCAGTGGCGCTCACCTTGTGAGGTCGGCTATGGCCGGGGCTTCGCAGCGGCGATCTGTGACGGCGTCGAGGGGACGCCGAGCGCCATCGTGATGGGTCCGAGCAGCCACGGGCATCGGATCTTGCGCATGTCGATCGAGACCGGGGAGCTGCTCGGAGAGTCGAACATCGAGGCCTTCGACGAGGCCATCATCAGCGACAACCTCTGCGTCTCCATTACGGCTAAGAAGGTGACAGGGATCTCCACCTCGGATCTCTTTGAGGCCTGGACCTACCAGCGCGAGGGAGAGCGCTACCACTCCGTCGCGTTCTGCGGCGGTCAAGTCGTAGTCGTTTACAGCGACGCGAACACGAAGAAGTACGGTCTGCTCGCGCTGGATTCAGAAGACGGGTCGTTCGACTCAATCCTCTTGCCGCCGAAGCTGCCCATGATCCATAGCATCGCTGGCGACTCCGGCGCAGTGGTGCTGCTCACGAGCGACCTTCTTCAAGTCCTCGGGCCTGACCAAGCTGGGCAGTTCCTCGGGGAGCTGTCGATGCTCTCAGAGGATGACGTCCTCACCGATACGCTCTCTCTCATCGCGCTCCCAGGTGGTCACACCGACGGAGAGCCTGCGCTCTGGTGGAAGGTGCTCTCAACGGAGGCGGTCGAGGACATCCCTGAGGTCAGCATCAGCGCGGACAGCGGTAAACTCTACGTCGTTCGAGGCGCGATGCTTGAAGTCTGCGATATCCTGAGCGGCCGCACCCTCGGGGAGTGGACCGTGCCAGGCCTGGACGAGCAGGTCTGCTGGAGCGTCGCGAGCGGCGCTGGGTTGCTCGCTGAAGAGCACCGCCTGACTATCTACGAGCTCCCCGCCTGAGGCGAGCACCTAAGAGAACTGACTCACCAAAGCTGACCTGATGGCTGATCAAGACACAGACAAGCCCCTCGACGACGACGGCGTTGAGATCATCGACTACCTGAGCACCGTGCTCGTTGTCCTCCCTCCGGAGGGCTTTGACGAGCAGGTGATGCGCTGCGCGCGCTCGAGCTTGGCGGTACTACACATCGCGACACGCTCCGTCTCCTCTGAGTTTGACGAGATGGTGAGCGGGCGCTTGCAGGATGAGTTTCTCGTTGAGGGAGTCCTCGCAGATGAGTCCATGGAGGGTTACTCAGGCCTCGTGATCGTCGGTGGTGAAGGGGCGAAGACGCTCTGGACAGACGCAGACGCGATCCGCTTGGCCAAGGAGGCCGCAGCGCAGGGCAAGATGATCGGCGCTTGGGGTGACGCGGTGGGCGTGCTTGCGAGCGCAGGGGTTGTCTCCGGAGTCAAGGTCACCGGCTCTTCGGATTGCCACGTAGCGTTGAAGAAGGCTGGGGCCAAGCTCAGCACACGTCAGGTCGTCTCCAGCGGGATGATCGTTACTGGTCTTGATGGGACAGTCGGGATGCGCTTTGGGAAGGCCCTAGCGCAGGTAGTCACCGTCTGAGGACCCTCCGGCCTCTATAGAGGGCCGGCCTCCGGGGGTGGATTTGCTCCCCGAGATGCTCGGGGGGGTACAATTTCGGACCCGCTGCTCGGCGGGATCCCAGCCCTCCTCCTAGCTCTTGGAGTGGGGCCGACATGAACCTGACCGCAACTGGCGCGCGCTGCGCGCCATGACCCCGCGACCCCGTCCACGAGAGGGGGAGACGCCGTGACCGCAACAGCACTACTCGATCGAATCGCCCGCGAGCTGAAGACCGAAGCCGCCCACGTCCGTGGAGCCATCGACCTCCTCGATGCCGGCCTCAGCGCACCCTTTATTGGCCGCTTTCGCCGCGCAGAGGTCGGCGGCTTGAATGAGAATCAGATCCGCCGGATCGATCTCAGGAGGCGCGTGCTCGAAGAGTTGGATAGACGGCGGAACACGATCCTTCGTGCGCTTGAGAAGGAGGAGTCTGCAAAGCCGACGGATATCGCGCGGATCCAAGCGTGCATGGATCGCTTCGAGCTCGAGGACCTGTTCCTCCCGCACCGCCGCCCCGAGCCGGAGGTCCAGCTCTCTCTAGATCGAGGCTTAGGGTCTCTAGCCGACGCGCTCGTCGTCGCGGTGCCAGGGGCTCCTGTGTCTGAAGGCGCGCCCCCTGCGGTCGAAGAAGCGACCCCCGAAGCGACCCCTGAGCAGGCGCCGGACGAGGTTCCTGCTGAAGAAGAGGCGGACCTCGCTTCTACGGAGTCAGCAGAAGCTGACTCTGAAGAAGTAGAGACACCTGCGGAAGAGGAAGGCGATGTGGAGGTGGCAACGGCTGACGAGGTCGCTGACGCGGAGGCGGCGACCGATGCGAGCGAGCCCGCCGCTGAAGATGCTGCGCCCGCCGTGGAGTCGGCCGTCCCCGCACCAGCGGCTTCCCCGAGCCCCGAGTCTCTCGCTCAGCCGGACCTTACGCCTGAGCTCGCGCTCCTCTGCCGTGACTATGTGAACCCCGATAAGGGCATCCACACGGAGGCTGAAGCGCTCGAGGGGGCGATCAGGATCCTCTCTGATCGTCTCGGAAGGAACCCGCGCCTGCGGAGCACCTTGCGGAGTCTGATGCGCAAGCAAGGAGTCCTTCAGGTCAAGCCGATGGTCGTGGCCTCCAAAGCGGGTCGTCACAAGTCGCTCCTGAAGCTGAATCAACCTCTTAGGCAGGTCCAGGGGCATAAGCTCCTCGCGCTTCGACGCGCGCAGAAAGACCGCGTCCTCACGACGCGCATCTCAATCGACCACGAGCGAGGGATGGAGAAGGTGTTAGGCGCGCTCTCCAAGCGCCCGAACCCTGCCTTCTCCGGTGTTCATCGGGTGATCGCTGCCCGTGCGCTCGAGCGCAGGTTGATCCCCATGCTCGAAGAGGAGATCCGCCTAGAGCTCAAGGAGCGCGCGGATGAAGAAGCGCTTCGCTTCCTCGCCCAGCACCTCCGTCGCGTCCTGCTCACGGACCCTCACACGCGCCGTTCTGCGACAGCAGGCCTCCACGTAGATCCCAAAGGCGATTGGGTGATCGCGGTCTTAGACCCAGACGGATTGCCTGTAGGTGAGCCGCTGCAGGTCGCGGTGGGAGATCGCAGCATCGAGGAGCTCGGGGCTGACCTTGCTGCTCTGGCTGAGCAGAAGATCGAAGCTATGGCGCTAGCGAATGGGAAGACCGCTCGCACGGTCCTGATCAAGCTGCGTAAGGCCTTTGCTGCAGCGAAGCTCGACTGCTTCTGCTTCCTCGTGAGCGATGCAGGCTTGGCTAGCTATGCGAACTCTGAGGTCGCCCGAAAGGAGCTCGCAGATATGAGCGTCCACGTGCGGATGGCAATCAGCTCTGCGCGACGTCTACAGGACCCGCTGCGTGAGCTCTTGAAGGTGGATCCGAGGCACATGGGGCTTGGGCCCCAGCAGGGCTTGGTCTCTAAGGCCAACGTGAAGCGCGTCTTCAACGATGTGATCGAGTCCTGCGTCTCATACGTAGGCTGTGACCTAAACCTCGCCCCTGCGGTTCAGCTTGCGCACCTCCCCGGCCTCGATGCTGCGCTCGCTGAGAAGCTCGTCGCGCGACGTGCAGAGAGGCCCTTCGAGCGACTCGAAGAGCTTCGAGAGGAAGGCCTCCTAGACGAGTCCGCTTGGGCGAGCGCGGCGGCTTTCTTGCGCATCCGTGGCTCTGCTGAGCCTCTGGATCGGACAAACCTGCACCCGGAACAGTATGCGGTCGCGCGTCGCCTCATCGAGGCCGCTGGCTCTACGCCAGAGGAGGCTGTGGGGAAGCCTAACGTGCTCAAGGGCTTGAAGCGCGCAGACTTCGACGTCGATCCCGACACATGGCGTGACCTCTTGAGAGAGCTCGCTTATCCGGGCCGCGATCCGCGCAGGAGCCTGCGCAGGCCTGAACTGCTCGACCCCGAGACAGATCCGTCCCGCCTCACAGCTGGTCGTGTCCTCGACGGTGTGGTCGCGAGCGTCTCTAACTTCGCAGCGTTCGTGGACGTCGGCCTCGAGCAAGACGCGATCCTCCACGTCTCGGAGATCACAGACAGGTACGTGCGTGATGCTCGTGAGGTGCTCTCCATTGGTCAGGTGGTGCGTGCCAAGATCATCGAATCTTCTGATAAGCGAATGACCCTGAGCTTGAAGCGCGTACCGCGAAAGGGCGACGGCGGCGGAAAGGGCGAACGCTCTAGGCCGCAGTCTGGCCCGCAGATCCGACCCCGACGCGACGGCATGGGCGGCGCCAAGCAGCCTCGGCAGTTCGGCGGTCCTGGGCGAGGGCGTCGCTCCGGCCCCGGCGGTGATCGGCGTGACGGTCGAGGCAAGAAGGGCAAAGAGGACGTCCGGGTTGACCTCCGCAAGGTCAATAAGCCGGGGCAAGATGCGAACTACAATCCCTTCGCAGACTTCTTCAAGGACCAGGACAGCTGAGGTGATGAGGCCTCAGACGAGGTCTTCATCGTCCCAGTCAAACCAGCTGATGCTCTCCGTGTTAGACGGAGGGTCGAAGCTCGGGGCGGCTTCTGCCTGAGGCTCTTCCTCTGGTGTCTCGATCTCTCTCGGCTGGTCTGCCCTGCTGTCTCCCCGAGGGAAGTCCCACACGAAGCTCTTAGGGTCCACCGAGACGTCTCCGCTGAGCCGGTCTTCTAGGTCTCCTAGCTCGACGAGCTCAGCGTGCTCCCTCCACAGTCGCGCTTCGTCTGGAGTCTGCTCCTCTATCTCGAGCGTCATCTCGAGCTCCTCATCGTCAGGCTCCTCAATGCGTGGCTCGGTTGAGAGAGGTTGCGGCCCAAGACGCCTCGGCCCGAGCTGGTGTTGACGAGGGGTGAGCTCTGCACCTGCAGCCATCGACCACTCAGCTTCGCTCTCTACGTTCTCACCTAAGCGTGCTTCCAGTCGGGCCGACATCTCTTGCAGCTCATCCTTGATGCCCTCGTGTCGTCGCTCTAGCTCAATGATCAGGCGCTCTTGGAGCTCTCGAATGTCAGCGCTCGCAGCGGCGCTCTCCGCTCTCTTCGAAGGGGGGCCAGCAGGCGTCTGGCTTGGTACGGACTCGAAGGGCCCCTCTTTGCGCACGACCGAGGCGAGGGTCAGGAGGAGGAAGCCTGCTACGCATAGGGTCCCTGCGGGGAACCCGAAACCTTGCAGCGTTTCTGAGAGAGCGCCGAGGCCAGAGAGCGAGTCTGCGAAGAGTGAGAGCACGAGGCCGCCGATGAGCAGGGCCCATCCGAGGAGCCTGGTCGCGCTCTTGAGCACGCTGGGGGGTGTTTTAGGGGTATTCACAGCGAATTAGGGCCCGAATGCGGGCTCACAAGAGGCGCTATCGAGTGAATGCAACCCTGAACTTAAGTAAATGGGCGTTCTCTCAAAGCGCCTAAGTTCAGAGGGGGCTTGGGGATGTAGGCAGGAGCAAATCCCCAGGAAGAGGGCATGAAGGCTATCTAGAACAGGCCCTAGATGATAAATTCGACATCCTTAGGAGGTAGATGAGCTCACAGGAGCACGGCACAGCTTCGGCTAGCCGCGCCCTGGGGGTCTGGGATCGTTCCCGCAAGTCAGCCTCCTGGACAGATCGAATCCAGAATGAGCAGACAGCGACACATCAAGGGGACCCCGGTTGCGCCCGGAATGGCCATGGGCCCGGTCCATGTCGTCAGGGCTGCTCGCGACAGAGTCCCTACCTGGTCCATCCCAGAGCAGGAGGTCATGGATGAGGTCGGACGACTTCACGAGGCCATCGATCGTGTCTGTGAAGAGCTCGAGAGCCGGCGCGTCGTCGTCGCAGAGCAAGCGAACGAGCAGGACGCGAACATCCTCGCGGTTCACGGGATGATCGTCCGCGACCCCTCTGCGATCTCAGAGGTCGAGAAGAGGATCCGTGAGGATCGTCTGAACGCTGAGGCTTGTGTGCAGAGCCTCATCGAGCGCCTGGTCAGCTCGATGTCTGGGATGGATGAAGAGAACATCAAGGGCTACGCGGCAGACGTCAGCGAGCCATGGCGCGCCGTCTTGGAAGAGCTGATGCAGACCGAGAAGCGGGACTTCCTCGCTGGGGGAGAGAAGGTCGTCCTCGCGGCCTCCGAGCTCACCCCGCAGGTCGCCACGGCCCTTGACCGGGACCGCGTCCTCGCTGTGATCTGTGAGACTGGTGGGCGCTTCTCTCACGGCGCCGTCTTAGCGCGCTCATTTGGCTTCCCATGCGTCGTCGGCTTGCCAAATCTTCTGGGCAGATTGGAGCAGGGGATGAGGGTGATCGTCCGTGGAGATCAAGGGACCGTTCAGCTGCAGCCTACGGAAGAGGACGTCGACAGCTTCCTCGTGGAGCGCTCCCGTCTGCAAGCTCGCGCTGAGGCGCTCAGCACTCAGGCCGGCCTAGCCTCAGAGACTCCGGACGGTGTGCGCGTTGACCTGAGCGTCAACATCGAGAGCGTCCATGACTTCGGTACCTTCGACATCAACCACTCTGACGGGGTGGGGCTCCTGCGGACCGAGTTCCTCTACATGGAGCGCGGCCAGTTCCCCTCAGAGGAGGAGCAGTACCGCCTCTACCGCCGGATCTTCGAGAACATGGGGGATCGCCCTGTCACCTTGCGGACCCTCGATATCGGTGGAGACAAGCAGCTGCCCTACTTCGACATGCCGAAGGAGCTCAACCCGGCCCTCGGCTGGCGTGGCATCCGGGTCGCGCTGCAGTGGAAGGACCTCCTGCGAGTTCAGCTCCGCGCGGCACTGCGGGCTAGCGCGCACGGGCGCCTAAAGCTGCTCCTGCCGATGATCACGACGCTGGATGAGGTCTTGGAGGTTCGCGAGATGGTTCGTGAGCTCCGGATCCAGCTCCTCGAGCAGGGATATGAGGTCGCAGAGGATGTCCCCTTAGGGATCATGATTGAGGTCCCCGCGGCAGTCTTTGCGCTCCCGCAGCTCATCCAAGAGGTGGACTTCTTGAGCGTCGGGACCAACGACATGGTCCAGTATCTCTTGGCTGCTGACCGGGACAACCCCTTCGTCGGTGAGCTCTATGACCCTCACCAGCCGGCCGTGATCGAGGCGCTGAGCTACATCGCGCGGATCGCGAAGGCCGAAGGGAAGCCCTGCTCCGTCTGTGGCGAGATGGCGGGTGATCACATGAACGCACTCCTCCTGATGGGGATGGGCTTTGACGGTTTGAGCGTCGCGCCTAACTTCGTCAGTGAGGTCAAATACGCCATTCGGCGCACGGAGATGAGGACCGCGGAGGAGCTCTTCCGCGCGGCCGCGCTCGAGCGTTCGAGAGATGGTGTCAGGCGGGTCCTCCAGGACGCGAGCGAGCGGTTGATGCAGGTCACTGCCGCGGAGTCCGTGAAGGGGGAGCTCACTCCCGAGCAGTCGCTCGGTGAGGAGACCGGGCAAGAAGAAGGAGGCGCGTGATGAACAGGGGAACGCGCCATGAACAAGCGATGGGGTGCCATGGGAGCGCCTAAAACGAAGTCAGCCTGAGGCTGCAAGAAGGAAGGAAGAAGGAGGAGATCCAGTGAAAGGAGCAATCTGGGGACCGGAGAGATCCAAAGCCCCCCGTAGAGGCCGCTGGTCACAAGCGGAGATCGGGAGGTTGCGCGAGCTGTATGGACTTCGCGATGACGAGAGCATCGCGAAGGAGATGTGCAGACCCGTTGAGAGCGTGCAGAAGATGGCGGAGCAGATCTTCGCCACGACACGTCGTACGGGGCCTTGGACCGCTGGTGAGGTCGAGCGCCTCAAGGAATACATCGGCGCGAGCACTCCCGAGGTGATCGGGCGCGTGTTCGGGCGACCTGTCGAGGAGGTCCAGCTCCAGATCAACGAGCTCGCGCGCATGAAGCGCCAAGGAGTTTGGGATCAGGACGAGGTCGTCGCTTTCAAGCGCCTCTACGGGACCCGCACGGAGGCTGACTTGGCGATCATCTTCGGTCGCACCGAAGAGTCTGTGCAGCGGCTCGCCACGAAGCTCTGCCTCGCCAAGGACAAGGCCTTCGTCAGGAAGCTTCAAGGCACGGCCTCCACGAAGATGCCGCGCTGGTCGGACGCTGAGATTGAGCAGCTGAAGGAGCTCTACAGCACGAGCTCCAACTTAGAGATCGCCCAGGCGCTCGACCGCTCTGTGAAGAGCGTCGTCTCTAAGGCTCACAATCTAGGCCTTAAGAAGTCTTCGAACCGTCTGCAGGAGATGGGGCGTCAAAACGTCAACCTGCGCTATCGCCGCAGCGAAGCAGAGGGTGTCGCAGATGAGTGAGCGGCGCTTCCGCCCTCACTTAAGCGCGCTCGCCTGAGCCCCATACGAAAGACCCGCGCCCCGCGGGTTCCAGATCAACCCTCCCTCCCTCGGAGGCAGTCTCCCTCTAGAGAGTGCGACTGCCTCCTCTCTCTTTTTTCAGAGGATCTTCTCTGCGTGCAAGGTGACCGCGCCTAGCTGGTCGTGGATCACGCCGATGACGCGCTGCGTCCCGCCCTCGGCGAGCCGAGCTCCGTCGCGCTCGTAGACGTCGGCGAAGAGGACGACCTCTGCTAGGCCTGTCTCGTCTTCAAGGGTCAGGAATCGCATCCAGCGCCCGTCGGAGGTTCGCACCCGCCTCGTGGCAGCAGGCCAGCCAGAGATCGTCACGCGCCCGCCGACCCGGCGCGGGAGCTCGGCGCAGGTGCACGGGTTGAGGAGGGGCGCGCTCGAGCGCTCATCCGCGGAGCAGCCGAAGACGAGGGTCGGGTGCCCCTCGAGGGGGAGGCCGAGGAGCTCGTGCTCTAGAGCTGCGCGCTCGGCTGGCGTGAAGTCCGGGAGTCCGGGGAGCGCGACCGCGGGAGTCTCTGGGTTGGGGAAGAGGGTGGCCGATTGCCCCGGTGCGAGCTCGACGGCGCCGAGGCCTAGCCCCCCGCCCCAGCCTCGAGTGTTTGCTCGTGCGGTCGCGACCTTGTGCTCGTCACGGTCTGCGGGGGTCTCACGACAAGCGGCGAGCGCCGCTGCATCGAGCTCTTTGCCGGTGAGCGCGCGGGCCTCCGCTTGGCTCTTCTTGCGCAGCGCGGGCTGTGGTTTTCGCAGGAGGTGCAATCGCCACAGGAGCTCAGGCCGCGTCCTATCAAAGCCATCGAAGGCGCCGCACTGGATGAGGGCTTGGGTTTGCTCTGCGCCGGCGGCTGTTCGCGAGAGGAAGTCCGGGAGGGAGAGGAAGGGTCCGCTGTCTCTTCGGGACTCTAGCAAGCGCTCTGTGAGCTCCTGGCTCATCCCTTTGATCAGCGAGAGCCCGAGTCGGATCGCAGGACTCTCAGTGTGCCGCTCTAAGGTGTAGCCAGCATCGCTCCGGTTGATGTCTGGGCCGAGGATCCCTACGCCCATTCGACGGGCTTCCTCCAAGTAGACACGGGGTGCGTAGTAGCCGGTGTAGCTCTCGAGGAAGGCGTGCATGAAGGCGGCGGGGTGATGGGCCTTGAGCCAAGCGCATCGATAAGCGATCCGCCCGTAGGTGACCGCGTGCGCCTTGCAGAAGCCGAAGCCGGCGAAGCTCTCGATGAGCTCCCATGCACGGGCGGCGTCCCGTCTGGAGATACCCTCAGCCGCGCACCCAGAGAGGAAGTCGCGCGCTGCCTCTCGACCCTTCACCTCGTCACGCTTGGTGAGGGCGCGCCGCATGAGGTCTGCCTCTGCGAGGCTCATGCCAGCGAGGAGTGACGCAGCCTGCATGACGTCCTCTTGGTACAGCATGACGCCGTGGGTGTCCCAGAGGACTTGGGTCAGGCGCGGGTGGGGAGGGGTCGGCTCCTCGATGCCGTTGGCGCGGCGGACGTAGGCGTCCTTCATCCCCGAGCCTGCCGGACCGGGACGGATCAGCGCGACGGACTGGATCACGGCGTCCATGGCCGTGAGGTGTGACTCCTCACCGGGGCGACCGAGCTGCTGCAGGAGGTGGCGCATCCCAGGAGACTCGATCTGAAAGCAGCCGATCGTGCGCCCCTCAGCGAGGAGTTGAGTCGTAGAGGGGTCGTCCTCATCGAGGAGCGAGAGCTCTGGCGCCTGACCCTCTGCGCTGAGCGTCGCGAGGCAGTCAGCCAAGACCGTGAGCGCTCGGTTGCCTAAGAGATCCATCTTCACGAGCCCGATGGCTTCGACGGCGTCTTTATCGAAGGCGGCGGTGATGACGCCCTTGGGCGCGCGACGGCATGGGACGTAGTCAGTGATCGGGCCTGGCGCGACGACTACCCCCCCAGGGTGGAGGCCGAAGTGCCGCGGAGCGCCGACTAAGGTGGCCGCCCGCGCGATGACTCGTTGCCAGCGTGAGTCCTCGAAGGGGAACTCGCGCGCCTCTGGAGCAGACTTGAGGGCGCGGGTGATGGGGTCGCCTGCCTCTCTGGATGGGTCTGGTGTGGCATCGAAAGAGGTGTATGGGAGGCGGCGGGACCAGCGGTTCACGACAGCAGGGGGGAGACCTTCTGCGAGGGCTGCTTCGCGAAAGGCCGCCCGCAGCCCGAAGCAGTTGAGCGTGGCGATCATGGCCGTGCGCTCACGACCGAAGAGGGTGTAGACGTGCTCGATGACCTCGTCGCGGCGCCGCCAGCAGAAGTCGAGGTCGACGTCCGGTCGATCACGACGCTCGGGGTTGAGGAAGCGCTCGAAGATCAGGCCGTATCGGAGGGGGTCGGCCTCCGTGAGCCCGAGGCAATAGGCGACGAGGCTGTCTGCTGCTGAGCCGCGCCCGACGCAGGGGATCTCCACCTCGCTCGCCCAGCGGGCGATGCGCTCGCAGAGGAGGAAGTAGGGCGCGAAGCCGAGACGGTCGATCGTGCTGAGCTCGTGGTCGAGACGCCGGATGACCTCCGGGCGTAGGGGCTTGTAGCGCTCGCGAGCGCCGTCGAAGGCGTGACTGCAGAGCTCTGAGTAGGGGCTCTCACCTCCCTCTAGATCGATTGAGGGGAAGTGGGCTTGGCCGAGGTCTGGGGTGTACTGACAGGCCTCGGCGACGGCGCGTGTCCGGGCGACGATGGCAGGCTCGACGCCGTTCGTCTCTACGGGCCACGGGCCTGGGACGTCGGGGACGCCGTCGAAGAGGGCGCAAAGCTCGGCGTGAGCGGGGAGGTGACTAGGGAGAGGAGCTGTCCACTCCATTGGGAGTTCGCAGAGGAGTGCGCCGGCGCGGATTGCGGCGCGGAGCTCATGGTCGTCGCGGCCGCCTGGGGCTGCGTGATAGACATCAGGGACCGCGACGGCGGCGAAGCCTGTGGCGCGGGCTGCGTCGAGGAGCTCCTCAGCGTCGAAGGCTCGCGCCGGTGGCGGAGTCTTGTCCGGATCTAGGGGGGTCATCTCTGACTCGGATTCGAGCAGCCGCGCGCGTTCGGCGTTGAGGCGCTCTCTCGCACTAGGGTCGAGGTGCGTGTTGCGAGACCCCCAGCGGGCGCGGGGGCTGCGCTTGGTGAGGGCGGCGGGTGAGAGTGCCGCGAGCACCTGTCGCGCGGGCAGGCGACCCATCAGACCGAGGAGGAGCCGCGGGTGATCCACGAGGAGGATCAGCCCCTCGTTCCATTCGCGCAGGGCGTCGATGAGGTCAAAGCCCTCGGGGCCTGTGAGCTCTGCGTCGGCGTCTCCAGGGTCTGCACCGAGCTGGCGGGCGGAGAGCAGGCGGCAGAGGTTGCGCCAGCCCTCGTGGCTCTCGACGAGACAGATCGCGCGACCTGGACGTCCGCTGGGGTCGGAGAGCTCGGCGCCGATGATGGGGCGAGCTCCTTGGAGGAGCTCTGCGGCTTGGATGAGCTCGACGGCGCCGGCGCAGTGGTCTATGTCGGTGAGCGCGAGGGCGGGGAGGCCGAGGCTGTTTGCGCGCTGGAGCAGGGTGGCTGGTGCGTCGACGCCGGCGAGGAAGGAGTGGTGTCCGTGGACTCTGAGTGGCACATAGCGTGCCCCGACGTGACCGGCGCCTGCTCGGCCGATCCCTACGGGGAGGGGGTGGGGGGTGGTGGGTCCAGAAGGCATACTCCCGGGAACCCTAACAAAAACCTAAAACTTGTCCAGGCTACACCTGAACCAGGTCGAGATTCTTCGGGTCGGGTGAGGCCCGTTAGAGAGATAACCTCTACGTAGCTAGGCCTGATGATGTCGTCCGCTTGAAGGAGGCCATCGCAGCTTGGTCCCGGGACCACCCGACTGAGATCCGTCTCCAACGCGAGAAGGACCCCGAGACCATCGAGGCCCTCGGGTACCTCGGCACAGACGACTGAGCGATCTCTCACTGGTTGAGCGACGGCGTCCTGAGTCCGAAGCCGTCCTTTCCTAAGTCATGGTCCTCACCGAGCAGCGCGCTCTCGCCGCGGAGGATGCGCCCGAAGCCGTGGCGCGCGCGGAGAGAGTCGAGGGCGGCGTCGAGGCGTCGGTGGCGGTCCGCGTGGCTCGTCCTCTGCCCGTCTCCAGCTTCGTCGAAGAGGTGACCCTGCCAGCCGCCAGCGGGCTTGAGGTTGAGGAGCGAGAGGCCCACGCGCTTGGTGAGAGCGCGGCGCCTGGGCAAGCTCAGGAGGAGCGCCTTGGAGTGTTGCCAGAGCGCGTCCGTGGAGTCCGTCGGCTCCTCAAGCGCGGCGCGCCGCTTCAGCCGACCTCCACGCGAGCTCTCTACGCGCCGGAGCGAGGGAGCCCGCGTGTCGACATAAGTGACGCGCACCTCGACGGAGCGGCAGATGAGCCCGTGCGAGCGCAGCTTGTAGGACGCGCGCTCGACGAGGTAGCAGAGCATCGCCTCGACGGCCTCGCGGCGAGCGACCTCGGGCTCGAAGGTGCTGTCGCGGCGGATGGAGCGCGGCGGGCGATGGACGAGGCTGCCGTCCTCTGCCTCGGCGCAGGTGGCCTCGACGGGCTCCTCATCGCGACCGCGCGCGCGCTCATGGAGCACGAGGCCGAGGCGACCGAAGGTGGCGAAGAGCACCTCACGCGAGGGGAGGGTGAGGTCGCCGATGGTGCGGATGGCGAAGCGCTCAAGGAGAGCGCTCGTCGTGTGCCCGACCCCGCAGAGCTCGGTCACGGGCAAGCGTGAGAGGAAGGCGCGCTCGTGACCGGGCAGGACCTCAGCCACACCAGCCGGCTTCGCGAGCTTGCCGGCGAGGCGCGCGAGGGTCTTGTTGCTTGCGAGGCCGATCGTGAGCGGCAGGCCGACCTCGCTACGGACCTCTTCGCGGATCCGCACGCCGGTCTCAAAGGCGTCTCCAAAGAGGCGGGTTGAGCCCGTGAGGTCGACGAAGAAGTCGTCGATGGAGGAGATCTCGACCGTGGGGGAGTGGCGCAGGAGGACCTTGGCGGTCTCTTCACGCAGGCGGTTCGCGGCCTGGGCGTCGCCGCGACGAAAGACGGCGTGCGGGCAGAGGCGGGCCGCCTCCGCGAGGCGCATCCCCGGCCGGATGCCGAACTCTCGGGCGGCGTAGGAGGAGGTCATGACGAGGTTGCGCTCGTCGGGCATACCGCCGATCACGAGCGGCTTGCCGCGGAGCTCGGGGTGCAGCACCTCCTCGACCGAGGCGAGGAAGGCGTCCACGTCGAGGTGCAGGACCCGCCGAGTGCCAGGCGGCAGGTGCCTATCGCGTCCGTTGGATGCGGGGCGCTCTTCCGGGTGCTGCTCTTCCGCGTCGATTCTCTGGCGCATGCCACAAAACCTAACAAATACCTAATATTTGTATAGGCTCAGGCGCCCCAGGTGATTTCAAAGCCGTTAGAGAGGTTGAATTGCGCACCAGAGGGCGAGCGTGCGCATGGAGAGCCCTGATTTGAGGCCTTGAAGACGGCCTCTTTGAGGGAGTTCGCTGCTCAACTCGGTCTACTTCGGCTCTGTAGATTCGGGGGGGACGCCGTCTAAAGCAGGGATAGGGAACACCTCAGAGGGAGTTCGGCTCTCTTCAAAGAGGGCCTCCATGCGCGCGAGGACCTCCGGGCGCTCCTTCGCGAGGTTCTTGGATTCGGTCGGGTCAGCGGCGAGATCGTAGAGGAGGGTCGTCAGATCGTTCTTCTTGAGCCGCTTACGCACAGCCTTCCAGTCGCCAGAGCGCACGGCCTGCTGGTTTCCGTACTCCCAGTAGAGGTGCTCGTGCTCTCGCTGAGGCGCGTCACCGGTGAGCGTCGGGGCGAAGCTGATGCCGTCGATCCCCTCATGGGGAGCTTGCCCAGTGAGCTCGAGGACCGTGGGCAAGATGTCTTGGAAGGCGCTCATATGATCACTCACTGCGCCCGCTTCGATGTGGCCCGGCCAGCTCGCGATGAAGGGCACTCGGATGCCTCCCTCGTGCACGCTGCACTTGAGACCGCGCATCCCGCGCGCGCTGTCGAAGAACTCGGAGTCCGAGCCGCCGTTGAAGGTCGGGCCGTTATCGCTCGTGAAGAGGACGAGCGTGTCTTCAGCGATCCCGAGCTCCTCGAGGAGGTCGAGTACGCGCCCGACGTCTCGGTCGAGGTGGCTGACCATCCCTGCGTAGGCGCGGCGCGGAGAAGGGTGGGGAAGGTAGGCCTTCTGACCGAGGTAGTGCGCCTCGTCCCACTCTGCGGGATATGCCTCTACGTCTTCGCGAGGGACTTGGAGGGAGACGTGGGGGATGATCGAGGCGAAGTAGAGGAAGAAGGGCTCTTCAGCGCTCTCGCGTATGAACTCCAGCGCGGTGTCGGTCATCACGTCTGGCGCGTACGTCTCGCGCGCGTAGCGCTCGTAGTACTCGTCATCGCTCTCGAGGGGAGCCTCGATCTTCTGGTGAGACTTGAACCAGTCATTGCCCTCGAGCATGTCCTTCTCTTCGTTCAGCCAGAGGTGCGTGGGGTAGTAGTTGTGGGCGATGCGCTGGCAGAGGTAGCCGTGAAAGAGGTCGAAGCCTTGCCGGTTGGGGTGCCCGCTTGTCTCTGGCCCACCGAGGCCCCACTTGCCGACGGCGCCGGTAGCCCAGCCGGCCTCTTGCAGGGTGCGGGCGAGGGTCGGAGTCCCCTCGGGCAAGGGGTACTGGCCCTCGGGTGCGCCCTGTTCCCAGCCGCCGCCTTCCCAGTTGTTGCGGACGATGGAGTGCCCAGTGTGATAGCCCGTCATCAGCACGCAGCGCGAGGGCGCGCACACCGGGCTGCCGGAGTAGTGCTGCGTGAAGCGCATCCCGCTCTGCGCCAAGCGATCAATGTTAGGGGTGCGGATCCTCTCTTGCCCGTAGCAGCCGAGCTCGGAGTACCCGAGGTCATCGGCGAGGAAGACCACCACATTCTTTGGCCGCGGAGGCTCCTTGGTCGTTGTGCATGCGCTGAGAGCGAGGACGACGATTGCGAGGGTCGCATGAAGCAGCCTTGAACTCTCCTTAATATTTCTTCGAAGAATCTTCACATTGTCCTCATGGAAAGCGCGCGCAATACAGCGCACATTCTCGCCTATCGGAGCTGGCGCTAAAGTTTGCGCCAGAGACCCCCACACGGGACCACAAGAATCCCTACGAGAACAAAGCAAATGAACCGTTTTCTGAATTTGACCCTGGCTGCGAGCGCGACCCTCTTGGTCTCTGCTTCTGCCCAAGCGAATGAGCTCTCGATCGCTAACAGCCCCTTCCCCAACCTCTCTCTGGCCAGCGACGGCCCCAACTTGGGTGGCTACATCCTCGTCCACTATGGTGATGATGATGACGGCGCTGAGATGAAGTTTCGCTCCGTCCGAATGGAGATGAAGGGGACTCGCGGTGATGTGAAGTATGCAATCAGCGCGGACTTCAAGGGCACCCTTGATGACTTTGATGGCGCTGACGACGAAGCTGTATCCCTCAAGGACGCGAAGGCCGCCTGGTCTATCTCTGATGGCATTACGGCTACCTTTGGTCGTTTCAAGGAGCCGATTCTCCATTCTGGCCTGCACAGCTCATCTCGGCGCCTTTTAGTTGAGCGTACTGGTAACGGCGGGGCATTCGATGACCGCAATGCTGGTGTCATGCTTAACGGAGCTTTCGGTGACCTCCAATGGTGGGTTGCAATGCAGGAGGGAGATGATGGCGCTGGCGCCATGGATGACACCCAGACCACGATGCGTGCTGTCTACAACGTAATGGGCTCTGCTTTTGGCAAGTACCAGGGGGCTTACGGCTACGAGGGTGGAAACCTTTCAGTCGGCCTTGCGAACGTTGAGGACGACGCTACTGGCCTCGAGGCCACGGCGATGGAGTTCGGCTACGTGAACAGCGGCTGGAGCCTCTACGGGGACATGGTGGACCAGGACGGCGGCGACAGCCCGACCTCCTTCACCGTCAGCCGCATGATGAACTCCGAGTATGAGATCGCGGTCCGGATGGAGGACGACGATGACGCTGATAACACCACCCACATGACTGCCGGTCTGAACTGGTACCAGGGTGGGGACGGCCACAACCTCAAGTGGCAGCTGAACTTCACCGACACCGAGAGCGACGACGCAGCCGAAGAGGGCTCCCGCGTCGACTTCGGCTTGGTCTGGCGCTTCTAGTCCAGCCAGACGTCAACCTGCCCAGCCGCTGGCTGGGTAGGTCTCGGGTAAGACCAACCACAGAGAACCCGGGTTCCGGCCGCGGACGCCTAGCGTCGGCGGCCGGTTTCGTTTGGCGCTCAAGCGAGGGCGCGCTCGATGACGCCGAGGGTCTTCTCGAGGCCTTCTCGAGCGACACCTAGAGGCTCGCGCTCCCAGTAGGAGGGGTTGTAGAGCTCGAGTGAGATACAGCGCTCAAAGCCGATGTCCCTGAGGTCTCGGAGGGACTTCTCTAGCGGCAAGATGCCGTCGCCGGGGAAGACCCTGTGCGAGTCCTTGAGCTCTCCCATAGGAGGTGACGCGGGGGCGTCGTTGAACTGGAAGATGGCGATCGCGTCCCCGTCCATGTGACCGAGCCCCTCGAAGCCAGAGCCGCCGATGTGCATGTGGAAGACATCAGGGATGACGCGCGCCTCGGGGTGCTGGGACTGGATCGCGATGTCCATCGCCTGCGAGAGGCGCTTGCAGCCCTCGAGAAAATCGACGAAGACGAGGCCGGGAACGATGCCGTAGTCGTTGATCCCGATCTCAAGGAGGTCGTGGTAGCGCTCTGCGACCCAGACGCGGTCGAACTCGGCCGCGGGTCTGGCAGGCCCAGGGATCACTTGAGCTTGCTCTGAGCCGACGGCTGAGAACATGCGCAGGCGCTCACGAGTGTGGGGGAGCTGCGCCTCCCAAGCGCCTCTCGTCGCGGGGATCGCGTCCCAGAGACCGATGACGCTAGGGACAAAGAGCCCGGCGTCTCGGATCTTCATCCCTAGGTCTTTGAGGTCGCCGCCTGCTCGCTCGTAGTCTCGAAGCTCACCGTCCCAAGGCTCGATAGCGTCGAAGCCCGCTGCTGCCGCGACCTCGATCTTCTTCTCGAGGGTCTGTGGCCGGAGGGTCGCCGTGTCCATACAGATCGGCCACGGGCTGCGACCTCCCTGGTAGCTTGGGCGCTGCTTGAGGCTCGCGCAGGCGGCGGCTGCGCCGCCTGCGGCTCCACCTAGGAGGAGCTCTCTGCGGGTGGCTCTCACGCCTTAGTCTCTGACTGCGCGGACCTCGGCTTGGCGTTCCAGATGCGGAGCGAGAGGAGGAACCCGATCACAGCCACGGGCAAGATGACGATGAGCCAGATGCGCCAGTTGGCCGGGTCTGCCTGTGCGTCCCCAGTGGGGAGCACGTATCCGAGGAGGATCGATTGGACCCCGAAGCCTAGGTAGACCATCCCGTCGATGAGGCCCACCGCGAGGCCCGCGTTCTTGCGTCCGCCGAAGTCCATGCTGGCTGTGCCAGAGAGCATGCCGTGGACGCCGATCACGCTCAGGATGCCGAACAACACCAGCACCCCCGCCAGCGGGGAGGCGATCATGGCGGCACCACCTGCGACGCTCACCGTGGTGAGGGCGTAGAGGATGACCGCCGAGGGGCCCCGTCGAGACTGGAAGACACGGTCTGAGATCACGCCGGCGAAGACGCCGCCCAAGATCCCAGCGATGCAGAGGAAGACCCCCCAGTTTTCTGACAGCCAGCTCTGGCCGGTCTCCTTCGCGAAGATGAAGCCCCACTTCATGATGCCGCCACGGATGTATCCGCTGCAGGTCTCGATCAGGATGATCGTGAGGATGACGGGGTGGCTGATCATGCGCTTGGCCATCGCGGCCACTCCGATCCGCTCTCCCTCTTCGGAGAGCTTCGCATCGCCGGGGTCGAAGTCATCGTGTCCGG
Organism: Planctomycetota bacterium; assembly: GCA_022446815.1. Classification (GTDB taxonomy): domain Bacteria; phylum Planctomycetota; class UBA1135; order UBA1135; genus JAKVCE01. Next base: position 65,056 of record JAKVCD010000005.1, read on the forward strand.
CGTCGCTCGGCTTGTCGAAGACCAAGAAGTAGTCGATCCCTGCGAAGAGCAAGAGGATCGCGGTCGGGGCGTAGAAGGCCCACTGCGCGCCGTAGGCGTCGGCGATGGGACCCCCCCAGTCATAGGCGAAGTAGAGGCCGAGTGAGATGAGGATGCCGAAGATCCCGCCGAAGGTGCCGCGCTCTTTCACGTGGAACCAGTGCGCGTTCACCTTCACGATGGAGACCGCGCCGAAGCTCTGGAAGTACATGTTGAGGGCGTAGAGGAAGCCGAAGGGGCCGACCAGGCTCCCCTCATAGCCAGAGTCGAGGACCCAACCCATTCCGAAGTTAGCCACCGCAGCACCGAGGGCGGCAGCGAGGATTGTCTTTCTCCCGCCGAAGCGGTCGGTCAAGGGGCCGTTGATGAGGAAGGCCACCGCGTAGGTCGTCGTGCCGATCACTGTGATCAGGCCGAGGTCTGCCTTCGTCATGAGGGCAAGCCCCGTCTCCGGGTCCGTCATCGTCTTCGCGACGTTGATGTTGTACCGACCCATGTAGAGGAAGGCATACGTGAGGCCGAGCGGGAGCCAGTTCATGACCCGGCGCCGCCTATAGGCGGTGGAGTGAGTCACGTCACTCTTCGGGAGCACGTAAAGGACGATGGAGATCGCCACGAGGAGGAGGGCGATCGGCCAGAACTTTTCGAGCCAGGGGGGGAGCGCGGCGAGGGTATGCATGGGGTGTCCTTTGAGCGGGGGTGCGGTGCCCGTTATCCTGCCCGAATGTTACGCGCCGTGCATGAATCTGTTCGAGAGGTCTCGGAGAGGGGCGCTCTGCCGGTCCTCGTCTTCGACCTAGACTCGACCCTCTTCTCGACCTGCCCCCGTAATCTGAAGATCCTCGAGGACTTCGTCACAGCTCGCGGAGAGGAGCACCCTCTCCTAAAGGAGATCTGGCCCACCCTCACCGAGGAGGACATGGGCTGGAACGTCCATGAGAGCCTCCAGGAGCGCGGGGTCGAGGATGAGGAGCTCCTCGCAGACCTCCGCAAGTTTTGGGCCGCGCGCTTCTTCACGGACGATTTCTGCGAGATCGACACCCCCGTCCCGGGCGCGCCAGAGTTCGTCTCGGCCTGCCACGACGCCGGCGCCTTCATCTACTACCTCACGGGGCGGCACGTGCACGGGATGGAGAAGGGCACCGTGAACGGCCTCGTGAAGCACGGCTTCCCGCTCTTCACGGGGAAGGCTACCTGCCAGCTGAAGCCTGACTTCTACGCCAACGATAAGGAGTTCAAGACCGCCGCTCTCGACGCGGTCCGCTCCCTAGATGGCGAGGTCGTCGCGACCTTCGAGAACGAGCCTGGGAACGCGAACCTCTTCATGCGGGCCTTCCCAGAGGCCAAGCACTACCTCCTCGACACCGTCCACTCGCCAGAGGCTGAGGCGCCCGACCCCTCCCTCATCGTGATGGACGACTTCACGAGCTTCCAAGCCGATTGAGTCGCTGTGCGCCTCATCGCCTCACTCCTCTTCGCCTGCGCGCTCTCCTGTCACGCTCCAGAGCCGCCCCTCGGCTCCTCAGAGGTGAGCCCCTCTGGGCCTCTGCGGATGGAGGAGGACGCGGACTCCCTCCGCGTCTTCATCGGCGAAGAGCTCTTCTGCGCCTATGACCGCAGGAACGAGCGACGCCCGATCCTCTGGCCGGTCAACGGCCCAGCAGGAGCTGCCGTCACTCGAGCCTACCCTCAAGCTGAGGCAGCGCCCGGCGAGGCCTCCGATCACCCGCACCATCAAGCGGTCTGGTTCGGCCACGGCGCTGTGAACGGGCACGACTTCTGGCACGCAGGGCACGGCGAGCGCGTCGTCGACCTCGGCGAGCTGGAGGTCGAAGGACCAGCGGAGCAGGGCGTCCTCGCAAAGGGCTTCCTCATGAGCTGGCAGGTGCAAGGGGAGGAGCTCTGCCAGGAGGAGCGCGTGATGCGCTTCCGAGGGACGAGCGAAGAGCGCTGGGTCGACTTCGAGCTCACCCTCCACGCTAACCAGGGGGACCTGACCTTCGGTGACACGAAGGAGGGGACCTTCGCGATCCGTCTCGCTCCGACCTTGCGCCTGAGAGGCGCGGTGGCTGAGGGGAGCATCCGGAACTCAGCTGGCGAGAGCGACGGGGCTGTGTGGGGGAAGCGCGCCGCGTGGGTCGAGTACTCAGGCCCCGTCGGAGGTGAGACCGTCTACGTCTCTCTTCATGACCACCCGGAGAACCTCCGCCACCCCACCTGGTGGCACGCGCGGGACTACGGCCTCTTGGCCGCGAACCCCTTCGGGATCCATGACTTCGAGCGAAAGGCGGCCGGGACAGGAGACTTTACGCTGACAAAGGGCGAGCGCCTGACCCAGCGCTACTCCTTGCGCGTCGCGAGGACTCCCTACGGGAACTGAGTCGTGTCGGGCCGCTTGAACGGCTCGCGGGCGCCAGGGAAGGGCTCGACGTCCTCAGGGGCCCACACCTTCACGTTGGCGAAGCGCCCAGTGTCGTCGAAGGAGCCGAAGCCGATGAGCCCCCAGTTGATCGTCTCGTTCTTCGCAGAGAGCACAGGGGTCTGCATGTCATCGAAGTAGACCTCTGTAGTCCCAGCCTCGACGACTCGTTTGAGTCGGACCTTGTGCCAGACCCCGGTGCCCCAATCGACGCCGCGCGCGCCCACCGGCGCGGTCTTTATGCGCGGCGCCTCATCGACGATGAAGATGTTGTGCGCGTGATCATCTGGCGTTGAGGCCATGTGCACGTAGTGGAACTTCTCTGGGTTCTGAAAGCCGAAGAAGAGGCACAGGTCGCGGTGCCCGTACTCCTCACCTGTCTGCATCAGGTCAGCTTCGAGGATGAAGCTCTGATAGACGCGCCCGTGCAAGAGCGCGATACAGTAGGGCGAGCGGTGCTTCGGTCTGTAGAAGCTCTCGCCTGCGAGCTCGAGCGCGCCAGGGACGCCCTGCGTGGGCGGCGACCAACGCCATGCGCGGTGATCGCTGAAGGAGAACTCCTCGAGGGACTCGCCCGCCGCGAAGTCCTGCGAGTAGACCAAGGGCCAAGCATCCTCAGGCCTCTCGACGACCTCCTCCGTGCTGGAGCAGGCGGCGAGCGAGAGGACGAGGGCCCAGAGGTGGCGTGACATCAGACGTAGGTCGGGACCTTGTAGGGCCGGCGGTACTCGCGATCGACGAGCAAGTTCGCCTCTTCGTCACCGACGAAGGTCTCTGTGGCGGGGTCGAGCTCAAGGCGACGGCCTAGGGTGAGGGGGGTCGCCTTCACGTCGACCTCGTTCGCGTCGAGGTGAGCGAGCATGCGCTCTACCGACTCAGCGAAGTGCGGATGATCTTCGGCCATCGCCTCACGGATTTCTTCGACGCTAGCCTCTCCACCGAGGGTGTGGGAGACGACGCCCATGTGGCAGCAGGCGCTCGAGAGGTGCCCCTCGATGATGTCGCCGTTCAGCTCGTCGACCTTCCTGCTGCGGACGCAGTCGATGAAGTTTTGGAAGTGAGAGACGCCGCCGCCTGTGAAGCTGCGGAGCTCTTTGTCGTCGTTGTCGTAGGCGTGGATCGGACCGCCGGTGCCGTTGAAGCGCACCCAGCCATCCTCGCAGTGGGCGACGACGCCGATGCTGGTGCCCATGTAGCGGTCCATGCTGCCGCCGTTCCAGTTGGCTTGAGAGGCCTTGTCCTTAGGCAGGCCACGCACCTCGAAGATGAGGGGCACGCCGTCGAAGTCGAGCATCACCACCTGCGTGTTCGGCGTGTCGCCGTCGTCGTCGTAGCCGAGGCGGCCCCCGACAGAGAGGACGCCGCTGGGGAGCTTGTCGGCGCCGAGGACCCAGCGGGCCACGTCCATCTGGTGGATGCCCTGGTTGCCGACGTCACCGTTTCCAGTCTCAGAGACCCAGTGCCAGTCGTAGTGGAGGCGCTTGCGCATCAGGGGCTTAAGCGGCGCAGGGCCAGTCCACATCTCATAGTCCACGCTCGAGGGGACGCCGCTGGGGCCGTCCACCTTGCCGATGCTCCTGCGCGGCTTGTAGCAGGTGCCGTGCACGGCCAGGACCTTGCCGAGGTTTCCAGAGCGGATCCAGCTCACGGCCTCTTGTGTGGCGGCATGGGATCGAGACTGGGTCCCGGACTGACAGATGCGGTTGTACTTGCGCGCGGCGCGCACGAGCTGCCTGCCCTCCCAGATGTTGTGCGACACGGGCTTCTCGACGTAGACGTCTTTACCCGCTTGGCATGCCCAGATGCCCTGCAGGGAGTGCCAGTGGTTCGGCGTCGCGATGGCGACGGCGTCGAGGTCCTCGCGCATGAGGAGGTCGCGCATGTCGGTGTAGGTCTCGAGCGAGTCACCCTTGGCCTCGTACTCGGCCTTTCGACGCTCGAGGACCTCCTCGTCGACGTCGCATAAGGCGACGAGCTTCACGTTCGGCAGGCGACGGAGCTCGTTGGCGTGACCGTTTCCGCGGCCGTTCAGGCCTACGACGGCCACGCGGACCTCATCCGTCGCGGCGCGCGGCGGGGTCACCGGCGTGGTCTGACAAGAGGTGAGCTGTGCGGCGAGGCCGCCTGCGGCGGCGCCCTTAAGGAGGTCACGACGGCGGAGTTCGGTCATGGTTCCGGGAGGTTGGAGCTGTGGTGGAGCGCGCCGCAGCGCGCAGCGCGGGACATACTGTACGCTCTCAAGATGCCCCTGCCATGGGGCAGCAGCCCATGACGGATTCACAGCGAGCCATGATCCAGATCGCGCGCCTCGGTCGTGAGGGCGGGGACGAAGAGGGGATGCAGGCACTCGCGGAGGCCTTCGCTGCGCGAAACCCAGGCTACTTCATTAAGTCGGCAGCGGCGCTCAGCTCGATGGAGCCCTGCGAGGGCGCGAGAGCTGTCTTCATTACATGCGGGGAGGCGCAAGCCAAGGTCAGCGCGCCGGAGGTGGGTGAGCGCTCATCAGAGCTCAGCGTGGGAGACCTCATGTGGCTCCGTGGCGGAGAGTCACTCTCCCTAGACCGACCTTGTGACGTCGTCGTCTTTACGGTCCCTAGCGAGCTCCCTGTGCCGCTCCCGACCTTCATTCGACCTGACCACGACCCGAAGATCACGGACACGCCTGGCGGCTGCGCTGAGGAGGAGCGCGCCTATCGGCGCATCCTCGTCACCTGGCTCGCTGAGAATGGGCCCTACACCTACGAGGGCTTAAACGCTCACCGCGTGCGGATGTGGAACTCATTCAGCCACTATCACCCGCCCTCAGGCGGTTTCGACGAGCTCTACATCATTCAAGATGTAGAGGAGGGCGGCCACGTCTACATCAGCCTCGCGCGAGAGCAGATTGAGTCGGCTGAGACCGTCTCTGCTGAGGACGCGGCTGGGCTGATTCAGGCGTTCACTCCCGAGGTGGGTGACCTCATGTACATCCCACGCGGTGTGATCCATCGCGCTGTCGGCGGTGTGCTCGCGCAAGTCGTCACGGTCCCAGGCTTCAAGCCTGGCTTTGAGGTCGGAGTGGATCACCACCTGCGCGCGATCAACGAGCGCTTAGGCCTCGAAGGCGAAGACGCGCTGCCTCTCCAGCAATCCTCTTCCGTTGGCCCGGTCATCAAGTGATCTGATGGAGCTCGTCCTCGTACATCCGGAGATCCCGCACAACACCGGCTGCGCTGCTCGGCTCGGGGCGGCGCTCGGGCTGCCGCTGCACTTAGTGGAGCCCCTCGGCTTCACGCTCGAGGACCGCTACTTAAAGCGCGCAGGCCTCGACTACTGGCCCAACGTCGAGCTCTGTGTTCATAAGGACTGGGAGGCCGCGCGGGAAGCGATCGCGGCAGGCTCTGCGCGACCCATCGCTGAGCGGCTCAGGCTCTTCACCGCGCGGGGCGGAGAGTCTCTCTTCGAAGCCTCCTTCGCCGAGGACGACGTCTTGGTCTTTGGGAGTGAGAGCGCAGGCCTCCCTCCTGAGCTCCTCGCCGAGCATGAGGGGGGGAGGGTTTACATCCCGATCGAGCCCTCCGTGAGGAGCCTGAACCTCGCGAACGTGGTCTGCCTCGCTGCCTACACGGCCCTAGACCGCGCAGGGGTGCCCATGCCCGACAATGACGGCGGCTTCGAGCCGCACCCAGAGGCTGGCAAGATCTCTCCTAGAGAGCGGGTCCGGGAGTGAGCCGCGAGAAAGCAGGGGATCTCGAGGCCCCTCTGTGGCTCGGCGCGTTACAACGCCGGAGATCATGAGCGCGACGAGCGAGAGTCCGGTGACCACACGTCAGATCTTCACGGCGTGGTGGCCTTTGGCAGCGAGCTGGCTGCTCATGGGGGCAGAGATGTCCCTCGTGAGCGCTGCGGTCGCACGACTAGCGGACGCCAAGTTTCACCTCGCGGCCTTCGGAGGGATCGTCTTCCCGCTCTCGCTGCTGATCGAGGCTCCCATCATCATGATGCTGGCTGCGTCCACCGCCCTCTCGGTGGACAAGGACTCCTTCAGGCGACTCAAGCGCTTCACGACGTACAGCGGCGCGGGGCTCTCTGTGCTGCACGCGCTCGTGGCCTTCACTCCGCTCTACGACCTCCTCGTCATCCCGATCCTCGACCCCCCGACGGAGGCCATCGAGCCTGGGCGGCTCGGGCTCATGTTGATGACGCCTTGGAGCTGGGCGATCGCTGATCGTCGCTTTCACCAAGGCCTCTTGATTCGCTTCGATCGCTCGAAGGCGGTTGGGACTGGGACGATCGTGCGGCTGATCGTCACGTGCTCGATCTTAGGCGCGGGCGTCATCCACGGCGGCTTCCCCGGGATCGCGGTGGCGGGCGTCGGCTTGAGCTGCGGTGTCACGGCTGAGCTCATCTCGGCGCGGCTCTTCGCGCGCTCAGTGATCAGCGGCCCGCTCGAGCGTGCGCCGCTAGCCGAGCCGCTCACCCTCTCGCGGCTGCTCAAGTTCTATGTGCCCTTGGCCCTGACCCCGCTCCTCAACCTGCTGGTTCAGCCCATCGGCTCAGCCTCTATCTCGAGGATGCCGGTGCCCCTCGAGAACCTCGCCGCTTGGCCGCCCGTGAGCGGCCTGATCTTCATGTCACGCTCGACGGGCGTGGCCTTCAACGAGGTCGTCGTGAGCCTCTCGGGGCGGTCAGGCGCGAAGCCCGCGCTCCAGCGCTTCGCCCTCTGGCTCGCGGTCGGCCTGTGCGCGCTCCTCGCTCTCATCTCGCTGACGCCGCTCTCCTCGCTCTGGTTCAACGGGATCTCAGGCCTCAGCCCCGACCTCGTCGAGATCGCGCGCTTGGCTGTGCCGCTAGGGATCCTCCTGCCGGCCATGACCGTCTACCAGAGCCTCCACACGGGCTACCTCGTCAACGCTCACAAGACGCGAGCAGTCCCCGAGTCCGTCGGGCTCTTCCTCCTCGTGACGACGGCTTGTCTCTCCATCGGCGCATGGACTGACGCGCTCCCAGGGGTGAAGGTGACGCTGCTCTCGATCACCGCTGGCGCGGCGGCCCAGAACCTCTGGCTCTGGTATCGGCAGCGAGCTCTCAGTGAGCCAGACGCTCCGGTGAAGGCTTAGGGCTGCTCTCGCAGGGCGCGCTCCCAGTAGGCGCGCGCTCTGGCGGTGTCCTCGGTGTAACGGAGGAGCAGCGGGCTGCCGTCATCGCCAAGCGGCGCGACCTCAGGGATGCAAGAGTCCCTGAGCACATCGTCACGAGAGTCTCCCGCGATGACGTTGCGCATCACGAGGGCTGCGGCTTCACGCGCGGCGAACTCGTCAACTGAGCTCAAGGGGCGCTTCACGGCGCGAGCGGCGAACCAGGTCGGCGCGCGGTCGAGAGGCGGACGGAGGAAGCGCTGCCTCGAGACTCTCCGCTCGTGTCCAGCGCTGCGTCCGGGGACGCGCACAGCGACGCGCATCACCTCAGGGTCGATGAGCCCGTTGCGGTCATGGATCCGGATGCCGGACTCGTAGCCGATCGCGCCGATCGCGCCGAGGACGATGCTGTCACCTTCCTGCGCGTGCTCTCTCAGGGCGCGGCCGATCATCCGCCAAGTTGGAATGTTGCGGCGAGCTTTCTCGAGGCGCTGAAGCTCGGTCTCGTAGCCGTCCTTGAAGCCTCGGAAGTCGAGGGCGACGCGCGCCTGAGCGGGGAGGAGGTGGAGGCCGAAGGCGCTCAGGCAGCCGAGGAGGGGGAGGGCTGTGCGCCAGCCAGCGCGCCCGTCTCTCCCGTGCAGGCCCGCCGCGATGAGGACCGCGAGGAAGGGGACGGTCGGGGCGAGGAAGCGGAAGAAGGGCATCCAGTCTCCGCCGGAGAGGAGAGCGAAGAGCACGCCACCGTCGACGAGCACGCCAGCAGAGAGCGCGAGCTTGGCAGCAGGGGAGCGCAGCGCGCGGAGAGCGAGGATCGTCGCGATGAGCGGCGTGATGGAGACCACGAACCAGCTCGCGATGTATCGGAGCCCGCGGCTCAGAGTCTCACCGTCCATTCCGGCTTTGGCGTGCACGGTGTTGGGCAGCAGCTCACCAAAGGTGTACATGCGCCAGGTCAGCACCAGCGCGAAGACCATGAGCCCGGGGAAGATGAGCTGCAGGTGGCTCCGCCAGCGCTGCCTGTCAGCGACCGTGACCGCGAAGAAGACACCGACCAACCAGAGGACACCCTCAGCGCGCGCGCTCACCAAGAGGCCACCAAAGAGCGCCGCGAGGGCTGCTCCGCCGCCGTCGCGGGTGAGCTCACGCCAGAGACCGAAGAGCGCGAGGGTAAAGAGCGCTGTCTCTAGGCCCCCCGTGGTCCAGGCTGCGAGGTCCGCGGAGAGGCCGACGCTGAGCGCGCCTCCGTAGCGGGCGGCCTTGGAGATCGGCAGTCGCGCGAGGACGTCTGCTGCGAGGGCTGTGGTCGCCAAGGTGCAGAGGCCTGAGAGGAGGTGCGCGCTCGCGTCGAGGGGCGCGCCGAGGCGAGCGGCGAGGCTCATGAGGAGGACCCAGGCGAGGTCACTGAAGCCCTCGACGAGCTCGCCCTCGTGATAGACCGGGCCGAGCCCGTTGGCCCAGTTCTCCGCGTAGCGGAAGACGATGAAGGCGTCGTCTACGAAGAAGCGCAGGTGCCATGCCAGGAAGGCGAGGGGGAGGATCGCAGCTGCGAAGAGCGGCGCGGCGCGTCCAGGGGGCGTGGCTGTGGCAGGCGAGGTCATCGTCGGAAACGTACGTCTCCAAAGTTCTCATCGGTAGGGAAACCACAGCGAAGTTCATCGGGTGCTAGGCTCTGCGCCATGGACACCGTCGCGAGGAGGCCGAAGAAGGGTGAGGAGGTCGAGGTCGCGGTCGAAACGATCGACCGCCGCGGCCGCGCTCTCGGTGAGACTGGAGGCCATCCGATCGCGCTCCCGCGGGGTCTACCGGGTGACAATTTGCGGGTGCGAGTGACCCGGCGGCGGCGCAAAGAGCTCTATGGCGTACCCCTAGAGGTGCTAGAGCGCGGGCCTGATCACGTCGACGCGCGCTGCGCCCACGCGGGGAGCTGCGGCGGCTGCCGCTTCCAGGACCTCGCCTACGAGGCGCAGCTTGAGCTGCTTCGAGGGCACATCAGCGAGTCTCTAGCGGAGGCCCTCGTCCCGATCGCGGAGGTCGACCCTGTCATCGGCTGCCCGGAGCCATGGTCTTATCGCAACAAGATGGAGCTGAGCTTCGGAGCCATCCGCTGGGTGGAGGAGGACGAGCCTGAGGGCGTGGACCGTGACTTCGCGCTCGGCTTTCACGCCCCTGGTCGCTTCGACCGAGTGCTCGATGTCCATGAGTGTCACCTCATCTTCGATGGCGGCATTGAGCTCGTGCGCACAGCGCGCACGCTGGCTAAAGAGCTCGAGCTGACGGCTTGGAATCAACACACGCACGAGGGCTGCCTGCGTCACCTCGTCTTGAGGCACGGCTTTCACACGGGAGAGACCCTGGCCTACTTGGTGACCTCGCGGGACGGCGCTGACGTGGACGAGTTCCTAGCGCGCTTCGCTGAGCTCCACCCTGAGCTCACAACTCTCGTCCACGGAGTGAACTCTGGCGTGGCCGACGTCGCGCGGGCCTCAGAGAGACGACTCCTCCGAGGAGATGGGTGGATCACAGAGCGACTCCACGGCGTCGAGTTTCGCATCTCGCCAGAGAGCTTCTTCCAGACAAACACCCTCCAAGCAGAGCGGCTCTTCGAGGTCGTACTCGAGGAGGCCTGCGCCGAGGGCGCTGAGCTTGTCCACGATCTCTACTGTGGAGCGGGGAGCATCTCGCTTCTCCTCGCGAGGTCTGCTGGGCATGTAAGAGGCTTCGAGCTCTCAGGTGAGGCCGTCGCTGACGCTGAGGCCAACGCGCACAGGAACCAGATCTCGAACGTGAGCTTCGTCGCGGGTGACCTCGCGGAGACGATCGGAGAGGTGAGCGAGACGCCTGAGGTCTTGGTGTGTGATCCGCCGCGTGCTGGGATGCATGATCGGGTTGTGGAGAGGATGATTGAGCTGGCTCCTCCGAAGGTCGTCTACGTCTCGTGCAACGTTCACACGGCTGCGAGAGATCTTGGACGTCTCGTCCAAAGTGGCTATGAGCTAGTGCGCGCGAGACCCGTGGATCTCTTCCCTCACACGCCGCATGTAGAGTGCGTCTTCACCCTCGAGCGGAGCGAGTCATGACCGGCCTTTGCCCTGGCTGTACGCACGTGCGTGTCATCGAGAGCGCGAGCGGCTCGCGCTTCTTGATGTGCCGCTTGGCGAAGGAGGATCCGCGCTTCGCGAAGTATCCGCCGCAGCCTGTGGTGCGCTGCAGGGGGCATGAGGCGGCTAGTGCGCCTGAGGGGCCGAAGGCATGACTGAGCTTCGCGCCGCGCGAGGGACAGTGCTCGCGGCCTCGCCGGATCTTCCGGACTCGAGCTTCTCCCACTCAGCGATAGTGATGTGTGAGCACTCGAAAGAGGGAGCCTTTGGGCTGGTCTTCAACCGTCCCGCGGGGCTCGCTCTGCGGCAGCTCTTTCCAGAGCATCCGCTCCTCGCCTCCTCTGAGCACACGGTCTATTGGGGAGGGCCGGTCGGGATGGACAGCGTCCAGTTCCTCCATCGCGCGCCTGAGCTGATCCAAGGGGGTGAAGAGCTAGCGAGCGGTGTGCACCTCGGAGGTGATTTTGAGCAGGCCGCGCTGCTCATCCATGATGACCCTCTGCGCGCCACCTCGTGCGTGCGGGTCTTCGTGGGTTACTCGGGCTGGGGCGACGGACAGCTCGAGGAAGAGCTCTCTAGCGGCTCTTGGTTACCAGCGGTCTTAGACCCCTCGCTCCTCTTTGGAGAGGGGGAGGAGTCCACATGGCGCGCTGTGATCAGATCGATCAACGGCCTGGACAGCCTCTCGCACCAGCCGCCCGATTCGAGCTGGAACTGAAGCGCGCTGCTCAGCTGCCGTATTGGTAAGCGCCCAAGTCAGAGCCGTTCTCTGCGGCTCCGCGCGCCGGGGAGAGCGCTCTGAGGCGCATGTCTCCGCCCTGTGCATCTACGAATCGCGGGTCGGCGTCAAAGTTGTTTGTGCCAGGCCAGCCGCCTTCGATGTTCGTGAAGGTAACGCTGGTGGTGTTGGGGCCGGTGCCAGGGATCTCGCTCCCGATCACGAGGACGATCTCTGCGCCGATGTCGCCCCACATGATGCTGTTCTTGATCCTCGGCATAGAGAGGTTGCGGCCGTAGATCGCAGAGCTCTCAAACTGCCCGCCGTTCAGGGTGAAGGTGCAGTAGTTGATGAATGGAGAGGTCGACTCCAAGTGGAAGGCGCCACCCCTGCCGCTGTTTGCGAAGTTCTTCGCGAAGCCGCATCTCAAGAAGCTGGAGTTGGAGCAGTTCACCGCGTAGATCCCGCCGCCGTCATAGCGGGCCATGTTGGTGAGGAACTTGCAGGTGTCGATCAAGAGGTTGTCTACAGAGTCCATGTAGATCGCACCCCCGTGGCAGCCCTTGCTGTGGTTGCGCCGGAACAAGGACTGGTAGATGTCGATCTCTGCGCCGTTGATCGCGACCATCCCGCCGCCGTTCCTCCCACAAGAGTTTTGGATCAGGTGGCTTCGATGCGCGGACAGCTGAGCTGCGCTGATCAGGGTGCCGCCGCCGTCGCGCATAGCCCTGTTCCCTTGAATCCGTACCTCAAAGAGCTCGACGACGCTCCCGTTCTGGATCGAGAGCCCGCTGCCGTCTCTACCAGAGAAGTTTCTACGGATGGCGCACTTACGCGCGTCGAGGGCGGAGTCATTGAGGTAGACCCCGGCCCCGTCCTGATAGAGCGTGTCGTTCCAAGAGATCTCGCAGCCGCTGAGCTCAGCCTGCACGTCGTTGCGCAAGTAGATCCCGCCGCCGTTGTCTGTGGCGTGATTCGACGTGACGTCGGTTGAGCGCAACACGAGCGCGCCAGTCTCTTGGAAGAGGCCGCCCCCGTCGATAGCGCTGGAGTTCAGCATGACAGTGCAGCTCTCGAGGGTCACGGCTGAGTGATTACGCGCGTAGAGGCCGCCGCCACGCCCGATGGTGTGGTTGTTCGTGATGACACAATGAGTGAGCGTGGGTGAGGAGCCGTCCACATGGACGCCGCCTCCGCGCTGCTCAGTGCCAGAGCCGCCGGTGAGTGTGAAGCCTTCTACTAGTGGAGAAGTACCCGCGCCGTTGCTGAAGCGCAGCGCGCTACCCTGGCCGCCGGCGTCGATGGTGGTCGAGAGCGAGCCACCGGTCGCGATGATAGAGATATCCTTCCCGTCGATGAGGACGCGCTCGTTGTAGACCCCAGCTGAGACATGGATGACGTCTCCGCTCGCCGAGGCTTGCACCGCGTCCTGGATCGTGCAGAAGGGATCCCTCGCGGTGCCGGTGCCAGGGCAAGCCGGGTTTGAGTGATCTACGTAGAGATCCTCGGCGAATCCAGGGTGGGAGAGCGCACATAGAGCGAGCGCAATCAGCGCGACGCTCCGTGAGCGGCGGTTCTCTTTGGTCATCCTCGATCTTCTCCTTCTCGGTCGAGCGCTCTCGCTCTCTGTTCGGCGTGCAGATGAACTGCGAACGGCCGAAAATCCTATGGGCGTTCCAAGGAAACGTCTAGAAATCAGCAAAATAAGCCTATATGCCGGATCCCCCGCTGTGCTGGGTAGTCCCCTCAAGAGCTCGCTCACAGCTTGAGAGGTGGCCCCCTAGGCGTATCCTTGTGGCTATGGAGCGTTCCCCTAGCAGGCGAGTCTCATTCGACATAGAGATCGCGAACATCTTCGAGCTTGGGCCGGGTGAGGATCTCGATCAGTACGGCCCCTTCGACATCTCTTGTGCGGCTGCTGCAGATGATCAGGGAGAGGTCACGCACTGGACCAGCCTCGCCCCGAACGGTTCTTACGCTGAGCACTTAGACCCTGCGACGGCCCATGAGCTACTCGCCTGGTTGCGTGAGGAGCAGCTCGCTGGCTCCAGGCTCTTCGCTTGGAACGGACTCTCCTTCGACCTGCGCTGGATCGGGGTCGCAGCTCAGGACGTAGCGCTCGCGGCAGAGGTCGCTCTGGACCTCTACGACCCCATGTTTCAGTTCTTCGTCCAACGGGGCTTCCCCGTGGGCCTCGCTAAGGTCGCGGGAGGGCTCGGAGTCCAGGAGACCAAGCTGATGGACGGCGCCGACGCGCCCCAGCAATGGGCAGACGGGAACTTCGAGCTCGTCCTTGAATACGTAGCTGGGGATTGCCGCATCACCGACGCCGTCGTGGCGCGGATCGAAGAGACAGGCGGCGTGACGTGGAGGACCAGTCGAGGCTCACTCTCGACCGAGCCGATGCCTAGGCTGCTGCAAGTCAAAGACCTCCTAGACGCGCCCGAGCCTGACACCTCTTGGATGGACGCGCCCTTGCCGCGCTCCAAGTTTACGAGCTGGCTCCCCTGAGGGCGCGCTAGCGCTGCAGCTCAGGCTTGTCCTCTGCTGCTGCCTCGGCCGAGTGCTTTCGCAGGCCGCGGTGCATCGCCTCGAAGCCGACGCTCGAGGGACGGTTGAGATAGTCGAGCTCAGGCTGGATCCGCTCGACGCCGCCCAGCTCTAGGACGCGGTCGATGAGCCTGATGCGCTCTTGCATGGAGAGGGAGTCCACGGGGATGTAAGGGACCTCGAAGAACTCGAGCATGAACTTCACCATCCCGTCGATCCGCAAGACCTCTTCCCAGGAGACGCCGGCGCGCACGCCGTCATCGCTGAGGAGCTCCTTGTGAGGGCGTAGGTAGAACACGACGCCACCCGTGAGGGACTGCATATAAGTCTTCAGACGTTCATCCTTCGCGACCTGTCCCAAGATCGTCGCGTGGTGCGCGGCATAGGCTAGGTTGCAGAAGGCACGGTCAGAGACGAAGGAGCCCTCTTGTTGCATCTCCGCCGAGATCTGCCTCAGGTAGACCTCGGTCTGGTAGTGGTTGACCAGGTCTACGTTCGTGCGCAGGGAGTCGAGCTGAGCCTCCATCTCACTCAGGACGCCACGGGCGACCTCAGCGATCATCGGAAGTCCGTAGCGGTCACGGACCCAGCGGGCCATGGTGGTCTTGCCCGTGGAGTGGGCGCCGACGAAGTAAATGCGGTCTTGGCTCATGTCTCTTCTCCTCTGTGGGAGCGGGGAGCATACCACATGTTGTGGTGTCACGCCGGGGCGACTCACCACATGTTGTGGATAACCTGTGGAGATCGGAAGGCGAAGCGCCCCCTAAAAGGTCTCTAGGAGCTCGTGAATCCGGGCCAATCCACGCTCTAGAAGGTCTGTGTCTTCTCCGTAGCCGACGCGCAGCCAGCCGTCCATCCCGAAGTGATCACCTGGGACCAAGAGGAGGTCCTTCTCCACTCTAAGACGCTCTGCGAGCTCGCTGGAGTTCATCTGGTGGTCGTACTCCATCATGAGGAAGGCGCCGGCTTTCGGGCGGATGGCCTTGAGGTGAGGGTCGGCGTCGACCCAGCTCATGGTGAGGTCGAGGTTGTGCGTAAGGAGCTCCTTCGTGCGCTCCAGGATTCGCGGTCGGACCTCATCAGAGAGGGCGAAGATGCCCAGGTCATTTGAGAGTGAGCCGGGACCGATCGTCATGTAGTCGTGCTGGCTCCAACAGTCCGCGATGGTCTCAGCAGGCGCGAGGATCCAACCGAGCCGCAGGCCGGGGAGTCCATAGGTCTTGGAGAAGCTGTTCGTGATGACGACCTTGTCATGCCGGCCCCACATTGTGGGGGTCGGCGTCCCGTCCTGTTCGGTCCCGTGGTAGATCTCGTCCACGAGGACCCACGCATCGTGCTTGGCGGCGATGGCGGCGACGCGGTCGAGGGCGGCGGCGTCCATGATCGATCCCGCGGGGTTGTTCGGATTGCAGAGGCAGATCATCTTCGTCTTGGGACCCACGAGCGCCTCCAGCTCGTCCATGTCCGAGCTCCAGTCGCCTGCCTCATGATCTGGAAGGAGCTTCCAGGGCTTCACCTCTGCGCCTACGCCGCGAAGCATCCCCCATAGCTGCATGTAGTTGGGGATCTGCATCACTACTTCATCGCCCGGCTGAACGATGGTCCAAGCAGCGACGAAGTTGGCCTCTGCGCCGCCGTTTGTGGCCTCGACGTTTGCCTCCGTCGCGCCCTCATATAAGCGCGCAATGGCGTCTCGCAGAGGCCTGGTGCCGTTTGACTGGGTATAGACGAGCCTGTGGCTCATGAGCTCTGGTACGCCGGCTTCGCTCACGAGCTCTCCGATGGTCATCGGAGACACGCCTGAGTCAGAGAGGTTGATCTCCACCTCATTCTCGTAGGTGGATTGCCAGCGTTCCATTCGGAAGGGTTCTATGCGCATACGCCCTCTATACTCTTCGCGTGCGCTTTCCCCAAGACGTGACCGCCGCTGCGGAGCGAATATCTGCTCATATCCGCCGCACGCCAGTTGAGCGCTCCCCGGCTCTCGAGGGCAGCTCTGGGGCCCGCGTCTGGCTGAAGCTCGAGAACCTCCAAGAGACAGGGTCTTTCAAGCTCCGGGGGGCTTACCACAAGCTGCTCACGCTCACAGAGGAGGAGCGGGGGCGCGGTGTGGTGGCAGCTTCGACAGGGAATCACGGCGCTGGGGTCGCAGCGGCGGCTTCTAGCTTGGGTGTGGAGGCCACCATCTACGCGCCGCTGACCGCAGAGCCGGGAAAGCTAGAGGGGATTCGCCGGCGCGGCGCCTCCGTCAAACAGGTCGGGCAAGACTGCCTAGAGGCGGAGTCGGCGGCGCGTCAGGAGGCGGAGGCGAGCGGGCGCAGCTATGTGTCGCCCTATAACGACCCGGACGTAGTCAGCGGACAAGGCACCCTCGGATGGGAACTCCTTGAAGACATCGCGGAGCTCGACGCGGTCTTCATCGCAGTCGGCGGAGGCGGCCTCATCGGTGGTGTCGGTAGCTACCTCAAGTCCGTTCGACCTGACGTCGAGGTCATCGCTTGCTCCCCTGAGAACTCCTGCGTCATGCACCAGTCGCTAGAGGCTGGGGAGCTCTTGGACTTGCCCTCTCTCCCGACGCTCTCGGATGGGACCGCGGGCGGCGTGGAGTCGGGTTCGATCACGTTTGAGCTCTGCCAGGGCTGCGTGGACAGGTCAGTCACCGTCACAGAGGAGGAGATCGCGAGCGCCATGAAGGCTGTCATCTCAGCACATCACACCTGCATCGAGGGCGCGGCTGGGGTTGCCGCGGCGGCCTTCCTTCGCGAGCCTGAGCGCTACTCCGGGATGAACGTCGCCGTGGTGCTGTGCGGAGCGAACGCCTCACTCGAGGTCCTCCGGGAGGTCCTCTCATGAGCAGCATCGTCACTTGGAGGGAGATAGAGCCGACTCTCCGAGGCATCGACCTCCTTGAGGAGATGTCTCTAGGCTTCCAGGCCTACTCCTCAGGTCGTTGCGTCGTCCCGCCCGTCGGTGAGCTCCTCCTGGACCAGAGCCGGGGCGAGGTCCACATCAAGTACGGATATGTCCGTGGCGAGGAGCACTACGTGATCAAGGTCGCCTCAGGCTTCCCAGGGAACCCTGCGCTCGGGCTGCCGGTGGGGGACGGGCTGATGCTCCTGTTCCGCCAAGACAACGGTGCGCTCGCGCGGGTTCTCTTAGACGAGGGGCACTTGACGGACGAGCGGACCGCCGCCGCTGGGGCGCTCGCATCGAAGATTCTCGCGCCTCCCGCTGTTGAGGGAGTCGGGATCTTGGGCACCGGAGTGCAAGCGCGCCTCCAGGCGGCGCATCACGCGTGCGTCTTTCCAGAGGCTGAGTTCCTCATCTGGGGGAGGAATCTGGAAAAGAGCGTGGCCTGCCAGGCGGAGCTGAGTGAGATGGGCTTGCGGGCCCGGGCTGTGCAAGACGTGGAGTCTCTCTGCAAGGAGAGCCAGGTGATCGTCACGACCACTGCTGCTAAGGAGAGCGTGCTCGCCTCTGACTGGGTCCAAGCAGGGACACACGTGACGGCCGTAGGCTCAGACACGCCTGAGAAGCAGGAGTTAGAGATCGGGCTCCTCACGCGGGCAGACAAGGTCGCCTGCGACAGCCTCGATCAATGCCGGCTACGGGGCGAGGTCTCGCAGGCGCTCCGCGCAGGAGCCATCGGAGAGGAGGATGTCGTCGAGCTCGGTGCGATCCTGAGCGGCGATGCCGATGGGCGTGGAGGCCCTGAAGAGGTCACGATCTGTGACCTAACTGGCGTCGCGGTGCAGGACCTTCGGATCGCTGAGGCGGTCCACAGGGCCTTAGCTTAGGCCTCTGTGGTTGACGTGAGCCCGAGGGCCTCCCTCGCGGCGCGCTCGCCCTCCGCGATCAGCTCGGGTGTGCGATGGAAGTCGAACATCCCGACACCCTGCATGCGAGGGACGATCATGAGGTCCGGTGGCGTGAGCGCGCGCTGGCAGGCAGCGAGCTGATGCATCATGTTGATCGCGACGTCAGTGAGGGAGTCGACCATGCCCGGGGGACGAGGTGGATCCTCCGTTTGCTCAGGCATGATGCGCTCCCGAACGCGCTGCACCTCCATAGCGATCCGCTCGCTCGCTGCCGTGCCCCGAGAGCGCACGCTCTCTGCGAACTCATGCAGCGCGGGGTGGAGGTTCTCTGCCGCGAGGATGCGGTCGAGCGTACCTGGGGAGGCCTCGACCTCTGCGGCCTCTGACTGAGCAGCCTGGCCCTCAGGGGGACCGTGGCTCTGGTCGTTCACATCGACGGCGATCACAGGCAGCTCACCGAGCGCTGCTGCAGCTGCGAAGGGGACAGGGCTGCAGACGCCACCGTCGATGAGCCAGCGACCGTCGTGATGAACTGGTGTGAAGACTCCCGGGATAGAGCCAGATGTTCGGATAGCGTGTACGAGGTCTCCGTCACGGAGCCAGACCTCTTCGCCGCCCTTTAAGGTCGCCGCGACCGCGATATAGGGGAGCTCGCAGTCCTCGATGCGCGCCTCTCCTAGGATCTCACGCAACAGCTCTGTGATCTTCGTTCCAGCGAAGAGTCCTGAACGAGGCACGACAGGGTCGAGGAGAGAGAGCACCCCCTTGCGGGTCAAGCTCCTCATCTGTTCCTCATATTGAGAGAGCTTCCCTGCAGCGAGGACTCCACCCACTGCTGATCCAATGCTCGTCCCTGCGACGCCAGCTACCTCAATGCCCTGCTCTTCGAGGACATGGCAGACGCCGATGTGGGCCATCCCCCGAGCCGCTCCCCCGCCGAGGGCGAGGAGGACTCGGTCGCCGCGCCTGAACGGCGCGCCCTGGGTCAAAGCCTTACCTCGCGCCCGATCTTCTCCGAGATCGAGCTCGAGACGCTCTCTGTGAGCGCGTGCCCGTCCCGGTCGCAGACCCAAGCGCTCCCATCCCAGTTGTAATGCCACGCGCGCGCTCCAGCAGCGAACCACATCTGTGATGCAGCGGTCTGACGGTTCAGCACGTAGCGGGTGCCGTCAGCGAACTCGATGGTGAGCACGCCGTCTGTGCAGGAGAAGTCGACTTCGTCAGGGTCGAAGTCTTCGAGTGCGGCGGCGAAATGCTCGAGGCAGGCGTCAGCTAGTTGAAGAAATTCCTGTTGGTCCATTGGTGATCAGTCTACATCAGCGGCGCGCCTCTTCGGCGATGCGCTTGGCCGTCGCTGCCCAGCTACAGATGGGACAGGCCTTGAGGTCGTGCCCTCGAGCGGGGCAGTGCTCCCTCCCAAAATAGATGATCTGAAGGTGCAGCTTGATCCATGTTTCCCGTGGGAAGACGCGCTTAAGGTCCCTCTCCGTATGCTCGACGCTCTTGCCCTTCGACAGTCCCCAACGGGCAGCGAGGCGGTGAATGTGAGTGTCTACAGGGAAGGCTGGGACGCCGAAGGCTTGGATCATGACCACACTCGCGGTCTTGTGACCGACGCCGGGCAAGGCCTCGAGGGCGTCGATGTCTTCAGGGACTACGCCGTCGTGTCGCTCGACGAGGAGCTCTGAAAGGCGGCGGATGTTCTTGGCCTTGGTGGGGGCGAGGCCGACGGTCCGGATCTCTTTCAGGATGTCCTCGACAGAGACCTGCGCCATCTCGCGCGGGGTGCTCGCCAAGGCGAAGAGCCCCGGCGTGACCATGTTCACGCGCTCGTCTGTGGTCTGCGCAGAGAGCAGCACTGCGACGAGTAAGGTGAAGGGGTCGTCGTGATCGAGCGGCACCGGGGGGTCAGGGTAGAGCTCGTTCAACTGCTCTAGGATTCGCTCCGCCTTCTCAGCCCGCTTCATGTTGGGCATGGTACCTAGGCCGTGCGGAGAGCAGAATGTCATCGTGGAAGAGAGAGCACTGATTGAAGACTTCTTGAGCGGAGAGGTGTACGTCGTCGCTGGCGCATCGACGGACCGCAGCAAGTACGGGAACAAGGTCCTGCGCTGCTATCAGCAGGCCGGCCGTCGCGTGATCCCTCTCAACCCGCGCGCCTCGGAGGTGGAGGGGCTCCCCTGCATTGCAGAGCTTTCGGAGCTCGAAATCGAGGTCCACGGGCTCTCCATTATCACCCCTCCAGGGGTGACCGAAGGGGTCATTGAGGCTGCTGCTAGGCAGGGGATCGAGCGAGTCTGGGTGCAGCCTGGGGCCGAATATCAGGGAATGGAGGAGCGCTGTGCTGAGCTAGGGCTCTCATGCATCTCTGGAGGAGCGTGCCTGCTCGTGGTCTTGGGGTTCTCGGAGAAATTGTAAAGGCCTCCTTACAGGCGACTAGGACCGCGTTTTTTTCTGCTCGTGATAGGCTTTGAGTCCCCCTTGAGGTCGACTCCAAGCCTCCTCAGGGCTCAATCAGAGCAGAAGAATCATGCGCCTCACCACCTTAGCTGCCCTCGCACTCCTCTCACCGTCGGCTCTCTCGCAGGATCCCGTTATCTCGGAGTTCTTAACGAGTAACGACAACGGAATCGTCGACTTCGAAGGTGACTCCTCTGACTGGATCGAGATCCATAACCCAGGGAACAGCGTGATCGACCTGGGCGGCTGGCACCTCACCGATGACCCCGCTGCTAGGACCAAGTGGACCTTCCCTGGGACGACCTTCATCGCGCCAGGTGGTTTCCTCATCGTCTTCGCCTCCTCCAAAGACCTCACGAACCCCGCCGAAGAGCTTCATACGAACTTCAAGCTGGCATCCTCCGGCGAGTTCTTAGGGCTCTACGATCCGACCGCGAGCTTCGCGTCAACCTCCTTCGACAGGGCATACCCGGAGCAATTCGAGGACGTCTCCTATGGCTTTGAGTTCACCCCGAATATCACCAGTAACGAGTACTACTTTTTCACGCCTACGCCTGGGTCGCAGAACGTCTCCCCGGGCCCGCTCCTGAACGACGTAAGCCACTTCCCCGAGCTGCCGAGCGATAACGATGACGTGGTCGTCACGGTGCGCCTCGTTGGCTCCCTAGGCGCAACGGGCTTCGTACAGCTCGACTATAGGGTGATGTACAACGGCGCCCTGAGCCTGCAGATGCTCGATGACGGCGTCGCTCCGGACGCTGTAGCAGGAGACAACATCTACACGGCCGCGATCCCTGCTTCGGCCAGCGCGCCAGGTGAGATGCTGCGTTGGTCGTTAACCGCACTTGATGCGAACTGGAACGGCACCCGAGAGCCGCCCTTCATCGACCCAGAGCGAGACCCGGAATACTTCGGGACTATCGTGGAAGACCCCTCGATCGCGACATCGTTACGCACCTATCACTGGTACGTGCAGAACACCGCGGCGGCGAACTCCACAGCTGGCACGCGCGCTTCCCTCTGGTTCGAGGGGCGCTTTTACGACAACGTCCGCTGCAACGCCCGCGGAGGGAGCTCACAGACTTACCCGAAGAAGAGCTACAAGTTCGACTTCAACCCTGGCGATCGCTTCTTCCTCGAGGAGAGCGAGCGCAAGGTCGATGAGTTCAACCTGAACACGACCTGGGGGGACAAGTCTTTCATCAGGCAGGAGCTCTGCTATGAGCTTTACGCGGCTTGCGGTGCCAAGGGTGGCCTCTCCCACATGGCTCGTCTCCACCAGAACGGTGAGTTCTTCAGCGTCTGCGCCTTCATCGAAGAGCCCGACGAGGACTACCTAGCCCGTCTGGATCTCGACCAAGACGGCGCCCTGTACAAGATGTACAACGCCGCCACGAGCGGCAGCTCGAGCGTAGAGAAGATCACCCGTGTGGATGAGGACACCTCTGACTTGGAGAGCTTCATCAACGGGATCCAGCTCACGAACTCAAACCGCCGCAGGAATGTCTTCGATACGGTCGACATCCCGGCGGTGATCAGCTACCTCGCCGCGACCGCGATCATGTTCGACAACGATCACGTCGCGAAGAACTACTACCTGTACAGGGACACGGATGGGGACGGCGAGTGGCGTTTCTTACCTTGGGATAAAGACCTCACGTTGGGGCGCAACTACACGGTCGGTGGTGGTGTGTTGAACGACTCGATGTTCGCGGTACAGGACCCGCTCTGCCATCCGCTCTTCGGCGACCGCTTCCGTCCGAAGAATGACGGGCCTTGGAACAGGCTGATTGATGCCATGTACAGCGAGCCTGACATCGTCGAGATGTATGGCCGCCGCCTGCGTACGCTCATGGATCAACTCTTACAGCCGCCGGGGACTCCGGTGAGTGAGCGAGTCCTAGAGAGCTATCTCGACCAAAAGGTGGCACAGCTCAGCGGTGACATCGCCCTCGACGTCGCGCGCTGGGGGATCCCGTCTTGGGGTACGAGCTACAACTTCACGGACAGCATCGCGCGCATCAAATCACAGTACCTGACCCCCCGTCGCACACACTTCTACGTGACCCATAACGTCTCGAATGGCGGGATCATTCCTGATGCCGCGATCCCTGCGCGGGTGAAGATTCGGTACATCGAGGGGAGCCCTGCGTCTGGCATCCAGGATGAAGAGTTCATCGTCCTGCACAACCCTAACCCCTTCGCTGTTGACCTCTCTGGATGGACTCTAAGCGGTGGTATCGAGTTCACCTTTGACCCGGGGACAGTCATCGTCTCGGACGGGACGCTCTACGTCTCACCAAACCTTGCGACCTTCAGGGCACGCCCGACGGGTCCCTCGGGTGGTCAGGAGCTCTTCGTTGTTGGACCTTATGACATGCACGTGGGCATCGGCGAAGAGGTGATCCTCTCTAACCCGACTGGGAGAGTTGTACATCGTCGAAGCTTCGGTCCCTTCAGCTCAGGAAACTAACAGCCTTGACCGCTCAAAAGGTTTTCCTCGTAGCCCTCTGCCTGACAGGACTCTGCGTTGAGGGCTGGGCTCAGAAGACGGCTGTGGGTGCAGGGCCTCAGGTGCTCGCCCCCGGACGGGTCCAGTGGAAGATGGACCACTACGCGATGGAGGCGCGCGACTGGGACTGGGTCCTGCAGATCGACACGACCCAAGGAGTCGGCGCCTATGCAGACCTCTACGTGCGCTTTGGTGCGCCGCCGACCCGGAGTGAGTACGACTTCGCGAGTCTGAACAGCGGCACGAGCACTGAATCCATAACTATCAACGCGCAGACGACTCCGCCTGTGGAGAGCGGGACGTGGCACATCGGTGTCTGGCGACCTGAGGGGACGAGCTACAACATCCTCTACTCGCGTGGACCGGGATCCTCTGTTCACGCCGGGATGGGGGCGAACGTCTATGAAAAGGGGCCCGCTGGCTCGCCCGGGACCTCCTTCCGAGTCTGGGCACCTAACGCGAGCGCTGTGCACCTGGTCGGGGAGTTCAACGGGTGGTCTGGCGCGAGCTCGCCGATGGTCCGGGATCTGGCCGGCAACTTCTCACTAGACGTGCGCGGTCTAGGGCACGACGCGCCCTACAAGTTCGCGATCACGAACGGGGAGAGCACCAGCTGGAAGAACGACCCGCGAGCCCGCGCTGTCTCTAGCTCCGTCGGTCACAGCATCGTCCAAGATACCGAGCTGGTGCACGGGGGAGACCCAGGCTTTCAGATGCCTGCTTGGAACGAGCTTGTGATCTACGAGATGCACATCGGGACCTTCAATGACCAGCCCGGCGGGGGGCCGGGGACCTTCGCGAGCGCGGAGCAGATGCTCCCTTACCTCGCAGACTTAGGCGTGAACGCTGTGGAGCTGATGCCTATCTCTGAGTTCGCTGCTGACTTCTCCTGGGGCTACAACTACGCCCACCCATATGCGGTTGAGACCGCCTATGGTGGTCGTGAGGCCTTCGCCTCCTTTGTCAGCGCAGCTCATGCGCAGGGCATCGCGGTCTTCTTGGACGTGCTCTACAACCACTGGGGCCCCTCAGATATGGACTTGTGGCGCTTTGACGGCTGGTCACAAGGGCCTTGGGGTGGCATCTACTTCTACAACGACGACAGGGCATACACCCCTTGGGGTGACTCTCGCCCAGACTTCGGCCGCGGCGAGGTGCGCTCATATATCCGCGACAACGTCTTCGCTTGGCTCGCTGAGTGTCGGGTTGATGGCTTGCGTTGGGACTCAACCTCCACGATTCGAAGAGACCCCTCTACGGGCTTCGACAACGGAGATGGTTGGAATCTGATGCAGTGGTGCAATGACGAGGTCAACGCGACTCAGCCCTGGAAGATCCAGATCGCTGAGGATATGTACAACGCCCCGAATGACTGGCTCACCAAAGACACGGGCGCTGGTGGCGCCGGCTTTGACGCCCAGTGGGACGCGATGTTTATTCATCCTGTGCGCGCTGCGGTCGAGACTCCTAGCGACTTCGACAGGAACATGTTCGCTGTGCGAGACGCGATCCTGCACTCCTACAACGGAGACGCCTTCGAGCGTGTCATCTACACCGAGTCCCATGACGAGGTAGCGAACGGTCGCTCGCGTGTGCCTGAGACGATCTGGCCTGGGAACGCGTCCAGCTGGTACTCCAAGAAGCGCTCGACCCTCGCGGCGGCGATCGTGATGACCTCTCCTGGTATCCCGATGCTCTTCCAAGGGCAAGAGATCCTAGAGGACGGCTGGTTTGATGATCAGGACCCTGTCGACTGGAGCAAGCTGCTCACCTATGGAGGGATCCACGACCTCTACCGAGACCTGATCCGGCTGCGACGGAACTGGTGGAACAACACCCGCGGTCTGCGTGGGCAGAGCACCAGCGTGCACCACGTCAACAACTCAGCGAAGGTCATCGCCTATCACCGCTGGGACCAGGGCGGCCCCGGTGATGACGTCATCGTCGTTGCCAACTTCTCGGGCACGCCCTTCGACAACTACACTATCGGGCTGCCGCAATCAGGCACCTGGTATGTGCGCTTCAACAGTGATTGGGCTGGCTATGACTCGAGCTTCGGCGACCACCCTGCATGGGACATCTCTGCTCAGTCTGGCGCTTACGATGGCATGCCGCATAACGGGACCCTCTCGATAGGGCCTTACAGCGCTGTCATCCTCACCCAATGACTCCAAGATTCACCCTTCAAGGTAGGCTTGAGGGGCAACACTTCCCTAGAAAACACAATCCACGAACGACTCTCGGTAAAAATAGGACTTATTAAGATGCGCTGTATATCCAAGCTCTCTGTAGCCCTTTTGTCTCTCTCTGCTGCGGCCAGCGCGCAGGTCCAGCTCTGTGAGGACTCCTTCGATTATCCGGCTGGTAGCTCCATGCACGCTCAGGCTGGCGGCACCGGTTGGGTAGAGCCCTGGTGGAGCAGCCCGACTGGCGTGAGCGGCATGGACGTCTTCGCTCCTGGCATGGACGGAGTCGGTAACAAGGTGCAGGTCGTCTTTGAGGGCGAAGGCGCTTACAGGAAGCCTGACACCGCCTTAGCGCCGGACCTCGAGGAGAACGGTCTGCTTGGTAAGGACGGCGGCGCGCTCTGGGTCTCCTTCCAGTGCGTCCGGCCCGCTGGCTGCCTAGAGCAGTTCGGTGGGATCTCTCTCTACGAGCAGTTCGTTGGAGAGAAGCTCTTCATTGGCTCGCCCTGGGCCACAGGCCAGTGGGGCCTCGGCGTTCCCGGTGTTGGAGACTTTCCTATCGTAGGCACCTCCTGTGATGTTCAGGCCAACCTTGTCGTGCGCATCGACTTCCTCCCCGGAGATGAGCGTGTGAGACTCTATGTCGACCCCGCCGGACCTTATCCGCAGACGGGGGAGGTCCTCGATATAACCGTCCCTGACTTCCGCATGAACGAGATCGGTCTGCGCTCTGGCGGGACGACCTTCGCTGGCGGAACTTTCAACGGCGGCTTCGAGTTTGATGCCCTCACCCTCAGCTCTGGTGGGCCTTCGCCTGTGGTCGGTGTCCCTTACTGTGACGGCGCTGGCGGCATCTGCCCTTGCGGAAATGACAACGACGGCTCGCTCGGTGTAGCGGGCTGCGCCAACGGCTTTGCTGCTAGCGGCAGCTCTCTCAGAGGCATGGGGACGAACTCTGTCTCCGCAGGTGACCTTGTCCTAGAGGCAGAGGGCATGGTCCCTTCGCAGCCTGGCCTCCTCTTCCAGGGGAACAACGCCATCAACTCTGGCAACGGCAACCCGTTTGGTGACGGCTTACGCTGCGCTGGCGGCGGCGTCGTGCGCCTGCAGGTGATCTTCGGAGCGCCGGACGGCACGGGCTCTAGCTCGGTCAACGTCGCCTCAAAGGGCGGCTGCGCTGCTGGTGACACGAGGCGTTATCAGCTCTGGAGTCGCGATCCCCTCACCAGCCCCTGCGGCGCAGACTTCAACCTCTCCAACGGGTTGGAGATCACCTGGGACGCTTAGTCCTCAGGCGTTGACTCAGCGACGACGAAGGCCAGCGCTAGGCCTGCGTCGTGGGTGATCGTCAGGTGCCAGCGGGCGATCCCTCGCTCGCTGGCAAGCTCGCTCGTGCGCCCGTGCAGCTTGATTCGGGGAGCCTCCCCGGGCTCTCGTAGAGTCTCGATGTCGACCCAACGAACCCCGCTGCGCCAGCCTGTTCCGAGCGCCTTCATCACGGCCTCTTTCACGGCGAAGCGCCCCGCGTAGTGGCTGGGACGCGCGGCCTGCCTGCGGTCGCAGTAGGCCCGCTCTGCATCCGTGAAGACACGCGCGCAGAAGCGCTGGCCGCGCCGCTCGAGCACGTCAGCGACGCGCGAGATCTGGCACAGGTCGCTGCCGATAGAGACGATTGCCATGAGTCTCGTTCCTCAGTCACCGCGCTCTTCGGTGACGACCTCGATGTCGTGGAGTGACCAGATGCGCGGGTTCTTGACCCTCCGGTAGCCGTTGGCTTGGTAGCTGGCCTCAGCGAAGAGCTCCAACCAGTCTCGGATCTCATCCAAGCGTACGATCTCGTCGACGTCCATCCTGGCAGCAGCTTTGTAGGGGTCCATGTCGCCCTCGATGCGCTCCTCCATATCCTTCATCCCAGCCTCGATCTTGGCGCGCTCCTCAGGGTCCTCAGTCGCGATCTCGAAGTCCTCGTCGAGCTTGGTGTTGTAGGCCGCGATGGCGAGAGTGCGACCCTCCATGACAGCGAGGCGGGAGATGGGCGTCGCGAGCTGGAGGACAGGGTCATACGGCATGCCCGCCATCGCGTAGTAGCCAGCTCCAGAGGCTTTGCGTAGGAGGACCGTGCACATCGGTGTGGTGTTTGTGCTGTTCGTATAGATCAGGCTAGAGCCGTAACCGAGCAGCCCTTGGCGCTCTGCCTCGACCCCGATGTCGAAGCCTGAGATGTCTTGCAGCCAGACGAGGGGGATCCCGTCGTCGTTGCAGGAGCGGCTGAAGAGGCTCGTCTTGGCGATGCCCTCGCGGTAGAGGATGCCAGCAGGCTTCTTCCCGCCGGGGAGATCGCGGTCGTCGATGAGGCCTTGGCGATTGGCGACGAAGCCTACATGCAGTCCGTTTACACGGCCGACGCCTACGAGGACCTCTTGCCCCCGCTCGGGCATGAGCTCCCAGAACTCCCCGTCGTCTACGAGGCGAGCGAGCACCTCCTCGACGTGGTAGGTCATGCGGTGGTTTGCGGGGAAGAGCCCCGTCAGCTCCTCTGGGGAGTGCGCTGGCGGCGCGGGCGCGACGCCATGACGGTGGAACTCGACCGCGCTCGAGCTGAGGCGCTCGACCTCCGCTCTGAGGATCTCGATGGCGGCCTCATCATCGGCACAGCGCATGTCTGCACAGCCTGACTGCTCCACGTGGACGTCAGCGCCTCCGATGTCGAGGCTCGAGAGATTCTGTGACTTCGCGCCTTTGATGAGCGCGGCGCCGGCGATGACCATGTAGGCCTGCTCGGTCATCACGACTCTGTCAGAGATGATCGGCATGTAGCCGCCGCCCGCGATGCAGTCACCGAAGACACCGGCGAGCTGTGGAACGCCCGCGGCGGAGAGCTCGCTGTTCTTCTTGAAGATGTGTCCGGCTCCAGTCGCGCCAGGGAAGGAGCGCGCCTGCTCAGGCAAGAAGAGTCCAGAGCAGTCGACTAGGTAGACGACGGGCAGCCGGAGGCGCAGCGCCATCTCCTGCGCGCGCTCGATCTTCTCAGGAGTGCGCGGCCACCAGGAGCCTGAGGCCACGGTGTTGTCGTTTGCGATCACCATGACCCAGCGCCCGTGGACCTTGGTGTAGCAGGTCACGACGCCCGCGCCGGGCGAGGCCTGCCCTGCGAAGTCCTCACCGTAGTTGACGAAGGTGCCCACCTCTCGGATCGGCGCGCCCTCGTCCTTGAGCGCCTCCACGCGTTCACGTGCCGTGAGCTTGCCCTTAGCGTGAACGCGCTCGACGTACTTCTCACCCCACCCCGCGTGGACCTCGGCCCGTCGCTCCTCTAAGAGGTCTACGCGGTCTGCTGAGGCGCTCGTGTTCAGCTGATAGCTGGTCTCGCGCAGGAAGTCGTCTCGGGCGCTGCCGATGCTGTGGAAAGGGATCTTTGCCATAGTCGTGGTAGTAGGGGGTCCTCGAGGGGGGAGAGAGTATCACTCCTTGGCCCCCGCATCGTTGCGCGCCTAGGGTGTCGTGTCCGAAACTCATAGACGACCCCAGTCATGACACTCTCCGTCCTCTCTCTCACCCTCGCGCTATGCGCTCCGAGCGAGCTCGCGGCCGCTGATGATCTCGCGGCGCTGACCTCGCCGGACGCGGGAGCGCGAGAGCTCGCGACCCGGCGACTGTGCGGCAGCCTCTCTGCTAGTCAGCGAGCAGCGCTGTTAGAGCTCTCGGTGGGAGCCGACTTCGAGCTCGAGCGGCGCATCACCCGCATCGTAGCGGCCGAAGAGGAGCGTCTAGGCCTGGCCGTCACGCTCCTGGGCTCTCGTGACAAGCGCGCCCGCGCGATCGGCCGTGCGAGCTTCCACGAGCTGCTCGTCAGGTGGAAGCCGGACTACGATGATCCTCCGCTCCCGTCGCACAAAGCCAACGCACTCCTGCGCGAGTCCCAGCTAGGGCTCTTCTTCGTGCCTCCTTGCGAGGGGGAGAACATCGCCCTCCTTGAGCGCCTTGCTGAAGGAGTCAACTTAGGAGCGCCGCTTGTCATCGACCCGAGCGTCGATGGCCGTGAGGGGTCGTGGGGAAGCGCGAAGGGGTCACCGCTAGAGCACTTGAAGCGCATGTGCCTCGACGGTGGGCTGAGCTATGAGTTGCGCGGGCCAGAGAGCGTCGACGGGGTGGTTCACCCTGCCCTCGGCCACTGGCTCAGGCTCTGCAGCGCGCGGGATGCTACGGGCGCACCGACCCTAGAGGTGTTGATCTCTTGGGCGCTCGAGGTCTCTTCCGGGGGAGCGGACGGGGCACGCGCCGCGAGGGCGCTCGCGACGACAGGCTGGACCGCGCCGCTGGCGTGGTTCGAGGAGCGCTGGCGCAGCGAGCGTGACCCCGTCGCGCTCTCTGGGCTCTTGGCTGCCGCAGCGCGCGGAGAGGTCTCGCTCGCGCTGAGTGAGGCTGGCGCTCATGTAGAGGCGCGCGCGCTGCTGGAGCGGGTCGCGGGCTCAGCGTGGGAGGTCGAGCGGATCGCTAGAGGGATGGCCGAGGCGCGCGCGCTCGCGCCTGGGGGTGAAGCCCCCAGCGCTGCCTGGGAGGCAGAGGGTGCCTCGAGCGAGCGCTCTGTGCAGTGGGCGCGTCTGCTCGTGCTCGAAGGTCATAGCCGCGGCGATAGATCGCTCGCGCGAGAGGTGCTCAGCGGTGAGGAATTCTCGGATCCCTTGCTTTGGCGGAGAGCGCTCAGGGCCTACGCCTCAGACCCTGAGCGCGCTCCGCTTGAGCTCTCTGTAGAGGGTGTCGGGCTCGCTGTGAGGGGTGCACATCAGGACGGCCTCGCGCGCACGCTCTACCTCGCAGGGCTGCGGGCCAGTGAGCTCAAAGGGCTTGAGGGCGCAGAGCTGCTGAAGGCCGAGCTGAGCTTGCGGGCTGGTGATGACGAGCTCAGCGCGGCGAGCTTCTTGGAGGCTTGGCGGGCAGAGCTTTGGCCTGTGATGGAGCTCGAGGCGTTGCTCTCGAGCTGGTGCAGCGAGCTCGGGCGCGCGAGGGTCGCCTTAGCCCTAAGTGGGGTGAGCCTTGAGGGCGAAGAGCGCGGCGCTTGGATACGACTCCTAGAGCTCGCCGGAGTGCTCGAGCCTGGGGCCTCTGGAGCGAGCGTCGATGACCTTGAGCTCATTGCATGCAGGGCAGGTCAGCGGGAGGGAGCGCTGGTGAGGAGCCTCCTCCTAGAGGAGCTAGAGGTCCTAGATCTAGAGGACACGGGACGCCTCGAAGAGTTCGCTAGGGCTTGGCAGCGAGTCGGTTGGGCCTTGCAAGAGGCCGGTGATGCGGCTGCCCTGAAGTCCTTCGGAGCTCAAACACGCCTCATCGTGCGTCAGGCGGAGGCTCAAGAGCTCCTGCTAGGCCAGTTCCCGCCGTCGCCTCGTGGGCTCATCACGCCCCTCGATGTAGGCCTCCTCAGAGTCGATGCGCCCCGCTGAGGCCCTCCTACAGCAGGGCTGAGTCCCGTGAGAGCATTTTTAGGGGGCTGGAGGCTGAAATCTCCTCCCAAGTTGACCCTAGAACTGCCGAAAGGACATGTGGCGAGACACATCCACACACTTCCCTATGGCCAAAAAGACCACACGTCCCCAAGCACTCACACCCGCAGCCCCTGACGAGGGCCGCAAGGTGCCTATTGAGCGAGACGAGATCGCGCTCGTGAAGGACCCCCGCGGACGAGTCGCGGAGCAGTTTCGTGGGCTGAGGAACTCGATCATCGCGCTCAACCCAGAGGGGGCGCCTCGCTCTGTCGTCCTGACCTCTTCGTCGCGCGGCGAAGGGAAGACGGTCGCCACGATCAATCTAGGGCTCGCCCTCGCCGAGCTACCGGGGACTGAGGTGCTCATCATCGACGCCAACCTCCACAGCCCAGGCGTCGAAGGCTACCTCGGGCTGGAGTCTCGACAAGGTCTCGCAGACGTGCTCTCAGGCAGCTGTGACCTCGACTCCGCGATCAGGCCGACCTCTGTCCCTGGCGTGCAGGTCATGGGCGCAGGCACTCTCCCGGACAATCCTTCCCAACTCCTCGGCTCGGAGCGCATGCGCACCGTACTAGGGACTCTCAAGCGCGGCTTCTCTTACGTCCTGATCGACACCCCTGAGGCCCTGCGGATCTCTGACGCTAGCCTCCTCGGCGGGATCGCGGATGGCATCGTCCTTGTCGTCCGCCTCGGTCTCACGCCGCGTCACCACGTCGAGCAGACGCACAACACCCTCGAGGCCTTGGGCGGGAACGTCCTCGGCACCTGCCTCACGGGCGCCGAGGAAGACGGCGGCTTCGACTAGGTTTAGCTCCTGAAGAGGCCTCTGCGCAGCGGCTTCCCCGTGCGCGCGGAGCGGATGAGGCGGTCTAGGTTTTTACGCTCCCACGCTGTCGCTCGCTCGAAGTCAGGGTGTGCGCGCTCTCTGGCGCGGAACTCTGGCCCGTGGTGAATCAGCCGTCTGCCGACGCGCCTTGATGGGATCAGGGCGTGCAAGAGCTCGTGGTAGATCACGAAGGCGACGACCCACTCAGGTACGGCCTCCTGGTCGAGGACCGGGTGGATACGCACGAGGTCGCGAGAGCTGTCGTAGCTCCCGAGGCGCAGCCCGCGGCGGGCAGTGCTTCGCTTCCGTGCGGCCCAGGTGATGACAGGGGGCTCGCGCTCGATGAACTCTCCAGGGAGGTGCTCCGCGATCACGGCAGCGCTCAAGCGCGGGAGCAGATGGTGATCGCCAGGGTGCCCCGCTTGGACTCGACCTGGCGCTGGATCAGCGCGCAGCCCATCTAGCCAGGCGTCGAGTCTCTGGCATGCCTTGCGCGCGCGGCGCCCGGCGCGGAGCCACTTGACGAGGTCCTCCCAGACGACCGGGTCTGCCCTCTGGAAGCGCTCATGCAGAACGAGGACGCGCCCTCCCTCGAGTCGAGGCTCTCGAGCGAGCTCCGTCGCCGTAGGCCCCCGCGCCACGACTGGCTGGGAGCCCGAGCGGCCATAGCGGAGCTTTATGGGGACGCCGAGAGCGCGCTCGAGCTCCTCCTGGCGCTCGGGATTGGAGAGGGGGAACAGGTAGGACACGAGAGCACTCTAGCAAGGTGGCGGCAGCGGGCGTGGACCTCCTATAGACCTCTCGGGGAGCCTTCGGTGGCATACTGATCCCTGCAAGGATGAGGGCTGTCGATGAGCGCTCGCCCCCCACAGCGATGAAGGATCGAGACCAGAGCCCAGAGACCCTCCCTCCGAGCGCGATAGAGAGCGCCGCGGAGAACGTCAGCGATCTCTTGCGAGAGGCGCTGCGCTACAGCCCTGGAGACGCCGCCCTAGTCGTCTCGGACGCCCAGTCCCCGCTCGCTGTCGCGCTCACAGAGGCTTATCGCCGCAGCCTCCCAGACGGCCGCTTCATTGACTTCGACAGCGTCCCTCCAGAGCAGGTCCTCAGCGCCTTTGAGGACCTCAGGCCAGGAGCGCTGGTCGTCCTCATTCAATCCACGAGCTTTCGGCTCGCGGCCTTCAGGATCCGCTTGGAGCTATTCAAGCGCTCCATCAAGGTCATCGAGCATCCGCACCTCGCGCGGAGTCGAGGCGTGGAGAGCTTGGTCTACATCGACTCCCTAGCGTATGACGCCGCCTACTTCCGTGGCGTCGGTCACGCTCTGAAGCGGCGCATCGACGCTGCTTCAGGCGGCGTCGTGCTGAGTGGCGGTGAAGAGCTCGTATTCAACGCAGCTTTCGAGACCGCCAAGCTCAACATCGGCGACTACACCGGCATGACGAACATTGGTGGACAGTTCCCGATCGGTGAGGTGTTCACCGAGTCGAAGGAGCTCGAGGCTGTGAACGGGCGCGTGCAGATCGCGCTCTTCGGCGACCTCTCTTACAGCATCAACCGACCTCCACATCCGATCACTCTGGTGGTCAAGAGCGGGCGCGTAGTGGCTGCGGAGGACTCTACGCCTGAGTTTGATCAAGTCCTCGAGAGCATTCGGGCTGATGAAGGAGAGGTCTGGATGCGGGAGCTGGGCTTCGGCATGAACCGCGCGTTCAGCTTTGAGCGCACCGTCAGCGATGTAGGCGCGTTCGAGCGAATGTGCGGCGTGCACCTCTCCTTAGGGGCGAAGCACATGAGCTACAACAAGCCGAACATCAAGAAGCGCGCGGCTCGCCAGCACGTAGACGTCTTTGTCTACACGGACTCGGTCACTCTCGACGGTGAGGTGATCTACCAGGGCGGGGCCTGGACGGTCCCGTTCGAGTGAAGAGGGGGCTCGGAGCGGAGGACAGCTCAGCCGCCGATGCGCATGTCGATCTTCGCCTCTTGCCCTTCGCGGACGCTGACGCGCTGCTCGCTGCGCTGCTGATCGACGAGGCCGCCGAAGACGTCATCGCCAGGGTCCGCGCGCATCGCCATGACCTTGTAGTTTCCGGCTGGCACGTTCGCGAAGGTGTACTTGCCGCCACCCGATGACTTGGTCTCACGGGGCTCAAAGACTGAGACGGGGCGCCCGTCCACGCGCAGGGTGACGCGCGCTCCGACGATGGGCTGACCAGCTTGATCGACGACGAGGCCTGAGACGGCGCCGCCAGCCACCATGCGGATGGTGCCAAGGTCCGTGTCGCGACCTTCGCCCACCAGGACGTCTGTCTTGATGAAGCGAGAGTGTCCAGAGGCTTGGATGCGAAGCTGGTAGTTCTCTGGGGTGAGCCCGTCGATCTTGAAGCGACCGTTCTTGTTGCTGCGCACCTTCTTCGCCGTGGCGTTCGTGGGGAAGAGGTCGCCAAGCGCGCGGGTGAACGCGTCGTCGGTCCAGGTGTTGTCGTGGGTCGAGACAAGCGCTCCTTGAATGGGATTGCCGTCTGAGTCCACGATGCGGGCTTTGATAGAGCCGCCCTTGCCGGCCTCGACGGTGATCCCAGAGAGCGACTGACCCTGTGAGACCGTGAAGCGCTGTGAGAAGGAGGCTGCGAAGCCTTGGGCCGACGCCTCAACGACGTAGGTCCCAGGGGGCACGTCGGTGAGGGTGTACTCGCCAAGCGGGCTACGGAAGTCTTCGCGGATGTCTGTCGGGCTCGTCACCTCTGTGTTGTCGTAGGCGGTCCGGAGGACGCAGGTGAAGGTGACGAGGGGTTCACCGGTGATCTTAGAGACCACCCGGCCTGAGACGCTCGCTTGAGGCGTGAGCTCAAGGACCAAGCCGGTGCTACCAGTCGCGACGCGCTGCGCGCGCTCAGGGCGGAAGCCCTTCGCTGAGACAGCGATGGTGTACTGACCAGGGTTCAGGCGCTCGAGGCAGAACTGTCCGTCAGCGTCCGTCTCGATGAAGTCTCTGCACTGGGTGTTACCAGTGGAGTAGGAGAGAGCGATCACCTCAGCGCCCTGGATGGGGGTGTTACTTGAGTCGATCACGCGGCCGCAGATCATCTCAGCGACCTCCAAGGTCACGTTACGCTCGATCTCGCGGCTCTTCTTCCCGTGGATTCTGATGCCTGCGATCAGGACGCTGCCGTAGCCCTCTGCTGAGACGAGGAGGGTGCGCTGACCGTTAGGGCAGTTCGTGAACTCATAGCGTCCAAAGTTATCGGACTGGGTGCTCATGCGGTCAGGGCTGGGCTTGTTGCCGAGTCCTGCGAGCATCCCGTCTAGGTGGACTGTCGCGCCCGGTACTGGGTTCCCACCTGAGTCAGAGATGAGGCCGCTCAGGCGCGTGCCCTGAGTCAGCGTGATGGGGGGCTCTTCAAAGGTCCCTGTGACGCCGACGCGGACGCTGCCGACCTCTTTGCGAGAGTACTCGGGGTGGTCGATGATGAGCGTGTAGTTCTCGTAGGCCTCGATGCGCACGAAGCGGAAGGCACCCTCGCTGCTCGTGACGCTCTGGATGTCTCCGCTGCGGTCGACGGTGTCATTCACGAAGGCCATCGCTTGCAACGGGCGCCTGCTGAGCGTGACAGTCGCTCCAGCGATGGGCTCCCCGCCCTCGCTCCGAACCATCCCTATGAGCTCGTTCTCGTAGAGGGCGACCTCACCATCCATGGTCTGCTCTGCTGCGCCCTGAGTCCCATCCGTCGTGGGGGCTGCGGTGCGCTCAGAGTTGCTCTCTGAGGGGAGGGCAGAGATGTCCGGCCCAGAGTCACTTGAGACCTGAACGGGGGCGCTTGTGATGTCCTCAGGGGTGTTTGGGTCGTCTTGATTGACGAGGACGAGGACGAGGGCCGTGACGGCGGCGAGAACCAGCAGGATGACGGCTGAGGGCTTCATAGAGGGATCTTTGGGGCGAGTTACCAGAGGTCTTCTGTGAGACAAAGACGCCGGAGGCAGCCAGGGATTCCCAAGAGTTGGGAACTTCGCATGCTCGGCGCTCTGTTGAGTCAGGCGGTCGTGGTGCGTGTTTGGGTGTCGTGAATATCTTCGATGAGCGGCCCAGGCCACCAAGACTCAACGCGTGTGAGGTGGCTGAGGAACAGGGCAAAAATTACGACTTCGAAGTCCATCCTTCTAAAGACGTCGATTTCCCCTTCTTTTCCCAGTCGAACTTGGGCCATTTGGCCTGTCTTGGGGGCGTGAAGCGCCCAGCCAGCGCAGAAGCCTGGTAGCGGAATGAGGCGCATGGGGCGGGTGCCGGTCGAGAGGTCGACCTCTCGCCCAATGAAGGACCAGCGCAGAGAGGCTCCAAGCCACTCACGCCCCTCACTCCAGAGGGAAAATTGGCTTCTCAGGATGCCTGGATCACGCCTGATCTCGAGCTTTTCGCCCTTCTCAGGGGTGTAGGCAGCGCTCACTACCATGCCCCAGCGGTTTCTAGAAACCTTCAGGACGCCGACGTCACCGTCAGGGCCTGAAATGTGGATGACAGGGCTCCAGAAGCCCTTCGCGTGGATCTGATAGCTGGCAGTGGGGACGGGCATGAGTTTGTGGGAGGGAGCCGCAGACTCCCTTGTTCCCGAACTATCGGGTCTCTATGCCGCCCGCCTTTGGACCTTTCCAGATCCCAAAGGTCCATTGCCCGCTTTGGATACTCCTAGCTGGAAAGTGGAGCGAGGGCATCTACAGGCTGCTCGGGGGCGCTGATCACCCAAATTTGAGTGAATGGAGCTAGAAAAGACCGCTCAGCACCTCGGGGAGGCACTTTCCAGGCTTCTCCTAGGGCTCGCAGTCGTTGTTGTGCGGATCTGGGGTGACCTCTGAATCTTCGCACTCCCTGAGCTTCTCAGTTGCTGAATCAGGCTTCGTCATCTGGCATTCGAGCTGCTCCATGCGGCTGCGGAGGAGCCCCTGCTCGCCTTCGTGGTCCGACTCACGCGCTCCATCAGCTCCGAGCGCTGGTCGTATTGGCTCTGGTCCTTGATCAGCCCACCGATCTCATCGAGCGTCAGCCCGAGCTCCTGCAGGTTCCCCGAATCAAGGAGTTCGGTTGAGGTCCTCGCGCCTGTAGTACCTGAAGCGCCCCTGAGAGCGGGCCACAGGGCTCAAGAGCCCGACCTCTTCGTAGTACCGGAGGGTCCTCAGCTTGGTCTTGGCGTGCTCCGCGAAGAGGCCGATCCTGAGCAGTTCGTGAGTCTCAGTCATGAGGAAGTGAGCCTCCTCATCTCGTTTGGGATTTTATGGCCACTTCCCGCCCTAGCCTCTCTTCGGGCTGAGAGGGACGGGAAGTTCTGCCTGCCCCTCTATGGTGCTGTTCGTGTAGTTTTTTGGCGCGTGCAGGCCACCGCATTGGCGGTATCTGCAGTGGAGCTTGAAGGCCTGGTTCCACCGGCTCAGGGAGAGTCGCAGTCTCAGGCTGCTCAGGAGGAGACATGGACAGAATCACCCTCGACCTCACAAACGCGACCTCCGACGCCATCGGAGCAGAACACGGAGTCAGCTCCGAAGAGCTCGCAGACCTCCGAGATGCTGCGGTCCAAGCTCAAGCCGCCGTGGAGGCGCGTCGGACAAAGGACCTGCGCTGGATGGATCTTCCCTACGCACACGAGGTGCATGACGAGGTCCTCGAATACGCGGGCTCCGTCGCTGGGCGCTTCAAGAACGTCGTCGTCCTCGGGATCGGAGGATCCGCGCTAGGAAACACCGCGCTGCACGCCGCCCTCTCGAGCCCATTCCATGACCTCGCTCCTCCGAGCGGGCTGCCGCGTCTCTTTGTCTTAGACAACGTCGACCCTGACCTGGTGGGCGAGTGGTTTGACCACTTCGACCCTGCGGAGACGCTCTTCAACGTCATCTCTAAGTCCGGAGGCACTGCCGAGACGATGAGCCAGTTCTTGCTCTTCCGCGATCGCCTCATCGAGGTCTTAGGAGAGGAAGGGCACCGTGAGCACATCGTCGTCACGACGGATGCTGAGAAGGGCATCTTGCGGGAGATCGTCGAGCGTGATGGCTACCAATCCTTCGTCGTCCCGGACGGCGTGGGTGGGCGCTTCAGCGTGCTCTCGCCCGTAGGGCTGCTCTCGTCTGCCCTCGTCGGGATCGACATCAAGGGAGTGCTCGCTGGCGCGGCCTCAATGGATGAGCACTGCAAGTCTGCGCCCTTTGAGGAGAACCCCGCCCTCACCTACGCCTGCTTGCAGTACTTGATGCAGGAGAAGAAGGGCAAGAACGTCGCCGTGACGTTCTCTTACAGCCACCGCCTGCGCGCCCTCGCGGACTGGTACGCCCAGCTCCTCGCGGAGTCGATCGGCAAGCGCGTGAGCCGGAGCGGTGAGGTCGTTCACGCTGGGCCGACCCCCGTCCGCGCTGTCGGCGTGACCGATCAGCACTCACAGGTTCAGCTCTATGTAGAGGGCCCCTTCGACAAGTGGTTCACCCTGCTCTCCGTCGCGCAGCCTGACCACGCTGTCCCGCTCCCCTCTGCCTACCCCGACCTCGAGGGCGCTGAGTATCTCGCCGGCAGGGACCTCGGGGAGCTCTTCGCGGCAGAGCGCGAGGGCACCAAGGTCGCGCTCACGGAGGCCGGGAGACCCAACGTCTCTGTGGTCTTCCCCCGAGTCGACGCCCGCAGCGTCGGGCAGTACCTCATGATGATGGAGCTCGCGGTCGCGGTGATGGGCGAACTCTATGACGTCGACGCCTTCGATCAGCCGGGTGTCGAGGCGGGCAAGGTCGCCGCCTACGCGCTCATGGGGCGCGCAGGCTATGAGTCTCGGCGCGCTGAGATCGAGGGCGCGGGTCCTTCAGAGCGGAAGACCATTTGATGACGGAGACGCCGGAAGAGCTGCCCGGGGAGTCCTCCTCGTCTGACGAGAGGTCTGGCCTGCGCGACAAGGTCAAGGGGAAGATGAAGGACTCCATCGTCTCTCTCGCGACCTCTTCCTACGACGCGAGGGCTGACGACCTTGAGGAGCGCGCCGTGCGTGCCATGCGGCGCGCGATCCAGGAAGAGGGCGAGCGAATCCGTGAGCTGCTGGAGCACTCGCTCGTAGTGAAGCGTCGTGAGGTGCGGCTCTCTCTGCTGGTGATCCTCGTCGCTAACCTCCTCTACCTCGCGGTCTGGTGGTTCGTACGAGGTGACATGTGAGCTATCTCCCTGATCCCGTCTATGTCTGCCGCGTCACCACGATCTCGCTCTTCCTCTACTGGAGCTTTCGCGGCTGGCTGCACTTAGGTCGCTTTATCCGCGGCCTTGAGGCGAGCGCGCGGGAGTTCGGCGTCGCGCCGCGTGAGGTCCGCAAGCAGATGCGCCGCCTTGCGGTCTGCGCCACCGTAGGCGACCCGGTGAACGCGCTCCTCATGTGCGTGATCGCTTGGTTGTGGACCGCGCCGCGTCTGTAGGAGGCTAGCCCTCCCCGTCCAGCCCGCACTGATTCTCGAGCGTGTTGAGCGTCGAGAGCCCGAGGGCGTTGCGCGTCTCTAAGAGCTTCTGCACTGCCTCGTCGGGTAGCGGGTCGATGCCGCCGCGCACGGCGTGGGCGAGCCAGAGGATCCGCGCCGTGTGCTCAATCATGTCGAGTTTTTTGTAGGCGTCGAGGAGGTTCGTCCCGAGGGTGACGGAGCCGTGATTCTTCATCACCAAGGTGTCTGAGCAGCGGACGACATCGCGGATGGAGTCGGGCAGCTCGTCCGTTCCAGGGGTCGCATAGGGAGTCGTCGGGATCCCACCGATCGTCACGACGATCTCCGGGATGATCGGGACCTGCAGGTCGATCCCTGCGACGGTCATGGCGACACAGTGCGGCGGGTGGCAGTGTAGGACGGCCTTCATCTCCGGCCGCTCCTCATAGCTCACGATGTGAATCCCGACCTCTGAGGAGCACTTCGGTCCGTCATCTACGATCTCGCCTTGCATGTCTACGTGAGCGAGGTTGCGTGGGGTGAGGAAGCCCTTCATCGCGCCGGCGGGCGTGATGATCAGGGTGCCGTCTGAGAGCCTGCCCGAGATGTTTCCGTCGGCGCCGACGATGTAGTTGCGTTGATAACAGAGGCTGCCGATCTCGCAGATCGCGTTCCGAAGTCGCGCCTCTTCGTCGCTCCATCCGAAGCGCTCAGCCATCTCTTGGATGCTCACGTGCTCACCCCCTCACAGTGGTCATAGACGCTCTCCCCGCCGACCTCGACGTGATCAATCACGCCTACGATCAGGGTCTTCACCGGGGCATCCGGAGCGCCAAGGATTTGGCGCCCCGAGTTTCCCTCATCGATCATAAGGACCCTGTCGCCCTCGCCCGCGCCGACCGTATCGATCGCGATCCGCGCGTTACCGCTAGGAGACCCTTCTGGCGTGAGGGGTTGGATGAGGAGCAAGGTCCGACCATTGAGTGAGTCGACCTGTATCGGGCTTGTGACATTTCCCACGACCTCGGCAATGAGCATCAGCCACCTCCTGCGATGGAGCCTGAGATGACCTGTCCTGCGTTCGTCGCCTCTTCGACCACACCCATGATGGTCGCGTCGACGGGGACGAAGGTCTCTGGGCAAGCGATGGCGGCCTCTCGGCCATCGATGAAGTGGACCGTGTCGCCAGGGCCTGAGGGCACGACAGCGCACGCTACCAAGCTCGCGCCGGCGTCTTGCCCGCTCGCGTCGAGGGGCTGCACCAGCTGGAGCGGGACCCCTTCGAGGCCTGGATAGCGGTGGGTGGCGACGAGGCGCCCGATCACGCGGCCGAGGTGCAAGCTCTCCTCCTTAAGACCACTTCTCGTAGACGTTCTCGCCGCCGAGGTCCCAGGAGTCCACCACGGCCATGGCGACGGCGTCGCAGGGCCTGTCCTGAGTCAGCTCGGTCTGGCGCGCGCTCGACCCGGTCGCATAGAGCACGAGATCTCCCGTGCCAGCGCCGATCGCGTCTACAGCGACGACGTACTGTTCCTTGGGCTTGTTGGCGTGGTCGTGGACCTGAAGGACGAGGAGCTTCCGGTCGGCGATGCCCGGGTCCTTCTGAGTGGCGACGACGCTTCCGACGACTTTGGCGATCAGCATGGTGTGTGAGGGGCGACGCTGCGGCGCGCCCAGGAACAGAGCCTAGCGCTTGGTTGAGAGTGGCGCACGGCTCAGCTGCCTTCAGCCCTGCTTCCCTTGAGAGATGGTGACCTCGGAGGGCTTCAGGGTGTCCTCAACGAAGCGCCTGCGCATGTCTTGGCGGACTTGTTGGACCATGAGCTCCCAGGCTGGCGCAGGTCGCCGCGAGCTGAGCCACAGGAGGACGCAGCCCTTGGGGGTTCGGGTGGGGCCTAGGAGCCGCTGTTTCGGGTCCTCTGGCAGCTCCGTGAGTCCTCCCCAGCGATCGAAGGCGGCCGCCACGAGGTCTGAGCGCACCTGCTTATCTAGCTTGGGCATCCAGTGCAGCGCTCCCTTGGCTAGCTCGCCTTGCGCCTCAGAGCGCGCCTGGCTCACCGCGAGGAACTCCTCCTCGCTCTCCAGGACAGAGAGCATCTGCTGCATGTCTGCCTCTGCCTTGTCAAAGGTGCGCGGGATGAAGTCGTTTGTGAAGCGCGCCGCGCGCAGGAAGAGCACGCGCACGCCCAGCGCTTCGCCGTAGTTCCCGTCGAAGTAGTCTCTGTCCGTGTTGTAGGCCGCTCGCAGCCCGTCCTCTCCGTAGACGCGGTCCACATAGAGGCCAGAGAGGGCCGCGATTAAGACCGAGGGGTCCTTCGCGAGGGAGGCAGGCGTCAGACCTTGAGAGGCCAGCAAGCGCTCGAAGGAGACGCCAGCGTAGCTCGGGTCAGCCTCTGCCTCAGATCTTCGGCGGGCGACCTCGGCCTCGATCGCGCGCGCGATCTCTGCAGGCGAGAGGTCTGGGAGGCGCCCCCGCACTCGCTTAGCGAGGAGAAGGTGATAGCAGGCCTCCTTGAGCTCCTCAGGCGGGAGCTGGGAGCGTAGGTGGGCGAGAAACTCCGGGGTTTTGATCTGAATCGGTGGGCAGGTCAAGACGACCCCCCGCTGGAAGGGAGGCTCTTCTTCTGTGACTCCGCGCTCGGCGATCTCGCCCTCCAACCACGCGCGCTGCTGCTCACCTGTGACGTTTGTGCCCTCGGGGATCCCGACCGAGAGGCGGGTCAGCTGCTCCTGCAGGACCGCGAGTCGCATGTACTCGTAGAACATCACTTGGTCGACCCCGCTCGCCTTGAGGTAAGCCTCGAGGCTCTCAGCCTCTCCGCTCCGCTTGACCTGCTCTTCGAGGGTGTCTACGCGTGCCTTCAGCTCTTCTTCTCTCACGCGGACGTCGCGCTCAGCGGCGATCGCGTCGACCATGCGGCCCTCGAGGAGGTGCTGGAGGATCTCTCGCCCGCGCGGAGAGCGCCCGTGCCTCAGGATGAGGAGCTCATCCAACTCGAGCTCGGTGAGCTCAGTCCCGCGCCCTGCCGCGCAGATGGCAGGCTCCTCCACCGAGGGCGCCTGGAGCGGCTGGAAGAGCGCGATGAGGGGCAGGATGAGAGGGGCTAGGCTCATGTGAGAGATCTTACGCGGTCTAGACAGCGAGTAGGATCTGGCAACGGACTGATCCGCTATCTTTGCCTCCTAAGACAGGACGCACGTCCATTCAAAGCGGCCTCGCAACTAGAACAAGACTTATGAAGCACACCACAAAGACCCTCTCTATCGCCACGCCTCTCCTCGCGCTCCTCTGCCTGATGCCCTCGAGCCTCAGGACGCCCTCAGCTCCTCAGCCTGCGGCGGCCGAGAGCTACACGGTCGACTTGGTGCACTCGACGCTGCTCTTTAAGGTCAATCACCTCGGGATCTCCAACGCCTACGGTCGCTTCAACAAGTTCTCGGGCGACATCGAGTGGGCACCTGAGGATCTCGGTGCGACCTCCGTCAGCTTCGAGGTGGATGCCTCGAGCGTCGACAGCAACCACGAGGGCCGGGATGACCACCTGCGCGGTCCCGACTTCTTCAGCGTGAAGGAGTTCCCGACCTGGAGCTTCACCTCGAAGGAGGTCAAGTCACTCGGTGAGGATCGCTACTCCGTCACAGGCGAGATCACGGTGCGGGGTAAGACCCAAGAGCTCAGCTTTGAGATGGGGAAGACCGGTGAGGGGGAGTCTGAGCGCTTCGGAAAGAAGGTCGGCTTCGAGGCGATGTTCACGGTCAAGCGGTCAGAGTTTGGAATGAGCTACGCGACCCCGGGGATCGGTGATGAGGTCCACGTGACGCTCAGCATCGAGGCCAACCTGGCCAAGGACTAACGCTGGACCTCATCAGGGAGGTGATCTTGCCTGCGCTCGCGCCGGCGTTTGTCGGTGGCGCGGTGATGCTCTGCGCGCGGCGCGTGGGCGCCGTGCTGGCGTCGCTTGCGGGCTCCTTGGGGTACCTCGCTGCGCATGTCGCGCTGCTAGGGCTGCCCGAGCTCTCACCCGTCGCAGCGGTCGAGCGACTGCCGTACGTCTTGCTGGGCATCGGCGTGGTCGTCGCTCTCTGCGGGGCCCGTACGAGCGCCCTCGCCGACGCCGCCCTCTTGAGCGCTTGTCTCGGCGCCTCTTGGTGGCTGACCGAGAGCGCCCGGGCTAACGAGCTCGCAGGGACTCCCGGAGTGTTGGTGCTTGGTGGGCTAGCCCTAGTCGG
Source organism: Planctomycetota bacterium (assembly GCA_022446815.1). GTDB lineage: Bacteria > Planctomycetota > UBA1135 > UBA1135 > JAKVCE01. The sequence goes on from JAKVCD010000005.1 coordinate 107,937, forward strand.
CTTCGGCACAAGCCAGCTCCTCGGAGCGGTCTCAAGGGCCGGCGAGGCGTGGGTAGCGCCGCTCCTCGTCGCTGTCCTCGCCCTCGCCCTCGCCCCGGCGCTCATCATGGGGCGGTCTGGCTCCCTCGCGCAGCTCGCAGGCGCCCTCTGCGCCGCCTCCTCCGCGGCAGCGGTGCTCTGCTGGCGTGGGAGTTCAAAGGAGGAGGGGATGATGATGGCGAGGGGCGTGGCCCCGGCGCTCTCCCTCCTCGCCGTCTGCGGCGCCCTCTACGCGTACTTGGACCCGTGGGCTGCTGCTTGTCTGGCACTCGCGCCGCTGCTCTCTGGCTTCGGCTTGCGCAAGGATGAGGAGTGGTCCTTGAGCCGCGGCTTCATCGCTAGCTCGCTGTGTGCGCTGCTCGGGCTCTGGCTCGCCTACCAGGGGATGCCTGCTCCTTCCCCCTACGACTATTAAGCGCCGCTCGCGCTCGCTAAGTCTCGGGTCGCCAAGGCCGGGCCCCGGCGCTTGAGGTAGATGCAGACTCCGACAGCGACGAAGAAGAGGCTCACAGCCAGACCCCACCAGATCCCTGGCAAGCCGTGCCCGAGGTGGAAGGCGAGATACCAGCTGAGTGGCAGCCCGATCCCGTAGTAGCCGAAGAAGTTGAGCCAAGCGATGGCCTTAGGGGTGGCCATGCCGCGGAGGATTCCGCCGCCGATCACTTGGAGGCCGTCGAAGACCTGGAAGGCAGCCGCGATGGGGAGGATCAGCGCCGCCAGCATGGCTACTTCAGGCTCTGCGCCGTAGAGCGCAGGGAGCTGGTGGCGTAACAAGACGAACAGGCCAGCGAAGCAGGCCATGGCGCTCGCGCCCATACCTAAGGCGGTCCATGCGGAGCGCTGCGCGTCCTCTGGACGTTTGGCGCCGATGAGGTTTCCGACCCGTGTCGAGGCCGCGATCGCTACACCGAGCGGGACCATGAAGGTGATAGAGCACAGGTTGAGGACGACTGTGTGAGCCGCTAGAGAGGTGATGGACAGCAGGCCCGAGGCGAAGGTGGAGAATTGGAAGGCGAAGATCTCAAGCCCGAGCTGAGCGGCGATGGGGAAGCCGATCAACAGGACCCGCGCGAAGCCCTGCAGCTTGAGCGCATCGAGTGACCAGCCGGTCCAGCCGCCGCGTCCGAGTCTCGCGCTCTTGATGATCATGAGCAGGGCAGCGAGCATCGCCCATGAGGTGCAGCTCGTCGCGATGCCAGCGCCCTGCACGCCGAGCTCTGGCAGGCCTAGATTTCCGAAGATGAGGCCGTAGTTCGCGACCGCGTTCACCACGTTCCCGACGAGCGCTGTCATCAGCGCCGGTCGTACGATGCCGCGCCCTTGCAGCCAAGCCCTAAGCGTGGCGAAGACGTAGAAGGGCAGCATGCCTGGGATCCGGGCGGTGGCATAAGCCTGCGCGCGCTCAAAGAGGACGGGGTCCTGTCGGATGAGCTCGAGGAGCTCTGCGGTCCAGAGCGCGAGGGGCGTGGCGAGGAGCGCGGCGACGCCGGCCAAGATCAGCCCACGCTGCAGCGCGAGGGACACTCCGCGCTTGTCGTGTGCGCCGTGCGCTTGGCTCACGAGCGGATCGATCCCAAACAAGAAGCCTTGCAGTACGAGCTGACAGCCGGTGATCCAAGAGTTCGCCAGCGCCGCGGCTCCGAGGGCCTCTTTGCCGACGTGGCCGAGCATCAACATGTCCACGACGCCCATCGCCATGAGGGCGAGCTGAGTGACGGCGACCGGGACAGCGAGCCGGGTCAGGACCGAGAGTTCACGGCGGAGGGGGGTGGACATGGTCACGCGCCGGGCGAAGCGGCCTCGGCATAGCGCGGAGATCCTACGCCGTAGCGGCGCGCGAGGGGGTTAGTCTTCGAGCTCGAAGTAGAGCTCCCCTGCCTGAACGCGAACGCGCACCATTTGATCCGCGCAGGGCTGCTCGGAGAGGAGCAGGGCAGCCAGCCTAGGCTCGACCTCGCGCTGGATGACGTGCCTGATCTCGCGGGCGCCGTTCTCCGGGTTGAAGCCTCGCTCTGTGACCCAGCGCGCGACCGAGGGCGTGAAGGCCACGATGGTGCCGGTCCTGCGAGCGCGGACAGCGAGGTCCGCGAGGCGCGCTTGGGCGATGCGGCGCGCGGTGTCTTGGTCGAGGTCCTCGAAGAGCACGGTCTCATCCACTCGCCCGAGGAACTCAGGGGTGAAGGACTCGCGCAGCGCAGACTGGGTGAGCTCAAGGCGGCTCTCCCTCGTCACAGGGCTGCTGCGATCGAAGCCTACTGCGCGCGCTGCGGCTTGGACGTCTTGTGCGCCTGCGTTCGAAGTGAGGATGATGATCGCGCGCTCAAAGCTCACGCGCTGGCCGCGGCCGTCGGTGAGCGCGCCCTCCTCTAAGACTTGCAAGAGGAGGTTGTGCATGCGGGGGTGAGCCTTCTCGATCTCGTCGAAGAGGACCACCGACTCTGGGTTGGCTTGGATAGCCTCAGTGAGTTGGCCGCCAGACTCATGCCCGACGTAGCCTGGCGGTGCGCCTGTGAGCTTGCTGGCTTCGTGCGGCAGGCCCATCTCGGAGCAGTCGATTCGTATGAGTCCGTTGTGGGACTCCGTCCCGTAGAGCTCGCGACTGAGCGTGCGAGCGAGCTCGGTCTTGCCAGTGCCGGTGCGACCGACGAAGAGGAAGCAGCCCAAGGGCCTCCCCTCGGTGGAGAGCCCGACGGATGCCTTCGCTACGGACTGCGAGAGCGCGGTGACAGCCTCATCCTGTCCAAAGACTTGGCGCAGGAGGCGACCTTCGAGGCTGCGCTGTTTAGAGCGCAGGCGCTTCAGAAAGTCTGTGTAGGAGTCGGTATCAGGTTGGAGGGCAGTGGATGTGCCTCCAGATGTGGAGGTGATAGAGACTTTGTGGATCGCGAGCTGCGGATTCACATCGACGCAGAGCTGGTAGAGGAGATCCTCAGCGAGGAGCGGGTCTTCAGGGAAGAGCGTCGAGATCCGGTCACCCGGGTCCGTGTCAAACTCCGGCAGGCAGGTTGAGAGGACGAGCTGTCTGTAGGTGCTACGGTCGAGGCTCTTCGGCGAGTTGAGTTCGAGGCCGTCGCCACCAAGCTCACGCACCTCCACGAAGGAGTCGGCAAGCTCGAAGTAGCGGTGGACAGTGCGGGGTTGGAACGGCTTCACGGGGAGAGGAGGTCTGTGGTGGCTTCCTTCCTTCTCGGAATCCCTACCCTCTGAACTTGATGCCTTGGGGCCTTCTTGAGCCCTTGTGGTGGTCCAACTTGGGTCTAGGATCGGGTAATCTCAGGCCCCTGCGGGTGCCGCAGGGAGCTCTCTAGCGATGTCCACTCAAGACGACATTCAGTTTCTCGCCAAGCTGGTTCATAACGGCCACCTAAAGCAGGAAGACGCAAAAAGGCTCTTGCCGAGTTTGCAGAGCGGAGAGGGCTTGGATGCGCTCTTGGTGCAGGTCCTGGATTGGGACTCTCGCGAGGTCGAGCGGCTGCGTCGAACCAATGCGGGCGAGATCCCGGAGGTCCCTGGCTACCAAATCTTGGGCAATTTGGGCACGGGCGGGACCGCCGACGTCTGGCGAGCGAAGGAGAAGAAGACGGGTAAGACCTACGCGCTGAAGTTTCTGAAGCCCGCGGCGCAGGCCATCCCAGCGACCCTGAAGGGCTTCATCTACGAGGCCAAGCTCCTGAAGGAGCTCTCCCACGAGGGCCTTGTGGGCTGCGAGGGGGTCGCGAAGTACGAGCTCTTGAGCGGTGCTGGGAAGTTCGCCTACTTCAGCAAGCTCGAGCTCATTGAGGGGTCGACCCTGCAAGAGGTCCTAGACAGCGGCAGCCCCTTCAAGGAGAGCGACGCCCTGAGGATCATCCTCCAAGTCGCGGAGGTCTTGCGCTACCTCTCAAGCGAGCAGATCGTCCACCGTGACGTGAAGCCTGCCAACGTGATGTTCACGAGTGATCACAGCGTGAAGTTGATTGACCTAGGGTTCGCGGCAGAGGACGGCTCGCAGGCCTCGGCTGAGGGTATGGCTGCGGGGACGAAGGAGTACCTCTCGCCAGAGCAGGCGCTCGGCGGCGCCTCAGCGGACGAGCGCTCGGACATCTACAGCCTCGGGGTGACGCTCTTTCAGCTCGTGCTAGGTCGCTTGCCTTTCGAAGAGAGCGATGACCAAGACCTCTTGCGGGCGCACATCATGGATAAGCTCTCCTCGCCAGAGCTGAAGACCCAAGGCTTCTCGCCCCACCTCCAGTACTTCATCCAGAAGATGATGACCAAGAAGATGGAGGATCGATATCAGGGCTTCGGTGAGCTCATCGAGGCGGTGAAGGCTCAGCTCACAGGCTTCGAGCGCCTCGACTACTCCAAGCCCTCGCCCAAGGGGCCGGTCCGTCGCCCGCGGAAGCGCTGAGCGATGACGTATCACGAGACGGACCCCGGCCTAGAAGGGGTAGTGCCCTTCACCTTTGACTGTCACCGGTGTGGGCACTGCTGCTCCGGCGGTAGCGGCTTCGTCTGGTTAGAGGAGGGAGAGCTAGGTGACCTCGCGAGTGCAGCTGGGATGGAGGAGCAGGCCTTTGTCGATCGCTACGTGAGGCGAACCCCGGATCCACGGACGGGCGAGCTGCGCTTGAGCCTCCTAGAAGAGGGTGGGCGCTGCGCTTTGCTGGTCGGTGCGAACGAGTGCTCGGTTTACACCTCTCGACCCAAGCACTGCAGTCAGTTTCCTTACTGGCCGAGCGTCTTGAGTGAGCCCGAGGCCTTTGAGGCGGCGAGAGAGACTTGCCCGGGGATCGCTGTGGAGGTGCCAGAGGAGGTCAAGGCACGCGCCTTTGCGGCCCTCGAGGCCCTCTATGCGGAGGTGGATGCCTTCGTGGAGCGGGCACGCCCTGTCTGTATTCAGCGCGGGGTCTGCTGTCGCTTCGAGGAGGCGGGGCATGAGCTCTTCGCGACCGCCCTCGAGGCAGACTATGCGGCAGCGCACGCTCCTCTGGCCGAATCGCCTGAGGAGTCAGGGCGCTGCCCCTATCACTCTGGAGGCAAGTGCACCGCCCGCGCGGCGCGCGCGCTCGGCTGCAGGACCTACTTTTGTGACAAAAACACTGAGGGAGTCTTGGCCGAGGCACACGAGCACTTCCTCGCACGGGTACGTGGGATTGAGCGGGAGACTGGCTACCCTGCGGCCTACGGCCGCTTCCCCGCGCTCTTGGCTGCCCGTGGAGTCGGTGCGGAGGGAGGGCAGTGAGCGGCCTGCGCGCTTGGGGCCTTGCTCTGCTCCTGCTCGGGGCAGGGGTCGCTTGGCGGCTCTGGCCACGGGAGGTTGCGCCGCCCGCCCTCCCCCCGGAGGTCACGCCTCCCGTCATTGAGCGTGGCGTCCGACGTGCTGCGGTCGCTCCGCCAGCACAGCGCGTTGAGGATGTGTGGACTCAGAAGAACAGGCGCGCAATCGAGCTGTTGGAGGCGGGTGATCTTGAGGCCGCGGTCGAGCTCTTCGCAGAGTGCGTCGCAGGAGACCCAGCAGAGGGCGTCTTCCGTGGCAACCTCGCCGAGGCCCTAGCGCGCCTCGCGCGCGCTGAGTACGAAGATGTGGAGACCAGACCCGAGGCGATCGAGCACCTCACTCGAGCAGTGGAGCTAGCGCCCGAGCGCGATCAGCTCACCGAGCTGCTCGCGCGCTGGAGAGCTGAAGCTGCTGTCGAGGGGAACTTTTGGACTGATCGCTCACTCCACTTTCGGCTCTCGTATGACGGCGACAGAGGAGAGCTTTTGGAGGGTGGCTATGACCTGGTGCTGCGTACGCTTGAAGACGCCTACGGTGAGTTCGCAGACCTCTTCGGCGTGCGTCCCGCCGAAGGCGACGCTCCTCCTATTGAAGTCGTTCTCTTGGAGCGCGAAGAGTTCAGCGAGCTGACCGGGTTGGGGCATTGGGCTGGCGGCGCATACGACGGCCGCATCCGAGTCCCGGTCGTCGACCTCTCTAAGGAGGAGCGCCAGCTCGTGCGGGTCCTTCGGCATGAGCTTGTGCACGCCTTCGTCCAGGAGGCCGGTGGACGCGGCGTCGCAGGATGGCTCAACGAGGGGATCGCTGAGTACTTGGAGCAGCCTGCGGGCGCTGCGCGCGAGGCAGCGGTCCGTGAGGCGCGCGCGCTCGCGGCAGAGCTAAAGCTCCGCTCTCTTGATGAGCTTGGTGGAACCCTCGCCTCACTTGGGAGCGTGGAGGAGATCCGCGCGGCCTACGTCCAATCTCTGGCATTCGTAGGGTGGATCGAGCATTGGTATGGAGAGCAGGTGCTGTTCCATATGGTCAGCGGCTGCAGCAAGGGAGTGAGCCTAGAGGCGAGCTTCGAGGCTCACACCCGCGTGCCCTTGGCTAGCGCCCTCGAGGACCTCTCCCTCGACCTCAAGCGCTGAGCACAAATGGAACGGGCGGCCGTCGCTCGAGAGCGGCGGCCGCCCAGAAGGCTCCACACACAAGAAAGTCCCCCAGCGGCATTTGGAGAGACGGCGAACCGTCTATCCGGATCCGCTGGCCGGATTCGGTTGGGGCTTCGGCTCCTTGATTAGGAGCGTCCGAAGGCCCTGTAAGAGAGAAGGAAGAGAGCTGTTTCCGTAACCCAGACGCCAGAGAGGAAGAGGATGATTCCGTAGAGCCAGTCGGGCATGGGTGGGTGGGGTTTTGTGGAAGCGGGCTCTGTGAGCAGCACTCGCGTTCCTTGTTTTGTCCTATCGGCTCAAGTTCGCCCTCCTTGCCCTGAACTGAGTTTTCTCGGGGACTTTGTCGACGAGGCGGGAATTTGCCTCACTCAGAGGCCACTTGAAGATGTGGACTGGCTCACAAAGCGGCCTTTAGGGGTCGGGACCGCTCAGGGGAACACAGACAGAATCGGAGCAGCTCAGGGTCCGACGTGCGCCCGGCGCTCCGATGTAGGCGTGGTGAGGGGTGCCAGCTTTCAAAATGTCCGTGTCACCGACTTGTGCGAATTTACCAGCTTGGCTAGCCTTTGTAGGAAGTCGCAAAACGGCGTAGCGCGCGCTGTGGGTTCGACCGGGAGATTTAGGACAGGAGGCCTAGGAGGCTGATGAGCGGGACGGAGAGTTCAGCGGTGACGCCGTTGCAGACGGACTGGATGAGGCATGGGTTCAACCTGTGCCTCATGGGTCTAGTGCTGTTCATTTCCTTAGGCCTTACCGGTTTAGTGCTACAGAGGGTCGCGGCGAGCGCGAGCAGTCCTGAGGCATCTTCCTCTTCACGGGGCGTGGCTGGGTCAGAGCCCCTCGTTTTGGCTTGGACTGCATCTGAAGCTGTTGAGCCTGTCCATGTGTCACTCACGGTATCGGAGTCACAGTACTCGAGCCCTCTCGCCCTCGTCGCAGAGGGCCTTTCGAGCTTTGAGCTCGCGAGCAGGCCTGACCATTGGCTCGTTTTAGAGCCAGACGGGAGCCTACGAACCGAGGGGGAGGGAGCTCTCGTCGGCTTTTTGCACGGAGGAGTCGCTCTGACCATAGGAGACAAACTCCCTGGTCCAGGGCTCATGAGCTTTCACCTCTTGCACCACGACGCTTGGATTTCCGAAGACGTCTCGATTCCAATCGTGGAGTCGGACGGCGCTGGCGCTTGGATCGTCATTGAGCAGCGCCGCTTTGAGGTCAGGGTCAGCCGTGAGCTCCAGCCCGCTCATTCGACTGAGGCAGGTGAGCTCAGGTTGCACTCGCGAACAGGCCTCCCGACTGTATCTCTAGCCTCTAAGGGCGTGTAACAGTAACTTACCTAGGATTGACGAGCATCGGCGTCGAGTAGTTCGTAGCCTTGCAATCAAATGGCAATCCTAGAGCTAAATGACTAAATGGCACTCCTAGAGTTAAAAGATCTCCTTAAGCACTACCCGTCACCCGAGGGCGGGAGAAGCACAGTCCTCGACGTGCCGGAGTTCACGTTGCAAGCTGGCGAGCAGGTCGCGCTTGAGGGTGCGAGCGGGAGCGGTAAAACGACCCTGTTGCATATCGTGGCGGGCATCCTTACGCCTGACTCCGGGAGCGTGTCCCTCGCAGGGAACCAGCTGAATACGCTCTCTGAGTCAGCTGTAGATCGCGTGCGCGCCGAGCACATCGGATACGTCTTCCAAACCTTCAACCTGCTTCAGGGATACACCGCGCTTGAGAACGTGCTCCTCGGGATGGCCTTCAGCGCGGGGCAAGACGTCGGCAGGGCGCATCAGCTGCTCGAGCGGGTTGGTATCGCTGACAAAGCGAACCACCTCCCGAGCCAGCTCTCGGTCGGTCAGCAGCAGCGCGTGGCGATCGCTCGCGCTATCGCGAATCGTCCCTCCCTGCTCCTCGCCGACGAACCTACGGGGAACCTTGACGCCGACATGGCGCAGCAGGCGCTCACGCTCCTACGTGAGGCATGCGAAGAGGTCGACGCCGCGATCCTCCTCGTGAGTCATGACCCTGCAGTGCTTGGAGCTTTCGAAGATCGCCGTTCACTCACCGAGCTAAACCGAGCCGCCAAAGTGGGAGGTGCAGCATGAAGACGATCATCATGATCGCTAAGAAGTCTCTTGCGAGACACAAGCTCTCGACAAGCGTGACCGCGGGTTCGCTCGCCCTCGCTTGCGGCCTCGTGATTGGCGTCTTCTCTATTCAAGAGCAGTCTTATCAGGCATTCACGACAGGCGCGCCTGGCTTCGATGCGGTCCTCGGAGCGCGCGGTAGTCAGCTCCAGCTCGTCATGAACAGCGTGCTGCACCTAGACACCTCACCAGGGAACATTCCCTACAAGGCCTACACTGAAATGCGCGATGATCCGCGCGTGAAGCTGGCGGTCCCCTACGCGGTCGGAGACAACTACAGAGGCTACAGGGTCGTAGGGACGACCCCCGAGCTGCTGACTGAGTTCGAGCTCTCCGACGGCGTCGGCTACCAGATCATGCCCGGCGGCCGGGTCTTTGATGACCTCAAGATGGAGGCCGTAGTCGGGAGTCAGGTGGCGCGAAAGACAGGGCTTCGCGTCGGCTCACATTTGCACTTTGAGCACGGCGTCGAGGAAGAGATGGGGCATGACCACGAGGACGAGTACATCGTGGTTGGCATCCTTGAGCCGACGAACACCCCGGCAGATAAGGTGATCTGGTGCCCGCTCGAGGGTATGTATCGCTTGGATGGGCACGTCCTGCGAGGGGGCGGAGAGGTCTACATAGCGAAGCCGGACGAGGAGATTCCTGACGAAGTGAAAGAGGTGAGCGCCGTGATGTTGGCCTTCAAGAGCCCCCAGGCCGGCTTCCAGTTCTCTCAGCAGATTAACGGCGGTAAGGACATGACCCTCGCTTGGCCCATCGCGCGTGCCATGGCGCAGCTCTTCGACAAGATCGGCTGGGCACACAAAGTCCTGAGCCTGGTGGCCTACCTTGTCTGCGTCGTGGGTGCTGCCTCGATCCTTGCGAGCCTTTACAACGCGATGAACGAGCGCCGGAGGGAGTTCGCTATCTTGCGTGCTCTAGGTGCACGTCGCTCGACGGTCTTTGGCGCGATCCTCACTGAGTCCACAGCGATTGCTGCCCTTGGTGGCCTCATGGGGCTCCTCGTCTATGGCCTAGTGTTCACGATCGCAGCTCAGGTGATCCGAGCTGAGGCCGGGATCGTCTTGGACATTTGGCAGCTACACTCGAGCATGTGGTTAGCGCCCCTAGGAGTCACCTTGCTAGGCGCCCTCGCTGGGATCGTCCCCGCGATGAAGGCCTACCGCACTGATGTCGCCACCCACATCGTTGCTCACTCCTGATGAGGAAGCTAACAGCTAGCTTTACGGTCCTTCTGCTAGCCTCATGTGGTGAAGATCTCTCCAAGGTTGATGGGCCTCCGCCGGAGGGAGCTTCGCTCCGAGGGAACAGCGTGGTCGCGTCCATCGAGCCGAAGGAGCCCGAGCCGGAGCCGGAGCCCTTCGATGAAGAGGGCTATGAAACCATCAACTTCGATCTCCTTGGCGAGTTCGAATACCCGGTCTATGTGAAGATCAAAGAGGGAGAGGAGCTTCCGGAGATCCCGGAAGAGGTCCGGACCCAAAACGGTAAGAAGATCAAGATCACGGGCTTCATGAATCCTGTGCGCTTTGATCGAGAGGGTGTCAGCGAGTTCTTGCTCGTGAAAGACATCCTCGGCTGCTGCTTTGGCGCGACCCCGAAGATGAACCACTGGATCCGTGTTCGGATGAAGGAGGGGGAGCGCGCCAAGTTCTATGCCTACGACCAGTTGACGGTCCTCGGGGAGTTCGAGGTTTCTGAGGAGGTCGAAGACGGCTACGTCATGAGCATTTACCGCATGACGGTCGATCACCTCACGAGGGAGGAGTAGGGCCTTGCGCCTCGCCTTCACAGCTGTCGCTCTCGTCGGCGTGGGTCTGGCCGCCCGCTTCAGCCTCGCATCCGAGGACATCGGCGCGCCTCTCGTTCCTTTGGATGAGCTCGAGGGGAATGCACTCCGGCGGGAGCCGAGCGAGCTCACTCTTTTGGAGGGAGAGAGCTCTGGGGAGCTCGTCCCTGAAGAGGCTGAGGCAGCCTCCGGTGTCGTACTCGAGGGTGGCTACTTACCTGACGAGATCGAGGAGCAGTACGAATGGCTAGAATTCAGCTTCCTAACGAGCTTTGAATATCCGGACCTCGTCGAGCTTGATGCAGAGGAGGCCCCTCCGGAGCTGCCTGCGGACGTGGCAGAGCTCGATGGCTTGATGATCGCGATTGAGGGCTTCATGAACCCTCTCGCCTTTGACCGTGAGGGTGTGAGCCAGTTCGCCCTCGTTAACGACCCCTTGAACTGCTGCTTCGGTAATACGCCGAACATGAACCACTGGATCGACGTCACCCTGCCGGAGGGCGAGCGCACAGCCTTCTACTCCCTGGATCCGGTCGCTGTATATGGCCGACTGGAGGTCGGAGAGGCCTATGAGGACGGCTTCGTCGTCAGCCTCTTCAGGATGCGCGCGGATCACGTGATAGGGGACTTCTAGGCCTGCTGAGCGGCTCTCGTTGATTCAGGGCAAAAACGCCCCTGACTCATCCCGGATTGGACTCTAGGATGGTCCCTCGGCTACCTGCCAGAAGGCGTCAGCAAGGCGCTTTGGCGGGGTTACTCTGTCCCACCCTAGGGGTAGGCCAAGCGGCCGACTCCTCCGCCCCACTCCAGCCCCCTCCGTACTCAGATCACCCATGAGCTCTCGCTTCTCCCTGCGCATCACCTCGGGTGTTCACGATGGTGAGCAGCACGAGCTAGAGGGACCGCGGGTGACCGTCGGCCGCAAGCCAGGAAACAGTCTCTGTCTTGAGGAGAGCTCGGTCTCTGGGACCCACGCAGAGCTCTTGATCGAGGGCGGGACCGTGACCCTCCGAGACCGCAACAGCACCAACGGCACAAAGGTGGGCGGGTCAGCGATTGATGAGCGCGTCTTGGCGCACGGCGACCAGGTCACCTTCGGCTCCGTGCAGGCACTCTTTGAGGACGCAGAGGTCGGCGGAGCAGCGAGCGAGGCTGAGGCTGATGCTGTCGGCTCTTTGAGCGCCGCTGCGCTGGCGGACAGCGGCAAGCGCTCGCGCTCGGGCTTCCTCATCGTCGTCGCGGGCATCCTCCTCCTCGGCGCCGGCGTCTGGGTCGGGCTCGGGATGCTGGATGGTGAGGGTGGCGGCAGCGCGCTCCCTGTCGCAACGGTCGAGGGCGACCTCCTAGATGGCAGCGGAGCCTTTGAGGGAGAGAGCAGCGCTTGGACCAACGACGGAGCTGCCTCTGTGGAGTTCTTTAACTCCAGGCAGGCCGCCGCGACGGGACTGAATGGGATGAACGCAGAGCTGATCTCTGGTGAGCAGGCATGCCTCTTGAGTCCTAACGTCAGCACTCGTGGAGGTACGAAGATGGTCGCGCGGGTGAGCGCTGACGCTGACATGGCGGTCGGCGCGCGGCTGGGTGTTCGCTTCTCCAGAGGTGACGGGGATCAGGGGACGGTGGCTTGGAGCGCAGTCATGGACGGCAGCGGAGAGGTCATGGTCGAGGCTGTGACTCCCGCTGGTTACGACAGCGCGCAGGTCATCATCGAAGCGCGAGCCTCAGGTGATGGCGCTGTGAGCGTCGATGACGCCAGCCTCACGAGCGCGGGGACAGGCCAAGGCGCACAGGAGCTCGGCGGCTACGCCTTCCACCTGCTTGGTGAGCCTGCCCAGAGCGTCTGCCTCACGAAGATCAGCGCGCTCTCCTTAGGAGGCCTTGAGGTAGAGGGCGCCACCCTCACCGGCGCGCTCATAGAGAAGGGTATGGACCTCAGCGCGAGCCAGGCTGGCGCGCTCAGCTTGAGCGTCGATGCCGCCCTCGTTTCGAAGGGAGTCGCTAGCATCGGCGAGAGCGGGCACCAAGTACACGGCGCGGAGTTTGAGCGCGAGGGAGTGACCAGCGTTCTCCTCGGCGAGGGCAACGACCTCGTCGCCATCCACTGGGAGAGCCCGGCTCAGGTGCGCGCTCGCAGAGAGGGGGAGGGGATGGGCTTAGAGGTCTCTCTCATAGACACCTCCTTCAGGCTCCAAGTCGACTTCAAGGAGGAGCGCGTCCACGCAGGCGACCTCGCCTACGCAGCGCGGGGTGCAGAGCGAGAGGGACAGCTCGGTGACTGCCTCGGCTCGTGGGCCGAGCTCCTCGAGCGCTACCCCTACCAAGAGGCGCTCGTAGTGGAGGCCGAGGGTGCGCGCGGCCGGCTGGTCCAAGCGGGCATGCTGGAGCTGCAAGAGGTGCGCGCGGAGCTCGAGAGAGCCTCCTTCTTCCGCCTCGTGGAGCTCTATCGCGCCTGCAGGTCGCAGGCCGCTGCGGTTGGCGAACGGTACGCGGGGAGCGAAGTACAAGAAGAGGCTGACGCCTTGGTTGAGGCCGTCGAAGCAGAACTGACCCTCCTCGAGGTCGACCTCGATGCTGGCGAGGTCTCTCGCCTCCAAGCGATCCACGCCGTGCTCAAAGCGAGCGATTCACCGAAGCTCGCCGGCGAGGTCGCGAGCTATCTTGAGAGCGAGTTCAGCGCGCCCGCTGATGGGGGAGGCGAGTAGATGGCACGTCAGGTCACAGGGGTCGATGTCGGGACGCGCTCCGCGCGCTTCTTGAAGGGCTACTACAAGGGCAACACCTTTCACGCTACGGGCTTCAGCGTCTCCGACGACCCCGGAGGCTCCATCGACTCCACCTGGGAGTCGGCAGAGCCTGAGTTCAAGCCGACCGCTGCGCGCGTGGGGATCACAGGCCGGGAGATGAACTTGCGCTACACGCGCGTCCCTCGCGTCCCTGATTGGCAGCTGCGGCGCCTGATGCGCTTCGAGGTCGAGGAGGTGGGTGGCTCCTCCGGAGCGGCGGTAGCGAGCGACTTCAACCTCTTGCCGGACCTGCCTGAGGTCGAGGGGGAAGACGTCGTCCTCCTCGCGATGGCTCGTGAGGACCTCCTCGAGACACACGCAGACAACTTGGCTGATGTGGGCGGGACCCTCGACAGCTTCGCCCCCGCGAGCCTAGGCCTCTACAACGCCTGGCTCCGCTACGGAGTCATCGAAGACGACACGGTCCTCCTCGCGAACATCGGCCACGAGAACATCGACGTCGTGATCTGCCGCGGACCGGATCTCGTCTTTGCTCGCAACCTCTCGGGCGGCTCAGAGCTCTTTGACTCTGTCCTAGCCGCGCAGTTTGGTGTCAGCCCCCGCAAGGCTGAGGACTTGAAGAAGCGCCTCGTTGACCTCACACCGGGCGCTCAGTTCGCCGACTCAAACCACGAGAAGGCCAGCCGCGCCGCGCTCGCGCCGGCGGGCCAGCTGCTCTCGCTCTTGCAGTCCACGGTCCTCTTCTCGAAGGGTCAGCTCAAGATCCCGAATCTCAAGGTCGACCGCGTCCTGCTCTGCGGCGGTGGCGCAGCGCTGGAGGGACTCTGCCCGTACCTCGGACAGGGCATGGGCGTGCCGGTCGAGCTCTTTGACCCCTTCCGGGTCGTTGAGACAGAGGGGCTCTCGCCTGAAGAGTCGGACCTGCTCGAGGAGTATCAACTCGAGTCCGTCGTCGCATTAGGCCTCGCTACTATGGCCTCGGACCCCGAGGGCTATTCGATCGAGATCCTCCCGGAGTCCGTCAAGAAGCGCCGTGACCTGATGAACGGGACGGCCTTCCTCGCTGCGGCGGTCGTCTTCGCTCTCGCCTACCTCGGCTGGAGCGCGATGAGCTTGTCTAGCAGCCTCGGCGAGCTCGAAGGAGACGTGCGGGTGGCTTCGAGGAAGCTGCAAGACGCCAAGCGCACAGAGAAGCAGGCCTTTGATCTGCAGGAGCGGAGCGAGGTCTTGAGCGGCTACGCCGATGAGTTGATGACCACTCTAGGTACGGGAGAGCAGCTCGCCCGCAGCCTCGAGGCGCTGCACAAGAGCTTGCCCGAGGAGTTCTGGCTGACCAACCTTGAGACGAGGATAGGGGAAGACAAGGACCTCCTCGATGAGAAGGAGGCGCAGCCCTTCCTGCGCGTCGAAGGACGCGCCCGCGAAGGGACTCGCTCTATGTCTGTCCTGTATGAGCAGTTCCTCGCGCGGCTGCGCGCCGAGCTCCCGATGGCGCGCATTACAGCCTCACCCAACGTGCGGGGGACGCAGTTCGAGCTGGCGCTGACCTTGTTTGGCGGTCCGCCCCAAGGGGACGCCGCGATCACGATAGGGGAGGACGCCTGATGGACCTCAACGACTACTGGCAGGAGAACAAGAACTTTGTCCTGTGTGTCGCCGCAGGTTTCCTCGTGTTCTTCATCGGCAACGGCCTCATCCAGAGCAACATCGGCGCAGACGTCACGGCAGCGCGTGGGCGGATCAACTCCACCCAGCGTGAGCTCGGGAAGATCACCCTTACCAAGGCCGACCTGAGGGAGGCGGAGCGAGAGAACGAAGAGCTCCGCATGGCTGTCGGAGAGCTCGTGGAGCGCGTGGGCTTTAAAGCCCGCCCCGATTTCACCCTCGACCCCTCGAGAGGCTCTGCGAGCAACCAATACTTTGCTCAGGTCTCTACCATCCGCGAGGAGCTCTCGCGCGAGGCGGGCCGCCTCGGGGTGGTCATCCCTGACGACCTCGGCTTGCCCACCCTCGCGCCGACACGAGAAGACGAGCTCGCGCGCTATCTCGAGGCCTTCGACCTCGTTGAGCGTGTCGTCCGTCTCTCGTTCGACGTCGGCGTCCGCAAGGTCGACAAGATCAAGATCAGCCTCGACCCCAAGCTGCGCGGGCCCAAGGGCCTCGAGTCCATCGAGAAGACGCGGGTGAAGGTCAACTTCGCTGGGAACTCCGGCGCCTTGGTGCAGCTCCTCGCTGCGTGCCAGGACATCTCCCAGGGGCAAGTGCTCCTCGTGCAAGATTGCGAGCTCACGCCTGAGCGCGCACGCCCCACGGAGGCGCTCATGGAGATCAACTTCATCGTCGCCCGACCGCGCCTCGAGCTAGAGGAGGACGCCTGATGAACATCCGCCAAGAGCAAGTCATCTTCCTCGTCGCCGCTCTGATCCTAGGGGTCATGGTCTACGGCGACATCAGCAGTGACACCTCTGGTCAGCGGAGCCGCACCCGCCGCAGCTCCGGCGCGCAGGGTGTGGATCCGATGAGCTTTCCGGCTCCGGACCTAGCGCTGGTCACAGCCCCTGAGCGAGATCCCAGCGCCTTGAGCCGCTCCCTCTTCGAGCCTCCGCGGGACACGCGACCGCTCCCGTTGCTTGCGTTCTCGCTGCCGCCCCGTCCTGCGCTGCCTGGACTCACCCCGCCCACTGAGCCCGGCCCTGCGCCCAAGCTCTACGGCGCGCACCTCCGGCGTCAGCCGAGCGAGGTCGACCCGACGCCTGGGCTCTTCGATGAGACCGGCGCAGCTGAGGGCGCGATCGATGAGTTTGAGATCCTCGAGGATCCCTTTGCGGATCCAGAGCCCTTCGAGGAAGCCTCAGGGCTCGGTAGCTCTGGCGGCCTAGGCGCGGACGAAGGGCTGCCCCTCGACACCGACCTCTTCACAGCCGACGAGATCGCCGAGCGGATCGCGAGCTATCAAAAGCTCTATGACTGGATTCGTCTCGAGAGCCTCCGCTTCGGCCACATTCAGAACAAGGACCGCTTCTCCCTCGCCTCTCGCCCGAACGAGCCTATCGAGTTCATGGAGCTCGACATGGCGACGGGTAAGCCGCGCTATCCGGGGCAGGGCGCGATCTCCTTCGAGCGCGATCGCGTCGAGGAGTTCTCCTTCGCGCAGACGGTCCCGAACGAGATCGAACAGAAGCGCTTGCAGTTCACTGGTGAGCTGCGCACTGGCCAGTATGTGGACCTCCTCGCCTTCGCGGACTGGTGTGTCTCGCAGCGGCTCGAGACTCCTCGCGCTCTCGAGGTCGCCGAGGAGATGTACACCGCGGCGATCTCGATCTCTGGCGGTGAGCCGGAGCCCCGACTCGGCCTCGCTCGTTGCTATGAGGCAGGCTTCCGCTTCGAGGAGGCCTTCGCTGTCTACACAGAGCTCCTCGAGGGTGGCCTTGACACTCACCCTGCAGTGCTCGCTCGCCTCGGGGGCCTAGAGCGTCGCTTCCGTATGTACGAGCGTGCACGCGTTCACCTCACTGAGGCAGAGCGCTTCGGCCGTACGAGCTGGGAGGCTCAGTGGGGCTTAGGGAGCTTCCTCCTCGAACAGGGCGAAGAGGAGACGGCGAACGCTCACCTCGAGCTTGCCGCGCGCTTCGAGCCCTCAGCTCCTGATCTCAAGCAGACCCGGGCTGCTATCCGCTTTGACTACGGCCGGGGCCTGATCGCCGCCGGTCGCATCCGCGAGGCGCAGAACTGGTTCTCTAAGTCTGTGCAGGCTGACCCTGAGTTCGCCGCAGGCGACGCGGGCGTCTTGGCCTGTTCGCTGCTCCTCGGCGAGGTCGACGCGCTAGAGGTCGGTCGAACGAGCACCTTTGAGGGGCTGCTCAACTCCGGACTCGCCGCCGCGATGGACGGCGACTGGACCTCTGCGAAGGAGCAGTTCACCCTCGCCGCCTCAGCTGACCCGCTGCGGGCCGGAGAGGCCTGGCGCGCGCTGTCGTGGGTCGCGGGCCGCACCGGCTATCCGGAGGAGGCGCTGAGCTTCATAGAGCTCGCCTACGAGAACGATCCGACGGACGTGTGGACGCTTTACCATCGCGGGCGAGTGCTCGCGGAGCGAGATGATCTCGAGGGCGCACAGGACTCTCTGCAGGCTGCCCTGGACCAAGAGCTCATGCTGCCCGACGCCCTCGCGCTCCTCGGTGACCTCGCGTTCCGGCAGGAGAACCACGAGGCGGCCGAGCGCTACCTCGAGCGGGCGGTGATGCTCGACGATGAGGTCGCCGCCTTCCATGAGCTGCGCGGTATGAACCTCCTCAGGCTCGGTCGAATCATGGATGCGCGCGACTCCCTTGAGCGCGCGCTCGAGCTGGACCGCTCACGAACTGCGGCACGCAGCTCGCTCGCATGGACCTTCTACGCCAACGGTAACTCCCAAGAGGCGATCACCCGCCTCCGCGAGTTGGATGATCAGCTCCGCGATCGCACCGAAGAGGACCCTGAGCGCCTCTACGCGCAAGGCCAGATTGACCGCATTGTCGCGCACGAGGAGAAGGTCGCTTGGACGGACCGCTTCGAGCGCCGTGAGCTCCGCAACGGGTGGATCACGGATGAGAACGCCGGCCCGCTGGTGAGAATGGCTGACGGCGGCGTCGTGATCGATGGCTCCTTCACGAAGCGCGGCCGAGCGAGGGTCTTCCGCGAGGAGCTCGCGGGGAACTTCGTGTCCTTCGAGAGCACCGTCACGATCGAGCCCGGCGCCCTCTGCCGCGTCGGCGTCTTCGTTAGCCGCGAGCGCTCGCGCCGCGGCTCTTTAGACGTCCAGAACGAGGTCGCGGTGGCGCGCCATCACGACGGCAGCCTGCAGACGCGGGTCCTGAAACGCTCGGAGGGTGAGCAAGAGTGGACCGATGTCTCCGTGATCAACTGGGAGACGGGGCAGCCCACCATCCTGCGCATCGAGCGCCTCGGGGAGAGTACGAAGACGACCTTCCGCCTTTTAGTAGACGGTGTGCCTGTTGCAGATGGCCTACGGGTGCCTGGGATCGGCGCGACGACTGAGCAGCTGCGCTTTGGCGTCTTCGTCGAGGGCGAGCCTGGCCGCTCCGCGAGCGTGCGTGTCGACGACGTCGAGTTCATCTATAAGGATCGCGGCTGATGAGACGCACCCTGCACGCCTCGCAAAAGAGCGGCTTCACGCTCATCGAGCTCCTCGCTGTGATCGTGATCCTTGGGATCTTGCTCGCCTTCCTCCTCCCGCGCCTCGGCCAGCAAGAGGACATCATCAAGGCGGGCCTCACAGAGAAGCGCCTGCATGAGATCGCTGTGGCGATCTCCTCCTATGAGCAAGACTACGGCGACTGGCCAGCGAGCTCTTGGCAAGGGGAGTGGGGTCCTGTGCCTGACACGACCAACCTCGGCGTCGAGTGCCTCGTGATTCAGCTTTGGTCACCTGATGTGGGCGGCGCGATCCTCTCAGAGGACTACCTCGACAACGCTGACGGTGACTCTGCGCGGAAGAGCCTCACGGTCTTCCCTAACAGGCAGTGCCTTGAGCTCGTCGACATGTGGCAAAACCCCATCGCCTACCTGCACAACCGCGACTACACCCGCGAGGACGTCTACACCACCTTTGACCTCGTGACGGGGGAGCTCCTTGAGACCAAGGTGAAGGGCTGGGAGAACCCGCTCACCGGCGCGCCTTACAACCCTCGCAAGTTCCAGCTCATCTCTGCTGGGATCGACGGTGCGTTTGGGACGGAAGACGACATCACCAACTTCAAGCGCCAAGACAGGTAGGCCTCTGGTGCATGGTGCGAAGCTCAAGCTCGGGGGGGAGAGCGCGGCGCGGAGCGGGATGACTCTGATCGAGCTCCTCGTCGTCATGGGGCTCATCGCGCTGGTCCTCGGAGCAGGCCTCGGCGCGCTCGCTGGGATCGAGACCGGAAGCGGGCCCGCGGTCGCTGTCGTGAACTCGAGCCTGCGCTCTGCGAACAATTGGGCCGTCGCTCGCCGCGCGCCGGCGCGCGTCACCTTTGACGCGGAGACGAACACCATTCACGCCGAGGGCTTGGACGTCATCGGCACCTGGCACTTCGAGACCGTGCCGCCGCGCGGCGCCTTCGGCCTCAACGGGAGCATGGACAACATCGACCTGCACCCTGATGGATACCTCGGTAAGGCGATGGACCTCGAGAACGCAGTCTCTGGCGGCGGATACTTCGTGCCGGTGCAAAGCAGCCCGACCTTCGACTTGTCCTCAGGCTTTCAGATCGCCTTCGCCGCCATGCCTACAGACGATGGCTCTGGGCGAGTCCTCTCGATCGGTGAGTCCGTCGGCGTGGAGTTGACCTCCTCCGGGGCGGTCAAGGCGCACTTCATGGGCGAGCTCCGTGACGAGAACGGCGCCGTGACGCCGACCGGCAAGGTGCAGGCGGAGACCTCTCCCGGACTGCTGCGGGTCGGGAGCTGGAGCCGAATCCTCGTGAGCTACGACCAGTCCGAGCTCGTGATCTTTGTCGAGGGCGTCCCCGCAGCGCGCACCCCCGACGTCGCCTGGGTGGTGAAGGTGGAGGGCCCCTTAGTCGTCGGAGGTGCGCGCCGCCAGTGGCCCGGGCGCATCGACTCGCTCGTGGTGAGCGCGGTCGCGGCAGAGGAGGAGGTGCAGCTGCCTGAGGGCGTGAGCTTCACCGAGACCGCGCCGAAGGAGGTGGTCTTCGCCGCGGGCGGTGGGCTGGACCGCAGGGTCCACTCCGAGCCCGTCCGCTTCTCGTTGGAGTTCGCCGACTCCACGACTGAGGTGATCGAGGTCGGCGTCTACGGGACGGTCCAGTAGGGGACAGGTCGGGATGATCATTCAGAGAGCAAGGCATACACAGGAGACCAGCGGGCTCGCGCTCGTGACGGTCATCCTCGTGCTCGCTGCGCTCCTCGTGATGGTGACGCCTTTCCTCCTCACCTCCCGCAACGCAGATCGCGCGAGCGCGCAGCTTTTCGACCGCGTCCAAGCGGGGACGGCTCTTGATAGCGCGCGCAACCACGCCCGCGCGGTCTTGGAGTCCACGCACTCCTTGCACGACAGCACCCCTTGGTTCGACTCGGTAGAGGAGCTCCAAGTTACGAACGACTTCGCCGCGGACTTCCTCAACGCCAACGATGACCGTGGCGTGATGTGGGACCTCAGGGTTGAGGACCTCGCCGGGCGAATCGACCTCAACTCCGCAGGGGTCTACGCGATGGCGAACCTCCTGCAGTCCACCGCGCGCTTCTCGGAGGTCGTTCAGGGCGACATGGAGGAGCTCCCGATCTCTGGAGGCACCTTGCCGGATCAAGGCTTCGTCTGGTCCCGCGGCGAGCTCATCGGCTATACGGGTATCGAAGATGGCAACCTCACGGGCCTGGTCCGCGGCCTGGGCGCTCAGTTCGACGAGGACGGGAACTCACTTGCAGGGCCGCGTCCGGCCTCCTCGCACGGCATCGGAGCGGCGGTGATCGACCAGCGCTCCTTTGGGGTGGTCGGCTGGCGGATCATGGATGGCCCCTTCAGGACCTTCGACTCGTATGAGCAGCTGCGCGAGGTGGACGAGCTCGTCCTCTCCACAGAGGGCATCGGCGCGGACGGCTTCTTGCGCATGCGCGAGTTAGGCACTTGCTACGGCGCTGGTCGAGATGGCTCTCGCTGGCAGCGGCCGCAGCGCCTAGTGAGCGGCGTCCAAGGTGGCGTGACCGGGACGATCCGAGTGGACTCGCCGCGCTACTTCAACGTCGGCTCCACCATCGAGGTCCGCGAGGGTGAGCTCAAGGAGTACGCCCTCATCCAGAGCGTCTCCAACAACGGCGCGCTGCGGTTGGACCGCGCCCTGACCAACGACTTCCGCGCCTTTGAGGCGGAGGTGAGGGTCTTGGCGCGCAGGCCTGTAAACATCAACACCGCCTCCAAGGAGGTGCTCCAGCTCCTCTTCACGAACCTCCAGATCCGCAATCGCAACTCTCGCGTCACGGCGCAAGAGGCTGAGCAGCTAGCGGACGTGATCATCGAGTCGCGCCCGCTCGCTGGCTTCGAGGACTTCCTGCGGCGCGTCGTCCTCCCCGCAGGAGGCCTCGACGACATGCCTCAAGACGCTGCAGTGGTCCCTGAGGTCTTCTTGCGAGGTGGGGGCGCCTTCTTGGACCCCTGGGACGCGGTCGCCGTCTACACCAACGCCCTAAACGCGAACGACTTCTCGCTCGAGTACTCGACCATGCCGGTGGCCTTCACGACACGGGAGGTTTTCGACCTGGAGCTGCGCGCCGCCGTCAACGCCCGGAGCGGGGTCGAGCGCTTCTCGGCGGTGCGAGAGACGGTCGAGCTCGTCGTCCCCCAGCGCGAGCTGATGTCGCTCTGGGCCCGCCAGGCTGACTTCGAGGATGCGCTCCGGCTCACGCGCGCGGCCCCCTATTGGATGACGGGCCCCGCAGCTACGACGCGCTTTGACCCCGCTGGCTCGATCCCACCGAGCAGGCTCTGGTCTCAGCTCGGGACCTATCAAGGCCAGCTGTACCTCCCCGGTGTGACAGGTAACTCAGCCCAGCTGGGCGATGAGGCGCCGACGCCAGAGCGGGTCTTCCCCTCTACGGAGCAAGACGACTGGGCGCAGCTCGCGCCCGCGCGCAGCGATGAGGAGGGACAACGTCAAGGTCGCGTCCTTCACTTTGATCACGAGACGCGCTCTACCGAGGGGCGCTTCCTTTATGACGGCTCTGTCCGGCGCTCGGCTACTGACGATAAGGTCCAGTACGCTGCGGATGACGACGGTCGGGCGCGACAGCTCTGGTTCTCCATGTGGGTCAAGCCACGGGAGGTCGGCGACGCTTGCTATTTTGACCTCGCTGGTAGCTCTGTAGATACGGACCGGATCTCGCTGGTGATGGAGGGTGAGGACTTGGTCTTGCGCTTGCGTGATGCAGGCGGCGACCACCCCGATACGCCGGAGCAGGAGTGGAGCGAGCTGCGCTTTGCGATCGCTCAGGGCGAAGGGCCTGGGATCCCTGTGGACACTTGGACCCACCTAGCCTTTGACGTCGCGGGCTCGCGCCCAGACCAGATGTCTCTCTTCGTGAACGGCACGACCCACGGGGTGCGCACTCCTGGACTCACGCGCCTGACCGCGTCGATCGATATGGACTCCTCCTTCATACCCTTGGAGGACACCGAGGGCTTCCCGCCGCGCGGGGTCGCGCGTATCGGAGAGGAGCTCATCGAGTACGTCCTCTCGGGTAATGGGCTGGACGCCACTTACAACGAGGTCGGCCCTATGGCGGGCTTCGGGGGCCGTAACGCGAGGGTGCGATGGAGCGGCGGTGACGAGCCCATTCCGGACAACCTTGAGGACATCGACCTTACGCATGAGGCCGGCACGACCGTTCAGGTCTATGGCTACAGTCTGCCCTTCACCTCTGACGTCCCGAGCGGGAGCGCGACCCTCGCGAGCGAGCTCGGTCCTTGGCGCGTGGGCGTCTTGAAGGGCGTCGTGGGTGGTTCAGAGACTCGCGGGGATCCGGTCGCGGTTCAGCTGCTACCCCCTGGTCAAACCACCCCTGTGCAGTTCCCCCTAGGGTGGGGCATCGGCGGGCCAGAGAGCGCGGTCACTGGCCTCATCCTCGGCGCGGCGGAGCGCCCCGACGCTGAAGATGCAGAGGCAGACGCTGAGGTGATGGCGGCCTTCAGCCCCGACGGCGGCTACGCAGCGATGATCCAAGTCGGCGTCAGCGTTGGTCTCAACGACGTGAACGAGACGATCAACAACGTCGAGATCGGTGGAGTCGAAGTCTTCCGCTACTCCGGCTGGGATGGGCAGACCCTAAACATCGCAGCGCGCGGAGACTCTTGTACAGAGCTTGAGAACCTCGTTAGCGACGAGGATGTGCCCCTCGGCGGCACTCGTGCCTTCTTGAGTGAGTGGTCGGTCTCCAACGCTGAAGGAGTCTTGGTCCAGACGATCCTCAGGCGCCGCTGCTTCGTCGTTCCGATCTCCATCCCCGTGCCTGGGACGAGCGAGGTTTCCGGCTTCCTCGCCGCAGACGCGGAGAACCCACAGTTCGCTCAGCTCACCCAGCAGGATGAAGGCGAGCTCACAGAGTGGGTCTGCTACAACTGGTTTGAGCCGACCTACCAGCAGCTCGTGCGCGATGATCCGGGCGCCCTTGAAGAGCTGCGCGTCTATCTCCTCAACAATATCGATGAGGAGGACATCAACGACCCCCAAGGCCCCGGCGCCGGCGGACCAGGCGGGGGCGGACCAGGCGGTGGAGGGAGCGCTGGGCTCCCCAGCGCTAAGAGCAGAGCGCCCTCTGTAGAGTCGGCGGCCCTCGGTGCACAGTGGCAGCCCATTCTGGGTGAGCCTAGCGACGAGGAGCTCCCGATCACCCGGGGGGCTCGCGAGCTCTTCCAGCATCGCGGTGTCTTGGGCACCTACCCCCAAGAGCACGCAGCAGGGACGCAGATCCTGCCGGTGGTGAAGGTCTTTGAGGGCGGCACCGACACCGGAAATCCCGGCCGCTTTGACCCAGCCTTCGTATTTCAAGGGGACATCGCTCACCCCGGCTGGCCGATGCTCGTTCACCGCTATCACCGGCCTGCGACCCAGGTCCTCGTCCACGGCTGGGAGCAACCCGACACGAACACTGTCGAGGCGAGCGACTCAGGCGTGACTTTCTCTACGAGGACTGTGGGGCAGGGCAACGCGACGGCCTACATCGCCTTCGACCGAGCCTGCCCAGAGCCGCTGCTCTCATTCCAAGGAGCAATAGGCGGGCGGCCGATTCATGAGATGCGGAGGGTTTGCCGCGTGACCTCCTTCCCCTCTGGTGAGAGACCTCGAGAGGTGACTCAGGTGGCGATCGGCGGCAGCGTTCGCGAGGGAGAGCTCCCTGTCCCGGCTGCGCTCGTGGATGAGCTCATCTTTGGCACGACCGAGTTCGGAAAGAGCGTGATCCCCTTTGAGCTGGGGACAGCGGATGAGGAGACCTTCCAAGGTGGAGCTTTGCGCCTCTCGAATGACTTTGGAGAGGGAGCGAGCTACTTCAACGTCGCCTCCTCATGGACTGGTGAGGAGGGAAACACGACAGCTTTCGGTCAGGTGATCCGCTTCCCTCAAGGTTCGTTCGGTACACCGATCCTCTACCTCAACCAGCTCCCAGAGGACGGGGGGCTGCTGCGCATCGGCGATGAGATCATCGCTTACGAGTCACGCGACCCGGAGTCTGCGGAGATCACGGTCGCACCGAACGGCCGCGGGATGCTGGGGACGACCCCTCAGCCGCACGCGCACGGGGAGCCGATTCAGTTCCTCTCGCACTTCACAGTGAGCACGCTCTCCGGTGGCTTAGGTGGCGGCGACTCCACCATCCCGCTCGCGAGCACTCAGGAGTTCCCGAACGAGGGGACCGTGCTGATCAACGAAGAGCTCATCCACTACACCAGGAAGCGCTCCGGCTCCCTTGAGATGCCCTCAGCCTCCACGGTGCCTGGCGCGCAGGACGGTCGGGGCCCCGGGCTCTTCCGCGGGCGCTACGGCACCCTCGCCCAGAGCCACGGCGCGGGCGAGCCCGTCATCCTCTTCCCATTCCGCTACTGGGATCGCTGGGCGCAGCAGGCCGACGCGCCGGAGCTCTCGTACTTCTCCTTCGAGGTCGCTCAGCCGGGCGCGTGGCACGAGAGCCTCTACTGGCAGCATGAGGACGTCCAAACCGGCGGGCCCTCTCTGCGGGCCCTCGTGCGGACGGATGCCTCGGTCCCTTGGGACGCCTCACCGAACGACACGCCTGGCCTCGACCTCTACACCAAGGGGCTAGAGGGCGGCGACACCATCGCTACCGGCGCGGCGACGGACCTCTTCGAGGCGCGCTTCTTCGTCGAGTATGCCTCGGGCTCCTTCGACGCGGTGACCGGGATGTCGCACGGCTGGAAGGCCGCCCCGCGTCTCAGCGAGTTCGGCGTGTTCTATCGCGCCCCCTCCATGACCCTGAGGAGCGTGAACCGATGAGGTCACTCAGGCCGAGAGAGCGCCGCCGCGGCCTCACCTTGCTCGAGCTCGTCCTCGCGGTCGGGCTCTTCGCGCTCCTCTCCCTCGCGGTCTTTGAGCTCCTTGAGGGGACGCTGGTCACTTGGCGTAAGAGCGAGGTCCGGAGGAACCAGATGGAGACCTCGACGGCGGTCTTGGAGCTCATCGCTCGGGACTTCCAGAGCCTAGAGGGCGGCTCACGCGGAGACCTCGTCGTCGAGTGGGAGACCTTTGACACCAACTCAGACGGCGGCCGTGAGACGGTCTGGCCGCGTATTCGCTTGGTCCGTCAGGCATCGGCCTCAGACGCGGCACGGGTCGCGCTGCAGACCCAGCAGACGGTGGATGGCCCTGACCTCACAGAGGTTTGTTGGGCGGTGCTCCCTAGCCGTGAGGACGGCAGCGTCGGCACCCTCTGGCGAGGTGAGCGCCTCGTCCATGGCGGGCTCAGCGCGTCCGCTGAGGCGCCCAAGCCGAGCGTCTCCTTCTTCGACGCGAGCTATGTGAAGCGCGACGGCAGCGTGGCGGCTGGCTCTCTCGATGAGCTCACTGGCGGCATGCTCTGGTTCCAGGTCCTCCTCGCTACGCAGACCAGCTCCGTAAACGACGGCTGGACCCTCGGAGGTGGGCTCGAGGATGCCGCGACCTCTTGGGACGCTTGGCGCTCGGCCCGGCCGGACGAGACCCGGCACGAGTGGAACGAGCCGCCCAGTGGGATGCCTCGGGTGGGGGAGGAGGCCTTACTCCCGCGCCGCGTGCGGATCGCAATGGAGTTCGAGGACCCGACTCAGCGTCTCCGCAGGACGCGCATCTCGAGCTACATAGCGGCGTCAGACGTGGCCATAACGGTGGATG
This sequence comes from Planctomycetota bacterium, assembly GCA_022446815.1. Lineage (GTDB taxonomy): Bacteria > Planctomycetota > UBA1135 > UBA1135 > JAKVCE01. The sequence goes on from JAKVCD010000005.1 coordinate 133,936, forward strand.
ATGAGACGCGCGTGCCCAAGGTCGGCAGCTACATGCGCGTCGACGCAGAGTGGATGAAGGTCAAGTCGAAGAATGGCCGCCGCCTCACCGTTGAGCGTGGCGCGCGCGGCACAGAGGCTGAACCGCATGACTCGGGCGCTCGCATCTCTCACGGGGAGACTGTGGTGCGCGAGGTGATCATCCCAACCTACCGAGAGGACTGGAAGCTTTGAGGCTCCCCAAGAGAGGCGCTCAGGCCGGCTTCACGATCGTCGAGGTCGTGCTCGCGATGGGGATCTTGCTCGTCGGAGCGGCGGCGATCCTATCCATGCTCACCTTCGGCGCCTCTATGACTCGGGCGGCGCAGCTCAGGACCGCGGCGGCCACCGCAGTGGAGGCTGTGCGCGCAGACCTCGAGGCCAACATGTTCCCCTATGACCCGCTGCTCGACGGCGAAGATGGTGAGGTCGGCTCTCCAAAGACCTTCGTCGATCGCGCGGTCCCCGGTCTCTCTCAGGTGGTTTACTCCGCTACCCCTACACAGAACCCCAACCTCCCGCGGGAGTACCGCGTCGACGTGGACATCACCTGGACCACTGGCGGCGTTGAGCGCAACAAACAGATCACCTGGATTTTGCTCCGGGAGATCTCCTTCGGAGAGCGCCTGAGGAGGCGCTTCGTGGAGAAGTCCGGCGCATTGCCCGGACAAGAAGTAAAGTGATGAGACCTATGACTAGAACCACCCTGTGTTCATTGGCGGCCCTCGTCGCCCTCAGCTTCGCGCCTCAAGCGCAGCCCTCCGATGGTACGCCTACGATGTTGCGCCTCAGGAGCGGCGCGATTCAGTGGGGTGAGGTGCTCGAGCACACGCCCGATGGGATCGTCTTCCGCCGCCTCGACACCGGCGGGGTCGCGCGCCTCTCATGGACCTTCTTGGATCCTGCGCAGGAGCGGTCGCTGCGGACGGACTATGGCTACATCGACACCTCTAGTGAAGTCCTCTACGTAGACGCAGACCGCCTCGTCTTAGTCGATGGCAAAGAGGTCACAGGGCTCATCGTGGACCAGGGCGAAGGCCGGATCCGAGTGAAGACAGAGACTGGGCTCATCGACGTCCCTGCGGCGCGGGTCCGTGCGGTCTCTAGCGGTGTGCAGGTCCCTGCCCTCGAGGTCTACACCCGAGAGGAGTTGATCCAGAAGCGCCTCGCTGAGGCGCCGCCGCTCGACGCGCAAGGTCTCTACGACTTCGGCAGCTTCTGTGAGCAGATCCTCGCCTTCACCGAAGCCCTCGGCGCGTACATGGCGATCCAGCAGCTTGACCCTGACTTCCGCAGCGCTGAGATGCCTGGGCTGATCGTGCGCACGACCAAGAAGGTCGAGCAGCAGGTGCAGCTTGAGTACCTCGCGGAGGTCGATCTGCTCAAGCGCCGGAAGCAGTTCGATGAGGCCTTGCAGAAGCTCTCTACCTTTCCTGACAGGTTCCCCGACAGCCCCCTCGAGGGCGACCGCCTAAAGCTCACGAAGCGCGTCGAGGACGCGCAGAAGGACTACGTCCGTGAGGTCGTACAGCGCGGCTGGTACCGCTGGACAGAGCGGCTCGCTGCGCAGGCTGCGCGCAAGATGGGCTTCTCTCAGGCCCTCGGCTTCGCTGAGGAGCAGCTCCATCAAGACATCCTGACTGCCGTCGTGGACGACGCGCGCGAGTGGGACAAGGAGCTTGAGGAGGACGAGGTCCTCCAGATGTGGCTGGAGCGCAAGGTCTCGCGATATCGGGTCGCGTCCTACGGCCTGGGCACTTGGCTGCTCGGAGAAGACTCCGCCCTCGCGGGGAGTCCGCAGTCTTCACAGCCTGCAGCTGGCACGAGCGAGGTCGACGCAGAGCGCGCTGCCCTTGAAGAGAAGATCCGCAAGTTCCTCCAAAGTCAGAAGACCGCGGGCCGGAGCTCTGCGCTCGCCGGAGGAGAGGGAGACGATGACGCCGAGGGCTTCTGGAAGACCCTCTCTGCGAGCGCCCGCTCGAGCTGGATCGTCGCCTACTACGCCGAGAACTCTGGCGACATGGAGATCAAGGATCCGCCGGAGCTGCGCAACTGCCCGACTTGCGGGGGGCGCGGAGTGATCGAGGTCGTCGTCTCAGACTCGCGAGGCTCTGCCAGCCAGGGCGGCGGCGGACGCGGAGGCGGTCAAGAGGCGCGCGGTCGCGGCGGGCTCGCGACCCTCGGGTGTGACACTTGCAAGGGCATCGGCCGCGTACGTCGTATCCGCTATCGCTAGGGAGGCACGGATGATCACGCGCACCCAAGGCGCCCTGCTCGCGCTCGCGCTCGCGGCCTGCCAAGGTCCTCGCCCGAACCCGCAGGCTAGCGCGACCGCTGGCCCGGCTCTGACCCCGACCCCGATCGTGGTTGAGGCCACCATGCCTGTCGTCGCCACAGTCGGAGGGAAAGAGATCGGAGTCGACGACTTCATCAAAGAGTGCATGCACGAGGACTCTGCCCTGATGCGGCAGGCCCTCGAGCGCTTGGTCCTCGCTGAGCTCGTGGCCTTAGAGACCGAGCGCTTGGGGATCGTTTTGAGTGATGAGCTCTTGGCGACAGCCCAAGCAGCCGCGCTCGGACAGGTTGCTGAGCAGGTCGAGGAGAGCGCACCTGGGATGAGCTTGGACGAGTGGATCTCAACCCGCCTCGGCTTAGACCCCGCTCAGTTCAAGGACCGCTTGCGCGGTCGGGTCCAGCGAGAGCTGCTAGCTCAGCGGGTCGTGCGCGCTTGGTTCCTTAGTCAGGACCGCGCCGACGTGCGGATCTTGCTCACCGGAGACTTAGAGAGCGCGCAGCAGGCCCTCGCGCGGCATGCCAAGGGGGAGGAGTTCAGCGCCCTGGCGCGAGAGCTCAGCATAGACCGCTCCGCTGAGGAGGGCGGCCGCGCGTCGGCTGTGATCCGCGGTGAGACCCTCTTGGGTACGGTCGCCTTCGAGGCGTCTCTGGGGGAGGTCGCAGGGCCCTTCGAGGAGCAAGGCCGCTTCCTCCTGGTCCGCGTCGACGCGCGCTATGAGGGCGCCGGGGGCGCTTGGACCAAGGTCCGAGAGAGGGTAGAGGCCAGCCTAGATGAGCGAGGTGTCGAGGACGCTGAGTTCTGGCAGTGGAAGGAGAGTATGGAGGCCATACACCCCGTCGATATCACGCCCCTATTCCAACTCGCGGGAGAGCCGGCCCTGTAGCGCCCTATTCTGCGCCTCTGCGGAAAATGCACACTTGAAACCGGCCCCTCTCTCCTAGATCCTGCCCACATGAATGAAGAGTCGAGCGAAGCAGGTGTCCTCGTGAAGGAGAACGAAGCTCCTGAGGAGACCCAGCCCGAGCTGGAGGCCACGCCTCCGGCAACGGGCGAAGAGGCCAAGGAGGCTCCCTCCAAGCTCGGACCTGGTGAGGACCTCTCTGACGAGGAGCTGGATCGACGCCTCACGGCGCTCATCTATGCCTCTCCTGAGCCACTCTCTAGCCGAAAGCTCGCGGAGCTCCTCGGACGCCCCGATCCGAAGCGCGTCACGACCTCCCTCAAAGGGCTTGAAGAGCGCTTAGGGGGCAGCGGACTGCCTCTGGAGCTCAGGAAGATCGCGGGCGGCTGGCGGATTCTCACCGCCGCTGACCTCGACCCTGTTTTGGGTGAACTGGTCATCTCCCGCCGTACGGAGCGCATGAGCCCTGCGAGCCTCGAGACCCTCTCGATCGTGGCTTACCGACAGCCTGTGACAAAGGGCGAGGTAGAGGCGATCCGCGGCGTCGGGGCAGGCCCCATGCTGCGCAGCCTGGTGGACAGAGGCCTTGTAAAGGTCGTAGGAAGGGCAAAACAGCCCGGCAGCCCGCTCCAATATGGCACCACTCGTGAATTCTTGGAGCGCTTCGGCCTAGGAGCCCTCAAGGACCTGCCCAGAGATGACGAGTTGACTAGGGACTGACCTCTAGAGGTCCCCTCCTTGCGGCCCCTTCCGAGGCCTCCTTACACTCTGCGGCACGACCAATCCCCGGGACCTCTCCCGGCACCCCTGATTCATCATGTCCAAGAAGCCCAAAAGCGACGTCCCTAGTTTCGAGAGCCCCGAAGAGCTGGCCCGCCAGCGTGAGGCCGAGGCGATCGCGATCCCCAAGGGTCAGAGCAAGATCAAGACCATCCTCGTGTGGTCGGCGATGATCTTCGGCTGCCTGGCCTTCGCTATGACAGGGCCGATGCTCTCTACCTTCGAGGGTGGGGGAGACACCAGCGAGGTGTACCTCTCATGGGAGGGTATGGATGGTACGGCCAAGTCTCTCGACACGCGTGAGTTCTTCGCCAAGCGCCGCGAGTACTCCTTCCTCGAAGGCGTCCTCGGACAGAACCAGTTCACTGGTCAGAGTATCTCCGTCCTCGACCAGCTCAACAGCGTCTACGGCCTCCAGCCCATCGACCTCCGCAAAGATCAGCACGTCGCTCGCTTGATCGTCATGTCAGACCTCGCTCGCGAGGCGGGCGTGCGCGTGACAGACGAAGACCTCAAGAACCTGATCCTCAGCATCTTCCCCGCAGAGATCGGCGGCTATAGGAATTGGATCCAAGGTCGTCGAGGGATCACCCCGAAGCAATTCGAGGCCACCCTACGCGAGGTGCAGCTGGTGCAGCGCTTTACTACTTACCTTGCTCTAGGGGTCGGCTCTGTTGACCATGAGCAGCTTGTCAAGAACTGGCAGGTCGGGCACACCGAGTACTCCTTCGATTATGTCGAGGCGAACACCGCAGACTTCGAGCCTGACGTCCAAGCTGATCTGCCCGACACCCAAGGCCTCAATGCGTGGCTCCTGGCCCTGCCGGTCTTGGAGCAGAGCAAGTTCTTCTCGCCTGAGCGCCTGGACGCTGAGTTCGCTGTCCTCCCGCTGCCCTCTGCTGAGGGCGCTGGAGAGCTCCTCCTCGCGGCCTATCCGCGCCCTGAAGACGAAGACCCCGCCGCGAAGGCGCGCGACTACTACAACGGCTTCTTAGGCACGCGCTTTCAGCGTCCCGCCGAGGAGGAGGCCGCTGCCGAGGGCGAGGCAGCAGAGGGCGAAGAGGCCCCTGCCGATGAGGCCGAGCCTGAGAGCCCGTTCTTCACCTTTGAAGAGGTCGAAGCGATCTGTCTGCAAGAGGCGCCGATCTACTACTCCTTCGCTGACTGGCACCTGGACGTCCAGCGGCGGGTCACAGAGGGCGAAGAGGTTGACCTCGCTGCAGAGTGTGAGCGTCTGGGGCTCAGCTTCAGCGCTGATGGGGTCGCGCGTTCGCTGGAAGACTGGAACGAGCTCGAGGGCGATTGGGTGGGAGAAGACCTGGGTAACTCCTTGCGCTTCACCCAGGCTGCGAGCTTCTCTCCGAGCCTTCGCGTCGGCTCTGGCGGGCTCGTCGCGAGCCGGGTCAAAGAGCGCTTGCCTCGCGCCTTGCCCGACTTTCCTGAGATTGAGGTAGAGGTCGCGCAGGCCTGGATTCAGGACGCCGCGGCCACCCGCGCTAAGTTCACCCTTGAGGGCATCCGCGACCGCGTCGGTGAGCGCACGACCGGAGAGGCCGCAGAGAACTGGAAGCCCAAGACGACTCCGGAACAGTTCGCAGAGGCTGCGAACAACACGGGCGTTCACGCTCAAAAAGATCTGACCGTGAAGCGTCGTGACTTCGCCGAGCGGAACTTCTCCTTCACGCCTGGTGAGGAGACCCCCGCCATCGAAGAGTTCCTGCGATTCAACCCGCAGTTCTTCTCTGAGGAGGAGGGCGTCGTCTCGATCGCCAAGCCCTCACGAGAGAAGGACAAGGTCTTCCTCGTGCTCGTCGGTCCGACTCGCCCTGCGGACGTCTCGAAGATGCAGCCGCAGGACCTCAACATCCAGCGCGCACAGCTAGAGCAGGAGTCCATCTCCAGCTTCCTCTCCTCGACCTTCGACTTTGAGACGGATGAGTCGAAGGGCTTCCTCGCGGAGAACTTTGCGTACTACCTCAACAGCGCAGAGGACTCTGCGACCAGCGCTGAAGAGGGTCGCTGAGCCCGGCTAGCAGCAGGCGGTTTGAACCCTGCCGAGCTTCGGCAGGATGCTCTCCCTCGCGCGGGCCGGTTTGAGCCAGCCCGTCGACTCGCGGCGACGCGCGATCGCGACCAAGGTCTGGCCGAGAGGAAGGTCTACGTGCCTCGAGAGGAAGCGCTCCGCCGCGAAGGCTTGATAGCAGAGCTCGTCTGCGAGCCTTGGTATCGGGAGGTGTCGCTCAGTAGGGACATCGACGAGCCTCGCAGCGAGGGCGGCGGGGGCCATCAGCGCGAAGAGCAGGCTGTTCGCGTAGGTGTTGCGTTCGGTTGTGAGCTCACACTCCGTGAGGAGCTTCGCGAGCGAGCGACGCGTGTAGCGCCGGCGGGGTCCCTCATCTTCGTCGCTGTAGAGCCAAGGGTGGGCTGGCACAGCGAGCATGAGGAGCCCCTCAGGGGAGAGGATGCGCCGCAGCTCGCAGATGAGGGCAGAGTCATCTGCCGCTTCGCTGAGCACATCTAGGGCGCAGATGAGGTCAAAGCGCTCATCCTCGAAGGGGAGGGGGCCTTGACTCTCTTCTAGCTGAGAGACCGAGCCGGCCTCAAGGCAGCGGACCTCCTGGCAGAGCGGCTTGAGCTCTGCGCGCAGCGCCTCCGCCCCTGCGCCGAGCACGAGGGCACGCTTGGCCTCCCCGCTGGCGAGCTGCCTGCGCAGGAGGTCGAGCGAGACGGCGCGTCTCCCTCTGGACCACCATGGGTCAGGGGGGGAGGCGGCGCGTTCCTTGTGGGAAGTGCTCATAGATGCGACGGGGGACAGCTGGGAAGGGCTCCGTGAGACCCCGCCTCTGGCTGCGTCGCAGGCCCTCTCGTACGCCGATCTATCACAGATCGCAAACGAGACCCTGTCTTCGCGCTTAGAGGCCGTTTTTTGGGCTCCTCTGGGAGTTCGTCTGTTTATCTATCGGTTCATGATCACTGCAGCATTCCTCCTGAGTTTCGCCGCCCTCTCTGACGGACTTTCTCTCGGGCCCTATCTAGGGCACGTGGATCATGAGCGCGCCTATGTCTGGGCGCGGGCTGCTGAGCCGGGAGAGCTGAGCCTCACCGCCTCCCTAAAGGGAGGGGAGCGAGAGCTACGAGTCAACGCGGTCGCCTCGGAGGAGCAGGACCTCACCGTCACCTTCCTCCTTGATGGGCTCCCGTCAGCCAGCGCCTGGACCTACCGCATCCACCGCGGTGAGGAGCAGGTGGGAGAAGGAGAGCTCAAGACCGCGCCTGCCTTGGGGGCGCCGTCCAAGGTTCAGGTGGCGTTCGGTTCCTGCGCGAGCGAGCGCCGCTTTCCAGAGCTCGCGACCTTCACTCAGATACAGCGGCAAGGCTGCGACTCGATGGTCTTCCTCGGGGACACTCCGTACATCGACACGACTGATCTCGCTGTCCAGCGCAGCCGCTATCGTGAGTTCCTCGGGCACCCTGCTATCAGCGCCGTGCTCGGACGAGTGCCGTCTTGGTCTACGTGGGATGATCACGACTTCGGCAAGAACGACACGGACGGCAGGATGGCTGGGAAGGAGAACTCTAGGCGAGCTCACTTGGAGTACCACGCTGGCCCTCCTGCGGGGGACGGCTCGGGGGGCATCTATCGGAGCTTCCGTCGCGGACCAGTCGAGGTCTTCCTCATGGACGCTCGCTGGTACGCGGGGACGGCGCCAGCGGTCTCGGACCCTGAGCGCCTGACGCTCCTAGGCGCTGCTCAGTGGAGCTGGCTAGAGGGAGGACTTAAGTCCTCGACCGCGCCCTTCAAGCTGCTCACGACCGGCATGATTTGGAATGAGTCCGTGCGCCCCAACAAGTCAGACCACTGGGGGAACTATCCGCACGAGCGCGAGCGCCTCTTCCGCTTCTTAGGTGAACATGAGATCTCTGGCGCCGTCCTGATCGGAGGTGACATCCATCGTTCGAGGGTCGTCCGCCACGACGTCGAAGAGTGGGTGGGCTACCCGCTCGTCGAGCTGATCACATCACCGATGGCGAACTCCACCATCCTCACAGCGAAGCAGCCTCACCCTGGGCTGCTCTTTGACACTGGTAACACTCAGAACTTTATGGCCTTTGAGGCTGACAGCACCGTCGAGCCCCCGCGCTGGACGGCGCGCTTCATCGACCACGAGGGGAGAGAGCTCTTCAAGATCTCGAGGTCCGAGCCTGAGCTCACAAAAGGCAAATAGAACCGCCCATGTAGGGTCTCGGTGGTGTTTTCACTTTCTTGAGGTGATATCTCCCGGGGGGCTGTTGAATGGGGGCCGACCCGAAGGGTCCCTGACTCCAAATCGCTCAATTCAAGGAGCCCACTATGCGCAGCCTCATCCTCCTCTCGCTCGCCACAACTGCCCTCTATGAGGGCGTGCAGCCCAAGACGAACTACACAGCTGAGCGGGAGCTGCTCATCGAGAGCGAGTGCACCCTCGAGATGACTCAGGTCGCCTTCGAGATCGTAAGAGACGGAGAGCCGATGGAGATGCCTGACCGAGGGGACATTAGCTCGAGTGAGACGCGCACGGTGGTTGTCCGTGAGACGATACAGGACGTCGACAAGGCCGGCGCGCCGACTCAGGCGCTGCGAGCCTTTGAGACCGTCGAGACCTCCGCAGTCCAGGCATGGGGCGACGAGGAGATGGAGAACGAGCGCGAGGGTCGACTGCATGAGGTCACCCTCGCCCTGAAGATCGAAGAAGACGAGGTCGTCTGTGAGGTCGAGGACGGGGTCGAGCCGGAAGAGGAGGAGGCGCTCGAGGGCCACAAGCTCGGGCTCGCGCTGGACTTCGCGCTGCCCACCGAAGAGGTGGGAGAGGGCGACTCTTGGGAGCTTGACAACGACGCTGTTCGCGCGGTCTTGGGCCTCGATATAGAGCGCGCCCTCTACGGCGGACGCGTCGGGACTCCGGAAGGCGAGGGCGGTGGCCGTGGTGGGCGTGGCGGCCGTGGCGGGCGGCGCGGCGGCATGCGCGGCGGGGGCAGCTTCGGCGCCCTTGTCCAAGCTGAGTGGGAGGGGGAGGCGACCCTCGAGGCGATGGAGGAGGACCTCGACGGGGTGAAGTGCTATCTCATCGCGCTCAGCTTCGAGGCCTCTGGAGAGTATGAGCCCCCGCAGCGTGAGAGGGGCGGGGGCCGCGGCGGCCGTGGCGGACGTGCTCTAGAGTTCGAGGCCGGGGCCTCGCTCATGGGTGTCAGCTACGAGGCGGAGCTCGAGGGCAAGCTTTGGTTCGCGATCGAAGAGGGCCGGCCTGCGCAGCTCGAGCTCGAGGGTGACGTCAGCGTCATCTCTGAGACCATCAGGGAGTGGGGCGAGAGCTCGATGGAGATGTATCGCGAGAGCGAGGGCGAGTTCGAGCTCAGCGTCACGATCACCGAAGAGTAGCGCCGTCGCCTGTGCGGAACCGCAGAGAGAAGCTCGCTCCGCCGCCTTGGCGATCAGTGACCTTCAGCTCTGCCCCCATGGCGCTCGCGTGCAGGGCTGAGAGGTGCAAGCCTAGGCCGATGCCCTTCGCCGCTCGTCGCTCCTCATCGCCGGTCCGGTAGAACGCGTCAAAGATCTGGTTGCGCTCCTCCATGGGGACGCCCGGACCCTTGTCCGAGACGATCAGCGCGGGGCGCCCGCTGATCATCTCGAGGGTGACCTCCACAGGCTGAGCGGCTGTACACTTGGCGTACTTCCGGGCGTTCTCGACGAGGTTCTCGAGGATGGAGCGCACTCCCTCAGGGTCAGCGAGGGCGAGCGAGAGGTCAGGCTTGATCTCGAGCTGGACGTCGCCTCTCCCCGCAGCCAACTCGGCGACGAGCTCAGCTACGAGCGCGCCGAGATCGATCTCAACAGGGTCTACGGTCGTCGACTCGAGGCGGGTCTTCTGCATCACGCGATCTACCAAGAGCCCAAGGCGCTCGCTCTCACGCACGATGCGCTGGTGATACTCCGCCCGCTTCTCTTCGTCCTTTGCCCAGCCTTCGCTCAGCATCTCTCCGTAGAGGCGCAAGGCCGCGACGGGTGTCTTGAGCTCGTGGCTCACTGCCGCGACAAAGTTGCGAGCCCTCGAAGCGTCTCTGACGCTCGAGCGGACGCTGCGCAGGAGGAGGAACAACCCTGTGCCGAGGGCACCGGACAGGATGGCGAAGGTGGCGAGGAACTGCTGCCAGCGGCGATCGTAGACGGCCTCAACATCGGCGATGTCAGAGGAGATGAAGATCTTGTCATCTTTGGAGTCTTTGGCCGCGCCGGAAGTCTCTATCTCAAGCTCCTCGAAGAGAGAGCGTGAGACCTCCACCAAGCTAGCTGTAGGAGGCTCAGGCTCTGCCGGTCGACATGGAGCGCGGCTGAACTCTAGGTGGGTGGGAATGGCTGTCGATGCTGTCTTCGCGGGGAGCCTCTCCAAGAGCCAAGCGCGATCGAGGAAGAAGCCCTGGACGAGGGTGGTGCCGTAAGAGGCCTCCTGGAAACAGTCGGGCAGCGCGCCAGTGAGCCCCTCAGGAGAGTCCACAAAGACTCGGCGTGTGGCCACCAGACGGGGAGTGCTGTTTTGGTCGAGGAGAGATCTGACTCGAAAGCTCGTAGTGAGGGTTGTGACCTCGAGTTCCTGTAGGTCGGTGAGCGCAGGGAGATTGTCCCTCAAGCAGTCAATGTCCGTCTCCCGAGAGAGGTTGACGGCAGCGTGAGGGAGGGGGATCTTTTCAGAGCGACTGTCTAGGGCATCTGCGACCAATGGCGCTATGAATGCTGACCAGCTCACGTCGGTGAGGGCTTCCAACGAGAGGGCTGTGCCCTCGTCATAGTCAAGGCCTACGATCTCCTCCGCGACTAGGGTGAGGTCCTCCTCCATGGCGTTGTACATCTCAGGCTCGATGTCGGAGCCGAGGAAGAGGTGGACCATGGCGTCTCGGCCCTCGTCCAACGTATATGCGAAGTGGGCTTGGACTCCGGCATGGAGCGGCTCGCTCAGTAGCGGAGAGGGGACGAGCGCGAGGTCTTTACCTTGGGTCGAGATCGGGTGGTACTCCTTCCGGTAGTGCCAGAAGGGGCGGTACATCTCAGCCTCTAAGAGCTCTTCATAGCGTGCTCTGATCGCTAATACGAGACGGTCCGCGCTGTCATTTACCCCAGTGGGGAGCGCGCTCAGCGCCTCTTCGCGCTCGACCCGCATCGTGCGCCACTGCTCGTAGCCGAGGTAGGTCCCAGGCAAGACGAGCAGGAGGATAAAGAGCTGGGTCGCGTACCAGAGCCCGCCGCCGCTCCCTCGCTCTGCTCCGTCGCCAAACACCATGAGCGAGCAGCGCCGCTAGGTGGCGTCATGCCAGCGATAGCCCTTGCCTCGAACGGTCTGGATCAAGATCGGTTGCGCGGGCTCGGGCTCGATCTTGCGTCGCAGACCGACGATGTGGATGTCGACCGTGCGCGTCTCGACATTGCCGTTAGCGTAGTTCCAAACATCGACAAGGAGGTCGTCACGGGTGACGATCTTGCCACGATGCTGAACGAGGTAGCGGAGGATGTCTCCCTCCCTGGGGGTGAGCGCGATGACCTCCTCCCCACGGTGCACCTCAAGTCGCTGCAGATCGACTGAGAGGCCCGGGCCTAGCTGCAGCTCGGGGGGCGGCGCGGTGTCCATCTCAAAGCGCCGGAACTGCGCCTCAATACGCGCGAGGAGCTCACGTGGTGAGAAGGGCTTACAGACATAGTCATCAGCGCCTAGCTCCAAGCCTCGCAAGATGTCCGACTCATCGGACTTTGCGGAGAGTACGACGATGCGGAGACGGGAGCCCTCGGCTCGGAGTCTCTCGATGAGTTCAAAGCCAGAGAGCCCTGGGAGCATGAGGTCTAAAACCAAGAGGTCATAGCGGCCGGCGCGGGCTCGCTCTAAGCCAGCTTCGCCGTCCATACAGATGTCTACTTGGTGGCCGTGGTGTTGCAGGGCGTCTCGGACGCCAAAGGCGATGCTCTCCTCGTCCTCAATGACGAGGATGTTCTGGCCAGCGGAATCTGCTTTCAGCATGTCAGGGGGTGGGGGTCCTAGGGGGCAGGGAGGGGGGGGAGTCAGAGCACGCGGCCCTCACACTACCCAAGTTAGAGACGTCGGTTATCCTTCAATGTTCACAAGATTCCCCTTTCAATCGCCTCCGAAGCGAACCTCCAGGGCCTCTCCATGATCAACAGCCTCCTCCTCTCCTCCGCTCTCTTCGCCGCCCAAGAGTTCGATTTCACGATCCAGACGGCGGCGAGCTCCGTCTCCTTAAATGGCAGCACCACCGCAGGGATCGCGGGTGATCTCATCGGTGACTATGACGCAGCGACCAATCCTGGTGGCACCCAGACGCTCCCTGGCATCTTCGGTGGGTCTGGAAACCAGCCTGTCACCTGTGACTTCGACTTCCAGGTCGCGATTTCGAGCGTCGGAGCCCCCGAGGGCTCCTTACGCCTCGCGGTCGACGTGGAGGGTCTCGGTCTTGAGGTCAATGACTTCTCTCTCGCCCCCTTTGGCGACGCCGGAGGCAATGGTGACGTCACCGTGACCCTGATATTTGAGACCTTCAGGAGCTTCGCCCCGGACTCCCTGTTCATCGGCGGGATCCCTCTCCCCATCCCGCTCGGTAACGTCTCGCTCACCGACGTGAGCTTTCAACAGACGGGGCCGAGCACCCTCGCCGTCCTCACCCCCGATCCGCTGATTGCGGACAGGTACGCTTTCTCAGTGACAGTCCCCACCGAGCTCAACGGGAACATCGACCTCATGGGCAACCTCTTCCCGATCGGGCCGACACCCAACGATTATCTCCTCGCAGGGACCCTCGACATCTCAGGCAGCGCGGCGACGATCACGATCTCTGTTGTCCAGAGCATCGACGAGACCATCACGAACCCTAACCCTGCCCCCTTTGGTCCGCTGCCCTTCCCGCTCCCGACGATCCTTCCTCCCGGGGGGACAGCGAACTGTCTCTACACGGGTGTGCTGAATGACTTCATCATCGCGCTTGATGTCGCGATCGACGTCACAGCAGAGGGAACCTCCGCTGGCTGCGGGGTCGTGACCTACTGCACAGCCGCGCCGAACTCGGTCGGCGGAGGAGCCAGCATCTCTGTGGCAGGCTCGACAAGCGTCGCTGCCAACGACCTCGTCTTGAGCGCAGGCCCCGTCCCGAACCAGCCGGCGATCTTCTTCTACGGCCCGAATCAGATCGAGGTGCCCTTCGGTGACGGCTTCCGCTGTGTGAGCGGGTCGGTGAAGCGACTGCCTGTGGTGTTTGGCAGCGGGAACACGCTCACCCACCCGGTGGACAACACGCAGACTCCCTCCGCAGGAGTCATCGTCCCTGGCTCTACCTGGAACTTCCAAGCCTGGTACCGGGATCCGTTCGCGGGGGGTCAGAGCTACAACTTAAGCGACGCGGTCCAGATCGAGTTCTGCCCCTGAGACCTCAGGCGTCACGGGCGCACCGGAATCCGGTGTGCCCGAGGCTGGTATCTGCAGTCGTGCGCATGCGCGCGCTCGGGCGATAGCCGATGCAGTAGGAGTCTGCGCAGAGGAACGAGCCGCCGCGGGTGACGCGCTTCTTCGCGTAAGGCTCCGTCGGGTCATAGGGAGCCTCGGGCCCCTTTGGGTTATCGCAGAGCGCAGGGTCGGCGGCGCGCAGCGCGTATGCGTCAGGGCGGTACCAATCGGAGACCCACTCCCAAACGTTCCCTGACATGTCGAAGAGGCCGTAAGGGTTCGGGGGATAAGAGCCCACGGGCGCGATCCCTGGGTGCCCGTCCCTCCCTTCGTCACGGTAGGGGAAGGGACCCTGCCAGGTGTTGGCCAGCCACGTGCCTTGCGCCGGCTTCTCATCCCCCCAGACGTAGACAGCCCCGGCCAAGCCACCGCGAGCGGCGAGCTCCCACTCTGCTTCCGTCGGCAGGCGGCCGCCTGCCCATGCGCAGTAAGCCGCTGCGTCGTCATGGCTCACGTGTACGACCGGATGGTCCCAGCGACCTTCGAGGTCTGAGCCGAGACCCTCTGGGTGACGCCAGCTCGCGCCCTCGGAGACCCTCCACCAGTCGAGGAAACCGCGCACTTGCTGGCCGGATTGGGGGGGGGTGAACACGAGCGAGCAGGCCCTCAGGTCAGCGGCGTTTGGAAGCTCAGCACCTGGCGGCAGCTGCTCGGCGAGCTCCTCAAGTGTAGGTGCGCGCTCCGCAGTCGTTACATAGCCCGTGTCCTCAACGAAGCGCGCGAACTCCTCGTTCGTGACCTCGTGGGCGTCGAGCCAAAAGCCTGAGACGCTCACCTCATGCACCGGGCCCTCGTCGTCTAGAGCAAGGGGACCCTCTGAGCCCATCATAAAGCGCTCGCCGGGGATCCAGACCATCCCTTCAGGGGCTGGGCTGGGTGGAGCCTGCACAGTTTTATGCCCCCCTGAGCAAGCGCTCGTGAAGAGGAGCGAAGCGCTCAACACGAGCTCAGCTGTCCTCATCACTCCTCTGTAGATCTAAGAGAGCTTCTCCTGCCCAGTCAGGCAGCGCGCGCCAAGCGACCGCGTCATTTCCGGCGCGTTGGAAGGCGTCGCGAGCGTCGATCGGCATCTTGCAGCGCCACAGAATCGCAGCGAATTCGAGCTCGAAGCGCGGCGGGAGTGAGAGGTCATCGCGGCGGGCGAAGCGCAGCGCTTGTCGGAAGCTACGACGAGCTGAGTCCCAGTCGTCGCCCTCTGCGTGCCGTCGAGCCCAAAGCCTGTGTGCCGTGCACTCGAAGGCGTCAGCGACGCGCGCTTGGCGCGGGTCTCCGCTCGAGCGTCTGTATTCGATCGCTAGCTGGTAGCACTTCTCTGCGGTCAGGTCTCGGAAGCGCAGTTGGATGCGCTCTAGGACCACGCGGGCCTCTTGGTGCATACCCTCGAGGAGCAGGTCTGTTGCGAGACCCAGGCGCCAGAGCTTGTCTGCACGCCCGAGCTCCTCCAGCTCATCCAAGAGGTCAGCTCCTGCGACAGCGCGAGCGCTGAAGAGCTCGACGCGCGCGAGGTTCCTGATAAGAGAGGGGTGATCACGGTCGAGGTCACGCGCCTTGCTGAAGCGCTGTCTAGCACGCTCCAGGGAGCCGTCTTTGGCCAAGACTACTGCGGACTGCATGAGGGCCTCCACGCGATGCGGGCGTAGTTGTAAGACCTCGTCCCAAGCCTGGAGCTGCTCCCCGCTGGAGGCACCGAGGTAGGGGAGCAGTCGCGCGCGGCGTGAGCGGGCGATGACGGAGTCAGGGCAGGCCGCGAGCATGCGGTCTACCACTTCTAGCTGGGCCTCTGCGTCCTGCTCTTTCGCTCTAAGCTCGCTCAGCGCCTCGCCGTGTCTAGCGATAGCGAGGGCGCGTGGCGCATGGGCGCAGAGCACGACCGCGAGGGAGACGGCGAACCAGCGCGTACCGCGCAGGCCGGCGCCGCTGATGGTCCCTGAGATAGCGCCGATCAGGATGAAACCGACCGCGCTCGTCGCGGGGTGATGCAAGAGGGGCGCATGAAAGAGTGAGGCGACGATCAGGCCCGCGAGTCCCAGCGCGAGCCCGGCCTCCGTGTCATCTCCTCGGGAGAGCGCACGCCGGATCGAACGGAGCGCATGGAGCAGGAGCAGCCCGAACGCTGCGAAGCCGAGCCAGCCAGCCTCGACTAAGGCGAGGAGGAGATCGGAGTGAGCGTGTTCGACCTCCGTCTCTGCGGCGACGGCTCGCCCATGTGAAGAGAGCTCGATCTCGCGCTGGTCTCGGTAGGGGGGGAAGGCGGCCACGAATTGGCCCGGACCGTGCCCCAGCAGGGGCGCAGCGTTCGCGGCCTCGAGGCTTGAGCGGGCGATGAGCTTGCGGACCTCGAGGCCACCTAGGTCGGAGCCCTTCGCTCCTTCGTCCAGGACTGGGTTCGCCTGCATGGGCGCTGCGGGTCCGCTAGGCAGCGCGCGCAGGGCGAAGCGCCCCGCGCCGAGGGCGATGGCTAGCGCTGCGAAGAGGAGCATCCCACGAGTCCTGGCGCCGGGGAGGCTCTGTAGCTTGCTCGCCATCGCTCCGAGGAGCCCAACCATGGCGGCTGCACCCAGGGTCGTGAGGGCGGGGGCGAAGGCGGCGTGGAGGAGGAGACAGGTCGCGGCTAGCGCGCCGAGGACGCGCCAAGGGCCGGCGCCGCGGTTTGCTAAGAGGACCCCGAAGAGCGCACCAGGGAGCGCCGCGTTGGAGAGCTCTCCGGCGTTCCCTAAGACACCGGAGAGGGTCCCGATCGCGTCAGCTGTATCGCCTCCTTCGAAGAAGAGGCGCGCCGCACCGAGGCCAGCCTCGACGAGTGGCGGTAGGAGCAACAGCAGGCTCAGGAGGCAGAGGAGTCGACCGAGGGTCGCGCGTCCGACCTCTCTGAGGCCGCCGGCAGCTGCGCAGAGGACCACGCCTGTGAGCAGGGTGGAGAGGGCGCGGTCGCGCTCGAGCGTGTCAGGGGTCGGCTGAGTCATCGCCGAGAGCTCAAAGACCAGCCAGAGCCCGATCACGAGGTAGGTGCCGAAGACAGCGCGCTTGTTCGGACGCAGGGCGACGAGGCATGCGACGGGGATCGTCGCCAAGAGCGATAGGCCTGCGCCTGTGAGCTCGACGGAGGTGAAGGCCCGGTGCAGGGGCCCCAGGTCGCCGGGCAGCGCGAGCAAGAGCGGACCGAGGAGGAGGAGGACCGCGACGAGGCCCTCTTCATACCGAGCTCTCGCCTGAGCGCTCAAGCCCGCGGTCCCTCCCCGCTACCTTCGGGCACGATCGCGTCGATGAAGGCCCCAGGGTCAAAGAGGTCGAGGTCTCCGAGGGACTCGCCTGTCCCAACGTACCGCACAGGCAGGCTGAGGGCGTCACGGATCCCGAACACGGCGCCGCCGCGGGCGGTCCCGTCGAGCTTGGCCAAGACGAGTCCAGAGACCTCCACCGCGCTGGTGAACTCCTTCGCTTGCTGGACAGCGTTCTGGCCGTTGGTCGCGTCGAGGACGAGCCAGGTTTCATGAGGCGCTCCATCGACAGCCTTACCCAAGACGCGCCGGACCTTCTCAAGCTCTTCGAGGAGGTTGCGCTGGGTGTGCAGCCTGCCAGCCGTGTCGACGAGGACGATATCCGCGCCGTCCTCTTGGCCGCGCTTCGCGGCGTCGAAGGCTACCGAGGCGGGGTCGGCGCCGTCCTTGTGGCTGCGGACGATGTCTGCGCCGTTGCGCTCAGCCCAGACCTCTAGCTGGTCTGCCGCGGCCGCGCGGAAGGTGTCCGCGGCGCCGAGCAGCACGCGCTTGCCCTGCTCCGTGAAGCGGTGCGCGAGCTTCGCAATGGAGGTCGTCTTGCCAGAGCCATTCACTCCAACGATGAGCACGATGAGGGGGCCGGCGCTGGGCTGGGGGGGGTCTTCTGCGCTCTCATCTAGGCGGGCGCTGAGCTCTTTGCGCAGGTGTGAGCGGACGTCCTCCTCGCCCTTGAGCTCTCCTCTGCGGTGGAGTCGCTTCAGCTCTTCGCAGAGCTCACCCGCGATGGGCCCTAGATCTGAGGTCCAGAGGAGCTCTTCGAGCTCATTGAAGAGCGCGGCGTCGATCTCGCGGCCGCCGCGAAAGAGACCTGAGATCCCATCACCGATGGCCTCTCGGGTGCGGCCGAGTCGAGCGGCGAGGCGCGCGAGGACTCCCATGCTCAGGAGCCCTCCTCCTCATCAGCTGCCTCGGACTGCTCGTCAGCTCCGGCCGGCCGGTGCTGGTTCATGATCTTGTCGAGGATCCCGTTGATGAAGGCGCCGGAGTTCGTGGTGGAGAAGCGCTTCCCGATCTCGATGGCCTCGTTCACCGAGACCTTAGGCGGGATGTCGTCACGGTGGAGGAGCTCATGAGCTGCGAGGCGCAGGACGTTTCGGTCGATCACGGCCATACGCGAGATGGCCCAGTTCTGCGTGACCTCTGCGATGGTGGCGTCGATCTCTTCCTTGTGCTCGAGGGTGCCGTGCACGAGAGAGCGCGCGAACTCGCGGGGCTCGTCTTCCGCGTCTTGCTCATCGAGGAACGCATCTATGTTCGCGCGCTCGGTCTCTCGGGTGAGGTCGACTTGGTAGAGCGTCTGGAGCGCGAGCTCCCGCGCTCTAGAGCGCCGCTTCATCTTGCTAGCCATGGGGTCAGGATCCTGCCTGGGAGTTGTCTGCCTCGAGCTCGTCGAGAGTGTTCAAGAGCTGGATGAGCGCGAGCGCGCACTCGCGCCCCTTGTCTTGTACGCCGCCGTCTTCTGGGGAGAGCGCGCGAGCCTGCGCCTGTTCGAGGTTATTCGTCGTCAGGACCCCGAGGAGGACCGGCTTGTCCTCCTCTAGCATGACCTGCTGGATCCCGTATGTCGCGCCGGTCGCCACGTGGTGGTCGTGGGTGGTCTCGCCTTTGATGACGACGCCGAAGCAGATCACTCCAGCGACCTCTGCTCTCTTGGCGAAGCGGCGCGCGACCAAGGGCAGCTCAAATGAGCCGGGCGCGTCAGCCTCGAAGATGTCGTCGCTCTTGACCCCAGCCTCCTCGAGCGCGCGGCGGGCTGAGGCGGTCATGGCGCCGGTGAGGTCGGCGTGGAAGCTGCTCTTGACGAGCGCGACGCGGGCGCCACCTCGCTTGAGGTGCTCAGCAGGCTGGGCTTCGGTCGGGCGGGCCATGGCTTATGGGGTCGGGGTGAAAAACAGCGGGGCTTGGAGCAGCTCTGCGGCTCCGGTCGCGCAGATTCTAGCCGCTCTCTCCGCTATGCGCACCGACACAACCGCTCTCATCAGTACACTTCGTGACATGCTGACTCCCCAAGAAGCGCTGGACAGAATTCTCGCCGAGGCCGTGGTCACCAGCGAGGTCGAAGTGGTCCCCCTGTCTGAGGCTAGCGGTCGCGTCCTAGCTCGTGATGTCGAGAGCGATGTGGACCTGCCGCCCTTTGAGAAGAGCGCGATGGACGGCTATGCCGTCAGGCTCGCTGACTTCGCTAGCGCTGCAGGTGGGGAGGTCGAGCTCGAGGTTTTGGGAGAGTCCAAGGCGGGCGCTCCCTTTGAGGGCCCAATCGGTGACGGGCAGTCCGTGGCGATCTACACCGGCGCCGAGGCGCCCGCAGACTGTGACGCTGTCGTGATGGTCGAGAAGACGCGGCGCGAGGGAGACAAGGTGTGGATCTCCGATGAGCCCTTTGATCGACAGAACATCTGCGCGAAGGGGGAGGACCTCTCTGTCGGGCGCGTGGTCCTCCGAGCTGGGCGCAGGCTCAGGCCTGTGGACCTCTCGGTCCTCGCCGCGGTGGGCTGTGAGCCCGTCAGCGTCTTTCGACGTCCACGGGTGACGATCCTCACCACAGGAGATGAGCTGGTCGCACCCAGTGAGCGACCTGGCCCCGGAGAGATCCGCGAAGGGAACACGCTGCACCTGGCTGCGATGGCCAGCGCCGCAGGAGCCGAGGTCTTAAAGGTCGGCCTCATAGCAGACGATGAGGACGCGCTGGTCGCCGCCTTTGAGGAGGCGCTTGAGGGATCAGACGCGCTGATCACGACCGGTGGCGTCAGCATGGGGAAGTACGATCTCGTGGGCGTGGCGCTGGAGCGTGTTGGCGCTGAGAAGCTCTTCCACAAGATCGCGATCAAGCCAGGCAAGCCGGTATGGTTCGGCAGGCGGGGGAGCGCGCTGGTCTTCGGTCTGCCCGGCAACCCTGTGTCTTGCCTCGTCACCCACGAGGTCTTCGTTCGACCTGCCCTCGCGCGCATCGGAGGGTGCGAGCCAGAGGTCGAGGAGCGCGCTGCGCTCGGGGTCTGGAAGGGGAGAGATACCCGCAGCAACCCACGCCAGCAGAACCTTCCGGTGCTCGTGGAGCAGTCAGCGGCTGGGGTGACAGAGCTCTCTATGATCCGGTGGAACTCCTCTGCGGATGTCGTGGCCTTGACGACCGCGCAGGGGCTGGTGGTGGTCCCCCCGAATGAGGTCGTGCGCGAGGGGGACGTAGTTCGTTACCGTCCTCTGGCATGACCCCTCAAAAGTCCAGCCCCCGTGAGCTCGCCGCGCTCCCGCGGCTGCTCTTCGCAGCGCTCGGCTGGACCATCCTCATTTCCCTAGGGCCTGGGGGGATCTATGGAGCGGAGCCTCACCCCGCGGCCTTGCTCGGAGTCACTGTCCTGGCCCTCGTCTCTGGCCGACCTGGTCCGCACGCCTTCACTGTCGAGTGGCTCGTCGCGGCCTGCGCAGCGGCGATCCACCTCGAGTGGATCCGCTACGTCTTCGGACCAGCGCTGATCCTCTGTGGGCTCATCTACGGCTTCCACGGAGCGGTCTTCGGTCTCATCTTGAGGAGGGTGCAGCGCGGGCGGTCATGGGCTGTCGCTGTCCCCATAGCCTGGTGCGCGATGGAGGCTATGCGCTTCCTCGTCCCTGTCCCCTTCGGCATGCGCTGGATCCAGCTCGGGCACCACGCGATCAACCTCGAGGAGCTCGTAGGGGCTGCGCGGGTCGTTGGTCCTACCGGGGTCTCCTTCGCGATGGCAGCGGTTGCAGGGCTGCT
The DNA here is from genome assembly GCA_022446815.1 of Planctomycetota bacterium. Taxonomy (GTDB): domain Bacteria; phylum Planctomycetota; class UBA1135; order UBA1135; genus JAKVCE01. The sequence continues at coordinate 154,477 of JAKVCD010000005.1, forward strand.
CTTGGACATCATTCGTCGCAGCGTCAGCGTGGGGGCGATCTGTGCTGGGCTCGGGCCGGTCGGCCTCCTCGCGCTCCTCGCTCATCAAACGCGACCCCCTGAGAGCGTCGAGGGCCCCATGGTGCTCCTGGTGCAGCCGTCGGTCTCACAGGCACGGAAGCAGCGACCGCCAAAGCCCATGGACCTCTTCCGCCAGCAAGTGGACTTGACCGTCGAAGGGATGAATGCGCTAAAAGAGGCCGGCCAGATGCCGCCCGACTTCGTCTGCTGGGGAGAGACTATGCTGACCTTTCCACTCGTCGGTGAGACGCTCGACGAGGCAGTGCGCATGGGCGCTTTAGGGGAGGTCAGCCTGCCAGGGATTTCGATCCCCCCTGACCGCTTGCCCCAGGTGGTCGAGGGTTGGAAGCGTTACGAGGAGCAGATGGTTGGTGGACTGCTCCTCGGCGCAGAGGGACAGCGCGTGCTGCCTAGTGACTGTGGATTCGTCTGCGGAGCAGAGGTGCTCGTCCTCCACGAGGAAGAGGTCCGGCGCGTCAACTCCGTCTGCTCATGGACGCCGGAGGGGAGACGCTCTGCGGCCTGTCCGAAGCTAGAGCTCGTGCCCGGCGGTGAGACCATGTATGGCCTCGAGGCGAACGAGTCTGTACGCCGCTTCGTCCTCGACGTGGCTGGATACCTCCCCAACCTCCTGGGCGGAGAGGAGACGGGGCTCATGGATCTCCCGGCTCATCCAGAGCTCTCTGAGCGCTCTTGGCGCGCGACGGGAACCGTCTGCTACGACAACTCTTTCTTACACCCTTATACGGACCCGCTCGCTGAGGGAGAGGAGGTGGATCTCCACATAATCTGCTCCAACGAGGCTTGGTACCTCGACTCCTGGGAGATGGATCAGATGGTTTGTATGAGTCGAATGATCGCGATCTCCACTGCGCGCCCTGTCGTCCGGGCCACAAACAGCGGCGTGAGCTGCATTTTGGACGCTAGGGGAGTCGAGCTCGGCCGGGTTCGCCAGGACGGATTGGACCGCGAGGTCCCCGGATTTTTAGCCCTGAACGTTCCAGTGCCCCCTGGGGGGACCCCTGTGACCCCTTTCTGCCACTTCAGGGGGCCCCTGGCTTGGGTTTTTGTGCTGCTGGCGGGGGTCGCAGCGTGGGGTTCCAGGCGCTCAGGGGGTTACCAGGAGGGTGCATGGGAGTAGGATCATTGATGCCACGGGGGCCTGAGTTGTCTTGACCCCAAGCCGGGCTGGATCTATCCTCTCGCGTTCCTGTGGATCGGCGCCAGAAGGCTACACACAAGCATCTGAGCGCTCAGAACTTACGCATCAGAAGCCCCGCATAGGGGTCCCAACCCAAAGGTGAGCGGCTAAGGCCGCGACCCACCAGGCCAGCAGGCCACACATCCAAGAGCCCATCCCATGAGTCCGATCGCACGTGTCTTCAGTGTCCTCAACCTGATTTTGGCCGCCTCCTTCCTCGCTTGGGCCTCCACCACCTTGGCTCACAGCCAGGACTACAAGCGCAAGTACGAGGCTGAGCAAGCTGCTCACCAGACGACCATGACCGAGAAGGACGCTCAGATCTCTGAGCTCGAGACCCTGCGTGACACTGCGCGAAACGAGGCGGAGACTCTTCGCAGCGAGCGCGACAGTCACGAAGAGCGCGCGAACCGCCTCGAGGGTGACCTCAGCCAGAGCCGCTCCGACCTCTCCGAGGCTCAGGCCAACACGCAGCGCCTGACCAACTCAGTCGACGCGATCCAAGAGAACAACCGTCAGCTCCAAGGCGACAAGGACCGCGCGGTCGAGGCTCGCCACGAGGCTGAGGGCTCGAAGGAGTCTGCTGAGGAGGCTCAGCAGGAGGCCGAGTCCAACCTCGTCGACGCTCAGGGCGAGATCGAATCCCTGAACAACATGGTCTCTGACAAGGAGGCTGAGATCGTCGCCCTGAACAGCACCATCAGCGAGCTGAACACTCAGCTGGCTACCGTCGTTGAGCTGACCGGTGTCTCCTTCGACCAGATCACGGCGCAGCCCGCGATCGACGCTACCGTCGTCCGCGCTGTCCACGACATCTCGCCTGGCCTCGTCGCCCTGAACCGCGGCTCTGAGTCTGGCGTCAAGGTCGGCTACACCTTCGAGATCTACAATGGAGGCCAGTACAAGGGTCAGGTGCGCGTTGAGAACGTCCGCCCGAACATGTGCACCGCCCTCGTGACCACCGCCGTCTCCGGCACCAAGATCGGTCAGGGCGACAGCGCCGCGACGCGTCTCTAGGCCTCCAACCCCAAGGAAAGCAACCATGGCACGCAGTCGTTCACGTTCCAAGCGCGGGAGCAAGCCCGCGAAGAGCCGCCGCTCAAAGAAGACCGAAGAGGTCGTCGAAGAGGTAGAGGTCGTCGAGGAGGGTCGTCGCCTCGGGATTGATGACGGGATGGTCATCATCACCTTCCTCCTGATCGTCACCGCCTTCTTCGTCACGGATTACCTCCTCGGCGCTGACTACGCGCAGGGGCTCTTCTTCATGGGCAAGTTCGCCGGCTGAGTCTCCTCGAATCACGAGCGGACACTCGTTCAAAGGGGCCGCGCTCGCACCACTGCGGGCGCGGCCTCTTCTCTGTTCACGCCGCTGGGGCCTTCGAGATTTCAATCCTCCTATGGAGGGGGCGTGAAGAATCGCAGCGAGCGCGTTTTCTCGCGCTTGAATGGGCCTCTCTGAAGCCTAGACTGCCAAACACCCCCACGCCCTCGCCGGTAGGCCGCAGCGCCCTCCGTGCCGAGTCTCCTTGCGCGACACCAAGACACTCCCCGGCATGCCCAACATCCTCAAGCCCGTCGAATGGACCCTAGGCCGCTTCTCGGTCGACATGGGAATCGAC
>JAKVCD010000006.1 GCA_022446815.1 Planctomycetota bacterium
CGTGCACGTCGACACCAACCCCGTCTCTGAGCGCCACGTCAATAGCCGCACCGAAGACGCTGGCCACCTCAAGCAGCCCCTCTTTCCACTCTGCGTCTAGCTCGCACCGCTCGATGGCATCCTCTCGATCCCTGTCAGAGCGGCCGAGCAGCTGCCCGGCGGCCTCCAGCGCAGGCTCAAGCGCCAGCACAAGGCAGCCATGCCTGTGCTCACCCTGGGCGAGGAGGCCGATCTTAAATGAAAGGTGAACGCCATCTCCTACGACAGGACTCTCACCCTCACGGCTCACATCCAACCCGCTCGTCGCGACCTCGATCCCAACGACCGATGCTAGCTCTGAGGTGACCCGGTCGAGGCTGGCCTCGAGGAGCTCACGATCTCTACCTGTGCTTGAGACGCTCATGATTTATTGAAGGGGCACGCCCTTCCAAGTTGCATTTCGTCCCTAGGCACCCTCGGCCTTCAACAATTGATGAAAAAATCACAGCGCAGGGGAACCAAGCCCCAGAGCGCTCAATAGCTCTCGTCGTTCGAAGGGAACTCGTCAGAGCGCACGTCTCGGACGTAACCCTCAAAAGCCCCCCGCATCACGTCCGCGACCTCCGCGTAGCGCCGCACAAAGCGAGGGTGGAAGCGCGTGTACAGACCGAGCATGTCATGCGAGACCAAGATTTGCCCATCACAGCCACCTCCCGCGCCTATGCCGATGACGGGGATCTCTAGGGAGCGAGCGATCTCCTCTCCGAGCCCAGAGGGGATCTTCTCCAAGACGAGGGCGAAGGCACCGGCTTCTTGCAGCGCGAGCGCGTCACGACGTAGCTCCTCTGCCTCCTCCGGCTCAGTCGCACGGACCCGATAGGTGCCGAACTTATGGATGGACTGAGGCGTCAACCCTAAGTGACCCATGACGGGGATCCCGACCTCGACGAGGCGCTCGACGGTAGGGCAGATGCTCGACCCGCCCTCCATCTTGCCCGCCTCAACGTTGGCCTCCTTGCCCATCCGTCCCGCATTCATGAGCGCAGTGTCCGTGTTCACCTGATAGCTCATGAAGGGCAAGTCTCCTACGACCAGCGCGCGCGAGACGCCGCGCGTCACCATCGAGGCGTGATAGAGCATGTGGTCCATGGTCACGTTGACCGTCGTATCAAGACCCTGCACGACAGTCGCCACCGAGTCCCCCACCAAGATCACGTCAACTCCAGCCTCATCCAACAGGCCAGCCATGACCTGGTCATAGGCCGTCAGCGCTGCGATCTTCTGTCCAGCCTCCTTCATCCGTCGGAGGGCGTGCGTCGTGACCTTACGATCCGTGGGTTCAGGGGGAGTGCTGCTCATTCGATCTACCTCAACTGTCTGCGCCTAAGAGCGCTCGCGCTGTGCGAGCCCCGTCAGTCGCCGCCGTCATGATGCCACCAGCGTATCCGGCACCCTCCCCGACGGGGAAGAGGTTGCTGAATCCCCGAGCGGTACGGCGCTCTGAGTGCCTTGAGATCCGAACAGGGCCGGAAGAGCGCGTCTCCACTCCTACCATGACACCGGCTTCACCCCCGAAACCAGGCAGCTGCTCGTGAAAGCGGGCCAAGCCTTGAGCGAGGGCGGAGCGGAGCTCCTCTGAGAGGAGCTGGTCGAGCCGCGCCGGGCGAGTCCCAAAGGGATAGGTCGTATGGGGAGTCTCCCGACTCTGCTCTCCACGCAAAAAGTCACTAGCCCGCTGCGCTGGGGCCGTGTAGTCACCTCCACCAGCAGCAAATGCGGCCCGCTCCAAGCGCTCTTGATACTCCACCCCCCAGAGGGGGTCGGCTCCTACCGGAGGGCGCACAGTCCCAACGACTGCGGCGTTGGCCCAGCCGCTTGAGTGAGTGGAGTTGCTCATCCCGTTCGTGCAGAGGAGCCCCTCCGCCTGCACGCTAGCCACAACGCGACCGCCTGGGCACATGCAGAAGGTGTGAGCTCCGACGCCCTTCGCGACGAGCTCATAGGAGGCAGCTCCGAGCTCAGAGACTAGAGCAGCGTCTCCATAGCGCCCCAGATCGATGAGCTCCTGAGGATGCTCGATCCGCACGCCCACCTGGAAGGGCTTGGCCTCAAACTCAACCCCTCTCTCCATGAGCATCGACCAAGAGTCACGCGCCGAGTGCCCAGTCGCCAAGACGAGCGCGTCACAGGGGAGCTCCCCCTGACTCGTCTGCAGCGCCTCGACTGAGCGCTCTGCAGAGTGCCGGATCACGAGATCTTCCATCTTCGCGCGCCACAAGAACCGGACCCCGGCAGCCTCCATGCGCGAACGGAGCCTCTTCAGGACGCCGTGCAGCTTGTCCGTCCCCACGTGGGCGCGGGAGTCAAAGCAGATCTCTTCTGGCGCACCCGCAGCGACGAGCTCTTGAAGGACAGGCTCCTCGAGCGGGTCATCGCTGCGCGTATAGAGCTTGCCATCGGAGTAGGTTCCCGCGCCGCCCTCCCCGAACAGCAGGTTGGACTCAGGGTTGGGGACCCTCCCACGATGGAAAGCTACGACGTCTCTCCCGCGCTCCTCCAAGGGGGCGCCGCGATCGATCACGGTGACCTCACACCCCTTGAGCGCGAGCGGGAGCGCCGCAAAAATCCCTGCGGGACCAGCGCCCACAACCACGACACGCTGCGACGCCCCACCGTCGACTTCGAGCGGAGCCAGCGGCAGGAGCCCAGGCGCCTCAACGACCTTGCCCGATCTCAGCGCACGGTTGAGGGTGCGGCCCCCGTGCTCAGCGGGACATGTGCAGTCCGCGTGCACGACAAAGCGCGGCGCTCGCCCGCTGCGCTGGCCCCTGAGGTCCACCGATCGCCTAGCGATCCGGAAGCCCAAGAGCTCCTCAGGCCGGAGCCCCACACGCTTCGCTGCCATCGCCATGAGCTCTTCAAGCGGCGCTCCGATGGGCACGACGAGTCCCATGACCCGCCAGGTCTTGGCCCGAACTCCCAGCTCTCCTTCCTCTCTCACCACAGGATCCTACCCGCGTGGACACTAGCATCCTCCCCTCTCTATGTAGGAGGATGCTGCGTATGCCTGAGGACCTTCTGCAAGAGCTGCTCGACGACCCCGACCGCGACACCTTCTACGGGGCCGCTCCGGTCGTCTCCTATGACCCCCACCAAGATGAGACGGAGTTCCTCGCTGGCATCAACGACCGGAGCCAGAGGAGAGCGCGGCTCATCCGCAGGGGCAACGACCATGGGCATTACGCAGTGATCCATGAGGAGGCGGCGAGATACGACGCTAAGTTCGCACTCAAGCGATGGCGCTCCGCCCGCCCCATCGTCCTGCGCGGTCATTTTGATGACTACACAGAGCTCGCTGGAGAGGGCGACGCCCTCTACGACAGGCTCCGGAACCAAGAGGAGCTCCTCCCTTGGGCGCGGGATGCTGCCCTCCCGGACGGCGTGAGCGTCAGCGATCTGGATCAGCCCCTGGATGACCCCGAGCGTGACCTGAGGAAGCTCTGCTTCGATGATCCCGACGCCGCGGAAGGTCTCGCCTGGATGAAGCTCACCCGCCTCAGCAATCACCCTGAGGATGACTCCTTGAGGCTGAGGGTGGGCTTCGGCCGAGAGCGTCACGACGACGCATCGCCACTGCTGGAGAGACAGCGGCTCATCTCCCGCCTAGGACGGGCGCTCCTCCCAGGCATGGCCGAGGTCTGCGACGATGACGGACTCGCTGCTCAACTGAAGCGACTCTTGCGGGGAGAGGCCCTGCTCTCGCAGCCCATCGCGTACTGGAATCGTCCAGGTGGCGGAGCCCTCTTTCACCACGACGCCTTCGGCGAGAACTCCCCGAACGGCCAACGCGGGGTACTGTATGCCCAGCTCTCAGGAGAGACTCTGTGGCTCGCCCTCTCGATCAATGACCTCGCTGCGAGGGTCCGAGAGATCATCGAGGCGATGACCCTTGGGGAGCTCCCTGAGCTGCGCGAGCACCTCTATCCGGAGGATGGCATGCAGCCGCTTTTGCCCATCCTCGCCGATGATGAGCTCCTCAGGCGCGAGCTCGGATCACCTGGCTGCGGGCTCTTCGCCAGCCTGGTCAACAACGGCCCAGCGTTCACAGCCTGGCTCGCAGACTCTGGCCACGCCTGCGTGCTTGGCCCTGGCGACGGGATCCTGCTTCCCAACCACGGGGTACACCACACCTGCATGCACTCTGTCTTCTGCGTCAGCGACCACACGACGTACGCTCTCTCCATGGCCATCCGACTAGATGAGCATAGCGCTCCAGCCGACAGCTGATCCTGCCGAAGAGCACACTGTCCATGTCCCCTAAAGACCCCGTCCAACGCAGCGCCCCGCCCCTCGCAAAAGAACTCGGCGCGGCTCTCCAAGACCTCGGCCTAGACGCTGCAGAGGTCGCGCTCCCGCAAGAGGGCGTCTCCGACGAGCGCGCCGTCCTCATCACCGTAGCCCCCGGCGAGCTCCCCACAGAGGAGCGCCTCAGCTCACTCTGTGAGCGCGCCATCAGCGGTCTCGGCCCTGACGGGTACCTCTTGCTGCACCTCAGCGGCCGGCGCAGCCTCACTGAGCTCGCCCGCTGGCGCGATGGGCTGTGGCCGGCCTTCCACGTGGGCGCGCGATACGAGTTCGCAGCAGGCGGAGATGTGACCCGGGTCCTCCTGCACGACTCCACCCCCCTACCTGCCGCGCCCTCCAAGGCTGGCTCCGTGCGCGTCGGCGAGCTCCTCTGCGGGCGCCCTACCGACCACGTACGCTCCCCTGAGCAGACAGCGCTCAAGTTCGACGCGAACGCTGCCGGGTGGAACGGGACCCCAGGACGAGCTGACTACCTCCACCACCGCTGGATGCGTCGCTTCGTCGGGCGCTTCGCACCGAAGGCCAGCTTCAGCCGCGTCCTAGACTTCGGCTGCGGCGCAGGCTGGGTCGGGATTGAGGCCTGCCTCTATCACAAGAGCCAGTCCCTTCGCTTCTTCGACCCTAGCCCTGAGATGGTCCGCATCTCGACCGAGAACGCTAAGGCTGCTGGCATCAGCGACGCCAGCGGAGCGACCGGCTTCGGGGAGGAGCCTCCCTACCCTGGCCCGGCGGACGAGCCCTTCGACCTCGTGCTCTCCTCTGGCGTGCTCTCCTTCGCGAGAGATCGTGAGGCTTGGTACGAGGGCCTCGCGCGCACCGTCGCGCCCGGCGGCACCTTGATCCTCGGGGACCTCAACCTCCGCTCCATGGGCATGCGCAGGCGCCGCGCGAACCGCCCCATCCTCCCCATCCGAGAGCTCGCTGCCGTGACCCCTGCCGAAGCGCGAGCCGCGATGGAGGCACGCGGCTTCAAGCACCACGCCTCATCTGGCTACCAACTCACAGACCCGGTCCCTCAGCTCATCCACCTAGACACAACGCGCCTAGGCGGCGCGCTGTCTCACCCTCTCTCTTGGTGCAATCGACTCGCCTCCGTGGTCGATCGCACCCTCGGGGCACCCTTCGCCCCGCTCTTCGACAGCTGGGTGATGCGCTTCACGCGCGAGCGCTGAGCCTCAACTCCCAGAGGAGTAATCGATGAGCTTCGCGAGCGTCTCACGCAGCTCCGATCTCGGCACGATGGCGTCAACGTGCCCCTTCTCGAGGAGGAACTCCGAGCGCTGAAAGCCCGGGGGGAGCTCTTGCTTGATGGTCGTCGCGATCACGCGCGGCCCCGCGAAACCGATCAACGCGCCGGGCTCAGCAAGGACGAGGTCCGTAACCATCGCGAAGCTCGCCGTGACGCCTCCCGTCGTAGGGTTCGCCATGACGCAGATCGAGAAGCCGCCAGCGTCTGAGAGCTCAGCCAAGGCGGAGCAAGTCTTAGCCATCTGCATCAGGCTCAAGACCCCCTCGTGCATACGCGCCCCGCCAGAGCTCGTGAAGACCACCAAGGGGCGCTTCAAGGAGGCGGCGAGCTCGCACGAGAGCGCAAACTTCTCACCGACGACCTCACCCATGGAGCCCCCGAGGAACTTGAAGTCGAGGACACACAAGACGACTGGCCGCCCGCAGACCTCAGCGAGTCCGCTCACAAGCGCCTCGGCGTGGCCCGTCTTCTCAGCCGTCTTCTTGACCTTCTCTGCGTAAGAGCCGTTGTTTTCAAACTCGAGGCGATCCATCGCCTCAAAGCCTCCGAAGCGCTCTTCAAAGCTGCCCTCGTCAGCGACCATCTGAACTCGTTGAGTCCCATTAACCGTGAAGTGGAAGCTGCAGTGAGGACAGACCATGTTGTTGTCCTCAAGGTCCTTGCGATAGATGGTCTGGCTGCAAGCGTCGCACTTGACCCAGAGCCCGCCCGGCATGTCCTTCTTCTTCCACCGCAAGCGCGACCTGCGGCGCGTCTCACCGAGCTCACCCTCGGCGGCCTGGCCTTGTCTCTTCTGGGGCTCTTCGCTCAAACCAGCGCTCCCTGCGATCTCAGCCGACATGCAACCGCTCCATCGCCGTCTCCCTGAAGCTCGTGATCGTGCCCGGGATATCCTCCGCTCCAAAGATGGCAGAGCCAGCGACGAACACATCCGTACCCGCCTCGGCGCAGCTCGCGATCGTCTCGCTGTTCACGCCTCCGTCCATCTCGATCCAACCCTCGTAGCCTGCGGCGCGTAGCCAGCGGACCTTATCCAGCACCTCGGGGATAAACTTCTGGCCACCGAAGCCAGGGAAGACGCTCATCACGAGGATGAGGTCGACCTCACCGAAGAGCTCCGCGAGCGGCTCTTGGCAAGTGTCTGGGTTGATCGAGATACCGACTTTCTCGACACCAGCCGCTCGGAACGCCTTGATCACCGCGCGCGCCTCCTCCACTGAAGGGGCGACCTCCCAGTGGAAGGTCAACACATAGGCGCCCGCCTTAGCGAAGGCCTCTGCGTACCGTGCAGGCTCAGAGATCATGAGGTGCACATCCAAGGGTACCGAGGCGACCTTAGAGATAGCCTTCACCACCGGCGGACCGATGGTGAGGTTCGGGACGAAGTGCGCGTCCATCACGTCAACGTGGAGCCAGTCAGCGCCGGCAGCCTCCACCATCGCGACGTCTCTCCCGATCTCTGCGAAATCACAAGAGAGCAGCGAGGGGGAGATGAGAACGGTGCGATCAGTCATGCGAGATGCAGGGGAGCTGGGGAGCAGGGTGAGGCCGAATTGTACCGAGACAGCGCCTCGATTTCGCCGAACTCACCCCAGAGCGACGACCCCAGGTAGCTCCTTACCCTCTAGGAGCTCCAAGGAGGCGCCTCCCCCGGTAGAGACGTGGGAGACCGACTCTCGGAGGCCCAGCTTACCCAAGGCAGCCACAGAGTCACCACCACCTACGACGGTGTAGCCCTCACAGGCAGCGACGGCCTCACCAACGGCCTTCGTGCCGCCAGAGAAGGAGTCCCACTCAAAGACCCCCATGGGGCCGTTCCAGACGACTGTCTTGGCCCCGCAGATGACCTCAGCAAAGCGCTCACGAGTCTTAGGGCCGATGTCCATCGCCATGGATCCAGCGGGAATAGCTTCTCCGTCGATGACCTCTGGAGAGGCGTCCTCCTTGAACTCTGTTGCGACGACATGGTCTAGGGGCAGCAGGAGTTCAGTGCCGAGCTCTGCTGCGCGCGCCTCGCAGGCGCGCACGAGATCAAACTTGTCCTCCTCCAGCAAGGAGCTGCCCACCTCCACACCACGCGCCGCAAGGAAGGTGTACGCCATCCCTCCACCGACCAAGAGCGCGTCCACCTTCTCAAGGAGGTTCTCGATCACAGTGAGCTTGTCAGAGACCTTCGCGCCCCCCAAGATCGCAATGAGCGGGCGATCAGGCTCCTCCAACACCCTGGCGAAGGATGAGAGCTCAGCCTCCAGAAGGTGCCCAGCAGCGGAAGGCAGAAGGCGCGCTGCCCCGGAGACAGAGGCGTGGTCCCTGTGCGCCGCCCCGAAGGCGTCGCCTACGAAGGCGTCACCAAGCGCAGCGAAGGCGGCCGAGAGTTCGGCGTCCCCCTTCGTCTCACCTGGATGGAAGCGGACGTTCTCCAAGAGGACGCAGGCCCCCTCAGGAGCGGCCGCGATCGCAGCCGCGGCATCATCGCCGACGGAGTGATCACACTTGACCACAGCGCTGCCAAGGAGCTCCTCTAAGCGAGCCGCTACAGGGTCTACCCGCAGGGCCTCCACGACTGCCCCCTTGGGGCGGCCGAGGTGGGTGAGCAAGACAGGCCTTGCGCCAGCCGCCAGTAGCTCCCTGATCGTAGGGAGCGCGGCGCGAATTCGCGTGTCGTCCGTGATCACTCCATTCTTGAGCGGGACGTTGAAGTCCACACGCACAAGCACACGCTGGCCACTGACCTCTAGCTCCGAGACCCTAGGAGCGGCTAACCGCATCGCGCAGCCTAGCGACGCCGCTTCGCAGCGGGGCGTCGCTCTTTGTGAGCGAATGCCATGAGATCGACGACGCGCTGAGAGTAGCCCCACTCGTTGTCGTACCAGCTCACCACCTTCACCGTGTTTCCGTCCATCACCATGGTGGCCTGTGAGTCGAAGACGGAGCTCGCGGGGTGACCGACGATGTCCGATGACACGAGCGGATGATCGCTGTACACGAGGTAACCCTTCATGTCCTTGCTAGCAGCAGCTTTCTTGAAAGCGGCATTCACCTCTTCCCTTGTCACCTTCTTCTTGAGCACAGCGACGAGGTCTGTGACCGAGCCGTTGGGCACAGGGACGCGCATGGCCATACCATCAAGACGTCCGTTCAGGTGAGGAAGGATCTTCCCCACCGCTCGGGCGGCGCCCGTGGTTGTAGGGATGATGTTGACCGCTGCAGCTCTGGCACGCCGGAGGTCACTGTGCTTGTGATCTAGGAGCTGCTGGTCATTGGTGTAGCCGTGGATCGTGGTCATCATGCCCTGCTTCAACCCAAAGGACTCGTCTAAGACCTTGGCGAGCGGCGCTAGGCAGTTCGTCGTACAAGAGGCGTTCGAGATGATCTTGTCGCGCTTCTTGAGGATCTTGTGATTGACCCCCATGACGACCATCGCGTCGATCTCGTCCTTCGCAGGAACGGTCAAGACGACACGGCTCGCGCCACCCTCTAGGTGCTTCGCGCACGCTTCGCGAGTCCTGAAGACGCCGGTTGACTCGACCACGTAGTCGACCCGGTGCTCTGCGTGAGGGATCTCAGCAGGGTCCCCCGCGGAGGAGACGGCGATCTTGCGACCGTTTACATAGAGGGCAGACTTCGTCGCACGGACCTTCCCGGGGAATGGGCCGTGGATCGAGTCATAGCGGAGGAGGTGTGCGAGGGTCTCAGAGTCAGTGAGGTCGTTGATGAGGACGACCTCCATCCCTTTCCGGTCTTCAAGGACACGTAGGACGTTTCGTCCGATGCGGCCGAAGCCATTGATCGCGATTCGCAGGGCCATAGTTCTTCTAGGATTTCTTATTCAGGCGGGGCCACGGCCAGCGTCCTTATGGGAGCCACGAAGCGCTGAGGCGGGCTGGGGAGATGAGGCGAGGAACAAGAAAGCCGCCTCAAGAACCTGGGATGGTACTTCCAAGACAGGTTTCATGGAATGAAGAGGAGGAGAATACTCGCCTCCACCGATGGGATGAACGTGCGGCAAGCAGCCCGCAGCGGTGAAGAGAGTGACCCAGAGCCAGCCTATCAGTACGAACCATGCGGCCCAGCCTGCCTGGGGGAGCCGATACCGACGGCTCGCAGAGCGAGTCGGCCTCAACCCAGAGGACCCCGTGGTCATCGCCCTCTCCGGCGGAGCCGACAGCGTCCTGCTCCTCGAGCTTGCTCACCGCGCCACCCCTCGCCCCAAGATCACCGCGGTTCACGTCGATCACGGCCTGCGCGGAGAAGAGAGCGACTTAGACGCCGCCCACTGCGCAAAGCTCTGCGCTGATCGCAGCATCCCCTTCATCAGGAGGCGGGTCCACCTCGACCCTGAGCCTTCTGGACTGGAGGCTCGGGCTCGCGCCGCCCGATACGGAGCCCTCGCAGAAGAAGTTGAGCGCCTAGGCGCTAAATGCGTCCTGACAGGGCACCACGCAGATGACCACCTCGAGACACTCCTGATGCGCTGGCTCCGCGGCACCGCCCTTGAAGGGCTCGCTGGCCTAAAACCTAAGGTCAGGCTCTCGCTTGGCGCCCGAGACATCCTCGTTGTTCGACCGCTGATCGATATGAGGCGCGAGGAGGTGCAACAGCTCCTCAGCGGCGAGGGCATCTCTTGGCGAGAGGACTCCTCCAACCAAGATGAGCGCTTCACGAGGAACCGAGTCAGGCACGGCCTCCTCCCGACGGTTGAGGCAGCGTGTGGGGAGGACGGCCTCCGCAACTTGCGCGCCTTCTCCCAAGCTGTCGAGGGCCTTGAGTCAGACCTCGCGAGCCATACGGCCCATCTTCACTGGGCACCCCCACTACATGCCGCCGCGCTCAGAAGCCTCGAGACCGCCCATGTTGGAGGCACCCTCAAGAGAGGCCCCCTCCTTTCCATCCCGCGCCCACTCCGTCGCAGAGCCCTATGGCGCCTTCTCTCTGAGGGGACCGGCACGGGCCCGAGGAGAGAACACGTAGATAACATCCTCACAGCACTCGAGCGCGGACGCTGTGGACGCTTCGGTCTCCCGAAGGGCTGGCTCCTTCAGCTGAGATCCTCCACTCTGCACCTGCTTCCGCCCCGAGATCACCATGCACTCGCAGCGGAGCCTCCCAGCACGCCTGGACAGAGTCCCCTCCCCTTTGAGCCCCAAGAGCGACTCTTCCTCCCTGCAGAGGGCCTCAGGCTCGGCGTTCCGGGCTCTATAGAGCTGACTGATGGGCGCGCTATCTCCTCCGAATACATGGAAGGAGGCCTCTCTGGCGATGTTTCCCGCTCACCCGTCATCGTGGAGCTAGACGCAGACACTTTAGAGGGGGACCTCCGCGTCCGCTTCCCAGCTCCTGGCGATCGCTTCTACCCCCTTGGCGCTCCCGGATCCCGCCGGCTCTCCCGGTTCCTCGCCGACACAGGGGTCCCTCGAGAGGAGCGCAGCAGGGTCCCTGTGGTCTTCTCCAAGGATCAGCTCATTTGGGTCGCTGGAATCCGACCAGCCCAGAATGTGCGCGTGACCCCCCGCACCACGAACCGGCTTCGCTTGACCCTCCACAGGGCTGCGCCGGCCAACTGAGCCTCGACCGAATAGAGCGTGATGACCGCGATCCCTCGCGGTGACTTCTGGGCGTGATCTGGGTACCCTTCGTGCTCGCCTTTGCACGTGAAAGACACCCTCAGACAGAACCAGGAGCGCCTCGCCGAGAGAATCGCTGAGGTCTCTCGGGCCGCAGACCGATCGCCCTCCGACCTGTGCGTCGTAGCGATCACAAAGTATGTGCAGCCTGAGACAGCTCTAGCGCTCGCGAGCCTCGGACAACGAGACCTCGGCGAGAACCGGCCGGATTCGCTGGAGGCGAAGGCAGACGCGTTTCGAGCCGCGGGAGAGCCTGTCAGGTGGCACTTCGTAGGGCACCTACAGCGCAACAAAGCGAGGCGTGTGGTCAAAATCGCCGACGTCATCCACTCCGTCGACACGACCCAGCTCATCAGGACCCTCGATCGAATCGCATCCGAGGAAGACCGTGAGCTCCAGGTCTTCCTGGAGGTGCGGCTCACAGAGGAGAAGACAAAGCACGGCTTCATGCAGCATGAGCTACAAGACGCTCTGGCCGCTCTCGCCCAAGCGCCACGGCTTGAGCCGCTAGGAGTGATGGGCATGTCCCCAGCTGGTGGGACTCCGGAGTCGGCGATCACAGCCTTTACTCGTCTTCGCAAGCTCGCGGACGAGCTCGAGGCAAGCGCAGAGTCCAGAGACCTGTTCCGTGGAGGCCGAGTTCGTACCTCAATGGGAATGAGTGGAGACTTCCCCCAAGCCATCACGGCTGGATCTGACTACCTCCGCATCGGGTCCTCCTTCTTTGAAGGCCTCAGCAAGGAGCCTGGAGAGGTGCCTGCATGAGCCAGCGCTTAGGCCTCCTGCTCCCGAACCAAGACGGAGCCCCTACCCCGCTCCCCGATCGCGGCCGGCTCACGATCGGCTCGTCCAGTGAACGGGCCAAGCTCGTGCTGTCCGCCCAAGGGGTCGCAGAGGTGCACTGCATCATCGCTAGGACCAAGGACGGTGGCTGGGCAGTCCAAGACATGGGCAGCGACTTCGGCACGATGCTTGACGGAGAGCGTGTCGATGTCGCGAGGCTTCGGGCTGGTCAGACCCTCCTCTTAGGCTCTGTCAGCATCAGCGTCGTAGCGCTCGCTGGCGAGCAAACCAGTCAGACCTCACCGACCCCTGAGCCACCCCCAGCGAAGAAGGCGAACTCTGCGCCCACATCGCCGCCCCCCGCCACAGCGCCTCCTACACCCGCTGCTCCTAAGAGGTCATCCGAAGAGGACTTCTTAGAGATCCCAGGCTACTCCATCCTAGAGACCCTTGGGCGCGGCGGCATGGGCGCGGTCTTCAGGGCCCGGCAGGATCGCCTGCACCGCGACGTCGCGCTCAAGATCCTCTCTCCAAAGCTCGCTGCAGACACTGAGTTCGTCAGGCAATTCCACCGCGAGGCCCAAGCCGCTGCTGCCCTAAATCACCCCAACGTCGTGACGGTCTACGACGTCGGCGAGGCCAGCGGCACGCACTTCCTCGCCATGGAGTATATGGACAACGAGAGCCTAGAAGAGCTCGTCGCGAAGGAAGGCAGCCTGCCCTGGAAGCGTGTCGCAGAGCTGCTCGTCGGCGCCGCTCGAGGGCTCGTCTACGCGGAGTCACGCGGGATCGTCCACCGAGACATCAAGCCATCCAACTTGATGCTCAACACTTCGGGGCAGGTCAAGATCGCCGACCTAGGCCTCGCCCAGCACGGAGAGGACGATGCCGGAGACGGGAGAGTCTTTGGGACGCCGCACTTCATGGCTCCCGAGCAGATCAGAGGCGAGACCGTCGACCGCCGCAGCGACATCTACTCCCTCGGAGCGACCGGCTACAGGCTGCTCTCGGGCTACACCCCCTTCGAGGGAATCAACAGCCGAGAGATCCTCCGTGCGGCGCTTACGGAGGAGTTTGAGCCGCTCAGCTCGCACGTCGGCGACGCCCCAGAGAGCCTCACCAGCCTCATTGAGCGCATGATCGCTCGGGAGGCCGCTGACCGCCCTCAGTCAGCTGAGTCTGTCGTCAATCACCTAGAGGCGCTCCTCTCTGGATCTGCAGCGCCCGCAACTCCTCAGATCGCGCAGGGGGCGGAGCCAAAGAGCAAGGTGGGCCTGATCCTCGCGGGGGCCCTCGTCGCTGCCGGCGTCGCAGTCGTCACCCTCATGGTTGGTGATGAAGACAAGAGCCTCGAACCAAACCTCACCCCCAGCGCTGCTGAAGACCAAGAGGCTGTAGCCGACGCGACGGCACCGAAGCAGGAAGAGGACCAGCAACCTGCCCCTGCGCTCGAGCCCACGCTTCAACAGCCAGCGCAAGACGATGACGTCGCTCAGAAGCTCTTCGAGATCGAGGCGGAGAACGAGCTCCTGCGACTCAGGAGCTCAGAGCGGACTCTCTCGGAGCGCCAGTCTGCTCTCCTCGCCCTAGCAGATAAGTACAACGGCACCACCGCAGCAGCCACAGCCAGAGAGGAGGCCGCTGGCATAGGGGATGTTATCCGTATGGAGGCAGAGGCCGAGGCCGCGGTGAAGAGCCGCAGAGAGGCAGTGCTCTTAGCCCTCACGAACGCAGCCAACTTACAAGCCAACCCCCCGCGCCCCGGAGACTCCCTCAGGGCGATGGCGACCGTGATCAACCAAGACCAGCTTGTGTCAGACCAGCCCTTCCTCGAGCAGCGGGAGGCCCTACGCGTCACCGTCTGCAAGGTAGCCCTGACTCAGGCGCAGTCTCAGCTAGAGAGAGCCAAAGCGCTCTTGAGCGAGCTCAACACCGAGGAAGTGCAAGGCCTGCTTCAAGACCTCGTAATCAGATTGAAGCTCCCTGACCTCCCGGTCGAAGAGCGCCCGCTCTACTTCGACGAGCTCCAACGCCTCGCTCGCGAGGCTACAGACCTCTTGAGGAACCTAGACCAGCGGAGAGACGAGCTCGTCACTGGACGAGAGCGTGACGACGTGAGCGCGATCGCCGCAGCCTGCCATGCTGAGGATGGCCTAGAGGCAGACCTCGCTGCCCTGAGCCCCAGCTCCGCCGCCGAGAGGCTCGAAGCCCTAGCAGCGAGTCTCTCCACCGAAGAGCTTCGTGTGATGATCAGCTCCCACGCAGCAGACATGCGCGCGGCCGCTACCGCCCTAAACTCGCTCAGCGCTGAGCTCTCTACTTGGCGAAGAAACTCCATCGCAGACCCACGTCCCAGGCGCTCAAACGCTGAAGTCACCGCCATCAGCGAAGCAGGAGTAGAGATCCAAGGGAGCCGAGGGGCTGAGCAGATCCCCTGGAGCGAGTTCGCCGCCCACCCAGAGGCCCTCCATCAGCTCTTCCTTCGGAGGCTCAACCGCGACTGGACAGAAGAAGAGAGCGCTGGCATCGCCTCCCTCCTGCGAAACGCCGCAGTCCTCAACGCACTTAGAATCACACGAGAGGGCTTCGACGATCCGAGCCAGCTCAAGGAGCGTGACCTCGAGCGGGCGCTCTCCGGATTTGAATCCGCCGCCGAGTGGGCGAAGGAGGGGACAGCGCGAGACCGCCTGGGACTCGAACGCGAAGCTGCGACCTCTCTCATCCAAGCGCTCAGCTTGGCGGCCCAAGAGCAGTGGGGCTCTGCTACCAGTACGCTCGCTCACACGACGAGCGCTTACGCTGGCACGGTGCTCCTCCTCATCCTCTCCGACGGGAGCAGTTCCTCAGGGAGCGAATCCTCAGAGGAGCCGGCCACTGAAACTGGCTCAACAGCAGGTGGCCTGGACCCAGCAGGGCCGTCCGTGCCTAGCCCCCCCGGCCCAGGAGGCGAGTGACCCCATGACCGCTGACGCTCCCCATGCGTTAGATCACTCCATCAGGGAGGCCGCCCAGGCGTTGGAGTCAATGAACGTCCAAGCGCCCGAGGTTTTGCTGCTGCTCGGAACGGGCACGGAAGACCTGAGCGCCTCCCTCGGTGAGGTCGCTACCTACAAGCTCGGAGACCTCCCCTCTTGCCCAGGCGTCTGGAAGGAGAGCGAGCTGCTGACAGGCAGGGCTAGCGGCGTTCGCCTTTGGGCGCTGTGCGACGCACCCCTTGAAGAGGAGACCTCTTGGGACAGGGCTTGGCCTATCTGGCTTGCCCGCAGCCAAGGCGCAGGGGCCTGCCTCATCACCGCCGGAGCCTGCGCCGCAGGCGACCTAGACGGCACAGACTTCCTCTTGGCCTCAGACCACATGATCATGGATGGCTCGAAGGCGCTGCATGGCCTCGCCACCTCAACCCTAGGGCCTCTCTTCCCCGACCAAGGCAGAGTTCACGATGAGACATCGAGAGCTGCGCTAATGAAAGCCGCGGCCAGCTCAGGCCTCCCTTGCACCACTGGGGTCCTCGCTTGCACGCCGGGACCCAGCCTCGAGACCCCTGCGGAGCGCGAGTACTACTCCCGCGCCGGGGCGCACGCCACGGTCCAAGGCTTAGGCCCCCTCCTCCACGCGATGGCCCACAGCGGCCTCCCTGGGCTCTGCCTCTTGCCTCTCATAGGGAGGCCAGATGCGAGCGTTGAGGCGCTGATCCAACGGTCTGAGGAGCTCGCCCCTGCTCTCGCCGAGCTCATCGAGCGAGCTATCCCTCTGCTCGCGTCCACCGCTCAACGCGAGCAAGAGGAGGAGCTATGAACAAGCGCGTCGCTGTCCTTGTCTCTGGCGGAGGTCGCTCACTCGAGAACCTCTATAAGCGCTGCGCCGATGGCACCCTTGACGCAGAGCTCGCGCTCGTCGTTTCGAATCGATCGGATGCATACGCGCTCGAGCGCGCCGCCAGACTCGAGCTCCCTAGCGAGATCATTGACCCCGAGCGCGAGTTGCCCCCAGAGGACTTCTCTCGGGCCGTCTTTGATGCCGCAGAGTCTGCTGACTGCTCGCTCATCGTCTTGGCTGGCTTCCTGCGCTTCCTCCCGATCCCTCGCGACTGGGAAGGGCGAGTGCTGAACATTCACCCCTCGCTGCTCCCCGCCTTCGGAGGAAAGGGGTACTACGGTGACCGAGTGCACGCGGCCGTCTTAGAGCGCGGCGTCAAATTCACCGGCTGCACCGTGCACTACGTAGACAACGTCTACGACAACGGTCCCATCCTCGTCCAACGCGCGATCGAGGTGCTCCCCGATGACGACGTGAGCTCTCTCGGTGCACGAGTCTTCGAGGAGGAAAAGCACGCGCTGCCCGACGCGATCAACGCACACTTCAAGGCCGCCGCAGCTGCCCCGGCGAGCTAGCGAAAGAGCCCGGCGAGCCCTTCGTGGAGGTCTGCGCGTAGGAGGTCAGCCCGAACAGGGCCGATCGTGCAAGCAGCCCCTCCAGCGGCGTTCAAGCCCACGGAGAACTCTCTCACTTCGCCGGAGCTCAGCTCAAACCGCACCTGAATCACCTGGTCCAGGGCCGCCCTGCCCTCCGCTGCGCCGCGCTCTGTAGCCCGCAGGAAGAGCAGCGGATCCAACCAAGGCAGCAGCTCGCTCGCCTCTCTCCCCCGCTCGTCACGCCACCGGCCGCGCTCTCCGCGTTCATAGCGAAGCTCGGTATCGCCCATAGAGAGCGCGAGGGAGCTCACCTCTAGCTCATCGACCTCTAAGAGCGAGAGAGACCACCAAGTGCTCACCGGCCGATCCACCCACTCCACGACCTCAGCGTCGAGCTTGCCAGCTAGATCGTCTCCGATGCGCTTGTACCAACGCAGCTGCCCACTCTCCGAGGGCGCTGCGCCGCCAATGACCCCACCAAAATCAGCACCTCCGACCTCGAGGATCAGCGAACGGTCAAAGCCCTCCTTAGGCGACTGCGTAGCGCCCTCTTCAAAGGGAGCGAGCTCTGCGTCAGCGATCCAAGCTAGGAGGGTCCTCACAGCAAGCGCCTCTGCTGGCACGGGGGGAGCGCCGCCCTCGCTGACGACCCAGCCCTCCCCTGCGCGTTCGAGCCGAATTAAGCCCCCGGGTCGCTCCAAGCGCACAGCGTCGATGTCTGCTGGATCAACGCGGATAAGCCGAAGATCGATCATCGCTTCGAACGGAAAGGTGAGAAGCACGGCATCACGTGACGAGAGCTTGAAGACATCATTAGAGCCGTCGCGCATGCAGAACCACGGCTGCTCCACACCTGGCCTGCTGAAGTTCAACACCTCAACAGCGCCGCCCCCGCCCTTGAGCTCGATCCGCATCTCAGGGTCATCGAGGCCATAAGTCGAGAGGTCAGGATCAGGCTCCTCGATGTAGACCTCAAAGGAGAGCCGGCCAGCCCCTACCGAGACGAGCGAGATGTCCATCGGGTCTAGGGCTGCCTCTACGGGCAAGAGCGAGCGCCAGCGACCTCCGTCACGCCAAGCGGAGAGCTCCAAGCTGTAGGCCTCATCATCAATGGCATGTTGAACTCGGCCCGTACGATGCACCTCGTATACGCTCGCGGGATCAAGCTCCGAGATTCGCCTGCTGCGAAACTCCGTGAACTCTTTGTCGAGTGTGCTCACTAGGTTCCGAGAGGTCAGGAGCAGCTCCCCGTCCTGCAACGCGTAGACGCGGTTCCCCGTGGCGTCGGCGTCCCCTAAGAGCAGCAAGCGCTCACGCTCAGCGCCGTCCACAGACTCCGTCACTCGGAGCTCGGCCTGCGGTGGCGCGAGGCCGATGGACTCAAGCGTCAGATTGGGGTTTGGCGGTGTCAGAGCTAGGTTTCCCTCTAGGGCTTGCCGCAGGAGCTCCATCAGGCCAGTGTCTGCCCGGTAAGCGACAGGATCGACGAGATACCAAGCGCCTCCTCCGCCCCGCTGCAGGCCCACCTCAGAGCCTCTCGAGACGCTCGTGATGTGAATGCGGCTGACACGCTCAAAGTCTAGGTCCTCAAAGAGCGGGCGGGCGACGTCGAAGTCACCGCGCTCCTCTCGAGCGCTCTGCCATTGAACTAAGCCTGCGATCAATGCGACCGCGAGCGAGAGGACGAGCAGGAGCTTGCGACTCAAAGCAGGACCTCAGGTCGCTCGACGTGAGAGCCAGCGCAGCAGCCCGAGCGCGAGACAGAGCAGGGGCAGCCCGATCACTGTCACGCGGTGGATGTACAGGAGCTCCTTACCCTCCCCCAGAGGGACCACCCGACGCTCAGGATCACGCGTAGAGATCGAGACGCGGAACTCCCGATCTGCGGCCCAGTTGAATGAGTTGAGCAGGAGGTCACGGTTCGTCTGAAAAAGGAGATCTCCAAAGACCTCAGGCGTCCCAAAGGCGAGCACTCGCGCGTCCTTGCGCGCTGTCACGCCGTCCTCAGGCGCAGGGGCAGCTTGAGCGAGGGGAAACTTGGAGATGATCGCGAGCGGGAACGGCCCCATCAGCTCAGCGCCCTCCGTGTAGATCACGTCACCAGCCCCATCCGGACCGGGGAGGTCAGCCCATGTGAGGCTGTCGCTCTCGATGAGGTCTAGGAGCACGCCACCCTCCGGCCCCTTGCCTCGAACGAGCGGACGCGCAAAGACCATGCTCACTCTGCGATCACCCCTCCTGATAGGCTCTGTGATCGCGTGCCTGGCCATGTGCTGTGAGCGGATAGAGAGGTTCATGCACTCAGGTCGACCGTGAAGAAGCTCTCCTGAGGGGCCCATATATGGCCTGCAAACGATCCCCGCCTGGCGGAGGATTCCGTACTCTGCGAGGAGGTCAGGCAGACCGCCTTCCCCCTCACGCTCCTCGTTCCCCGGAGCTCCGATGAGGCGCCCGCCGCGCGCGACGAACTCGCGGATCCACTCTCGCTCAACCTCACTGAAGGGCTGCTGTGGACCGACGATCGCCAAGACATCACAGTCATCAGGGACAGCCCCGACCTCGTCTGCGTCCCAACGGGCCACGCTGAAGCCGTCCGCCAAGAGCGCCTGCTTTAACCGCGAGAGCTGCCGATCCCCCTCTGCGTAGATGTCTCGCTCTCCGTGCCCCCAAGAGAAGAGCACGCGGGGCTCACCAAGCGAGCTCACCTTGAGCAGGGCGCGCACGAGCGCCTCCTCCCCCCGATATGAGACGAGCCTAGGCGGCACGACCTCACCCCCCTGGCCCCTCAGCGAGCCCAGATCGACCTCTGCGACGTCACCGACGTTTCCGAAGAGGCGGATCGTAACGCGCCGACCACCATAGGAGAGGACCACCGCGTTCATTGCATCCGAGGTGTCTCGGAAGCCCAGCTCACGCATCCTGCGCTCAGCCTCGATCCGACCATCAACTGGTCCCTCCAGCTCATGCCTTGTGAGCTCGATGATGTCCCTGCGGCTCTCCTTCACCAGCGCGAGCAATCTATAGAAGCGCGCCTGCAGCTCTGCTCCGATCGCCGTCATCGGTTGCACGTATGAGACGAAGAAGACGTCAACCTCCAAGGTGTAGTTGGACTCGGCGAACTCGGCGAAGGATCGCTCAAACTCTGCCAAGGCCTCGCTGTCCCCCATCCGCTCTGCCTGCTGCTCGAAGTCGAGCCAGGTGCGATCCCCAGTCAGCTCAAAGTGCTCTGCCGCGGTCGCGGGTTTAGCCGGAAGCGCCTCAATCTTCCGTCGAGTCTCTTCATCGAAGGTGTTCTCCTTCGATGAGGTAAGGTCGTAACGCACCCGCACCCCCGGGCGCTCCGAGAGCCACGTCAACCCGATGGCAATAAACGAGGCTAAGACGACCCCAAGGGCGACTTGAGCGGTGATCCCCGCGCGAACCAGCTTTCCAGTCCCTCTCATCACCACCACCTTCGCGACTCAACCACGCGCGCAGAGAGGAACAGGAGAAGGCCTATAGACGCGAGAAAGAAGACGACAGGCCCTGAGTCAAGGAGCCCGATGTTGAAGGACTTATGAAAGTGACCCATAACGTCACCGAGCTCCAACACCGTCTCGATCATCCCGTCCTCTCCTGGGGCAAAGTTGAGGAAGCGCGGCGTCACGATCAACGAGACGTTGACGAGGAATCCGATCATCACCGCAGGGATCGAGTGGTTGACCACGGCACTAGACAGCATCCCCACTCCACAGAAGAGCCCGCTGGCTAGGCAAGCGCCGATGTATGCACCGATAAGCGGGGGCCAGTCAGGCTGAGTGCCCAAGGCGTGATAGGTCAGGCCATAGATGAGGAAAGAACTCCAGAGCGCCGCCATGAAGGTGAACGCCGCGAGAAACTTCCCGGTCACGACAGCGCCATCCGTAACCGGAGCTGTGAGCAAGTACTCCATCGTCCCGCTCCGATACTCCCCAGCGAGCATCCCCATAGTCAGAATGGGCGGCACGATCGCTAGCACCACCCAGAAGACCCAAGTACCGCCGAGCATCGCCTCGAAGGTGGCGGTCACGTCACCCCCGGAGCGCTCGAGCACTCCCAAGTTGAACATGCCGTTGAGGAGCAAAATCACGCACAGGAGAAACCACGCGAGCGGCGTGGCGAAGAGCAGAGATAGCTCTCTCCTGTAGACCGCCGCCAAACCTCTCAAGTCCCGTCCTCGTCTGCTTGGTCACAATCCTCAGCAGGAAGACCCGCCGGCCCCGTCCCCGTAGGCTTGTTGAGGTCACGAGTCGCCCCGCCATCAAAGGGGTTGAGCGAATAGATCTGCTTTGTGTCGCTAGCCCCTTCAGCAGCAGGGCTCGCCATAGGGAGAGCGCTTCCGAGCTCACTGGAGACCTCAACGGTTGCCTCAGAAGTCAGAGCCTCTTGAGGGCGCACCTCGCCAAGCTCGTTCGCCTCTGCAGCAGAGCCCACGGCAATACGCGCAAAGACCTGCTCCAAAGTCGGCTGCTGATAGGAGAGCTCACGAATCGCCCAACCTTTCACGTGCGCGAGGGCCCCGACGTCTTCGCGCAGGTCCTCAACAGCGTCGATCTCGAGGACGTGGTGAATTCCGAGCTGCCCTAGATCTCTCACTTCACCAGCACCACCAATGGAAGCGAGCGCGCTCTTGGCTCCGTCGACATCGGCGCCTAGGAACGCCTCTAGCCGCACGCAGCTGCCGCGACCGAGCCCCCGCACGAGCTCGTCCTTTGTACCATCCGCGACAACCCTCCCGCGGTGAATGATGATGGTCCTCGGGCAGACTGCCTCTACCTCAGGGAGTATGTGTGAAGACAGCAGCACGGTGTGCTCGCTCGCAAGGTCGTTCAAGAGGTTGCGAACCTCTTGTCGCTGTACGGGATCCAAGCCGCTCGTAGGCTCGTCCAAGATGAGCACCTCCGGCTTGTGCAGGAGGGCCATCGCCAGACCGACGCGCTGCCGGAGCCCGCGACTTAGGCCCGCGATCACTTGACGCCTACGATCCTCAACGCCAACGCGCTCGAGGACCGCGCCTATGCGCCCCTCACGCTCCGCGCGAGGGAGGCCATGAAGGCGCGCCTGCATCATGAGCATCTCTTCGACTCGCTGCTCACGATAGAGCGGAACGTTCTCAGGCAAGTAGCCGATGCGCTTGCGGACCTCCATGGAGTCGCGAAGCACGTCAAAGCCCGCCACCTTCGCCGCGCCTTTGGTCGCGGGCAGGTAGCCTGAGAGGATTCGAAGCGTGGTCGTCTTCCCCGCTCCGTTCAGCCCTAAGAAGCCTACGACCTCCCCCTGGCCGACCTCGAAGGAGATGTCGTCCACAGCTAGGTGTGCGCCGTAGCGGCGCGTGAGTCCAGAGACTTCAATCACAGCGGGGAAGCGTACCGACGCCCAGCGCGGCGCTCAACCGCAGGGAGGCAGGACCGGTGCGCCGGGAAGATACGCGAGACGGCGCACTGCGTGAGGCAGCGCGCCGTCCTTCTTTTCGGTGAGCGACTCCGCACGAGCATTGTGCGATGCCGCGCGCAGCTAGGCTCAGGCCTTGACCTCGAAGTCCGCGTCTACGGGCTCGTCGTCGCCACCTCCAGCGTCGCCACCGGGCGCTGCCTCAGGGCCAGGCGCCTCGGCGCCCTCAGGCTGAGCCTGCGCATACAGCAGCTCTCCGAGCTTCTGAGACTTCTGCGCGAACTCCTCCAGGCCTTTCTGAATGGCCTCGGCATCGTCGCCCTCGGCAGTCTTCTTGAGCTCTTCGCCAGCCTCACGGATAGCCTTCACCTCGTCTTCACCCAGCTTCTCGCCGTGCTCCTCGAGGTGCTTGTCCGTCTGGTGGACGATCTGCTCGACCTGGTTCTTCAGGTCCACGAGCTCACGCTGCTTCTTGTCAGACTCAGCGTTAGCCTCAGCCTCAGCGCGCATCCGCTCGACCTCTTCCTCGGAGAGGCCAGAGGCGTCCTTGATGACGATGGACTGCTCCTTGCCGGTGCCCTTGTCTGAAGCTTTGACGCTGACGATGCCGTCTGCATCGATGTCAAAGGAGACCTCGATCTGCGGCACGCCGCGCTGAGCCGGGGGGATGTCCGTGAGCTGGAAGTTGCCGAGCTTTCGGTTGTCCTTGGCCATCTCTCGCTCGCCCTGATAGACGACCACATCCACAGAGGGCTGGTTGTCAGCGGCGGTCGAGAAGACCTGGCTCTTCGAGGTGGGAATCGTAGTGTTGCGCTCAACGAGCTTGGTGAACACGCCGCCGAGGGTCTCGATCCCTAGAGAGAGCGGGGTCACGTCGAGGAGCACGACGTCAGAGACCTCGCCACCAAGGACGCCACCCTGAACAGCCGCGCCGACAGCGACGACCTCGTCGGGGTTCACGCTGCGGTTCGGCTCACGGCCAAAGAGGGCCTCAACCATCGACTGCACGGCAGGAATCCGCGTGGAGCCACCGACCAAGATGACGTCATCCACCTCGGAGGGGTTGAGTCCAGCGTCCTTAAGCGCCTGCTCAACCGGCAGCTTAGAGCGCGTTAAGAGGTCCTCTGTGAGCTGCTCGAACTTAGCCCTCGTGATCGAGATCTGGAGGTGCTTAGGGCCGCTCGCATCCGCCGTAATGAAGGGCAGGTTGATATCAGTCTGCACGGAGGTGGAGAGCTCGCACTTCGCCTTCTCGCAGGCCTCCTTCAAGCGCTGAAGCGCCATAGGATCCTCGCGGACGTCGATGCCCGACTCGGACTTGAACTCACCAGCCACGAACGAGATCAGAGCCTCATCGAAGTCGTCGCCACCGAGCTGAGTGTCGCCGTTCGTCGAGAGCACCTCGAAGACTCCGTCACCGATCTCGAGGATTGAGATGTCGAAGGTGCCGCCGCCGAGGTCGTAGACGGCGACCTTACCTGACTTGTTCTTGTCTAGACCATAAGCCAGAGTGGCCGCGGTGGGCTCGTTGATGATCCGCTCGACGACGAGACCTGCCACTGTGCCAGCGTCCTTGGTCGCCTGGCGCTGCGAGTCGTTGAAGTACGCAGGGACGGTGATGACTGCGTGGCTCACCTCCTCTCCGAGGTAGGCCTCGGCGGCCTCCTTGAGATGCTTCAGGACATTCGCGCTGATCTCCGGGGGAGTGAACTCCTTCCCATCGACAGAGACCTTGACGAGGTCCTCCGGACCACCGGTCAGCTCGTAGGAGACCCGCTTCTCGTCCTCACCGACCTCGCTGTGCCTGCGCCCCATGAAGCGCTTGATCGAAGAGATGGTGCGCGTCGGGTTCGTGACAGCCTGACGTCGCGCGGAGGCGCCACACAGGCGACCTCCGTCCCCCGTGAATGCGACGACTGAGGGGGTCGTACGCGCCCCTTCTGCGTTCGTGATGACTGTGGGCTCCCCGCCCTCCATAACGCTCACCACGGAGTTGGTGGTGCCGAGGTCAATTCCGATGATCTTGTTTTGCTTGCTCATTAGGTCTCCATGTGGGCCAGTAGGCCCCGGCTGCTGGACGGCGAATCCGTCGCCACCTTGATTTCAAAGCCCGTGCCATGGCCCCTCCCCCCCTGTTCGTGCCAAAAAACAGGCTTATGGGTCCAAGAAGCTGGTTTTTCACTGCCAATGTGGCAGCCCATTCCAGCCGGTGACCAAGCCCCTGCCTCAATGGCAGACCCCGATGAGACCTAGAGGCCGTACTCCTTGATCTTGCGGTAGAGGGTCCGCTCCCCAATCCCCAGGCTCTTGGCTGTCTTCTCCCTGTTCCCCTCGAAGAGGGCCAGGTTCTGGGAGATGAGCTCGCGCTCGGTCTCTTTCAAAGTCCTCCCCGTGAGGTCAAAGCCACCGGACCCAGCCTGCGGCGCCTCTGCGTCTGAGACGTGCAGCGGAACGTCGCTCAGCTCCAAGGTCTCACCTCGCGCCAACAAGACCATGTTCTCTAGGGCGTTCCGGAGCTCACGGACATTCCCGGGCCACGGATAGCGCACGAGCGAGGCCCGCGCCTCGGGGGTGATGCCCACCACGGCCTTCTCATGCTCTGCGGCAAACTCACCGATGAAGTGATCGATCAGTAGGGGGGTATCTCCAGTGCGCTCTCGGAGCGGCGGCAAGTCCACGGAGATCACTTGCAGCCTGAAGAGCAGGTCTTCGCGGAAGGTCCCTGCCGCCACCATCGCGCGCAGGTCACGGTTCGTCGCCGCCACCAAGCGAACGTCTACAGACTGCGACTCGTTCCCCCCTACCGGGACGACCTCTCTGTTCTCGAGGACGCGCAGGAGCTTCGCCTGAGTCTCGAGCGGCATGTCCCCCACCTCATCGAGGAAGAGGGTCCCGCCGTCGGCGTACTTGAAGCGCCCCTCCTTGTGCGTGACCGCACCAGTGAACGCCCCCTTCACGTGACCGAAGAGCTCTGACTCGATCAAGCCCTCCGAGAGCGCCGCGCAGTTCACCGCTGCGAAGGGCCGATCCTTTCGATCACTGTTCTGATGAAGAGCCTGGGCGACGAGCTCCTTGCCTGTCCCACTCTCGCCAAGGATCAAAACGGTCGCCGTCGTGCTCGCGACCTGCCCGAGCACGTCAAAGACACGCTGCATCTGAGGCGAGTGCCCGATGATGTTCTCGAAGCCAAAGCGCTTGTCGAGCTGCCTTCTCAGCTCAATGTTCGCCTTCCGATCCCGCACAGCGGCCACGGCGCGAGGCAGCTTGGTCCTGAGCTCTCCGAGGTTTACGGGCTTGGTGAGATAGTCAGCCGCGCCACTGCGCATGGCCTCAACAGCCGTCTCAACAGAGCCATGCCCGGTCACAAGCAGCACCACTGCGTCCGGTTGCAGCCTCCGCGCCTCTGCGAGGACCTCAAGCCCAGTGACGTCATGCATCACAAGGTCGGTCAGGACGGCGTCAAAGGGCTCCTCCTGCAAGCGCTCCACGGCCTCGGTCCCAGAGGTCGCGATCTTACAGAAGTGATCGTCTAGCTCGAGGCCATCAGCGAGAGCCTCTGCGTGCGCCTCGTCATCATCAACGATCAAAACTCGAATCACTCGCGACCCGCTCACTCCTCCACCTCCTCCTTACCCGTGGAGGTGATCTCCACGACGAGCGGGAGCATCACGCGGATGCTCGTCCCCCGTCCCTGCTCACTCAGGACCTCGATGCTCCCCTCGTGCTCCTCGACGATGCGCCGGACCGTGGGGAGGCCTAAGCCCGTGCCCTGCTTCTTGTTCGACCAGTAGATGTCAAAGCAGCGCTCGAGCGCCTCTGTCTCCATCCCCACCCCTGTGTCAGTCACCGTCACCTCGACAAAGTTGCCGAGCCGCTGAGCCTGCACGATCAGCTCCCCGCCGTCGGGCATCGCCTGCCGCGCGTTGACGAAGAGGTTGACCAGCGCTTGCTGAAAGAGCCCCTTGTCCAGGAGCACCATCGGCAGCGACGAAGGCATGTCTACGTGGTGCCGAATCCCCTGGAGGGAGTCCTCGGACTCTACGAAGGAGAGGGTCTCATTCACGACCTCTGCGAGATCTAACGGAGCTCGATTCACCTCACCACCTCTCGCATAACGCAAGAAGTCCTCGAGGATACCCTCGAGCCGGTTCACCTCCCGCTGCAGCGCGCCCACGCGCTTCAATGCGCGGGCCGATCTCGCGCCCCCCTCCTGCTCTGCGGACTTCTTGAACTCCTCCTCCAAGAGGGCGAGGTTGATCGCCATCGTTGAGAGCGGGTTCTTGATCTCATGCGCTAGGCCGCCTGCGATACGCGCGAGGCGGCGCTCACTGTCTGCCGATGCGGCAGGTCGCTGCTCTGTTCCGTCTTGACTCATCGTGATCGCCTGCCGATGCGGCAGGTTTAGGAGCCCCTAGTAGCTTGGGTCAGGGTCTCGAGCCCGTTAGGCTAGCAGCAAGTCACCTCCCTGCGCACCAGGCGAGGCCTCCCACCATGCCTGCGACCCTCATAAACGCCGACCATGGCCCCTCTGGCCCCGAGCTCATCGCCCAAGTCCAAGAGGCCCTCGAGGCTGGCGGCATAGCGCTCTTACCCACTGAGACGGTTTACGGGATCGCTGCCCGCGCAGATGACCAGGCGGCCCTCACTGCCCTAGCTCACGCGAAGGGCAGGCCGACAGAGCAGCCCTTCACATGGCATGTCGGAGACTCCACCTGCCTCGACAAGCTCGGAGCCAGGACCGCGTCTGTGGGCCGGCTCGTCGAGCGCTACTGGCCAGGTCCGCTGACCCTCGTCGTCCCGGACAGAACCGGCTTCGTGCCACACTTGTCCAAGGCTGGCCGCGTGGGGGTTCGCTTCCCGGCTCATGAGCCCACGGCCTCCATTCTGAAGGCGCTCCCCTTCCCCGTCGCGATGACCAGCGCCAACCTCCATGGCGAGGAGCCCGTTCGCGAATTAGACCAGCTCGCGCCTGAGGTCCGCGAGAGACTCTCTCTCATCGTCGAGGGAGGCCCGCGCAGCCTCGGTGAATCCTCCACGGTCCTCTCACTAGGCCAGGCGGAGGGAGAGAAGCGACCGCGCTTCGACCTCCTACGCGAGGGCCTTCACGACCTCGCCACGCTCAAGCGGACCGCAGGCCTGCGGCTGCTCTTTGTCTGCACTGGAAACACGTGCCGCAGCCCCATGGCAGAAGGCCTCGCTCGGAGCGCGATCGCCAATGCCCTCGGCTGTCATAGCCGCGACCTCTCCGCCCTTGGATTCGAGGTCTCCTCCGCGGGTGTCTATGGCTTCGGAGGTGGTCCCGCGAGCAAGCACTCCGTGGATCAGATGGCTCGTCGAGACATCGACATCTCAGGACACTCAGCGAGCGGCACAACCCCAGAGATCCTCGCCGACGCTGACGAGATCTACTGCCTGACGAGCGGACATCTGAGGGCTGTCCAAGAGCTGCTTCCCCAGGGAGGTAGCGCGGTCGCGTCCCTCATAGATCCGAGCGGGGCTGACATCCCCGACCCCATCGGAGGCTCAAGCCTCGACTACGAGCGCTGCGCGGACAAGATCGCAGCCTGTATAGAGGCTCGCCTCTCAGACTGGGTCTGAAGAGCTCAGGCCAGCTCTGCGCCGGCCTCGTTACGAGCCAAGATCCCCCAGGCATCGTCGGAGGTCTCAGACTCCAAGAGCGCCTCACGGACAGCCTCTTTCGTGAGCGCTCGAGCGACGTCAGCCAAGGTCCGGATGTGCAGGAGCTTTTGGTCTCTGGGTATCACGAGGACCACGATGAGGCGGGCTGGCCCGCCGTCGATTGAGTCAAAGGGCAAGCCCTCATCACCCCCCACGATCCCCATGCAAGCAGCGATCTCTTCGAGACCTTCCACAGCTCCATGCGGGATCGCGATGCCGTGCTCCATGCCGGTAGACATCGACTGCTCACGGGCGAGGACAGCCTCTCTGGCTGCCTCTGCCGCGTCCGCAGGGATCCGACCGCTCTCGCAGAGGTGGTCGAGCATCTGTGTGATGGCCTCCCACTTGTCACCTGGGCGAAAGTTCACCAAGAGATCTTGGGCGGCGAAGAGCTTCGTAAGCTGCATGACGGGTCAGAGGATAACTGCAGGCCAAGCGAGAAGGACAGGTGCTGAGCTCAAGCGCCCTTCTTGAAGCCAAAAACGCGCCCTAAGCCGACGGCGAGGAGGCCCACGACGCCAGAGAACAGCGCGCCCATCTTCGCCTGGCCGAGTAGGTCAGGGTCTGTGGGGAAGGCTGCGCCAGCGACGAACAAGGCGACCGTGAGCCCGATCGCGGCGATGAGACCGACCATGCCTAGGTCCTTGTAACCCATCCCTGTCGGAAGCGGGAACCCGAGCTTCACGGCGAGCCAGCCAAAGAACATGACCCCAACGGTCTTACCCACGACAAGCGCTACAAGGATGGCGACAGTCATAGGCCCAATCCCCGCGAACTGAACGCCAGAGTTTGCGAAGGCGAAGAAGAAGAGACCCAAGTCCACGAACAGTTTGAGCTCGTGCTCAAAGCTATGCAGCGGGCTGTGGTCCTCCTCGTGATGAACCCCTGCTTCAGAATCAACGAACATACCCGTGTCACGCTTGGGTCCGGGGAGGAAGGGTACGATCGGGACCAAGGCGAGGGCAGAGTGAAGGTGCGCCATCGTGAAGCCAGCCCACGAGATCGGTCCGGCGATGAAGATGTAAACCTGCCATCGGCTCACCTGCATCCGCCGCAGGAAGTACGCCACTACCATGCCTACCCCGACCAAGCCCAGCCAGGCAGGGTTCGTTGGGTTCGCAGGGTCACCGTAGAAGATGGCGATGATCCCCAAGCCGATGGCGTCGTCTGCGATCGCTAGGAGCAGCAGGAAGTTGATCGCGGGGTGACCAGGCCCGAACACAGCCCTCGCCACGAGCCAGGCCAAGGCGATGTCCGTAGCTGTAGGAATACCCCAGCCCCGCATGGGGTCCATCACTGTCCCCGTGTACTCGCCCGCACCCTGCTGTAGCCAGATCACAACGACGAAGGCGCCGATAGGCCCAAACACACCCCCCAGCGTCGCGAAGAGCGGGTTCATTGCCTTCTTCATGGGGTTGAGGCTGCCGCCAGGCAGAGCCGCCTCGGTGATCTCCTTGGCAGCGATCCCAAAGAAGAAGGCCATGAAGACGTTGTTGATAATGAACGGGAGCGTCCCGTGGTGGTCAGCGAAGTAGCTCGCGTACCACTCAGGCGCCATGTTGGCCGCCAAGAGGCCCCCGAGGACCCCTACGAGCAGAGGCAATGAGAACTCTTGGAGGATCCGAACAAACTTCTTGGGGCGACTCATGGGTACTTACATTCAGTGAAGATGGGCTTGAGGGCGAAAGAATGACCGCACCGGCCCCGCCATGCAACATTCGTAAGCCCTACGAAGACCTCCTCTATTCCCCGACAAGCGGGAAGAAGGCCGCCAAAGTGGCGTCTGAGGCCCAACAGAAGTCCCGCTTCCTGGCCCCAGGAAACTGGACTTGCCATCCCGAGCCCCTAGGATTGCCGAAGACAGAGACTATTGAGCCCTAAATCCCGCTCACTCCCGACCTTAGCGCTGACCCCGGCGCGACGGTCCGTGCCCTGACGAACATGATCGCCCTCCTCTCCGCCCTCGCCCTGACGCTCACTCCCGCACCGGCCCTCACCACGCAGGACCCTAGCGCAGATGAGGTTCCCCCGATCCAAGATCTTGGGGACACCTACCTCCTGACTTTCTCAGAGTCCCAAGAGGGCCTCAGCCTTGAGCGCTTCGTGAAGCTCTGCCAGCAAACGACTGGCATCAACTTCACATACGACAACGACACAGCTGCTCGCCTCCGCCAGGAGACCGTGCGGATGTACGGCCCCAAGGTGATCCCAAAGAGCGAGTTCTACTCGTTCTTCCAGATCATCATGATCATCAACAACTACGTCTGCTCGCGCATCGGACCGGAGCACCTCGCAGTCGTAGTCGTGCAGAACCTCGAAGTCGGCCAGACCCGAAACACGATCCGCCAGGACGCGATCTACGTTGAGCCTGAAGAGCTCGAGGTCTACGCCAATCAACCCGCCACGATCATCCAGACCGTCATTCACCTGCCGAACACCGACACGCGCACGATGTCGAATCAGCTGCGTGGAATGGGTATCGACCAGTCGACGATGGCTGTCATCCCAGTCTCGACCAACCACGTCATCCTTCAAGGCTTCGGCAACCAAATCTCGAGCCTCTCCAAGATGCTCCTCCTAATTGACGACTACTCGAAGCCGGAAGACCCCGTCCACCCTGAGATCGAGGTCTTGCCTCTCGAATACTCCTCAGCTGAAGAGATCGCCGAGACGCTCGAGGAGCTCCTCGAAGCGAGCAGACGCGCCTCCCAAACCATCGGCCGCCAGCAGCAAGCGCAGGGTGCGACCGCGCCTCTGCAGACGCAGACCGCTGAGACGAAGGTCATGGTCAACCCGAGCTCAAACTCTCTGCTCATAGTCGCGATGCCTGATGAGATGCCGCGCATCAAAGAGCTCGTCGCGCGCCTCGACACAGAGGTCCTAGCCCCTGACCAGACCTATCACTTCTACAACCTCGAGAACGCTGACGCCGAAGAGATGGCTGAGGTGCTCGAAGAGTTCTTACGCGACGCCACGCAGATCCAAGCCACCGCCGCTGGCGGTCAAGGCAACCGACAAGGAGCCGCAAGATCGAACTCTGGCGAGGTCGTCGTCGTCCCTGACCCTGCCACCAACTCACTCCTGATCGCCGCGACCCGCTCCCGCTATGACGAGGTGATCGACATGGTCATGAAACTCGACCAGCGCCAAGACCAGGTCCTGATTGAGACGGCCCTCGTGGAGCTCACTGGCCGCGACTTCCTGACCCTTGGTATTGAGCTAGGCCTCGCAGACATCCCTGGCTCGAACGAGGTCGGTGGCTTCGGAGTCTCCAGCTTCGGCCTCAGCAGCTTCCAGGACACAGACGGCGACGGCATCCCGGACGCGCGTATCCCCAACGTCGGCAATGGAATGAGCGCGGGCATCTTGGACGGCGAAGACTTCAGCCTCCCCGTCCTGATCCAAGCCCTTGAGGAGGACCGCAACTCCAACGTCCTCTCCAAGCCCTCGATCCTGGTCAGCAACAACGGAGGAGCCTTCGTCGAGACGAAGGATGAGCAGCCGACAACCAACCTGACCACCTCCGGCGCGAACGTCTCAGGCTTCGCTCAGGAGACCTTCGGCGGCTACCAAGAGGCGGGGATCACCCTCTCCATCTCCCCCACGATCTCAGCCTCGCGCTACCTGCGCCTGAACATCAGCCTGAGAATCTCCAACTTCCTCGGCACTGTCTCCGGCCCCATCCCTCCTCCGCGCTTGACCCGCCTGGTGGAGACCACGGTCAACGTCCCCGACGGCGCGACCATGGTCCTCGGCGGCATCATCGTCGACAACCTCGTCGAAGCAGAGGAGAAGGTGCCCTTCCTAGGCGACCTCCCTGTCCTCGGACCGCTCTTCAGAGTCTCTGAAGAGACCAAGGAACGCACGAGCCTCTACTTCTTTGTCACACCGCACATCATGCGAGACCGCGAGTTCGCCGACCTCGCAGACTACAGCTACCAGAAGAAGCTCGAGGCCGCAGACTCGATCGGCGCAGACCGCATCCGCCTCATCGATGAGAACTTTGGCAGCGAGGAGGGCATCCCCGGCTTCGAGGTCCCCCTCTTCCAAGGTCCCAGCAGCGGTGAGGTAGACGAGGGGGAGATCGGCATCGACCTCAATGACATCGCCCCCATGCTCGAGTCCGGTAAGGACAGCCAGGCGAACCGCGAGCCCACGCCTGCGGGCGGTGAATCTTCCGCCTCCGTCGAAGAGCAACGCGAAGCAGACGAAAACCCCTCTGGCTGGGAGCCCGCTGACGGCGGGCGATAGCCGCGAGAAGAGAAAGACTCGGCGCCATGACTAGTATCGCAGACCTCCTCATCAACAGCGGCCTCACGAGAGAGCAGCTCGACGAGTGCCGGAAGATCGCCGGCGCGAGCGGAGAGACTCTAGACAGGGTGATCTTGCAGAAGGGCTACCTCCCGGAGGAGGACCTGCTGCAGTCCTATGGGCAGGCCCTAGGCTTCGAGTTCATCCCCGAACTCGAGGGCACGAGCGTCCCCGCAGACTTCGTGAACGACGTCCCTGTCCACTTCGCGCGCAACTACAACCTCATCGCCCTCGACGATGGAGCGAGCGGCGTCATGCGTGTAGCAACCTGCAACCCGCTTGACCCCCACCCGATGGACGACCTCTCGAGCATGCTCGGGAAGGAGCTCGATCCGGTCCTCGCACCGCGGGTTGAGATCACGACTCTCATCGCGCGCGCATACAGGCACAAGGCCGACGGCGTCGACGAGGCCCTGACTGAGGTCAGCGAAGATGACGACATCGCGGACCTCGCGGAAGAGATCGATGAGTCAGAGGACGTCCTCGACGTCTCCAACAAGGCCCCGATCATCAAGCTCGTTAACACGATCTTGTTCCAGGCCTTGAAGCTCCGGTCATCTGATGTGCACTTTCAGCCCTACCCTGACCGCGTCCAAGTTCGCTTCAGGATTGACGGGATCCTCTATGACATGGACGCCATCCCGCGCCGCGTCCTCGAGGCCATCGTCAGCCGTGTGAAGATCATGGCAAAGATGGACATCGATGAGCGCCGCCTCCCGCAGGACGGCCGCGCGACCATCCGCCTTGGCGACTCAGAGGTCGACGTCCGAGTCAGCTCTGTCCCCACAACCACTGGTGAGCGGATCGTCATGCGACTGCTCGACAAGTCAGCCAAGGTTTACAGCCTCCCCGAAATCGGCCTAACCCAAGACAACGAGAACATCCTTCGCGAGTACCTCAATTACTCACACGGGATCATCCTCGTCACCGGCCCCACTGGTTCAGGAAAGACGACGACCCTCTACGCCGGCCTCACCGAGCTAGACACAACCAGCAAGAACGTCCTCACGATCGAAGATCCTGTCGAGTACTCAGTCGGCGGTGTCAGCCAAGTGCAGGTGAACCAGAAGAAGGGCCTCACCTTCGCGAGCGGGCTGCGCTCCTTCTTGCGTCAGGACCCTGACGTGATGATGGTCGGTGAGATTCGAGATCTTGAGACTGCAGAGGTCGCCATCCGAGCCGCCCTCACGGGGCACTTGGTGTTCTCCACGGTTCACACCAATGACGCAGCGAGCACTATCACAAGGATGATTGACCAAGGCGTCGAGCCCTATCTTGTAGCGAGCTCTATCGTCCTTGTCATAGCCCAGAGGCTCGTGCGAACAGTATGCAAGCACTGCAAGGAGTACCGTCCCATCGACGAGGAGGAGGCCAGCAAGCTCCGCCAGGTGGGGCTCTCTCCCGACGACCTGCCCCAAGGCATCGCCTACGGCGCAGGCTGCGACGAGTGCTTCCACTCCGGCTATGCAGGCCGAACAGCTATCTACGAGTTCCTCCCGATCAGCGAGACTCTGCGAGCCTCCGTTATGGATGGCGCGACGGCCTCACAGATCAAGCGCGAGGCCGTCGCTGGCGGCATGATCACCCTGCGCGAGGATGGCCGACAAAAGATCCTGGCCGGACTCACTACGACCGACGAGGTCATGCGCGTCACTCAGATGGACATCGAGTAACGGAGGAGGCTCCGCGTGCCCATCTACCAATACACCGCCCTCGCTCCTGGCGGAGACGTCAAGAAGGGCGTCATCGACGCGGACACAGCCCGAGACGCCCGGCAGCGGCTCCGTAAAGAGAATCTCCTCGTCACAGACATCGCTGAAGGGCGTTCCGCAAGGAAGCGCAAGGACAAGACAGACGCCGGCGCAAAGGTCGGCATCATGGCGCGTATACGGGAAGCGCGCGCTGCGCACTCTGGCCCAAGCGGCAGAGACCTTGAGCTCGTCACAGCAGCTACGCGCCAGCTAGGGACGATGCTCGGCTCAGGTATCCCCCTCACTGAGGCCCTGCGCGCGATGATCGAGCAGGCACAGGACAGGCGCACAGAGACCGTCTTCCGCGAGATCCGTGAAGCCGTAAACCAGGGCGCCTCCTTAGCGGACGCCCTAGAGCAGCACCCCGGCTTCTTCACAGACCTCTACGTGAACATGGTCCGCGCAGGCGAGGCCACCGGCAACGTCGACGTCGTGCTCTCTCGCCTCGCAGACTACCTCCAGTATCAGCGTACGATCCGCCGCAAGGTCGTGAGCGCGATGACCTATCCGATCATGATGATCTGCCTCGGGTTCCTCGTGGTCACCGCGCTGCTCACCTTCGTCGTCCCTAAGATCACCGAGATGCTGGAGGACACCGGGCAGGCCCTGCCGACGCCGACGAGGATCCTCATCGCCATCTCAGACGGCTTCCGCGACTACTGGCTGATCGGCGCGATCGTGATCGCGTTCGTCTCATTCTTCTTCGAGCGCGTCTACAAAAAGAACGAAGACGGCCGCCTGAAGATCGACCGCTTCCTCCTGAAGATGCCCGTCATCGGTGAGGTCCTCCTCAAACAGGCCGTGAGTCGCTTCACTCGCACCCTAAGTACGCTCCTGCAGTCCGGCGTGAACGCAGTCCAGAGCCTAGAGATCACCCGAAACGTCGTGCAGAACCGGGTCGTCTCCGACGCCACGGAGCACATCCGTTCGCGTATCGTAGAGGGCACGGACATCTCCACTCCGCTCCGAGCGACCGAGGTCTTCCCAGCAGTGGTCGCTTATATGGTCGCCGTGGGAGAGCAGGCAGGAGAGCTCGAACAGATGCTCGACCGAATCGCCGACTCATATGACGAAGAGATCGAGATCGCGACAGAGCGCATGACCAGCGTCCTAGAGCCCATCATGATCATCGGGCTCGCCATCGTCGTGGGCTTCATTGTCATCTCCATCGTCCTGCCTATCCTTCAAGTCGGCCAGATCTAAGTCCTGGCCGAGCCCTACCCCCTCCAACAGAGGACCACATGAAAACTCTCAACAGAACCAACGCCCCCGCCAAGCGGCGCGCAGGCTTCTCACTAGCCGAGCTGATGGTCGTCATCGTCATCCTCGGACTCCTCGCAACGCTCGCCGTCCAGAACGTCCCTGCGCTCCTGAACCGCGCCTCCACCGGCACGATCAAGGCCAACATCACGACGATTTGCCAAGCTGTCGACAACTTCGTCATCCTCAACAACGGGCGTCACCCTGAGAGCCTCGAACAGCTCGTCACCCCTGACGAGAACGGCGAGACCCTCCTCAAGGGGCGCAAGGTGCCCGCGGACCCGTGGGGCGCCGAGTTCCAGTACGACCCCCCGATGTCCGGGGCCCGTGGATATCGAATCTACACCCACGGTAAGGACGGAATCCCTGGCGGTGAGGGCGAAGACAAAGACATCGACAACTGGATGATCGAGGACCGCGAGGTGTAGTTTGCGAGGGCGGCGAGGCATCCTCTCTGCGCGGAGCGCACGCGCAGGCTTCACCATGGTGGAGCTCCTGACCGTGCTCATCGTGCTGGGGATGATCGCCTCCCTTGTCGTCGTAAACTGGGCGGGGCTCCTCCCTGGGACGGAGCTCAACGCCGCAGTGCACAATCTCGGCGCAGCCATCCAAGGGGCCCGCTCTGACGCGGTCTCAAGGAACGGCGAGTTCCGCCTCTACTACGACCTAGAGCAGTCCGCCTGGTGGGTTCTCTCCCCCTATAGGGCCGACGGGATGCCCGCGGAGACCGACGAGCAACGGCTCAAGACCCAGAGCGGCTTCTTCCCGGAGAACGTCCTCTTCACTCGAGTCACCGTCGGTGGGCAGGAGTTTGTCGAGGGGACAGTGTTCGTGAGCTTTGACCCCCTCGGGCGGTCGGTAGATCACACGGTCACCGTCAAGCACCTGACATTCAACACCACGATGACTGTGGAGGTGCTCCCCCTCACCGGGCTCGTCCGATTCCACGATGGTGAGTTTCAGCGCCCCGTCTTGATGGAGAACGACTTTTGAGAAGCCCTCTGCGCAACTTCAAGCGAGCGCGTGCGGCCTTCACCTTGGTAGAGGTGGCGGTCTCCATCTTGATCGTTGGCATCGCCCTCACGCTCGTCCTGCAGTCCCTGAACACTTCGAAGTTGAGGGCCAAGCAAACCCAGAACCTTAAGCTCGCGCGGGAGCTTGGGACCCTCACCATGGGTCGTGTCTCTGCGGGGCTCTATCGCGAGGACCTAGACGCCTACTACACAGGCACCTACTCCGAAGAGGGCTATCCCGAGTTCTCCTTCGAGATCGCCCTAGGAGACAGCAGCTTCCCCGAGGCTGAAGAGTTTGAAGAGGGCGCCCGCTTCGACAGCTGGTATGAGGATGACCTCGACGAAGATGAGGAAGACGAAGAGGCTGAGGAACCCTATGAGAAGGTCCGGGTGCGCGTCTCCTTCCCTGTCCTGAGCGAGTACACCAACCAGCTAGAGCTCGAGCGCTGGATCCCTTGGGACCAGGTCTACGGAGAGGACGAGGAAGACGGCCCTGATGGAGGTGCCGGATGAAGAGAGCCCGACCCACAACCAGCGCAGGCTTCACCCTCGTAGAGGTGATCCTGACGCTCCTCATCATCAGCGGCATCCTCCTCTCGCTCACTCAGCTCCTCATGGCCACGAGGCGGTCGCGTGACACGATCCACAACATCAAAGAGCATCAGCTCGCAGGCCCCGCAGTCCTAGATCTCATCGAGGCGGACCTCCGCGGCTTGCTCACCTACAACCGCACCAAGCAGCACCACCTCGTCATCGAAGACGACGTCATGTCGGGGCTCGACGGCGACCGAATCGATTTCCTCACCAGCACAGACAACCTCGCGACGGTCTTTGAGGACGACCTCCCTGTCACCTATGACGTGAACGAGGTGGGCTACCTGCTCAGGCCAAACCCCGAGTACGACGAGTTCCTGGAGATCTATCGTAGGGAAGACCCTGGCGTCGATGAGGAGCCATTCTCAGACGGCACCTTCCAGTTCCTCCACGATCGAGTCCGCGGCTTTGAGATCCAGGTCTACGCGGAGGATGGCCCGGACGCTGAGCCTCTAGACCAATGGGGTGTTGAGGGGAGCGAGAACATCGGCCTGCCCGCGTGGATTGAGATCCAACTCACCCTTGAGCTAGCCCCGCGTCTCGCGCGAGAGACAGTTCTCTTCGTCTCCAGAGAGCGCTCGACCGTCACCTACACCCGCGTCATCAGACTGCCTGAGAGCCTTAGGGTCGAAGAGCAGAACATCCCCATGCCCATGATCCCCTCCCTCACTGGGGGTGGGCAAGGCGGCTCAGAGGACCCCCAGGCCAGCGGACAGGGAGGCCCGCAAGGCTTCATCGACAACGCCCGCCCCGGGGGCGCTGGGGGCAGACCCGGAGCTGGCAGACCCGGAGCTGGCGGAACCGGATTCTCCAATCAGGGAACCCTGTCCATCGGCGGTAACAACCCCTTCAACAACAGGAAGGACTAATCCTCGGAAGACGGGGTGAGCTCAACTGGCTCCCCAAGGGTCTCTCTCCCGCCCAGATAAGGCCTGAGCGGCTCAGGGACCGAGACGCGACCATCAGCCATCTGGTGGTTCTCTAGGAGTGCCAACAGCATCCGCGTGCTCGCAGCCACGGTGTTGTTCAGCGTGTGGCAGTGCCGCACCTTTCCGTCTTCGCCGCGATAGCGCAGGTTTAGCCGTCGCGCTTGGAAATCGTGGAAGCGGCTCGCAGAGTGAGTCTCCCCGTAAGAACCGCGAGAGGGCATCCAGGTCTCGATGTCAAACTTCTGGATCTGAGGCTGGCCTAAGTCGCCGCCGCAGACGTTGACCACACGATAGGGCAGCTCGAGGGCCTGAAGCACGTCCTCTGAGTTCTGAAGGATCGCAGCGTGGTGCTCGAGGCTCTTCTCCTCGTCTGCGACGTCCAGGATGACCTGCTCGACCTTTTGGAACTGGTGCACACGATAGAGACCGCGCGTGTCTTTACCGTAGGTCCCAGCCTCCCTCCTGTAGCAAGAAGAGAGCGCGACGAAGCGCATAGGAAGCCGCTCTGCCTCAAGGATCTCCCCTTGGTAGAGCGCGGTCACAGGGACCTCAGCAGTCCCTACGAGACAGAGGTCGTCTCGCTCATCACACTTGTAAGCCTGGTCTTCCCCACCAGGGAAGTAGCCGGTACCCACCATCGTCTCAGTGCGTACCAAGGTCGGCACTGACAGGGGCGTGAAGCCTCGCGAGACCATGGTGTCTAGAGCAAAGCGCATCACAGCGCCTTCAAGGAGTGACAGATCGCCGAGGAGGACGTAGTTCCTAGAGCCCGCCAGCTGAGCGCCTCGTACGATGTCTAGCCAGCCTTGACCCTCAGCCAGGGCCACATGGTCGATCATCGGGAAGTCGAACTCCCGCGGAGTGCCCCAAGTCCTGAGCTCAACGTTACCCCCGTCGTCGTCCCCTTCTGGAACCTCTGCTGCGGGGACATTCGGGACGAGTAAGAGCAACGCGTCCAACTCCGACTTCAGCGCGCCCTGGCGCTCCTCACGAGCCTTCAGCTCTCCCTTCAGGGTCTTTTGCTCAGTGAGGATCTCTTCGCGCTCCTCAGGGCTGGCGCCCCCCATGCGCTTCCCCATCGTCTTCTGCTGATTCCGGAGGTCATCGACCTCACGGTTCAGCTCCAAGAGCGAGGCGTCCAACTCGAGCAAGCGCTCAAGGTCGAACTCGATCTTCTTCTTCCTGGCGCCATCACGCACCAGCTCGGGATTCTCCCGGATGAACTTAAGCGCGAGCACGTCTCACTCCTTCCAATCTGACTCGAGCTTACCGAACAGCTCGTTCTTCTTCTCTGCGAGCTGGAGCTCGACAGCGGTCTCGTTATTGACGTCAAACTCGCAGTCGAGCGGGAACCACACCTTCGACCAGCCGTTCTCGACCTCCATCATCACGTACTGGTCAGTGATGAGCTTCATCCGCTCGGCCTTGTTGCCCTTCTTTGCCCCAGCGCGGCGCCAGGAGACGTCCGGCGCCACACGACAGTTCCAAGGGCGCTCATAGCGCTCTCCACGCTCACCGACAACCACCACGCTCTCACCGTCGACCTGCACCCCTGCGCCGCCCATCGAGAAGGAGAAGTCCAACCCAAAGCTGCCGCCGAGTTCGACGGTCGTGGTCTTACCAACCTGGACCTCATAACCCGGTGTGTCCTTACCAGGCAACACCAGCGCCTTGGCAGCCTGACGCTTCTTGCCCTTGCGAAGCTCACCACAGAAGAGCTCGTAAGAGCCGACAGGCAACTCGACCCCCTTGCTGCCGTTCGCCAAGAGGTCGTAATAGGAGTTCTCGTACTTGCCCTTCCCCTTCACGACCATCCAAGAAGGCTTCCCTCCCTTGAACTTTAACTTCATGGTCCCTGTTTGAAGAGTCACAGGCGTCGCGACGATCTCATCACCCTTCGGACCAACCACCAAGCGATACCACTCCTTCCCGACCTTTTGATACTCGCTCCAAGGAAGGGCCCGCTTGGAGGTCCCAAACCGTACGCAGTCCATGTCAGGCTGCATCTGCCCCTTGGTGAGGCCGCCATAGGAGAACTGGGTCGGAGCGCTCCCGTAGACGCCG
Organism: Planctomycetota bacterium; assembly: GCA_022446815.1. Taxonomy (GTDB): domain Bacteria; phylum Planctomycetota; class UBA1135; order UBA1135; genus JAKVCE01. The sequence goes on from JAKVCD010000006.1 coordinate 39,423, forward strand.
TCCCCGTTGTCGTCGATGATCTGGAGCTTCTCGCCAGCGACCTCCCCCACGACGCTAGCAGCGTTCAAGACATAGAGGCTGATGTTGAAGTCCGAGACCCCTAGGTGCTGTTCGAAGCCCTGGTAGAGGTCTTTCTCCATACCCACGATGGCTAGGCAGGCCCAGTCGCGCCTCTCCTCCCCTTCACCGATCTGAAACTGAACCAGCTCCATGTTTCCTGTGAGCGGAACCTTCACCTCTCCAGCGCCATCCCCATCAGCGTCAACGTTCACCTCGTTCGCGCCGTCCCGATAGAAGTCAGGCGACAAATCTCCGAGGCTCGTGACCTTCCCCTTAGTTCCGTTCCTCGTCATGTAGACGGTGTTCCACATGGGGTACAGGTCATCTGCGAAGTAGCTCGGTCGAAGAAAAGAGCCGACCTCATCCACAGCTTGGAACGCGAGCGGAGCGCTCAGCTCTGCTCCGCTAGCCTTGGGCGCCTTCGGCGCTCCGGGGCCAGCGCCAGGACCAGCCTCGCCGCCCTCTCCGCCCGCAGGCGCGCCGTCATAGCCGTTCGCCTTCAGGTGGTCTGCGGTCTGCCTATTCGAGATAAAGAATCGATCCTTGAGCTCAATCAAGAGACGCTGCTCAACACATTTTGAGGCGCCCTCATAGGCCTTGTATAAATTCGCCTTGTCACCTCGCATCTCCTTTCCGAAGCAGATGCCGTAGAAGGCCCAGCATTGCGATGAGTAATAGTGGTCCCCGATCTTCCCGAAATTCTCGGCCACCACTTTGAACTCCTCGCCTATCAGCGTGAACTTCGGGCCCTCCTTAGCCTCCATGTTCTCCCAGTAGCGCTTGTTCAGGTCGTCGTACTTCCCCTTGAGCTTCCCGCGCTCGCGCAAGATCGCCGGCTCGATGAGTGAGAAGTACTCCTCCATCTTCCCTGCAAAGCCAGTCTCCATCCCCGACTTCCAAGCCTTACGCAAGGCGGTCATACGAGCTGCGAGCTCCTCACTCGACCCCCGCGAGATCGCTTCGGCGGTCTGAATAATCCAGCTGACGGCCTCCTCTTGGTTGCGCCTAACAAGCTGAGACATCTGCGTCGTGGCATTAATCTCCATAGCCTTCTTGAACTGATCCCTGAACTCTTGGTGGGAGTCTTGGGGAGCGATGCTGAGGGAGATCGTGAGGGCTAAGCTGAGGCTGATCATGGCTGGAGGGTCTCTGGGGAGGGTGCGGAGGGCCGATCTTATCCCCGCATAGCGGTAGGCCGCAAACTGGACTCTGTCACCGCTGTTTACGCTCAGATGCGCGCTTGAGTTGCTCTTTCTCGCGCTCCGAGAGCGCACCGATCCCCTCGCGCGAGATCTTCTCGAGGAGTTGATCCACCAGCTCAGCGTCCTTTGCGCTGCGTTCGGCCTTCTGGATCGCACGCCGAGCCTGCAAGCGAGCGAAGTGATCTTGCTGGAGCCAGCCCATCCGAGCGCCGAAGAATCCAAACGCGGCGCCGCCGAGGTGAATCCAGTGCGCAGTGCCTGTCTCTGCGCCCCCGGCGCTCTCGATCGCCCAGTAGAGGTCAAAGGCAACGAGGCAGGAGACCAAGACCTTCAAGCTCATGGGGATAAAGAAGAACATGACCGTGGCTCCCGGCTTGTAGACGGCCGCAGCGACGACCACCCCAAGGATCGCGCCTGAGGCGCCGATCGCGGGCTTGTCAGCGACCCAGCCAGCGAGGGCAGCGAGGAGATGAAGGGCTGCTCCAGCGATCGCACCCCCCGCATAAGCCGAGAGGAAGCGAGAGCTCCCGAGCACCTCTTCGAGCATAGTCCCGAAGAAGTACAGCAAGAGCATGTTCCAGAACAGGTGCCCGAGGCTGCTCGGGTCATGCAAGAGACCATACGTCAGCGGCTGCCACACAGGGATCCATGGGAGAGACCACTCTGAGGGAAACAGACCGAAGGTTGAGATCGCCCAAGAGGAGACGTCGCCTGACATAGAGCCGAAGAACTTCGGGATCAGCCAGAGCGCGAGGAAGAAGCCGATGTTGACGAAGAGCAGCAGCTTGACGGCGCTGGTCAGGCGCGGCGCCCGGAAGCGCACGCCACCGCCCTGCTGCGGCTCCTCCCAGTCCTTCCAACGGTCGGCGACGCCCAAGGTCTAGCTCCGGCTCGTCTCCAAGCCGTCCTCGATCAAGGTCTCAACGCGACCTGTCTGCCGAGCGCAGGCCATCACCGTGTTAGAGAGGAGCATCGCGATGGTCATTGGACCGACCCCCCCTGGTACTGGGGTGATCCAGGACGCTCGCTGACTTGCTGCCTCGAAGTCCACGTCCCCGACAAGCTTCCCGTCTTCGCCACGATTGATACCTACATCAAGGACGACCGCGCCAGGCTTAACCCAGTCACCTTGGACGAGCTCAGCCCAGCCAACGGCTGCGACGATGACGTCTGCGCGTGCCACCTCTGCGGCGAGATCCTTTGTTCTACTGTGGCAGATGGTGACCGTCGCATTACGGCCGAGAGCGAGCTGCGCGACCGGCTTCCCGACGAGCTGAGAGCGACCGATGACCACGACGTGCTTGCCCTCGAGGGCGATGTCGTGCCGATCCAAGAGCTCAATGCAGCCTGCGGGCGTGCATGGCAGGAGACCCTCGACGCCCTGAACGAGCGCGGCTACGTTCGCGGGGTGCAAGCCGTCCACGTCCTTCTCAGGTGAGATCACCTCGACCACGCGCTGCTCATCAAGCCCCTTCGGGAGCGGCAGCTGCACGAGGATGCCGTGCACAGCTGCGTCCTCGTTGAGCTCCAACACGACGGCTTCTAGCTCCGCCTGAGTCGTCTCTGCAGCGAGCTTGCGAGTCTGAACGGCAATTCCAGCTGCGCTCGCGGCCTTGTCCTTGTTCCGCACATAGACCTGACTCGCGGGGTCCTCGCCCACCAGGACCACAGCTAAGCCGGGCTGCACTCCGTCTGCGACCAGAGCCGCCACCCTCGCCGCCACGCCCTCACGCACGACCATCGCCGTCGCCTTACCGTCCAAGATCTGCCCAGTCATCTCGCTCTCCTGATTCCTCTCTTCCGTCATGAGGTGGCCCTCGTGGGGCACCATCTTAGACCTCCGGCAGCGCAGACCCTAAGCCCGCTTAGCGAAGTTCAGGCAGAGAGTCGAGCGCGCGGAGACCAGAGCTTCCAAGCCCCCGCCATCAGCACGACTAGGGCCTCGACCCCGTAAGTCGTCTTCAGGATCGAGGCGACCCCGTCCGTGAACCCGTAACTGTGGAGCCCGACTCCCAGCAGGTTCACACCCCACCAGGAGAAGACCACCACGACTCCGAGCACGACAGAAAGGACGCAGAGACCGAAGTCACGGGTGTAGCCGCCCATGCGCCCGTGGAGGATCAAGAGCTGCCAGAGGCAGATGAGCAGCGCGCCGTTCTCCTTGGGGTCCCAGCCCCAGAAGCGGCCCCAGGAGTAGTTGGCCCAGATTCCGCCTAGGATCGTCCCAACGACTGAGAAGAGCAGGCCAAAGCAGACCACCCCGTAGATCATCCGGGTGAGGGCCTTGTACGAGGACTTCGCCTCGAGCTTGATGCCGAACATCTGGCCAAAGAGCCAGACGTGCGCCAGCAAAGAGGCGAGCAATCCAGCGGCGTAGCCCATCGTCACAGTCGTCACGTGAGTCGCCAACCAGAAGTTTGTGTCTAGGACAGCGACGAGGCTAGGCATGGTGTCCCCGGCCGTCGCGGCCTCCTTCAGCTCGTACTTCATCGAGAGGAACATCCCGCCTGCGCCCAAGACTGTGGCGACGACGACAGCGATCCTCTGTCGATTCATCGCCTCGATGGCGATGGCCACGATAACTCCGACAGCCGTGATGAAGAGGATCGTCTCGTAGAGCGTGCTCACCGGCGGTCGCTCGCGGATGATACAGCGCAGGACGATCCCCAAGATCACGAGGCCTGTCCCTCCGAGGAGGGTCGCCCAGATCCCGCGCGTCACCCACTTGCTAGCGGGGAGCATCCAGGAGAGGCAGCACAGGAGGAAGCTGACGAGGTAGCACAAGAGCGCCCGATAGAAGAAGTCGCCGCGATAGAAGCGCACCTCCAAGGGGACGTAGTCGTACTCCCCCCTCGCAGCGGCCCGAGAGACGATCTCTTCGTGAAGCTCTGCGAAGCGCTGCTCAAAACCTACGGGGTTACCGCGGAGACCGACGAGATCTTCGAGGGCAGCGATGGCAGGAATGCACTCAAGCCCAGCCTCTTGGTCGGCGAAGGCCAACATCACGGCGTCACCGATGCCAAGCCACTCGCTGTCTTCTGCCGCATCAGCAGGCGGCGGGAAGAGCGTCATCGTGTACTGAGTGGGCTCTAGGACCGCGTCGATCATGGTCGAGAGCTCTGTCGCCGCGTTCTGCTCTGCTTGCTGTTCATTCGCCGGCAGCCCTTCGAGCCCCGTCCAAAGCTCTCTCAGCTCAGGAGCCTTCTCAAGCAGCACTAAGACCCCAGAGCGGTGATTCTCCGCGAAGATCGTAGTGAGGCCCGGAGAGCCTAAGAGCGGGAGGCTCTCACGCCCGAAGTCCATGACTCCGATGAGCCGGCGGAAGTCGCGAATGTTCGAAGCCAGCAAGAGCGCCTGCGTCTGGACCAAGCTCCGCTGGTCACCAGGGACCTCGAGCGCAGCGTCTGCCAAACCAAAGAGCGCGTTCAGTCCGTCCTCTAGATCGTCATAGCTGTAGTAGTCACTTTTACGCTTCTCCTCACCGCGCACCCCCATGGCGGTGACAACCTCATCGTTTTGAATGCGGAAGCATTCGTAGGTCCGCGCAGCGTCGGGCCTGAAGAGGCAGTCCAATATCCAGGCTGTGGGACCGATACGCTCGCCAGTGATTGTCTTGACGGTACGCTTCCCGTTCATCCGCAGGAGCTGGAAGCCCGCGTATGTGCTGAGCGGCTTGACACGACCGCCGTGCTGGACAGGGAGGGTGGAGGCGAGCTCCAAGGTCTCCTCAGTCCAGGCGAAGCTGGAGGCCTCCTCTTGAGCCTGAACAGATGTAGTCAGCGTCGCGACGAGCACGAGGCACAAGACGATGAGCCGCTTCATACACCAGCCTCCTTCGCGCGCTGGCTGTTCTGAGCTTTGACGTATTTGATGAGCTTCTCGGTGAACGCTATGAGCAGTCCGACCCCGATGATGATGCATGAATACAGCGGCCAGTGATCCGAGGGGTTCCTGACGACAGAGAAGACGCTGAAGAGCCGGTCACCAGGCTGCGCGTTCGACGGCCCCCAGCTGGACTGGAAGAGGACTAGACCCTCGTCGCGGAGGGGCTCGTTCATTCTGATGAGAAGAGGAAGCGCCTCACTCCCCTTGCGCTGGGTGACCTCGCTAGAGAACTCGCTCGGGATGTCTGTACCGGGGTGCTCGAGCTTGGTGAATTCGTCTAGATGGATGCTGAACGGCATGCGATAGCGCTTGTGACGCAGCACCACGCCCCAACGGCGATCGCCGAACTCGACCACCCAGGGGCTCTCTGCGAGGCCCCAGAGGATGGCGGTCTGCTCGCCGCCAGTCGCACTGCGCGCCGTCGCATAAACACCAGCGATGTTGGCCTCTGCCTCCTGCTCTCGCTCTAGCTCCAAGAGGCGCCAGTCGCCAGCCAGAGGTAGAGGCGAGCTCTCGCGGGTAGGACGCGCGTTCTCACGGAAGTGCCGGAGCTCAAGCTCGAAGGGGATGAGGCCATGGCTCAGACGCAGGCTGTCATCCTCAGCGAGCTTCAGCTGCTCGTCTGAGATCAGAAACTCTGAGACCTCGCCCTTGCTGTCAGCGTCAAAGACCGCGACCTCCCAGAGGTAGTAGCTCACGTACTCTTCCGAGCTCTCGTCCTCGTAGAGCCTCAGATAACCATCGTCAGATGCGGTGAGCTTTACTAGCCCTGCTGCGAACATGACGAGCATGCCGATGTGGACGACGATGACGCCCGCGGTCGCGCGGCTCTTTCGGATTCGGATCAGCCCACCCGCGATAAGGTTCCAAGAGAGGAGCCCCATGCAGAGCACACCTCCGGGGAGCGGGAGCGGGACCCCAGCGAACTCATGCACCACGAAGAAGGATTCGAAGTACTTCTTTTGGACTGCATAGAGACCGTGGTCAACCTGCTCTAGGGTCCCGAAGAGGGTCAAAAGAAACAGAAAGATCAGCAGCAAACATGCTGTGCCGTAGGAGGTGGAGAGCTCCCAGAGCTTCTTACCGAGCTGAGTCAATGGCTGTCCTCGGAGTGCATGGAGGCCACAAAGGCTGTAAAGCGCTCACGCTCCGCCAAGACCTCGGCGCTAGGACCGAGCATCTTCACGAAGACCGCGCGTTCAGGGAGGAGGCAAACGATGCCGTACATGGTCGTGTCAGGTATGGCGCCTGAGGCGCCCATACCGGTGTACTCACCGGTCGCCTCAAGGAGGGGGGAAGGCACGCCCATAACCTCCACCTTGGGGAGCGCAGCGACCTCAGCCGCTGTCGGAGGCGTGTGCCCGAGCTGCTCGACCCAACGCTGAATGTTCGGGACGACTCCGCCGCCGTCGCCGCCTAAGACCGTCAGATAAAGCTCCACGCCGCCGCGACGGAAGGTCACCAGCCTCATTCCGCCGCCAGGCTCCATCACCCACTCAGGGGGTGCTTCCCAGGCGATCCCGCTGGCCGAGCCGCGCGAGGTAGAGCTAGAAGACGAGGAGCTGCTAGAGGTGCTCGTCTCCTGTTGTTCGCGAATGGTGATGGACGCGCAGAAGGCGTCGAAGGCCTCGGCCTCCAGAGAGACAAGCTCCGCAGGCCCGGTGAACTTGACAAATATGGTGAAGCGGTCAGTGCCAAGAATGGCGCCGCGCAGCCCCCAGCCATCCTTGGCCTCAGTGCCCATCCCCTTGAAAGCTCCCTCGAGCTCAACGAGGTAAGCCTCTGTGCCGAGCAGCGAGACTCTCGGGAGCGCCGCGACCTCCTCGGCGCTTACAGCCTCCAGCCCGATCTGCTCGCGCCACCGGTTCACGTTCCCGACGACGCCGCCTCCAGTCCCAGGCAGGATCGTCAGGTAGCACTCCGCGTCTGCGCCGACGCTGTAGTTCGCGAGTCGCATCGAGCTGGAGGGGCGCTCCTCCCAGCCCGGAGGGCTCTCCCAACTGAGCGGCGACTCTGCCGAGCTCTGCGTAGACCCGGAGCTCGCGCTCGCCCTGGGGCTCGCGCTGGGGCTACGCGCTCCGAATCGTTGGGCGTCAGAGATCGAGAGCACAGGCTCGGCAAGAGCCGGTGCCATCCGGCGCTCAGCGTATGTCGTGTCCCGCTCAGGCTCTGCGCAAGCGCTCGCCATGAGGGCGCAAGCTATGTACCAATTCCGCACTACCATCTCCGCTCCAAGACATAGTCACCGATCTGCAAGAGGGCGTCGCGCGCGTCGCTCGCGGGGAGCTCCTTAATCCTGGCAGAGGCGCTGTCGACGAGCTCTCGAGCCCGCGCCATCGCAAACTCAACTCCCCGAGCGACGTCACACACGTCATGCAGGCGCACCGCCCGCCTGTCCAAGTCGGGCTTCGTGTAGACATCACGAATCGCGCTGCGGGTCGCCTCATCGGCGTCCCAATACGCGCATAAGATAGGTAGGGTCACCTTCCCGTCCTCTGCGTCCGTTCCGACACTCTTGCCGACTTTCTCAGGGTCACCCTCGAGATCTAAGCAGTCGTCCACGATCTGGAAGGCGAGCCCGACAGCCCACCCGAAGGCGGCCATGTCGTCGCCATAGCGATCCCGCTCTTCAGAGAAGCCGTGCTCAGGGTAGCGGGCACCAAGCTCACAGGCCGCAGAGATGAGACAGGCGGTCTTAGCTCCAGCGATGCGCTCGTAGTCCTCTTGGTTGAGGTCGAAGTTATAGCGCATGGTGCTCTGCTCGATCTCACCTACGCAGATCTTGCGCGAGGTGTCAGAGAGCACCTGACTGCAGTAAGTGCTCCTCAGGTTGAGCGAGAGGCCGAAGGCCCTCGTGTACAAGAAGTCCCCTAAGAGCACGGCGACCTGGTTGTCCCAACGCTGGTTCACGCAGGCGACCCTGCGGCGAACCTCGGCGCCGTCCAAGACGTCATCGTGCACGAGCGTGGCCAAGTGGATCATCTCCACCACCGCAGCCATCGTGGGGTGCTCATCGCTCGTCGCGCCGGTGGCCTCTCCAGAGAGCAGCAACAGTGCGCCCCTCATCTGCTTTCCACGGAAACGCGAGATGTGGTCGAGCATGTCTTGCGCCGCAGGCGAGGGGTCTGTGATCCCTTGCTCTAGGACCACGCGCGCCTCCTCCATGAGGCCCTTCACAGGAGAGATCAAACCCCTCAGGACGACATCCTTTGCGCTCATGAGGCCACCCCCGCGAAGTATGCTCGCTCGCTGCTCAGCTCGGCTGGCGTGTTGAGGTTCCGCGCGACATCAAGCTCCCGCGCAGCTTGCGTGAGCTCGCTCTCCCTCAAGATGCCGACCTTGAGGCTCTCACCGTCTACCTCTAGATCATAGAAAGAGTCCACACGTCGGCGCCCGCTGCTCAGCGCAGCGCGCATAGCAGGGAGGCCCGTTTTTCGATATACAGCCATCAGCGGCTCCCGCCGGCGGCGGCTCTCAAAGAGACAGACATCCAAGCCCTCCTTTTGGGCAAGCTTCAGGAGTGACAGGGGAAGCTCTGGAGTCACCCGCGGCAGATCGCATGCCAACACTAGGGCCCACTCCGCCTGCGTCGCCTCTAAGCAGGAGGCGATGCCTTCGAGGGGGCCACGCCCAGAGTTTGAGTCCATGACCAGCTTCAAGCCGCGGTCTTCATAGCGAGGCGAAGAGCCGCACGCTAAGACGACCTCCTCACACGCACCGCTGAGCGCGCCCACAACGTGATCCACCAAGGCTCGCTCTCCGACCTGCAGCCTCGCCTTATCTTCTCCCATGCGGCTGCTCTCTCCCCCACACAGGACGACTCCGACCACCCCTCTCGTCTTCATCATGATCTCTATGCAGCCTTTTTGATTTCTGGGACCTCAGGCAGCGCCGTCATCGGAGCCGCCGTCCGCTCCGTCCCCACCCTCAAGCCCAGGGGGAGTCACCTCATCGTCCTTGAGTCCTTTCTTGAACTGGGTGACGCTCGAGCCCATGGCCCTTGCAAGGCCGGGGAGCTTCTTGGCGCCGAAGAGGATGACGACACCGAGCAAGATAAGTCCGATCTCCGTGGGTCCGATGGCGAGGTACATCTGATGTGCTCTGGTTCTGGGGACAGTGGATGGGAGACGACTTTGGGTCGTCACATCCGCTTCATTCTAGTTCACCCGCAAGCGGCGCCCAAGCCCGGAACTGCAGAGCCGGTCCCTGTGGCGCTCCAAGCGTGCCTGAAGCCTCCCTGCCAGAGGGGGCACCCAGCCACCACGGCACGCCCAAGTCCCACCACGGCGTCCAGAGCGCGGGCCGGGCCACCCAACCGTCAACCCGCTAGCCATAAAGGCCGCACGAACAGGGTGAGAGATGGTGTACGTCGTAAGGCGCCCTCCAGGCGCGATGCGCATACCGAGTTCATACAAAAACCCAGGCTCCCAGACTTCTGGCTCCACACCTGGAGAGAAGCTGTCGAGAAAGACGGCGTCGAAGCGCTCGCTCTCATCGAGCTCACGCAGGAGATCTTTAGCCTCACCTTGATAGAGCCGCAGCCTCCCACGCGCGCTGAGCTTCACCCAATCAGAACCTGGCGCCTCGGCCGCCATCGCCAGGCCGACGTGAGCTCGCTCCAAGGCTGCAGCTGAGCCGTTCGGGGCGCCGCCGTGCCAAGAGCTGTTCGCTGAGAGCATGGCCCCAGCCTCTAAGGCCTCAGCAGATCGCTCCACAGCCGTAACCTCTAGCTCGCCAGGGAGGCCGACCGCATATGCGATCGTGGCCGCGATGTTCCATCCAGGCGCCGCGCCCACCTCCAAGAGGCGCACACGCTCCCCACGCAGGAGCCGCCGCGGGAGATCACAGCCAAAGACGTGGAGCTGGTTAGCCTCTGCCCAGGCGCCCCGGGTGTCGTGACAGGGCTCTCCATGAGTCGGGTGGAGCAAGGTCGGGCTCCCGTCGCCCGTGATCATCCGTCGCCAGCTACTCGTCATCTCGCTCGAGTGAAGCCCCGCTCGCCGCGAACCGCGACAAGAAGCTCGCCACCGCTGGATCGCTGTCGCTTAAGCCGCGATAGCCAGCCCTGAGCCGCTCATAAGCCAGCGCCTCATCCCCATCAAAGAAACGGAGCAAGCTGGCCTCTCGCAGCTCTCGCCGCGCGCCCTCCTCAAAGAGCTTGTGTCGCTGCGCGTCCCTAACGCTCCGCCACGCATACACGAGCCCTCGGTCGTCACCACTCCACAGGGTGTGCGCGTCAACGCTCATGGCGAGCGCAGTGACCGCATCGTCATGACCGACAAGCTCGAGCAGAGCATCCCCGCTCTCGACATCCCAGAGGTATATGTTGCCCAACACATCTCCTGAGAAGAGACGCTCCCCGTCAGCGTGAAAGCACACGGCGCTCACGTCCGCTTGATGCGGACCCAACTGGGAGAGCAGCCGCTCCTCCCCCACGCGATGAATAAGCACGACGTCCTTGGAGGCTGAGGCGACCTGCTCTCCATCTTGGGAGATGTCGAGGGCCTGAACTTGCCATGTATGCGCCGCAGGCCAGCGGCCCACCTCTTCACGAAGGTCCGCGTCCCACACCCTGAGGTCCTTGTCCTTATCTGCAGTAACCACACGCGTGCCATCGGTGGTGATCCCTACAGCGACGACTGCCCGGGCGTGAGGTATGGACCAACTGTCGACCTCTTGGCCGGGCTCGAGACCCTCCCAGATGATCGCTCGACTGTCAGAAGAACCCGAGATGAGACGGGAGCCCACCTCATCAGAAGCAAGGTCCACCACCCTCGCGTCGTGACCAGCGAGGACCTCTACCACTCCCCCATCCTCGGGGTCGATGACATAGACCTGTGACCCCCCGTCTGAGAGCGCGAGATAAAGATCACCTAAGCGAGCAGCTGCAGCCCATGAGCCTGCGCGCGGACGGAGGGGAGAGCGCGCGCCGCCAGAGCTTGTGCGCTCCCTCATCAGAACCCCACCGGCTGAGAGCGCAAGCACACTCGCACCCTCTTCCCCAGTGCGCTCGCCTACAAACAAGACACGGCTACCAGCGCTGTCCCCCAAGGGCTGCTGTGTCTCCTCCCAGTAGGGATCGAAGACCCTCAAGGTCCCGTCCTCAGCACCGCTCAAGAGGCGCTCACCAGGCAGCGAACAGAGCCCGAGCACTGCGCCCTCGTGCCCATGCATCACTCCAGCGCTCGCGCCGTGCACTGCGCTCCAGGCCCGCACCGTCCCGTCACGCCCGCCAGCGTAGATAGACCGGTCATCCCAGCTGAAGACGAGGCAAGTGACCCCGAGTCGGTGTCCGACGAGGCGGTACTTTGGCTTCAGCTTGGCCCACTCCAAGAAGATGTTGAGGCCTTGGATGATGAAGCCGTCCCCCTCTGCACGCTCTTGGCTCAGGAGCACGCTCGTCTCCCAGAGCTGTACTTCCCCATCCTCCTGCGCGCTGGCCAAGGTCTCGCCATCGTGAGAGTAGAGGAGCGCGTTGATCACGCTCCGCCCCTCATCGACGAAGCCGCCGAGGCGCTCTCTGGAGAGGAAGTCCCAGAGCTCTACCCGGCCGCTCGTCGTCCCCAAGGCCACCTGCGCTTGGGAAGGGTGAAAGGCTAGGCATGTCAGGGGGTCGTCGACGTCTTGCTCCCAGAGCACCTCTCCGTCCGGGACGGAGCGGACGCGGGCGAGGCCTGCGCTGTCCACTGTCCCCAACAAGAGCCCGTTCGAAGAGAAGGCGAGGTCCGTGATCTGCGCGGGGCTGCCCCTGCGCTGCCCCCCGCCGGTAAGAGGCCTAATCACGTCAAGGGACTCCATGTCCCAAAGAAGCACTACCGGAGACTGCGAAGCGGTCGCGAGGACCCCTTGAGAGCTCAGCGCGCACACGTTCTTCCCCGTGCCAACCTGGGCCGTAATCCCTTGAGCTCCGATGTTCGGCAGGCCATAGCGCACCGCGTGATCTTCATAGCTCCAGTCCACGGTGTCATAGAGCCGCGCTACAGCGTCTGCACCCATAGAGACGACGTCCTCTCCGTTGAAGGCGAGGTCCACCGACCCGTTGGAGTGCGGGAGCGGCCTCACGACCGAGTCCTCTGCGCCGAGCTCAAGGTGTCGCCACTCCCAGCCGCGCAGGTCGTGGTCAGCGCCCTCAAGTCGCTGCCTCGTGCGCCCAGCCTCGCTCAACCTCAGGCTGTACCAAGCCGCGCTCAACTGGGCTCTGTATCGCGCGCGCCGAGCCTCCTCCAAGGTCAGCAAGCGCTCCTCCTCTAGGCTGTTCACCTTGATCTGCTCTGTCAGGAGCCGATTGGACTGTTCGTTTGCCCGCCGCTCAGCCTCCTTCGCACGCTCGGCCTCCTCCTCTGCCTGCTCGGCATTGGCCTCAGCCGCCGTCTGCGCCGCCTTAGTCAGGAGCTGCTCCTCCTCAAGGTCCTGAATGCTCTGCTGCTGCTGCTGGAAGAGCAGCCCTAAGCCGCCAATCACCAAGAGCACCATCCCCACGAGCGTAGAGGCCATCCCCTTGTTCCTTCCCACCCACTTCCTGACGCTGTAGATGAGCCCGGTCTCGTAGGTAGCGACCGCGTGGCCTTCCAGCCAGTTACGGAGCTCCTCGCCCAAGGCCATCGCGTCACTGAAGCGATCCGAGCGCTCTCTCGCCATCGCCTTCTCGCAGATAGCGATGAGCTCCGGGGGAGCCTCTGGGTTGATCTTCTTCACCGACCAAGGTGCCCCGTTCTTCACAGCCTCCAGGATCGTGAGCGCGCTCACACTCTCACCGAGGGGCTGATACGGGAGCTGCCCAGAGAGGGCGAAGTAGAGCATTGCCCCCACGGCGTAAATATCACTCCCAGGGCCGACCTCATCGCCTCTCCCCAAGGCCTGCTCAGGCGCCATGAAGGCGGGCGTCCCGACGACATCTCCAGCTAGGGTGTGCTCTGCAGAGGAGCCGTCCGAGCGGAGCGTATGAATCATGCTCGAGTCAGCACCGCTCACCTCCTCCTCTCGCCCCATGACCTTGGCAAGACCCCAGTCCATGAGGAAGACCTCACCGAACTTCCCGACCATCACATTCCCAGGTTTTACGTCCCGGTGAACAACGTCCTTGTCGTGCGCGTATGCCAGCGCTTCGCAGACTCGGATCAGGACGCCCACCACACGCTTGAGGTCCCATCCCTCCTCGCCGCGCTCAGCCAGGCCGATGATGTCTCGCATGTCGCGTCCATCCACGAGCTGCATCGTGAAGTAGACCCTGCCCTCTGGGTCGATCCCGAGGTCATGGACGGGGACGATCCCGGGGTGATCTAACTGGCTCGTGATCTGCGCCTCCTCTAGGAAGCGCGAGAGCCGACGCTGACTGCTCTCATCTGAGGTCGCACCCGCGGTCTCACCATCTCCACGCAAAGCGACCTTCATCGCCAGAGGCCGACGAAGGTCCTCATCCCAGACCCGCAAGATCGCACCCATGCCACCCCGCGCAATCTCGTCACGGGCCTTGTAACGCTCACTGCCCCCCTGCGAGGAGAGCTTGCTCATCAGTGCGCTTGAGCTCTCCTTCAGCTCCCCTTGCTCTCCTTGACCGGAGAGTGAGATCTCCGGATCAACGGAGTCGCCATAGCGCTCGCGAAGCTGCAGGGAGAACGTGCCCCCTTTCGGACCGAGGCGATCTAAGACCTCTGACATCCGCGCCCACTCGGCGTGGAGCTGACCGAGCTCCTCCGCGAGGTCCGCATGCTCCGAGCACAGCCCCGCGAGATCAGACTCCTGCCCCATCTCAAGCCGCCTGAGGTGCTCTGAGAAGACCTCAAGCGCTCGTGCGGAGGGCTCACTCATGCGCTCACCATACGCCATTCATAAGCGCGCGGCACCCGAGGAGCCCCGGGCGCCGCGCGCTGACACGTTCAGCGGCCCTTTAGGACTTACAAGCCTCGAGCAGTCCGGCCTCGCGGAGGGACTCCTCCATGGCCGCGCCGATGCCTGAGGGGCTACGGCTGACTCGTACGCCCGCAGCCTCCATGGCAGCGATCTTCTCAGGGGCTGTGCCCTTACCGCCTGAGATGATGGCGCCGGCGTGCCCCATGCGCTTCCCAGGAGGCGCGGTGGCGCCAGCGACGAAGCCCACGACAGGCTTGCTCATATCGCTCTGGATGAACTCAGCGGCCTGCTCCTCTGCGGTCCCGCCGATCTCACCAATCATCACGACCGCGTCAGTGTCAGGGTCCTCCTCAAAGGCTTTGAGGCAGTCAACGAAGTGCGTGCCGTTCACGGGGTCCCCACCAATGCCCACGCAGGTGGACTGACCGATCCCGAGGCAGGTGAGCTGCCACACAGCCTCATAAGTCAGGGTGCCGGAGCGCGACACCACACCGACCCGACCGGGCTTATGGATATAGCCGGGCATGATCCCGATCTTGCACTCACCGGGGGTGATCACGCCGGGGCAGTTCGGGCCGATGAGCTGCGTCTCAGAATCACGCACGCGCTCCATGACCTTAACCATGTCGAGCACGGGAATGCCCTCGGTGATCGCGACGACGAGCTCAATGCCCGCGTCCACAGCCTCGATGATCGCCTCACCGGCAAACGGCGGCGGGACATAGATCACGCTGGCGTTGCAGCCTGTAGCGTCCCGCGCCTCAGCGACGCTCCCGAAGACAGGCAGATCTAGGTGTGTCTCGCCCGCCTTGCGAGGGTTCACCCCGCCGACCATTTTCGTGCCGTATTCGATCGCGCCCTTCGAGTGAAAGGTCCCGGTCTTACCCGTGAAGCCCTGGCAGATGAGCTTCGTCTCCTTACCAACCATGACGCTCACGCGGCACCTCCTACGCCGATCGCGGCGCACGCTTTCTGGGCGGCCTCGTCGAGGCTCGCCGCGGACTCAATGGGGAGGCCGGAGTCCGCGAGGATCTGGCGGCCTTCGTCGACGTTCGTCCCCTCGAGGCGGACGACGAGGGGCACGCTCAGCTGGACCTCTTGGACCGCTGCGACGATGCCTGAGGCGATGACATCGCACTTCATGATGCCACCGAAGATGTTGACCAAGACCGCCTTCACCTTCTCGTCAGAGAGCAGAATACGGAAGGCCGCCGTCACGTTCTCTTTGGTCGCGCCGCCGCCCACATCAAGGAAGTTCGCGGGTGAGCCACCGTAGAGCTGAATGACGTCCATGCTCGCCATCGCGAGCCCCGCGCCGTTCACCATGCAGCCGATGGAGCCATCGAGCGCGATGTAGTTGAGGTCGAACTTGCTCGCCTCGATCTCCTTGGGATCCTCTTCATCGAGGTCCCGCAGCTCAAGCAGCTCCCCCTGTCTAAAGAGCCCGTTCGAGTCAAAGTTGACCTTCGCGTCAAGGGCGATGACGCGGCCGCCTTCCGTCGTGACGAGCGGGTTGATCTCCGCGAGGGAGCAATCCTTCTCGACGAAGAGCTTCGCTAGCCCAGTCAGGAAGGTGACCGCCTCTGCTACAAGCTCCTCAGGGATCCCAATCCCAGAAGCCAAGCGCACAGCGTCCTCTTCAGAGAGTCCGTCCGCCGGGGAGTAGGACGCCTTCAAGATGAGCTCGGGCGTCTCTTCAGCCACCTTCTCGATCTCTACGCCGCCCTCGCTAGAGGCCATCATCACAGGCTGCTGCGTCTCGCGGTCAACGACGATGCCGATGTAGTACTCGCTGGCGATCGCTGAGCCCTCTTCGACCCAAAGCCGCCGGACCTCTTGACCTTCAGGTCCGGTCTGGTGAGTTACGAGGGTCGCACCGAGGATCGCCTCAGCTGCCTCGCGCGCCTCATCTTGAGAGCGGACGAGCTTTACGCCCCCCGCCTTTCCGCGGCCGCCCGCGTGGATCTGCGCCTTGACGACGCAGAGCTCCGTGTCGAGCGCTTCGTAGGCGGCGACGGCCTCATCGACGCTCACGCAGAAGTGACCGCTAGGTACGGCCAGACCTGCAGAGCGCAAGAGCTCCTTCGCCTGATATTCGTGGATCTTCATGTTCTGTTGGGTTGGGCGCCTCGCCCATCGCTTCGATGCCCCGGCACCGATACCGGAGAATTTGGGAGACAGTCTATCCGCCCGACACGGAGGCCCCAACCACTTCGCCTATTCAGCGACCAAAGGGGCACATAAGCCGAGAGAGCTAGATCACCTGACCGCCGCGTGGTACTAGAGAGTCAGCGCCCCACGGCTGACAGGGGCGCGAGGAGCCCCCACGCGTGACCCCTGAAGAGCTGATAGAGGTGTGCGCCAGCCCAAAGCGCCAGGCGCGAGAGCTCTCCCTCGTACTGCACGCCCTTAAGATCCCTCACCACCTCCAGGCGGCAGGGGCCAGGGTCCACATCTTGGTCCCTGCGCAGCACCTAGAGCGAGCCCGACACGAGCTGCAGCAATACATCGCGGAGGGACCCCTCAGAACCGCCAAGCCGACGCCGCCGGACAAGCGCGCGGGCTACAGAGCCGCATGGATCTGGGCGCTCACGCTCACCGGCATACACTTCTTGACCTTCTTCGGGCCAGGTCTCCTGCGGAGTCGCACCGCGATCGCTGTAGCCAGCCTCATCCGGGACGGCGAGCTTTGGCGCACGATCACCTCTTTGACCCTGCACGCAGACCACCTTCACCTCCTCAGCAACCTGATCTTTGGCGGCCTGCTCATTGGCATCCTCGCAGCCGAGACCGGCCTCGGCACAGCGCTGCTCTTGACCCTCCTCGGCGGCGCGCTCGGGAACACCCTCAATGCTTTCATCGGCTCGGAAGCCCACCGCTCTCTCGGCGCCTCGACCGCTGTCTTTGCGAGCCTCGGCGTCCTCGTCGGCGCGCGCTTTCGAGCAGAGCGCGCTGGCCCATCTCGAGCGAAAGCCTGGGTGCCGCTCCTCGCCGGCCTCTTTTTATTGGGCTGGCTCGGCGGACCCTCAGAGCGCATGGGCCCCAACGGAATCATCCGTACAGACGTCCCGGCACACGTCTTCGGACTCCTGGCAGGGCTCTGCCTCGGCTACGCATGCTTGCGCCCCGGGAGCCGTTTCAGACGACAAGGGCTACAAGTCCTCTGCGCAGCCGTCTTACTCATCGCTGCTTGGGCCGCGTGGGCCTTGAGCGAGCTCTAGGCCTGAGGCCTAGATGGAGCCGTGACGAGCGCGCTGACGCTTGTTGATCTTGCGGCCGCTGGCCGTCTTTTGACGCGTGCGGAAGCCGGTCTTCTTGGCCTTCTTCGCCTTGCTGTTGCGTGTCTTGATCTTCATGTTGGGGAGGGCTCCTGCCCGAATGAGGCGGAAGATTCTAGCTGAGGCTAGTGCGCGCCGCGAGGGCTAGGCGTGGAAACCTGCCCGCTAGGCCTCTCTGGGGCCTGTCATTTCGACCGGAACGACCGCAGCTTCAAACTCATCGGCGCTCATGAGCCCCAACTCCACCACAGCTTCCACGAGGGTTGTGCCCTCTGTGTAGGCTTTCTTTGCCACCTTGGCAGCGTTGTCGTAGCCAATATGGCGATTGAGGGCCGTAACGAGCATCAGCGACTGCTTCATCAGTGAGTCCACGCGCTCGACGTCAAGCTCCAGCCCCTCCACGCACTTCTCTCGAAAGGAGTCACAGCCGTCAGCCAGCAGGGTGATCGACTCGAGCACGTTGTGGATGATCACGGGCTTAAAGACGTTCAACTCGAAGTTCCCTTGCGAGCCGGCGATGCCGACTGTCGCGTCGTTCCCCATCACCTGCGTGCAGACCATCGTGAGGGCCTCGCACTGCGTGGGGTTCACCTTGCCAGGCATGATGGAAGAGCCAGGCTCGTTCGCAGGGAGCTTGAGCTCGCCGAGCCCGCAGCGGGGTCCGGAGCCCAACCAGCGCACGTCATTCGCGATCTTCATCAGCGCAGCCGCCGTGGTCCGGAGCATTCCAGAGAGAGAGACGAGCGCGTCGTGCCCAGCCAAGCCGGAGAACTTGTTCGGCGCAGAGACGAAGGGCAGCCCCGTCTCCTCTGCGATACGCTCAGCAGAGAGGTCCGCGTAGCGCGGGTGGGTGTTGAGGCCAGTCCCCACAGCCGTCCCACCGAGGGCTAACTCATAGACAGCGGGGAGGGTCGCCTCGATGGCGCGGCGCGCGTCGGCGAGCTGCTGCGCCCAGCCGGAGAGCTCCTGCCCAACCGTGAGCGGGGTGGCGTCCTGCAGGTGAGTGCGCCCGATCTTCACGACCTCGCTCCAAACCTCCGCCTTAGCACGGATCACGCTCTCCAGCGCCTCGATCGCTGGCAGCAACCGCTTCACCGCTTGCTCACCAGCCGCGATGTGCATCGCCGCCGGGAAGGTGTCGTTCGAGCTCTGGGCCCGATTCACGTGATCGTTAGGGTGAACTGGATCCTTGGAGCCGAGGCTCCCACCGAGGAGCTGAATCGCTCGATTCGAGATCACCTCGTTGGTGTTCATATTGGACTGCGTCCCTGAGCCCGTCTGCCAGACGACGAGCGGGAAGTGCACGTCGTGGTCACCGGCGATCACCTCGTCGGCGGCTTGTAAGAGCGCAGCCTGCTGCTCCTCGCTCAGGACTTCGAGCTCCCCGAGCTCGATGTTGGCCTGCGCAGCGCACTTCTTGACGATCCCTAGCGCCCGAACCATCGCTCGCGGGAACATATGGCCGCCGATCTTGAAGTTCTGGCGAGAGCGCGCGGTCTGCGCTCCATAGAGGGCGTCATCAGGGACCTCGATCGGCCCCATAGAGTCTGATTCGGTGCGCGTGGACATGGCGTCGATTGGCGTCGGTTTCTGCGTCAGGCCTAGGCGCGCTGATGCGCGCCATCGTGGTCTCTGCCGAGGCTCGGCTCGACCACCTTTCGTGGCGGGAGTGTACCTCCCTAGAGCCCACCTACGTTAGAGCAGGCCCAAGTCCCTTAGCGTCTCAAGGTCTGCAGCGATAGCGCCCGCGGTCTTCTGCATCTGGATGCGGGCCTCTGCGGTGAGCGGGAGCTCGACGATAGCCTCCACGCCGCGCCCACCCAGGACAGCGGGGACCCCCATATAGAGGCCTTCTAGACCGTACTGCCCGTTCAGAAGGCACGCGCAAGGCATGAGCCTGCGCTCATCACGCAAGATGGCGCCCGCCATTGCCACTGCCGAGGCTGCGGGAGCGAACCACGCACTCCCCGTCTTCAAGAGCCCCACGATCTCAGCGCCGCCGTGCCGCGTGCGGTCGGAGAGCGCGTCGATCTCCTGCGCGCTCAGGATCGCGTTGAGGGCGACCCCCGCGACGCTCGTGTGCTCCGGCACAGGGACCATGGAGTCACCGTGCGCGCCGAGCACCATCGCCTCTGCGTCTTGCGTCGCGGTCCCAGTCGCCTCAGCAGCGAAGAAGCGGAAGCGCGCCGAGTCGAGCACGCCCGCCATCCCCACCACTTGCCTCGCCGGAAAGCCTGTGCGCGCGCGCATGAGGTGAACCATGGAGTCGAGAGGGTTGGTCACGACGATCACCACGGCGTCAGGCGAGCTCTCGCGGACATAATCTGCGACCGCGCTGATCACACGCCCGTTGGTCTCCAAGAGGTCGGACCGACTCATACCCGGAGTGCGGGGCCTACCAGCGGTCATGATGACCACATCTGAGCCCGCGGTGTCGCCGGGGTCATTCGTCCCTACGACGCGACTAGCGAAGCCCTCTACGGCCGCCATCTGGTTGAGATCGAGGGCGATCCCTTGCGGCCGGCCCTCGACGACGTCGATCAAGCAGACCTCGCTCGCGAGGTCCTTGGTAGCAGCGAGCTGGGCGCAGGAGGAGCCGACGTATCCAGCACCTACGACAGTGATCTTTCGACTGGGGATGCTCACGAGCACGAGCCTAAGTTCGCGCGACGCCCACCGCCAGCCTCCGCAGCGAAGAGCGCGCGGAGCTCAACCACCGAGCAAGTCCTCGGAGTTCTCCTCCCACCACTTGCGCCAAGCGCCCTGGGCCTTGACGCGGTCGGCCTCCTTGCTGAGGGGGTCGAAGCGGAAGTCCTTCCCTGAGATCACCCGCAAGGCGACGACAGCCGCCTCCCTCACCGCCGCCTGGCTGTCGCTGAGCGTGCTGATGAGCCCGGGGATCGCCGCCGCGCTCCCTAGATCTCCAAGCACCCGCGCCGTCGCCATGCGGACAAAGACATCCTCATCCTCAAGCATGGGCAAGAGATACTGAACAGCGCGCGGGTCCTCGGTGTCACCGAGGACTGTCACCGCGTTCCAGCGGTTCCCTGCGCTCGGGTCCTTCAGCTCCGGCAAGTAGGCCAGCCAGCTAGGCTGCCCGCCTCCCTCGCCGCTGCCAGCAGTCGCCACGCCACCTTCGAGCACCTCCTCTAAGGCGAGCACACGGTCCTTCAAGTAGCCGAGCTCATCTTGCATCGTGCCGGCGGCGTCAGAGGCTACGTTCGCCGCCTCAGAGGCGCCCTTCACGCTAGCCTCCAAGGAGCGCCGATCCTCAGCTGTGGACTCCCTCAGCGCCTCGACTGAGTTCTCAATCCGAGCGGCCCGGCTCCCTAGGTTCGTGAACTTCTCGTTCATGGATCCTTCAAGAGCGCTGAAGCCATCCCGCGTGATCGTGTCCCGCTCCTGCTCTTGCCTCGCGAGATACGCCTGAAGATCACGGAAGCGCACGTCGGCTGCCTCATCCCTCTCCTCGAGGGCGACGAGAGACTGACTGAGCGCAGCGCGCGAACGCTCACCCTCGATCCATAGGTAAGCGTTGCCCGCTAATGAGGCGATGAAGCCCAGGGACAGCAAGCCCAACATGCAGCTGGAGAGGCTCACGCCTGCGCTCGAACTCGCTTGCGCGGCCGGCGCGGCGGCAGATGCTGTCGCCGCTCTCCCTGCCTTAGGCGCTGCTACAGGAGCGGCCGTCGCCTCCGCCAGCTCTCCCCCTTGTTCCGCTGCAGCACCTGACTGAGCCGCTACAGGGGCGGTGGCCGAAGAGCCACCAGCCTCCATAGTCATGACCTTGTCGCAGACAGCGCACATGATCCGCTCCCCCCTACGCACAGCGGCGCCACTATCCAGGTCGGACTGGGGAACAGACTCGTTGCAGATGTCGCAGAAAAAAATATCCATGGTCAGCTCACACCTACTCAAGAACGGGAGGCGCTCCTCGGCATGATGCTCACCCATTCTGTATCTTCCTTGCCCAGAGAGCCATCCTCTCCGTGCTCTTGCGCCACGGCGGCCCCTACGTCAGGCTCTCTAACACACAAAGCTTCCTCACTCCGTTGCCCCGCGAATCCATACATCCTTCTCCCCTCCTCAGGGAGCAGCTTGGCCAGATCGGCCAAGAGTTCCTAGTGGACTTCTATCAGGTCGTCACTGACCGGCAACCGGAGAATCTAGAGGCCTTAGCAGAGCTCGCCCAAGCGCACACTCGCCTGGGAGAGTGGGAGCGCGGCCTAGAGCTCGACAGGCGATTAGTTCGGATGCTCCCGGAGGACCCGACCATCCGCTACAACCTCTCCTGCTCCCTCGCTCTCACAGATCGCACCCTCGAGGCGCTCGAGGCCCTCGAAGAGGCTATCGCGCTCGGCTATGACGACGTTGACTATCTCCTCAGCGATCCGGACATGGACCCGCTCAAGGACGAGCCTCGCTTTGTAGAGCTCGTGCGCCGACTCCGCTTGCAGACAGCCTACTGAAGGTCTGCGCGGGCTAAGCCCTCTGCCTCTCGCGGAGCGCTGAGCTTGCTCCACCACTCGCGCCAACGCTCGACCGCGACGTCTCTGTCACCTTTGGGTCCGCCAGGCACATAACCGAAGCGGTCGTGTGACTCCTCGAAGAGAGATTGGGCGCACAGAGCGCGCACCATCAGGCGGTCATGCTCAAGCCCATCGATGAGGTGGGGCACCATGGAGTAGTCGCCTAGGCGTAAGAGCGCGCGAGCTCGCTCCAAGCGCAGCTCGACGTCCTCAATGTTCGGCCAAGGGAGCTCGTGGAGGGCAGGGATCAAGGCCGCATCTCCAGTCGCGCCGAGGGCGCCGAGAGCAGAGCCTGCCACGTCCGGGCGGAGATCCATGCAGAGCTCTAAGAGCGCGGGGTAGGCCGGCTCACCGGTCTCAGCGAACCATCGAACGAGCTCCATACGCTCTACGCCATGAGTCCAGGGAAGGCGGCGCGCGCGGCGATCAATCTGCTGCTGCAGTCCGGGAGAGGGCCTAACCCAAGGGCTGATATCTTGCACCGTCCCAGGGGTGCTGCAGGAGGGAAGGGCGAAGAGAGCGCAGAGTGAGAGCTTGATGAGGTGACTGTTTTTCATCGCGTGTGGCCGGTGTCGAGGGAGGAGGCCGCGGCTCAGAGTGCTTTCACTCCACAGCGGGGCCCTTTCAAGACATGCCTCGACCAGGGAGGTCGCCGATCTGAAGTCAGACCGACGCTTTCCTCAGGCTTCGCCCTAGCTCGTGCGCCAACGCCCTAAGAGCGCGGCGCCAGCCAAGAGGGCCGCGGCAGCACCGATAACCCAAGGCGCCCGCACGTCGGGGACGGGTAAGCCCGCCCTCACGATCCTCGCAGGGGACACCAAAGCCCCCTCAGCGAGCCGCACCCTCGAAAAAGGCTGGAACTCCTGGGGCAGCGGACGAGGCAGGCCGAGCTTCGATAGCACCTCGCCGCTCACAGCGTCCGTGAGACGCACCTGCAGCCGCCCCTCCCCCACATCTAGGGCCTCAAGCGCCCCGACCCTGCGAGTCAAGACGCCCGGCACAACGCCTGCCCCCAAGCAGAGCTCGGACGACCCCACGGAGCGCTCGACCCCTGCCCCGTCCAGAGAGAGGAGCTCCGCCTTCACCACCGCTGGCCAGCTCTCACCCTCCGCGCCGAGGCGCAGAACGAGCTCTTCTCCCCGCAAGTTGATCCGAGGGCCTGCGTCACTCACGCCGCCACCTCGTGATAAGAGCGTCCAGAGCGGCGCCCAGACATCCTTCGCCTCCGCAAAGCCTGGCGCCCAGCCCTCCTCGAGGAGCGCGGGGAAGCAAGCCGCCCAACCTTCACCGACCCGGCCGAAGGCCAAGAGCGGCAGCCCCTCAGAGGTACGCAGGAGGACCTCGCTGGAGCCCCGCGCCTCCATACGCGCGAGCTGCTCCACCTCAGGCCAGACCTCTCTCCCTGTCCACGCCGCTGCTAAGGCCCGAAGATCTTCTGTGGCGAGATCTGTCTCGAGCGCGACGCTCGTGGGCGCGCCCTCCCGGACGCGCTCGCGGGCGACCTCACGCCTGAAGAGATCTGCGAGCTTCGTCAGCTCCTCCACCACGATGACCTCACCGGATGGCCCGGAGATCTCCGTCAACATATCGAGGTCTGCCTCAGAGCCAATGGCGATCACAGACAGCCGCGTCTCGCTCTCACGAAAGGAGGAGCGCACCGCCGCTGCCCGCTCCTGAACTTGGAAGGCGTTGCGGTCACGGCCATCTGAGAGGAGCAGCACCAAGCCCGAAACTTCGCTGGCTGCGCGCGCCTCCGCCAAGCCCTCCAGCGAGAACAGGATGTCCGTAGAGCCGCCTGGAACCCGCGCGTCAAAGAGCTCCCGCATTCCTTGGACCCGATCCCTTCGCCCCACTCCGGCCACCTCGATCACAGGCCCGAGGGCCCCTGTGAAGAAGCGCATCTTGAGCGCGTCCGTAGGGAGCGCCGCAGGGACCAGCTCACCCAAGGCGTCCCGGACGCTGTCGAAAGGGGCGCCTGCCATGCTCCCCGAACCGTCCACACAGAACACAACCTCACGTTCGGGCACCTCCCTCTCAGACGGCACGAGCGGGAGCCACTCGCTCGCTGGGGCGCTCCCCTCCGCCCCGCCAGGCCAAAACTCGGACAGGAGGCCCCATCCGCCAAGGGCTAGCCAGCCGCCCCCCTGCTCCAGGAAGGGGCCGAGCCAGCGCTCAGGCAAGGACGCAGTAGAGATGTCGTAGCTGAGGAAGACGTCACGACCAGAGAGCCTGTCACCGACCTCGCTCGGGTCGACGACCTCCCACTGGATCCCCGGGCTGCCAGAGCGCGCCAGCCACGCCTCGAGCTCTGCGATGCGCCCTGGCTCAGCGGTCGCGAGACCTAAGCGAACCTCACCAGCGCGCGTCGCGCTCACGGCTCGATCGTTCTCTCTCACTGGGTCACCTGCGGAGAGGGCGCCAGCACCTGCCAAGCGCACGCTCGCGCTGACAACGACCTCTCCATCAGCGCAGGGCCCGAGGTCCATCGAGACAGACCACTCTCCCCCTCCTCGCGGCAGAGCGAGCGGACGAGAGAAGCTGCGAGCTCCGCCAGAGTCCTCACATCGAATGAGGAGCTCACCGCTGACCTCACGCGCACCAGGCACAAAGGCCAGGTCGCAGACTGCGGCGAGGCGCTCGCCAGCGGCAAGGCTGGTCGGAAGCCGCAGCTCAAGGATCCCCAGATCCGGCCAAGGAGCGTCTCCTAGGCCGACCCGCTCTACGCTGACCCCTGCTCTTCCGAAGCTCGCGATGCGCGCGCTCGGGTCCTGGCCAGTCCACTCGCCGTCGCCGACGAGGAGCACCCGGCCCGCCCTGCGCTTGCTGTCCAGAACCTCGGCTTCGACCGTCCTCAGCGCGCGATCGAGCGCGGTAGCTGCGCCGAAGGAGAGCTCCTCTAAGGCGGGGTCTAGCCAGCCGACATCGGCTTCAAAGTCCGTATCACGAAGCCTCATCACCTCACGCCCAAAGAGCACGACAGCGAGCTCCTCCCCCGCGCCCTCCGCCGCTCGAGCTTCCGCGCGAACGACCTCGCGGACGCGCGCACCCCACTGCGGCCGCCTGCGAGCGGCGCTCGCCGAAGCGTCTACGAGCACAGCCCGAAGCGCAGGCCCGGGCTCTTCTCCGGGGACCCTCGGGAAGGCGAGCCATGCCCCCCAGACGAGCAGGCCAAAGCCCGCCCAGGCAAAGAGGTCCCTCAAGCCGCGGGTCATTCGCACGTCTCGTCCGAGAGGCTGAGACCAGCTCGCTCAGCGCTCTGGATCCAACCGCCTCCGAGCAAGCGATCCCCCTCATAAAAGGCCGCGCCCTGTCCCGCAGCCACTGCGACCTGGGGCTCATCAAAGCGCACATTCACGGCGCCATCGCTGGCCTCGAGCTCGCATGCAGCCGTCCGCCCGAGGTGACGCCACTGCACTTCGCAACGGAAGGACCCCGTGGGAGGGTCCCACCCGATCCAGTTCGGTTCATCGACGAACATCGCTATGAAGCCGGCTTCGGCCAAGGTCCCGAGGACCACGCGGCCGCTGTGCGGGTGGAGCTCGACCACATAGAGCGGCTCGGTGCCTGCGACGCCGTGCCCGCGGCGCTGACCGATCGTGAAGTGCTCCGTCCCCTCGTGTGTCCCTAAGACAGCGCCAGAAGTGTCCACGAGCTCACCGGGGTGCAGCTCAACCTCCTCCTGCTTGAGGAGCTGCCGATAATCATTCGAGGGTATGAAGCAGACCTCTTGGCTGTCCGCCTTCTTCGCGGTGCGCAACCCAGCCTCTGTCGCGAGCTCTCGCACCTTGCTCTTCTCCAGCCCCCCCAAGGGCAAGCGCGTGCGGGCGAGGTTCTCCTCGGCGACGCAGAACAGCTGGTAGGACTGGTCCTTCCTCACGTCCACGCCTCGGCGCACGACGGGCCGGCCCTCTACCAGCTCAAGCTGAGCGTAGTGACCTGTCGCGACCCCCTCCGCGCCGAGCTCCTCGGCGAAGCGCAGCAAGCGGTCGAACTTGAGGTCGCGGTTGCAGACACAGCAAGGGTTCGGAGTACGACCCTTTGAGTACTCGCTCGTGAAGTACTTGATGATGTCCCGAAACTCTTCCTTGAGATCCACTGCGTGAAAGGGGATCCCCAACCCAGCGGCCACCATCCGGGCGTCCCTGGCATCACCGAGGGAGCAGCAGGAATTCTTCTGCACCTCATGCGCCGCGACCTTCACGCCGTTACGCATAAACAGCCCCACGAGCTCCGCGCCCTCCTGCTGCAGCATCCACGCTGCCGCAGAGGAGTCCACGCCCCCGCTCATCGCCACGACCAGCCGCTCCTTGCCGCCGCCCACGCCCTCTCTCGAGTCCTTCATGCCCCACTAGGATAGGAAACCAACCCGCACCCTTGCAGGTGCGCCTGCTCTCGCTACTCTCCGCCCGCCATGAAAGCCCCCACAATCGAGCTCCGAGACCTCTACGCGTCGACCTCCCTAGCCCAAGACACAGCCGCTGAAGGCGCCCCCAGCCAGGATGGCGCCAACCAGCAAGGCCCGGCGCCCGGCCTGTTCGACACGATGCTCGTGCCGATGGCCGCCTGCTTCCTCGTCTTCTGGTTCATCGTGATCCGACCCGAGAAGCGCCAACGCCAAGCCCGCGAGAAGATGCTTCAGGCCCTCTCCAAGGGTGACGAGGTGATCACCTCAGGCGGGATCCACGGCAAGGTCGCTCAGGTAAAGGACGACGTCGTCACCGTCCAAGTCGCTGACGGAGTGCGCATGCGCTTCTCCCTCGCCGCGGTCCAGACCAAGGTCGTAGACGAGGACCCCAAGGACGACGAGAAGAAGCCCAGCGAAGAGTAGGCGCAACCCAAAGCGCATCGACTGATCTCTCTCTTAGATGATCAGCCTGCGCGCTCTCTTCTTCGAGGTCCTCCTCCACACATCTCCAAGGCTCGCCCTTCGAGCCGCTGCTCACCCCGCCCAGCGCGGGCGAGCTGGCGAGCGTCTCGCGGCCCATCACCTGCAAAGACAGGGCCATCGACTCCTCGCTAGAAATCTTCGGCATCCGCGCGGAGAGCTAGACCTCCTGACGCGCACCGCCACCCACCTCGTCGTGGTCGAGGTCAAGGCGCGCGGGGCGTCCGCTCTTCCACCTGTCAGACACTTCCCCGAAGAAGCGAGGAGACGTCGTCGCCTCGCCGCAGCAGAGCTCGCGAGGCGCTGGGGCCTCAAGCCACGCCTAGACCTCTTCAGCATTGAGGTCTCCAGAGGCGGCCATGTCCTCCAAATTTGGCACCAGCGAGACCTCTAGAGGACCGCTCTCGAGACTTCTGGCACGGCTTCCGCAGAGCTTCCTTGCTCGACCCCCTCTGGATTGTGATTCTCCCTGTGGATGTTCCAGGTCCTTCGCCAGTACCTCCCCGCCCAGAAGGCGCTCCTCGTCTTCAGCGAGACGCTCATCCTCTTCGGCGTCAACGCCGTCGGGCTGACGATGCACCTGTGGAGCCCGACCCGGAACACCTACGTGGCCCTCGCGCACGAGTCCATGAGCCTCGAGATCGCGAACCAGCGCTGCATGCTCTCGGCCTTCTTCTTCGCCGTCGTCGCACAGGTCGCGATCTCCTTCAACGAGCTCTATGACATCCGGCGTTCCACGTCCTCCTACACCAGGGCGCAGGGCTTCATCGTCTCCGCCGGCTCTGCGATCTTCCTCACGCTCTCGGTCTACTTCGTCGCTGAGGTCTCGGACCTCGGCCCCCTCCTCGACGTCCCAGGTCTCACCACCATAGAGACCATCCGCAAGCTGATCTTCGCCCTCGTCATGGGCTTCAGCCTCCTCTGGCTCTGGCGCAGTCTCTTTCACTGGGCGCTGCGACAGGCTGGTGTGCGCACCCGCTGGATCGCTCTCGGCTCCGGCGAGCACGTGACTGAGCTGATCAGCGAGATCGACGCTCACCCTGCTGCTGGCGTTGAGCTCATTGGGCTCCTCGCTACCGACCTCGAGCCCACACCCGACCCACGCCTCTTGCCTCATGTGCGACTGAGAGAGGACGGACTCGAAGGCGGCGGAACGCTCTCCGGCCTCGCTGAGTCCAACCAAGTCTCTGAGTTCGTGCTTCCGCCGAACTCCGCGAGGACCCCGCTGCCTACCGATGAGCTCCTCCGCTGCCGCCTCGCTGGAATCACTGTGCGCTCCTACGAGAGCGCCTTCGAACTAGTCTCCGGCAAGGTCCCTGTAGACGCCCTGCGCGCTGAAGACCTCAGGGTCGGAGCAGGCTATGACCACCAGCCTGGCTTCGAGCTCGCCAAGCGGACCCTCGACATCCTCACCTCCCTCGTCGGGATCGTCCTGACCCTTCCGATCCAGCTCTTGGCCGTGCTCGCGATCAGGATGGAGTCCAAGGGCCAAGCCCTCTTCATGCAGGACAGGGTCGGGCGCGACGGGCGCAACTTCACGCTCTACAAGTTCCGCTCGATGCGCGCTGACGCCGAGGAGGAGAGCGGCCCTGTCTGGGCGAGCGAGGAGGACCCACGCATCACCCGGGTAGGGAGCTTCATCCGTAAGACCCGCGTTGATGAGCTCCCGCAGCTCTACAACGTCCTCATCGGCGACATGTCCCTCGTCGGCCCCCGGCCCGAGCGGGAGCACTTCGTCGACCAGCTCGCGGAGGACATCCCCTGGTTCCGTCAGCGACACCTGATGAAGCCCGGCGTCACAGGCTGGGCGCAGATCAATTACCCCTACGGCAACACCGTCGAGGACGCGCGCCAGAAGCTCCAGTACGACCTGTTCTACATCAAGTACTCCTCACTCCTCTTCGACGTCTCGATCCTGCTCAACACCCTCAAGACCGTCGTCTTGCGCAAGGGCACCTAAACGAGCTCAGCCCTCGGAGCCGGCGCGCTCTCGCTTGGCCCGCTCGAGGTGAACTGCGAGCAGCGCGACGTCGGGCGGGCGCACCCCATCGATGCGACCTGCCGCGCCCAAGGTCTCGGGGCGCAGGCGCTCGAGCTTCTCGATGGCTTCACTAGCCATCCCCTTGAGCCCGCTGTAGTCAAAGTCCGGAGGGATCCGGCGGCCCTCCTGCTTGCGCATGCGGGCGATGTCGTCCGCCTGCCTGCGGGTGTAGCCCTCGTACTTGATGTCCACCTCCACGGTCTCCCAAAGCTCGGCATCGAGCTCGAGCGCCGCGAGCTCCGGGTGCTCCCCTAGGAGCGCAGTGATCCTGACCTCGGGTCTGCGGAGGTGCGCGGCGAGGGGCTGTCCAGCGGGGGTCCGTAGGCTCTCGAGCAACTTGGCGCCGGCCGCTCGGCTGCGCTCCCGCTCCTCGAAGGCGTGGAGCTCCTCATCACCGACCAAGCCCACCTCATGCGCGCGGCGGGTCAGCCTGCGGTCGGAGTTGTCATGCCTGAGGAGCAACCTGTACTCCGCTCGGCTCGTGAACATCCGATAGGGCTCAGTGGGGTTTGAGACGACGAGGTCGTCTACGAGCACGCCCGCGTACGCCTCGTCCCGACCAAGGACAAAGGGCGCGCGCCCGAGGACCCAGAGC
The DNA here is from genome assembly GCA_022446815.1 of Planctomycetota bacterium. GTDB lineage: Bacteria > Planctomycetota > UBA1135 > UBA1135 > JAKVCE01. The sequence goes on from JAKVCD010000006.1 coordinate 68,748, forward strand.
GCGGCGTTCGCGCCCGCTAGGAGGCCCTGACAGCCAGCCTCTTCATAGCCTGAGGTGCCGTTGATCTGACCCGCGAGCCACAGCCCGGGGACCTTGCGCACAGCGAGCGTGCGATCTAACTGAGAGGGCTCAACGAAGTCATACTCCACCGCGTAGCCGTGGCGGAGAAAGCGCGCCCCCTCCAAGCCTGGGATCGTCTTCATGAAGCGCTCTTGAACCTCCGCTGGCAGGGAGGTCGAGACGCCGTTCACATAGACAACCTCCGTGTCCAACCCTTCGGGCTCGAGGAAGACCTGGTGCCGCTCGCGGTCTGCAAAGCGCATAACCTTGTCCTCAACGGAGGGACAGTAGCGAGGGCCCACCCCCTGAATCCTCCCTGTAAACATCGGCGCGAGGTGTACGTTGTCTCGGATCAGCTTGTGCGTCGCCTCGTTGGTCCAGGTCAGGTGACAAGGGATCTGCTGGAGCGAGGGGAAGCGCCCACGGTCCGTGCGCCAGCTAAAGGTGCGGGGAGACTCATCACCATGCTGCACCTCGAGCTCATCCCAACGGATGCTGTCAGAGTCCAAGCGCGGCGGCGTGCCCGTCTTGAGCCGACCGAGCCGTAACCCCAGCCTATCCACGTCTCGACCGAGCTCATCCGCGGCGTCCTCCCCGACGCGACCCCCCTTCGAGACCTCCTCACCCGTATGCATGACTGCCCGCAGAAAGGTGCCGGTCGTGAGCACGGTCGCTGCAGCGCGGAGCTCACGCTCCCCATCTACCTTGCAACCCTTGAGCTCAACGCCGCCGCCGCGCTCAGCCAAGAGGAGTCCCGTGACCTCACCCTCGACGAGCTCCAAGCCCGCTTGCGAGGCCACCCGCGCAGTCACCCACTCGCGGTATTGGTGGCGGTCCGACTGACACCGCAGCGCGCGCACAGCCGCCCCCTTGGCTGTGTTCAGCATCCGGAACTGAATCCCCGTCGCGTCCGCCGCCTCGCCCATGACGCCGCCGAGGCAGTCCAGCTCGCGCACGAGCTGGCCCTTCCCCAGCCCGCCGATCGCTGGGTTACAGCTCATCTCTCCGACGCGGTCTAGGCGCTGCGTGACGAGCGCGGTCCTCGCACCGAGCCTGGCCGCCGCGAGGGCAGCCTCCACCCCAGCGTGCCCGCCCCCTACGACGAGCACGTCATAAGAGCCGGCCTCGCTAGATTGGGGGTGGGCGTGTGTGTGTTCGAGCGCTTCCATGACTGCGCCGAGCGCGGTTCGAGCCACGCTGGCAGACCGCACAGGATATGCGGACCTCACCCGCTTTTTACTACTTCGTATTCGGATCCTCGCGCGGGGGTGCCGACAGAAGCTCTGACATGCGCTCCTGGATCTTCAGAAACCGCGCGAGGCTCGCCACCATCTATGGCCTGAGAGCGAAGCCCTCGAACACCGCTGACGCGCCCCGCCCGGGAGCTGTTCAGCGCACTGGAGACGGTGTGATCTTAGGCCCCTGGGGCCGCAGAGCCGGTTGAGCGAGACTCACAGCAGGTGCTCCCGGCCCTCTCTAAGCGATGCCAGCATTTCCCGTGTCTAGGCTCCTGCTTGCATCTATATATTGGAGCTATGTCCGACGTGCAGAGAAGCATGCTCTTGGCTGCCCTGCTGCTCCTTCCTGGGAGCGCGAGCGCCAACCAAGACGGTGGGAGCCCCTCGATCGAGGAGCTCACCAGGCGCTACCGCGAGCGAAGCGAGGCCGCCGTAGAGGTCCTCCGAGCCGAGGTCGAGTACCTGATGGCCCAGCTCGAAGACCACGCCAAGGGTGAGCGCCAGAGCTCGATGGACCTGGTCAGCGAGAAGATCGTCAAGCTAGGCTCCGAGGTCTGCCCCTTGCTCATCAGCTCGCTTGACCCCGGCAAGCGAGCTCAGCGCGCCGAACTAGCTCTCTCCAACCAGGTCGCCGAGATCCTCTCTCGCCTCGACACAGCCCCTGTGATGAGCCCGCTCCTGAAGATGGCCAACGAAGGGAGCGCCCCAGGACAGCGCCTCTCAATCCAAGTGCTCGGGTTCAGCAAGAGCCCCGCGCGGGTGAGCCCAGTCCTGATGGACCTCTACGCAGGGAAAGAGCCTCCCCGCGGGCCGATCCTGACTGCCCTCGCCCGCCTCAATGGACCTGGCGACCTCGACTTCGTGACAGCCCAGCTTCGGTCTGACGATCGTGAGTTTGTAAACGCCGCTCTCTTTGCACTCGCCCAGGCCAAGGTCGACGCCGCGAGCGATCAGGTCCTCGCTCTAGCAGCAGAGTCCAAAGCTGCCGCAGCGCACGTCTCCCAGCTCTGTGACTGGTACCGCGCCTGCCCGGACGCGTTCAACAAGCAGCACGGCGCCGCCGTCCTTGAGCTCACAAAGTCCTCTCGCGTGAACCTCGAAGACCGCATCGCGCTCGTCGAGCTCCTGTCTAACCACGAGCGCCACTGGCCCTCTGGAGCCAAGAAGACGCTCGAGACCCTAGCGGACTCCGGGAGCACAGAGCTCCGAGAGGCTGTGCTCGTCGCGCTCGTCCTCTCAGGCGATCGCGGCGCGAAGAAGGACCTCTTACTCCCCTACGAGGAGGCGCTCGCTCGTAGTGGGCGGTGGGCAGACGCTTGGATCGACATCGCGACGATTGAATACCGCATCGAGGAGTATCGAGACGCCATCAAGCACTACGAGCAGGCCATGAAGCTCGGGCGCATCGATACCAGGCGTCAGCGCGACGTCTACCTCGGCCTCGCGCGCTGCTACGCCCAAGAGAAGAAGTACAAGGACGCCCAGCAGTGGCTCCAGCGCGCCCCCATCAGCCGCCGCCAACTCGCCGACCTCGCAGAGGATCCGGACTTTGTGGACATGGCGGCCCACTCCAAATACGGCAAGACCTTCGGCCCCGCCGAGGACTGATCACGTGACGACCGGCCTCGTCACGGCGCCTGTCTGCCTCGCGCACGACACTGGCCCGGGTCACCCCGAGCGTCCCGAGCGAGTCTCTGCTGCGCTCGAGCGCCTCGAGGTCTCTGGCTTGATGGCAGACGTGGAGTCTGTCGTACCAGCTGCAGCCCCCATCGAGGCCATCGCTCGCCTACATCCGCGTGAGCACCTTGAAGAGCTCGAGCGAGTCATCGCCTCCGGAGCACGCTCTGTGAATGAGCCAGACATGGGGATCTCCACCTCCTCTTGGGAGGCCGCCCTCTCCTCCTCTGGCGCCGCGCTCCTCGCCGCAGATCGAGTCGTGGCCGGCGAGTGGCAGAACGCACTCTGCCTCGTTCGTCCACCCGGGCACCACGCGGAGGCCACGCAGGCCATGGGCTTTTGCCTCATCAACCACGCCGCAATCGCAGCCAAGCACTTGCAAGAGACGCACGGCCTCGAGCGCGTCGCGATCCTCGACTTTGACGTCCACCACGGAAACGGGACTCAGCACCTCTTGGAAGATGACCCCTCGGTCTTCTTCACCAGCCTCCACCAGTGGCCGCTCTACCCCGGCACCGGCGCGGCAGACGAGCGCGGGATCGGCGATGGCCTCTTCGCTACCCTGAACGTCCCGCTCAGTGCTGGCAGCGACGACTCCGTCTACCTCACCGCGCTCGAAGACCTCGTCCTCCCCGCAGTGGAGTCCTTTGAGCCCGACGCCCTGATCCTCTCAGCCGGCTTCGACGCCCACGAGCGCGACCCCTTGGGCGGCATGAATGTGACAACCGAGGGCTACGCAGCGATGACACGGCTCTTCCGTGACGTCGCAGAGAAGACCTGTGGCGGCAAGATCATCTCGCTGCTCGAGGGCGGCTACGACCTCGAGGGGCTCTCGGCCTCGGTCGAAGCGCACACGGCTGCGCTCCTCGCCTAAGACTTCGGCCGGCGGCCGGCGGCGTCGAGCAGATAGGGCGAGTAAAACATCGCTCCTGGCGTCGCGCAGAGCTTGGGCCACTCCTCTTTGAAGAGCGCCCGGTCTTCATCCGTGAGCCCGCCGCAGGCCTGCATGTTGTCGAGCTGGCTGTCTGAGCTGAAGAAGTCGTGCCCCCACTGAAAGACCGCTGTCCCTGGACCTCCAGCCAAGACGTTCGGGGTGACGTCGTAGAGCTCGAGGCCAGCCGCTGCCAGTGCAGGCGGCACCCGCCCTGCGACAAAGGGATCTCCCCCCTCGCTGGTGTACATGTTGCGCGTGGCTTGGATCACCGCCCAGAAGCCGTCGGAGTGCGGGTACGCCGACACGCCGTGGTGGTTGTAGTCCTGGATGGCTAGGTATCCGCCCGGCGCGAGCGCCTTCGAGAGCCTAGCGATGATGGACTCCGGGTCGGCCAGGAAGGAGAAGACCCAGCGCGAAAAGAGCAGGTCATAGGCCCCCTCCTCGAGCTCGAGCTCCCTCAAGTCCGCGTGCAGCGTCGTGACGTTATCCCACCCCTCAGCCTCGACCTTGGCGTCGATCGCGACGAGCCAATCTTCGGAGCCATCGATGGCGAGCACGCTGCCACCCGCACCGGCCCGCTCACGCAAGGCTGGCAGTACCAGCCCGGGGCCGCACCCTAACTCCGCGATCCGGGCGCCATCGGGTAGATCAAGGCGATTGAGAAAGGCCTCTGTAATGGGGCCCCAGAGCGCATGCTGGGAGGCTAGGCGCTCCGTCTCCTCCTCGTCACGACCGAGGACGTAGTTGTGCTCAGCTTCTGCCATGGGCGAGGAGTCTAACGTGGGCTAGGATCCCTGTCTGTGCGCCTCTCCATCTCGAATCACGACCGCGACCTCGCAGGCCTCATCCACGTCTACCCTGTGGTGAGCAGGCGCGCCCGGGGCGTGAGCATCGGGGTCAACCTGAACCCGAACAACGCCTGCAACTTCCGCTGCGTCTACTGCCAAGTCCCTGGCCTCAATCGCGGCTCAGCCCCGCCCATCGACCTCAACCTCCTCGAGGCAGAGCTCAGCGCCTTCCTCGAAGTCGCCACCCAGGGCGCTTGGATGGAAGAGTGCGTGCCGGAGGGCTCGAGGGTGATCCGGGACATCGCCTTCAGCGGGAACGGAGAGCCCACGAGCGCCGAGCCTTTTGACGACATCGTGACCACAGTGGCGCACGTAGCAGACTCCTTTGGACTCGAGGTCCCCCTCGTCCTGATCACCAACGGCTCCCTCGCCTCGAGCGCTCGCGTCCAGCGTGGGCTCGAGGTCCTCGCAGCCAACAACGGCGTGGCCTGGTTCAAGCTCGACCGCGCTACGGACGAGGGAATCCGTGAGGTGAATGACTGGCCCGGTGGTGTGGACGCCACCTGGAAGAACCTCAAAGAGACGGCAGCGCGCATTCCCACTTGGATCCAGACCTGCATGTTCGGCCGTGACGGGTCGCCTCCGAGCGATGAGGAGGTCCAGGCCTACCTCGACCTCCTCGCGCGCGCTCAAGCAGAAGAGCTCCCCCTCCGCGGCGTCCTCCTCTACGGGCTCGCGCGTCAGTCACACCAGCCTGAGGCTGACAGCCTCGAGCGCCTCCCGCTCGAGTGGCTCGAGTCCTTGGCGGCGCGAGTTCGTGCGCTCGGGCTCGAGTGCCAGCCCCACCACTGAGCCCTAGTAGCCGCTCGCTTCCTTCTGGCCTTCGCGCAGACGCCGGAGATACGTCTCGATGGTGACGGTCGCGCAGACCTCGCCGGACTCGTCCTTGGCCTCCAATACGTGGCTGCGGACGGCCTTCCCGTTCGCGTCGAGGTCACGCACCATCGCTGCCACGTCCTCCTCTGCGATGCGGTACTCGTACACCAGCGAAGACCAGGCTGGCTTTTGAAACTGAACCTGCGCTGACTTGATCCAGGCCTGCACCTGCTCACCGCGGCGGGCGAAGACCTGCCAATACATGATCCCGTAAGCGGGGTCTGCGCCAGAGAAGATCGTGCCTCCAAAGATCGCTCCGTGGAGGTTGCGGTTGAGCCAGCTCCGCTTGACCCGGACCCGGCAGTAGCGGAAGTCTTCAGAGACCTCGAGGATCTTGATGCGCTGAAAGAGGAGCGGCGGAAACCAGTTCAGCATCCACCGACACATCCGGGGCGAGATGATCCTCGGGCCAGACATGACCTCAGAGACTCAGGAGCAGAGCAGCACGCTGAGGCGCTGCTGGTAAGAGAGGACCCGTGGGTCGTCATGCCCGACCGCTTGAAAGACCTCGACGAGCGCCTTCTGCGGCGCGCCGTCGTCGTAGCCCAGGTCTACCCGGGCGACCATCCAGATCGTCTCGAGCCCCCGCTCTACCTCACCGGCCGCGACCAGCGCCTTACCGAGCTCGAGCTGGGCCGTCGCGTCTTCAGGGTTCGCGTCCGCTGCAGCTTGCGCTGCGGCGAGGTCCTTGCCGCCGGCGAGGGAGAGCTTCGCGCGGAGCTCGGCGACGCGAGCGTCTGACGCGTCCGGATCTTTGAGCGCGTCGAGGGTCGCGGCGGCGCCGTCCGCGTCCCCCGCCTGTGCCTGAAGTTCGGCGTAGGCCAACACTCCATCTAAGTCGAGGGCCTCCTCTGCGCAGAGCTCCTTCAGCATCTCGAGCGCACCCTCCATATCACCGTCGGCCACCATAGCCTCGGCGATGGCGATCGGGCCGGAGTCCTCCTCCTCTGCGCCGCCCTCGCCCGGCTCCACGCCGTTCTTGGTGAGGAAGTCGATGAGCTGCTTCTCACTCACAGCGCCTGCGAAGGCGTCCACGGGGCGGCCCTCCTTCAGGAGGAAGCAGGTCGGCACGCTCTGCACTCCGAGGGCTTGCGCGATCTCTGGAGAGCCGTCGACGTCGACCTTGGCGACGACGAAGCCGCCGGCGTAGTCAGCCGCGACCTTCTCGAGGACAGGGCCAAGCACCTTGCAGGGCTCGCACCAGGTGGCCCAGAGATCGACGAGGACCGGGGTCTTAAGAGAGCGCTCGGCGACCTCGGCCTGGAAGGTCTGGGTCGTGGCTTCAATGACATGCGCTGAATCACTCATAGGGGGCATCTTATCCACCCCAAGACCCCAGGTCTCTCGCGAGCACCATCTTCCGAGCAGACCTGAACAGAGGCGCGCTTATACTCGCGGGCATGAGCACAGCCCGCGCATGCAGCTTTGAGGCCAACGGCCGCACTTACCACCTCGGCCCCGCGCCCGTCGCCGTCATCTGCGTCGACGGCTGCAGCCAGGACTACCTAGACGCCGCGATCGAGGCAGGGGCGATGCCCAATACGGAGCGCCTCATCGCCCAGGGCTTCGGCGAGCTCTGCCTCGGGTGCCTGCCCTCCTACACCAACGTGAACAACTCCGCGATCGTCACAGGGACCCCGCCTTCGGTCCACGGGATCAGCGGCAACTTCTTCCTCGACCCGGAGACCGGCGAGGAGGTGATGATGAACTCGCCAGAGTTCCTCCGGGTCAGCACGATCTTCCCTGCGGCGGAGGCCGCGGGCCGCCGGATCGCGGTGCTCACCTCGAAGGACAAGCTGCGCACGATCCTCGCGCACGAGCTCGAGCGCCCGATCGCCTTCAGCGCCGAGCGCTGCCGCGACGCGACCGAAGAGGTGAACGGGATCACCGACGTGGAGAGCCTCGTCGGCATGGAGGCGCCCAGCGTCTACTCAGCTGAGGCCTCGGTCTTCGTGATCGCCGCCGGCGCCGCGCTCGTGGAAGCCGACAAGGCGGACCTCCTCTACCTCTCCACCACCGACTACATCCAGCATAAGCACGCCCCCGATGAGCCCGAGGCCATCGAGTTCCACCGCGCCATGGACCGCGAGATCGGTCGTCTCCTGGACGCGGGCTGCGTCGTGGGTCTCACGGCCGACCACGGCATGAACGCCAAGCAGAAGGAGGACGGCACCCCGGACGTGCTCTTCCTGGAGGAGGTCCTGGCCGAGGAGTACGGCGACGCCGTCACGGTGATCCTCCCCATCACGGACCCATACGTCGTCCACCACGGGGCCTTGGGCTCCTTCGCCGTCGTCCACCTAGGCGAAGGCGCAGACGCAGACGCGGTCTACGCCTCCATCAAGGCGCTACCCGGGATCACGGAGGTCTACCAACGCGATGAGGCCGCCAAACGCCTGGAGCTCCCGGCTGACCGCATCGGCGACATCGTCTGCGTCTCGGGCCAGTCCGTCGTCTTGGGCCGTCGCCGCGAGCTCCACGACCTCACCGCCGTCGAACAGGGCCTGCGCTCCCACGGCGGCCGCCACGAGACTGAGATCCCCTTCCTGGTCTCAGGCCCTCTGCCGGAGGACTGGAGCGAGCGACAGCTGCGCAACTTCGACCTCTTCGAGGCGACCTGCCTCGCGAGCCACCTCGCAGCCACGGCCCACTCTTGATGAGCACCCCTGAGGACAAGGCGCGCGCAGAGCGTGGCATCACCCGCTATCTGCGCACCGGCCCGGGCCTCGTCTTCAACCTCTACGCGATCTTCGCGGCCTTCACGACGTACTTCTGCATGTACGCCTTCCGCAAGCCCTTCGCGGCTGCGAGCTATGAGGGCGCGAAGTTCTTCGGCACAGAGATCGACGCGAAGACCGCCTTCGTCATCGCTCAGATCATCGGCTACACGATCAGCAAGTTCGCAGGTATGAAGGTCTGCTCTGAGACCGGCCGCGCAGGCCGCGGCGGGCTGCTCGTGAAGCTGATCCTCGTCGCGTGGGGATCCCTCGTCCTCTTCGCCGTCCTCCCCCAAGATCTCAAGGTCGCAGCGATCTTCATCAACGGGCTCCCGCTCGGGATGATCTGGGGCACGGTCGTCCTCTACCTCGAGGGGCGCAGGACCTCCGAGCTCCTGCTCGCAGGGCTCTCCTGCTCTTATATCATCGCTTCTGGGGTGGTGAAGGACGTCGGGCGCGCCCTCATGAGCGACTACGGGGTCCCGGAGTACTGGATGCCTGCAGCGACCGGAGGGCTCTTCTTCCTCCCCTTCCTCTTGGCCGTCTGGCTCTTAGGCCAGCTCCCTGCACCCACAGAGGCCGACATCCGCGAGCGCTCCGCTCGAACGGAGATGTACTCGAACGATCGCTGGGCCTTCTGCCGACAGTTCTCCCTCGGGCTGTTGCTGCTCTCAGGGATGTACTTCTTCCTAACGGCCTACAGGGACTATCGGGACAACTACGGGGTCGAGATCCTCAAAGAGCTCGGTCTCGCAGACGTTGATGGCGTCTTCTCCATGACGGAGATCCCCATCGCCTTCGGCGTCGTCAGCGTCCTCGCGCTCCTCTCCCTCGTTCGCTCGAACCGCCTCGGCCTCAAGATCGCCTTCAGCGTCATGGCTGGCGGACAGCTCCTCATGGGCGTCGCCATGTGGATGCTCAGCGCAGGCCACATCGACGGCGTCTGGTGGTACGGGCTCGTCGGACTCGGCGCCTACCTCGCCTATGTCCCCTTCGGCTGCGTGCTCTTCGACAGGCTCCTCGCCTACACCCGCTTCGCTGGGACGGCGGTCTTCGCGATCTACCTCACAGACGCGATCGGCTACACGGGCTCTGTCGTGCTGCAGCTCTTCCGCGACTTGATCTTCTCCGACTCAAGCCGCCTCGAGTTCTTCACCAGCCTCACCTACGCCATGAGCCTCGGCGGCGCCGCCTCCCTCATCGCCGCGATGTTCTACTTCTTAAAGCAGAGCCCCGCCGAGCAGCCTGCAGCCTGAGAGTCCCAGCCCTAGGACGATGGCGCCGCACGCGGCCGCTCCTCTCTAGCCGTATGTTCGCGCCCCCCTTATGGTGGG
>JAKVCD010000007.1 GCA_022446815.1 Planctomycetota bacterium
CGATCTGGGCCCTCAGCAAGAGTTCTGGGTGCCCAAGCTCGCCCAGCGTGTCGCCTACGTTCAGGTGACGCAGATCACCGGCGGGGGCAGCGCCAACCTCCACGTCGGAGGCGCCTGACATGACCACCACCGTCCGTCTGAATACACCAGCCGTCGCGACCTTCGATCTGCTCGAGGGCGACGGCTTCACCCGTGTGGGTGGCGCAGCTGCGGCCGTGAGCGCAGAGCTGCGCCGTGTGACGGACGGTGGCTTGGTCAGCGCAACCGAGGCGGTACAGATCCTCGAGACCCAGACCGCTGGCAGCTACTTCGCCATCTTCACCCCGCTGGTCGTGGGGCAATACCACCTTACGATCCGCCATGCGGCGACAAGCGCGCACAAAGAGTTCGTCTTCGACGTCGAGGGCGATGGGGACCTGCTCTTCAACGCCTATGGGGCGATCGTCGAGCGAGAGCTCGACGGTGAGCTCACTGTGGACACCGGGCACGTGGTCGCTTGGGAGCCGACGCTGGACTACTCCATCGAGGGCATGGGCGGTCTGAAGCAGACCTTCTTCAGCGGAGAGGGGCTCGTGATGCGCTTCTCCGGCCAGGGCAAGCTTTGGCTCCAGACACGCACGCTCGGCGAGACAGCCGGCTGGATTACCCCTTACCTGAGAGCCTGATGAAGATCGCCATAGAAGACCGCGGCGCCTTCGCGAGCGCCATCGTTCAGCTCGAGTCCGGGGAGAGCTTCGTCTCGGAGTCTGGCGCGATGTATCGCACCAGCGCTGAGATCGACGTCGACGTCACGACCCACTCGAAGGGGAAGGGCGGGCTGTTCGGAGGGCTCAAGCGCATGCTCGGCGGGGAGAGCTTCTTTCTCTCGAAGTATCACGCTGGAGGGGGCGTCTCCGGGGAGGTAGGCATCGCGCCGACCCTGCCTGGGGACGTGAAGAAGATCGACCTCGACGGCTCGAGCCGCTGGCTCTGCGCCGGGGGCAGCTACCTCGGGTCAGGCGAAGAGCTCGCGCTCGACACCCAATTTCAGGGGCTGCGCGGGATGCTCTCGGGTGAGAACATGTTCTTCGTCTCGGTGGAGGGGCAAGGGCCGCTCATCGTCTCGGCTTACGGGTGCATCCGTGAGGCGGCCATCGACGGTGAGGTCGTCGTGGACACCGGACACGTGGTCGCCTTCGAGGACACCCTCAGCTATGAGGTGACGAAGGCGGGCGGGTCTTGGCTGCGCTCCTTCTTAGGAGGCGAAGGTCTCGTCATGAAGCTCAAGGGGACCGGGCGCTTGCTCGTTCAGTCCCATAACCCCAGCGCCTTCGGCGCCAAGCTCGGCGGGATGTTGCCGCCTCGGGAGGGATGATGGAGCACAAGATCACGAACGGCCCTAGCTACGCGCTCTTAGAGGCCACCCTCTCTCCAGGCGAGACCCTCGTCTCCGAGGCCGGCGCCATGGCTTGGAAGGACACCCACGTGGTGACTGAGACCTCCACACGCGGAGGCGTGATGCAGGGGCTCAAGCGCTCCTTCCTCTCAGGGGAGAGCTTCTTCCAAAACACTTGGCGCGCTGAGGGCCAGCCAGGGTCTATCGCGCTCGCGCCGGGGAGCGCTGGGGACATCGTCGCCCACGACCTCGACGGGGAGCTCTACTTGGAGAAGGGCGCCTTCCTCGCCTCCTGTGAGGGTGTGACCGTCGACGCCAAGTTTGACGGGCTCAAGGGCTTCTTCAACGAGGGCTTCTTCGTGCTGAAGTGCAGCGGGAAGGGCCTCCTCTTCTTCACCTCCTATGGCGCTATCGAGCCTGTAGACGTAGACGGTGAGTACATCGTCGACAACGGCTACGCCGTCGCCTGGGAGCCGAGCCTGAGCTACAAGCTCACTCGCGCGCGGAAGATCCGCTCCTTCCTCTTCGGAGATCAGCTGATTCTGCGCTTCTCAGGCAAAGGCCGCGTCTGGGTTCAGACGCGGAGCGCGCGGGTCAAGGCCAACTGGGTTCACCCTTTCCGTCCGGTCAAGCAAAAGAACAAGAACTGACGCCATGACGACGACTACCGACGCCTCCCTCGAGCTCAGCGCGTTCATCAACGGTGAGCCCGTGGACTCCGCCGATCGCCTCGAGGTCCTGAACCCCTGGGATGGCTCCCGCGTGGGGAGCGTGCCGATGATGGGGCCTCAGCACCTCGAGTCGGCGATTCAGGCTGGCCTCGCAGCGGGAGAGCCCCTGACTCGCTATCAGCGCCATGAGGTCCTCACTCGCGCTAGTGAGCTCCTAGGGGAGCGCACGGAGGAGTATGTAGAGCTCCTCTGCCGTGAGGCAGGGCTCTGCGTCTTTGAGACTCGCTACGAGGTCGGGCGCACCCAAGATGTGCTGCGCTTCGCGGCGATGGAGTGCTTGAAGGACGACGGCGAGATCTTCTCCTGCGACATCTCGCCCAGCGGGCCGCAGCGGAAGATCTTCACTGTGCGTGACCCGCTCCCGCTGATGGCGGCCATCACTCCGTTCAATCACCCGCTGAACCAGGTCGCGCACAAGATCGCGCCAGCCATCGCGGCTGGGACGGCGGCGATCCTCAAGCCCTCTGAGAAGACACCGCTGGTGGCGACGAAGTTCACAGAGCTCCTGCATGAGGCTGGGCTCCCGGGCTGGATGCTCTCCTGCGTCGTCGGGCCGATCGACTCCTTTGTGTCGCCGCTCATCGCCGACAGCAGGGTGGAGCTCGTGAGCTTCACGGGCAGCGCAGCGATCGGGAAGACGATCGCCAAGACCGCTGGCTACAAGAAGCTCTGTTTAGAGCTCGGCGGGAACTCGCCGCTCATCATCCTCGCTGACTGTGACATGGAGCTCGCGGTGAACCTCGCCGCCGAGGGCAGCTACAGGAACTCCGGGCAGCGCTGCACTGCGGTGAAGCGCCTCCTCGTTCACGAGGACGTCGTAGAAGAGTTCACTGAGCGCTTCGTCGCGAAGACGGCTGAGTATCCGGCGGGGGACCCCGCTGACCCAGCGACACGCATCGGCACGGTCATTGATGAGGCCGCTGCGATTCGCTTGGAGGAGGCGTACACCGACGCTGTGAGCCGCGGCGCGAAGATCCTCGCAGGGGGAGAGCGGAGCGGGGCCCAGATCCCCCCGACCGTCATCGCGGACGTCCCTCGCGACGCGCCGATGATCGTGGAGGAGTCCTTCGGGCCGCTCGCGCCGATCCTGCCTATCAAGGATCTCGATGACGCGATCGAGCTCGCGAACTCTACTGCCTATGGGCTGTCCTCAGGCGTCGTCACCGAGAGCATGAGCTCTGCGCTGCGGTGCGTGCGAGAGCTCCGTACTGGTACGGTGAACGTCAACCAGGTGCCAGGCTTCCGGATCGAGTGCTCGCCCTTCGGTGGGGTCAAGGACTCCGGGCTTGGGATCAAGGAGGGCGTCATCGAAGCCATGAAGACCATGAGCACGGTGAAGACCTTCAGTCTCCCCTGGGGCTGACTAGGCGTCTCATTTGGTTCGAAGAGGGTGTGTAAAGAAGCCCATACTTGCAGAGCATCCTCCGCAGGTTTAGATTCCCGCTCATGATCAGGACGAGGAGACCTCACCGCCCCCAGGCGGACCGCCGCCCCTCCCTCTGGAGGTATGCGTGCTTGGCGGTGCTCTCTCTGTGCCTGCTCTTTACTGGGCCGGCCCACGTCGTCTTGCACGGCCTTGAAGGCGGTTGTGGCCACCAGCAGGGTGCGCACTCTGACCACGCGCACGCGCACGCCCACGCCCACGCTCACTGCGCAGGGTTCGCGGGCTCGTGCTCAGAGTTTGAGGCTGAAGCGTTAGCCCTCGCTCCTGCTCCTAATCACAGCGAAGAGGACTGCGTGCACTGCATGCAGAGCGGAGGGGAGAGCTCCTCCTTCAGCATCTCAAGCGCTGCTATCCCCGGCGAGGCGCGAGCCTTCCTCGCCTTGGATCATCAAGTCCACAGAGAAGCGCCTTACAGCTCATCGAGCCCTAGAGGCCCGCCTGTCTCTGCATGAACCCTCGCATCTAGCGAGAGCTCCTCTGCTGTAACTCACACCACATCGAGTGGTTCATTCATATGAGTATGGCCGCAGCTGGAGCAGGCCTCGGTCTTGTCACGCCCGCACAAGGTTTCCATGCAAGCGTTGTATCTGTCTTCATGGAGATGGTTTGGGCCACTGGTCCTCCCTAAGGAAGGCCTAGGCGAAGACAGTTCGTCTCTCTGTTTTGACTCTGAGTGGCGTAGCTATGCGAATCAACTTTCACTTTTTCAGGCGTCTCAAGGCGCCGACACAACAAATTTCGAGACATGAAATCTATCTCAAACATCACCCCCTCCCTGAGCCTCCTCGTTTTGGCTTCGGTCCTTGGGGCGCCTGAGGCTCTCGCTCAGGATTCTGGTCCTGAGGAGAACTCTCCTGTCGGACTCCTAGAGAGCCCGGCTATGCCCCGTATCTACTGGGGTCAGACCTCTCGCTTCACAAACTCTTTCAACCCCGCGATCGGCATGGCCTTCGACGCCTCGTTGATCAACATGGACAGTGACGACGAGGATGGCTTCGACGCCCGCCTCAACCTTGCTGAGGTCACTATGCAGGGCCCCCTCTCACCCAACTGGTGGGGTGGCTTTGCGCTTGAGACGAACTCTGAGGAGGTCGCTCTAACTGAGTCTGCGCTCTACTACACCGGCTTGGGCGACCGCTCTGCGATCCGCGCCGGAAAGTTCTTTGCGGACTTCGGTAAGCAGATGCAGATCCACGTCCATGACCTGGATATCCCGGACCGTCCTGCGGTCCTAAGGGAGTATCTCGGCTTTGAGCTTCCTGGCACCGGTATCCAGTACGACCACTGGAGCCCCATCGGGGACGACACTGCGTTCCGCTTCTCAGTCGGCCTCTTCAGCGAGATGTCTGCTCATGATCACGGCGACCACGGCGGTCACGATGACCACGAGGGCCATGACGATGATCACGGAGACGAGCACGGCGGCGTTGAGATGCACATGGAGGGCGGCTACCGCGACCTCAGTGACATGATCATGACCGCTCGCGCTACCGCGATGACTGACGTTGGTACCAACGGTGTCTTCCAGATTGGTGCGTCCATCAAGACGGTTCCGGACTTTGCGTTCGAGGGCGAGGGTGAAAACGACCTCGCGGAAGAGGTTGAGTTTGAAGCAGAGGGGCTCGACCAGAGCGTCACCGGCTTCGACCTCACCTATGAGTGGAACTCAGACGACGGTATGAGTGGCTGGACCCTTGGTGGTGAGTTCGTTCGTGTATCTGGTGACGTCGCGGGCGAGATCGTCAATGACGAGACAGCCTTGGTTGACCTTGAGGTCTTCAACGGTGACGTTCAGGGCTATTACGCCTTCGCTCAGCACGACATGGATGACACCAACTCCTTCGGCGTGATGATCTCCACCTTCGAGCACCTCGAGGAGGAGGCGCCCGAGGAGACTGAGACCTCGATCTACTGGAACCACTGGCCGACGGAGTACACGCGACTTCGTCTCGCTGCAGTGAACGTTGACAGTGAAGAGGAAGAGGACTCCCAGGCGTTGGTCTTCCAGCTCAACGGTTGGTTCGGCGCCCACGGCCACCCCTACAACTGGTAGTCGAATGTTTGCGATACGGAGAATCTTAGGCGCCTTCGCGGTCGCCTCCTCGCTCGCTCTGACGAGCTCTTCGGTAGCGGCTCAAGAGTCGTCTGAGGTCCTTCGTGTCGTGGCTACGCTCCCCCCCCAGGCGGGCCTCGCCAGCCAGGTCGGGGGGGACGCGGTGCAGGTGGATTGCATCGCGCGGGGCAAGGAGAACTTGCACGCCGTGCGCTTGCGGCCATCGCACATGGTTTCAACGCACAGAGCCGATCTGTTCGTTCAGGTTGGCCTCGCACTCGAACACGCGTGGGTTCCTGGGCTCTTAGAGGCCTCGAGGAATTCGCGTATCGCCAACGACGGGCCGCTCAACATCGGCACTGGTTGGCCGAATCTCGTCGAGATTCCGCTCACATTGAGCCGCACAGAGGGGGTCTGCGTCCACCCTTTGGGGAACCCTCACGTCAACTTATGCCCTAGCTTTGGGGCCTTTGCTGCCCGGAAGATTCGCGACCGCCTCAAGAGCTTGCGGCCCGAGCTCTCAGAGAAATTTGACGCGAACTGCGCCGCGTATGAGGTGCGCATCGCAGAGCGAGCGAAGCGATGGAAGCGCATCGCAGCCCTCCTGGAGGGCAAGAAGGTCGTCCAATATCACAAAGAGTTCAGCTACCTCTGCATCGCTTGCGGTATCGAAAGGTGTGGCGCCTTGGAGCCGAAGCCTGGTGTGCCGCCTACGCCTGCCCATCTAGCCAAGATGGCCGTAAAGATGCGGGATGATGGGGTCAAGGTGGTCTTGCGGGGCGCTTGGACTCCGCTTCGGCTGGCGCAAGATGCCGCCGCGCGCGGTGGTGCAAAAGCGGTCGAAATCCCGGTGATGACTGAGAAGGGAGAGACCTGGTTAGACTTCATGGACAGAGCCCATGAGACCCTGCTCGAGGCTTGGGATCTCACTCTCCCTGAAGATGGCCTCAACATGAAGTTGGCTGATGACTAACGGCTCTGCCCCTTCGCTCTTGGAGGTGCATGGCGCCTCCTTGGGATACGGGGGCGTGCCTGTTTTGAGAGACCTGAGTCTGCGCGTAGAGCGCGGGCAGCGGGTCGCGATCTGCGGCCCAAACGGCGCAGGGAAGACCACGTTGTTTCGCGGTCTTTTAGGGAGCCTGGCGCCTTCTGAGGGCTCCGTTGAGCGGGCTACGAGTCGCTTTGGTTATCTTCCGCAGAGTGAGCGCCTAGACCCGCTCTTCCCGCTGACAGCGTTAGAGCTCGTCCTGCAGGGCGCGATCTCTCGGCTGAGCGGCTGGAGGGCCTTCTCGCCTGAGGACGTAGCGACAGCAGAAGAGCTTCTCGGATCACTGGGCTTGGGGGGGAAAGGGGCGACGCTCCTCTCTGAGCTCTCTGGCGGCCAGCGACAGCGCGCTCTGCTTGCGCGGGCGCTCATCTCAAGCCCTGAGGTTCTCCTCTTGGATGAGCCCACGAGCGGTGTAGACAAGGCGGCGGCCCAGGCCGTCTTTGAGCGCGTCGACACATTGACGCGAGAGCGCGGCCTCGCAGCCCTCACGGTGACGCACCACTATGAGCAGTTGGCTGGCCATGTGGACGAGGTCTGGTGGGTCTCTAATGGGAAGGTGGAGGTTTTGGAAGCTGAGGGCTTCGACCCTGCGCCGCTGCTAGGTCGTGGGTTGAGTGATCAGAGCACGGGGGCAGCGTTTTGAGCTTCTCGCAAGCGTGGGAGTTCTTCCACTGGTCGATCCTCGCGATCATGGTCGCGGGTGTGACCTTGCCGGTGATCGGCGTCTGGCTCTTCGTGCGTCGGACCAGCTTTCACGGCCTCGCGCTTCCCCAGTTCGCCGCGAGCGGAGTGGCCTTTGGCTTCCTCCTGCTCCCTTGGTTCGTCGCGCAAGGTTTTTTTGGGGGCCTCTCGCTTGAATCGGTCGCTGCCGACACTCACTCCGCCCTCAATTATCACCTCAGCTTTGCTGCCTTAGGGACCTTCGTTGGTCTCTCCCTCTTGATCGTGGTGGGAGACCGCCTCGGGACAGAGGGTGCGCGAGTGGCCGCTGCCTTCGCGGTCGCGAGCGCTATCACCATCCTGTGCGCGCACCGCTCTCCGCTCGGCGAGATCTTCGTTCACGGCATACTGACCGGTGAGTCGCTCGTTGTGGGTCGTCACGAGTTCGAGACCCTAGCGGTCGTCCTCCTCGGGGGGCTCGGCGTCTTGGTCTGGTGGCATCAGGACCTGCTCTTAGCGAGCGCTGACCCTGAGATGGCTCAGGTCCTCGGTCGCCCGCTTCGACGGATCGAGCTGATGTTCGTGATCGTCACAGGCATGTCTGTCTCGGTGGGCACGATGAGCGTCGGGCCGATGATGCTCTTCGGGCTCTTGGTCCTCCCTCCGATGGGAGCGCGCCCCTTCGCAAGGAGCATGCGGGGTCTGCTCTGGAAGTCCGCCGGGCTCGGGGGCTTGGGCTCCCTCCTCGGGCTGGTCGCTGCCTTCAGGATTGATCTTCCGCCGGCCCCATGCGTGGTCGCTGCCTCAGCTGTCTGCGCCGTGCCTGGCTGGCTCGCCGCCGGCTGGCGCTCAAAGCCCCGGACGGTCTGAGCTTCGGTGCTGAGGCAGTCCCCAGATCCCTCGTGAAACTGCCTCCTTCGGTGTGGAAGGGGCCCTCTCGCTGCTCTAGCATCCGGGTTCTATGCCCCGCACGACCCCGTTCCACTCACGCACCTCAGCGCTCATGGAGAGCATGGCGTGGAAGGAGTGGGCTGGCTACGCCGCGGCCTGCAGCTTTGACGCCCACTCCGAGCGCGAATACTTCGCGATCCGGCAGTCGGCTGGGCTCCTAGACGTCACGCCGCTCTACAAGTACGACGTCACGGGACCTGACGCTGCGCGCTTCCTGTCGCGCGTCTGGACGCGTGACATCACCAAGCTGAAGCCTGGCCGCGTCGTCTACGGGTGCATGTGTGATGGGGACGGGAAGGTCCTCGATGATGGGACGATCACCTACCTCGCAGACGAGGCCTTCCGGGTGACCTCCTCGGAGCCTTGGCTTGGCTGGTACGCGCGGCACTCTCGCGGCATGAACGTCGAGATCGAGGACTCCACAGACCGCATCAGCGCGCTCGCTCTGCAGGGACCTTGCTCTCGAGACATCTTGCGCGAGATCACGGACTGCGACCTCGACTCGATGCGCTTCTTCGGGACGGCGGCGGGGAAGATCGCCGGGGCCGAAGGACGCATCACGCGTACCGGATACACCGGAGACCTCGGCTATGAGCTCTGGATGCACAATGCCGACGCTGAGCGGGTCTATGACGCTCTCCTCGAGGCGGGCAAGCCCTACAACATGGAGCCTATTGGGCTTGACGCCCTCGACGTCTCGCGCATCGAGGCGGGCTTTGTCTTGCAGGGCATCGACTACGTCTGCGCTCAGCGCTGCTTGATCGAAGCGCGCAAGTCTACGCCGGAGGAGGCAGGGCTCGGCTGGACGGTGAACCTCGATCGAGAGGGCTGGATCGGCCGAGAGGCGCTCTTGAGAGAGCGCGAATCTGGGCCTCGGTGGGGGCTCGTCGGCCTAGAGCTCGACTGGGCTGAACTGGAACTTCTCTACGAGGAGTACAACTTGCCGCCGCACCTCGCGCCCGTCGCCTGCCGGAGCGCCGTGCCGGTCTACACCGGCGGCAACAAGCAGGTCGGACAGGTCACATCTAGCACTTGGTCTCCGACCCTCAAGAAGTACCTCGCCCTCGGCCAGGTTTACGCTGAGCACGCGTCCATCGGCTCCAAACTCCAGGTGGAGTACACGGTCGAGTTTGAGCGTCGGACGGTGACCGCTACGGTGGTGAAGCGACCCTTCTTCGATCCGGAGCGTAAGACCTTCACGCCCAACGCCCAGCCCAAGGAGGGCGCCTGATGGCTGCGCTCGGCTCTAGTCAGAACCCTTACGACGCGATCGTCGTCGGCGGCGGCCACAACGGTCTGACCGCCGCCGCCTACCTCGCGCGAGCAGGGAAGAAGGTGCTCGTCTTGGAGCGCCGTCACTTGGTCGGCGGCGCGGCTGTCACGGAGGAGAAGTACCCGGGCTTCAGGTACTCGGTCTGCTCCTATGTCGTGAGCCTCCTGCGCCCGTGGATCATCAGGGATCTGAACCTGACGCAGCACGGCCTGCGCTTGGTCCCGCTCGAGTGCTCCTACACCCCTCAGCCTGACGGGGCCGGGCTCTGTCGCTGGGCGGACCCTGACAAGAACCGCCGCGAGATCCAGCGCCTCTCGCGCAAGGACGCTGACAACTACCCTGAGTTCGGCAAGCTCATGGGCAAGCTCGCGCGCTTCGCCAAGCCCTTCATCGACGAGGTCGCCCCTGACCCGACCTCGCTCGCGCCCAGCGACCTCTGGCAGCTCAAGAAGGCGGGTGACCGCTTCAAGGAGCTCGGGGACGACCTCGCCGCGCTGCAGTTCAAGCTGACGACGATGGGGGGCGTTGACTTCCTGCGGGAGTTCTTCGAGTCAGACCAGCTCATCGCCCCGATGTCTTGCTCTGGGATCATCGGCACCATGCTGGGCGTGAACTCGCCGGGCACGGCCTACGTGCTCTTGCACCACTACATGGGCGAGATCGACGGCAGCTCGCGCGCGTGGGGCTTCCCGATCGGGGGCACCGGCGCAGTGAGCGAAGCTATCGCCTCCTCTGCGCGCTCCTTCGGCGCTGAGATCCGCTGTGAGGCGCCGATCTCCAAGGTGCGTATCAAGCTCGGCGAGGTCACGGGCGTCGTCTTAGAGAACGGCGACGAGATCGCCTCGCGGACCGTCGTCAGTGGCTGTGATCCGACGCTGACCTTCATGCGCTTCGTGGGGGAGGAGCACCTCCCGACGGACTTCGCTACGAGCCTCAAGCGCTACAAGGACCGCGGCAGCTCGGGCAAGGTGAACCTCGCCCTCGACCGCTTCCCTGAGTTCAAGCATCGCCCCGGCATCGGTCCGCACGTGATGGGGGACGTGGCGATCGCTCCCTCTACGGACTACCTCGAGACGGCTTACGACGAGGCGAAGTACGGGACCTTCAGCTCTCGCCCCTTCATCAACGTCGTCTTCCCCTCGGTCTTGGATCCAGGGATGGCGCCGCCAGGCAAGCATGTCATGAGCTGCTTCGTTCAATACGCGCCCTACGACATCGCGACGGGCCCAGAGTCGTGGCCCGAGCACCGCGAGGCCTTCGGGGACGCCGTGGTGGACACGCTCGCTGAGTACATGCCGACCTTGAAGGAGGACATCCTCCATCGTCAGGTCCTCTCGCCCTGGGACATCCAGGAGGAGATCGGGATCACCGAGGGCAACATCTTCCACGGCGAGCTGGGCCTCGAGCAGCTCCTCTTTCAGCGCCCGACGGCGGGCTGGGCACGCTACAAGACACCGATCCAAGGCCTCTGGCTGGGCTCCTCCGGAGCGCACCCTGGCGGCGGGATCATGGGGTCGCCTGGTGCTATGGCGGTTCAAGAGATGCTTCGCACGGGGGCTGTCTGATGAAGGTCGTCGTCATCGGTGGGGGGCACAACGGCCTCGTCGCGGCTGCGACCCTCGCGAAGAGCGGACACAAGGTCACGCTCTTAGAGCGCCGTGATCGCTTCGGCGGCGTGGCAGACGGCCTCTTGCACGACACGGAGACCCTCTCATCAGACGTCGTGCAGTCGCTCAACTTGAAGTCTCACGGCCTCGAACTCCTCGAGCCCGCGCCGGTCTTCGTCCCCTCCCAAGAGGGGCAGGGGCTCTTGCTCCACCGCGACCCAGCGCTGGCTGCCTCAGAGCTAGGCGACGACGCCGAGGCCTATAAGCGCTGGCGCGCGTGGCTCGCCAAGGTGCTCCCCTTCGCCAAGGGCCAGCTCAACAGCGCCACCTTGGACGTGCGCTCGAGCGCTGACAAGCTGCCGCTCCTCATGGCTGGCGCCTCCTTCCGCCGCTTGGGCAAGAAGACCATCCATGAGCTCTTGCGCGTCGGCCCCTCCTGCGTGGACGACTACCTGAGCGAGTGGTTCGAGAGCCCGCTCTTGAAGTGCGCTCTCGCCGCCCCGGCCTTGCACGGGACCTGGATGGGCACGCGCTCGCCCACCTCCACGGCGACCCTGCTCCTCCGCGAGGCACAGGTCGAGAAGGAGGTCATCGGCGGACCCGCTGCCCTCGTCAAGGCGCTCCTCGCTTGCTGCGAGAAGGCGGGCGTCGAGCTCAAGGCCAACGCCGAAGTCACGAAGATCCGTGTGGAGAGCGGCGCCGCGAAGGGCGTCGACTGCGCTGACGGGAGCGCTCTAGATGGCGACCTCGTGCTCTCCTGCGTCGGCCCGCGCAAGACCCTCTTGGAGCTGGTCTCTCCCGAGGCGCTCCCGATCTCCACGGAGAACCACATCCAGAAGGTGCGCCTGCGCGGCACGCTCGCGAAGGTCACCCTCTCGCTCACCGAGCCCATCGACTACGCCTGCCGCCCCGGCCTCAAGCCGGAGCGCGCCTTCCTCTGCGAGGACCCCCTCGACATGGAGCGCGCCTTCGACGCNGTGAAGCACCGCCGCATGCCNACCGTCGTGCCCCTCGACGTNCGCCAGTCCGATGGAGCCGCCAGCGTCCTCATCCGCTGCGCCACGATCGAGCTGGAGGGGGGTTGGACGGACGAGCGCCGCGCTGAGCTCACCGAGCTCGCCCTCGCCGGCCTCGAGCGCTATGTACCGAACATCCGCGCCATCGCCACGGCCACCGAGACCCTCACGCCCGCCGACATCGCGGACCGCTACGGCCTCGAAGGCGGCCACGAGATGCACGGCGAACTCGCCCTCGACCAGCTCGGCCCCATGCGCCCCGCCATGGCGCTCTCGCGCTACGCCACCTCGATCCAAGGCCTCTTCTGCGGCTCAGCCGGCATCCACCCCGGCGGCGGGGTCAGTGGCAGGCCTGGGCTTCTGTCGGCTCGAGCAGCGCACTGAGGCGGTGCGAACTCAGCGAGGCATCTCTGTTGCAGGTTTTGCCAAGCCTTGTGAAACCTCGTTGGCTGACCTGTGTTCCTAGAGCATCTATGCGCGCGCTGCTCTCCTCGTTCTTTCTCTGCTCTCTCTCGACCCTCAGCCTCGCTCAGGCTCCGCGACTTCTCGAGCAGTCTTGGGTTGTGGATGAGGTGGAGAGGACGGCTTGGGTCCGCGTACCTGAGCTTAAGGGAGACTCGAAGGCTCCGCTGGTCTTCGCTTGGCATGGGCATGGTGGTAGCTCTCGCGCCTCGAGTCGGAGCTTCAAGACTCATGAGCATTGGCCTGAGGCCATCGTGGTCTATCCGCAAGGGCTGAAGACTCCGGGTTTCTATGACCCGGAGGGGAAGCGCTCCGGGTGGGAGACGAAGGCGAAGGCCGAGGAGAACAGGGACCTGAAGTTCTTTGACGTCATGCTCGCGGACTTCCTCGAGCGCGGGATCGTGGATGAGCGGCGGATTCACTCGACTGGGCACTCCAACGGCGGGGGCTTTACGTACACGCTGCTCTTTGAGCGTGGGGAGGTCTTCGCCTCCGTGGCTCCCTCCTCAGCTGGGACCGGTAGGTTCTTTCGAGAGAAGGCCAAGGTGCACATCCCGATCCTTCACCTCGCCGGCGAGAAGGACAAGGTCGTCCCGATGGAGTGGCAGGAGCCTGTGATCCAAGCGATCTTGAAGCACAACGAGTGCGGCGAGCCTGAGGGCTGGGCCGATCATCCGCTCTGCAAGATCTACCCCTCCAAGCTCGACGCGCCGCTCGTGACTTACGTCCACCCCGGCGGGCACAAGATGCCCAAAGATGCCGGCGAGCTCTTCGCGCGTTTCTTCAAGGAGCACCCCAAGCCTGAGCCTGGGCCGAGCGCCGAGGATACGGGGGGAGCGGCGGAGGAGTCCGAGGGCTGAGGCTCAGGCGTCAGCGGTCTTCGTCTCATTCGCTTCGGTCTCCGGGAAGAGCTCTTGCGGGGCGTGCGGGGTGATCTCGTCGTCGACGAGGTGCCCGGGGAGTTTCTTGGTGGTCTTGGCGCCGAGCTCGTCGAGCTTCTGCGCACGGCCGATGAGGTTGCCCTTGCCCGTCTTGAGCTTGTTGAGGGCCGCCTCGTAGGCGTCGTTCGTCTGGTTGACCCGCTCGCCGATCTTCTCGATATCGGCGACGAAGCCCACGAACTTGTCGTAGATGCCGCCAGCCTGGCGGGCGATCTCGAGCACGTTCTTTGTTTGGCGCTCGCTCTTCCAGATGGTCTCGATGGTGCGCAAGGTGGCGAGGAGCGGGGTGGGCGTCACGATGATGATGTTGCGGGAGATCGCGTCGTTGAAGACGTCTCGGTCCTCGCGCAAGGCCTCGGTGAGCGCCGCCTCGATGGGCATGAACATCAGGACGTAGTCGAGGGTGTGGAGCGACTCGAGGTGCTG
>JAKVCD010000008.1 GCA_022446815.1 Planctomycetota bacterium
GCCGTGCTCGTCCTGCACCGTGTAGGTGAAGGTGTCGGTCGTCCCCGCCACGCTCGGGCTCGGGGTGTAGGTGACGGTCCCGTCAGCGTTCACTGTCGCGGAGCCCTTGCCAGGCGCGTCGATGATCGTGACCGAGCCAGGGAGCAGCGCGTCACCGTTCGCGTCCTCATCGTTCGCGAGGATGTCGACCGTGACAGGCGAGTCTTGCTCGGTAGCGACCTCGTCATAGTTAGCCGTCGGGATCTGGTTCCCGCCGTCGCCGCCGCCGGTGCCGGCCCCGCCGATGCGTACGTGCAGCGTCGCCGCGTTCGAGGGCGCGCCGCAGGTGTCGTAGACGATGTAAGTCAGGGAGTCAGCGTCATCCACCATGCCCGCGTTCGGCGTGTAAGTGATCGAGCCGTCCTCGTTGACGATCGCGCCGCCCTTGTCGGGGGTGTCGATGATCGCGACGCTCGTGGGGTCGAGGTTCCCGTTCGGATCCCAGTCATTCTCGGTCACGTCGACTGTGACGGGCGTGTTGCCGAAGGTGTCCGCGTCTTCTGAGACCGCCGTCGGGATCTGGTTCTGGGAGCAGTCCTCATCTGATTCGACCGTGAAGGTCGCGCAGCCTGTCTGCCCGCCAGGGTTCGTCAAGCAGAGCTCGTAGGTCCCCGGAGGAGGAGAGAACTCGTCCTCTTCCCCCTCAGGCAAAGTGAGCGTCTGATAGTCCTCAGAGACCCATGAGGCCTCGACATCTCCACCGTCAGAGCCGAAGGGACCCGTGAGGCTCCCGGTCATGATCAAGTCGCCGGCGTATGCCACGAAGCCAGCATCCTCACCTGCCGTCGCGACGATCCCGACGCCCTCTACATACTCAGCCGTGAAGTTCAGTGAGTCCGGCAGCGGGTTGGAGAGGTCCGCCGTGAAATGCTCTGATAAGTCGGGGCCATGATAAACCCGGTTTTCGATCACCCCAGCGTCTTGGGTGCCCCACCAGTTGCCTACGATGCTTAAATCAGCGGTCGTATTGTTGTTGAGAGGGACACTGCAAGAGATGGAGGCGCTCAAAGGGTTCGTTTCATCAGCGACGATCGTGTTGTAGCCGTACGCGCTGTCTGTCCCCATGTTGAAGGAGAGGTCGTAGTCGGAATAAATTTCTGGGCGGTAGTCAATCTGGAGCCCCACAACAGGTCCAGACTCGCTCGCATTGCCTTGGAAGACGTTTCCGCGCACGACGACGTCGTGATCGATAGAGAGGAACGCTGATGAGCTATCTTCAGCTGTCATATAGATGTTCACCGCGAAACTACTGTTATCGCTGAAGTGGTTTCGGGTGACGACGTGCTTCCACGAGCTGGTCGCCGAGTAGGAGATGTAGTGGTCCAACGCCACGCCCCCACCGTTTTTGGTGATGGTGTTGCCGTCAATCGTTAGATCATAGTTTTGCTCAGTTCGTGAAGATGAGTAATCCTGGCAGAGATGCACAGCACTTCCACCGCAATCTGTGATCGTGTTCCTGAGCACATCCCAGTCGCGGTCCAAATTGGAAAGCTCGTAACTCTTTTCAAAGCTCTGGTAGATCCCGTTGCCTCCCGAGGTGATCGAGTTGCCCTCAATCAGGACCGTTTCGTTGTATTCCAAGTACTCGTCAATGCTCGTCTCGAAACCGATCCCTGTATTCGAGGCCTCGATCGTGTTGTTCGTGATCTTGATATCGCGGTTGATCTCAGCGGTGTAGCTCGCTTCGAAGCTGAGTTGGATCGGGCGCCCACCGTCCGTGATGGTGTTGCCGTTGATCAGCGTTTCCATATCGAGGCGCGCCTCACTCGTGGCACTTCCATATTCATAGATCGCCCTTTCGCAGCCCTCGAAGGTGTTCCCCTCGATGAGTACGTCTAAGTCCATCCACCTGTCTTCACTGCAGTAGGCTGAGTAGCTGACCGCCCTCTCGACGCCGATGAACGTGTTGGCCTGGACAGTCAGGTTCGCCGAGACTGTCGTGGAGAAGGCGTCGAGCCCATCGAAGTCCACACGCATCGCGTTAAAGTAGGTGGCCACGGGGTTCTCGATAACGACCGAGTTGTCCGCGATCAGGTAATCACCGCCGTAGGGGGTTTGATCCACAACGAGCAAGCCGATATCTGCAGCGTTGTTATTTTCAATGCGTACGGAGGCCGCGCCCTCCTGCAACCGCAAGATTTTTACACTGGGCCCTAGTTCATACCCCTCGAAGTCCAGCCCGGAGATGACGATCTGTCCGTTCACGTAGGAGTCTGCTTCGATGAGGTAAGAGATGGGCAACAGCAGAGCCTCAGAACTGGTTTCGCCGATGAGCGCGCTCCCGTCCCCGGGTCCAATTATGCTGATCTGTTGCGCTCCCGCCGTACCTCCATGCTGGTCAAGGTCGATCGGGAAGCTCTCGCCTGAGCTCGGGGAATAGGTTCCCGCGCCGACCATGATCGTAGAGATACTACCGTCGACGCCAGCTTGACTGACCGCGTGCGTGATCGTGCGCCAGGGGTTGGACTCGGAGCCGTTACCTGTGTCGTCATCGCCAGAGCCAGACACATAGTAGTTCCCGCCTCCGATCGTAGCGGCAAAGGCTCCGGGAGAGCCGATGCAAAGGATGAGGGCAGGGAGGATGAGCAGACGCTCACAGAGGGCGCGGAGCTTGCGGTGAATCATGGCGCGGTTACCTGATGTATCGGGATCCCGCTGAAGACTTCACAGCGGGTCGCACAGATTAGAGCAACTTCCTTATTTATGCCGCAATTCCAATGCAAAAAGAGTCACACTCAGGCCCTCAACCTCGCATGCGGGGTCTAGAGGGTGAGGGCGTGCTATGCCCTAGAAAGGCCTAAAGGCGCTCTCTTGCCCACTCTAGGGCCTCATCCCGCTCGACGCGGGCCTTGACCCGCTCAGGATCGATGGCGATGGCCGCGTCCAAGTGAACAGCAGCTGGCTCCGCTTCCCCCATAAGGTGAGAGAGCGCAGCGGCTTGCAGCAGAGCCCCCAGAGACTCCGGCTCCAGCTCCAGCACCCTCAAGATCATCTCACGGGCAGGCCCATACTCCTCCGCCTGGCGCAGCGTCCCGGCGCCTAAGAGGAGCGGCTCCATGGCCTCCGGCTTCAGCTTGGCTGCGAGGGTGAAGAGCCCGGCTGCGTCCTCAAACTTGCCTTGCCTGCGAAGGCAGAGCCCTAAGTTGAAGACAGCGCTGTAATCAGAAGGATCTTGCACCAGAGCCTTGCGGTAGTACTTCTCCGCAGCCTCTGCCTGACCGACGCGCTCGTAGACATTCCCTAAGTTCACCAAAGTCAGCACATGGTGCGGGTCAACTGTGAGCGCCTTCAGATACGCCCGCTCTGCGAGGGCAGGCTTCTTCAAGGTCTCATAGACCACGCCGAGGTTGTAGTGCGCCTCGATCGCCACGGGATCTAGGGCTGCGGCCTCCTTAAAGGCCTCTGCAGCCTGCTCTTCATCCTCAGCCTGATGGTGAGTGTTTCCTATCCCCACCCACGCCTTTGCGCAGCGATCATCTACCTCTAGCGCCTTCGCATAGAGCTCCATCGCACGCTCAGGCTCCCCGTCATCGGCTGCGAAGTCTGCCTCCCTCACCCAGGGCAAGGGGTCCTCTGGGTCATGCTCCTTGGCCCGCTCAATATGGGAGCGCCAGCCATCATCCCCGACCTTGCGCTCGAGCTCGGCGAGCCGCACCCATGAGGAGGTCCTGACCCCTGGCAGAAGGACGCTCTCACGCTGAAGCTCCAAGGCCTCTTGGTAGCGCTCCTGCTGCATCAAGACTCCTACAAGAGCGCTCCTTGGCAAGGTAGAGCCGGGGTCCTCCTCGATGACTTGCCGCAGCGCGACCTCAGCCTCTTCGATCTGACCAAGGCGCACGAGCTGGTTGGCGAATTGAGCCTTCTCCCAGTTGTGTACGCGGTCTTTCGGGTCTGCGAGGTCGCTCTCTTCGAGCTCGAGCTCACCCTCGGCGCTCCAAACGTAGCCCAAGGCCGCCAGCGCCTCTCGCGCTTCTGGATCCATGCTGCGGATGTCGTCTCCTCGCACGTCTACCTCTCCCCTAGAGAGCAGGTGCTCAAGGATCTTGCGGGAGTTGCCTGCGAGGTCAGTGCGCTCCTCGAAGATGTTCTTCTCCTCTTTGAAGTCGCGCACGACGTCGTAGAGCTCTTCGCGCGGCGCGCGGACGTAGCGGTACTGATCGTCACGGATCGATCGCAGGTCTGCCCAGCCGTGGTTGTAGAGCGGATTCATCGACTCGGAGTAGGCGAAGGAGGGCTCAGGCTTCGCTCCCTCGACGAGCATGGAGCGGGCAACAGAGCGACCGTCCACGACGACGCTTGTCTCTACGTCTAAGAGCTCAAGCGCCGTAGGGAACATGTCGATCGCGCTGACGACCTCACGAATACGCTTCCCGTGGTCAAGCTTGGGGTGCATTGAGATCCAAGGGACATGGGTCGTCGCGTCGTAGATAAAGATCCCGTGGGTCGTCTCACCATGCTCCCCGAACGCCTCTCCATGATCGCTGGTCATCATGACGAGGGTCTCGTCCAGCATCCCTCGCTGCGACAGCAGAGAGAGCAGCTCACCGAAGCCAGCGTCGGCATACGCGATCTCGCCGTCATAAGGGCTCTTTGGACAGAGCTCCTTAAACTCCTCGGGCGGGTCATAGTTCGCGTGTGGGTCGAAGTAGTGCACCCACAGGAACCAGCGCTCGTTCGAGCGCGCCTGCAGGAACTCGCGAGCGCGCCGCGAGGTGTCCTCTGCCGTCGTCTCACGGAACATGAACATCGGCGCCTTCGCCGCGTTCGTCAGGTCGTCGTCATAGACGTCGAAGCCCTGATCGAGGCCGAAGCGGCTGTCTAAGACGAAGGCGGAGATCACCGCGCCCGTCGCGAAGCCGTCCTCAGCGAGGACCTCTGCCAAGGTGACCGCCTCTTCCGGCACATAGTGGGTCCCGTTGTTCCTCGCGCCGTGGCGGAAGGGTTGGTTCCCCGTGAGGATCGAGGTGTGTGAGGGCAGCGTGATCGGTGCGGTCGAGAAGCAGCGCTCCATGAGGACGCCCGTGCGAGCCATCCGGTCGAGGTTCACCGTGCTCGCGTTGGGGTTCCCGTAGCAGCCGATGGCGTCAGCACGGGTGGTGTCGAAGGTGACCAAGAGCAGGTTCTTGAACCCCGCCTCAGGGCCGACCTCGGGGTCCTTACCCAGCTTCCAAAAGACGAAGCCTACGAGCGCCACAGGCAGCAGAGTGAGGAGCAGGAGTCTGCGCCTCACGAGATCGTCTACAGAGCCTGTTGAGCTGCTAGTCATGAGGGATGTCGACCAGTCCTCGTGCCGGGTCGCTCTTCGCTTACCCGACCACTCATCCGGTCCGGTGCCAAGGATATCCAAATCGGCTATCCTAGGGGTCCGAATTCGCTGCCTGCCTGCGCGCGAAGCGAACCCAATGAAGCGCCCCATGATCATCGCTCCGGTCGCCCTCGCCATCGCGGTGGGAGGCTGGTATCTGCTCACACCATCTGAGGGGGCAGCCCCGGCTCCTGTCGCACCGCAGCCTTCGCAGGGTTCTCAGGAGCAGGACATGACTCCGCTGCCGCTCCTAGAGCAGGCTAGGCAGAGCGGCGCCTCAGCATTTGAAGAGCGCAGCCAGGGCGTCCTAACCAAACCGCTGCTCTCCCTCCTAGCCCGTAAGGCGACGGACGGAGAAGAGCTCGCAGGCGTCCAGGTCACACTTCGACCGCTCGAGGCCGAAGGAGATGAAGGCGCGATCACAGTCAAGACCGACGCTGATGTCGGCGCGAGCGCTGAGCTCGATGCAGGCGACTGGCTCGTCATCTTCGAGTCGGAAGGCTACGTTCCGGAGGCTCGTCAGGTCGAGCTAGACCTCGGGGACGAGGAGCTCCTCGAGGTGAGCCTCGTCCGCGGCGCGCGGGTCACGGGGAGCGCAGCTGACCGCTTCGGCCAACCGCTAGCCGGACAGAAGCTCTTCTTCCTTGCCCCTGGCCAAGCTCACCCGCGCCTACCTAGGGACGCTGAGGGGATCCTCAGCACTACGATCGATCGGAAGGGAGAGATCGTCCCCATCACAGTCCCGCCGGAGCTCTACACCATCACTTATGGGAACCTCGGCGCGCCAAAGCTCAAGACAGAGGGCCGCTTGAACGCCGGCGAGGACGCTGAGCTCTTCATCGTCTACGGCGGTAAAAGCCGCGTGCGCTTCGAGCTCGACGCCTCCCAAGAAGAGGGCCGCCGCCTCGAAGTACAGCTTGAAGAGCTCGACGAACAGAGGACCCAGCGCGAGCGCGAGCGCCGGCTGAAGAATCCGGAGCGAGCAGCCAGAGACCAAGCCAAGGGAAAGAGGCTCGAGCAATGGCGCAAGGGAGGCAAGGCGACGCTCAGAGACGGCGTCGGTGAGATTCGAAGAGCCCGGCCCGGTGTCTACCGCGTCACTCTTCTGACGAGACCTGGCGAGTACTCCAGCGAGCCCCTGCTGACCCTTGAGGCAGACCAGTCCGTGCTCGTGAAGATTCAAGCTCCCGCGCTACCTGCGCGCAGCGGGAGCCGCAAGGGTGACCCCAAGGTCCCTAAAGAGGGACCACTCAACGTCACGATCATCCGTGACTCAGAGGACCCAAACATGAGGGATGAGGGCCTGTACTGGCGCTGAGTCGCCTAGCTCGCTACATCAGTTCTTATGTCCTTGCGCCCCTTTCATCTCGCCTTCCCCATCCATGACGTAGAGGTCGCGAGGGAGTTCTATGTCGGACTCCTCGGATGCGGCGTAGGCAGGGAGAGCGAGAAGTGGATCGACTTCGACCTCCACGGGCATCAGGTCGTCGGGCACGTCGTCCCCAAAGATGGCCCCGCCGCCCACACCAACGACGTCGACGGAGACAGGGTCCCCTCAAGGCACTTCGGGGTGATCCTCGAGTGGACCGAGTGGGAGGCGCTGCGTGACAAGCTCACGGGCGCAGAGGTGCAGTTCCGCATCGAGCCCCACATCCGCTTCAAGGACAAGCCCGGCGAACAAGGGACGATGTTCTTCGACGATCCCTTCGGGAACAGCCTCGAGTTCAAGACCTTCCGCGACGACGCCTACATCTTCGCGACGCGCTGAGAACTAGGCAGAGGGATAGCTCACGCGCACGACGGTGTGGATCCCGCCTCGCACCATGAAGTCCCCTTCCACGGTCATTCGGCGAGGAGAGACCTTCGCGACCAGATCGTCTAGGACTTTGTTCGTCACGGCCTCGTGGAAGTGCCCCTCGTCACGGAAGGACCACATATAGAGCTTGAGACTCTTCAGCTCGATGCAGTCCGCGTCAGGCACGTAGTTGATACGGAAGGTCGCGAAGTCTGGCTGGCCGGTCTTGGGGCACAGACAGGTGAACTCCGGGCACTCGAAGTTGATCTCGTAGTCGCGCTCGGGCGCAGGGTTCGGGAAGCTCTCTAGCTCCTTCGTGGGCTGGGTCGACATGGGGGGAATAATAGCGCTTTCAGTCTCGACGTGAGCGCGCAACTGTGACGACTCCGACCCGCTGTTCGAGGGACCACTCGGGGGCCTCTCCGGCTAGAGCCAGCCGCTCCACGAGCGCCACGGCGCCAGCCGCTCGAAGGCGCCCGTCTTCATCACGCGCACAGTAGAGCTCCTCGTAGCGCATAGCGGTTCGGTCAAAGAGGCAGAGCCAGTAGGTCTCCTCTCCGCCGCCGGCGGCATTGGCCCGGGCGGGCTCGAGCTCCAAGATCCAGTCTCCTTCATCTACGACTGGCTCCCCGACCCCTGTCAGCTCGCGCGCTTCTCCATACGCAGCGGCTTGGACCACGACAGCGAGACCCTTCTCAAACCACACCTGTCTCACGCGGTCTCCCGTGACCCACGCGGGCACGTTCCCGACGTCGAAGACGGCGTGAAGTCCCTCCTCGTCTTGGATCCAAGCCCCCTCCAGCTCGCCTTCGCCGAGCTTGGAGAGCCAGTGAATCTTGGGCGGCTCCGCGGTCGAGGTCTCCGAGCGCGCGAGCACGCGGACCGAGCGGGTCGAGGCCGTCTCCAGGTCCAGAGCACCGGAGCGCCCCTCCTCTCTCCATAGTCGAGAGCCTGTCGACTCCGCGGCAGGAGGGATCCAGGCGACCTCTTCGCTCAAGCCATGAACGATGACCCCCTGCGCCCGCTGAGTCTCCCAGCTCTTGTCAGCCAGCAAGGCGAAGAAGGCCTCGTAGCTGAGGCGCCGTACGCGGCTCGGGTCCTCCCCCATCAAAGCGGCCAAGTCCTCAGGGAGCACTTGGTGGCCCTGCAGCAACGTGATCGGCCGCCCCCCCTCGTACCCGAGGGGATCTACAGACAGAAGCAGCGCGGGGTCTCCCAGCTCAACGCGGGCCGCGCTGAGAGTTTCCTTGATCTCGCCAGCGCGAGCTGAGGCAGCAGCGATCGCTCGAGCGTCACCTTGTGCCAAGAGCGCAAAGACGCTCGCAGCCAGGGCTGGAAGCACGAAGCGACGGCGCCCCGAGTTTGAGGTCGCAGCGAGGGCCACGCCGAGCGCGGCTACTACCGCAGCCGGTAAGAGCAGCGGCGCATGCGTCAGATCTCCAGGGTGGACGCGCACAGCAGCTGCAGGGAGCTGAGCGAGGACGACCAAGATGATCCACCAAAACAGGACCCACCCCCACATGCGGGGCGCAGAGCGAGCAGCGATGAGCGCAGGCTGCAAGACGACGAGGCCGAGGATCCCAGCGAGGGCGAGGCCCTCTGGACCAAAGGCGCTCTGGTTCACGGGGACGACGAGCATGCCGAGGCGCTCGAGCATGAGACCGAGGCCGAGCATCAGCCCGCCACTCCCGTCGAAGAAGCCGAGCGCGCTCGCCATATCGGGCTGGCGCGCGCCAGGTCCGAGCGCGGCGAAGGCGGGTTCGATCAGAGCGCAGAGCAAGAAGCCAACCCCGGAGGTCGTCGCGGTCCGCAGCCTGCGCTTCATCCGCAGGTGTCGACGAGAAGAGGTGAACTCTCCCAAGGCGACGATCGGACCTACGAAGAACGCGATCTCAGAGGCGCAGCCAGCGGCGACTGTCAGGAGGCCAGCTTGAAGGACCAGCTTCTTTGAGCGCTCCTGCCGCCCGCGCAGGAACATGTTCGCGGCGAAGCCCGCGAGCGCTGCCCCTAAGAGGTCGCCGCGCGCCGACGCGCTCGCGACCGCGCCAGCCGCCAGCGGATGGAGCGCGATCAAGACCCTGGCTGCATGCGAGGCAGCGCGCGCCTGCTCACGACCAGCCCAGGGCTCGAGCATGCGACGCAGGAAGCGCGACATGCCGATCGCTGCGAGCAAGAGGAGGGCGAGGTTCTCTAGGCGCAAGGCGAAGACTGCGCTCGGAGTCCACTCACCAGACTCCGTCCAGAGCGAGCCCGTCAGGACCAAGGAGAGCGCGGCGAGGGGGCGCTCGTCCTGCCCGTGGACGTCGAGGAGCTGGGAGAGCACGGACCTCTCCTCGTCTCCAGCGGGCTGCGTAATCCGTGAGACGTCATCTAGAACCTGAAAGTCCTCTCCGACCGGGCCGGCTCCATGGAGCGGTCCATAGGCGAATCCAGCCAGGCCGAGGGTGAGCGTGATCCAGAGGAAGCGAGGGAGCCAACGGGGCATGCCGAGAGCCTAACGCCTCGAGCGCGTTGGAGCCCCCCCTCTGAGTCAGTAGGCTTCTTGTATGTCCGGTCATGGGAAGACGTCCCCCGCAGCCTTCGCCGCCTACGGCGCGGCAGGGCTGCTTTACTGCTGGCTCGCCCTGCGCTTCAACTTCGTCTGCGACGACGCCTTCATCTCCTACCGCTACTCAGCGAAGCTCGCAGCTGGGGGTGGCCTCGCCTTCGACGCTGTCCGTGCGGTCCCGGTCGAGGGCTACTCGAACCTCCTGTGGGTCGTCCTGCTCTCGCTCTTCGAGCGCGCCGGAGCAGACATCACCCTCGCTGCTCGCGTGCTCTCAGCCGGCGCAGGTCTGCTGCTCCTCGTTGGGACGCTGCGCCTCGCTGAGCGCAGGATCGGGCTCGGCCCGAGCGGCCTCTTCGCAACGGGCCTCTTCCTAGCTAGCCTCCCAGCCTTTGGACTTTGGGCCACCGGCGGACTCGCGACCATGCCTGCAGCGCTCGCTGCCTTCGGAGTGCTCTGGGCGCTCCACGCTTACGAAGGGAGCCCCAAGCTGCGCCTCGCTGCATGCGCTGCCGTGTCCGCTGTCTTGCTCCGCGCAGACGGGGTCGGATATGTCGGCCTCATCCTCTTGGGTACTCTCGCCGGGACGGGTGGTCGCGCCATGCGCGCGGTCGCGACGACCGCAGCCGCAGCAGGCGCGGCCCTCTTCGCACAAGCTCTATGGCGGCATGGTTACTACGGCGAGTGGGTGCCGAACACGGCCAAGATCAAGGCCGCCTTCACGACCGCGCGCTTGCATCGTGGACTGCTCTACACCGGCGCCCTCATCATCGCGATGCCTGCGCTCGCTTTGGGAGCAGGCTTCGGACTCCGTAAATGGCGGGAGGGCCCTAGGCCCCTGCTCCTCTCTGCTGCGCTGCTCCTCTTCGGCAGCCTCGGCTACGCCACATGGGTCGGCGGAGACTTCATGCCCTTCGGCCGCTTCCTCGTCCCTGCGCTACCAGCGGTCGCGCTGCTCTTCGCG
Source organism: Planctomycetota bacterium (assembly GCA_022446815.1). Classification (GTDB taxonomy): domain Bacteria; phylum Planctomycetota; class UBA1135; order UBA1135; genus JAKVCE01. The sequence continues at coordinate 10,649 of JAKVCD010000008.1, forward strand.
TGGGGCTGGTCTAGGCTCTCGCCGAAGCCGGCGTGGGCGCTTACGTCGCTCTGCCTCCTCGCTTCGATCGCGGAGTCCTTCGACCGCGGCCCCGTTCCTGAGGGGCTGCGCAGCGCGCTCCACTTCAGGCAGGATCGTGAGTTTCAGACTGAGGTGGCGCGCTGGGCTGAGATGAAGCGTAACGCCGCCGCCTGGGACCTCTGGGGGCGGGCCATCGCGAAGGAGACCTCCCCCGGCGAGTCCATGATCTTGGGGGGCATCGGCGCCATCGGGTATCGCGCCCTAGCGCTCACGATCTACGACACCTATGGCCTCGTCACTCCTGAGGTCGCGGCACACACTGAGCCGATCGTTGGCGCCTCTCCTGGTCACGACGTCCGCGTTCAGAACGACTTCTTTCTGCGGCCTGAGATCTTGAGTGAGCTCCCGAGTCGGCCGACCTACCTCGGCGCTCAGGTCGGCCTCGCCCGACCGCTCGCTCCGGGTGAGGCAGCGCCAGAGTGGCTGCTCACGCCCTTCCCTAGCGACGAGTACTTGGAGCGCCTCGCCCAGCACCTCGCGACGAGCTACGGTGTCCGCCTGGAGACCATCTCACGGCCGCTCTCTCCCGAAGACGGCTTCCCCGAAGACTCCGTCCTCAGACTCCTCCGACTCCACTACGACTGAGCATCATGATCGAGACCTTCCTCCCCCTCTGTAGAGCCGCCTCTGAAGTCGACCTCGGCGCCGAAGACGCCACCGCGCAGCTCAACGAGCGCTTCGGTTACGAGAGCGAAGCGGGCCAAGCCTTCGTCGAGGCATTCAAAGCCTTGCACCTTGAGGGCGCGGTCGCTGACCGCGGCGAGCTCCCGGTCGAGTGGGGGCGCGTCTCTAAGGCGACAGAAGAGACCCTCGGGTTCTCCCTCGATGTCGTTCACATGAACGGGGCTGGCCCTGATCACGTGCACCCCACTGGAGAGGCGAGCTTCTGCGTCCCCCTCGAGGGCGATCCTGAGTTTGAAGGGACGCGCTCAGGGTGGCACGTCCTGCCTCCTGGCTCCCGACACGTGCCTCAGGTCAAGGGCGGCAGGATGCTGATCGTCTACCTGCTCCCGAACGGAGAGATGGAGTTCCTGTAGGGCGAAGAGCCCTCTGCGGCGCGTCTAAAGGCCCTCGCTAACAGATCAGCCCCGTTGTGCTTAGGATGTATGAGTGCAGAGCGTGCCTGAACTCTTCCTGCGGTGGTCCCTCACCACCCTCGTCTCTCTGGTCCTCATCCTCCAGAGCGCCGGGGCTTCACTAGCCCTCTGCAAGCTCGGCGTAGAAGAGAGCGGCTGCTGTGGTGCTCACTCTATCGAGGCGCCCTCCTGCTGCAGCGCAGAGGTAGAGCGCTCAAGCGAAGAGCCTGGGGCGGAGAGCGGTGACTGCTCGTGTGAGCTCTTCGGTGAGCTGCCGACGTGCTCGCTCACGAGCTCGACTGACAGCAAGAGCACTCTCCTTGGGCACGGGCATGCAGTGAATGCGAGCGTAGTGCTCGTAGGTGAGACGCCTGCTAGCGAGCTCATTCGAGCCACCCCTCCGCGAGGGAGCCCTCCTCCGGAGCTCCCGAAGTCGCTGCTAGAAGAGCTCATGAGCTGGCGCTTGTAAGAGCGGCGGATCAAGTAGCCGCGCCTTTCGTGCGCGTCGACCTGTACCCGTCTCACTCTCACAACCCACGACTCATGAACCACTCCTTCACTTGGGCAGCGCTCTCGCTGCTCTCCCTCTCTCTCGCTTGCCAAAGCGTCCCCTCTCAACAGAACGCTCCCATGTCTGAGTTCCGTGATGCCGAGGCGATCGGTCTCCCGGTCTATGGCATGTCCTGCCCCAAGTGCGCGAACAACATCACGCACAAGCTCACTGACCTCGTCGGCGTCTTTGACGTCGAGGTCGACATGGAGCGGGGCTTCGTCACCGCTAAGGCCGCGCCTGGCTTCGTCCCGACTCGGGATGAGTTCGTTGAGGCTATAACCGCAGCAGGCTTCACAGTGCCTGACTCAGCGGACGCTGGAGACTGAGGATGCGCTACCTCCTCAGCCTGCTCGCTGCGCTCTCATTGTGCGGCGCTCTCCAGGCCCAGCAGGCCTCGTGGACGACGGCACCGACCCTCCCCGGGGAGGGCCAATGGGTCCTGCGTGAGACCGCGACGCTGGCTTGGCACGAGCCATCCCCCGGGGGGCGCCGTCGCTCAAGCATGCTCTCATCACGGCTCTCCTATGGGCTCGACGGCGAGCGCGCTGTCTTTCTCGACTTGCCCGTACGAGGTCTCGGCCGAGACCGCGGTCCGAGCTTGGGCGATGTCGCAGTCGGCTGGAAGTGGCGCTTCCGCTCCCAGAACACAGGCCCAGTGGATACGACGCGTATGAGCCTGAGCCTAGGCGCGACCCTCCCGTCTGGAGCAGAGCGCGGCACCTCTGGAGAGGTCGTTCCCTTCGCAGACCTGGCATGGATGAGCATCTCTGGCAGGCTCGGCCTCGGGACCTCCCTCACCCTCGAGGGCGGCGGCGACCCCTATCGCCGGCCGCTCTGGGCCGACGAGACAGGCGAGCTCAACGTGCGCTTTGCCGCGGCCGCAGTCTGGCGGATCGATCCAGTGCGATACTCAAGCTCATTGCAGGCCGCTACGTACGCCTGCGTGGAGTTGATCTCGAACGCCGAGGCCGACGACCTCGATGGAGAGAGTGAGCTGCTCTTGGCGCCAGGCCTTCTGTACGAGGCGCCGAGCTTCGCAGCAGAGCTCTCCTATGCGCTCCCGCTGCACTCCGACGAGCTTGAGAGCCGACCGGAGCTGGACGGCGCGTTGCTCTTCGGTCTGCGTTTCCTCTGGTGATCCCCTGTCCATCACACGTCTTGGTGATCCTGGACGCAGCGCTCTAAGCGCTGCGCTCGGCTCACACGGCATTCGCGCCAAATACTCTCGGCTCCAAACTCCCTAAAGCTGCCTCACCTCGTTACCCTCTGCGGCGGTTGCGGAAGTGGCGGAATTGGTAGACGCGCTGGATTTAGGTTCCTGTGCTTAACGGCGTGGGGGTTCGAGTCCCCCCTTCCGCACCATCTCTCCCTCCAGCTTGGAGCTGGGGGGGTGGCTCAGACCCGCTCTTGCCTTTTGCGGCCAGCGACAGCCGAAGCGCGCCTACTCTGCCTCTTTCAAGGCCATCAAGGCGAAGGCCGTCGCGGCCCGGCTGATGTAGTGCTTGCCGTCACGCCGCGGGGAGCGGGTGTACCAGTCCCCCTCCTCTCGTTGATTGCGGCGCAGCCACTTGAGCCCAGCCGCGACCGCATCGTCGGTGCGCTCCGCGCCGGTCATGAGGAGGACATAGACGCTGAAAGCGGTCGGGTAAGCCTCGCTCGTCGTGGTCTGCGGCTCTCCCCCGTCGCGCTTCCACGCGGGACCCGAGAGCGAGGCCATGGACCAGCCGCCGTCCTCCCCCTGCGCCTCGAGGAGCTCCTTCTTCCAAGCCCGCCGATCCTTGGACGGAGCAGCCTTGGACCAGTGCTCTGCGGCCCAGAGCCTCATGGCCTTCGCGTGCAGGCTCAGGGGCTCATTCGCCTTGAGGTAATCGAGCATGCGCTTCGTCGCGCGCCGGTCAGCTGACGTGATCTTCGCTGCGTCTTCCAGTTCTCCTAGAGCGATGAGCATCAGCGTCGGCCCGTACTCTGCGTCTGACTCAAAGGGAGGCCAGTTGCACTGCAGCCAGGACTCCCAAGTCCCGCTGTCATCGAGGAGCTCCCAGGCGTGATCGAGCCCAGCCCGCGTCGCCTCGTGTACTTCATCGCTGCTCCGCGCGTCGCTCAGCGCCAAGAAGGCCGCCGTGGCGACCTTGCCCTCCACGCTCCCGTACTGTCCGCCCGGCTTGGCGTCCCCCTTCACGAAGCCCATCAAGTACCCCTGCGCGAAGGCGCGTCCTTCAGAGACCTCTTCGGAGTCGGGCGCGATCACCGGCTGCGCCGCGAGCGCCCAGCCGTTGGTGTGACAGGTCACACACTCGCGCTCGTCACGCCACTCCTTAGAGACCTCGACGAGATACTCCACCCCTTTGTCGAAGGAGAAGGCCTCTGCTTCGTGTTCGACATCACCCGCTCGCGACGTCATCGACGTCACCAAGGCGTAGAGGGCGATGAGCCCGACAGCTTGTGCTTGTCTCTTCAAGGTCGGCAAATCAGGAGAACTCAGCGACAGATGCTCCGAGCACCTCTGCTCGAGGCTCCACCCCTAGCCCCGGGGCGCTCGACGCCGCCATCCGCCCATCTCTGCGCTGCGGCGCGCCGTCGGCGATGGAGACTGTGACGTAGCTGTTGAAGTCCGTGGAGGTGAGGAGGTGCTCGGTCGGGGTCGAGTGGGCCAGGTGGGAGATCGCCGCCGTGACGATGTCGCCGCCCCAAGTGTCCTCGATCGTGAGGCCGAGACCAGCCTCGACGCAGAAGTTCCGCGCCAGGGAGGCCTTCGTGAGCCCGCCGAACTTGGAGATCTTCACGTTGACGGCGTCCATGGCGTCGTCCGCCTTAGCGCGCAGGAGCGAAGACATGTCCTCGATGTTCTCGTCCAGGATGAAGGGGTGGTCCGTGCGGCGTCGGATCGAGAGGCAGTCCTCGTAGCGTTCACAGGGCTGCTCGATATAGACGTCGACGTCGCGAACTCCACGCACGACGCGAGCTGCGTCGTGCGCGAGCCAGCCCGTGTTCGCGTCAGCGATGAGGACGTCGTTCGTATCGAGCACCTCTCGCACAGCCTTGATGCGCGCGATGTCGACCTCCGGGTCACCCCCGACCTTCAGCTGGAAGCGTGAGTAGCCGTCAGCCTTGTAACCGGCGACCTTGCCCGCCATCTGGTCGGGGTCCTCTTGGCTGATCGCGCGGTAGAGGACGAAGTCCTCACCGTATCGACCACCTAAGAGCGTGCTGACAGGTTGGCCGCAGATCTTCCCGAACAGATCCCAGCACGCGACATCGATGGCGGACTTCGCGTAGGGGTGCCCCTTCAGGAGCTTGTCCATCCGTCTCGTCAAGACAGCGGGCTCGGTCGGGTCACAGCCGATGAGGTCGGGAGCGAGCTCCCGGATCCCTGCTCGAGCGCCCTCGGCATAGGAGGCCAGGTAGGCGGGGCCCAGAGGGCAGACTTCGCCGTGTCCGGTGCTTCCGTCCTCAGCAGTCAGCCGCACGACAGTAGAGTCGAACACCTCGACGGACTTACCGCCGGACCAGTTGTAGCTCCCCTCATGCAGCGGGAGCTCGACTCGAAAGACCTCGATGCGCTCAATCTTCATCGCTCCATTCTAGGCTCTCGCCACGAGACTCGTAGGCGAGCGATCGCTGCTGCTCCCGCAGGTCGCGAGGACTGAAGGGAGCCCGCCCTCCTCCTGCTGCCCCTGTTTCCCTCACCCTCTCCTGGAAAGCGCTGAGCAGGGTTGCCTCGCCGGCTTAGCCAATTTCGGCGTGTTCTAGGGTATTCTTGCCAGCAGGAGCAGGCTGCGCCTGCACCTCCGGCCGCCTCAGGTCGGCCCCACTGAAAAACCACACCGGAGCTCCCATGCGATTCTCGTTCCTCGCGCTCACTCTCGCTCTCTGCGCGTCTAATGCGACTGCCCAGTCTCAAAAGCCAGCCCCCATCACGAAGCCCGCGCCGCAGGTAAAGACGCCCCTAGCAAAGAAGCCCGTCGGAAGGCCCACCAAGCAGAGCATGGCGCCTGCAAGCGTCCCTGGGTCAAGTACGGCATCCTCGACGATCCAGCAGATGGTCGTCGGTGGTAGCGACGACTGCAACACGCCTGACGCTATCAGCGGCACCGGCGCCTTCGCCTTCGACCAAACCGCTGCCACCACTGGCGGCGAAGGTCAGAACGAGTACGCCTGCTACGCCTTCGGTTCCTCTGTGATCGACAATGACGTCTGGTTCGACTGGACCGCTCCCTCCACAGGCCCCTTCAACATTCAGACCTGCAACCTGACCACGACGGACACCAAGATCGCGGTCTATCCCGGTGGCGCTTGCCCCGCCATCGGCTCAAGCATCGCCTGCAATGATGACAACTGTGGGCTCCAGTCCCTTGTCCAGGTCCAGGCCACAGCTGGCTCCAGTTACCTCCTACAAGTCGGCACCTTCCCCGGCGCCCTTGGAGGCTCAGGAACCTTCGACATCACCGCCTTCGTCCCGGCAGCGAATGACGACTGCAGCAGTGCCACCGCGATCAGCGGCACCGGCGTTTACGCCTTCGACAACGCTGGCGCCTCAACCGGCGCTGAGGGACAGAATGAGTACCTCTGCTACAACTTTGGCTCCTCCGCCGTCGATAACGACGTCTGGTTCAGTTGGACCGCCCCCTCGAATGACTCCTTCAAGGTCGAGACCTGCAACCTGACCTCGACCGACACCAAGATCGCGGTATGGCCTGGTAGCGGGTGCCCCACTGCGGGGACGATCCTCGCCTGCAACGACGACGCCTGCGGCCTCCAGTCACGCCTCTTTTTCGCGGGCACTGCTGGCTCTACATACATGCTGCAGGTTGGGACCTTCCCCGGCGCTACCGGCGGGACTGGCAGCTTCGACATCTCTGTCTTCACGCCCGCCCAGAACGACGACTGCAACAACCCGGACCTGATCAGCGGCACCGGGGTCTTCACCTTCGACCAGAGCACAGCCACGACGGGCGCTGAGGGCCAAAACGAGTACAGCTGCTACTCCTTCGGCTCCTCTACTGTGGACAACGACGTCTGGTTCGAGTGGACCGCCACGTCAAACGACAGCTTCCGGGTCTCGACCTGCAACATCACCTCTACGGACACGAAGATGGCCGTCTACCCCGGCGGCGCTTGCCCTACGATCGGCACGAGCATCGCCTGCAACGACGACTTCTGCGGCTTCCAGTCAGAGCTGACCTTCGCTGGCACTCAAGGCTCCACCTACCTGCTGCAGATCGGAACATTCCCTGGCGCTACAGGCGGAGCTGGCAGCTTCGATATCTCTACCTTCGTCCCTGCCCCCAACGACGACTGCTCGAACGCTGTGACCCTCACCGGCACCGGGCTCTTCCCCTTCGACACCACGACAGCTTCGACGGGCGCTGAAGGACAGACCGAGACCCTCTGCTACGCCTTCGGCAACAGCGCTGTGAATAACGACGTCTGGTTCAACTGGACGGCTCCGACGACAGACACCTACGCCGTCGAGACCTGCAACTTCACATCTCTAGACACGAAGATTGCGGTCTATGCTGGCACAGGGTGCCCGACGGCCGGCAGTGCCCTCGGCTGTAATGACGACACGTGCGGACTCCAGTCCTCAGTCTGGTTCTCTGCGACGCAGGCCTCGACCTACACCTTCCAGGTCGGCGCCTTCTCTACCGCGGGCTTTGGCACGGGCAGCCTCAACGTCTTCCCCGTCATCCTCCCGCCGAACGACAACTGCGCGACGCCTGACACCATCTCCGGCACAGGCACGTTTAACTTCGACAACAGCATCGCGAGCACGGGCCCCGAGGGTCAGACCGAAGCCGCCTGCTACAACTTCGGCACCTCCGCTGTAGAGAACGACATCTGGTTCCAGTGGACCTCTGACTTCACCGGCTCAGCCCGCGTGACCACATGCACAGGTCAGACGGTAGACACCAGGATCGCGGTCTACGCCGGAGGCTCCTGCCCCACTGCTGGCAGCGTCATCGACTGCAACGAGGATGTCGCGACCGGTTGCGCGACCTGTTCCAGCAACGGGCTCGCCTCTGAGGTCTACTTCAGCGCCACGACCGGCAGCCAGTACATGGTCCAGATCGGCACATTCCCTGGCGCTCAAGGTGGCATCGGCTCCTTCACAGTGGAGCCCTACACCCCTCCTGCGGCGCACCCGCACGATGAGTGCGCGACCGCCCAAGTCATCGCGGGCAGCGGCGCGTTCACCGTGGACACCTCTGGCGCGTCCTTCGCGACCTGTGCAGCGACGACTGGTATCGACGGCCAGAACGAGGCTCTCTGCTACGCCTTCGGCACCAGCGCCGTGAACAACGACGTCTGGTTCCAGTGGACGTCGCAGGGCACAGGTATCGCGACAGTCTCCGCCTGTGGCATGAGCTGGGATACGAAGATCGCCGCCCACCCCGGCGGCGCGTGCCCCCCGGTCCCCGGGACAATGTTGGCGTGCAACGACGACACCTGCGGCCTGCAGTCTGAGATCACGTTCTCAGCGACGAACGGCTCGACCTACCTGCTCCAATTCGGCGCATTCTCTACGGCTGGCTCTGGTGACGGCACCTTCACGATCGACGTGGCGTGCAACCCTTGTGAGCCGGGCGTGGGCTACTGCTTCGGAGACGACTCTGGCAGCGTCATCTGCCCCTGCGGCAACCCAGGCTCTAGCGAAGGCGGCTGCGCCAACGGCTCTGGCCAGGGCGCGACCCTCGGCGCCATCGGTGACGCGAGCGTCTCGAACGACACGCTTGTCCTTCAGTCAACGAACCTGCTCCCGAACCAGCCGTGCCTCTTCTTCCAAGGGAACAACGCGATCAACGGTGGCGATGGGATCCTGTTCGGAGACGGCCTTCGCTGCGCTGGCGGCGGCGTGATTCGTCTCCAAGTGCGCTTCCCCGACAGCAACGGAAACGCCCAGACGAACTTGGGCGTCGCAGCGAAGGGGAACTGCTCTGCGGGTGACGTGAAGCGCTACCAGAACTGGTACCGCGACCCGGTCCTCTCGCCCTGTGGCTCACTCTTCAACCTGACGAACGGCTACGAGATCTCTTGGCTCCCGTAGCCCGGCCTTGAGCGCTGCCCGAGCAGCGCATAGAGCACACAGCGCGGCGTCACCTCTAGGGGTGGCGCCGCGCTCAAATCAGGGCGCGGCCTCGCGCGCCTCAATCCTCTGAGCCCTCTCATGGCTCACTAGCGCCCCTATTTGGAGGATTCGATACATCCTCCGATATCCGCGTTAGCCTTGAGAAGAGGCGGCCCAACAGGGTCGGCATATTCACAGTTCATCTCGTTGACTACGGAGGCCCCCCATGCGCTTCGCCTTGCTAGCAGCTCTGCTCTTCTGCGGTGGTGACACCGCTGCGGCACAACTACAGAAGCCTGTCTCTAAGCAGCTCTTCCAACGCTCCTCAGGCGTGAGCGCGCCGATGACGTGGGGTCTCAGTGCTGGGAGCCAAGCGCTGATGGCTGGCGGCCGCGATGACTGCAGCTCACCTGAAGCGATCAGCGGCTTAGGGTTGTTCTCCTTTGATCAAACAGGGGCCACGACAGGGGTTGAGGGGCAGAACGAGTACGCGTGCTATGCCTTCGGCTCCTCTGCCATCGACAACGACGTCTGGTTCTCTTGGACCTGCCCTGCCAACGACACCTACCAGCTCGAGACATGCAACCTCACCTCCACAGATACGAAGGTCGCGGTCTACCCTGGCTCTACATGTCCAACGACAGGGACGCTCCTTGTATGCAACGATGACTACTGCGGGCTCCAATCCCAAGTGACGTTCGCCGGCACGGCAGGCTCTACATACATGCTGCAGATCGGCACCTTTCCCGGGGCCGCAGGCGGAACGGGGAGCTTCGACCTCAGCGTCTTTCAACCTCTCAGCAATGACGAGTGCACCAGCCCCGCTGCGATCAGCGGAGCGGGCAGCTTCCCGTTTGACTTGACCACGGCTACGGTTGGGATCGAGGGTCAGGCTGAGCTCCTCTGCACGGCGAACGGCGGGACGGTGATCGACTTTGACGTCTGGTTCGCGTGGACGTCTGACTTCACTGGCACAGCCCGCCTCTCTACTTGCACAGGCAATCAGATCGACTCAAAGGTCGCTGTATACCCAGGCAGCGCTTGCCCTACGTTTGGCTCGAGCCTCGCTTGCAACGATGACGTGCAGTGCCCTTCTTGCCCTTCCTATCCGTTCTCTTCGCAGATCGACTGGGACGTCACGACCGGGAGCACCTACCTGATACAGCTCGGCACCTTCCCAGCCTCCTCTACCGCGGCTGCCGGGACCTTCACCATCACGCCTTACACGTGCGAGCCGCTCTGCGAGATCTGTAACCCCGGAGACTCGTACTGCGCAGGAGATGGGAGCGGCACCGGCTGCCCTTGCGGCAACACCTCCTCAAATGGCGGCGGCTGCGCGAACGGGTCGGGCGCCGGTGGGACCCTAGACGGAGAGGGCGTCGCGAGCATCTCCAGCGACACCTTGGTCTTGAGCTCCACTGACCTCCTCCCCAACCAACCCTGCCTCTTTTTCCAAGGCAACAACGCGGTCAATAGCGGCTCCGGGGTGATCTTTGGTGATGGCCTGCGCTGCGCTGGCGGAGGCGTCGTCCGCTTAGAGGTCCGCTTCCCTGACTCGAGCGGTAGCGCACAGACGAGCCTAGGGATCGCAGCCGCCGGTGGGTGTGCGGCGGGTGATCTGAAGCGGTACCAGAGCTGGTATCGGGACCCGAACCTCTCCCCATGTGGGGCGGGCTTCAACCTAACGAACGGATATGAGGTCACCTGGCAGCCCTAGAGCCCCCCAGACGCCTCTTTACACAAAACATCAACACGCGGAGTCCGCCCCCACCAAGAGTTCCTCCCCCTAAGCCCGGCGCTCCTCCTACACTAAGGACATCAAAGCCTCTTCCAACCACAAAGAGAGACCATCCATGAAGCTCTACCAGATCGTGACCCGAGCGGCCGTCGCATGCCTGCTCTTCGCCGGCGCTGCTCAGGCCCAATCGCAAGGCCCCGACATCGTCGTACACCAGCTCGGCGTTGACGGCAGCAACACCAACAACATCCACTACTGGGGGACCGCCGACGGGATCCGCGCCTACAGCCTGGCGACGCAGTCCTGCAATGTCGGCAACCAGACAGTCCTCTGGCAGTCGAACAACATCAACCACCCTGTGATCGGCCAGAGCATGTACCGCCTCAAGGACGGTCGCTTCGAGCAGGTCGGTCAGAGCTGGCTCAAGCATGGTTTCTGCGCTGTGAGTGAACCCGGCTGCGGCAGCTGCCAGTCCACTCCGTGCAGCACCCTCGGCATCGGCTGCGCCGACACCTACTGGGCGACGCTGAACGACGGCTCGAGCGGTGGGCCGAAGCACGAGATCAGCCCTACGACCGGTCGAATCACCTACCCCTACAGCAGCCCCTCTGGCCCCAGCGCTATCCGCGGTCGCTTGCAAGTCCACGAGGAGGACATCGACCCGAGCCAGAACGCGGGCGCTATCTACTTCGGCTCCAGCGTCTACATCTCTGAGCACGACCACAGCTTCGGTAACGCCGCGAACAACTCGAGCTGGCGTAAGCTCGATGTCGTCTCCGTCACAAACATCGACGGCGACGGCCCGACCAATGTGGGAGAGACGCCCCCCAACGCTTGGCGCTCGGTGGACAGCAGCGTCATCGTGACCAAGATCACCAACGTCAACGAGGCTGGGAGCGGGATCAACGGCTACTACTCGCTCGGGCACAACGTCGTCGACAATGGCGACGGGACCTACACCTACAACTACGCCCTCTACAACCTGAACTCTGCGCAGGGATGCGGTGATTTCTCGATCCCGATCAGCCAGAACTCACAGCTCACGGACGTCTACTTCAACGACGTTGAGTACCACTCTGGCGAGCTCCAGGACAACACTGATTGGACCCACAGCATCTCCGGCAACGAGATCAAGTGGGAGTGCACTGAGACCTATGCGCAGAACCCGAACGGAAACGCGATCCGCTGGGGAACGACCTACAGCTTCGGCTTCACCACGGCGGCTGCCCCTCAAGACGTCACCGCGACCCTCGGGATGTATGAGCCGGGCGTCGCGACCGCGCTGACAGCGCCTGTGAAAGGTCCTGGCACTCCGCCGGACCTGTTCATCAGCTTCCCCTCCGGTCGCCCTGACTCGCTCAACCCCTCCGGCGGCACTAGCCTCGTCGTGAACACGAGCCCGGGCACCGACACGGTGGTGGCCAACTCCGGGATCCTCCACGTCGAGGAGGCAGGCGTCTGGACGCAGACCTCCATGACTGACACCGCCTCCGGTGTTCACACGGCGAGCTTCCCCCCGGTCACCTGCGGCGCGACCATCAACTGGTACGTCAGCTTCGACCTCTCTTCAGGCGGCACTGCGCGAGCTCCCGCAGGGGCTCCTGCTGACGCATACGACGCCTTGGCCATCGTCGTCGAGACCGTCGCCGAGGATGACCTCGAGAGCGCCACTGGCTGGGTCGTGGGAGACCCTGCCGACGACGCCACTACCGGCGTTTGGACTCGCGTAGATCCGCTCGGCACAGGCGCGCAGCCTGAGGACGACCACAGCACGAGCGGCAGCCTGTGCTTCGTCACCGGGCAAGGCTCCTCTGGCGGTAGCGTCGGAGAGAACGACGTCGACGGTGGCACGACCACCCTCTACTCGCCGGTCTACAACCTCTCTGGCGCGGCGGACCCGGTGGTCAGCTACTGGCGCTGGTACTCCAACGATCAAGGTGCGAGCCCGAACGCGGACACCTTCGTCGTCCAGATCTCGAATAACGGCGGCTCCTCGTGGAGCGATGTCGAGGTCGTCGGCCCCACCGGCGCCGGGACCTCTGGCGGCTGGAACCAGCACACCTTCTCGGTGAACGACATCGTCGCACCCAGTGCGACCGTGCAGCTCCGCTTCCAAGCGAGCGACCTTGGCAGCGGCTCGATCGTCGAGGCTGCTATCGACGACCTCCAGATCTCCGACACCAACTGTGGCGGTACGAGCGGCGGCCCTGGGCTCGCCTACTGCAGCGGCGACGGGAGCGCTACAGCCTGCCCCTGCGGCAACACCGGCGGTCCCGGCGAAGGCTGCGCTAACGACACTGGCAGCGGCGCGCTTCTTACCGGCGCAGGCTCTGCGAGCATCGGTGCAGATGACCTCGTGCTCTCTGCGACGAACCTCACGAGCGGTCCCGGACTTTTCTTCCAGGGTGACAACGCTGTGAACGGCGGGAACGGAAACGCCTTCGGTGACGGCCTGCGCTGCGCCGGCGGAAACGTTCGACGCCTCGAGGTCTCCTTCGCGAACAGCGGCAACGGCTTCACCACCACCACCACGACCTCGATCGTGAGCGATGGCGGTGTCAGCGCCGGAGACACCAAGCGGTACCAGTACTGGTACCGTGACAGCGGCAGCTCCCCCTGCTCGAGCCTCTTCAACCTCTCGAACGGCTTCGAGGTCACCTGGGGAGCCTGATCCAGGCAGCGCCTAGACAGGACCTTCGAGAGGTCCTCTAGGGAAGTAAGAACGAGCGGCGTCGTCCCCGGACGGCGCCGCTCTCTCATTTTCAGGGACATCTAGGGAGCTATAGGCGTTATGCAGGATCCTATTGCGGCTCGACAAAACGGTAAATTTCCATACAATCCTGCCCCCACCGCCGTTCCCAGATGCCGCTCATAGACCTCTTCCGCCTGACGGGGTTCCTAGGATTGCTCGCCGCGATTCTCTACCCCACCTGTGTGCTCCTAGCCGCGCTCTTTGCGGGCTCTAGGCACCGTGAGCACCAGCGCAGCCTGGCTGTGTTCGCGGCGATCCCAGCCCTCATTGGTCTCGCGACTCGCTTGGTCTACGTGATGACAGCAAACCTCCGCCTGCAGCGAGACGGGGACTACCTCATCGCTGGGGAGCTGGCTCAGGCCTACAGCCACTTCGACACCATCCTCTTCGCAGGACTCGGCACGAGCGCAATCTGCTACTTCCTGCTCGCGATCTCCTTCCTGCGAGACACCACTCGCACTGCGACCAGCTTCTTCATCGCCCTCATCCCTGCTGTGCTCCTGTTCGCTGGCAGCTTGAGGACAGCCGACGTGCAGAGCATCAACCGCAAGATCCACTTCACTGACGGCGCGCTGATCGAAGACATCCTCCCCTACGAGGCGTCAGTCTACGCCTCCTCTGAAGAGTTCTCCGAGACGAAGGGACCCCTACACCCAGAGTTCCAGCGAGCATGGAGATATACAGAGCAGGCTCGGAACGCCTCTATCGTCCTGCTCGTGCTGGCCCTGCTCACTTGGGGATGGGGCCGAAGGAAGGCCCGAGAGACGCAGAGTGAGCCGGCTTGAGAGCCAGCGCCCCTCTCAAGCGCCCCAAGTCATCTCAAGACCATTCGTGAAGTTGAAGCCCGCACCACAAGGGGTCGTGGCGAGGTCTTGGTACCAGAGCTGATATCGCTTCGTGTCGCCGACGACAACACCGCCGCGCGTAGACACGTTCACGCTCGTCGCAGCCGAGCCGCTCGCAGCGACCGCGATGACCTCCAGTCGGACGGCCGCTCCGCCCACGCAGCGGAGCCCGTCACCGAAGGGGACACCCAGCCCAGCGCCTATGGCGTTCTCACCCTGAAAGAACACGCAGACCCCGCCGGGAGGTAAGCCCTGACCAGAGAGGCTGAAGTCCCCTGCCAGGACAGAGGAGGAGCCCGCATGCGAGAGCGCGCCGCCTCCAGAGGAGGACCCGTTCGCACACCCAGCTGGGCCACTCGAGCCGTCGTTGTCATTTCCGCACGGGCACGTGGCCCCGCTCCCGACACAGAAGACCGTCGCTTGCCCGATCGCCGTAACGATGCATCCCTGCCCCCCGTCACTCGACACCTGCACGTTCACGTCCAAGACTGCAGCAGCACCATCGACCGTAGTCTTGCTCAGGTGCTCGCTGAGATAGGCAGCAGGGGTCTCATCCGTAAAGGCAAGGAGCGCGCCGGCTGTGAGGTTGACCGAGGAGGCGTTGATCGGAGTGGCGCCCCCTCCCAAGGAGGCGGTACAACCAGACCCGATATCTAGGGAGGTGCGATTGGCGATGAAGAAGGAGGTCAAGCTCGCGCCATTCCGCAGCACGACGTTGGGGCCGACAGTCGTGCCAGGAGCGCCGCCGATGCCGTCATTGTTGAGCACGACAAATGAGGAGGCGTCGATCGTCATCGTGTATCCGTCGCCCAGCTGAAAGCGCCCCTGTCCGGTGAGGTCAGGGAGCTCCACTGGAGACGCAGCGCCGAGGATCAGGACGTCGTCGTTGATGGTCACGTTCGGATCAACAGCGGTGACAATCGAACCAGAGAGGTCCCAGTTCGCCTCATCGAAGAGGTCATTGCTCACAGCTCCGACCCAGACGATGTCCGCTCGCGCACTCGACGAAGCGAAGACGAGAACGAGGAGAAACAAGGATGACTTCATCATGGCGTAGGGTGCCCTGCGCGAGCGCTCGTGAGGTTCTACCGAACTTAGCACGTCTTCCGAATCTCGCCTCCTAGGGCTACCTAAAGTGGCTTGGTGGGTGCGGCGTCACGCCGAGCTTCTGATAGTTGAAGCCGCTCGCGAGGGGCTCATAGTCACCTATGATCTCAACGCTACTCCCGGCCCGGATCTCCCCCTCCATCCCTAAACACCAGTAGCAGGCGTTGAAGAGGAGCCGCCGTAGGCCGGCGCTCTCGAAGTCCTTGGCGCTCCCCATGGTTGAGTGGAAGACGCGCGCAGGCAGCCCTCGATTACCGGTCCAGGTCTTCACCCAGGCGACCGGCAGCGGAATGAGCTCTGTGTTGGGAGGGTCGTCGTAGCTACGGCTCATGAGCGGCTGCCCCATGACCAGCGCTACGCAGCCCTCCGGCAGACCGCCCCCCTCCTCGTAGGTCCTGTAGACATCAGAAGGTCCCCAGATGTCGTCCACGCCAGTCAGCACTGGATGCGCGCTGTTCTCCTCAACCAAGCTCCCCCGCGTCGAGTCCTGGTGCCAGCGGCCGTGGTGGTTGCGGAAAGAGCCTCCGAGGACGTCTTCACCAAAGCGGACCTTCTCTCCCCCGACCTTGTAGTCGAAGCCGATGAAGCCGTGGTTCGCGGTGCGCAGCCCGATGACCGGCTTACCGGAGTCGAGGTAGTTGTAGATGTGCGAGAACTGATCTTCAGGGAGCGTGATCAAGCGGCTGAAGAGGATCATCAGGTCCGCCGTCTCTAGGTGCTCGATCCCCGGAATGTCGTGCATGACCTCCTTGTCTTCCCAACGGATCTTCTTCGTCGGGTCGACGAGTCCCTCATCGTTGACGCTGAAGAGCACGGTGCAGTGGAAGCCGTGGTGCGCGGAGAGGGTGCGAGCGAGCATGGGCAGGGACTGCTCGCTGCGGTACTCCTGGTCCGCGGCGATGAGGACGATGTGCTTGCCCGCGCCGGGGCCTGCGACCCCCTCGTAGGTCAGCCAGCGATCATCCTCAGGCACCGGATGGAGCGGGCCGCCAGGCGCGCTGCAAGAGGTTATGAGCGTGAGGAGGAGCGCGGCGCTGAGGTGATGAGCTCGGAGCATGGTGGCTTAGCGTGCTTTGGGGATCGCGTTGACGGTGTAGTAGGCGTGGCGGTGCAGGAGCGGGCCGCCCTCACGGGAGCGGACCGCGCCAAGGTCAAACTCATGGACGTGACCAAGGGTGAGCTTGTCGAGCGCGATCGTCGCACGCAGCCCGTCCTCGGAGAGCGTGACGGACTCCACAGTGGGCGTGGTCCTGTCGACCTCCGGACCGCCATACCCACCGTGGTAGATGTGCGTAAAGGTGCCGAGCTTGTAGCTCGCCGGGTCACTCGCGGTCGCCTCATCGACGGGCTTCGTGAAGTCCACGTGGAAGCCCGTCGGAGTGATCGACAGCCGCTCGATCTCGAAGGGCATCTTGCCCGTCCAGTCCAGACGCTCGAGCGCGAAGGGCTTGATGCCCCTCACTGGCCACCCTCGGTTCGTGCCGCCCGTCAAGAGCTTGCCCTCGGGGGTGAACTGGATGTTGAGGATCCCCGTCGAGAGGCCCTCACGAAAGGGATAGCAGGCGCCCTGCCAGACCCCGTTCACCTCCTCGGTCGTCGCGCGCAAGACGACCGAGAGGCTGAAGTCTCCAATAAACATCTGGTCCTCGAAGGGACCGAAGCGACCAGCCGTGCGATCCACAGTGAAGCCTGAGAGCGAGCGCCCCATGCGGATGTAGGGGAAGATCACGGCATACGGGACGAGCTCCGGGGTGTTCTCGCGCTCGATCAAGATCCGNGAGCCCGACTTGGGCTGGTTCGGAGCGGGCCCCAGCTCGGGCGCGAACTCGTACCAGTTGAAGCTGACGGGGTGGCCCTGGAAGCTCCCTGGCGTGAGCGCCTTCAGGCTGCACGAGGAGTTCCACGGGCCTTGGCTCTCCATGTAGAAGAGCTGGCCGTGCTCGTTCGGGCCGATCCCGCCGGGGCTGCGCAGACCGCTCGCGATGGGGATCGTTCGACCGTCTGGCGTCACCGTCATCGCCCAGCCCCGGAAGAGCGCGCGCGAGTTGTAGGACTGCGAGAGGCCGAGGGCGACGTGGAGGTTGCCCTCCTCATCAAACTTCGAGCCGAAGGCGTACTCGTGGTAGTTCTCATAGCCCCACTCGGCAGAGAGCGCCTCGAAGCGGTCCGCTTCACCGTCCCCGTCGGTGTCCGTAATGCGTGTGAGTTCGCAGCTCTGGGTGACGTAGAAGGCGCCGTCTTTGTACTCGAGGCCAAAGATCTCATCCAAGCCCGTCGCGAAGAGGTGGAAAGAGGGCTCAGGCTTCGCCGCGTCTACCCCGTCCACGATGAAGATGTCGCCGCGTCGCGTGCCGATGGCGACCCGGTCATCAGGCAAGACATGGAAGGCGCCAGCCTCGACGATCAGCCCCTCCGGGATCGGCAGCTGAACGACTCGGTAGTACTCGCGCTCACGCTTGGCGGTGCCCCAAGTCTCCCCGAGGTCCTCGGCAGCTAGGGGCGCTGCCATGAGCGCGCACGCGAGCAGGCAGCGCTCAACGAAGGAGCTCATAGTCCATCCTCCATATGGTCTGACCACTGGCATCGGGCGAGAGGAGCAAGAGCAGCTCCTTTTGCGGGTCTTCTTCACCGAAGCTCCGAAGCCTCGTGACACCCTCGGGGAGCGAGAGCTGAAGCTCTGCCGTCTTGAAGACGTTCACTGCCTCCGCCTCACCCACCTCTTCGATCTCACCCGTGAGAACTCGGAACCAGATCGGCTCCCCGCTGCCGAGCGAGAGGGTCCGGCGGAGCACAGGCCGCTCTCCATCAAGGATCGCGACGCTCTTGTCTTCAACGCTGAGCTCGCCGACCGAGTACATAAAGGTGGGCACCTTCTCCTCGTCGAAGTAGTAGCCGCCGAAGCGGTAGCCGTGATTTCTCGGGTATTGCGGGTCCGGATTGACCGGATTCTCCTCGTCCATGTATGGCTTGAGCGGCCACGGCTCCTCGTCGCTCTTGAGACGATAGAGGGAGAGGTCTTGCGCTAGCCGCACTGGGCGAGCGAGCGGGTTGAAGCCACCCGCGCCCTGCCCATCCCAACGCGCAGAGACGAACTCACCACGCCAAAGTCCGGAGAGCGTCCCGTTGTTCGCGTCGAAGGCGTAGCTCAGGCCGCCAGGAAAGCCCACAGCGATCCCGCGGAAGCCCGCGATGTTGCTGCGACCTCGGTACGTGCGGGTCGTATCCCCTACGAGGAGCTTAGAGCTCACCGAGGTGAGACCTCGCGGGTCTGGAGCAGAGCGGCCGAGGGAGAGGAAGTACCAGAGCGCGTCGATCTGCTTGTCGGTGTCTCCCTCCAGGATCGTCGAGTGAGACGCGACCCCGCCAGACCACCCCTCCGGCATGACGATCCCTGGCCGTAGAGACTGCGGCGAGATGACGAATTGCTTGAACCAGCCGAACTGCAGGCGCTCATGCGACGTGATCAGGTCGATCCCCTTGAACCCCTGCGTCTCCTTACCGTTGAAGTTGTGGCAGGACACGCAAGAGAGGCCCTGCGTACCGAGCAGCTCCCGCCCAGCGTCTCGCGCCACCTCACGCTCCTTCCCCTCAGGCACTTTGGGAGTGACCGGGTCCATGTGATCGACCCGCTGCAAGAGACCTGGCAGGTGAGAGAGGTTCGCCTCTCCAAACTGTGGCATGCGCGTGTCCATGTAGGGCCTGACCTTCTCAGCGTCGAAGAGCACGCGCTGCGTCCACTCCAGATGTAGCTTCGCGCCTGCGAGCGTGAGGTCCGGTGGGATCCGAGCCTCATCTCCGAGCTCGGGCTCGCTGGTGCCGAAGTAAGCGTCGACGAGAGCGTTGACCCCACCTCGCTCACCGCGCGAGTGACAAGCGATGCAGTTGAAGGCGGTGAGGGTCTCGTCGATGCGCGCGTGATCGCTCGGCTCCGCGCGTGGGACCTCGAGCGCGACACGGATCGCAGCACGCTGCGCTTCACCTAGCTGATATCGCGGGCTGGGCCCCTGCACCTCCGAGAGGCAGCCCTTGCTCAGATCCAGCTCTCTGCCAGTGGTGACGGGCACAGGCGCATTCATCCCTTCCAGCGCGTGACAAGAGACGCAGCCTAGCCGCTGAAAGAGCGTACCACCGCGCTCAACCAACGACGCGTCATACACGCCCAAGGCGCCCTCATCCTCCACGCCGCTATCGAGGAGGTAGCTCGCGATGTCCTCCGCCTCCGAGCGAGTGAGCCCCATGTCAGGCATCCGGCCTGCGGGGCGAACGCGCAGCGGCTGGAAGAGGAAGTCTGAGAGAGAGGCGAGGCTGTACTTCTCGGGGACGTGCGTGAGCCCCACTACGCTGGCGCCGAGCGCGGGGACCTCCCCACCCTCTGTCGCAGGCTCTCCTGGCTGGTGACACGCGACGCAGCCGACAGAGTGAAAGAGCTTGCTCCCCCGCCGCGTCCGCGCCGATTCGATCGGCTCGGACAAGAATTCGAAGCTGGAGCGAGCGGAGAGGAAGGCCGTGAGCGCATCGACGGCCGCCTCGCGCTCCTCTCTGCCTAGAGACGTGAGCACGTCTGGCATCTTCCCGCCGGGGTGCGCCTGGGCGGGGTCGCTCAGCAGGGCGCGCAAGTGGCGAGGCGAGATCCGCCACGCGGCCTCATCTAATCGCGGCGCGGGGGGCGCAGCCTCACCGCTGATCCCTTCATGGCAAGCTGCGCAGCGCAGCTCTCGCACGAGGAGCGCCCCCTCAGCGGCCTGACTCAGGGCGTGCTCGCCAGCGAGCCCCGGCACCGTGACGTCTGCCCGCGCGCTGGCAGCGATGAGGAGCAGCCCGACGGCGTAAGAGGCCAGCTCCGATCTCCTGCAGCTCGTGCGAAGCTCCATCAGCACAATGTACAGCCCATCCCCCCGATTGCGCGTACGATGAACACATGAAGTCCGGACTGTGCTTTCTGCGGAGGGCATGCTGCCTCACAGCCCTCGCCCTCGCCGCCCCCGATGCGAGCGCCGACCAGCTCATCCAGGTCGACGCAGGGCGCGGTCCGGTCAAGGTCTACTTCCCTAGCTCTTACGACCCCGCTGAGCCGCTGCCATTGATCATGGCCCTGCACGGATACACGAGCAATGGGGCCACTTGTGAGTCTCGCTTTAAGCTGCGACAGCACGTAGACAGCCGGCGCTTCATCTATTTCACCCCAGAAGGCACAACCAATAACGATGGCTGGCAATTTTGGAATGGGACAGACGTCTGTTGTGACTATCAGGGGAGCGGCGTAGACGACAGCACCTACCTCCGAAGCCTGATCACTCAGATCCGCGGTCTGCTCAATGTGGATCCGCTCCGCATCACCTCCGTGGGATACTCAAACGGCGGCTTCATGAGTCACCGCCTCGCCTGCGAGGCGCCGGGGCTCTTTGCATCCATCGTCAGCTACGCTGGGCTCAACTGGCAAGACCCCGCGAGCTGCCCCGCTGACCAGCCTGTGCACGTCCTGCAGATCCATGGGACAGAAGATGAAATCATCCCTTACTCCATGGAACCCAACCTCGGGGCGTTGAGCTCTGCCGAACACTGGGCCGCGGTCGCCGGCTGCGACGTGAACCCGGACTCCTCGCTCTCAAATATCGATCTCAACCCGACTATCTCAGGCGCTGAGACTACACGCGCTCGCTGGGCCGGCTGTAATCCGAACGGCTCAGCTGAGCTGTGGACGATCTGGGGTGGGCAGCATGAGTTCATCTTCGTCTCCAACTTCAGCACCCTGCTCCTCGACTGGATCGAGGCCCGCCCGAAGCAAGAGATGGCAACGAGCTACTGCCAGGCCGGCCCAAACTCCATGGCCAGTGATGGAGCCCAGCTAGAGCTCCGGGGCTACCCCTCCTTCTCCTCTAGCGGGCTAGCTCTGCGCGCGAGCCTCGTCCCGCAGGGCCAGTTCGGTATCTTCTTCGCGGGCGTCAACCGGCAAGACCCGCCGGTCTCCTTTGGCAATGGCTACCGTTGTGTGGAGCTGAACGGTCTGCGGCGACTCGCTCCTGCGGTTCAAGTGAATAACTGGGAGGCGTCGAGAGCACTGGATCTAAGCGAGTCCGCGCTCTCGAGCTTTAGCCCCGGCGAGACTGGGTACTTCCAGTTCTGGTATCGAGACCCCAACGACCCGAACGGCAGCGCCGGCTTCAACTTGAGCCACGGCCTCGAGGTCAGCTTCTGGCCTTAGGCCGCGACGAGCTCGAGCACAGAAGCTCTTCAAAGATCGAGGGAGGTCGCGCTTCCCCCCTTGAGCGCAATGATTCGCCGTCCTAATCCAAACGTCTGAGGAGATAGCCAAGGTCTCAGCTTGGGCAGAGCCATTTCTTACTCATTCTCGATCTAGTCCTCTATCCCTGTGGGCGCGCTGACGCCAAAATAAGGACCCGTATCCGCACCCCCTTTACAGACTGACCTCGACCACTCCATCCATGAGAATCCTCCTCGTCCAACCTGCCCCTTTTGAGTGCGGTCGAATCGGCCTGGAGAACGCGCTCTGGATGAGTGAGCCGGGCGCTCTGACCGCGATCGCAGCTTGTGTAGAAGACGAGCATGAGGTGCGCATCATTGACATGCGCCTCGAAGAGGCGGACGTCCTCCCCCGCGTCCTCGCATCGTTCAAGCCCGACCTCGTCGGTGTCACCTGCATGACTACGGACGCCTATCAGGCTCAAGCGGTCCTGCACTGCGCCAAGTCAATCCTCGGTGAACAGGTCTTCACACTCCTCGGAGGTCACCACCCCACCTTGGTGCCTGGGGAGCATGACTACGAGTACATCGACGCCATCTGTATCGGCGAGGGTGAGGACACCTTCACTGAGCTCGTAGCCCACCTCGCAGGGGGCGGCGACCCCAACGACCTACACGCGATCGACGGCCTCGCCTTCCGCAGCGGTGACGCACAGATCCAGACGAGCAAGCGCTCACAGGCTCGCGAGCTCGACACCTTCCCTGCCCCCGCAAGGCACCTCCTAGACGCCTACAAGGGTCAGTACTTCTTCGCCTCTGCCATAAACATGGCGGCGATTCAAACCAGCCGCGGCTGCGCCTTCGACTGCAACTTCTGCGCGATCTGGGAGTTCTACGAGAAGAAGGTGCGCTTCCTCTCCTCTAAGGCGATCGCTGATCGCATGGAGGAGTGTGAGGAGCCCTTCATCTTCTTCCTCGACGACAACTTCCTGACGCGGCCCAAGCGCTTGGAGGAGCTCTGCGATGAGATCGAGCGGCGGAACATCAAGAAGTACTGGATGATCCAAGGGCGCACCGACTTCGTCGTCGAGAACCCCGAGCTCATGAAGCGCATGCGCGACTGCGGCCTGATGATGGTCCTCTCCGGCTTTGAGACAAATGACGCCGGCACGCTCGAGTCACTCAAGAAAGACAACACGCGCGAGAACAACCTCAAGGCCGCGAAGCTCTTGAACGACCTCTCCATCATCACGACGGGGATCTTCATGGCGCACCCCGACTTCGAAGCTCAAGACTTCGAAGACCTCTACGCTGCGATCAACGAGATGAAGATCACCATCCCGCTGGTCGTTATCCACATGCCCCTCCCCGGTACTCAGAGCTGGAGAGAGAACAAGGACAGCCTCCTCACCGAGGACGCGCGCTTCTTCGATCTCCTGCACGCTGTCGTCCCGACCAAGCTCCCGCGTCGAGAGTTTTATGAGCGCTATGCGGCATGGAATGAGTCCACCGAGGCCTCAATCGACAGCTCGCTCTCGATGCGCTTCATGGCCAGACGTCCTCGCCTCATGATGGCCATGCGACCTGGGATGAAGCTCTTCGGTGAGCGTCGTGAGGTCCTGCGAAAGGCCCTCAACGATCCGGAGAACTACCTACGAGACGAGGATGAGATCATCGGAGAGCTCCCGATCGCAGCGCAGCGCGCTAGCGAGAGTGTTGCCCGTGAGACCGAAGGAGTGACAGTCTGAAATGAGCACGATCCTGATTGAGAAAGAAGAGCCGGTCATTGAGGCCGAAGAGACCGAGATGGAGCTCTCGCCCTGGCTCGCGGAGCTGCGCGACGAGGTCGCAGCACATCCGGGCGTGAATCACCTCCTGCTCTCTCGTCTGCGCACGGGTCGATACACCAAGGGTGACTACAGGGTCTTCGGCCTGCAGCACTACCCCATGGTCGGCACCTTCACTCGCTACATGGAGCTCCTGCTCCTGAGGGCTCCTTCTTCTGAGCAGAAGCTCTGGCTCGCGAAGGTCCTCGTCGACGAGTACGGCGAGGGGTCCGACGGCGAAGATCACGCCTCCCTCTACCTCAAGTACCTCTACTCCATGGGGGTTGAGCCAGGTGAAGAAGAGTCAACTCCGCTCTGCACCGCGGTGTGGGAGTTCATCGGCAACCACCTCCGCATCTGCAGAGAGGAGCCCTTCCTCGTCGGGCTAGGTGCCCTCGGTCCCGGCCACGAGTGGGCGATCCCGAAGATGTTCCACAAGATCATCCCGGGCCTTGAGCGCGCTGGGATGAGCTATGACGACCGCCTCTACTTTGACCTTCACACGGAGCAAGACATCGATCACGCGAACTGGATGAGTGAAGCCCTCGAGCAGCTCGGCCAAGACGATGAAGCCCGTGCGCAGGTTCGCCGAGGCGCGCTGCTCTCCCTCGGCGCGCGCTTCCGCTTCTGGACGGGTATTGAGCGCTGCGTCGTAGCGAGGCGACAGCCGCACTCCGTTGACGCTGTGCGGCGTGGACTCCTCGGCCGCCGCCGGCCTGATCGCGAAGAGAGCCCTGGTAATCGACAGGAGCTCTTCCAAGCGATTCAAGACAACTGGTCAGGCAAAGACTGGCCCGTACGACTCCCCAGCGACTCCGAGCTTTTGGAGGTCTCCCAATGAAGATCCTCTTTGTAGCCACGAAGAAGAACATGGACGACACGGAGCGCGAGCTCTACGAGATGGATCTCATGAACGAGGTCCTCGGTTTCGAACGCTCGCTCCTCGACCTCGGCCTCCTCACGATCCTCGGCGGGACCCCCGACAAGTACGAGGTGTCTCTACAGGACGAGTACCTCGCTCCCATCGACTATGACGAGCCTTGCGACATCGTCGCGCTGTCTGCCAAGACCTCGTGCTCGATCCGCGCCTATGCGGTCGCTGACGAGTTCCGGCGGCGCGGGAAGAAGGTCGTGCTCGGCGGGATCCACGCGTCGCTCCTCCCGGACGAGGCCCTCGAGCACGTTGACCACGTCGTCTTAGGCGAGGCTGAGGCCACTTGGCCGCAGTTCCTCGAAGAGTTTGAGCGCGGTGAGGCCTCTCGTTGCTATGACGCTCCGGCCTTCCCCGACATGGGGACGATCCCGGATCCCGGCTACGCAGACATAGACCCGGCGCGCTTCCTCTTCCACCAGCTCCAGACCACTCGCGGCTGCCCCTTCAAGTGCCGCTTCTGCTCTGTCCCCGACATCTCAGGTCAGGCCTTCCGCTTCAAGCCGGTAGACCGCGTCGTCGAGGAGATCCGGAACATGCCGCGCCGCGGGCCGCTCGTGGAGCGGATGAAGGCGCTCTACATGGTGGATGACAACTTCATCAGCAGGACGAAGTACACACAGGAGCTCCTCGAGACTCTGATCCCCCTGCGCAAGAAGGGAGAGATCCCGGACTGGTCTGCGGAGACGACGCTCAACGTGGCGACTGACGAGAAGCTCCTCGATCTCTTCCAAGAGGCGGGTTGCACCACGCTCATCATCGGCTTCGAGTCCGTCTCACAGGAGACCCTCAAGTCCATGGAGAAGGGCGTCAACTTCTGCCTCTCTTTCCAAGAGGCGACTGAGCGCATCCACCAGCGCGGCATGTCTATCGTCGGCAACTTCATCGTGGGTTTCGATACGGATACGCTCTCTGTGTTCAAGGACACGCGAGACTTCGTCTTCGAGAACAACATCCTCTACCCCTTCTTCAGCATCCTCGCCCCCATGCCGGGGACAGATCTGCACGAAGAGTTCAAGCGTGAGGGGCGGCTCGACCACTTCGACTGGTCACGCTATGACACGCGCCACGTGATCTTCGATCCGAAGCACATGTCACGTGAGCAGCTCATGGACGGCTACGCATGGCTCTATGAGCAGTGTTACACCTCTGACGCCGCACTCGCGAACCTCAAGCGCTTCTGGCACCGCAAGGAACGTCCTGCCTCCGGGCTCTTGGAGCGCATGTACCTGCGCTACAAGCTCTCGCGCAGCAAGCTCATCACCCCGTCCGGCCGCGCCTTCGCTGACCGTGCCTTTGGGCTCCGCAAGGAGACCGGCAAGGTCGATGTCGCGCAGCTCCTCTACTACCTGGACTCAGGTCACTTCGCCGAGTTCCTCCACCGCTTCCGCTCGGACAGCTACTCCGAGAACTCTGCCATCTTCGAGGCTGGTGGCGCGGAGGACGGAGAGGTCCAGATGCAGTGGGAGGACAAGCGCGTGACGCGACGGGCCGCCGCGCTGGCGGGCTCCTAGAGGAGCGCCTCTCCAGGCTCCAGCCACCGCGCCCCGTCCTCACTCACGAGGAAGAGCTCTTCCCACTTCGCCCCTACACCGTCTCGGGCGATGTGGGGCTCTACGGACCAGAGCCCTCTCCCAGGCGGCGTCTCGCTTCGTGGCGAGTCGTTCCAAAACGGCCAGGGAGCGAGACCAAAGCTCATTCGGTTGAGGAGCGCGCCCCCAAAGAGCTGGATCGAGCTGCCCAGCCCTAAGCCTAAGGTCGAGCGTCTCCCAAAGGGCCACACCCCAGCCCCATAGAGGCGATGGCCGAGGGCCCCAAAGAGGTAAGACTTCTGGCGGCTCTTGAAGCCCGCTGCCTCCGCCGTAGACGCCACCGCCCTCGTCAACTCTCGGCGAGTCCTGCCCTCGTTGACCCAAGCGGGGATCAACTCTCGCAGCTCTCTGAGGACAGCGCGCCCCTCCTCTAGGGCGGCACACTCGCCGAGGCTGCCGGTGTATGTGACATCTACGGGGAGGCCGTTCATCAGCGGGGCGACGTCCATCAGGACGGGCTCCCCGGGGGCGAGCCTGCGACCTCCTGGCATCGCCTCCGCGTGGCCACGCATCCCTTTGAGCGCCGTGCGCTCACCAAACCAGACAACCGGCTCGTGAAAGAAACCTTGAGCGCCCTCCTTAATGAGCCGCGCTCTCAGAGCAGCAGAGGCCTCAGCCTCGGTCACTCCGTCCACGAGCTCGCCCATCACAGCCCTCAGCGCAGACTGGGCGGCGCGCTGCGCCTCGAGGCGCTCTGTCAGCACAGTGTCCATATGAGCATATAGGTCAGAGAGCCTCTCAATCCTTGAGGCGCGAGAGGAGCGCTGAGAGCTCAGCGGGCGAGGACTCCATCAGCGCTGCGAAGTCGTCGTAAAACGACGCTACGCTCTCATGGCCAGTGTACTGTGCGAGGGCTGCCTCCCAGCCGAGCGCTCCTACAGAGGGGTAGAACTCATCGCGCATAGAGGAGACCCTCCGAGTCTTGGACTCATGGATCATGAAGGCTACGGCCCATGCGCCAGCGTCATAGGCGAGCTCCCGGTGGTATCGCGCGACCCGACGCGGCGCGGTCTCGATCTCCTCCATCTGCGCGATGCTCAAGCCGCGGCCGAGGACCTCCTTCGCCGCCTCCAAGCTGTAGCTCATCACCTCCTCGATCCCCCGCTCTCCGCTACGCCAAGGGAGCCAAGCCTCTGTGAAGACAGCCAAGCCCTCCATCATCCATGTGGGCGTCACGGGGAATGAGCTCTGAAAGACGTGGGTGTACTCATGGATCCCGCGCAGCACAGGGTCTGGAACAGGGTCCCGCTCGTAGTACCAGTTGTGGACGTTGATGAAGACGAGCTCTGCCATCGGCGGCTCCGTCTCACGTACATAGGAGAGATAGGCCTCCGCCTCTCCTCGCTCCATGACCTCGATGAAGCGCTCCTTGGCGTAGAGTCGGCACTCCTCGAGCGTCCTCTCGACGGTCGCCGTCCTGCAAGCACAGTACTCATCTAGGAAGGCTAGCTCTTGGTCTTCGCTCACGTCTCCGCTGCCATCACGCCCGAGGATCCAGACGTGAGTCGGGCCATAGCTCCCCCAGTAAGTGCGTGAGGTCTCTACCCCCTGCCGAACCCGCTCCATCCATATGGGGTCGTAGCCATCGAGGAGGTGATACTCCGGCCCATCTTCCACCGCGACGAGGGGTACAAAGTCATCCCAGGAGCTCTCACCCCCAGCCTCACCGAGCTGCGCGCAAGCAGTCAGGAGTGACAGGGAGACCGCGAGGGCTAGACGGGAGCTTGTCTCGCGAGACCTCATAGGAGGAGCCTGACCTCAGCGGAGGGATGAATCCACGCCCTAGGCACCAAAAATGGCGATTCGGTAAGGCTGCGATTGGGGTATTCGCCCTAAAGCCACATCTCAGAGGTCTCACTAAATTACAGGTATAGGCTGACGGACCAAGAGCCGTCGGCGCAGAGATCCCTAAGCCCTCAATCTCTCCCATGCCGAACCTCAAGCTCTCCCTCCTCTCGATCTTTGCCCTCAGCTCAACGGCCCTCGCTGACATCGAGATCGTCGAGATCACAGCACATTCATCGATGACCTTCAGGTCTAGCAGCGGATGCTTCCCTGACCACTTCATTGACTTCAACGGGCAGGTCCTCAGACACAGCCCCTGCGGCGGCTCCGGCCTCGGATACGGTGGCGGCGGCGGTGGTGGTGGTGGCGGTGGCAGCACTGTCCCCACCCAGCGTCCCGCTTGGTTCTTCGATCTCAGTGAGATCCCCGACGGCGCAAACATCATCAGCGCCTTCTTTGAGGGAGAGCGATCCTCCAGCGCGCCCAACACGACTCAAGACAACGGATCGCTGGCCCTGTGTGCGACCTTCGGTGACATCGACACGGTCGTCTGCGGCCATCTCTTCCAAGGTGGAGACTACAGCCAGCTCGTTTCTTGGGGAGGCTGGGGAGCCTTCAGCCAATCTATCGACCCGAATCTCTTGAGCGAAGCGCTCCAGCACAAGCAGCTCTCGCTGATGCTCGGGAGCTCCGAGAACAATGTGTTCGAGATCGTCAACTCTGGGCCGAGCATGCCAAGGCTCGTCCTGAAGCTGGACCTCTCTGAGGCTTGCATCTATCAGTCCTTCTGCACAGCGACCCCGAACTCTACCGGCGGCGCCGCTGGGCTGTACGCCATGGGTCAGCCCTCGATTGAGGCCAACAACTTTGGCTTAGTCGCGAGCAACTTGCCGGCGAACCAATTCGGCGTCGTGTTCTACGGACAGAACCAGCTGAACGGTGGCCAGGGTATACCCTTCGGGGAGGGCCTCCGCTGCGTCGGCGGACAATCCACTCGACTCGGAGTCCAAAACTCGGGCAGCTTTGGCTTCATCGAGACAAGCGTGGACCTCAGCGATCCTACGCACCAAGGGGCGATCCAGATTGGCAACAGCCTGAACTTCCAGCTCTGGTATCGCGACCCGAGCGGGGGCCCCGATGGCTGGAACCTCTCGAATGGCCTCAGCGTGAACTTCTGCCAGTGAGGCCCTGAAGTAACGCACGACCTTATCCCGACCCTCTCCGGACTCATCGGGACAAGACGCCCTGGACCCTTTGAATGTGTGGGGGGCCGGGGCGGCTTCACCTCCTGAAGCGCATGGCGTACAGGTCGGAGTCCACGAGATGGAATCGCAAACGGACGACCTCGCCAGCGAGCGCCGAGACGTCGCTCGTCACGCCGCCCTCTCGGCGCCAGGTCACCGGCTGCTCGATCCAATTTCCGATCTGCTCCACGCAGTCTGAGAGACCGAAGCCCTCTATGGGCTTCCCGTCTGCTCGCTGGAGCTCGACACGCACCCCCCCCGCCGCTGAAGTCGAGAAGTTCAGCTCGAGCGTCTCTCCCTCGAAGGTCACAGGACGCGTAGTGACCATCCCCCCCGAGCGCCCCGCGCGGATCGACGCCAGCCCGTCGAGTCGCATGGAATATCGGTGCAGCGCCGCCGTCGGCTGCGCGTAGTTCTGGTTCACATAGAGAGACATCTCCGCAGGGCCCGTCTGGACGATATTGAGCGCGGGATAATTCGAGCGCGAGACCCAGTTCTCTAAGCCGACACCAGGCCGGATGAAGGCCTCCATAAAGCTCCGGTCATATGAACTCCCACCACGCGAGGTCATGAGCACAGCGTCAGAGCAGTCGCTGAAGTACTTAGGGTTGACGCCTAAGCGCAGAGCGTCCTCACCGCTCAACACCTGCCTCCCAGGCATAAAGCGAGCCGCGACCGCGACATAGATGTGTGGGGCGCGGAAGTACGCGTGGGTCTGGTTCGTGTAGAGATGCTCCTGCGGGGTCTCTCCGAAGCTCATAACCTCCGGCTTCGTCCAACTCAGGAAGTCCTCAGAGGTCGTCCTGCTGACAGTCCTGAAGCCGGAGTAGCCCCCACCAGACCAAGTCCGAAAGTAGCAGAGGTAGCGCGACTCAGCCTCCGACCAAAAGGAGACGTTCTGCGAGTCGAACATCCCATCACGAAAGACCGCCTCCTCCTGCATCCGAGTCCAACTCAGTCCGTCCGGAGAGGCGAACGCGATGAGGCCGGAGTGCTCGTTCCCTCCGAGGCCCTTGAAGCGCTCCGCTGCGGGGACACCAGGGCGAGAGTCCAGGAAGGGTGAGAAGTTGTGCGTCACCGGCGCGACGTCCGCGAGGATCACGTTGTTCTCCTTCGACCCATTGACCTCATGGAGGCCAAGGCTCGGTCGCACCCAATGGATCCCGTCCGAGGAGAGCGCGACACAGGTCGTCTCCAGAGCAGTTCCGTCCGCTCCAGCCTTAGGGAGACCTCGGTAGTAGAGCAAGTACCGCTCACCGTCCTGGATAACGGTCGAATACCCAGCGAAGGGTCCTTCCCAGCTCTCGTCGAAGCGGAAGACAGCTCCTTCATCGCGCACAACGCCTAGCTCTAAGCGCGCTCCCCCCATTGACTCGAGTAGGTAGTCGTCGATGAAGAGCTCCCTGCGTACGCCGAGGTCTATGACCCCTCCTTGCATCGAAGAGAGCAGCACTGCACAGAGCGAGACCAGGCTGTTCATCCATGGATGCTAATCCAAGGCGTCCTCGTCTTGGATTTTTTTGGCTAGGGGGGTTGACATACCTCGCTCCGTATTGAGAATCAGTCTCAAATAGATTTTGAGACTGAGTCTCATTCTCATGACTAAAACACAAGAACCCGAGAGATCTCACCATGAAAGTCAACCACCTCGCCGCGTTCATCGCCCTGAGCGCTCCTGCATTTGCCGACCTCACCAGCCCGTACACACCCAGCTTCCGTGGCGACCCTGGCGCGGAATACGGCCACTGGGATAACTGGACATCGGCCTTTATGGGCCCCAACGCGCCAGATGACCCTGCCAGCAACAACCCTGACGCACTGCTCTTTCAAATGAACCCAGGAGCCATCGTCACCAGTGGAATGATCTATTCACCCGCCGGCCCGACCGAGTTCATGATCGTAGACAGCGTCACAGGCGCCTTCGGAGATCTGCAGGAGGTTGTCCTTCAGTTCGCTACCGCGGGCATCGAGATGGACTACGAGAGCGTTTACCTCCGATACGGCGATCATATCGACGTCCCCTTCCAGTACAGCGTCGAGATGAGCAGCACCGCCAACCCCTCTGGACTCGGTGTGAACGTCGAGATGCTCTATTACTGGGACCTCTCCTCTTTCGGGGATGACATTCAATCATTCTCCCTCCACTTCACGAGTAGCGGTCCTCACATGGGCCTAGACGCTGTGATGCTCGACACGCGTGAAGGCGTGGGAAATGTAGGTGCGCCCTACTGCTTTGGGGATGGCTCGAGCACGGCTTGCCCCTGCGGTAACGCAGGCGCCCCTGGCAGAGGCTGTGGGAACGGGGCCTTCCCCGCTGGCGCAGAGCTCAGCGGCCAGGGCTCTGCTTCCATAGCGAATGACAACCTCGTCCTAAACATCAGTGATATGCCTCAGAACCAGCCGGTCCTCTTCTTCGGTGGAGGGAATGCAGTCAACTCCGGAAACGGAAACGTCTTTGGCGATGGTCTTCGCTGCGCAGGCTTTGGAGTAAACCGCCTAGAGGTCTCTACCTCTGATAGCAGCGGCATCGCCTCTACAAGCTCCTCAATCTCTACGAGAGATGGAGTCTCTATCGGTGACATCCGTCGCTACCAAGCTTGGTATCGCGACCCCGTCACCACCCTCTGTGGGAGCGGATTCAACCTCTCCAACGGGCTGGAGATCACCTGGAACTAAGCAACCTGATGGACATCGAAGGCCCCCAAGCCTCACTCAGAGGTTTGGGGGCCTGCTTGAAACAAAGACAACACCGAGAAACATGAGCGATCTACCTGACCCCACAACAGACCTCAGCTCTATCTCTATCACGGAGCTCTGTGCACACATCCGGGGGTGCCTCTTCACGATATGCCTAGGAGAAAAGGAGCTGCGCTCCATCGGTATCTGGGGGAGCGAGCCTCAGCCTTCACCACTCTCTAAAGCCATCAGCTGCCGAATGGCGCTGAGTAGGGCCTGCATGTGTGATCAAGCTTGGGAGGACCGCGTCAATGACTGGTTCGACCTCCACTACCTCGACACGATCATGTTGATTCGCAACATGGACGCTCAGGAGTGCGTTCGAGCCGTAGACCTGTGGGTTCAGAGCCGCGACGGCAAAGCCCTCCCCGCCCTCGTCTGGGCCCTATGCTCGGATAACAGGATCGAAGTCTCGACCCATGGGATCCGCTTGATCCAGGAGGCCGTCTCCATCTCAAGGGATCTGCTTATCGAAGAGCGTTCTTCGCAGGAAGTGACATGAGCAGGTCGCTCACGCCCTCAGCTCTCTTCAACTGCATCGCCAGCCTCTGCCTCTGCCTTTGCAGCTGTGGCTCTAATGAAGAGCTACGCGCGAGCGACCAAGCGGAACAAGAGGAGAGGGTGCTATGCCTAGGTGGGAGCATCACTGAGATCGTGTACGCGCTAGGTCGAGGAGATTGGGTCGTAGGGGCCGACACCTCCAGCTCCTACCCTGCCGTGGCGAACGCGCTCCCAAAAGTAGGCTATCACCGAGCCTTCTCTGCGGAGGGCGTCATGTCCTTAGACCCCACGCTGGTCATACACACCTCCGAGTCAGGCCCGGAGACCGCCCTCTCCCAGCTAGAAGAGCTTGGCGTAGAGCTCTACGAGCTCCCCAAGGCTACAGATGAAGAGTCCGCAGCTGAGAGCATCTTGGCTATAGGGGATCTCCTCGACCGAGCTGGGCGCGCCTCAGAGCTAGTTGAGAACCTGCACAGAGACCTTGAGCACGTGCGCGAGCTTGGGCGTACCAATCAAAGCAAGCCAGGCTTGGTGTTCCTCTACGGACGCGGAGGAGGGACATTGATGCTCGGAGGTAGAGGCACTACCGCGGAGTACATGATCAAACTTGCAGGCTGTGAGAACCGCGCTCAGGACTTCGAAGGTTACAAGCCCTACAGCGCAGAGGTCTTCGCTGACCTAGACCCTGACTACGTTCTCATGATGTCACATGGACTCGAGAGCGTTGGCGGGGTTTCAGCGATCCTCAACACGCCTGGAGTCAGTCTCACCCGCGTCAACGCGGAAGACAAAATCATTCAGATCGAGGACCTCAAGCTGATGGGTTTTGGGCCTCGCATGGGAGAGGCAGCTTTAGAGCTCTTCGAGGCGACCCACCCCTGATCTAGTCAAGGCATGAACGTCGTAGGGGTCAGAGGCCGTACCCGCCAGCCGACAACGGGACTTCTCCTTGAGAGGCTCTCCATAAGTCGCCGTTGGAGTCTCCTTGGCCTAGGCATGTTGGCTTGCGTGAGCGTCTTGTTTGCTTGCTCTACTGGCGCCCTAGAGATCGAGCCTAGCAGGGCCCTTAGCATCTTCTGGGGAAAGATCAGCGGAGCTCTTACAGGCGCCCTACCCCCGGACGCTGCGATCCTTCTGGGTATACGCCTACCGAGGGTTCTCTTCGCCGTCATCGCAGGGGCAGGTCTCGGAGTCGCAGGAGCGGTGCTGCAAGGTCTCTTTAGAAATCCGCTCGCAGACCCAGGGCTCATCGGCGTCTCATCTGGAGCAGCAGCGGGTGCAGTCATCACGTTGTTCTTCATGCCATTCTTGACCGCTCATCAGGGCGGCTTAGGAGCCGACTGGGTGACTGCGCTAGGCGCCCTCGCGGGCGGGCTCATCAGTGTCCTCCTCGTTTATAAGCTCTCAACAAAGGGTGGCTATACCTCGACAGTGAACATGCTGCTCTTCGGGATCGCCATCAACACCGTAGCGGGCTCCTTGATCGGCGTCTTTATCTACTCTGCGGACGAGGCACGACTCCGCTCGATCACGCTGTGGATGATGGGCTCACTCGCTAGCGCGAACTGGAGGACCCTCTTCATCACTGCCGGCCTGATGACTGCATGTCTTTTTGGCCTGCTACGCATAGCGAAGCCTTTGAACGCCTTCACGCTGGGAGAGCAACAGGCGCTTCACTTGGGAGTCCCCGTCTCAAAGTTGAAGCGACGCGTGATCATTTGGGCCACGCTCGCTGTGGCATCGAGCGTCGCCTTTAGCGGCCTGATCGGATTTATAGGGCTGGTCGTCCCCCACCTCGTCCGCCTCCTCGCCGGCTCGGATCACCGTGTAGTGTTACCAGGCTCTGCACTGATGGGAGCCTCACTCCTCGTGCTGGCCGACGCCATGGCTCGCATAACAGTCGCCCCCGCCGAGCTTCCCATAGGCCTAGTGACCTCCATCCTAGGAGCCCCCTTCTTGATCTTCCTCCTTGTCAAGAGGAGAGGGAGCGCGCCCTCATGATCTGCACCTCACGTCTCTCAGTGATCATTGGCGGGCAGAAGATCCTCAAGGAGGTCTCCTTTGACATTCACCATGGAGAGCTCGCCTGCGTCATAGGCCCCAACGGCGCAGGAAAGAGCACCCTCATCCGTGCTATGTCGGGAGACCTCAAGCCATGCGAGGGAGAGGTGATGCTCGCAGGTGATCCCATCCATCGACTAGCACTAGGACACCTCGCGAGGCGAAGAGCCGTCGTCACTCAAGACACCTCCGTACCCTTCTCCTTCCGCGCTGCCGAGGTGATCGCCCTCGGGCTCACGCCATGGAGCCTCTCTCACTCCGAAGCAGAGGACATCATCAGCTTGGTGTCCGACCTCACAGATGTCCGGCACTTACTCGAACGAGATATCCAGACGCTCTCTGGAGGTGAACGACAGAGAGTGCAACTCGCGAGGGCCTTGGCGCAGCTATGGCCCGGCGAACTTACAGAGCAAGCGCTGTTGCTAGACGAGCCGCTGAGCGCGCTCGATATGGGCCAGCAATCAAGGACACTCGCACTGCTCCGGAAGCTCAGAGAGAGAGAGCTCACAATCGTCTGCGTCATGCACGACCTCAACGCGGCGCTAAGTTGCGCTGACCGACTCCTTGTCCTGAAAGATGGAGCGCTCATCGCGGATGAACATCCGCGACGCTTAGACCTACCTCTCCTCTTGAGCCAGACCTTCGAGACACCCCTCGAACAGGTCAATCATGGACCAAATGAGAGCCCGATCATCATTCCCGTGACGACTCATCGCTCACTTACCCCCACCCTTAAGCCTGCCCCCTAAGGAAGAAAGAAATGCCGACACAGACCGCACCGATCGCTGACCCTGAGCTACTTGCCACCCAATGGAGAGACCTCCTTGAGGCAGAGCCCAAGCTTCGTATTCGCGACGCCGCTGACAGGCTCGGGGTGAGCGAGGCAAACCTCCTCGAACTCTCGCTTGGGAAGGGTGTCACTCGCCTTTCAGGATCTCTGACTGACCTCTTCGGACGCGTGGGTGAGCTTGGTCGATGTATGGCCCTGACGCGCAATGAAGCCGCTGTTCACGAGCGTACAGGGGAGTATCAAGAGATCTCTTTCGGAGGACATGGTGGCCTAGTCCTAGGCCCTGACATTGACCTGCGCCTCTTCCCTAAGAAATGGTCGACGGCCTACGCTGTCATTGATGAGGAGGCGAAGCCAACGAGGAGGAGCCTCCAGTTCTTCGACAAGAATGGGCTAGCGGCCCACAAGATCTACCTGCGAGACGAGGAGAAGGTCGAGGCCTTCAACGCGCTCGTCAGTGACTTCAGCGAAGAGGGAGCCGCGGGGCTCACCTACTTCGAGCCGATGAAGCCCACTAAAGACGAGAGGCCGGACGTCGAGATCGACATCTCAGGTTTCCAAGAGGCGTGGCTGGGCATGAAGGACACTCATGACTTCTTCATCATCTGCCACAAGTTCGGCGTCTCGCGTACGCAAGCACTCAGGCTAGCGCCGGAAGGTCACGCTCTAGAGGTTGCCAATCATTCCTTCCGAAACGCGCTCGAGAAGGCGCGAGATGGCGAGCTCCCTATCATGGTCTTTGTGAGCAGCTCGGGAGTGATCCAGATACACACGGGCCCCGTAAAGAAGCTGATGGAGTATGGGGACTGGTTCAACGTCATGGACCCCGACTTCAACCTGCATGTCTTAGAGACTGCGATCGCCTCAACCTGGATCGTGCGGAAGCCCACTGAGGACGGGGTCGTCACTTCTCTAGAGCTCTTTGATGCGAAGGGCGAGAGTATCCTGCTCATGTTCGGTGCTAGGAAACCCGGCAAGCCGGAGCTCCCTGAGTGGACTCGATTGACTGAAGAGCTCCTCCAAACGCCTAGTTGATCTAAGGAGAGAGATGCCTGCCCTCTCATGAGGGTCGAGGCTTTATCACGTTAGAGGTTTTTTAAGGCGGGCTTTGGCGAGTCGTCAGACGCAGAGATCTAGAAGCCCTGTCTGCCAGAGAGGCTGGCTCACAGCCTCTCCTTACCGTGGGAAGCAGAGGTCGTTAGGCTTAGCTCATGAGCCACTCACGCCTCTCCATGCCTCGCGTGCTCTTCGGAGTCGCCGCGGCCCTGCTCTTCCTCTCCCCCATCGTCGGGGCCCAGACCACCGCGATCACTGGTGGGACGCTGCTCCCGATCGATGCCCCCGCCATCGAGGGCGGGGTGATGCTCGTCGAGGGCGGCAAGATCACAGCCATCGGCGCAGCCGACGCGGTCAAGGTCCCCGCGGGCGCTGTTGTCGTAGACGCGACGGGCAAGGTCGTCATGCCAGGCCTCGTCGACACGCACTCGCACATCGGCGGCATCGGCGCTGCAGACAGCTCCGGCCCCTTGCAGCCCGGCGTCCGCGTCTACGACTCGATCAACGTGCGCTCGTCCGGCTTCCGGCGCGCCCTCGCTGGCGGGCTCACCTCCCTCAACATCATGCCGGGCTCAGGGCACCTCTCCTCCGGGCAGACCGTGTACGTGAAGCTGCGCTACGGCGACTCTACCCCGCGCACGATCGACGCCATCACCTACCGCTTCCCTGACGGCGCCCCCATGGGCGGGCTCAAGATGGCGAACGGCACGAACTCCATCCGCAACGAGGGCAAGGGCGGCTTCCCTGGCACCCGCGGCAAGTCAGCCTTCCTCGTGCGCTCACTCTTCATCCAGGCCCAGGAGTACCGCGCCAAGATCGAGCGCGCGGTCGACGAAGACGGGAACCCTGACGAGAGCAAGCTCCCCGACCGGAACCTGCACTTGGAGACCCTGCTCGAGGTCTTGGATGGGAAGCGCATCGTCCATCACCACACACACCGGCATGACGACATCCTCACTGTGCTGCGCCTCGCCGAGGAGTTCGGCTTCCGCGTCGTCCTGCACCACGTCTCCGAGGGATGGCGCGTCGCCGACGAGATCGCCGCGGCGAAGGTCCCCTGCTCCGCGATCTTGGTGGACTCCCCTGGCGGAAAGCTTGAGGCTCTGAACCTCGTCATGGAGTGCGGCGGGATCCTCGAGAAGGCCGGCGTCCGCACCGCCTTCCACACAGACGACTGGATCACCGACTCGCGCCTCTTCTTCCGCTCTGCGGCCCTCGCCGTGCGCGCGGGGATGACCCGCCAAGGCGCGCTCGAATCCCTCACCCTCGCAGGCGCAGAGATGATGGACCTCCAAGACCGCGTCGGCTCGCTCACGCCGGGCAAGGACGCTGACTTCATCATCCTCTCCGGTGATCCCTTGAGCGTGTACACCAGGGTCGAAGAGACCTGGGTGGAGGGTGAGAAGGTCTTCGACCTCTCGGACCCAAAAGATCAGCTCTACGCGGAGGGCGGCTACGGCGCAGGCGAGGAGATCTCTCCCTACTTCTGCTGCTACGACCATCTCATGAAGAAGGAGGCCAACTAATGAGCTCCAAGATCACCGCCGCGCTCTTCGGGCTGCTCGCAGCGGGCCCGATCGCCGCCGCCCAGGTCGCAGTCAAAGCCGAGACCATCCACACTGTCTCTGGACCTGTCATCAAGGACGGCGTCGTCGTCGTAACAGACGGCAAGATAGCCGCGGTTGGGCCAGCCGCTGAGGTCAGCATCCCCGCAGGTCACGAGGTCTTGGAGGCCAAGGTCCTCGTCCCTGGCTTCGTCGACGTCCGGGCGACCGTAGGGCTCACCGGGATCTACAACGGCGATGACCAAGCCCACGATCAGGACATGCTCGAGCGCTCCGCTCCGATCCAGCCGGGGCTCCGCGCGATCGACGCCTACAACCCACGCGAAGAGCTCTTGGAGTACATCCGCTCCTTCGGCGTGACCACGATCCACACCGGGCACGCGCCCGGACCGCTCGTCTCTGGGCAGACCATGATCGCCAAGACTCGCACGACGACCCTCGCGGACGCCGTGATGAAGCCCTTCTTCGGCGTCGCTGCGACGCTCTCACCGAAGGCGCAGTCGGGCGCTGGCGCGCCGGGAACGCGCGGCAAGACCTACGCCATGCTGCGCGAGGCGCTCATCGGGGCCGAGGCTTACAAGGCCAAGCTCGAGAGCTATGACGGCGAGGGAGCGCCGCCTGCGCGAGACCTCGCGAAGGAGGCGCTGGTCGCAGTGCTCAACGGCGAGGCGCCTCTCATCGTCACAGCGAATCAAGCTCAAGACATCGCGAGCGCGCTGCGGCTCCAAGAAGAGTTCAGCGTGAAGGTGTGGCTCGATATGGCAGCAGAGGTCTACACCTTGATGGATGAGGTGAAGGCTGCTGGCTCGCCAGTGCTGATCCACCCGACCACCTATCGCGCCTACAGCGAGACCAAAAACCTCTCCTTCACCACCGCGGCTAAGCTCGCCGAAGCTGGTGTCCCCTTCGCGATCCAGACAGGCTACGAGGCCTACGTCCCGAAGGTGCGCGTCCTCGTCTTCGAAGCCGCCATCGCCGCCGCGCATGGCCTCGGCTTCGAGCGCACCCTGGAGTCCATCACCCTCAGCCCCGCGAAGCTCCTCGGCATCGCTGACCGCGTCGGCTCCATCGAGGTCGGCAAGGACGGCGACCTCGCGCTCTTTAACGGCGATCCCTTCGAGTACACGACCCACTGCACCGGCGTCGTGATTGAGGGCGAGGTAGCCTCGAGGGCCGTCAGGTAGCTCTGGCGAAGTTCAGAGTGACTCTCGTAGCGCCGCAGAGAGCACCGATGCTTCGCACCAGCCGGTCGTGAGGAGCTGGGCCTGGTCTCCATCGAGGAGACCGACGCTTGGAAAGCTGTAGGCCCCGATCCCGCTCCGCAGGGCAAAGTCGCGCTCCAGCCTCTCTTGAGTCTCGGGAGCGCGGAGCGCGGCCTCGAAGGCGGCGGGGTCTAAGCCGATCTCTTGAGCGAGAGCCGTGAGCGTCTCCGTGTCCGAGGGATTGCGCGCCTCCTGGTAGTAAGCGCGCTGAATGGCGGCGAGCATCCCCTCAGCCTTCCCCGACTCCCCCGCCACGATCACCGCGCGGCAAGAGGGATAGGTCGAGCGACGCGGAGCACACTCAGCCCAGAAGGCGTGGTTGAACTTCACACCAGTGCGCTGAGCGACAGCGCGCCAGGCCTCTTGGACGTAGGTCTTCGTCGCCTCGTCCATCGGCTCATCAGAGTCCGGGGCGAGGCCGCCCATGACGAGCTGCCACTCGAGATCGGGGAAAGTCTCGGACACCTCCCTGCGGACCTCGGTGAAGCCCCAGCACCAAGAGCACATGGGGTCGACGACGTAGAGCAACGTCGGCATGCGCGCCCTCAGGCCAAGAGCTCTCTCACGACGTGCGGCTCCTCGACGCCGGTCAGCCGCTGCTCCAAGCCCTGATAGGGATAGGTGAAGCGCTGGTGGTCGATCCCGAGCTGGTGGAGGATCGTCGCATTGAGATCGTTGATGTGCACAGGGTCGCGGACGATGTTGTACGAGAAGTCGTCTGTCTCGCCGTGCTCGTAGCCCTCGCGGATGCCCGCGCCGGCCATCCAGGTCGTGAAGCAGCGCGGGTGGTGATCGCGGCCATGGTTGTTCTCCGTAAGCGCGCCTTGCGAGTAGATCGTGCGCCCGAACTCCCCGCCCCAGATGACGAGGGTGTCCTCTAAGAGCCCGCGCTGCTCGAGATCACGCACGAGAGCCGCAGAGGCCTGATCCGTGTCGCGGCACTGATCACGGATCTCACCGGGCAGATTGTTGTGCTGGTCCCATCCCCGATGGAAGAGCTGGACGAAGCGCACGTTGCGCTCGGCCATGCGACGGGCGAGGACGCAGTTCGCTGCGAAGGTGCCGGGCTTTCTGGCGTCTTCCCCGTAGAGCTCAAAGGTAGACTCCGGCTCGTCTGAGAGGTCCATCAGGTCAGGCACCGACGTCTGCATGCGGTAGGCCATCTCGTACTGGGAGATACGCGCCTGCACCTCGGCGTCGTGGGTCTCTTCATACTTAGCCTCATTGATCTTTGCTATTCCATCCAGCATCCGACGCCGCGTCCCAGCGTCGATCCCGTCAGGGTTCGTGAGGTAGAGCACCGCCTCCTTGCCACTCCGGAACTTAACGCCCTGATGCTCCGAGGGCAGGAAGCCCGAGCCCCAGAGGCGTGAGTAGAGCGCCTGGAAGTTCCCCC
The DNA here is from genome assembly GCA_022446815.1 of Planctomycetota bacterium. GTDB lineage: Bacteria > Planctomycetota > UBA1135 > UBA1135 > JAKVCE01. The sequence goes on from JAKVCD010000008.1 coordinate 50,813, forward strand.
TCCCGCGGCTGATCATGACGATGTAGTCGGGGAGGTCACGGTTCATCGAGCCGAGGCCATAGGAGAGCCAGGCTCCCATGCTGGGCTTGCCCTGCTGCTGGCTGCCTGTGTTGATGTAGGTGATGGCGGGGTCGTGGTTGATCGCCTCCGTATTCATCGACTTGATGAGGGTGATCTTGTCGACGATACGAGCGGTGTACGGAAGGAGCTCGCTGACCCAGGTCTGATGCTCGCCGTAGCGCTTAAAGTCGAACATCGGAGCCACGCAGGGGAAGGATGACTGCCCGCTCGTCATCGTCGTCAGACGCTGGCCTTGTCGGATGGACTCCGGGAGCTCGATGCCGTGGAGCTCACGCATCTTCGGGTGGTAATCGAAGAGGTCGATCTGCGAAGGCGCACCGTTCATGAAGAGATAGATGACCCGCTTTGCCTTGGGAGCGAAGTGCGGCACATCTCTAGCAGAGATCCCGCCGGCGAGCGCCTCGCGCCCGAGCATCGAGCCCAGCGCCATCGCGCCGAGGCCGTTGGCGCCGCTCTTCAAGAGCGAGCGCCTGGTGACCTGCCGGCTGCGTTCTGTGATGGGGTCCATAGTCATTCGCGGGTCAGGGTCTCGTCGAGGTTGAGGATCATGGAGGCGATGACCGTCCAAGTGGCGTGCTCTGCTGCGTCGAGGCTCTCGTCGCGCGCGCTCTCGCCCGCGCTGATGAGCGCGACGGCTGCGTCCTCGTTCGCCTGATAGATCGGGAGTTGCGCCTCATAAGTCTCACGCATCACGCGGCGCGCCAGCTCGTCAGCTGGATGCGCCGTTAAGAGCATGAAGGCGAGGTCAAGGCGGGCGTTGAAGGCCTCTTCCTCTAGGAGCAGGCGCTGGGCGAGATGCCGCGCCGCCTCGATAAACTGCACATCGTTGAGGGTGACGAGCGCCTGCATGGGCGTGTTCGTGCGCTGGCGCTGGACGACGCAGGTGTCTCGGATCGGCGTGTCGAAGGTCGACATGGCGGGCTGAGGCGCAGAGCGCTTCCAGTAGATGTACATGGACTTGCGGTAGAGCTTCTCACCATGGTCCTGAGAGAAGCGCAGGTTTCGATCGAGCGAGACCTCATTCCATAGTCCTTCAGGCTGATAGATCTTCACACCCGGGCCCCCGACCTCATCTACAAGGAGGCCGCTCGCTACGAGGGCCTGGTCACGCAGAAACTCACCGTGCAGGCGAAAGCGCGAAGCGCGCGCAAGGAGCTCGTTCTCGGGGTCCACCTCAAGGCGCTCTTCATCTGCTCGTGAGACCTGACGATAGGTCGCGCTCATGACGAGTTGTTTCAGAGCACGCTTCACGTCCCAGCCGCTCTTGATGAAGTCACGGGCGAGCCAGTCAAGGAGCTCCGGGTGGCTGGGGAGCTCGCCCTGGGAGCCAAAGTCCATCACCGAGGAGACGAGACCGCGCCCGAAGAGCATGGCCCAGTACCTGTTCACGGCGACGCGGGCCGTCATGGGGTGATCTGGGTGGACGAGCCACTGTGCGAGTCCGAGCCGGTTGGCAGGCGCCCCCTCAGGGAGCGGCAAGATGCCCTCTAGGACGCCGGGCTCGACGGGCTGGTCCTTGCGCGGCTTGTCATACTCTCCTCGGTCGAGAACGTAGGTCATACGCGGTTCGGCGACGTCTTCCATGATCATTACCGTCGCGGTGACCTGAGTGACCTCGTCCCGGCGCGTGACCGCGGCCTCTTGAATCGCGACCTGCGCGACGCCCTCCTCCCAGCTGTTGCGCATGAAGTGGTCTAGCAGCAACGCTCGCGCCTCGTCATCGAGAGAGCTCAGCTCAGGCTTGAGCGCAGCGACCAACGACTCCGGCAGCTCCTCTCCCTTCATCTTGAAGTAGTAGCCCATGGGGCCACCGCCGTTCACGATCTTCAAGAGGAGCTGGCTCTCACCAGCGGGCAGCTCCAGGGTCGCTTGGTCCTGGTCGGCTGTGACCCCCCGACCGACGTCGTTCGCAAAGACCTCTTTGCCATTCAGCCAGACCTTAATGCTGTCGTCGCTTCCTAGAGAGATCGTCGTTGTCTGAGCACGCTCACACTCGATGGTGCGAGTGAGATAGACCGCTGCATTGGCCGTACTCCCGAGGTTGTAGATATTCCCGTCCACGTCAGCACGCTCGATCCATCGCTTACCCGCAACCTCAGCAGAGATATCGATCTTGAGAGCCTCTGGGCCGTGGTCTGTCTCGTATGCCTCCTTCTTGCTGCCCTTCTGGAAGGGCCCCGTGAAGTACCACTCGCCGAGCTCCGGGGTGTCCCGCTCTAGGAGCGCCTGCCGTTCACGCCCATGCCAAGCCTCAAAAGCCGCAAGAGGGGGCGTCGCCCCCTGAAAGAAGTCTTCGATCGCCTGGATCTCTCTGTCCAGCTCAGCGAGCTCTGCCTCCTGCTCCTCTGTAGGCACCATGACCAAGGGCGCCGCGTTCCCGCTGCGTGTCTGAAAGCCCCGTTCAACGCTCTGGTTGAAGTACGCGTAGAAGCGGTAATAGTCCTCTTGGCTGACCGGGTCGTATTTATGGTCGTGGCACTGGGCGCACTCGAGGCTCAAGCCTAGCCAGACGTTCCCGGTCGTCTTGACCCGATCGACCATGTACTTCACGCGCAGCTCCTCATCGATAGCCCCGCCCTCGTCCGAGGTAGGCGAGTTGCGATGGAAGCCTGAGGCGACGAGCTGCGCGTTGCTTGGTTCGGGCAAGAGGTCGCCCGCGAGCTGCTCAACGGTGAACTCGTCGAAGGGCATGTTCGACTTGTAGGCACGGATGACCCAGTCCCGCCAAGGCCACATATCACGCGGCCCATCAGCGTGGTGGACCGAGGTGTCTCCATAACGCGCCGCGTCCATCCAGGCGAGGGTCATACGCTCGGCGTAGGCGTCGGTCGCGAGCAGTCGGTCGACGAGCTCTTCGTACGCCGCGGGGCGATCATCGGCCACGAAGGTGCCGACCTCTGCAGGCGTCGGCGGCATCCCGCAGAGGTCAAAAGAGAGCCGCCGAATGAGGGTCGCCCTGTCAGCCTCTATAGACGGCTCAAGCCCAGCCTCTTCCATAGAGCGGAGCACAAAGCCGTCGACCTCGTTACGCACCCACCCGGCGCCTCGGGGAGCCGAGGTCTCAGGGATCGGCTCGAAGGCCCAGTGCCCCTCATATTCTGCGCCCTGCTCGACCCAGCGCTTGAGGATGTCAATCTCATCGGGCGTCAGCGGCTCCTCCCCCGGAGGGGGCATGAGCTCATCTGCATATTCACTCGTGATCCGCAGGATGAGCTCGCTCGCCTCTGGATTGCCAGGCACGATGACCCCCTGCTCTTCCCCGACGACCTCAGGGAGGTCCAGCCGCAGCCGCGCCTCGCGCGTCCCCTCGTCCGGGCCGTGGCACACGAAGCAGCGCTTCGAGAGGATCGGTTGCACGTCTCTTCCGAACTCGACCTGGGTCGGCTCCTCAGAGCCAGCGGTGAGGAGGAGGATGGCGAAGAGCTGAATCATCGTGAGGCTGCGGTAAAGGGCAGGTAACCATCCTAAGCGAGCATGACTTCCAATGGGAATCAGTACCTATGTGACATCTCAATAGGCCCGTGTGAAGGCCTTACCTCCTGAGCCCTGAAGAGCCCTACGCTCAAGAGCTGATGCTGAGGACAGGAGCTCGCGCTCGCTTTCCTATATATTGAGACAACTATGAAAGACACCTCCCTCGGACAGCTCCTTCTCGTGATCCTCCTAGGCAGTGGGAGCGCGGCTGTGACCAGCTCGCTCCTCTCAGGAGATGAGCCTCAGGTCGTGCCCCAGGCCCCCACCCCCAGCGTTGACCTCGTCGCCCAGCTGGACGACCTGCGTGCGGAGAACGCCAAGCTCAGCGAGCGGATCGCAGACCTAGAGCTTCGCCCAGAGCCTTCAGAGCGCGTCGCTGCCGTGGAAGACACGGAGTTTGAGGAAGAAGTGCGCGCCTTCATGGAGCAAATGAGCGAGAAGGAGAAGGCGAGCCCTGTTGTGCTGCAGTCCAAGGTCGAAAGCGCGCTCACATCGATCCGTGAACAAGAGGCCTTCCAGAAGCAGCAGGTGAAAGACCAGCAACGTGATGAGTGGATCAGCTCGAGGATCGAGAAGATCGCACCTGAGCTGGGGCTCACCCAATACCAGTCTGATGAGATGGCGCTCACCTGGCGCGCTAGAGCAGAGATGGACGCGGAGCTTGCCAGGCTCTGGCAGGCTGGAGAGATCGACAGCCAACAGGCCGGCGAGATCAAGACCGCCAACAACGAGCGGCACCAAGCCAACCTCCAAGCCTTCCTCTCTGCGGAGCAATACGAGACCTACTCCAGCAACATCAACCGCTGGCTAGGCCGCGGTAAGTAGCCTCTAGTCAGGCGAACAGCGGTCAGAGCCCAACCGCTGAAGACCAGGGGGAGTCTTCGCTGTTGCTTACCTCCGCGAGATGGCCCCGAAGGGCGGGATGGGACGCAGGTGTAGGGTCTGTGTTCACATGACTATGAGTAGGCCCGTCCTCCTGAGCCCTCACGACCAGGCTCAGACCTCTACGGTTCACGCCTCATTCCGAGGGCATATGGCCTCATTCCGAGGGCATATGGCCTCATCCCGAGGGCATATGTAAGAAAAGCGCAAGGTGGCTGGATCCCCATGGCATAGGGAGACCTGAGGTAGAACCTTCCTAAGCCAAGAAGAAACAAACGTTTAGAAACAAAGCACCCCCGTGCCCCACCTCAGCCTTCTTCTACTTCCCTGAATTCCGATCTGGGCAGTCTGATTGCACGAACTTCCATTTTCACAAAATCTCCCCACAGATCCCGAAAATGAGGCAGATTCTCTGTATGCGACACTTCATTTTACTTCTTTTGTGCGCCCCTGCCGCAGTCGCCCAGACGACCACGCAAGCGATCCCCCTTAACTACAACTACAACGGCATCGTCCACTCTGGTGAAAACGGCGATCCGGACAACCCCAACGGCTACCGCTCCATAAGCGACCGTGGTCTCGACTTCACTGGTGGCGTCCCGAGCAACCCGCTCTTCGACAAGTACCAGTTCGTTGACCAGGCCGGTGCGCTGGACATCGTCCACCTCGGCTGCCGGCCCTGCACGGGCTGGAACGGCTGGGATAGCGACGCAAACAACGACTGTCGTGGCACCGAGCCCACCTGGCTGGGTGGCGTTAACGACCACCAGTCTGTCAGGTCTGACTTTGCTCCTATCACTCTGGTAGGCGAGTCCTTCTTCACCTTCCTCCTTATGGTGAGTGATGGTGGCGGTTCCCTGACCTTCACCCTGCACACGAACGTCGGCGACGTACCTGTCTCGGGCGTCGGTACGGGTGACTGGTTCGGCGGGCCCTATCCGGGCACCGATGGCTTCGACTGCGGCAACCCTGGAGCAGCTGGCCTCAACGTGGCCGAGATCACCATCCTCGACAATGGCGCCTTGGCTGGTGTCCAGGCTACGGGGATCTCATTCTCAGACCCCTCCAACGGAAACGCTGGCTACGCCATCTTCGCTGCGAACTACACCTCTGTCGTCCCGCAGTCACAGACGAACATCCCCTTGAACTACAACTACAACGGGATGGTTCACGACGGCGAGAGCGGTGACGCTGACAACCCGAACGGTTACCGCTCGATCTCAGACCGCGGTCTGAACGTCACGGGTGGCAGCCCCACCGGTGGTGCAGCTGACAAGTACTCCTTCGTCACGGACGCTTTCGTGCCGGACATCGTGCACCTTGGCGACCGCTGCAACGGCCCGGCGGGTAGCTTCTGCTACGACGACGCGCCCAACGGCGACTGCCGAGGCACCTACCCCAACTGGATGCCCCAGGGCACTCAGGATCAGAGCGGTCCCCAGACCACGATCCTCGACACTCCCCTCAACGTCTACGCCGACTCCAGCGTCAGCGTCATCTTCCACGTCAGCGATGGCGGCGGCGGCTTCGACGTGACCTGCGGCTTCGCTAGCGGCAACCAGATCACTGGTTTCGTGAGCGGTGGCGACTGGTTCGGTGGTCCCTACGCGGGCACCGACAACTTTGACTGCGCTGGCCTCGGCGGCGCAGGCCTCCATATCGACGAGGGCTTTGTTGACATCGGCGCGGCCGCTGGCGACGTCTTGACCTCCATCACCTTCGGCAACGCAAACAACGGCAACGGCGGCTACGCGATCTTCGCAGCCAACGGTGTGGGCGTGGACGAGGTCGCACAGTGCGCCGACAACGCCTTCTGCTTCGGCGACGGCTCCGGCACGGCTTGCCCCTGCAGCAACGCGGGCGCTGGCTGCCACGGCTGCGCGAACTCTGCCTCAGCGGACGGTGGCTACCTTGAGACCCAAGGCACTGCCAGCCTCTCCAGCGACTCTGTCGTCCTTCACTCGAAGGGCCTCGTCCCTGGCCTCCCGGCGCTGTTCTTCTCTGGTGAGAACCAGATCAACGGCGGCCTCGGCATCGTCTTCGGTGACGGCCTCCGCTGCGTCGGCTTCAACGCTGTTCGCATCGAGATCGGCGTCTCCGACGCCAACGGTGAGCTCTCATCGACGGCGCAAATCAGCAACGCCAACGTCGCTGCTGGTGACTCGCTGAACTACCAGTGCTGGTACCGTGAGGTCTCCTCTGGCGGCCTCTGCGGCAACAGCTTCAACCTGACCAACGCTGTCTCCCTCACGTGGGACGCCTAGGATCAGGCCATTGACTCAAAAGCGCCCGCTCCTCGCTCCCAAGGAGCAGGGGCGGGCGCTCTGTTAACACCGCCTTGGGGTGCTCCGCTCTAAGTCAACCCCACAAAACTCAATCATCCTCAACCGACCCCGGTCAAGAATTCAGGCATGCGCACACTCTCCATCCTCCTTCTGTCGGCCCCCGCGGCCTTTGCACAGACCTCGATCACGCAGGTCCCGCTGAACTACAACTTCAACGGAATGGTTCACGCTAACGAAGCTGGACAGCCCGACGACCCGAACGGCTACCGCTCCATCTCCGACCGCGCGTTGAACTTTAGCGGAGGTGTCCCCGGAGACGCCCTGCTCGACAAGTACATCATCGTCAACCAACCTCAAGCCTTGGATATCGTCCACTTAGGCAACAGGAACACCGTCTCTGGTGGTATCTGGGGTTTTGAGACCGTCGCTGACGGAGACAACATCGGTACTCAGCCGGCGTGGCTCACGACCGTGGATCAGTCCACTCCTCAGACCACGACGCTCTCCTCGAGCATCGCCCTCACAGGAACGAGCGAGCTCAGCTGCATCTTCCAGATCAGCGATGGCGGTGGGAGCTTCGACGTAGTCGTCGACTTTGCTAGCGGCGCTCAAGCCACCGCGACCCTCAGCGGCGGCGACTGGTTCGCAGGCGCTTACGCGGGATGCGACAGCGTGGACTTCGCCAACTTCGGCGCGACGCTGCACATCATGGAGGACACCATGGACCTCTCCGCCTTCTCTGGAGAGTCCGTGACCGCGATCTCCTTCGCGAACCCCTCCAACTCTAACGCTGGCTACGCGATCCTCGCTGCCAACGTCAGCACTGGCTTCGTCCCGCAGCCGACGACCCCCATCACGTTGAACTACAACTTCAACGGCATGGTGCACACCGGCGAAGGCGGACTCCCCGATGATCTCCTCGGGTATCGTTCGATCTCTGATCGAGGCTTGGACTTCCAGGGCGGTTTCCCCCCGAACACAGTCTTGGATCTGTACTCAGTCGTCGAGCAAGCCAACGCGCTTGACATCGTCCACCTCGGTAACCGCTTGACCGTCGCTGGCGGCGCGTTCCCCTTCGACGGAGTCGCGAACGGTGACTGCAACGGCATCCAGCCCTCGTGGCTCACGAACCCGGACCAGTCAGGTCCGCAGACCACGACCCTCTCGACGCCCCTCACGCTGACGAACAACTGCAGCCTCGATGTGCTGTTCCAGATCAGCAACGGTGGCGGTTCCTTCAACGTGACCTGCGACTTCGCGAGCGGCGCCACCACGACCGGAACGGTTAGCGGTGGCGACTGGTTCAACGGGCAGTTCGCGGGCACCGGAGGGGTCGACTGCGCGAACGCTGACAACAACCTGAACGTCGTCGAGGGCTCTGTTGACCTGGGCGCCTTCTCTGGAGAGATCCTGACCGCGATCACCTTCAGTAACAGCTCCAACACGGACGCTGGAATTGCCATCCTCGCGGCCAACCTCGTGGGTGTCGGCGACTTCGGCAACACCTTCTGCTTCGGTGACGGCTCTGCCACGCTCTGCCCCTGCGGCAACACCAGCAGCGTAGGCGTCGGTTGCGCCAACGGCTCAGGCCTCGGCGGACGTCTCATCTCGAGCGGGAGCTCCTCCGTCTCAGCAGCCAACCTCGTCCTCGAGGGCAGCCAGCTGATCGGCAGCCAGCCCGGCCTCTACTTCCAGGGCAACAACGCCGTGGCCAGTGGTGCGGGCGTGCAGTTCGGTGACGGCCTGCGCTGCGCCGGCGGCGGCGTCATCCGCCTCCAGGTCCGCTTCGCGGGCTCCGGCGGCTCCTCCGCCACGACCATCGACATCGCAGCCAAGGGTGGCTGCGCTGCGGGTGACGTGAAGCGCTACCAGGTCTGGTACAGGGACCCCCTGACCTCACCCTGCGGTGCTCAGTTCAACCTGACGAACGGCGTGGAGATCACCTGGATCCCCTGATCGAATAGATCCCCGGCATCAAACGGGAGGACGTAGCGCGCTGCGCTGCGTCCTCCCTTCATTTTGGGAGGAGCCTTGAGCCCATCCAGCATGGCCCAGCGCGCGAAGAGCTGTAAGTGGAGAGAGGATCTCCGGCATCCCTCCCGCTACAATCCCCGGCTACACCTATCCCCGTGGAACTAGATACAAGTCATGAAAAAGCTCCTCTCTTCTCTCCTCCTCCTCGGCGCCTCCTCTTGCAGCAGCGAGACCGAAGCCAACAGCGCTGAGCTGCGCTTCAGCGCCATCCCTGACCAGAACTCCACGGAGCTCGTAGAGAAGTACAGCCAGATCGCCGCCTACCTCGAGGGTGAGCTCGGGATCCCCGTCACCTACGTCCCCTCGAGCGACTACTCCGCCTCCGTCGAGGCCTTCAAGAGCGGCGACGTGCAGCTCGCCTGGTTCGGCGGCCTGACTGGTCTGCGCGCCCGCGCCGCCGTCCCTGGCGCCCGCGCGATCGCTCAAGGCACCGTTGACCCGAACTACAAGTCCTACTTCATCGCCCACAAGGACACAGGCCTGAGCCCCGCGGCTGACTTCCCCAAGGGGCTCGCCGGGAAGACCTTCACCTTCGGCTCCGAGTCCTCCACCTCAGGCAGGCTCATGCCCGAGTACTTCATCCGCCAAGAGACCGGACAGAGCCCCCAAGAGTTCTTCGCCGGTGAAGAGATGAGCTTCTCCGGAGACCACTCCAAGACCGCCGCCCTCGTAAACGCGGGCACCTATCAAGGCGGCGCGGTGAACTACAAGGTCTACAACGCCATGGTCGCGGAGGGGAAGATCGACCCTGCGGTCTGTGTCAAGCTCTGGGAGACCCCCGGCTACCCTGACTACAACTGGACCGCCCACCCCGACCTCGGCGAAGAGATGATCGGCAAGCTGCAAGCTGCCCTCATCGGGATGGAAGACCCCGCCCTCCTCAAGGCGCTCCAGCGGCCTGAGGGCATCATCGAGGCCACGAACGCGGACTTCGCACCGCTCGAGGACCTCGCGCGTGAGCTTGGGCTCTTGCGCTGACCCCATAGCGATTACCATCTGGGCGTGAGCGCCCCCACCCGAGGTCTAGAGTTCCGCAGCGTGTCCGTCCATTACGACGGGCGCGCTGCTGTCACAGAGCTCGACCTCCGCGTGGCGCCCGGCGAGGCCCTCGCGCTCGTCGGCCCCAGCGGCTGCGGCAAGACCACCGCGCTCTCCCTCTGCAACGCGATGGTGCGGCCGAGCCAGGGGGCGGTGCTCATCGACGACGAGGACCTCAGCCAGGTCAGCGACAGCCAGCTCCGCTCGCTGCGAGCCCGCATGGGCTTCATCCCGCAAGACCTCGGGTTGGTGCCGAACCTCCGCGTCTCACAGAACGTCCTGAGCGGACGCCTAGGGAAGCAAGGCCTCCTGCGCTCTGTCGCTGCCTCGCTCAGCGTCCGCAACGCAGAGCATGAGCGCGCCCTCGCGATCCTCGATGAGCTCGGCATCGGCGAGAAGCTCTTCCATCGCGTGGACAGCCTCTCCGGTGGCGAGCGCCAGCGGGTGGCGATCGCGCGCGCGCTCTACCAAGAGGCGGACTACCTGATCGCCGACGAGCCCCTCTCAGCGCTGGACCCTGCCCGCGCCCGCGAGACGATCACGCTCCTCACGGAGGTCGCCCGCGCGAAGGGCCTGACCCTCCTCCTCTCGATGCACGACATCGAGCTCGCGCGCGAGTTCGTGCCGCGCCTCGTCGGGCTGCGCGCTGGGCGCGTCCTCTTCGATGGCCCCTCGGGGGAGCTCACCGATGAGGCGCTCTCTGAGCTCTACGACCTTGAGGAGGAGGACCGTGTCGGCTGAGGCCCTCGCCGTCACCCCTGCGCGCGCGAACCGCCGCGCGCGACTGATCCTCGGGATCTTCCTCGCCGCGCTGGTCTCGTGGCTCGCCCTCGACCTCTCCCTCAGCGACGCGCTCCCCCGTCAGGGTGGCGGCAGCGTGCTCAGCCTCTTCCTCGAAGGAGCCCTCTCACCTGCGACGAGCTATGAGGCGGCCGAGGTCCCTGCCGGGACGCCCCCGCTCCTCTCCAAGGTCCTCGGGGCGGTCTGGACGACCCTGCTCTTTGCGATCGCAGGTATGAGCCTCGCCGTCGTGCTCGGCCTGATCTTCGGCTTCCTCGGAGCGACGTCTTGGTGGAGAGACGAGGGCAGCGACGCGCCCCTCGGACGTGGGCTCCTGCAGCGGCTCATGCCTGTGCTCTACGCGGTCGTCCGTGTATGGATCGCCCTCATGCGCTCTGTGCACGAGCTCTTGTGGGCGATCCTCTTCCTCGTAGCCTTCGGCCTCAACAACTTCAGCGCGGTCATCGCCATCGCCATCCCTTACGGCGGGACCTTGGCTAAGGTCTTCTCCGAGATGCTCGATGAGTGTCCGCGCGAGAGCGCCCGCTCGCTGCGCGCCATCGGCGCGGGGCCTGTGCAGGTCTTCCTCTGGGGGCTCCTGCCGCGTGCCTTCGCAGACATGTCGGCCTACGCCTTCTATCGCTTCGAGTGCGCCGTGCGCTCCTCCGCGGTGCTCGGCTTCTTCGGGTATCCGACCATCGGCTACTACCTCAAGCTCTCTGCGGAGAACCTGCACTACCGAGAGGTGTGGACCTATCTCTACGCCCTCATCGCGCTCGTCCTCATCGTCGAGCTCTGGAGCTCCAAACTTCGGGAGAGGATCGTCATCCGATGAGCGCGCGCGTCGAGTCCCTCTACAAGAGCCGGCCTAGGAGTCGCTTCGTCCAAGCCAGCGCATGGGCCTTCGGGGTCCTTACGCTCCTGACCTGGCTCTCAGGGGTCATCCAGCCCGCCTCCTTCCTGACCGCGCGCCGCCTCGAGAACCTCGAGCGCTTCCTCACCGTAGACATCGTCCCTGCTCCGCTCCGCGAGGGCGGAGTCGAGCTCGGCGGGCTCATCGCCTGGTTCCGAGGCGTCATGCTGGACCACGGCTTGGACGCGCTCTTCGCGACCCTCGCTATCTCGGTCCTCGCGATCGTCCTCGCCATGCTGCTCTCGTGGGTCTTCGCGCCTCTCGCAGCGGCGACGCTCTCGACGAGGCGCCCGTTCGACGCCGCGCCTAGCGAGGACCTCTTCACCTGGCGCGCCCTGCGCCTGCTGACACGCGCGCTCATGGTCCTCCTGCGCTCCATCCCGGAATACATCCTGGCCTTCCTCCTCCTCGCGATTCTGGGGCCTAACCACGCCTGGCCTGCCGTCTTAGCCCTCGCGCTCCACAACTCCGGCATCCTCGGTCGCCTCGGCGCGGAGACCATCGAGAACCTCGACCCAGCGCCCCTCCGCACCCTCACAGCCCTAGGAGCGCCGCGCCGCTCGCTGCTCGTCTCGGCGGTCTTCCCCCTCGCCCTCGGCCGCTACCTGCTCTACCTCTTCTATCGCTTCGAGACCTGCGTGCGAGAGGCGACAGTGCTCGGGATGCTCGGCGTCGTCTCCCTCGGCTACTACATCCAGCAGGCGCGCGGGAAGATGTACTACGACGAGATGCTGCTCCTGATCCTCTTGGGCGCAGGGATCGTCATCGCGAGTGACCTCCTGAGCGCCGTCGCCCGACGCTACCTGCGAAGAGCCGCCTGAGCGGCTCAGCGCTTCAGGCTGCGAGCGCGCAGCTTGGTGCGACCCTCACGCTTGAAGGGCTTCTTGCCTGCGGGCTTCGCGCCCTTGGACTTCTTCTTGTTCCGCTCCTGAGCAGAGGGGATCGGGCCGCGGTCTCTGCGGATGAGGGTGTTCGGATCTCTCGAGTCGCGACGCCCTGCGTTCTCCTCGAAGTGCACCGAGACGTCCGTCCGCACATCAAAGGTGCTCGCGTTGGGGTGGATCGCGATGGAGCCGATGTCGCTCCCGTTGACCTTCCCCCGGCGACACAGCTCAGCGAGGATCCGACCCGGGGTCGCGCCTTGCTTGAGGCCACGGTTGATGAAGAAGCGCACGGTGTCGGCGGGCCCTTTGCCGCCCCGACGTCCCTTGTCGAAGGAGCCCTTCTTCCCCTTCGGGTGCTCCCCCTTCCTGCGGCCGTCCTTGTTCATGTGCGGGACGTTGAGGTCCTTCGGCTGCGCTCGACGCTTCGGCTCGAGACGCGCGAGGAGGGCGGCGACGAGGGCCTCAGGCTCTGAGTCCGTGAGGAGCGCGCCCGCCTGCGCGAGGTGCTTGTCGCTGGAGCCCCCCTTCAGCGCGGACTGCAGCTCCTCCGTGAGGCGCTCATGCGCGCGCTGGTTCATCACCTGCTCGATCTCAGCAGCCCTCGGGAGCGGATGCCACTCGAGCTCTACCGCCGCCTCGTCGAGCATGCGCGTGACCTTGTAGCGCTTGTTCGGGGGCGCGAGCAGGACGCTCCGCCCCTGCCGCCCAGCGCGGCCGGTGCGGCCGCTGCGGTGCGTGTAGACCTGACCGTCAATGCAAGGCGCCATGTGGATTACGGTGGAGACGTCGGGGACGTCTAGGCCGCGCGCGGCGACGTCCGTCGCCACGAGCACCCTCACCTTGCCGCGGCGAAAGGCGTCCATGGTCCGCTCGCGCTGACTCTGAATGAGCTCACCGCTCAAGGGCAAGGCGTCGAAGCCGTCTGCCTCGAGGAGCTCTGCGACCTGGACCGCGTCGGCGCGGCGCTCGACGAAGACGAGCGTCCGGTCCTCGTCCGACATCAGGAGCAGATTGACTAGGGCGTCGTAGCGGTCCCGGTTGTTCACGATGTGTCCGACATGCTGGATGTCCTGGTTGGCGTCGCCGAGGCGCGTCCCCTCGATGGAGACGGCGTCGCGCTGATAGCGCTCGGCGAGCTGCTGGATCGCGCGCGGGAAGGTCGCCGAGACCAAGTGCGTCCTGCGCTCTTCGGGGGTCGCGTCGAGGATGCCCTCGAGCTCCTCGCGGAAGCCCATGTCGAGCATCTGATCCGCCTCATCGAGGACGAGCTCGCTGACCTGGCTGAGGTCCAGGACCCCGTTCCGGACGTGATCGAGCAAGCGACCGGGGGTGCCGACGAGGATCCTCGGGCCCCTAGAGAGGATCTGGCGGTCGCGATAGAGCGGAGTGCCCCCTGTGACCGAGGCCAAGCGGACGCCGTCGATGTCAGCCATAAGCCATTCGAGCTCGTTGCAGACCTGCGTAGCCAGCTCGCGGGTCGGGACGATGATGAGCGCGTCTGGCCCATGGCCTCCGCGCTCTGCTACGAGCTTCGGAGCGAGCACGAAGCCCAAGGCGACGGTCTTACCTGAGCCTGTCTGAGAGGAGATCTTGAGGTCATGACCTTCGACCTCTGCGTCTAGGACGGCGCGCTGTACGGAGGTTAGCTCCGTAAAGCCTCGCTCCACGAGGGCGCCTCGGAGGGCGGCGGGGACGGCGCTAAAGGGGTCGCCGGCAGGGTCTTGACCCACTGCGGGCGCGGTGTCGTCTTGCGACACGAGCTCTTCGAGATTCATGAGGTCCACACATGGGCCCCTCGGGGGCCCGTATCAGCAGGCAGCATCGCTGCCTTAGAGAGGACCGTCATGGCCCCGCGAACGGACGCAACTCACCAGTGATCCTTCACGGGCATAGCGTCAACCACTGACTGTATCCGCCCCCCACCATCTCGGGGGGGCAAGAATCAGATCCTTCTGCGCAAATTCCCAGCAGCGCCCTCAGCCCTTGAGCAGCGCGCTCAGGGTCGTGACGGCTAGGCCGCGCTCCTTCAAGCCTTCGAGGGTGAGGCGCATCGCCTCGAAGTTCCACTCGCGGCGCCCGCGCTCGGGCATGTGGATGAGGAGGATCGAGCCGGGCTTGGTGTTCTTCAGCACGAAGTCCGCGACCCACTCGGCGTCGGGGATCTCGGTGTCGTTGGCGAAGGCGTCGGAGACGACGTGGGTCAGGCCCTTCTCTTCTAGGACCGCCTGCATCTTCTTGTTCAGTCGGCCGAAGGGCGCGCGGTACCACGGCGAGGGCTCTGGCTGGTGCCTCGCGAGGATCTCGGCGGTCTCTTCGAGGTCGGCGGCGAACTCCGCCGGCGTAGCGTCTGTGTAGGGGTGGTCGCGCATCGAGTGGTTCGCGAGCTCGTGCCCGTCGGCTAGGAGCTTCGCGATGTCTTCTGCAGAGGTGTGCTCGCAGTGCGAGCCCGTCACGAAGAAGGTCGCCTGGGCGTCATGCTCCTTGAAGAGGGCGCGCACCTCTTCCAGCATGCAGCCGTCTGGGTTGTCGAGTCCGCAGAAGCCGTCGTCGATCGTGAAGGCGACAGAGCTCTCCGACTCACCGTGCGTGATGGTCGATGCGGGGAAGGCCAGGCGCGCCATGTTGCGCATGCCGGGCTTCGTGAGGAGGCTCCAGCTCGCCTTGCGCATCTTGAGCGAGGTCCCGCCGAGGTCGCTAGGGAGCTTGGGGTCCTTGTCGCGTCCGAGCATGTGCTGCTTCATGTTCTTGTAGCGCTTGCCGGTGAGGAGCAAGCTCTCCTTGGGGATCGAGAGGATGAAGGCGGTGACGGCGGAGGCGGCGACGCGCGCGTCGTCACCATAGCCGGCGTTGTCTCGGTTGGGTTGGTAGTAGAAGGAGCCGTCTGTGCACTGGGCGAGGGTGAACCACCAGCGGTTGGCGTCCATCAAGCTCCTCCAAGCCCCCGGCGTGATCTTCGCGGTGGCGGCCGCGTAGCCCATGCCCATGATCGGCGAGCCGTGGGTGTCGGGGAAGCTCTCGGGGTGTAGGCCGATGATCTTGGCGTGTTGGTCGGCGCGCTCCTTGTACTCGCCGCCCTTGTAGGGGCTGAGGTGGTTGCCGATGCCTGCTGCGCCGGTGCGGCCCATGTCAGCCCAGTCCTGGTCACCGGCGGCGTCGTCGCCGTACCAGACGTAGCCGTTGGCGCCGGTGCCTCGGGCGACGAAGGCGTAGGCGGCGTCGTGCCGCTCGCGATCCACCTCGATGCCGCAGTGGCTCAGCATGGAAAAGGCGAGGGTGCCTTGAGCCGTGATCATGGCGATGGGGCCATAGCCCTCGAAGCCGGGGTTGTGGCCCCAGCCGCCGTGCTGATCCATGGGGTCATCAGGCCAAGAGTCCGGGTGCGACTCCTTGACCTTGGGGTTCACCTGCGAGAGGTCGAGGTACTGGGTGGAGCAGAGGAAGTCATAGACCTCCTGGAGCTCCTCCTTCACCCACTTCTCCCCCGTCGCGAGGTAGTACTCCCCCAT
Source organism: Planctomycetota bacterium (assembly GCA_022446815.1). Taxonomy (GTDB): domain Bacteria; phylum Planctomycetota; class UBA1135; order UBA1135; genus JAKVCE01. Next base: position 66,690 of record JAKVCD010000008.1, read on the forward strand.
GACGATGGCTGCCGCCATATAGCGCCAGTTGATGAGCCAGGAGTCGTCCTCAGACTTCGTCGTCCGCGCGTGCTGGCGCACGGACTTCTCGACGGCGTCCATGTACTTGCGCTCGCCGCTCGCTAAGAGGGCTAGGGGCGCGAAGGTGTTCTGCGGGACGCTGCCCCAAGAGCCGTCCTCGCGTTGGTGCTCGACTAGATACTCGTAGAGCTCGTCCAAGATGAGGTCGGTCTTCTTGCATTCCTCAGGGAACTTCTTCCCGAAGGTCCCATAGCGCGTGCCGACCTTGAGCTCGACCTTCTCGACGTCACCGCCCCGCCGGAGGGTGAGCTTGAGCTTGCCCTTCTCGCTCTTCCCCTGCGCCTTTTCGAGGGCCTCTGCGAACTCAAGGATGGGGCCGTCGGGTCCGAACTTGTCCATCCCGTAGCCGTTCTTGTGCTCTTCGCGGAAGCGCTTACCCCCGGCGCCCAGGATGAAGTCCCCGACCTTGACCTTCTTATGTGCCGGCGAGCCCTCGAACACGTGCCGCACGAGGAGCTCCTTAGGCGAGTCAGCGACGAGCTCGACGCGGATGCCAGAGATGCCGAGGTTGTAGTACCAGCCGTCGACCTCGGCGTCTGGGCCCCGGTTCGCGCGCTGCTTCCACGGATTCCCGTCCTTGTGGTAATGAACCTGCGCAGAGGCGGGCCCGATAAAAGCGAGGAGACCGAGGCCGATTGCGAGGAGCTTCATAAGAGAGACGATACGCGACGACCTCGCCCTCCGCGACTCTCCAATGAGGCTGGACCTCTCCAACGAGGCTGGGCCAGCGCGCCTCTATTCGCCCTCTGTGACAGTGAGCTTCAGCGCCCAGGCACGCCCCTCGTACTCCTTGAGCGAGACGGTCTTCGGCTCAGCCTGTCCGATGGAGTGCCTGATCATGAGCTCTCCCTCCTGCTCGAAGATCGAGATCGAGCCGTCCCCCTCGGGCAGCTCTGCCAAGTAAGCGAGATAGAGAGGCTCTCCGATGGCGTACTCCT
>JAKVCD010000009.1 GCA_022446815.1 Planctomycetota bacterium
GCGGACGCGGCGGTTACGACCGCGGCGACCGCGGCGGACGCGGCGGTTACGATCGCGGCGGACGCGGCGGTTACGAACGCGGTGATCGCGGCGGGCGCGGCGGTTACGACCGCGGCGGCTACAACGAAGGTCGCTCCTTTGAGCCCCGTGATCGACGAGAGGGTGGACGCGGTCGCGTGCAGCGAGACCACGGAGGCCCGGGGATGGACTTGAGCCGAGCTCCGGAGGAGGGCATGGCGCGCCTCTTCGTGAGCATGGGTCGCACCAGCGGACTTCGTCCCGGTGACCTCGTCGGTGCGATCACCGCAACGACAGGAATCTCGGGGCAAGATCTCGGCGCGATCGAGATCAAAGAGCGTGTCTCCTTCATCGAGGTGAAGAAGGCAGCGGAGTCCGAGATCCTCAGCGCGATGGGCCGCTCGGAGGTCCGTGGGCGCTCCGTAGAGATCAAGAAAGCCGTGCCTTTCACAGAGCGCGAGGCTGATGATCGCTGGGACGACCGCGGCTGACCTGCGAGTCGAGTGAGCAAAGAGAGGGCCTCGGGGTGACCCCGGGCCCTCTCTCTCATTTCGGAGCGAACTTTGGCTCATCAACGCGCACGCATAGAAAAGTAGCGCTTTGCCGTGACGGGTCTTAGCTTGGGATCAGGAGACAGCCCATGACACCGATCGCACAGCTCTTGCTCTTCGTCGCCCCATTCGTCCAAGAGTCGACCCCCCGGCCTTTCTGGAACTTCGAGACGACCACGGTTCACCCGGTGCGAGTCTCTGAAGACGGGGCACGCCTCTTCTGTGTGAACCCTCCAGAGGGAGCCCTTGAGGTGTACTCGCTCGCCGATCCAGACCAGCCGGTCTTGATGCGGACCATCCCTGTCGGGTTAGAGCCTTGCTCGGTGACCGCTCGCACAGCTGATGAACTCTGGGTCGTCGACAACCTCTCTGACTCCGTGAGTGTCGTCTCGCTCTCAGCAGGCAGGGTCATTGATGTGCTGGAGGTGGGGGATGAGCCTGCCGACGTGTGCTTCGCAGGATCGCCTGAGCGAGCCTTCGTCAGCGCCGCCGCTAGCGATGAGGTGCACGTGTTTGATGCGGACACGAGGCTCCCTGTCGGTGTCGTCCCGATCTTCGGTAAGGACCCGCGCGCGATGGCCCCTGCGCACGATGGCGGCTCAGTCTGGGTCGCGGTCCAGCGCTCTGGAAATGGGACGACGATCATCAGCGAGCATGACGCGCCGACGCCGCCCGCGCCCTGGAACCCGAGCCTCCCGCCTGCCCCGCAGACCGGGCTCATCGTGGAGCACGACGACCCGACTTGGTCGCACCTCGTGACCTGGGACGTCGTCGACATCGACCTCGTGCGCATCGACGCTGGCACGCTCTCCATCCTGGATGAGGTCAGAGATATGGGGACGATCCTCTACGACATCGCCGTAGACCCGACAGATGGTCACGTCTTCGTGGCTAACACCTTCGCACGAAACCACGTTCGCTTCTTACAGAACCTCAAGGGGCACAGCATCCAGAGCCGCGTCACAGAGCTGGACCCGTTGAGCGGGGTGATCTACCCCTACGAGCTAAACCCTGGCGTCGACTACACCATCCTCCCCAACGATCCGTCCCGTGCCACAGCCCTCGCGGAGCCGGTGGCTCTAGCTATCGATCCGCAGCTGGACCGCGTCTATGTCGCTGCGCAAGGGACTGACCGGATCGGCGTCTTGGACCGCGCCGGCGTCAGGCAGGGCTTCGTAGAGCTCGGGCCTGAGGGCGCAGCTGTGGACACGGCCTCGATGCGAGGGCCTCGCGGCCTCGCCTTGCACCCTACGGGGGAGCGCCTCTACGTCTTCGAGCGGCTGGCTCACGCTGTCGCTGTCGTGGACACGCAGAGCCTCAGCGTCATCGCTGAGGTCCCGCTCGAGTATGACCCCACGCCCGCAGCTGTGAGCGCTGGTCGACGCTTCCTCTATGACGCCAAGCGCTCGGGAAACGGGACGATGTCCTGCGCAGCCTGCCACATCGACGGCGACATTGACCTCCTGGCCTGGGACCTCGGAGATCCAGAGGGAGAGGTCACGGAGCCGGTCGGGGAGCCCTCGCCGCCCTTCAACCTCGCGCCACTCGAGGACTACCACCCCATGAAGGGTCCGATGATGACTCAGGCGCTGCGCGGCCTCGGGGGCATCGCGCCTTACCATTGGCGAGGGGAGAAGGAAGACCTTGTGAGCTTTAACGAGGCCTTCGGAGAGGAGGGCATCCTGGCGGGTTCGGAGCTCTCAGAGCAAGAGCTGGCCCTGTTCGTTGAGTGGCTCGAGTCTGGCGCGTTCCCGCCGAACCCGAACCAGACCTTAGAGCGTGGTCTCTCCGATCTCCCGGCGCATGCTAACGCCGCTGCAGGCTTTGAGGCCTTCAAGCAAGACATCCTCGATACGACCCCGCTCCTTGGCTTTGACCTCGACGTGTCCTGCGTTTCTTGCCACACCTTTCAGCCTGGTAACTTCAGCGGGAGCAATGGAGAGGTCGTCGCGGGATCAGTGCTTGATGAGTCACAGCCCCAGAAGGTCGCGCACCTCAGGAACCTCTACCGCAGGACGGGCTTCGATCACGACGCCGCTGAGGTGAAGGTGGGCTTCGGCTTCATCCACGACGGATCTATTGACACGGTCGAGAGCTTCCTCGACCTCCAAGTGTTCAACATCTGGCCGAACAACAAGAAGGACGACATGGCGGCCTTCATGCTGGCCTTTGACACTGGCGCTGCACCAATCTTGGGTAAGCGAGTGCTGCTGGACTCGGACCACTTCTCTGGGCCGGAGCTCGTCTCCATGATCAATCTCCTAGAGGCTCGCGTCGCGGCCGGGGACATCGATCTTGTCTTCCGTGGGCTCTATGAGGGATCGCCGCGCTCTTACCTGTACGACCTCCCGAGCGGGAGCTACCGCGCTGATATGCAAGGCGCCGCGGACTTGAGCCGCTCTGAGCTCCTCAACCTCGCTCAGGCAGGCACCCTCGAGGGCTGCTTGATCGGCGTCTCCCCCGGCGAGGGCGTGCGCTTCGGCAGGGACAGGGACTCAGACGGGACCCTCGATGGAGATGAAGGCCTGGAGCTCTATGAGCTGGGTGTTGGGTGTGACTCGGCCTTGAGCCTTACGGCGAACTCAGCACCTGAGCTCGGAAACGCAGGCTTCGCCTTGGTCGTCGAGGGAGGGGTGCCCGGGGCAGAGGGCTTCATCGTGGTCGGCCCAAGCGTCAGCGTTACGCCCGGGAACCCTGGGGTCGTAGAGATCCAACGTGACCCTGTGGTCGCTTCGTTGCCCTATCGGTTTGATGCGCGCGGAGCGGCGGTCATCCCGCTGTCGATCCCCTCGGAGCAGTCACTCCTTGGACGGAGCTATCAGCTACGCGCTCTCAGTCGTAGCCGCTGCGGCGACTCTGGCAGAATGGGCTCCAACGGGCTCCGCGTCACCCTGACCCTCTGAGAGGTTCAGGAGGGGCCGCGCGCTGGATAGATCAGCTTTGAGGGCGGGTCCACCCCGGGGTCTTCGTCTTCTCTCTCCCGCCACTCTTCCTGCTCATCTGCATCAACGAGCCATGTGGCCGGATTGATGAGCTCAATGAAAATCAGGGTGCAGAGAGCTCCCACGGCGTCGAGAGCTAGAGCTGGAACGGTCAGGACTCCCGCAGTGATGCGTCGTTCCCAGTGGACCTCGCTCGGCAGCTTGGCGGTGGCGACGACCAAGTGCCCGCCCGCTGACTCGACGAGGATGTCGATGGAGCTAGTCTCTGGCTCGTGACTCAGGAACCAAGGCTCTTCGGTAGGGGTGAGGCTCTCGAGGATGCCGCTAGGGACAGGTCGGGGAGCGAGATAGAGGGGGGAGTGGATGGTCTCACCCGTACCTCCGACAGAGACCGTCACGCGGTCCAGCCAGTCGGCAGGCACGCGCAAGGAGAAGGCGGGCTTCGCTGCACCGTCTAGCGCGACCAAGATGACGGTACGACCCTCCTCGTCTACACCAGAGCTCACCGGTATGGCGTCCGTGGGGTAGCTGTCAGCGGCCCAATCCCAGAGGCCCGTCGTGAGACAGGCCGGGGCGATGAGCGCGCAGGCGAGGACGGTGAAGAGCTTCTTCAAGGTCTTAGCTTCCGGGTTGAGAGGTGAGGTCAGGGAGCCAGCGGCGGGCAGGGCGGGTGTTCCACTCTCTCCGCCAGCGCTGATGAAGCTCGCCGTCGGGGAAGGACTCTGTCTCAGGGTATGGGTAACCGCTCATGCCGTGGAAGGGGAGGGGCTCCACCTCTAGGGCGTTTATGGAGTTGGGGTCGCGATCCTTGGCCCAGCCATCGAGGAAGACGAGCCAGTCACGTCGCCAACCCTCGGGGAGCTCTGGCAGCTCAGCGGCGTCGAAGCGGAGCGTGAGGCAGTCGCCTGAGCCCATGATGACCATGCGGTCGTCGATCTCCCCTAGGAGCTCGAGGCAGTCACCGAAGCGGGTGTACATGCCCGGGTGCTGGTCCCAGCGACCGAAGAGGGCGAGGCAGTCCCAGGTGAACTCTTCGGGGGTGCTGCCGCCCTCCTCGTTTAGCGGAGCGCTGAAGCCGCGCTCCCAGAGGTGGGCTGAGGCGGGCTCGAGCTCGGTCTGGATCATGGGCGCATCATCGCCGTCTGTGGCGAGGGTGATCCGATCCCAGTAGAGCTGCAAGGTACAAAAGAGCCTGATACGCGGATCCTCTCGAACCATGATCTCGGAAAGGTCGAGCACCATCGTCTTCGACTTACCTGCGGGGAAGCCAACCGGCGGGCCTGTGTCACGCCATCCACCTTGGCCGTCAGGGACCTGCACGAGAGGCGGTAGGAACTGAACGCGAGGGTGATAGGCCGCCGCCATGTTCGCGGAAGCGTTGGACCAGTTGAGCCAGCCTGTGAGGAAGAGGCGCAGCTTCTTCGCATCAGCTACGGCCTCGGGGTCGAACTCTAGGTCTAGGAACCAGGGCTTGGACATCCCGCGGAACTGGTGCTTCTCTCGCTGCATGGGGGTGGCGTGGACAAGGTCAATCTCGCTGAGCTCCTTCGCCCAGTCACGGCCGTCCGAGCCGACCGCGCGCAGAGGAGCGAGCGGATCCCGTACGGTGTGCGTGTGGTGCTCGGGGAAGGGCGGGAAGGTGAAGCGCTCGTTGGGGTGGACTTCGGTGTCTTCGGGGTGGTCGACGGCGATCAGCGTCGCGCGGTCGAGGTAGGTGACCTCTCGGAGCTCCTCAGTGAACTGCAAGACGAGCTCTCCATCTTTCTCCTTGAGCTGCTCAGCGGAGACATAGACGAACTCGTCGTGGTCCGGGGGGACGAGCATGCCGGGCGCCATCGGGAGGCCGAGGGGCGTGATCCCGAGTACGTCAGAGATGAACTCGAAGGTCTCGCCGTTCCAGGTGTAGAGGAAGGGGCAGGAGCCAATGAGCCCTGTCTTTTGGGTGAACTCACCGAAGACTGCGTCCGGATCGTCGATGATGGACTGATCAGAGAGGTCTAGGTCGATGTGTGTCTGCACGACCCCGTTAGGCCAGCGCAGACGCAGCACGTCGATCTTCTCACCGTCACCGATGCCGATGAGTTGAGGCATGCCATTCCAGAAGATCCGGCGGTATACGCCGTGCGCGCGCACTTCGATGATGGCGCCGACTGCCCGGCGGTTGTCTCTGAGCCCACGAGGGGAGAGGCGGAAGGCGAGTCCGCTCGCTCCGGTGTTCTCGACGAGGCTCAGCGCACCGCCTTTGAGCAAGACCGCGTCAACGTCTCGATCCTCGTCGAAGTCCGCCCAGACTGCGCGAGCGTCAGGAGAGAAGGGGGCCGCGAGCGCGACGCTGGTCTCACCCTCCACGGCGGCGCGGAGGCGGAGCTCCGTGGGAGAGACCAGGTCGAGGGTGCCGTCGAGGTCCAGGTCGACGGCTCTCGAACCAGGTCTCGGGCGTACGGCCTCAAGCGTGGAGAAGGTGTTGTCCGGTCGCTGCACGTAGCGCAAGTCTGCGTCGCGGGCCCAAAGGTCTGGTCGGCCGTCAGCGTTGAAGTCGGCCACGATGGGGGGCGCGGAGAGTGTGGTGCCCTCAGGGAGACGCGCTGTCTGATCTTCAAAGCGACCGGCGCGCAGGCTCGAGGCGAGCAAGAGCTCTCCAGGGCCACCTAGGAGGAGGTCTACGTCTTGATCTGAGTCGAAGTCTTCAATGATGCACCAGCGCCAAGAGCCTGCTGTGGGGAGTGAGGCGGCCTCTGAGGCGTCCTGGAAGGAGCCCCCGCTTTCGGGCTCGTCCGCGCCGTCATTTCTATATAGGCGTGCGCCAAAGTCGCCAACGCAGAGGATGTCCAAGTCGCCGTCATGGTCAAAATCCACGGCGGTGGCAGCGTGGACCTTGCCGGACAAAGCGAGGCGAAGCTCTGCAGCTTCGGCCCAGCCCTCATCACTTTGGATGATGAAGCGTCCCGCCTCGCCCTCAGCGACGAAGAGGTCGAGGTCCTCGTCATTGTCTGCGTCGAAGGTGACGACGACATCAGCTGCTCCCTCAAAGGTGACGGACTCCTGCCATCCTTGGCTCGGGTCGTTTCTCCATGCGATGAGGGCCTCGGCGGTCTGACCTAAGAGGTCGGGGCGCGCGTCCCCGTCAAGGTCTCTGGCCCAGATGTTCGCGATGGGCGCGGTCTCTGCGAAGGGCAGCTCACGGGCAGCCCAGCTCAGCTCGGCGGAGCCCGCGGGCGCAGCCACTCCTGTGGGAGGTGGCGGGAGCATGCGGCCGAAGTTCCCGAGGCGTAGGATGCTCTCGACAGGTACAGGGATCCCTTCCGCCTCTAGGGTCTGGCGCATCGCCGTGTAGCGCTGACCTTCGTCTACGCGTCCATCCTCGATGAGGAGGCGGCCGAGTCGGTAGACAGCGGAGACATACCAGCTGCCGGCGTTCTCGATACCGGCATCTACGACGGCTTGGTAGCAGGCCTCGGCCTCCTCGCTCCTGTCGAGATCGTCCAAGGCCGCGCCGAGCGCGAGGCGCGTTGCGAGGCAGCCTGGCGCGAGTTCGTGAGCTCTCTCTAAGGAGGTGATCGCTGCCTCAATCTCGCCAGCCTCTCGGTGCAGCTGCCCGCGGAGGAAGTGGAGAGTCGGGGCATCGGCTGCCTCAGGAGCTGCTCGGTCGAGGAAGACTCCCGCCGCTGTAGCCTGGTTGGCGGCGAACTCCACCTGCGCTGCCCTCAGGAGGTCCTCAGCGAGCGCGTCATCGCTAGCGACGAGGGGCGCGAGTTCTCGGCGTGCCTCCTCGTAGCGGTCCTCACCGAACCACGCGGCGGCACGCTCGCGAATCAAGAGGACCTCCTCAGCCGGGGGGGCTGAGGTCGGGTCTGAGCAGGCAGTGAGGAGGAGCAGGGGCAGCAGGGCGGGCGTATGTAGGGAGAGCTTCATTGTGTGTTGTCCTTCACAGAGGAGGTTACGGCTCTCTGTAGGCTGATAAAACACCTAGTCTTTGAGCCTTCCCAAGGCACCAAATCGTGGGAAAAGAGCGAGTGAGCCGAACATCGCGAGCAGTGCGCGTGTTGAGAGGCTAGCCTCGCAGCCGATGATGAAAGCGAGGAAACTATGAGTCGATCCAACACAAGTCCCCTCCGAACCGTCGTCGTGGGCGCGAGCTCGGGCATCGGCGCCGCCCTCGTGCGCCAGCTCGCCCGGGAGGGCGCCCATGTCGCGGCCCTCGCGAGGCGCGCCGAGGAGCTCGAGGCGCTGCGCGCAGAGGCCGAGGAGGGCGCCGGGCAGGTGTCTGTTTACGTCCATGACGTCTGTGACACAGGGGCTGTGGAGGCGCTCTTTGAAGAGGTCGTCAAGGACTTGGGCGGTCTGGACCTCATGATCTACGCCGCAGGGATCATGCCCTCTGTGGGGAGGGATGAGTACAACACCGAGCTCGACCTCTCGATGCTCGAGGTGAACGTCTCTGGCTGTGTCGCGTGGTGTAACCCGACGGCCAACCTGTTCCGTTCACAGCGCGGCGGCACGATCGTGGGGATCTCTTCGATCGCTGGCGCGCGCGGACGCAAAGGCAACCCGATGTACGGGACCACCAAGGCGGCGATGGATCACTACCTAGAGGCGCTGCGAAATCGCCTCTCGGACTACGGAGCGCACGTCTGCACGATCAAGCCAGGCTACGTCGCTACTCCGATGACAGAGGACGTCGAAGGGATGTTCTGGGTGATCTCTGCGGAGACCGCGGCGAAGCGCATCCTGCGAGCGGCGCGCTGCCGTGTGAATGAGCGATACGTCCCGATGCGCTGGGGCTTGGTCGCGTTCGTCCTGCGCTGCATCCCGTCTGTCATCTTCAAGCGGCTGAACTTCTGATGAGCCTCGCGGCGAGCGCGCAGCCCAGGAGAGACTGGGAGTACGTCGAGGCGTGGGGGATGTCGAGCGGCGGTGCCGCGCGCGTCATAAGACCCCGCTCAACTGAAGAGCTGCAGGCCGCGCTGGCTGCGGCGCGCGCAGCAGGGGTCCGGGTCGCGCCTAGAGGCACGGGCTGCTCATACGGTGACGCTTCGACTCAGCGAGACGGTTGGGTACTAGATCTCACGCAGATGAAGCAGGTGCTCTCTTTTGATCCCGCGCAGGGCGTGCTCGAGGCTGAGGCTGGTTTGAGCGTGCGCGGCGCATGGCAGCACATCCTCCCGCACGGCTGGTGGCCCTATGTGGTCTCCGGGACCATGTTCCCGACCTTGGCTGGCGCAGCGGCCATGAATATCCACGGCAAGAACAACTATCGCGTCGGGACCTTCGGGGATCACATCCAAGAGTTCGACTTGGTGCTGCCATCTGGAGAGGTGCGGACGGCCAGCCGGGAGTCAAACTCTGAGCTCTTCCACGCCGCTATAGGAGGCCTCGGAATGCTCGGGATCTTCTCCCGGGTCGTGATGGAGACGAAGCGCGTTCACTCCGGCTTGATGGAAGTCCGCGGTGTCTCCACTCATGACCTGAGAGAGATGATGGAGGTCTTTGAAGCTGAGAAGGAGGGCGCAGATTATCTCGTCGGCTGGATCGACTGCTTCCCTGGCGGGGATCGCTCCGGTCGAGGGCTCGTACATGTCGGACGGAACCTCGACCCAGGCGAAGACTCAGACCCTGCGGCGACCTTAGACGTCCGCGCCCAGTCTCTCCCCGCGAACATCCTAGGAGTGTTTCCGAAGAGCGAGGTCTGGCGCGCGCTTCGCCTGTTCAACCACGACGCAGGGATGCGACTGGTGAACTCGGTGAAGTATCTGGCTGGGAGACTAGAGGGGATGAAGGACCCTTATCTCCAATCGCACGCCGCCTTCCACTTCCTCTTGGACTTTGTGCCGAATTGGAAGTGGGCCTACGGACGCCGCGATCGTCGAGGGCTGATCCAGTATCAGGTCTTCTTGCCGAAGGAGACTGCGCACGATGCGCTGATAGAGCTCCTGGAGCGTTGCCGGGAGCGAGAGCACGTGAGCTATCTCGGAGTCCTGAAGCGGCACCGCCCAGACCCCTTCTGGTTGACGCATGCTCTTGACGGATGGAGCCTCGCGCTCGACTTCAAGGTCGATGACTTGAGGCGCGCGTCCCTCTGGGAGCACTGTCACAACCTCACCGAGCTCGTCCTCGCCGCTGGTGGCAAGTTCTACTTCGCGAAGGACTCCGTTCTGCGACCCCAAGACGTCGGGCGCTTCTTGCCTGCGGAGAAGCTGGAGGCGTTCCGCGCGCTCAAGGAGGAGCTGGACCCAGAGGGCATGCTCCAAACCGACCTCTCAGCGCGGCTCTTTCAGGCCTGAGGCCTAAGAGTCGATGCTCTGGTAGGGCCGGCGCGCCGGGACTGAGACCAGTCGGTCCTCCTCGGCGATCCAGGCGGTGAGCTCGCCGCCCCAGACACAGCCCGTGTCGAGTCCACGCAGCTTGGGTCGCTCGACGAGGCCGCGGGCTGCCCAATGTCCGAAGACCACGGTGCGAGTCTCTTCTTCGCGCATCGGCAAGAACACGAACCAAGGCTGAAAGGGCGCCTCCGGCGGTGGGTAGTCCTTGTCCGGGCGTCGCCCGTCCTTGGCGCAATATCTGACCCGGGTCGCGAAGGCTGCGCGCTCATCTGGCTGGTAGGGGTCTACATCTGCTAGGTGTCGCTCTGCCGGATCAGGCCAGCTTGGGTCTAGCCCAGCGTGGACGCAGAGGATGTCTCTCCAGCCGCGGATGAAGGGGCGGGCTGCGAGCCATTCGAGGAGCTCGTCGCGATCCTCTGCATCGAGGATGTCAAAGAAGGTGTCCCGGCGAGAGGGTTCGCGCTTGCCGCGAGAGGCCGCGAGCATGTGTAGGTCGTGGTTGCCTAGGACGCCTCCTGCGTTGAGGTCCTTCAGAAGTCGCAGGGTGCCGAGAGAGTCAGGGCCGCGGTTCACTAGGTCGCCGACGGGGTGCAGCTCGTCAGCGCTCGGGTCATAGGAGATCGCCTCGAGTAGCGCCTCGAGCTCTTCTCGGCAGCCCTGGATGTCTCCGATGAAGATTCGTCGTCGCTCGCTCACTCGTCATCTCCTGCGTAACCGATCGCGCGCAGCATGGCGGCTGCTCTGGCTCCACCCTCGAGGGTCTCAGGTCTTGAGCTGGCCCACTCGCGTTGGTGGCTGTCGATCAGCTCTGCTAGGCGAGCCACATCCTCTGGTCGAGAGTCTGCGATGTCGTTTTGCTCGGTGGGGTCGGTGGAGATGTCGTAGAGCCTGTGCGCGGGGGCGCCGTCAGCGTCAGGCACCCAGTGGAGCGAGAGATCTCCGACTCGGACTCCGAGGATGGTGGCCTTCGCGTCTCTACCCCAGAAGCCCTTGTCCGTTCGGAAGTAGACAGCTCTGGCTGCAGCCTCACTCGGGTCTGCGAGGTTCAGAGCGCGCTGTGGCAGCTCCAACTCTGCGCCGCCGAAGCGTGCGAGGGTGGGCCCGAGATGCCGTGTAGAGGTCGGCTCGCTGATCCTGGCTGGCTCGATGCCTGGCCCAGCGATGAGCATCGGCACGCGCACGAGCTCCGGGTGCAGAGTGCGCGCGTGGTCGAGGGCGCCGTGATCGAGGAGCTCTTCGCCGTGATCCGAGACGAAAGCGATGATCGTCCGATCCATGAGGCTTAGCTCTTCGAGGAGGTCCAGGAGGGAGCCGAGGTGACGATCACCGGTGGCGACGCAGGCGTCGTACTCGTCGTCGATCCAGGGAATATGCTCCGGCGGGAGGACCTCGGAGATGTCGGTCACTCCGAAGGGCGGTTGAAGGAGCTGTTGGCGGAGGACGTTGTGCGCGAGCTGGAAGCCGTGCTCTGGGAAGCCCTCTGGCCGCTTGAGGCCAAGCCGCTCGATCTCCTCAGGGTGTGGCTCATGAGGGACGTGAGGGTCCGCGAGGTGAAGGTAGAGGAAGAAGCGGTGCTCAGCGTGCGTTCGAACCCAAGCGAGGCAGTCAGGCATGACCACCTCTCCTGAGACGAACTTGCTCTCCGGAGCCTCGAAGCGCTCGAAGCCTTGGGAGAAGTTCTTGTTGGCTGAGATGAGGGGATTCGCGCTGAAGCCGCCGGTGGTGTATCCACGCGCTTGCAGGACCTCAGGCAAGGTCGTCAGAGAGTGCGCCAGCCAAGAGGAGCGGTGAAGGAGCACGCCGTGCGCCTCAGGCGGCAGGCCTGTCAGGAATGACGCGGTCGAAGGCCAGGTCCAGCTGGAGGTGGAGAGCGCTTGGTCGTAGATGACGGCTCGCTCGCTGATGCGCTTGAGGTGCGGGGTGGTGTCCCGCTCATAGTCCTCAAGGTGGGTGCGATCAGCGCGCAGCGTGTCCATCACGATGAAGACGATGTTTGGGGTCTCCGGGCTAGCTTCAAGCCGCTCACGCTCGCGCACGACCTCTAAGCGCAGTCCACCGAATCCGCACAAGAGCTCTTGGGGGCTTTGGCCCGAACCCGAGAGCAGGTCCGTGCGCAGGGTGATGGTCTCTCCGCCAGCGAGTTGATACCCGGCGCCGTCTGCGAAGCGCGCCCAGCTCATCGGATCTTCCACCGGACCGCGGACGCCCTCGCGGGGGCGAACGGACTGAGTGCTCTCGAAGTACCGCTGATCATCGACCTCTACCTCAAAGAGGATCGTGACCGGAGGCGAGGTGTCGTTGAGGGTCTTGCCGCTCTTCAGGTCGATCCCTGCCGCGCCGTGAAAGACGAAGGGGCCGCCGTCTTGGGGCACCTGAAGCCGCACCTCTGCCGAGGGTGGCATCACGAGAGAGGGGAGATCTCCACCATCCACCAGAGCGTGGAGAGCTGGGGTGAGGATCATCCTTCGAACAGCGCCACCAGGTGCGACGCGCACGACCTCATAGCGCCCTTCGCCCTCGAGGTAGTCGGTGTGGACGCTCTGAATGACCATCCTCTCGGGCTCGCTGGGAGAGCACGCCGCCAGGGTGAGGCTGAGACCGATGAGGGCAGCTTGAGCGCGCTGCATCAGTCCTCGGTCTCTCCTGACTCGATGTAGCCGATCCCTTCGAGGAGGCTCGCGCCGGCGGCGCCGACTCCGATCTTCGTGCCTGTGGCGCGCTCGCTCGCCTTCTTGAGCGTCTCTTGCAGCTCAAGCAGTAGAGCGGCTGCGACCTCGGGCCTCTGCTCTGCGAGGTCGTTCTGTTCGAGGGGGTCACTCGCGCGATCGAAGAGGCGCCACATTCCAGGAGAGTCAGGCGAAGGCTCTTCAGCCCAGGGTGAGCCGCTCGGAGCCCAGTGGAGCGTCCACTCTTCAGTCGTGATCCCGAAGATGGGGAGGCGATGGCGCCCGTTCCACCAGCCCTGCTCAGTAGAGGTGATGACTGAGTGGGGGGGGAGGGTGTCCGGGGCAGAGAGATCGCGAGGGTCAGGGATGGCCGGGAGCTCGACGCCTCCGAACTTTGCGAGGGTGGGAGCGATGTGTCGGTTGGAGACGAGCCTCTGAGTCCTGACTCCAGCTGGAATCCCAGGGCCAGCGAGGATCAAGGGGACTCTGACGAGCTCCTCGTAGAGCGACTGGCCGTGCGCGAGGTGTCCATGCTCTAAGAGCTCTTCACCGTGGTCGCTGGTGAAGACGATGATCGTCTCCTCACTCAGCTCGAGCTCGGAGAGCTTGTCCAAGATCTCTCCTACGTATTCGTCGGCGGTCGCGACTGCAGCGTCATAGGAGTGGTGCATCCACTCCGCGAACTCCGCAGGCATGTACTCGTCCACCTTGGAGTTGCCCATGTGGTCGTGGCCGCGACCGTTCAGAAGCGCGCCGCGGAACTGGCGGAAGGGCCGGTCAGGCATCCCCTTTGGCGGCTCTGCGGGGAGGGCGACGCGCTCACGCGCTGACTGCGACAGCTCGTACTGTTCGTGGGGGTCGACTAGGTGCAGGTAGAGAAAGAACCTCGTCCCGGCGTGGCGCTCCATGAAGCCCTGGATCGAGTCTAGGACAGCGTCAGACTTCCGGAAGGTGTGGTAGGAGTCGAAGCTCTCAAAGCCCTGGTGGAAGTTCTTGTTTGGGACGATGAGCGGGTTGCAGGTGAAGGCGACGGTCGTATAGCCGCGCTCTTCGAGGGCCTCGGGTAAGGAGCGGAGACGGGCGTCGAGGTAGCAGCTGCCGTCGCTCACCACACCGTGAGTCTGGGGGTGGAGACCAGTCAGGATTGAAGCCGTTGAGGGCCAGGTCCAGCTGGAGGTGGAGCGTGCATGCTCATAGAGCAGGCCGCGCTCTGCGAGACTGTCGATGCGTGGAGTCGTCTGCCGGTTATGACCGTAGGAGGAGAGCCTGTCCGCGCGCAGGGTGTCCATCACGATGAGGACGATGTTCGGCGTCTCTGGGCTGGAGTCCGCTCGCGGCAGGTCGCGACGCTTGACGAGCTGTGGGCTGCCGAAGCCGCACAGAGCGACAGGGGTTCGGATATCTGTCGAGAAGACCGGGTCGACCCAGGAGGTGCGGAAGGTCAGCTTTTGCCCAGGCTCGACTGTGAGGTCCTCGTCGCGGCCGAGGTAGCTCCAGGCGCGCTCATCTTGGGTCGCCGGATCTTTGTCGTATGTGAGGACCTCATCGTAGATGCCCTCGCCGTCGAGCTCGACCTCGAAGCGGATCTGTACTGAGGTCGTTCCGGCTGGCCAGTGAGGGGTGGGCTCTGCTCCGCGCTTGAACAGCTCTCTCCCGATCCCGACAGCTGCCTCTAGCTGTGTGCCTGCATCCTCTTCCTCGATCGTGACAGAGAGCTCGCAGGGGGGGGGCATGAGGATCGCGGGGCGGTCGCCGCCGTCTACGCGATAGTCGAAGGAAGGAGTGAGGTTTCCGAGTTCGGGACGCTTGTAAGGGTTCAGCCGCGTGACGCTCCACTCCTCGCTCTCAAAGGCAAACTCCCGATGGATCTCAGTGACTGTGCGCTCCGATGAGATCGTCCCAAGCGTCGAGTAGAAGGCCCAGGGTGTGAGCACCGCCGCTGTGAGCGCGAAGACTGCGTGAGCTCCGAGCCTCCCCGAGGGGAGCTCGCTCTGCGAGATCTTTCGAACGAGCCAGGCGAGGGAGACTCCGCCGAGGAGGAAGAGGCCCCAGCCGAGGCGGTTTCTGGTCGAGTCGAGGCCAGGCACCTGGTGCACTTGGCCGATGGGCCAGCCAGAGAGGGTAGAGATCGCAGCGACGGCCGCGAGCAGGAGGCACAGCGAAGCGAGCACACGTGAGCGTGAGCCGAGCTTTGACAGGCCCCAAATCAAGGTCGACGCGATGAGAGCGTGGAGCGCGACGGAGCCTGCTTGATGGCTGATATCCCAGAGCAGTACCTCTGGATCTCGACCACGCAGCTTCACCTCGAGCGTGATGAGCGCGCTGAGCCTGGCGACCGTCAGCGCGACGGTCGTCCAACCGACTATCGTCGCGGCGCGGAGAGCGCTCGCGCTCACTGCCCGCTCTCCTCGTCATCGAAGACGTCGACGTAGCCGATCCCTTCGAGATTAGACATGCCGCTCGAGCCGACGCCAACCGCCGCGCCACGTCGCCGCGCGCGAGCTCCCTCGAGCTCGCGCTGCATCGTCTGGAACAGGTCGCGCTGCGTTACCTCCAGTCCGAGCGTCTTTGACAGGTCAATTTGCTCGCGAGGGTCTGTCTTCACCTCGTAGAGGCTCCAGTTCATTTGCTCTAAGTCCGCGTTGAAGTGGAGTACGTGGTCTCCTTTGCGTATGCCGTAGAGGTGCTGGCCGCGCTCATCTCCCCAGACGCCTTTGCCGGTCTGATAGGACACGCTCCGGGCCGGTATCTCCTCTTCAAAGAGCATGACGCCATCTGTCGCGTGCGGTAGCTCGGCGCCCCCGATCCGCGCGAGGGTCGGCGCGAGATGCCGGTTGGACACGGGCTGAGCTATACGCCGTTTAGGGATCCCCGGACCTGCGAAGAGGAGCGGGACCTTGACGAGCTCAGCGTGCAGAGTGTGGCCGTGGGCGAGGCGCTCGTGATCGAAGAGCTCCTCGCCGTGGTCGGAGGTGAGCGCGACGACGGTCGTCTCCCTGAGGCCCAGCTCGTCGAGCTTGGCCATGATCCTGCCGAGGTAGTGATCCCCGGTCGCGACGCTCGCGTCGTAGACCTGGTGGATCCACTCTTGATGGTGCTCGGGCACCTCATCGCTGAGGCGTGTCCCCTGTCGGAGGAGATTCCGAGCATAGAGGTCCATCCGATCGTACGTCCGTCCGCCGTGCTCGATCGAGACATAGTCCTCGGGCTGCTTATGACCGAGGCGCTCTAGCTCTGCAGGGAGGGGTTCGTGGGGTGTGTGCGGGTCAGAAAGATGCAGGTACAGGAAGAAGCGCGCGCCTGCCCGGCTGGTGAGCCACTCCTCGATGCCGTCGATGACAGCGCTGGTGTGGCGGATCAGCGGGCCAGAGTCGAACTGCTCGAAGCCTTGATCAAAGTAGCGCTCTGGTGCGATGAGGGGGTTGCACGAGAAGGCGCCCGTGGCGTAGCCCTGCTCTGCCAATACCTCCGGCAGGCTCTGGTTGGCGAGCGCGAGGGTGCAGGACTCGTTCGAGAGGACGCCGTGCTCTTCGGGGACGAGGCCAGTGAGGATGGAGGCGGTCGCAGGCCAGGTCCAGCTCGAGGTGGAGTAGGCCTCCTCGAAGAGGGTGCCGCGCGCGGCGAGGGCGTCGGTGTGCGGAGTGGTCAAGTCTCGGTAGCCGTAGCAGGACATGCGGTCCGTGCGCTGCGTGTCCATCACGAAGACGACGATGCTTGGCCGGTCCGCCGTCGCTAGGAGCCGTGGGTACGAGTCCTCACGCTCGAGCACCAGGGCGCCAAAGCCGATCTGGCAGCCAGCCGCCTCGACTCCATCCCCAGCAACAACGCGAGTGCGGAGAGTGACTCTCTGCCCCGGCTGCAGGGTGATGTCTTGTCCAGGGTGTCTCCAAGCGCGATCTGCGCCGACGCCTGAATCGCGCTGCACCTCGATCACACTCTCCCATGCCGGCGCTCCGTCGACGAGCACCTCAAAGCCGAAGGCGGCTTGAGGGATGTTCGGTGGGAGCGCGCTGTCGACGCTCTGGTCGACGCCAGCAGCGAGGCGCAGGCGCACAGGCCCGTCATCAGGGAGGACTACGAAGCTAGCCTCGCATGGAGGCGGCATGATCAAGGAGGGCTTATCGCCTCCATCGATCTCGAAGTCGACCCAGGGCGTGAGCACGCCTGTCTTTGGTTGGTGCTCTGGGTGAATGGCTCCTAGGGTCCAGCGCTCGGACTCGTCAAGGAGCTCTGCGACGACCGCATGATGAGTCGCCCGGGGGGGATCACTGAGGGTGTTTAGGAACCAAGAGCCAGGGAGCGCGGCGCCGAACAAGACCAGCACAGCGGTGGGGGCCGCCCGCTCGAGTGACTTCGGCAAGAGCTCTACGAGGAGGGTGAGTGTGAGCGCGCCCAAGATCATGAGCGGCAGGCTCGCTGCACCGAGCGGCGCGTCAAAGGCGGGTAAGTCGCTCGGGGCTGCGAGGGGCCAGCCCGTGAGCGCAGAGCCGAAGAGCAGCGCGGCGAAGGCGCGCGACGCCCATTTGTACGTGCTGGCCCCCTCAGTTCGCAGGACGATCGTAGCGGCGGCGCTCAAGATCAAGCCATGGATGAGCAGCTCTGGGAGCAGAGACAGAGCCATGAGGGTCGCGAAGTCCTCTTCGGCTCCTAAGTGATGCATCCTCGCAGCGGGCAAGCCCCAGAGCCTGACGAGCACGCAGATCCCCGCGGAGAAGAGGCCCGGGCCAAGCCACACCTTGGCAGGTGCATTGGGGGCTGCAGGGGTCTTTGTGTCAGGCATGGCGGGTAGAGAGGGGCGACCGATGAGGTACGGACGAGAGCGTCGCATGTGGGACTCTTCATTTCATCGGTTTGCACGGCTTTCAGGTTCATGTGCTCGAGGTGGAATCAGGGCTGAATTCTCGAACTGGGCGGCTTTGGGGGTGGGGGGGCGTCGCCAAGGGGCTACAATTCGCTGCTATGTCCCTCTTAAGACGACCCCCTGGACTCGCCGTTTTGCTGATGGTGGTCTTCGCTGGTCTCGGCTCCGGCGCTTACTTTTTTCGGACAAAGGCCTTCGAGGTCCGCGCCGGGATCCTGAAGCGTCTCGAAGCCGCTCCCACCGATCCTGTGGAGCAGCTCACCGCGTGGCTCGAATTCGGAGAGCCGATGATCCAGCACCGCCTGACCCAGCTGAGCTTTGGCGCAGGCGCACCGTGGCTCGTCACGCATACGGCGGATAGCTCGGAAGGGCAGGAGATATGGGGCATTGTCATGGAGGGCCCTAGGCCGGCGCTCTTCCAACGCGACGGTCTGACAGTGGAGATCCACCTGCCTGAGCCGGCGCTCCTCTCCTATGGAGAGCTAGGAGGTCCGAACGCAGAGCGAGTTCCACACCACCCAGAGGGCCTCTCGGTGGAGAGGGCGTCCTTAAGGGCCAAAGAGCTCATCGAGTGGTTCCTTGAGCGGGTCATGAGCGCCCTCCCGGAGGACATCCAGGGCGCCAAGATCGAGGTGCTGATCGGGGAGACCCCTAGAGCCCCCTCAGAGGACGCCTGAGCCTGCCTGCTTGTCACAGCCAGGCTGCGCGGATACCCTGTTCGGCCTGAATCGGGGCTCGAGGCCTCACCGAAGCCCACGCCGGGCTCACCTCGCTCCAGATCCAACCACTTCACCTCTTCCGATGGCTAAATCTCAGTTCAAGGCTGGCGGCCCCACTCGCGGACGCCTCCGCGTGCGCAAGATGGGCATGGGCTCCGGCGCCGCTGTCGCCAAGCTCAAGGCCAAGGGCAATTCAAAGGGCAAGAAGCGCGGGTGAGCGCTCTGGCTAGCGCCCCCTCCTGGGACGTGGAGCCTGCTCTAACGAGGTGTTAGGGTCCATAGGAATGGATCCCTGGGTCCTCGTATTACCTCCTCTAGCGCTTGCGCTGCTCCTGGGCCATGTGCTCGGGCACGCGGCTGGACGCTTAGGCGTACCTCAGGTCACGGTCTACCTGCTCATGGGGATCCTAGTGGGTCCCCATGGCTTGGCCGCGCTTGAGGGGATGCCCGCCTGGTCTGAGGCGCTCACCCTCGGGCACGGTGACCACGAGTCACTCAAGGTACTCGAGCATATCGCGATCGGCTTCATCCTCTATCGGGTGGGGACTGAGTTCCGCTTCGCTGACTTGCGGAGGATTGGGCCACGCATCATCGCGCTCTCTCTTGGTGAGGTCTTACTCACCGGCGGCCTCGTGTTCCTCGCAGTGTGGTCGATCACAGGGAACCTAGTCGTCGCTTCGATCGCGCCGATCCTCGCCACCTCAAGCGCTCCCAGCGCCACGCTCCTCACGCTCCGTGAGGTCGAGGCAGAGGGCCGTTCGAGCCGCGCGATCCTGCTGCTCGTCGGACTGAATAACCTCATCACGCTGCTCGTATTCCCTATCCCTCTTGCGCTCGCTTTCGGTGTTGGGGATCCGAAGACGGCGACGTTCGTCGCCCTCGGGGCCCTCGGTCTCGGGGCAGGTGTGGGGCTCCTCGTCTCCATCGTCCTAGAGAGCGCGGGGAGGGTGCGCTATCGGACCCTCTTAGGTGTACTGGGCGTGATGGCTTGCGTCGGCTTGGCGGGCACGTTGCCCGGAGACCCGGTCGGGCTCGCCATGCTCGCAAGCTTTGGCGCCGGTGTAGCCGTCGTGAACTCCTCGCCCCACGCTAAGGAGCTCACGTTGGACCTCGAGCGTGCTGTCTATCCCCTCTACGCGCTCTTCTTCGTCGCCGCGGGCAGCGACCTCGAGGTCAGTCGCCTCGGGCAGCTTGGTGCGCTCGGCCTCGCCTTCATCGGGGCGCGTATCGCAGGCAAGATCCTCGGCTCCATCGCGGGGATCCGCATCGGCGGCTTCGGGAGAGACCTCCCCGGCTACCTCGGTGTCGGGCTCTTGTGCCAAGCAGGGGTCGCCCTCGGGATCTTGAATGCCCTCGCGGGCTCTGAGGTCGCTGAGCCTGTGACGCGAGACCTGCGCGGGGTTGTCCTCGCGTCTGTGGTCTTCTTTGAGCTCGTCGGCCCGTGGCTCACGCGGCGCACTGTGATCCAGGCGGGTGAGGTCAAGCTGGCGAACCTCGTCTTCCAGCGACCGGGAGCTGGCGGCTTGCGTGAGGTCTGGGATGAGCTTCGGCGAAACATCGGGGCGGACGCCGTCGGACGCATCGAGGCAGATGGGGGGCTCTCTGTGCGCCACGCGATGCACCGCGCACCTGACGTCGCGAGGTCGACGCTGGGCTTCGAGGCCGTCTTGAAGCTCTTCGCTGAGAGTGGTCACGACACGATCACTGTGGTCGGTTCGGGTCAGAAGCCCCTCGGCGTCATCGCCTTCAGCGACATCCAAGACATCCTCTACGACCCAAGCCTGCGCAACCTCGTCATCGCTGAGGACCTCATGCACCCGCTCAAGCTCAGCGTCAGCCCTGACCTCGCCCTCTCAGAGGCGCTCAATAGGATGGACGAAGAGGGTGTCCACTCCGTAGCTGTGGTGGAGGGGGAGCAGCTCGCAGGCTTGCTCACGAGACGAGATGTCTACTCCACCTTGCATCGAGCCTTCGCGAAAATGGACAAGGGAGGGCCTGAGGCCAAGTCATGATCGCTATAGCGCTGCTGTCTCTCGCGACGATCACCGCGCCCGAATGGGAGCTCTTCGAGCTCGAGGCGCCGACAGAGGCGCGCTCGATGGCTCCTCGATTCAGCGGAGCCGGGGACTGGCTCACCTGGATCGAGGTCAGCCCCGAGGGTGGCTGGGTGCTTGCGAGCGCTGGTATAGACCTCGAGCGGAGGAGGAGGGAGATTGCGAGCGCTGCTCGGGATGCTTGGTTCGTTAACTGGGCAGATCGGCCGGTGCTCTCTGCAGACACGACAGACGCGTTGGCGGCGACCTGGCTCAGGATGAACGGGGAGGGGACCTATGCGTATGACGCGGTGGTCTCGGTCTCCGTCGATGGGGGCGGGCGCTGGACTGCGCCTCGGAAGCTTCACTCCGATGAGGTTGAGGGAGAGCACGGCTTCGTCTCCCTGACCCCAAGAGCAGCCGGGGGCTGGGCTGCTTGTTGGCTGGATGGGCGCGCGATGGGCGGAGGGCACGACGCTCATGGGCATGCTGCTGGCGACATGCAGCTGCGCCTCGCGCACGTGGACTATGAAGGCAGGGCGCAGCGAGAGCGCGTCTTGGACGAGCGCGTATGCGAGTGTTGCCCGACAGCGCTCGCACCCCTGCCTGGAGGTGGCGCGGTGCTTGTCTACAGAGACCGCGCAGAAGATGAGACGCGGGACTTCTCCTATGTGTTCTGCACAGACCCCGAGCTAGATCGCTGGAGCTCTCCGCGCAGGCTCCACGGGGACGGCTGGGTCATCGAGGGGTGCCCCGTGAACGGCGCAGCCCTCGCTACTCAAGGCGATGAGCTGGCCGTGACTTGGTTCACGATGGGTAAAGATGAGACGCCTCGAGTCCTTTACGCGTTCTGGGATGAGGGGTCCAACTCCTTCGGCGCCCCCATAGAGATCGAAGCTAGCAGGCCGCTGGGCAGAGTCTCTGCTGCGATGCTCCCCAATGGCGAGCTCGCGGTGTGCTGGCTTGAGGCGCTCTCGGGGGCAGAGGCGGCTGAGTGGCGCCTAGGGATGTTCCGGCGAGATGAAGAGCAGCGAGCCTCTCAGGTGATCCTCCAAACGAGCGCATCACGAGCCTCAGGGATCTCAGCGCTCGCGGGGAGGGGGGATGAGCTCCTCTTCTCTTGCGCTGATGTGGAAGAGCGCCGAATCAGGGCGTTCCGCCTCACTCGCTGAGGCCACATGGCGGGTATTTAGACCTTCGACTAAGATGGTCCGATCTACAGGAGACGCCCGGGAACCCTCGCGCGCGCTCCACCTGTGACCCCTTCGGTCTCGGGGTACTCTTCATATGGCGCCTCGGCAGGGGCGCGGCACCTCCCTTATCTCGGGCGCTCAAACGACACCTCCTCCCATGCTCTTCAAGCTCTCAAGCACTCGTCTCTTCCTCAGCCTCATCCTCCTCTCTAGCGGCGCAGCAGCGGACGTCCGCTACGTCGACGCGAACCTCTTCACGGGGAACAACGACGGGACGAGCTGGGCGAACGCCTACTTCGGCCCTAACGGTCTCCAAGCGGCGCTCGCAGCATCTAGCTCTGGTGATGAGATCTGGTGTGCGGATGGGGTCTACACCCCGACTCTCGGTAGCTCACGCACCATCTCCTTCGCGCCCAAGAACGGCGTGGCCATCTATGGCGGCTTCTCTGGGGGGGAGTCTTCTCTCTTAGAGCGTCCTGCCTTCGGTGTCGCAGCGAGCGTCCTCTCTGGAGATCTCGCTGACAACGACAGCTCAGGGACGGTCACAGACAACAGCTATCACGTCGTGCGTGGTACTGGGCTCAACTCGACCGCCGTCCTCGACGGCTTCTACATTCGCGGGGGCAACGCGAACTCGGGCGGGAACAACAACAAGGGCGGCGGGATCCTCTGCATCTCCAACTCCAGTCCTACCATCCGTAACTGCCACTTCAGCGACAACCGCTGCACCTTCGGCGGAGGCGCAGGCTACATCTCAGGCTCAGCTCCGAGCTTCATTGACTGCGTCTTTGAGAACAACATCGGCGGCTCGTACGGCGGCGCCTTCGACATCGCCGGGGCGGGAGCGGTCGTCTTTGATCGCTGTGAGTTCGTTGGGAATCGCGCGGCGCGAGCCGGCGCACTCGAGATCTTCTCCACGAACGGTGTCCGCGTGACGAACTGCGTCTTCCGCAACAACACGGCCACAGGCGGCGGCGGCGGCGGCGCGCTGTGGATGGGGAGCGGCGGGAACACGCAGCTCAGGAACTGCACGATTGTCTCCAACTTCGCGACGGTGAGCGTGGCCGCTGGACTGCGAGTCTCCGGGGCCACCCCCTCGATCGCGAACTGCATCTTCTGGGATAACGAGGGGCCGGGGGGCGCGCAGGCCACAGCCAATCAGGTCACTGGGACTACCGCAGTCACCTACTCCATTGTGGAGGGGGGCTTGAGCGGGACCGGGAACCTCTCGAGCGCGCCGCTCTTCAAGGACGTGCTCGCGAGCGACTTCAGCCTTCAAGATGGCTCGCCTGGTGTCGACGCGGGCAGCAACGCCCTCGTCCCTCCCGGGATCGAGTTGGACAGGGCCTTGAACCCGCGCTTCACCGACGCGCCCATCGCAGACACAGGCGTCGGCACGGCCCCGATCGTGGACATGGGAGCCTTTGAGGCCAACCCTGTCCAAGTCTCCCTCTACTGCTTCGGCGACGGCAGCGGGACCCCATGCCCCTGCGCGAACACGGGGGCGGCTGAGCATGGCTGCGCAAACAGCCTCTATCCCGAGGGCTGCCAGCTCACAGCGTCAGGTACTCCTAGCGTCTCGAATGACACCTTCCGCCTCACCGCCACTGGCTCTATCGGTGGGCAGCCCGGCCTCTTCTTCCTCGGCAACAACGCCGTGAACGGTGGCCTCGGAAACACCTTCGGAGACGGTCTCCGCTGCGCAGGCGGCGGCGTGAAGCGCCTTCAGGTGGTGTTCACTTGCGGCTGCGGCGCTGCGTCCTCGACGGTCTCCATCGCTCAGGAGGGCGGACTGGTCGCAGGAGATTTGAAGCGTATGCAGTGGTGGTATCGCGACCCGAACAAGTCGCCCTGCGGAAACGGCTTCAACCTCTCGAACGGCGTCGAGGTGACCTGGACCCCCTGAGGTCTAGTCGCGGGATCAGCTAAGAAGAGGAGCCTGGCTCGAAGTCGCGCAGCATCTTGCGCAGCTCGAGGGTGTGGAGCTCTTCCTGGCCGATCATCTGTCGCGCGTACTCCTCGATATAGACGCTCGCGTCGCAGACGACGTCGAGGAGCTCCTTGTAAAGGCTCGTGGCGGTCTCTTCATGAGTGAGGGACTCTCGCAGCAGGCTGTAGATGTCGTGCTGGTGCGTCTCCTCGATGTTCGCGATCCCTTGGGTGGGGTGACCACCGAGCCCGGTGAGGATCTCTCCTGCTTGCTGGGCATGGGTCAGGGACTCACTCGCCTGAGCTTGCATGAAGTCCACGATCGGGAGCCGGTGAGGGCCCGTCACCATCAGCGCGTAGTGGGTGTAGCGCACGACTCCGGCGAGCTCGTACTCCATGATCTTGTTGAGCACTTCGCAGGTTTGGTCGACGTTGAGTTCTTTCAAGGGGGATCTCTAGGGGCTGCAGACAGGCGGTGAGAAGGGGGCTCAAGGGCGACCCTCTGATGAGACCACCCTAGACCCCTGACCTTACGCTAGCAAGGAGGGCTGGCTGAACACTCTCCTGTGCCGGCTCTCAACATTCGTAGCTCCGAGCGCCTGCTAGAAGATGGTGAGTCTCGCGAACCTCGACTTGGCTATGCCGCTGGATGAGCTCGGATCCACGACCCACCATTGCATATCGACGACGCGTCCGATCATGGCAGGGTCTGGGCGCCTGGTGCCATGCCACGTGCCGTAGCCAGCTCCTGCACCATCAACGCTCAAGGTGATCGGGTTCGCAGTCACACGACCCGTGATCGGGCTCGCAGTCACATGACCCATAGACGTTATCGGTCCCGCCATAGGGGCAGTCGTAGGGATGATGAAGAGGTATGCGGGCGCGCCGGCTAAGGCGTTCGTCACGCCGATCCTGAAGTCGGGATTGTCTGCGGTTGGAGTCACCTCTACCAGGATCTCAGGGACCTCACCGCCGCTCCCCGGTTCGCCGCTCCCATAGAACTCGATCCCGTCCACGGTGCGCTCAGAGTAGAGGCGAGGGCGGTCAAACGGGAACTCCGCTGCCTCGACTCGCGGATCAGTGAGAGCGTTCTCAATGAAGTCGCGGACGTTGGCTAGTTGGCCCGGGCCGACATTCCCTATGGGCAGTAGGAGGGGGTCAAGGTTTCCTGCTCCGAAGGGCCCTCCACCATTGATATAGAGCGAGAAGACCTCGCCGAGCGGACCTCCGCCGATCGGAGGCGGGTTGTTGACATCACCATTGAGGCCATTGTGGAAGAAGCGATCGCGGAGCCCAACATTCCGGAGACTGGGTGTTTTGAACTTGCCCCTGTCAGCGAATAGGCCTGTGACCTCGCGCCTCCCTACGTCCTCTTGATGAGGGCGGATGCCGAGGTTGTGGAAGAGGCCATCCGAGAAGACGGGCGCAGGGTGGCAAAGGTCGCAGCGTGCAGCCCCATTGAAGGTGTTCATTCCTTGGATCTGAGCGTTAGTCATCGCGTCTTGTTGACCTTGCTGGAAAAGATCGAAGGGGGTCTGGTCGGGTACGAGCGTGCGCTGGTAAGTCGCTAGGGCGAAGGCGATCCTGCGGGCAGTGATCGTGGAGTCACCAAACGCGCGTTGAAAGAGCTCCGGATATCCCTCCCCCTGTGAGATCACCGCGGCCATGTCGCGCGGTAGATCGGTAGCGAGGGCCATCGGCCGTACAAGCGTCAGCTTCTCGCGTACGTCGTCCCATGTCCTCCCCTCATGAGCCATCTCGGTCGTAGAGAGGATGGGCTCGACGGCTTGACTCTCAAGGGCGCCGCCGACCAGGATCACGATCTCGCCATTCTCAGGGTCGATAAAGCGTGTCGCAGCGCGACCATCCCAGAAGAGCTCACTGTCATAAGCGGCGAGCAGATTTGACTGACTGACACGTGCGGTCACTTGGGCGGCGAAGTCAAAGTTGTCGTGAGGCTCGAAGTCGTTTAGTTCGTCTGAGGAACGAACTCCGAGGGAGCCGAGGATGTCATCAGGGCTCCCATTGATACCGTCAGGTCCGGGGTGGCGTCCGGTTCGCGGATCTGCGCCGCCACTTTCCGGGATATGGCAGGTTCCGCAGGAGACGTTGTTTGAGCTTGATAGCTGCTCTTCCCAGAAGAGGAGCTTGCCGAGGATGCGTTTCTCTTCCGTGAGAGGGTTTTCAGCTGGGAAGGGAGGTAGACCTAGTGGGCCACCTTGAGCTGCAGAACTGGGGATGACGAGGGACCCTGTGAGAGCGAGGAGAGCGAGCGGCGTTATTTTGAGCATCATCTTTTTATCCATGACCCAGTGGGAGCGGTGAGGTAGGTGGATCTACAACCGATCTGATGCATTTTGATTCCGCATAGTTCTCAAAATGTCTGAGTCTCGCGTTTGCATCCGCTCGTTTTAGGGAGAGGCGTAGCGCGAACGCAGAGTCCCACGGCAGCTAAGATGGTGAAGTGTGAGTGATTGCTAGGGAACAGGCTCTGCCGCTGCGCTAGCATTCTCTCGTGGAAATGCCGCGAGATGGTATTGAGGGATGGGCCTGGAGGTTTCTGTGTACAGAAGACCTCGCGATGAAGCTCAATCCGCCCCGAGCGCCGCTTGAGTTCAGCGGTTGGAGGGCTCCTGAAGGGCTCGCAGCGAGCCTGAGGCCCGGGAGGCCGCCTGAGCTCGAGGTGATTGAGAAGGCGTCCAAGACTCCACGCCCGGGCGCGCTCGTGGACCCGAGCGTGCGCGCGAGGCTCTTGGCCTCCTTCCATCACCACGAGCTCCAGGCGGCGGAGCTGTTCTGCTGGGCGCTCTTGGTCCATTCCGGGACTCCTGAGGCCTTTCGTCGGGGGCTGGTGAAGCTCGCGAGCGACGAGATCCGACATATGGGTATGTACCGAAGGCACATCGAACGCCTCGGCCACTCCATTGAGGAGTTTGGCGTCAGAGACTGGTTCTGGGAGCGGGTCCCAGCATGCGAGGGTCCAGCTGAGTTCTGCGCTGTCTTGGGGATGGGCTTCGAGGGAGCGAACTTAGACCACGCTGCTGTCTTCGCCGAGCGCTTCCGGGCAGTCGGAGATGAGGACGGCGCTCGACTGCAAGAGGTGGTCGGGGAAGAGGAGATCGAGCACGTACGCTTCGCCGGGCGTTGGTTCGAGGAGTTTACTGGGGAGCGCTCCTTTGAGGCGTGGCGCGAGCGCTTGCCGCGGCCGCTCTCACCGATCTTGATGAAGGGGCCAAGCATGGATCACAGCGCGCGTCTTCGCGCTGGCTATGAAGAGGCGTTCCTCGAGGAGCTCACGTCATGGCAGCCCCGGTAGCTTGGGTCTTGAACCTAGACGCTGACTTCGAGTTGGCGAACCGGGGAGCTTGGGAGCCATCCAGCTCGCTCAAGGAGGTCCTCGCGCAGGTCAGTCGCCAGGCGGAGCGCCTGCTCGCTCCTGGCGACATCCTCGTAGAAGAGGGGACACGAGTTCCTCCAGGGACTGTTGGGAGAGCTTGGTGTCCGACCCGGAGCGCTCTCGCTCGCCTGGAGGCTGTGGGCGCGGTGCCTGAGGAGGCACCGTCGGTTGAGGTGCTGCGAGCTGTGAATGATAGGGCCTTCTCAGCCTCGATGGGGCAGACCCTCTCTGGGGCAGCCTTCGTCGTGGATCTCTCCTCGCTGCGTAAGGTCCTCAGGAGGAGGCAGGTCCCTTGGGTCCTGAAGAGGGCCTTCGGCGCTGCAGGGAGAGGTCAGCGTCGAGTCGGGCCAGGGGCTCTCACAGACTCTGACGTCGCGTGGGTCGAGGCTTCGCTTCGTGAGGGCGGGTTGCAGGTAGAGCCCTTGGTGGAAATCGAGATGGAGTTCGTCGTTCATGGTTTTCTGCACAAAGATGGAGCGGTAGAGATTCATGAGCCCCTCGTGCAGGAGTGTGACTCACAAGGGGCTTGGCAGCAGACCCGCTCAGCGGAGGCTGGTGAGCTCGCTCCCAGCGAGGCCGCTCAGCTTGATCAGTCAGCCTTCCTCGTGGCGGGATCGCTCGCAAAGGCGGGCTACTTCGGACCCTTTGGGGTTGACGCCTATCGCTGGGCCAAGGCGTCAGGTGAGCGCCTGCTCAACGTGCGAGGGGAGGTGAACGCTCGATACACCATGGGCTGGGGCTTGAATCTGGGAAGGGAGAGCGCCTGAACAATTTTAGGGGCAGGAACTTCAAGAATGAGCCGACGGCGTGCCGATTGCATGGGGGATGGCACCCTCAAGTCATGAGCAAAAAGAAAACCTCTACGGCAGCAATCCGTTCGAAGTTGCTAATGAGTTTCGCCGTCTCGGCCTCGAGCTAAGGCTTCGGGGCCGTGCTCTGGATGTTCAGGGAGGCGCGATCGCGCTCCCCGGCCCTCCTGCGTATGTGGAGCGCCCGGCTGCAGACCCTGAGGCTACTCTCCGTGTCATCAGGGCGGCTGTAGCCTCGCTACAGCTGGCGCTGGTGGTCTTCCTGGGCTGGATGCTGCTCTTCAACTTCTCGATCGTCCGCGGTCAGTCCATGAACCCCGGCATCCGTGACGGTGACAGGATCGTGATCGATCGCTTCAGCTACATGTTCGCGCCGGTGCAGCGCGGCGATATCGTCGTCATGGGCTACCCCCTCAACCCCAACCTGGACTACATCAAGCGCATTATCGGGGTACCCGGTGATGAGGTGAAGATCCTCGCGGGAGAGGTCTTTGTGAACGGGAGGGCGATGGATGAGCCTTACGTCGCTGACCTAGACCAGACCAGCTATATGCAGGCGACGGTAGAGCCTGGGCACTACTTCGTCCTGGGGGATAACCGTCCGCACTCCTCAGACAGTCGTGAGTTTGGCTTAGTCCACGAAGAGCTGTTGAAGGGGAAAGTGGATCTGTGCCTTTGGCCACCCACGCGGGTCGGCTTGCTCGACTGAGCGGGTCCTAGACCTGTTAGGCTCACGGGGTGAGCACTCGAGGAGAGCAAGCCCCCGTCGCGCTCGTGACGGGCAGCGCGCGCGGGCTGGGCCTAGCCGCCGCGCAGCGACTCAGCGAAGCTGGGCTCCGCGTTCATGTCGTCTGGCGCTCTTCCGAGGAGCAAGCAGCCTCGCTAGAGGAGCGCTTCCCTGGGCGCGTCCACCGAGCGGACCTCTCGGAGGATGGCGCGTGCGCGGCGCTGATCGAGTCAGTGCTAGCGATCGATGGCGCTGTCAGCCACCTCGTCCACGCGGTCGGTGACTATGAAGAGGGGAGCCTCTCTAAGATGAGCACCGCGCAGCTGCGCGCCCTCTTTCAGAGCAATGTCTTTACGGCGATGGAGATGGCGGACGCTGCGCGTGGCGCCCTCAGGGTTGCAGCTCGCGGTGAAGGTGACGCCTCGATGCTCTTCTTCGGGACTGCGGGGCTCGCTGGCCTCGGGGCTCGGACGAAGACTCCGGCTTATGCCGCGGCTAAGAGCGCGCTCGCAGTCTTGATGCGCTCGCTCGCGCGGGAAGAGGCAGAGCATGGGGTGCGAGTGAACATGATCTCTCCGGGGCTCATCCCGCACGCCGGCGCACACCCCTCGACCTTGGACCCCTCGCTCCACGCGAAGATCCCTCTAGGGCATGCTGGGACCCCGAGCGACGTGGCCGATGGAGTGCACTTCCTCACCCACGCTCGACACATCACAGGTCAAGACCTCGGAATCGACGGGGGATGGCTACTATGAGACGACTATGACCACCACCCAGAGCACCGACAGCATCCAGAACCTCAACCCCTCCACCGGTGAGCTCCTCGCTGAGCTCCCTTGCGCCACGCCCGAGGAGGTGCGCGACGCTGTGGCGCGTGCGCGCGCCGCGCAGCCCGCTTGGGCTGCCTTGGGGATTGAGGAGCGCTGTCGGATGCTCGCTGGGATCGCTGACGGCATCGCCGAGCGCTCTGACGAGCTGGCGCGGCTCGCGACTCAGGAGATGGGCAAGCTCTACGAGGACGCGAAGCGCGAGGTTCAGGGCTTCACGAACATGGTCAAAGCTGAGCTCGAGGAGGTCCAAGAGGCCCTCGCTCCCCAGAGCTTTAAGACCGAGGGGAACGAGACGCAGCTCGTGCGGATGCCGCACGGTGTCGTCGCCGCGATCACGCCCTGGAACTTCCCCGTAGGGATGCCCCTGCAGATCCTGGGCCCCGCCCTCGCAGCAGGGAACACCGTCGTCTTCAAGCCCTCCGAGCACGTGCCCCTGACTGGCCAGGCCATCGCTGAGATCATCCAGGCCTGTGTCCCCGCCGACGTCTTAGTCCTCGTGCATGGCGCAGGAGAGACCGGCGCTGAGCTCGTCGCAGCAGACATCGACATGGTCGGCTTCGTCGGCAGTCGGGCGACGGGCAAGCGGATCATGGAGAGCGCCTCCAAGGAGCTAAAGCGCCTCGTCTTGGAGCTGGGCGGGAAGGATCCGCTGGTGGTCTTCGCTGACGCGGACCTCGACGCCGCCGCTGAGTGCGCGGTGCGACACTCCTTGCGGAACACCGGCCAGGTCTGCTGCGCGGTCGAGCGCGTCTATGTTGAGGAGTCTGCGGCTGCAGAGTTTGAGCAGAAGGTGGCCGCGCTTGCGTCGGAGTGGACGCACGGTGACGGCTTCGACGCGAGCTCGAAGATGGGCCCGCTCGTGAGTGAGGACCAGCGAGCCAAGGTGGTGACGCAGGTTGACGCGGCGATCTCTGATGGTGCGCGCCTCGTGATGGGCGGTAGCTGTCCTGACGGGCCGGGCTGGTACTACCCAGCGACGGTCCTAGCTGACGTCGCAGCCGATCAGCGCATCACCCACGAGGAGACCTTCGGCCCGGTCGTCTCCTTGTCGACCTTCGATGGGAGCGAGGAGGAGGCTGTTCGCCTCGCCAACGACACGCCCTATGGCCTCGGCGCGAACGTCTATTCTGGAGACACCGAGCGCGGCGCGCGCGTCGCGGCGCGTATGCAGGCCGGACAGGTCGGGATCAACCAATACCTCGGCGGCGCCCCCGGAACCCCGTGGGTCGGTGCGCGACAGTCAGGCTTCGGCTTCCTCGGCGGTATGGAAGGGCACCGCCAGTTCACCTGGCCTAAGTCGATCTCACGCTCAATCTGAGGCTGAGAGTCAGTCGCGCCGGATCGTCGAGCTGAGCTCGCCGATCCCTTCTACCGCGCAGACGACGACGTCACCATCACTGAGCGCGCTCACCCCTGCGGGCGTGCCCATCAGGATGATGTCTCCTGCGTGCAAGGGGAGGTAGGTGGAGAGATGCGCGATGGCGCGGTTGATGGGGACGACCATCAGGCTCGTGCGCGAGTCTTGGCGGAGCTCACCGTTCACGTGGCAGGTGATGGCGAGGTCGGAGGCTTCTAGCTCATCTACGGGGACGAAGCAGGGGCCTAGCGGACAAGAGCCGGGGAAGTTCTTGGCTCGATACCAGGGCCAGCCCTTCTTCCTGTCTGCGCCTTGCAGGGTGCGCGCGGTGAGGTCGTTGGCGACGGTGTAGCCGGCGACGTGGGACATAGCCTCCTCAAGGGGGATGTCGGCGCCGTCCGCGCCGATCACCACAGCGAGCTCTGCCTCGTGGTCGAAGCGATCGGTGTAGTGCGCCGGCACAGAGACCTCTGCTGAGTGTCCGACGAGGGTCTCAGGGAGCTTCGGGAAGAAGAGCGGGTCCTCGGGGACCTCCTCTCCAAACTCCGCTGCGTGGGCGTGGAAGTTCTTGCCTAAGCAGACGATTTTGCCGACCGCGGCGGGGTCTACAGCAGGCAAGAGCGGGCCCTCGGGAGCAGGGCGCTCGACGAGGCCGCCGTCGGCGAGGAAGCCACGCAGCACGGAGCCGTTCGTCGTGGGCGGCTCGTGCTCTGGGGGCGCCTCGTAGAAGGCGCCGTCTAGTTCTGCGATGAGGCGCGCGCCGGAGGAGGCAGGGACCCTGTAGAGCTTGAGCGGCGCGCTCACTTCTCCACCCTACCCGGCGCGCGGTTCTCACTGCCCTTGACCTCAGTCAGCTTGTCTCCGAGGCGCGCTCTCATCCCGTCTGCGAGCTTGCTGAGTCGGGCCACGACCTCGGGGTGCTCCGCTGCGAGGTCCTTTGACTCGGAGATGTCGTCCTCGAGGTTGTAGAGCTCGAGCCCTGTCTTGACGTTGTAGTCGTACTTGCCTGGCGTGCCGCCAGAGCCCGGCGTCATGCCGACCATCGAGCGGTAGCCGTGGGGGAAGTGGAGCTTCCAAGGGCCGCAGCGCATCGCCTCGAGATGGTTCTGGTGGTAGTAGAAGAAGTAGGCCTCCTGCGGAGAGCGCGCGCCGGGCTCACCAGCGAGTAGCGGCCAGACGTCCATGCCGTCGATGGTCTGCTCAGGTAGCTCGGCCTCGATGAGCTTGACGACGGTGGGGAGGAGGTCGATCGTCATCCAGGGCTCGCGGCTCACTCGTCCCGCGGGGACGCGGCCTGGGTAGCGCACGAGGCAGGGGACGCGCACCCCGCCTTCAAAGGTGGTGCCTTTGCCTTCGCGCAGCGGACCTGTGGTGCCTGCGTGATCTCCGTAGTTCAGCCAGGGACCATTGTCAGAGGTGTAGATGACGAGGGTGTTCTCTGCGATCCCGCACTCATCTAGGGCGTCGAGGATCTTGCCGACGGAGTCGTCGATCTCTTCGATCACGTCACCATAGGCGCCCTGTTCGCTGCGACCGATGGAGTCCTCGTCAGTGAAGAGGGGGACGTGGGGCATCGGGTGGGCGAGGTAGAGGAAGAAGGGCTCGTCAGCGTGGGCGCGCACGAAGTTCGCCGCGCGGTCGCCGAAGTCCGTCGTGAAGCGCATCTGGTCCGGCCCCGTCACCTCCGGGTCAGCGATCTCTAAGCCCTCAAAGGTGAAGAGGTCCGGGTAGCCGCGCTTGCGCTTCTCGACTGGATCTTCGAAGTGCGCGTAGGCCGGGTGCCAGGGCCACATGTCGTTCGAGTAGGGGATCCCATAGGACTCGTCGAAGCCGTGGTTGCCGGGGAGGAACTGGGTCTGATAGCCGAGGTGCCACTTGCCGAACATGGCGGTCGCGTAGCCGCGCGACTTACACACCTCGGCGAGGGTCGTCTCCTCATCGTTGATGCCGTGCGTGTTGCGCGGACCTATAGCCCCGTGGATCCCTAATCGGTTGGGGTAGCAGCCCGTGAGCAGCGCCGTGCGCGAGGCCGAGCAGACCGGCTGCGCGGCGTAGAAGTCTGTGAAGCGCGTCCCCTCCGCAGCGAGGCGGTCGAGGTGCGGCGTCTTATAGCCCACGGCGCCCTGGGTGCCGATGTCAGCCCAGCCCTGGTCATCGGTGAATATGACGACGACGTTTGGGCGATCATCTACAGGCCGCGGCGGCGCTTTGGGGAGGAACTCACAGGCCGCGAGGAGAGAGCCCGCGGCGACGAGGAGGAGGGGCATCTTGCGCATGGCAAGACCCTAGCAAAGGGCGCAGCCCTCTGGCGCGTCCCTCACTCCCCCATGGGGAGCGCGGCGTCTAGGGCGAGGAGAGCGTAGCTCGTGGCGAGCAGGGGGTTGCCCTCCCACCAGCGCGGGGAGTTCTTGTTGATCCAGGAGCCGTCCTCCGAGCTCTGGAGCGAGAGGAGGCGCCCGCAGAGCTGTGCACGCCAGGCGTGCTGGGTGCCCTCGGGATCGGTGATCGTCTCTGAGCCGTAGAGGTCCAGCGCGCGGGCCATCGTGAGGTAGTAGTAGAAGAGCCCTTGATAGCCAGCGGTGGGGTCATCGCTCTCCTCGAAGCCAGGGTTCACGTCGAGTGTGTAGTGAGCTTGGATCCAGCCCCACGCGGCCTCCATGCGAGGGTCGTCCTTCGGGAGCCCTGCGAAGATGAGCCCCTTCAAGAGGGCGTAGGTCATCGAACCGTAGGAGCGCGGGACCTTCGTTCCGTCGGCGAGGGTGACGAAGCCGGCCTTGGAGTCAGCGGGGGCGTAGCCCGCGCCGCCGTCATCGCCGGAGCGGATGGTCGCGCCGTCGCGCTCGATCTTCGTGTCGTTGGACTCCGAGCGGTTCTGGGTGCGCTCGAGGAACTTCAGCGCGCGCTGGTAGGCGGGGTCCCCCTTCTCCACGCCCGCAGCTGCTAGAGCCTCGAGGGCCATCTGCAGGTTCGAGAGGTCGGGGCGCTCGTCGCCGCCGTAGCCGATCCCGCCGTAGTAGAGGTCGCCCTCGGAGTAGCCCTCGCCCTCGTCGGACTGCAGCACGAGCAGGAAGTCACGCGCCTTGGCGATGCGCGGCGCGTCTTCATTGCGGCCCGCGCGACTCATGGCCATCACAGAGGCAGAGGTGATGTAGTTCTTGAGCTTTCCGTCGTGGATCGAGCCGTCCTTGTCCTGCAAGGAGGCGAGCCAGGCCACGCCCTTGTCGATGGCGGCTTGGATACCGCGAGGCCTAGGCTCAGGGACGCAGAGCAGGCCGCCGAGGGCCATGGCTGTGATGCCGGCGTCAGGCCCCTCCGGCGGTCCCCAGCGACCCTCGCCGTCCGAGAGCATGACGAGGAAGCCGGCGCCGCGACGCATCGCAGCGATCGTCTTCTCGCGGTCTGCCGGATCGAACTTCGGCAGGAGGCTCGCAGCGCTAGGCCCCTTCTTCGGCGCATTGGCTTTGATGATCCTGTAGGCCTCGGAGAGACCGAGCGCGGCCTCAGCGGTGGCGACGAGAGGGCCGCTCGGGCCATTCCAAGAGCCGTCCTCACGGACGTGGGGGAGATGGCGCCGAACGAGCTCGGCCGCGCCCTCTAAGTCGTCGCTCCGCTTAGGGAACTGAGGAGGGCTGGCGAGGGAGGCCTCGATCTTCTCCGCGAGCGAGAGGCTGCGCGGGTCGCCGAGCTTGGTGAGCGCCATCCAAGCCGTAATGGTCTGAGTCATCGCCTCGATCTTGTCGGAGTCGGGGTCAGCGATCGTGCCGGTGTTGGGGTCTTGCCGGCTGGCGAGAAACTCGATGGCGTCTTGGATGAAGGGTCCGTCCTGAGCTCGATATTTGCGCGGAGACTCAGCGAGAGAGAGCAAGACAAGCGAGGTCGTGCCCACCTTGCCCTCATAGCTCCCGTCCTCGGACTGCCGCGCGCGCATCCAGCGGACGGAGGCGTCGATCGTGCCCTTCAGGTCGAACTGCGAGACGGTCTCGGCGGTCGCTGTCGTGGGGTCTTGTGCAGTCGGAGCGAGCGGGCAGAGGAGGAGGGGGAGACTGAGGAGGATGTTCATATCGATCTGGGCTCTCGGACGCTCTTCTAACGCTGCTGCTGGGCTAGGGTTCACTGAGGATGCCAGCGGTTCATTTTGACGCATCAGGCGCCGCTTTCGTCCAAGGAACTTAGACGGGGGTACAGAGAAGGGCTCCTAGGAGCCATAGATGGTCCCGCTCATCAGGATGAAGCTCACCGCGACAGTGAGCACTCCGACGGCTCCGATGATGGCCCAGCGGCGCTCCCAGCCGGGGTCTGGGAGTGGAGCTCTGGCCTTGAAGAGCCAGCTCGCTGCTGCGAGGGCTAGGAAGATGGGGCCCCAATGGAAGGTCGTCAGGGCACGCAGGACAGCGGTGAGACCTTGAGTCTCTACAGATTCAGGACCCATGCCATCTCGCAAGATCCACGCGAAGGGGGCGAGCATCAGCCAGCAGATCAGCGCTGCCTGCATGAAGGTCAGCGTGACCGCTGAGATCAACTGTTTGGCCTTCATTTCAACAACCTACTAAATCAGGTCCTACCCGCAAGGAGGCTATGACTGAGGGTCTTTGAGCCCGTACCTTGATGGCATGACGGAGAAGGGTTTCATTCCCCTCGCGTTCGAGCGCAAGGATCCGGAGAGCGTCGCTGAGGCAGCGCGCGCCTTCCGCGCTGTGATGGAGACCCGTCGCAGCGTGCGAGAGTTCTCTAGGGAGGAGCTCCCTGAGGGAGTGATCGAGGAGTGCCTGCGCGCGGCTGGGAGCGCGCCTTCGGGCGCGAACCTCCAGCCCTGGTCTTTCGTCGTCGTGCGTGACCCTGCATTGAAGCGTCGCATCCGCGAGGCGGCTGAGGCGGAGGAGCGCGAGAACTACGAGTGGCGTATGGGGGAGGAGTGGCTCAAGGACCTCGAGCCTCTAGGCACTGATGATCACAAGCCCTTCCTAGAGGACGCGCCCGCGCTCATCGTCATCTTTCGACAGGCGTATGGCTTGGAGGATGAGGTCAAGCGAAAGCACTACTACGTCATGGAGTCTGTCGGTATCGCCGCGGGCTTTCTCCTCGCCGCGCTCCACCAGGCGGGCCTCGCGACCCTGACCCACACCCCGAGCCCAATGGGCTTCCTGGAGGAGATCCTCGAGCGCCCTCGGAACGAGCGGGCCTATCTGCTGATCCCGGTGGGTTATCCCGCGGAGGACTGTGAGGTCCCCGACATCACTCGCAAGTCACCCGAAGACTTCATCACCTGGAAGTAGATCCACACGGCGCTAGGAAGTTTTATATCCTTGTGCCCATGAAGTGCATCACCGCTGCGCTCTGTGTCCTCTGTGTCGCTTGCTCTCTCCCTGTGAGCGAGGCCCGCTATGGGGAGCTCATCTCAACTCACCCAGTGCACAGCACTGTGAGGATGACTAGGACAGGGGCTGGCGGCGTGGATCGAGAGCTGATGATCGAAGAGGGGCGCCTCAGCGTCCGCTTTGAGCACTCTGGTGTCTCTCTTGACCTCAACGAGTATCCAGGCGAGGAGGTCACGCGGTACTTCGACTCCCTTGAGGGGCCCCTAGAGTTCGAGCTCCCTGACGGAACCCGCTTTGTCTACTTCGGTGACGCCTTCGAGGTGGACGGCGCGACCTACGAGCTGGAGCCGGGCTCGGGCATCTCGAGCTTCTCTCGCTCAGGCTCGCTCAGCAACCCCTGAAGCGAGAGCGGGGAAGAGGTCGTCAAGCGTTCAAGTCGCGCAGAATGTCGATGTCTAAACTAGCTCACTTGAGCTTGACAGCGGTGCCGTAAGCGAGGAACTCGGCCGCGCCTTGGCTGATCGCCGTGGAGGCATAGCGCACGGCGACTACCGCGTCGGCTCCTTGGGCGCGCGCATCCTCGGTCATGCGGTCGAGAGCTTGCTCCCTGGTCTCGGCGAGGAGCTTGGAGTACTCATGCATTTCGCCGCCGACGATGTTCTTCAGGCCAGCGAGGATATCTTTACCGACATGTCGGGCGCGGATGGCGCTGCCGCGACAGATGCCGACGGCAGCCTCAATTTCTTGTCCGGGGACTGTGTCGCAGGTGGTGACGATCATCGTTGGACCTTCGTGTAGGGGTCATAGGGGAGCTCGCGCAGGCGCTTACGCAAGACAGCGAGGAAGAGGAGCAAGAAGCCGCCGACGGCGGAGAGCGTGAGGACCTTGAGAGGGATAGGCATCTCAGGGTCCCGGATCATCTCGTAGAAGAGCCAGGCGTAGGAGCCGACGATCCCGAGGGTCAGCGTGAGCCAGCCGAGGCTCAAGGCGGCGCGTTGGGTCGGCTCGGCCTCGAGCTTGGCGTGGGCGATGTCTTGAGGCTCAATCGCAGCTGTGCGCGCCGTGACGTCTAGGCGCTGATAGTGAGCGACTCGCAGGGCGAAGGCGTCGTCGGAGGTCATGCGGTGTGCGGCCTCGCGGCGTGCCTCCTCATTGAGCTCGCCGTCTGCGTAGGCCATGGCGAGGAGCTCGTCCTCGGTGGGCTCAGGGAGAGGGTTCTGGTCAGTCACGGCTAGTGGCTCTGGGTTAGGGCTCGAGGAGGTCACCGAGTCGCTCGGCGAGGCGGCTTCGGGCGTGGTATAGGCGGCTCATCACGGTTCCCTCGGGGATACCTAAGTGCTCAGAGATCTCGTCATAGGAGAGCTCTTCGAAGTGCCTCAGGCAGAGGATCTCGCGATGCTT
Organism: Planctomycetota bacterium; assembly: GCA_022446815.1. Lineage (GTDB taxonomy): Bacteria > Planctomycetota > UBA1135 > UBA1135 > JAKVCE01. The sequence continues at coordinate 37,069 of JAKVCD010000009.1, forward strand.
GAGCGGGAGGGTGTCGATCGCCGCGCGTACGCGCGCTGCGGTGTCTGAGGAGGCCGCGAGCTCATCGGGCTTCGGGTCGGAGGACTCAATCTCCCAGTCTGCGCCGTCATCATCTGCAGTCACGCTGAGTGAGCGCGCTTTCACTCGACCCTTCTTGCGCAAGAAGCTGATACAGGCGTTGCGGAGGATGCGGTGAAACCAGGGGAGGAAGGGCTCACCGCTCCGATAAGAGGAGCGCGCGGCGTAGATCTTTGTGAGGGCCTCCTGGACGAGGTCGGTGGCGTCGTCCCTGGAGCCTACGAGCGAGAGGGCTACGCTGTGCCCGCGTGGGGTCACAGCGGCTACGAGCTCGTCGAAGGCGCTGGCGTCTCCGTCCTTCACTTGGTTCATGAGGCGTGTCGTCAAGTTAGGCATCTCCGCCCCGTACGCCTCGCCCTGCGGCGCCTTCAAGAAATCCGGCCTTTTCTTACGAGGGCTCAGGACGGCACTCCCTGGCTGCCCTGGGCGTGTCGCAGGATCGCGCGAGCAGCCCTCGTGGTGGCTCCAGGAGGGCCGAGGCGCTGTGCGGCCTCGTCCTGACCAGCAAGACACTCGGCGCGCCAAGCCTCGTCTTGATGAGCGCGCTGCAGGGCTGACTCGACCGCCGCTGCGGGTCCGCTCCCGGAGAAGCCGAACTCGGGCAGCACCTCGCGGCCGGCGAGGAGGTTGGTGGAGGAGAAGTGGGGCGCATTCAGCAGGCGGGGCCGGATCCACGCGAGCCCGGACTCGAGCTTGTAGACGACGACCGTGGGGAGGCGGTGGTGGAGGAGGTCGAGGAGGACGGTCCCTGAGACGCTGAAGGCGGTCCGCGCGTTGGCGAGGTGAGCGTGGAGGTCACCGGTCCTCACCTTGACCGCTTCGGCGACGGAGGAGTTCAGGACGTGGTTTCGCACGCGACCGCCGTGCCTAGAGCTGTCTTGCAAGACCGCGACGCTCGCGCCCTCTTGGACGAGGGGCGCGACGCGCTCGAGCATCCAGGGCAGGTTGTGGTCGATCACGCTCGCTCGACTTCCCGGCAGGAGGACGATGTCACGCGCCTCAGGTCCGGGCCTCGTAGCGGGGACCTCCGCGAGTGCGTCCAAGAGCGGGTGTCCCACGTGCTCGGTGCGCACGCCGGTCTCAGCGAACCAGGCGGGCTCGAAGGGCAAGATCGTGAGAGCCGTGTGGACGGCCTTTGCGTAGCCCTTCACGCGCCATGGTGCCCAGCCCCAGTATTGAGGCGCGACGAAGTGCACCGTGTCGGTGCCGTACTTCTTGGCGATGCGCGCGAGGGGGACGTGCAGCGCCGGCGAGTCCACAGGTGCGAACACGTCTGGGCTCCTTTTCTGGAAGGTCTCTGCGGCGGTGTTCAAGAGACCCGAGAAGTAAGAGAGCTTTCCGAGCGCCGCCCCGATGCCCATGGCGGCGTGGTCTACTGGGCGGGCGAGGAGCTCGACGCCCGCTGCCTCCATGCGATCGCCGCCGAAGCCGAAGAGCTCAGGGGCAGGGAGGCCGAGGGCAGCGCACTCTACCGAGAGAGCGTGGGCGAGGTTCGCGGCGTGGATCTCACCGGAGTCCTCTGCGGCAGAGAGGAAGAGGCGCAGCGGTCGCTCTGGGAGGGCGGCGGCGTCAGGGGCCTTGTCGCTGAAGGTCGGCTCGCGGTCCAAGAGCTCGGCCAGCTCGCGGCAGCGTGCGGGCTGCGCGATGACTTGCTGGAGGAGGCGCGGGGGCAGGAGCGCGAGGTCTCCGAGGGCGCGCATGAGCTCCGGGGCGATGGCCATGGTGAGGAGCATAGGGAAAGAGGTACGCTCAGGCCCGTGCTGCGCCTTATAGGATTCTTCGCCGTGGTCTTTGTGGCCCTCATCGTGCTCCGGCAGCTCCCCTTTGTAGGGGGAGTCTTCCAGATCCCTTTCCTAGGGTTCTACCTCGCCGCGGTCGTGGTGAGCCTCGCCTCTGCCCGCCTGGGTGCTCGCTTGGTCGAGCGGCGGAAGTTTCGCAAGTCAGTCGGGGCCCTCGGGGAGGTCGATACCCCGCACAACCGCGGCAAGCTCGGAGCGCTCTTGGCAGGGGACGGGAGGCACAAGGAGGCGCTCGGTCACCTAGAGGAGGCCATGGCCAACGAGCCGGAGGTCGCGGAGTGGGCTTATCGTGTCGGGCGCTCGCGCCTCGCACTAGGTGATCATGCGGGGGCGGCCTCGGCCCTCACAAGGTCTGTCGAGCTCGATGAGGAGCACGGCTATGGGGAAGGTCTGCGCCGGCTCGCAGAGGCGCTCACCAAGGGCGGCTCCTGGGAGGAGGCCCTCGCTCGCCTCGACCGACACGACGTCATCTACGGGGAGACGCCGGAGTCTGCCTACCTGCGCGGGCGAGCCCATCAGGTCGGCGGAGACAAGGCAGCAGCGAAGGCGGCCTTCTTGAGGGCGCCGACCCTCGTCGCTGGCGTCGTCAAGTATCAGCGTGAGGGCGCGCGCGTGTGGGCGCTGCGGGCGCGCTGGGCCGCGTGGTTCACCTGAGCCTGAGCGCTCAGGGGACGCGACGGTGGAAGAGGTAGAGCGCAGCGCCTAAGAGGGCGACGTTCGCGACTCCCAGAGGGACGCAGATCGAGGCGTCGAGCGAGCCGGTGCGCAGGATGGACTGGAAGTCGTCTAGGTCGGCGAGGCGGAACCAGGAGTAGTGAGTCCACTCCATCACGAGGTAGATGGAGAACTGGAAGATCGTCACGAAGAGCAGCCCGAGGGCCACAGGCATCGGTCGGCTCGTCACGGTCGAGAGGCAGAAGGCGAGAGAGTAGAGCACCATCAAGAAGATGGACTCGTGCACAGAGCAGAGCATGAGCCCAGAGAGGCTCATCTCCTCTCCGACTTGCTCGAGGAGCCAAGGGATCGTGGCGGTTGTCAGGAAGATCGGCACGATCATCGCGAGGGCGCCAGCGACATAGCGCTCAAGGAGCATCCGAGTGCGCGAGATCGGCCGGGACAGCCACAGCTCTAGGGTGCCGCGGTTCGCCTCACCGGCGACCGCGCCGACAGCGAAGAAGACCGCAGCGCAGGTCCCGAGGACGTTGCAGGCCTTGTAGAAGTGCTGAAGGTTCACATAGGCAGCGACGCCTGTGTCGGAGATCGACTCCACCATCTTGCGCACGCTCTCGAAGGGGAGGATGTCGCCGTAGGTGTCGATGTTCTCTTCGAAGTCTGGCCAGTAGATGATCGCGGCTGCGAGCATCGCCTCCAAGAGCAGCGCGTAGAGCAGAGACGGGACGAGGTATGAGCGGAGGGTGCGTTCCATTAGCAGGCGTCCCCTCCGTAGAGCTCGCGGTACAGGTCGGCGAGGGGCAGCTTGCCGTACACGACCGACGTCGGGGCGGGGAGGTCTGAGGCAGCGAGGAGGCGAGCGAGCGCAGCTTGGGGGTCCTCGTCTCCAAGGCGTACGAGGAGGCGCGCACCGCGCTCCTCTGCGGCGAGTCCTAGCTCGCTGATGGCGGTGTACGCCGACTCTGCTGTGGGGAGGTCGGGATACTCCAGGGAGGCGAGCCCGCGGGCGCGCTCAGCGATGCTCTCGGGGCTCTCTTCAGAGAGCTTCTCGCCACCGCTGATGAACACCAACCTGTCACAAACACGATCGATCTCTCCGAAGTGGTGGCTAGAGAGCAGGATGGCGTTGCCGCTGTCCGCGTCGGCTCGCAGCCTGTCAAGGATCCCCGCCCGCATGGCGGGGTCTAGACCCTCGGTCATCTCGTCGAGGAGCCGGACTTTGACCTTTGGAGCCACAGCTGCGGCGAAGAGGAGCTGGCGCTTCATCCCGTGGCTATAGGTCCTAACGCGCTTGTTGAGGGGTAGCCCGAGCTCTTGTGAGAGCCCACTCGCGCGCGTGAGCGTCTCCGCGTCTCGACCGCGCAGAAGCCACGCGAGCTGGCCAGCGCCCGTAAGCTCACCATAGGCGTTCACCTCGCCTGGAGAGTAGGTGACTCGTCGTCGCACGTTGACGCCGTCTCCGGCGAGGGTCACGCCGTCAATCTGCACCTCTCCAGCGTCCTTACGTACGACGCCTGCGAGGCAGCGCAGGAGGGTGCTCTTGCCTGACCCGTTCGGCCCGATGAGGCCTACGATCTCCCCACTTGCGACTTCGAGGTCAACGGGGGCGAGGGCTTGCTTGGCGCCGAAGCGCCTTGAGAGCCCGCGGACGAGGATGGCGGGGGATTGGCTCACGATGTTCCCTAGACGGGAGGAGATGAGGCCGGACAATAGGCGGCAAATGAAGACCTGGCAAGTGCATCGGGTCCTCAAAGAGGACACCTTTGGGTGCGTAGAGCTGCTCACTCGCGAAGACGGAGCGCGCCTCACGCGGCGTATCGCGTCTGGAGGGCGCCTGCCGCTCTCTGGAGTGATCGCGCGATTCCTCGCGCGGAGAGAGCAGCGCGCGCTCCAGAGCCTTCATGGTCTGGGTGGCGTACCGAGGAGCGTTCAGGATGAGGAGGCGATGCGGGCGCCCCAGGCCTCAGGTCGGGCGCCGAGGCGAGGTGACGTCTTCCTGCGGGAGTGGGTCGAGGGGGTCTCGCTGCCCCTCGCGACCGAGCTGCCCATGGATTTCTTCGAGCTCTTGGACGACCTCGTTGGAGAGCTCCATGAGCGCGGCGTCTGTCACAACGACTTGCACAAGGAGCCCAACATCTTGGTTCAGCCGGATGGCCGACCAGCGATCGTCGACTTTCAGCTCGCGAGCTTGCACGCGGGCGCAGGTTCAATCTTCCGGAGCCGCGTCTCTGAGGATGAGCGTCACGTCCACAAGCATCGAACGAGATACACAGCCTCTGGTAGAGGACCTGCGTTGGCTGGAGAGGGTGGGAGAGGTCGAGGAAAGCGCCGCAGACCGCTCTCATTTCTCTGGCGGCGCTTCGGGAAGCCTGTGTACATCCTCATCACAAGGGGGTTGCTCCGGACCCGTGATGGGGCGGAGGCCTTCAGGCCCAGCTCGGGCCCTTGGCCTGAGTGGAGAGAGGCTGTTGGTAAGGAGCGCTCCTCTTGAGGTGGCTCAGCCTCATGCTCCTTTTGGCCGCCTGTACAGGTCTCCCGAAGGAGCGGCGCTCTGCGTCTAGGCCGCACGTGATTTGGATCGTCGCCGATGACCTCGGCTATGCAGACCTCGGCTTCACGGGGTGCGTGGATATCCCGACACCGAATCTCGATAGGTTGGCTGCTAGCGGGGTCGTATGTACCGACGGGCACGTCACGGCCTCGGTCTGCGCGCCCTCCCGCGCTGGGCTCATCACTGGCCGCCACCAGCAGCGCTTCGGCTTTGAGTGCAACTTAGGCTCGAATAAGGACGGCCTCTTGCCGGAGGTCCCGACCGCGGCCGGGCTCTTGGGAGCGGCAGGTTATGAGTGCGTCGCGGTGGGCAAGTGGCACCTAGGCTACCTCGAAGAGAACCACCCGCTCGCGGTGGGCTTTGAGCACTTCACCGGACTGCGCGGTGGATCGCGCAGCTACTTCCCTAAGCTCGAGAAGCGTCCGAGCAAGGCGCAGCGCATCGAGCGCGATGGGGTAGAGGTCGCGGAGTCTGAGTTCGAGTACGTCACCGACCTCTTCACGGAGGAGGCTTGCAGGCTCGTGCGAGAGCGCGACCCGGAGCGGCCGCTCTTCATGTACCTCTCCTACACGGCGCCGCACGGGCCGATGCACGCGCGCGCTGACCTCTTCGAGCGCTTCAGCGGCATCGAGGTGGAGAAGCGTCGCAAGTACGCGGCGATGGTCTCAGCGATGGACGAGGGCGTCGGGCGCCTCCTTGAGGCCTTGGACGCGGAGGGGATGACGGAGGATACGATGGTCGTCTTCCTCTCGGACAATGGCGGCGCGACGAACAATGGCTCAGATAACGGCGCCTGGCGCGGCATGAAGGGCAGCAAGTGGGAGGGGGGACAGCGCGTGCCCTTCGTGATCTCTTGGCCTCGTGTGTTAGAGGCCGGGCGATACGACGAGATGATCTCGAGCCTAGACCTCCTGCCCACGGCCCTTGGCGCGGCTGGCGCAAAGCTCCCTGCAGAGCTGGACGGGGTCGATCTAGCGCCCTTCCTCGCTGGTCGGCGAAGCGAGCCTCCGCATGAGGCGCTTTATTGGCGCCGCTTCGTCGCAGGTGCTGTGCGAGAGGGCGACTGGAAGTTCTTGAGGATTCGGGAAGTGAACGACACTCTCCGCTCCCCGATCTTGGTGAACCTCGCCGAAGACCCCGGCGAGATTGTGAATCGAGCAGGAGAGGAGCCAGCGATGGTCGCGCGTTTGAGCGGACTCTTGGAAGCTTGGGAGAGTCAGCTCAGCGAGCCCCGCTGGCAGGAGGCTGAGGTCTGGCAGAACAACCAACGCAAGAAGCACGAGATGGACCTCTTGGGCCGTGATGCAGAGCGTAAGGTTCCCTAGGATCAAGGCTTCCCCAGACCCTAGGAGGTCTAACTGATGATGCGCACCTGGCTGGCTCTCGCTCTCTCACTCCCGCTCCTTCAGGGCTGCAACGCCCTCTCTAGCGCTCCCAGCGAAGGCCTCCCTAGCCCGCTGGAGGTCGCAGAGCTCGTGGCCACCGGCGCCTTAGAGGTCCCACCCCTCGGCGAATACGGGCGTCAGGTGAGCGGCGCGTCTCCTGAGGCTCAAGTCTGGTTTGATCAAGGGCTGAGGTACACCTACGGCTATAACCAAGATCAGGCGGCCGCGTGCTTCGCTCGCGCAGCGCTGGAATCTCCGGACTGCGCGATGGCCTGGTGGGGGATCTCACACATCTACTCAGGGGTCGACATCAACAATAACGCTGTCACGCCTGATGAAGCGAGCTGGGGCTTCGTCGCGCAGCGAGAGGCTGAGCGCCTCGCGTCCACGGCAAACGCGCTCGAGCGAGCCCTTATCGCTGCTGCCGGAGCCCGAGCGGTCCTCCCTATGCCTTCTCCGATGGAGCGCTCAGAGCTTGATGAGGACTATCGAGCTGAGATGAAAGAGCTCTGGGAGAGCTACCCGGGAGATGTCGACGTGGGGACGCTCTACGCAGAGGCCATGATGTGCTGCCAGCCTTGGGAGTACTGGACGAGCGACTACGAGCCAGTGAAGCGCGCGGAGGCCATCGTGACTCAGCTTGAGCGCTGCATCGAGCTGGGGCCGCGTCACCCCGGCGCACATCACTTCTACATCCACATCGTTGAGTCTTCGGGTCGAGCGGAGCGCGGGGTCGCCTCGGCTGACCTCCTAGGAGAGCTGATGCCGGGCAGCGGGCACCTCGTCCATATGCCTTCGCACATCTACATCAACGTGGGCCGCTACGACGACGCGATCCGCGTCAACCAGCGCGCGGCAGAGCTCGATGACGTCTACATGGCCGCTTACGGGCGCCCGACCTTCTACCTCAACTACTACGCTCATAACGTCCACTTCACCGCATTCGGCGCGATGATGGAGGGGAGAAGGGCGCTAGCGCTTCAGTACGCAGACAAGCTCGCGCAGGTCGTGCCTGAGCCTGTCATTGAGCAGTTCGCTTCGTACATCGACGGCATGAACGCGCTGCGGATGCACATCTACATCCGCTTTGGGATGTGGGATGAGATCCTGGAGCACCCGGAGTATCCGGAGTTTCGTAAGGCCAGCAGGGCGATCCGAAGGTACGCGCGCACGATGGCCCTCGCAAACTTAGGCCACACGAAGGAGGCGCGGCGCGAGCTCGCACACCTGGATCTCGCTGTGGCTGAGATTCCGGAGGATTGGTACATCGCCTTCAATCCTGCTCAGACCGTCTTAGGGGTCGCGCGCAGGGTCGCGGAGGCTGAGATCTATTGGCGTGAAGGGGACCCTGAGCGCGCCATTCAGATCATGAAGGACACTCTCCGGACTGAACATGATCTCGTCTACACGGAGCCGCCGCCGTGGATGATCCCCATCCGTCACGCCCTAGGCGCGATCCAGCTCGCGAGCGGGGACGCGCTCGGTGCTGAGATGTCTTACCGGGAGAACTTGATGAAGCATCCCGAGAACGCGTGGAGTCTCTTGGGCTTGCAGCAAGCGCTCACGAAGCAAGGCAAGGAGGCGCAGGCAGCAGCTATGGAAGCTCGCATAGAGCGCGCCTGGGCGCGGGCTGACGTCGAGCCGCCTGCGAGCTGCTACTGCGCTGTCCCGCTGAAGCCCTGAGCTCCAAGCGGGGGAGGCTCAGATCCGCTCGTAGGTCTCGACGGTGATGTCCGCTTGGACGTCACCTGTGTGCTTCGTGCTGAGCGGCTCGAAGAGCAGGAGGTGAGTCTCCTCCTCGGCTACGGGCTTGTGCTCGACGCCCCTCGGGACAGTAAAGAACTCGCCAGGGTTGACCACTACGGTGCGATCTCTGAGCTCTAGCTTGAGCTGGCCCTTCATGACCATGAAGAGCTCGTCTTCGTCGTCGTGCTTGTGGAAGACGAACTCGCCTTGGATCTTGGCGAGCAGGATCTGCTGGTCGTTTAGTTCACCGATCACCTTCGGGGACCACTTGTCTTGGAAGAGATCGAACTTCTCTTGGATGTTGACGACGTCCATTTGAATGGAGGGTTTGTTTAGGGACTTCCGTGTTCCTTGAAAATAAGCCTCTAGAGGCTGTGAGGTGCGATTCTTGCCCGGCCACAAATTGTAGAGAACTCCTTCGGAACGGGCTCTATGACCCCTTCAGGAAGTGAGAAGAGCGGTCGGCCACTCCGGGCGATCCAATCAAGTGCCAAAGATACATACCCATGAAGAACATCCTCAGCATCTCTATAGCCATCTGTCTCTCAGCTTGCTCCGGAGGAGGTAGCGCACCAGCAGGGGCTGGAGGGAAGTCCGATCAATTCACTGTGAACAGCCTAGGGGGAGAGTTGGACGTCTTGCGCAATGACGGACAGCTTCCCGATGACTACACGATCGTGATCACAGAGGCTTCAACCTGGGATCCCGCGCTGACTGAGGGTTTGGAGCTGCATGCCGCACAGAAGATCTCATATACGCCCCTTTGGTACGCACAGAATGAAGCCAGATGGAATGGAGGCGATTGGACCCCTTGGTTCGGACTCTCGATCAATGACCAAGGCGCTGTTCTGGATGAGTTCTCTTACGAGGTTTATGGTCCAGAAGGCGCACTGTACGGACCTGTCTCCGTGCGAGTTGAGGTATCTCCACACCTCTACGTGAAGGGCCTAGATGCTGGCGCTGATGATAATAATGCTGGAACCTATGAAGAGCCCCTCGCCACTCTGACCCGAGCTCTAGAGCTCGCCGAGTACGGAAGCGTCATCATGATTGAGGGGAATATGGAGCTGAGCGAGGCGACGGGGGAGCGGCTACCCTTTGTGATCAAGGACGGCGTCTATGTGTTCACTTGGAGGGCTATAGCTAGCGGGGCTGGAGAGTATTTCTCTCAGACTATGCAAGAGGTCGTGACCACGTGCTTCGTCTTAAAGGGTGAACGTACTGGGATCTCAGGTCTTTATGTGCACGGCCGGATGAGGCAAGAGGAGCAGGAGCGCCCTAGGGTAGGAGTCCTCCTAGAAGGGGGTAGCCCTACAGTGGCCTATACAGACGTTGCTGAGTTCGAGTTCGGCGTATTGGGGCGAGCCCTTGATGGCGCGATCTTCGAGCGCATCGCGGTGGGAAGATGCAGGAACGGGGTAGATGTTCGAGAGTCGCTCGGCACCAATACGATGCGCTACTCAATGCTCTCTCTTAACGATAAGTTCGGCCTCGTCCTCGGCGCTCCGAATGACATCAACCTAGGAACCGAGAGCACACCCGGGCGGAATCACTTCGATGAGAACTACGTCGGCTTAGTTTTGACAGGAGGAGGAGGCGTTCAGAATGCGTATGGAAATTATTGGAACGAGTTCCCCTTAGCAGCGTTTGATGTGGACTCGGATGAGTTGGACGGGCCCTTCGACGTCTTCGAAGATCAACTAGGTGTGATCGATACCAGAGGCGGTGATGTGAGCGGTTGGTAGGTGGAGCCGGAAACCACTCAGCCAAAGAGAGAGCCGGCGTCGCGATAGCTCGCGCTGCCGGCCCTCGTGCTTAGCGCGCGGGCTTCAGGCGTTGACCTTCACTCCTTCGATGCTGTCAATCTCGAGGGAGAAGGGGCCCGCCTTCTTGTCGTACATGTAGAACTCGAGGCCTCGCACCTCCTCCGGGGTGATCCTGCCGGAGAGTCGTTGGCCGAAGAAGTGGCGCTCCATGTCCTTGATCGGGATGGTCAAGGTCTGCCACTCGCCGTCCTCCGTGTTGAAGCGAGTCCAGTAGGAGTCTCCGCCCATCTGGGTGCCCTTTCGGGTACCTACGATCCACTTTCTGCCGTCACCACGTACCCTCATTTTGATCGCGTCTGCCTCGGCGAAGGCGCCCTGGGGGAGTTCACAACGGATCGAAGAGAAGCCGCCGTTGTTTCTGAGCGAGGTCTCGCCGGTGAAGACGAGGGAATCGTTCCTCAGGTCAATCTCGCCGGTTGATAGTCCACCCATGACGCCGTCGAGGACTGTTCTCCAGCCGCGGATCTCAGAGCTGTCCTCGAAGGTGAAGACTGCGTTCGAAGACGCAGAGGAGTTGGAGTGGTCGCCTGAGTCTCTGCGACGCTCCCTCAGCAGAGAGTCGATAATCCTGCGATAGGCCCAGGCTCGTGAGCGCTCGTCCTTGTCAAGAGCAACCTCTGAGACAGACTCAGCGAGCTCTTTGGTCCTGTCGGAGCAGAGCCCCCAGCTGTCGCCGATGATGACCGCGTCGAGAGCTGTGGAGTAGACGGCGCAGCAAGCCTCGATGTTGCCGTCATTGAAGAGCGGGACGCCACGGTCGATTGCCTGCTCGAGGAGGACTTCGAGGGGATCAACCTCTACCGGGGGGAGGAGGACTCGGTCGATGATGTGAACGACGCCGTTGCTCGCGCCGATGTTGGCAGACTCGACAATCGACTCTTCCACGAGCAGACGTCCCTTGAGGCTAGCGAGTGTGAGGCTGGTGCCCGCGAGGGTCTCGATGGAGTCCATGCCGACGAGGTCGCTGGCCTCGTACCGACCAGGGATGACGTGGTGGGTGAGGATCCTCGTCAGGGTCTTCTTACCCGGCTCTTCGAGGAGCGACTCGATGGTCCCCTCAGGGAGGCGTCCGAAGGCCTCGTCAGTGGGGGCGAAGACTGTGAAAGGGCCTTCGCCAGAGAGTGCGCCTACGAGCTCTGCAGCCGTAACAGCAGCTACGAGTGTCTCGAGGCGCTCAGAGGAAGATGCGATCGCGGGGATGGACTGCTCTGTGGTCGCATCAGCATTCACGGGTGCCGCTAGGCTGAGCGTGGTCATGAGGTGAAGGATCATTGGATGTGCCTCCTTGGGCGAAACGTTCAAATCGTCTAACTAAGACAGAGCTTAGGTGTCCCTCTGTGGCTTAGCTATGGAAAAACGTTCAAAACGTTCACAGGGCAAGCTAAGCTATCCTGTAGTGATCGAAGCCCTTCTGAAAGAGAGGCTTAGCGCCTTCTGGCTCACCTCTGGAATCGCTGGGGGAGCACCTCCTAAAAGCCACGAGACTCAACCCTTTGGATAGCAAGGCAGTACACGTCATCGGCGCTGGCATCGCTGGCCTGCGCTGCGCGAATCAGGTCAGGCGTTCTGGTCACGAGGTCATCGTGCACGAGCGCGCCTCTTCGGTGGGGGGGCGTATGAGGACCCAAGAGGTCGACGGCTTCTTGCTGGATCATGGCTTCCACGTGATGCAGACGGGGTATTCGATCAGCGAGTCGGAGATCGACTTTGCAGCGCTCGGCGCGAGGTCGTTTAGCCCCGGCGCGAGGGTGTTGAGATCGCGCGGAGAAGCGGTCGAGCTCTCCACCTACGCCGACCCTTTCCGGAGGCCCCTTGGAGGTCTTGCTGCGCTCTCGAAGGAGCGCTGGTCAGACCTCCTCAAGGTCGCTGGCCTGCGCTTAAAGACCCTCCGTGGGTGGCCAAGTAGCGCGTTCTCTGGGGGAGACGAGAGCACTGAGGTCTTCCTCCGCGAGAGAGGCCCAGGCCTCTCGCAAGAGTTCATAGACAGCTTCTTCCGTCCGCTCTTCGCTGGGATCTTCTTGGAGTCTGAGCTGCGCACGAGCGAGCGGATGTTCCGCTTCATCTTTGGTGCGATGTCTCGCGGTGAGATGATCTTGCCAGCGCAGGGGATCCAGGCCTATCCGAACGCTCTGGCTGAGGAGCTCGGGTGGGAGCGGATCATGCTCTCTTCAGAGGCTGAGGCGCTTTCTCCGACAGCGTTGCGCTTAGGAGGTGAGACCGTAGAGGTCGGTCAGGTCATCGTCGCTCATCCGGAGGTTGAGCCGGTGGATGGGAGGTCGGTTTGGACGGTCCAGCTAGGCGCTCAAGCATCGCCTGCCCCTGGGGGATTCCTAGTCCTCAACGGCGACTATGCCCTCGGTCACTCTCTCATCGCCCACTTGTCTATTCCGTCAGACGTCCAGCCGACTTACTCGCCAGCTGATCAGGCGCTCGTGACTGCGACGATCGTAGGAGACGCTGCTCAAGCGTTAGGTCTAGAGGACGAGGCCCAGGTGGAGTCCAAGGCTAGGCAAGAGCTCGCAGCTTGGTTCCCGGACTCTAAGAGCTGGACGACCCTGGCAGTGCAGCACGTCACGCTCGCGCTCCCTGAGCGAGGCGCTGGGAGCGGCCTGAGCCTGGACGGGGCCTCGGATATGGAAGGCCTCATCCGGTGTGGGGATCACGTGGCTCACGGCAGCGTTGAGGGCGCCCTCCGCTCTGCTGATCTGGCCGCCAAGGCAGCGATCGAACGCCTCGAGGCAGGTGAGCGCGATCGCTGAGATCACGAAGCCGAAGAAAGGATCAGCCTTCCAGGAGACGCTTCGTGATGACACTGCAGCGTCGCCCATCCGCTGGCGCTATGTCCCTCATGACCAGCTCCACCTAGCGCTCGACCCATGGTCCGGTGAGCCTGCAGAGCAGACGGGCTTGGTCCTCATCGAGTCCATCAAGCGCGGGCGCTCGAGGCCATACCACAAGCAGAAGCTCGCGTTCGTCCTCGCGAACCTGAGGTCATTCGTCTTGGAGGCTCAGGCAGCCGGACACCCAGTCCTGCACCTCACCACAGAGGGCGACTTCGCGGAGGCGCTGAGCTCTCTCTCGCATCTAGGGCCGCTGCACGTCCTCAGGCCTGCTGAGCGCGAGCTGCGTCTTGAGCTGTCTCCAATGCTAGAGGCTGGCTCGCTCATCGAGCATCCTCACCCCGGCTGGCTGACGCCGCGCGAATGGTTCCTCGAGGAGGTGGGCGCGGAGCCACCCTTCCGAATGAGCCCGCTCTATAAGCGGTTTCGCCGAGAGTCTGGCGCGCTGATGGATGGAGATGCGCCAGAGGGTGGGAAGTTCAGCTTCGACGCTGAGAATCGTCAGCCTTGGAAGGGGGCCCCCAGCGCTCCCACTGCACCGTGCTTTGAGAGGACTGAGGTCGATCTAGAGGTCGAGGCCTTGGTAGAGGAGGTCTTCACTGAGCATCCCGGGCAGACAGACCTCGGCGCGCTCCCCACGACGAGAGCGCAGGCGCTCGAAGCGCTCAGGTTCGTGGGTTCAGTCCTTGGTCCTTTCGGAACCTTCGAGGACGCCATGTCCTCCAAGAGCAGGGGGCTTTTTCACAGCCGCATGGCGTCGGCGCTGAACATCCACCGTGTCTTACCGCGTGAGCTACTTGAGCTTGTCTTAGAGGGGGACGCCCCGCTCAACAGCAGGGAGGGCTTCGTCCGCCAGCTGATCTGGAGGGAGTACGTTCACCATGTGCACGAGGTGACAGACGGCTTTCGGTCTCTGACTCTTGAGCGCGCACCGACAGCGCGCCGAGACGCTGGCTGGTTTGGAGAGGCTGGAGCTTCGTATACCGAGGACAAGGAGCTCCACCCCAACCGCCTGCAGCAGCTGAGGGAGCTGCCGCGAGCTTACTGGAAGGCTGACTCCGGTCTCGAGTGTCTGGACGCGACAGTCCGCTCCGTGATTGAGGAGGGCTGGACGCACCACATCCCACGCTTGATGGTTCTAGGCAACATCGCGTCGCTCTTGGACGTGGAGCCGCGTCAGCTCACGGATTGGTTTCACGCGGCCTTCGTGGACGCTTACGACTGGGTGGTCGAGCCAAACGTCTTGGGCATGGGGACCTTCGCAGTAGGGGAGGCGATGATGACGAAGCCCTATGTCTCTGGGACTCCCTACATCAACAAGATGAGCGACCACTGCGAGGACTGTGAGTTGGACCCGAAGTCGACTTGCCCGCTCTCCAAGCTCTATTGGGCCTTCCTCGCGAGGCATCAGGACGCTTTTGAGGGGAACCACAGGATGAGCATGCCGCTCCGGTCGATGCAGAAGAGGAGCGAAGAGCAGCGCTCTGCAGACGCTGCAGCGTTTGAGGAGTGGTCCTCGAAGCTCGCCTAGGGGCCTCCTGATGAGCAACACAGTTCCTCAAAGGCCCTTGGCCTCAGGTGGATCACTCGGCGATAATCATCTCCACCTCGGGCGCGTCGAGGAGGCGCGCCGAGGTGATCTCTGAACACCTGAAGGAGCCTCAGTAGCGAGATGTCCGGACTCTTCACCATCCTCTCACCGGCCAAGTCCTTGCAGATGGACGGCGCCGAAGAAGCAGCCTGTAAATTCGAGGCGAGCAAGCCGCGCTTCAGCGGGCGCACGCGCGCTCTCGCCGAAGAGCTGAAGGGGCGCTCTCCGAAGGCCTTGTCATCGCTGATGTCCATCTCGCCTTCGCTCGCAGAGCTCAACGCAGAGCGCTGGCAGCAGTTCGGGGCGCGCTCGAACCCGCGCGGCGCGGCGGCGATGTGCTTCCGTGGTGACGTGTTCCAAGGCCTCGAGGCTTGGAGCATGAACAAGCGCGCCCTCAGCTGGGCGCAGGATCATGTGCGCATCCTGAGCGGTCTCTACGGCCTGCTGCGACCGCTCGATGTGATCCAGCCCTACCGCCTAGAGATGGGCACGCGTCTGCCGACAGAGGCAGGAAAGGACCTCTACGCCTTCTGGGGCGAAGAGCTCAACCGCGCCATCAGGAAGGATATGAAGGCGGCTAAGGCAGACACCTTGATCAACCTCGCGAGCGACGAGTACTCCAAGGCCGCACGGCTCCGCGAGCTCGAGCTCGACGTGCTAGACGTCAAGTTCCTCCAGAAGGACGGCGGCAAGCTCAAGTTCATCTCCTTCTTCGCTAAGCGCGCCCGCGGCCTGATGGCGAGGTGGATGTCGGACAACCGCCCTCGGACCGTGGCGGACCTCGCCGAGTTCGACCTCGACGGCTACCGCTTTCAGCCGAAGGAGGGCACCGAGCAGCTCCTCGTCTTCTCGCGCCCGCGCCCTGCGGCGGCGGGTAAGCGGGCAAGCTGAGTCCGGCTGCTGGCAGGGCTGATCTTCGAGCCGGCGAGCCGCTCTCTTGCAAGCGCTGATCTGCGTGTCAGAGTGTGTGTATGCGTGTCGCGAGCCTCCTACCCTCAGCTACCGAGCTGGTCTGCGCCGTCGGTGCTAAGGACCAGCTGGTCGGCGTCTCTCATGAGTGTGACTTCCCACAAGATCTCCCCGGCCTGCCGCTCCTTACCAGCACTCGCTTAGGCCCGCCGCGTTCGAGCGCAGAGATCCACGCCGAGGTCCAAGGCCTCGTCCGTGACGTCCTCAGCGTCTACTCTGTCGAAGAGGAGGCCCTGCGCGAGGCCAGACCTGATGTGATCATCACGCAGGACCTCTGCGACGTCTGCGCGGTCTCGAGAGCAGACGTGGACCAGGCGCTCTGCGCCTTGGACATGGAGGGAGTGACGGTGGTGAACCTCTCACCGACTCGACTGAGTCATGTCTTGGACGACCTCGAGCGAGTCGGAGCTGCTCTCGAGCTCTCTGGTGAGGCAGCCGCAGCTAGGGCTGGCCTCGAGGCCCGGCTGGAGGCCCTTCGTGCAAAAGCCGCGCCGCTCCCCAAGCGCCGCGTCCTCACCTTGGAGTGGATCGACCCCTTGATGGTCGGTGGGACCTGGATGCCGGAGCTGATTGAGTGCGTAGGTGGTGAGGCGCTCATCGCGCGCGCTGGAGAGCACGCGCCCATCATCGAGCCCAGCGCGCTCGCCGCGCTTGATCCAGCGCCTGACGTGGTGCTTGTGAAACCCTGTGGCTTCCCCTTGGCGAAGACTCTCCAAGAAGAGGGCGCGCTGAGAGAGCTGCTGGCTCCGCTCGGCTGGCCTGCGGTCAGAGATCAGCGAGTCTACCTCGCTGACGGCAACGCCTACTTCAACCGGCCTGGACCGCGCCTCGTCGAGTCAGCAGAGCTCCTCGCCGCCTGTGTCCACCCGGAGGTCTTTGGTGATCCAACAGAGCGCTTTCCTGGGGAGGTCGCTGTCCTGGGTTTAGGGAGTTAAGCAGCCTCAGTTGGGCGCTGCGCTGCTCCTCTTTGGCTGACCGTGCGCATCTCTCCGCCACCTCTCAGGCGGGAGAGCCGGAGCTCAGCACGACGGTGACAAAGAGGAAGATGAGGAGCCCCAGCAGGGCTGAGTGGGCTGCGCAATAAATGGACTGAAGGTTGGGTCTCTTGAGAGCTTTGACGGAAGAGGCGATGAAGGTTACTGCGTAGAAGCAGAGCAGGCTCATGCTCAGGTAGGCGGTCCTCTCGTATGGCGAGGTCAGCTGGTGCTCTCCCGCGAAGTGGTCCATGACGAAGAGCAGGCACGCGAAGGCGAAGACGCCGATCAAGAGGCCGCTCGCACGCGTCGGATAGTGCGCGTCTGAGTGCGGGTCGCTCTCGCGGAACTCACTAGAGGCAGTGATGGCCTTGAGGAGCTGCCAAATGAGGAGGGCGGCGAGCGCGTTCACAGCCGCGAAGCCTCCAAATGGGATGAGCAGCTCCATCCTTAGCTAAGCCTTCTCTCATCAGCGGAGCGCACGATACACCTCGTCCTCGTAAGTGCGATAGAGCTCATAGACCTCAGGGTCGTCGAAGGGGAGCAGCTGGGAGAAGGCAAAGACGGCGACGCCGCGCTCATTGTCGATGGTGTAGTAGGTGTTGAAGATGCCGGACCAGTAGCCGACCCCTTCGGGCCTTAAGCCGTCCTCAGCGCCTACCTCTAGAGCCCAAGCGAGGCTGTGTTTGTCGTCAAACTCGTCGGTGAACGTGCGATCAGCTCCCTCTTGGAAGGGTTCTAGCTGAACACTGAGCTCCGTTGGGAGCTGGTCCGAGAAGAAGAGGTCGACCCACTCTGAGCCAAGGATCCGTACTCCACCCAGAGCGCCGCCGTTCATGAGGCAGCGCAAGAAGGTGGCGTAGTCACGGGGGGTGCTGATGAGGTCGCCGCCGCCGTAGAAGCGCTCCATCGGTGCAGGCCGCATGTCTGGTGCAATGGTGAGGTCCCCTGTGAAGGGAGTCCGCATATGCAACGGGACTAAGCGCTTCATCAGTTCTGGCGAGACGTTGTAACCAGAGCTACTCATGCCCAATGGCTCGAAGATGTTGCGCTTGAAGTAGGTGTCGAGGTCTAGGCCTGAGATTCGCTCTACGACTCGCCCTGCGACTCCGACGCCGCGGCCGTAGAGCCAGCCTTCTCCGGCGTCAAAGACTCTGCGTGGCTGGATCCCAAAGCCCCAGTCGTATTGACCTTCGGGGACCACCTCGGGTGTGGGCATGCCGCTGATCGGGTCAACCTCGACAACGCTTGCCATCTTCGGACTACTGAAGAAGTAGGCGAAGCCCGAGGTGTGTGTGAGCAGGTGACGCAGCGTCACCGGGCCCACGGGAGGACGATAGGTCCCGTCCTCCAGCAAGATCTGCACCTGCTTGAGCTCAGGGAAGACCTCTTCGAGGGGCTCGTCGAGCTCCAGGTCTCCGGCCTCTACCAGCTGTAGGGCTGCGGTCGCTGTGAGCGCCTTTGTCATCGAGGCGATCACATAGAGGGTGTCTTCATCGACGGGCGCATCGTCCTCGATGCTCTGGCCGCCATAGGAGAAAAACTCGGTCTCACCGGTACGAGTCACATACCCGAGGACGATGTTCGGAATGTCGGCCTGCTCGGCGAGGGCGTCCACCTCGGCTGCGCGTGCTGCAGAGCTCTCTTCTAAACGGGCGCTCGTCCAAGAGTCTGTGGACTGACAGGACACGAGAGTGAGGAGCGGTAGCAGTACAGATAAATGGGAGCGCATGGCGGTATTTGTGAGCATCGGCTGATGGGGAGGTCCCTTTCTACCATCAGGCTCAGGGCATGTCGCTCCCCTCGCGCTCGTGGAGAGCTCCCTAGCGCGGGCGGAGAACGAAGCTCCATTCCCCTAGGGGATAGTTATGGTCCATGAGATGACCTAGGTTCTCGTCGTGAGCACGATTGAAATGACGCTGTGGGCCCACGCCATCAGCACCCTCGTCATGGTGGGGGTGATTTGGTTCGTGCAGGTCGTTCACTACCCGCTCTTTGCGCTGGTCTCCGAGAAGACATACAGGGCCTATCAAGAGAGCCATCTCGCGCGGACAGGGTGGGTGGTCGGACCACCCATGCTGCTGGAAGCGGGGACGGCTTCAGCGCTCTTCCTCATGTCTGAGGAGCTAGAGGCGGACTGGCTCGTATGGGTCAGCTTCTTACTCTTGGTCCTGGTCTGGGGGCTGACAGCGGTCTTCTCTGTGCCAGCGCATGGGAGGCTCGCTCAGGGCTTCGACGCCAAAGTGCATCGGCGGCTGGTCGCTACGAACTGGCTCAGGACCTTCGCTTGGACCGGGCGGGGTGTCTGCTCTGTCTGGCTCCTCATCTCTCTATAGCGGCAGCTTCGCTCTCTAGATTCGTCGCCGAGCTGTGCCAAAATGTCTCCGTGGACATCATCACTCAAGGCGTCATAGGTGCTGTCGCAGCCCAGGCCTTCGCGCGGCCGGAGCACCAACGAAGGGCCGCTCTCGCGGGCGGCCTAGGCGGGCTCCTCCCGGACGCGGACGTCTTGATCAGCTCGGCTACAGATCCGCTGCTCTCGCTGGAGTATCACCGCCACTTCACGCACTCCATCGCCTTTGTGCCTCTGGGGGCGCTCATCGCCGGGAGCCTGGCTTGGCTCCTCTTGCGCTGTAGGGTCCCCTGGAGCGCGCTCTTCTTGCCTGCGCTCATAGGCTGGGCGACTCATGGGCCCATAGACGCGAGCACGAGCTACGGGACGCGCCTCTACTGGCCCTTCTCAGATGAACGGGTGGCGTGGAACCTGATCTCAATCATTGACCCTCTCTTCACGGTCCCGCTCATCATCGCCTGCATCTGGGGCGTGCGCCGACTGCTGGCGAAGCCGCCTCGGGTAGCGCTCGGCCTCTGCGTGGCCTATCTCTGCCTGTGCTCTGTGCAGCACGCGAGGGCACTCGGCGCCCTCGAGCGGCTCGTTGAAGAGCGCGGTCACGCTGATGCGGCTCGCTTAGAGGCTAAGCCGTCGCTTGGGAACAACTTGCTCTTTCGCTGCTTCTACGAGCTCGGCGGTGAGTATCACGTTGAGGCCATCAGGGTCCCTTGGTGGGGGCCAGCGGCTACGCTAGGGGGGGAGAGGCACCCAGTCTTTGACGCAGAGGATTTCTCTAGGCGCTTTGATCTTGATCAAGTGCAGCGCAGGGACATCGAGCGCTTTCGAGTCTTCAGCGACGGCTTCCTGATTGAAGACTCACGCTTCGAAGGCGTCGTCAGCGACTTCCGCTACGCCGCCCTTCCAGGCTCTGTCGCGCCGCTTTGGGGCGTCGAGGTCAGCGGCTTGTCTCCAGGAGAGCACGTCCGCTTCGCGCGCTTCAACCGCTTCGATCCAGGGATGAGGGAGCGACTCCTCTCGCAGCTGCGGGGGGAGGTGTCTTTCGATTGAGATCCTGCAGCGCGACCTCATGAGCGTGGTGCGACGGGTATTGGCAGATCCCTCAGCTCGCTGAGCGCTCGTTCTCAGCGCTCGAGGGAGTCCACCAGCCGAGGCTCGTCGCGATGAAATAGACCGGCCCAACGAGGAGCTGGACGAGGTTGTCCTTGAACGCTGGGGCGCGCCCTTCATAGCGGAGGTGTCCGACCAGCTGCGCGACCCAAGCTAGGAGAGCCACCCCGATCACGGCCTCCGTCGAAGAGAGCCTCCCGACGTAGAGGCAAAGGGCCGAGAAGGGGACCATCACCAACGCCAGCCTTGGAGACATGTAGATGTACCAGAGGGCAGCGAGCGCGAAGACAGGGTGAGCGAGGGTCACGCTGTATTCAGCGAGCTCGAGACCTAGCGGCACCCAGTCCAACATCGCGAGGACGTGATACACGATGAGCGGGATCGCCACCTTGTGGATGGCCACGTTCGTGGGATCCGTGTGGTAGGCATAGTAGTCACCGAAGAGTCGCTCGAGGCTCGGGCGCATGCAGAGAGAGTAGCCGCTTGTAGGGAGGGAGAGCGAGCGGGGGCTCGCGTCTAGAGTCAGGGCCGGAGCGCGTGCCAGGAAATCGGTCCGAGCTTGGCCAGGCTCGGGGACGCTTCCCAGGAGCAGAGTGCGCGGCCAGCGCCCAGCGCGCCCCGGTGGCCTGTGAACCATAGAGGCTCGATGAGAGGGGCAAAGGGCCCCTCGACGACTGCCTTCTGGACGCGATCAAAGAAGCGGGTGTTGTGCACGAAGCCGCGGCCGCTCTGGATGTCGCTCAGCGGATGCCCAGGGTGAGCCCCCCAAGGGGTGGCGACCAGCCCGAAGCTGAGCGCGCCCCAGTGGTTCACTACGACGCTGCCGTACCGGAGATCTCGTATCGCAGCCTCATAGGCTGCTCTGTGCTGCCGCTTGGCGCGTGGGTCGATGACGAGGCTCATCGAGAGCGTTCCGAAGAGGACGTCGTTACAGAAGTCTGTCGCGCGCGCGAGGAAATCGGAGGGGTCGTCCGCCTGGAGCGCGGTCTCAGCTAAGACTCCACACCAAGCCTCATTTCTGAAGGCGTGTGCGCCTGTGTCTTCGCAGTCAAGGTCGGTCGTGATGAGCCAAGGCAAGTGTCCCTCAGAGGGTGCGCCTAGGCGCTCAGCGTTGGGCGCACAGCTTTCAAAGTGCTCGTATCGCTCTTCAGAGCCAGGGTAGTAGGGGAGTCGCGAGGGCGTTTGCTCAAGGTGTGCCCGGACGGCGGCTAAGAACTCACCGCGCTGCGCCCAACCTCTCGCTGTCACTAAGACCTTGGCGGCGTTGCAGTTGAAGGAGGCGTTGTTCACGACCTGCGTCGCGACGTTTCGAGCCTGGAGGTCAAGCTCGCGCCTCGACCAGTCGCCTGGAACTAAGATCACTGGGGTCACGCAGCCGAGCTCGCTCGTGATCTCTTTCTTCAAGTCAGGGGTCCCTGCGCTCCTGTTCTCCTCGCGCACCTCCGGGGGGCCCCAGACGATGGCGTCGTGTACGTCCTTGCTGCCCGTGATGTGTACTGTGTCTACGCCCTCGTGATGGACGAGAGCGGCGCCGACCTCAGCTCCTCCAGCGACCATTCGCAGCCAACCCTCCTCGATCAACCCGGCGAAGGCCGCGCTGTAAATCTCACCGAGGTAGGAGTTCACAGGGTGGAGCTTTAGCACGCAGGCCTGACGCTCCGCGAAGACCTTGTGCAAGACGTCCATTGCGCCGATCGAGGAGACGTTCCCTGCGCCGAGGACGGCCGCGACCCTGGGCTTGGTTTCTCCGTCGGTCCAAATCGTCGCGGTGTGAGCGCGCACCTCATTGAGCGGGAGCTCTGGCTCCATCCAGACCTCTGCCTTGAAGCCAGCTAAGACGAGGCGGTCATTGAAGGTCTCCGGGAAGACCTGAGCCACGGCGCTCCCTGAACGCATCTTGAGCTCCGAATCCTTCAAGAGCGGGGCGCCTGTACGCTCTAGGTGGGCGAGGGTGGTGCCGAGGGACCGGAGGTGCCTGAGCACGACCACAGGGCCTCCCAGCCACTCCTCTGAGGCCGCAGGAGAGGTGCTTGCGAGCCCTTTGGCCTCGCAGCCGAGCGCCCCCCAAGTCTCAGCGGCGGCGAGGGTGTCTACCTTGAGGCGCTGAATGAGTCCCAGGAGCGCGCCTGGGCTTGTTTTTGCGAGTCGTTCCGCCCCTGCTCGACAGGCCGCTACGGACTCGTGGATATTCGCGTTCGGTGTCATCGCTCTACCCCGCTTGGGGTCGCTTGACCCGCGGCGCGATGCCCACAACGCGCGAGGAAGTTGCCCAGCAGGGCGTGGCCGTCGCGGGAGAGGATCGACTCAGGATGGAACTGCACGCTCTCGACTGGCCGCTCGCGGTGCCGGAGGCCCATGATGAGGCCGTCGGTAGTGTGCGCGGTGGCCTGCAAGCACTCTGGAAGGCTTCCTTTCTCGAGGACCAGGCTGTGATAGCGGCCTGCCGCCACGGGCTGGGGGAGCCCGTTGAAGAGACCCTGGCCGTCGTGGTGGATCGCAGCCTCATGCCCATGCACCGGCTCAGCGCGCACGACGCGCCCACCGAAGTGGATGCCGATGGCCTGATGCCCGAGGCAGACCCCAAGGATAGGGAGGCTCTTCGGTGCGCCGCGGAGGCACTCCATCGTGGTCGTGGCAGCCTCTGGGACGCCTGGGCCAGGACCGAGGACCAAGCCCGCAGGCTCCAGGGCTTGGATCATGCCCCAGCTGGTACGGTCGCAGCGCAAGACCTCGACCTCTGCGCCCAGCTCCTGGAAGAACTGCGAGAGGTTGAAAGTGAAGGAGTCTCGATTGTCGAGGATGACGATCACTCAGCGCAGGATGCATCTTTTCGTGGGCTGAAGGCTAAAAAAACGCCCTCTTTGGTCTCCCGTTTGGCGGTAGGGCCTTCGTGGAATAAGGTTCCAAGATGAACATCGCTGTCATCGGAGCAGGGGAGGTGGGTTTCCACCTCGCTGACATCCTCTCGCGCGAGGGCCACCGCGTGAGCGTGGTGGACAGCGACCCGTCTAAGTCGAGGCGTCTCATGGAGAGCCTCGATGTACAGGTTGTCGTGGGAGACGGGACGCGGGCTGAGGTCCTCAACTCCGCCGGCGTCTCGAAGGCTGACCTCGTCGTCATCGTTACGAACGCAGATAGGACGAATATGCTCGTCTGCGCTCTAGCGAGCCGCCTCGGAGCGAAGCGCACGATCTTGCGCCTGAATGACACCCGCTTGCTTGAGGGCTACCACTACTTCTACAAGCAGACTCTTGGCTTCGACGTCGTCCTCTCGACCCAAGATCTCGTCGGGGATGAGATCGTCGGTACCGTCAGGGAGAACCACGCCCTCGAGGTGGAGAGCTTCGCCGACGGTCGTGTGCAAGTTCGGAGGCTGCGCATACGTGAAGAGTCACAGCTCTTAGAGAAGCCCATCAAGGACCTCGAGCTGCCACGCGGCGTCCTCATCGGTGGCGTAAGCCGTGGTGACTCCTTCAACGTCCCCGACGGCGCAGACACGCTCCTCGCCGGTGATCAGCTGTACCTGATCGGGACCTCAGAGAACCTCGACAACTTCGAGCGCATCGCAGGGGCGAAGGTCCTAGGCCGGCGCAGCGTCGTGTTGATGGGCGCGGGAGGCATCGGGCGGCAGATCGCGCGCAAGCTCGCGGACGTCTCTGGCGTGCACATCCGCGTGATCGAGAGCGACCCTGTGCGAGCGAAGGCGCTCGCTGCGGAGTCCGTGGGTGACCTCATGGTCTTACAGGGTGACGCTACCGACATTGACCTCTTGATCGAGGAGCGGATCGGAGAGTCCAACGTCTTCGTCGCCACCTCGGGAGATGACGAACGGAATATGGTGGCCTGTCAGCTCGCGCGCTCCTTAGGCGTAGAGCGGACTGTGGCCATGGTGAACAAGTCCTCTTATCGGCAGATCTATGACCTGCTGGGGATCGACTTGGCGATCAGCCCGCGTGTCCTGTGTGCGAACCGCATCCTGCGCTTCGTCCGCTCGACCGCGATCGAGTCTGTGGCCGTCCTCGGAGAGGGCCGCGCGGAGGTGCTCGATCTTCAGGCGCGCTTCAGGGGTAAGCGCAAGGAGCGCACAATCGACCAGCTGGGCTTACCCAGGGGCTCTGTTGTCGGCGCCATTGTCAGAGAGGACGGAGTTACAATCCCACACGGTGACAGCGTTGTGCGTGACGGTGACCACGTGATCGTCTTCAGCCTGCCGGAGAATGTCGAGGAGATCCTCGGCGTGTTCCGCGCCGATGAAGAGGGGAACTAGGCCGGCGAGTCATGAACCAGCGTGCTGTCGGATGGCTCTTGGGCTGCGTTTCGCTGCTCCTCGCCGGCTTCCTGCTCGTCCCAGCTGGTATCGGCTACCTCTTTGAGGAGTCGCTGCACGCCCTAGCTTTCCTCTATGCCAGCGGCGTCTCGGCCCTGGTGGGGGCGGTCATGATCTTCGGCAACCGTGGCCACACTCTGACTCGCGAGGGGAAGCCGGACTACTTCCGCCGCGAGGGGCTCGCCGTCGTGGCGCTCTCATGGCTCGTCGCCAGCTCCTTGGGTGCTCTCCCGTATATCTTCACCGAGACGCTCCCGTCTTTCGTCGACGCCTTCTTTGAGACGGCCTCGGGGTTCACCACCACGGGCTCCACCGTCCTTACAGGTGAGGGGATCGAGGGCATGAGCCACGCGATTGGCTTCTGGCGCTCCTTCACTCAATGGCTCGGCGGTTTCGGGATCGTCATGGTCTTCGTGGTCCTCTTTCCGACGGGGGGCAGGAGCCTCTTCCGCTCTGAGATCCCTGGGATCACGAGGGAGGCAGGGCATCAGCGCGTCCGCGACAGCGCGCTAGGGCTCATGCGCCTTTACGTTGGCATGAGTCTCATCGAGTTCCTCCTCTTGTGGTACCTCGATATGACTCCCTTCGACGCGGTGGTGCACACCTTCGCGACGGTCGCCACTGGAGGCTTCTCGACACACGCTGAGAGTGTGGCCTACTTTATGTCGTGGAAGATCGAGCTCGTGATCGGGTTCTTTATGTTCGCCGCGGGCGTGAACTTCGCCTTCTACGATCTCTTCGTCCGGGCTGGTTGGCGCCGCGCTTGGGCAGCTCTCTCAAAGTCCATGGAGTTCCGCGTTTACGTGGGGATCGTCGTGGGTTCGATCCTTTTAATTGCGACTGTCCTGTGGATCTGGGGCGGCGGCGGCGCATCCGACTTAGGGCTCCCGGACTACCGCCAGTACCCCCAGGCGCTAAGGGACTCCTTCTTTCAGGTCATCGCCTTGTTGACTAGCACGGGCTACGCGACTGCCGACTTTGACCAGTGGCCGCAGTTCTGCCGGATACTGCTGATGGGCCTCTGTGTCATCGGGGCCTGCGCCGGCTCCACCTGCGGCGGGCTCAAGGTGGTGCGTTTGGTGATCGTCGCGCGGGCTGCCATACGCGGTGTGCAGGCCTTCGTCAGGCCGCGTGCGATCCATGAGGTGAAGGTCGACGGCACTGTACTAGAGGAGGGCGTATTGGGTGCGGTGACGGGCTACTTCATCCTCTGGATCCTGGTCTTTTCCGGGGGTGTCCTCGCCTTGAGCGGCTACGGGATCCAGCTCGAGGAGTCTGCGACAGCCGTCCTCGCAACCTTGAACAACATCGGCCCCGGCCTCGGCAAGGTGGGGCCCACAGTGAACTACTCACACTTCCCTGACGGGGTGAAGGTGCTGCTCTCCCTCTTCATGATCCTCGGGAGGCTAGAGTTCTACGCGGTGGTCGCGCTCTTCGTTCCAGGCTTCTGGCGTCGCTAGAGGATGTCTTCGCGGTAGATCCACGGCTTGCGACGGTTGTGGTCACGGCGGTGAGTCACCAAGCGCCACAGTTGCTGCGGGCCATAAGCGGCTAGATACTCTCGATCGCCCTCCTCCGTTGAAAGGGTGATCACACCCGAGGCGATCCCTACGAGGCGCATCTTCGAGAGGTCTCCATCAGGGATGGAGTAGATGCCCGCTCCGACTTGATCACTCCGGCCGCGCATCTTCTCAGGGACCGCGAGGAGCAAGCCAAAGATCTGAGGGTCTTCGAGGACGAGGATGTCCTCTGACCAGACTGTGCCTCCCTCTCGGCCGATGATGGTCAGGATGTCGCCAGGAGTCGGGTCGTCGAAGGAGAGCGGGACGCTAGGGAGTCTGATCTCGGTCTCCGCAGTGAAGAGGTCTCCACCGAGAGGCTCGATGGCGCTCTTCTCGATGCTCGGCCCGTCGCCGAACCAGACGGTCATGTCTACGTCTCCAGCGCTCGCGGTGCGACCGAGGAAGACCACGCCGTACTCTGTCGAGACGCCGAGCTCTCGGCCGCCCTCCGTTTGGATGAGCAGGGTGGGGTCAGCGAGGGTTCGGGTCCCTGCGCAGGAGGCGAGGAGGAGGGGGAGTGCCCAGAGGGCGCTTCGGCTGGTGTTGTATCGCATGGAGTCAGTGGTCACTTGAACCTCAGGTACCATCGGCGGAACTGCTCATTTTCTGGATCCAACTCCCTGGCTAGCCCTGCCTGGGTCTTGGCCTCGGGGTTGTCGATGTCAGCCTCTTCATCTCCACCGCCCTGGATACGGAACGAGCCTGCGGTGAAGGCGCTGCTGGTGCGGCCACAGATGAGCTGAGAGAGCTGATAGCGGTAGGTCGCGTTCAGGGGATCTAGCTCTACGGCCTTTTTCAGGTCTTCTAGGCCTTGGCTGGAGCTCCCTCCGAAGGCTCGGGCCATGCCACGAGCGGCGTAGGCGCGAGCGTCAGTGATGCCGCCTTCGATCGCCGCCTCAAGGTCAGGGAGGGCCTTGGCGAACTCGAACATCCGCACAGAGCGGAGCCCGCGCTTCAGGAGGGCGTCCGGGCCATCGATAGGGATCTCCTTGATGAAGGTCTTCCAGTCGGTCTCTAGCTGCTCAACGTCTTTCACCCCGATGCGCTTGAGGAGGTGCGAGCGAATCTCGGCTGGGCTTGCCTTGAAGCCCACCCCAGTAGTGTTCGCGGCCGCTACTTGTTGGTACTCGATCCCTTTGAAGCTCGTATAGAGCTCACGGAAGAAGCGCGCGAAGCCCTTGGCGTATTTGCCCTTCTTGAAGTTGTTGAGGAAGTAGACAAAGGACCAAGCATGGGCGTACTGGAAGCCATCAAAGTTGTCGCGCGAGATGCGGAAGAGCTTCTCCAGCTTGGTGTCGTTACCCTCCTCGATCGCCTTCTGAACGGTGAGGACCCGGTCGGTCTGTAGCATGCCAGGCTCGATCTTGAACTTACCCCGCTTGTCGATCTCGACCTTCGCCGAGCCGAAGTAGTCAGCGACGGCTTCGTTTAACCAGATCTGAGGCTGATACTGCTGATCGATCAAGAAGGTGAGGAGGTGCGTGCACTCGTGCAGCCCCACCCACGTGGCCTGCTCCGGCTCTGAGTAGTTGTGGAAGAAGTTGAGGGTGTCGTCATAGGACCAGAAGTAACCGAGCGTGCTCATACCCACGCCCGCGCCAGCCTCGTTCGAGACCTCGATGAACTCTTCGTGGCTCTTGTAGATGTTCACCTTCATCTTCTTGCGCTTGTAGGAGAGCGTCGGCTTGATGCCGATCTGCCTGTCCATCAGCGAGTAGTAGGCCTCGAGGAGCCCTGCGTAATACTCGAGCCACTCCTCACTCGTGTTCGTCTTGAAGATGAAGTGCTTTGTCTCCAAGGTCCAAGCGTTTCGCCACTCTGAGTGGTGAGCGATCTTATCCGTGCGCTCTTTGGACTCCTCGTGCTCTTTCTTGAGCTGGGTCTCATAAGCCTTCTTGGAGTACCACTTGCCCCTGTAGCGGACATAGCCGTCCTCAAGCTTCTTGCGCTCGTTCTCGTCCTTAGGGACATAGTCGGACATGTCCCCTTCGATCTCTATGGCCTTGATGCCGTCCTTGCTCTGCAGGAGGATTTCGCCTGACTCGAAGGTGAGGCGATAGCCCTCACCTTCCTCTCGCGCCTTCTTCGGGGTGATGATGCGCCCGTCGTCGGTGATGACGCGGTCGGCAGAGGCGATGGTAGAGAGGAGCGCTCCGAAGAGGAGCGCGACTGCGGTGCGTTTCATATGGAGATCAGAGGGTGTAAGCCCTCCAAGCGGCCTCGAACTCTTCCCAGTCAATGCCCGCGATGGCTATGTCCACTGCTTTGGCACGCGCGTCATCTTCATCGCTATTCGAGAAGTCGACAGTGATGCGCCCGTCTTCTCCGAACTCAACGCCGTTCTTCAGAATGTTCTGAACTTTGACCTCGATCCAGGCGTCGTTGAGCGCGTTTAGGTAGTCATCCAGGATTGAGTCCCAGTCCGAGTTCCAGCCCTTCGCGTTCTTCTTGCCAGTACGTAGGAAGTAGATCAGTGACCAGCCCTGAGCATAGTTCCTGCCACCCTCTGCGTAGTACTCCTGCTGGGTGTAGCGGAGGAACTCAGGCATCGGCACGTAGTCGTCTGCCTTGATCGCGTCACGGATCGTCTGCACGCGCCAGTCGAAGGGTTTGAGGGTGAAGCGACCAGCCTTCAATTGGTAGCCAGAGAAGAAGTCTCCGGTGCCCTCGTTGTACCAGCTGTGCGGAGCGAGGTTCCCGTAGAAGTAGAAGATGTACTGGTGGAAGGCCTCGTGGTTGAGGACAGCCCATGTGTCGCCGCGGCCGCCGCCGCCCTTGTCGTCATAGAGGACGAGCTCTTCGTCGCGGTAGTTCCAGTAGCCTGCGGAGCCTGGCGGTCCGCCGTACTCCATGTACTGTCCTCGGCTCTTACAGACCCGCACGACGCTGCAGCGTGAGAGCTCGAGGGGGGTGGGGCCGCCCGCTGTCGTCCGGTCGCGATCGCCCTCATCCTCCTCGCCGCGCTCTTCACGCTCCTTCCTCTTTTGTTCCTTGGCCTCAGAGACGCGCTTAGCCATCTTGAGCCGTACGCGCTCAGCGTCTCTCAGGGGGTAGAGCTTCTCATAGATGTCACGGATAGCCTCGAGGCGAGTCTCCAACTCCTTCACAAACTCACGGTCTTCGCTGCTCGTGATAATGAAGTAATTCTCAGTCTCGAAGAGCTGCCAGCCGGGGTTCTTGCGGACCTCCTTCATGAGCGCGCCGCGCTTGGATGAGCGATAGACGCTGTCGCCCTCCTTCACCTCGCCACCGTCCACGAGCTCTACCTCGACCCGCTTGAAGCTCTTGCAGAGCTTTGAGATCGAGGACTCCCACTTGCGCCACTTCTTCCGCTCAGCGGGAGCGTCGAAGAGGTAGGCGACGACGAGGTCATCTGAGAGGAAGTACTGCATGGCGTAGACGTGTACCTCTGTCTCGCCAGTGAGGCCCTTATAGAGGACCTCTTTGGAGGGGACCTTATCGATCTTGAGGTCCTTCGTCTCAATCCGCTCCAGCTTCCTCGCTGTGTACCGGTAGGTCGACTCCACGGCCTTGTCGAGCGCCCGGTCAAAATCAAAGGCGCGCTTGTCGTCTTCATCCCTTCGGTCGAACTTCAAGAGATACGCGTCGAGCCAGAGTGAGTCGCGGCCTCCGGCGAAGTCGATGCGCTTGTTGAACTCTGGCGTGAACTTTCCGATCTGCTCGTCTTGACCAGGTTGAGGTGGGATGAACTCCCAGTCCTTGGGCATCTTGACCTTGAAGCCGAGGTCTACGTTGTCCTCGTAGTACTCTCGCCCGAGCTTCGGCGCTTGAGCATTGGCGAAGGGCGCCTCTGACAAGAACAGCGCCACAGTCGCGAGGCAAATGAAGAGCCTTGTGGAGATAGCCTTACGAGCGTTCATAGATTTGGACCATGTGACCATTGGAGGGCCCGGTCAGCAAGTAGCGATGGTGTTACGAGTGCAAAGCGCCAATGTAGTGATGATTCTTGGGGAAATCCCCAGCCGAGCGCTGGCGTGAGTCGTACGGCTTTGACCCTTCTAAGTGTTGCCTCGCACTGAGACCTGCTGTGCTGCACTATACGGCCCGCAAGAGAGAGAAATCTCCCTCAACTAAAGATGAACAGGTCCCAGCTTCTCCTCCTTTTGACGCTCGCGCTCGCCTTCGTCATCGGTGGCGCTGTCTACTTCTCGCAGGGAGGGGGCTCGGGGCTGGGCGATTCGCCGGTCCCTCCGATCGGACTAGAGAGAGACGTTGAGCTCCCCCCTGATGAGGGTGAGCTCCCCGGGCTGTCCAGCCGTGCGGAGGACCGGGATCTGGCACCCGACCTCCTTGGGGAGGAGCCCTCGCTGATCCTCCCTGAGGGCCTCGTTGAAGTCATCCCCGGTGAGGCGGGGGGTAAGCGTCTGCGCGGCCGGGTCGTGGACCAGCTCGGCACCCCCGTCTCTGGCGCGCGTGTGCGGGTGTCGGCTGATTTCGGGAGTGACTTTGTCTTCAGCTCAAATCAGCGGCCTTGGGTCGAGACCGACGAGGATGGACAATTTGAGACGGAGTGGTTCGTCTCACAAAAGCTCTCCGTAGAGGTGCTGGCGAAGAGCTTCGCGAAGCTCAAGGAGAGCGTCGTCTTCAAAGGAGAGGACCTCGGGACCTTTGAGCTTGAGCCGGGCGTGATCGTCCGCGGCGTCGTGATCGATGCCCAAGGGATCCCGGTGGAGGGTGCGGGTGTCTTCTTTGAGGAGCGCCGCGAGGGCATCGGCTTTCTGATCTCTGTAAACGAACAGGAGCCGGAGGAGCATACTGCTGCGGACGGCAGCTTTGAGCTTGGCACAGGCCTAGTGGGCCCCTGGGTGATCAAGGCCAAGCATCAGATGCACCCTGCTGGGACCATCGAAGGAGAGAGCGATCGCGCTGGGACCCACCCTGACCTCGTCACGATTCAACTCCCGCGAGGCAGCTCGATCACTGGATACGTCGAAGGCTACAGAGCGGACGTCGACTGCTTCGTCGCGGCAGTCCCAGAGGATGGAGTTCAGTTTATGAACATGGGATCA
Organism: Planctomycetota bacterium; assembly: GCA_022446815.1. Classification (GTDB taxonomy): domain Bacteria; phylum Planctomycetota; class UBA1135; order UBA1135; genus JAKVCE01. The sequence continues at coordinate 67,879 of JAKVCD010000009.1, forward strand.
GTCCGGACTTGCACCGTAGACGCAGCTGGTCGGTTTGAGATATATGGGCTCGCTCCAGAGACTGGCTACGGCTTGGAGTTGATGGAGGGCGAGGGGGCGGAGGGTTGGCTAGGAGAGCCGCTAGGAGAGACGGTCAAGGCGCGATCAGGTGACACCGGGGTGGTGCTCAGGATGCTGGCCGCCAGAGGGGTCCGTTTTCGCGTCGTGCATCAAGGGACGGGGGTGCCGATCGAGAGCTTCACGGCGAAGGCCGGGTCGTGGTGGACCGAGCCCTTGGAGGACGAGAGTGGGGCTGTGATCACTCATCACGACGGAGGGCGCGCTGAGTTCTCTAACTTGAACGTCACAGACGGAGATCTCGCGCTCTTGCAGATCTTTTCCGAGGGCTTCGAGCCTTACAGCTTGGGCGGCATTCAGCTCCCCGAAGCGGGGGTGTTGGATCTCGGAGACATCGCCCTCAAGCCAGCTCCGGTCCTAGCGGTGAAGGTCCTCTCGGAAGCGACCTCACTTCCGGTCCAAGGAGCTCGGGTCACCCTCTCTGTTCCAGAAGAGGACGTCGAAGAGTGGATGAGCAGCTCGGCGCTAGGGGACAGCTCATTTGACGCGCGCATGGAGAACCGCAGCAAGCGTACTGACGCTGAAGGTCTAGCACGTATCACTGTGGTCCCTGGGCAGCAGGTGGTGATGACGATCTCACACCGCTTGTACGCCGAGCTCTCGCTCCCTTCGCAGAGCTATGGCGCTGAAGAGGTGGTCGTCAGGCTCCTCACAGGCGGAGAGGTCCAGGTGAAGGTCCTCGACGCGGCCGGTGCTCCAGTTGGTCGTGACGTAATCGTCGACCGCCGCTTCGCGGCAGGCAATGGTCCTACTTACCTGAGCAGGGAGACAGACATGCGGGGTCTTGCAACCTTTAAGAACCTCCAAGCAGGCCTCCATGAGTTCAGGGTCGCTGATGAGAGGGAGTCAGGCTCTATTGCGTATCTGCCTATGGGAGGAGAGCCAGGCGCTGGGGAGGAGGCTTGGGTGTCTGTAGAGGTCGGTGAGGGGTCAAAGACAGAGATCGTCTTACAGCGCGAAGCGCGGGGGGTCCTCTCCGGTCGAGTCACAGAGGGCGGGGCTCCCCTCGCGCGCGCGAGTCTCAGGCTGGATGTATGGCAGGGTGAGGAGAGGAGCCCTAGGGACGGTTTTGATAGCAGGATCTTCTTCGGAGTAGAGGACGATGTGCAGAGCGGCTCAGACGGGAGCTTTAGGCTGAAAGATCACAAGGTAGGAGAGTACGAGCTCGTCATCTCCCACCCGCGCAGGGTCATGGATGACAAAGTCAGGCTGACCCTCACTCCTGGAGAGATGGAGCTGAACGTCGACCTCCACGTGACGGCGATCGAGGGGGTCGCCCTAGACCAAGATGGAGACCCTGTGGAAGGCTTGGAGGTCACGATTCAACGAGCTGACGACCCAAGCTCGGAGGGTACAGGCGTCGGTATGATCATCTCCGGCGGGCTACATGGGATGCATCTCGGTGATAGCAGACCAACGCGGACTGACGCTGCAGGACGCTTCATGGTGCGGGGGGTTGCTACCGGCTGCGAGCTCACGCTCAAGTTGAGCGGTGGGAAGTACCAGCCGGAGCTGGTTAGCCTTGACCCGCTCCGACCGAACGAGGTCCGGAGCGACGTACGAGTCGTCGTCTCGGAAGGAGGCGGCATCGACCTTCACGTGCTGATGCCGAGCGGGCACGAGCCGGAGTTTGGCTCGCTCTCGCTCCGCAAGCTCGTCGAAGGTGAGCCTGTTGGCGAGCTCCTGAACTATGGCTTCGAGGAGGGGCGCCTCCTGATTGAAGGGATCGCCGAGGGGGACTGGGAGGCTCAGTTGACGGTCTTCGAGATGACGGAGGAGGTTAACGTGGAGCCCATTCGAAAAGAACGCAAGCAGGTGGTGAGCGTCCGCAAGGGGGAGATCGCGGAGATCTTGGTTCAGTATTGATGAATAGAGATTCTCTACCCTATGAGGCCCTCTGCCTCGACCTCGACGGCACCGTCGTCGACCCGGATGGGAAGATTCGGGAGAGCACTCGTGCCTCCATCGCGCGGCTGCGCGAGGCTGGGGTTCGGGTGATGATCACGACTGGGCGCTCTGTCTTGGGCACCGAGGCGATCGTTGAGGAGCTTGACCTGCGCGAGCCCGCGGTCGTCTTCAACGGGGCGGGGGTCTGGTGTCCGAAGACTGACCGGCTCCTTGAGGAGCAGATCTTGTCCGAGCGCGTCGTCGATCCGGTCATGGACTACGCGGACGCGAACGATCACTTCGTCTGCGTCATGCTCGCTGGCAGCAAGTATGTCCCGCATCCGAAAGACGCCCTCGACGAACAAACCATCGCTGGGTTGGGCCGATTGGAGGTCGTAGCTCGTGAAGATCTTCCGCGGGAGTACCTGATGCGCGTGACCGTCTTCTCAAGATCACACGAGGCCAGCGACCCTCTACATGAGGAGGTGCTCGCCTCGCTTAAGGGGCCGGCTTACCTCACGCACTTCCCCCTCTCGATCTTGCACGCATACCGCGAGAGCCCACTGCAAGTCGTAGATGTTCATCCGCCATGTCTCGGAAAGGCCGAGGCGCTGCGCTGGCTGGAGCGAGAGGAGGGCATCCCCGCCGCTAGGGTCGTCTGCGTTGGCGACGCGACGAATGACATCCCGATGTTCGAGGCCGCGGGCCTCTCCGTAGCGATGGGGGACGGGATGCCCGAGGCCATGGCCGCAGCGGATCGAGTCATCGGGGCCTCGGACACGGACACGATCAGCGAGCTCATCGGAGAGCTCTTCGGTGTCTCAGTCTGAGGAGGACGAGCTAGAGTCCGAGGACGAGGAGCTCTTCTTGGCCGCCTTCTCTCCAGCCTTGTAGGAGTCGGAGCGATAGTCCGTCTCGTAGAAGCCTGAGCCCTTGAAGAGCACGCCGCCGCCCGCGCTTATGAGGCGTATGAGAGCCTCATCACCGCACTCAGGGCACTTGGTGCGAGCGTCTTCAGTCATCGAGTGGAAGATCTCCATCTCCGCGCCACAGGACGTGCAACGATATTCATAGGTGGGCATGGGTGCTCAGGCCTCCTCAGCCGCCTCCTCCTCACACTCTGTCTCTGCTTCGGGTGCGGGCTCCGGCGAGGGCGCGGGGCTGGGCTCCTCTACACCTACGACATGGACCTGGGCGTGGCGGAGCACTTGCTCGCCGATCCTGTATCCCTTCCGGACGACCTCGACGATCTCCCCCTCCTCTCGCTCGGGGTCCTCGACCTTGGAGAGCGCCTGGTGGATCGCAGGGTCAAAGGTCTCGAGCTCCTCGATGGGCTTTACCTCGAAGCGCTCGAGCACACCGAGCATCTGATCACGGGTGAGGCTGACTCCATAGTGGAGGTTCTTCGCTTCATCGCTTATGCACTCGGCCATAAGCGCCATGTCGAGGTAGTCCAGTACCAACAAGAGCTCCCCTAAGACCTCTGTGCGCGCGCGTCCAACGGCGGCGTCGATGGTCTCGAGGCTGCGCCGGTTGAGGTTCTTGTAGTCGGCGCGAGCGCGCTGCCAATTAGCGATGGCCTCGTCTCGTTCGCGCTCAGCGCGTGTGAGCGGGTCCTCGTCAGCCTCCTCGACGGCGGGGGCCTCTTGCTCTTCGACGCCTGCTTCTGCGGCCTCGACATCTCTCTTGCGCTTCTTAGGAGTCATCTTGGTTCGGGTACCTCAGCTGAAGATGCCAGTGATCTTCTCGAAGAAGGACTTGTTGCCAGTGTTCTCATTCTCAATCTTCGCGAACTCTTCGAGCAGCTCGCGCTGGCGAGAGCTGACCTTGGAGGGCACCTCGATGAAGACGCGCACAAGCTGGTCTCCCATGCGGCCGGTCTCCATTCCCGGGAGGCCTTGACCGCGCAGGCGGAAGACCTTTCCGCTCTGCGTCCCTGCGGGGATCGCCATCTCGACTCTTCCAGTCAGCGTCGGCACCTCGACCTTGTCACCGAGGGCGAGCTGGGTGAAGGAGAAGGGGAACTCTGCGATCAGATCGGGCCCATGGCGCTGGAAGATCGGGTGCTCCTCCTCGTGGATGACACAGTAGAGGTCTCCGCGCGGACCGCCGGGGTCGCCGACATCACCCTCTCCCTGGATGCGCAGCTGCACGCCCTCTTCCACACCCCTGGGGACGCGGATGTCGATCTCCTGGTTTGACTGCACCTTCCCGGTCCCTCTGCAGCTCTTGCAAGGGTTCTCGATGATCTTGCCTTGGCCTCTGCAAGTAGGGCAGGGACTGGACATCGTGAAGAAGCCTTGGCTCCGCCGGACCTGCCCAGTGCCGCCGCAGGTGGGGCAGGTGACCGGTGCGGCACCACCCTCAGCGCCCGTGCCTTTGCAAGCACCACAGGACTCGTAGCGCTTGAGGGAGACGCGCTTCTCTGTACCTGAGTGGATCTCGTCGAGGGAGAGCTTTAGGGCGATTCTCAGGTCCCGGCCGGCGCGCGGTCCACGAGCTCTGCCTCTCCTGCCGCCGCCAAACATGTCTCCAAGGCCACCTCCGAAGATGTCGCCGAAGGCCTCAAAGATGTCCTCGATATTCGAGAAGCCCGCGCCCGGTCCTGCTCCGCCTCCGGCGAAGGCTTGGTGCCCGAACTGGTCATAGCGCTGTCGCTTCTCAGCGTCGCCGATGACGTCATAGGCCTCAGCCGCCTCTTTGAACTTCGCCTCTGCCCCCGGATTGTCCTTGTTGCGGTCCGGGTGCAGCTCCATAGCCAGCTTGCGATACTTCTTCTTGATCTCCTCGGGGCTCGCATTGCGAGCGACACCGAGGACTTCGTAGTAGTCGCGCTGACTCATGTGCTTGGGCAAGGTGACGCCCCGCACCCTGAGGAGAGCGCGAGGCGGCTATGGATCCTCTGGTTCAGCTAACGCTGCCGTTTACGGGCTCGTCGTCGTCATCCTTGAGCTCAGTGACCATCGTGTCGGTCGTAAGCAGGAGACCAGAGATAGACGCTGCGTTCTGGAGGGCCGAGCGCACGACCTTCGCCGGGTCGATGATGCCAGCCTCGAACATGTCCACGTACTCGCCTGAGAGGGCGTTGAAGCCTGAGGTGCCGCCGTGCTCGCGGACGGTCTCGCAGACGACGGCGCCGTCGTGCCCAGCGTTTTCGGCGATCAAGCGCATGGGCGCCTCGAGCGCGCGAGCGATGATCGAAGCCCCGAAGCTCTCTTCGCCAGAGAGGTCGAGGGCGTTCACGGCGTTAGAGGCGGTCAGCAGCGCAACGCCGCCGCCGGGGACGGTGCCCTCAGCGATGGCTGCGCGGGTTGAGTTGAGCGAGTCCTCGAGGAGGTCCTTATAGGACTTCATCTCAGCCTCGGTCTTGCCGCCGACGCGCAGGACAGCGACGCCTCCTGAGAGCTTCGCGAGGCGCTCCTCGAGCTTCTCGCGGTCGTAGTCGCTCGAGGTGCGCTCGATCTGCGCCTTGATCTGGACGCAGCGGTCCTCGATAGCGCCGGCGTCGCCCGCGCCCTCAACGATGGTGCAAGAGTCCTTGGTGACGCGGATCTTTTTGGCTGTCCCGAAGTGCTCAGGGGTGACCTTCTCGATGGGGATCCCGAGCTCTTCCGTGATCGCGGTCCCGCCGGTCAGCGCGGCGATGTCTCCGAGGTAGGCCTTGCGACGCTCGCCAAAGCCAGGCGCCTTCACCGCGCAGACGTTGAGGACGCCGCGCAGCTTGTTCACGACCAAGGCGGCGAGGGCCTCTCCCTCGATGTCCTCAGCGATCACGAGGAGCGGCGCGCCCTTCTGGGCGGCGGCCTCGAGCACCGGGAGGAACTCCCGCACGTTCGAGATCTTCTTGTTGTAGATGAAGATCAGCGGATCGGTGAGCTCGGCGGTGAGCTTGTTCATGTCCGTCGCGAAGTAGGGGGAGAGGAAGCCCTTGTCGAACTCCATTCCCTCGACGACGCGCAGCTCGGTCTCCATCCCGGAGCCCTCTTCGATGGTGATGACGCCTTGGTCGCCCACCTTCTCGAAGGCCTCAGCGAGGAGCTCACCGGTCTCTGCGTCGTTGTTCGCAGAGATCGCTGCGATGTTCGTCTTCTCTTCGCGAGAGGTGACGGGGCGCGACTGCTCACCGATGCTCGAGACGGCGGCTGCGACGGCCTTGTCGATGCCGTTGCGCAAAGCGATGGTGCTGACACCTGTGGCTAGGTAGCGCAGGCCCTCAGAGTAGATCGCGTCGGCGAGGACGGTCGCAGTGGTCGTGCCGTCGCCGGCGACGTCGTTCGTCTTGTTGGCGACCTCGTTCACGAGCTTCGCGCCCATGTTCTCGAAGGGGTCCTCGAGGTCGATCTCCTTGGAGACCGAGACGCCGTCTTTGGTGACGTGCGGGCCACCGAAGGACTTCTGGAGGATGACATTGCGGCCGGCGGGGCCGAGGGTGACGCGCACGGTGCGCGAGAGCTTTTGGATTCCGGCGCGCATCTTTTGGCGGGCGCCGTCGTCGAAGAGGATTTGCTTGGCCATGACTGAGGGTTCCTTGTTCGTTGAGTTGTTCTGTGTGTGTTGGTGGTGGTACGGGGAGGGTGTTGCTCGGCTTAGAAGCCCATGCCGCCCATGCCTCCCATTCCGCCCATTCCGCCCATGCCGCCCATGTCATCCATCCCTTCCATGCCATCGCCGCCGACAGGGGGGCCAGCGGGCTGGGGCTTCGTGGCGATGAGCGCGTCCGTCGTGAGCAAGAGCCCGGCGACGCTCGCTGCGTTGTTTAGAGCTGCCTTGGTGACCTTGAGGGGGTCGACGATCCCCATGTCGAACATGTCGCCATACTCGGCGGTGTGAGCGTTGAAGCCCCAGGAGGGGGAGTCCTCGCGCATGACGCGGTGGGTGATGACTCCGCCGTCGTGCCCGGCGTTCATCGCGATCTGCGCCACAGGGCGTCCGACCGCCTCGAAGAGGAGGTCGAGGCCCATGCCATAGTCATCGTCCGGACGCTCCATGCCGTTCAGGGCGGCGCGGGCGCGCAGTAGCGCGGTGCCGCCTCCGGGGAGGATCCCCTCAGCGACCGCAGCGCGGGTCGCGTGGAGAGCGTCCTCGATGAGGGCCTTGCGCTCCTTGACCTCAGTGTCGGTCGCGCCGCCCACGTTGATCTGGGCGATGCCGCCGGTGAGCTTGGCGAGGCGCTCTTGGAGCTTCTCGCGGTCATAGTCACTGCTGGTGCCTTCGATCTGCTGGCGGATCTGGTTGACCCGGCCCTCGACGGCCTCCCTGCTGCCAGCGCCTGAGACGATGGTGGTGGCGTCCGAGTCGATCACGACGCGGCCGGCGGTGCCGAGGTCCTCTGCTGTGACCTGCTCGAGCTCACGCCCGAGGTCCTTCATGACTGCGGTCGCGCCGGTCATAGCTGCGATGTCTTCGAGCATGGCCTTGCGGCGCTCTCCGTAGCCAGGGGCCTTGACCGCGCAGACATTGAGGACGCCGCGCAGCTTGTTCACCACGAGGGTGGCGAGGGCCTCAGACTCGATGTCCTCAGCGATGATGAGGAGCGGCTTGTTGGACTGCTTGCAGATCTCGAGGATCGGGACGAGCTTCTGCACGCTGGAGATCTTGGTCTCATGCACGAGGATCAGCGGATCCTCGTACACGGTCTCCATGGCGTTGGGGTCCGTGGCGAAGTGGGGAGAGAGGAAGCCGCGGTCAAACTGCATGCCCTCGACGACGTCGACCTCGGTCTCCAAGGTCTTGCCGTCCTCCACCGTGATGACGCCGTCCTTGCCGACCTTCTCCATCGCGTCCGCGATAAGCGCGCCTGTAGCGGGGTCGTTATTCGCTGAGATGGTCGCGACCTGCGCGATGGCCTCAGAGGTCTCCACGGTGCGGGCCATACCCTCGAGACTCTCAGTGATGGCAGCCGCGCCGTCCTTGATCGCTGCGAGGAGGCGCGCGGGGGCTGCGCCAGCTGTGATCGCGCGCAGGCCGTGGCTGAAGATGGCCTCGGTGAGGAGCGTCGCTGTGGTCGTGCCGTCTCCAGCGACGTCCGAGGTCTTCGAGGCGACCTCCTTCACGAGCTGGGCGCCCATGTGCTCGTACTTGTCCTTGAGCTGGATCTCCTCAGCGACGGTGACGCCGTCCTTGGTGATCGTGGGGGCACCCCATCCCTTGTCGAGGACGGCGTTGCGTCCCCGGGGACCGAGGGTGGTCGTGACTGCCTTGGCGAGCTTCTCGACGCCGCGTTGAATGGAGGCGCGGGCGTCGGCCTCGAAAACCATCTGCTTGACCATGTGAGTCTGTTCTTTGTGCTGTGTGGTGCGCTAGGGGCGGTTCTTGTGGTGAATCACCCTGGACAGGCCAGGGCTTGAGGGCAGTGGTGTGCAAGAAGAGTGCCGTGCGATCTTGATATCTAAGCAACTGGAATGAAATGACTTACGCTTGATGTCTGGGGTGGCGGGGCTGCCGGAATGGCAGGGGATGGCGGGGGGGAGAGCATGATCTGCCAAGGTGGCACCCCTCATGGATGAGCCCTCTGAGAGGGTGTCTTAGGCGCCAATCCCTGTCCTAGAGAGGCGCTTGGGTCTTGCTCAGCGGCTTTGACGTACATCGAAGGTAGTGAGGCCAGGTCTCTCGCTATCATCCTCGCGTGCTCTCCCTACTCACAACACTTCTACTCTGTCCTCAGGAGCCGCTACAGGTGATCCTGGAGGCTCCTGATGGGGCGCTGGTGACCCATGACCTCGCCACGCCCTTGGCCGCCCCGCTCCCTGAGGGGGTGTCCTTCGTCCGCTACTCAGAGCCGGCGATGGTCTCTGTAGCCCAGGCTGGCAGCGCCGCTGTCGAGCTCCTCGACGGAGGTCGCGTCACCGCACAGGTGATAGGCGGCGAGGGCGACTTTGTTGACGTCTCTATCCTCGGGGACGCGCGCCTCAGGGTGAGCGTGGACGAGCTCTCTTCGATCGTCATCTCTGACCGCATTCCGGCCGCGTGGGGGAGCAGGCTCGAGCCGAGCGATGAGGGTGATCGCGTCTATCGTCTCGCTCCTCGAGGGCTCGAGCGGCTGGAAGGGACCTTGGAAGAGTTCACAGAGACGGGGATCCTCTTCGCGACTCGGGTCGGCTCCAAAGAGCTCCCGTGGAGCGAGGTCTGCGCGCTCTTCATTGAGCCTCTCGGGGAAGAGCCTTTGGTTCCGCCCAGCGGTCAGCTCGTGGTGGTGGACCTCGCGGATGGTGGGAGACTACACGCGGGCTTGCTCGAGATCAGGGCCGCTGAGATGGACCTCGTGACCCGCGCTGGCAGAGGTCTCCGCTTGAAGCGCCCAGCTGTGGCAGAGCTGTTCGTCCCGGGCTCCGGTGCTCGTTACCTCTCTGAGCTCACACCGCAAGCGGTCGGTCCTGAGGGCTCACCCTTTGGTGATGGCTTCGGCATGGTCTGGCCGCATCGTCTTGATCGCAGCGTGAGCGGCGGACCCCTTCGCTGCGGGGGCCGGCTCTACACGCGGGGCATCGGCGTCCATGCGCCGAGCAAGCTCCGGTGGGAGCTAGATGGCTCGTGGAGCGCGCTCAAGCTCGCGATCGGTGTCGACGATGAGGTGCTCGAGCTAGCTGGGCGAGGCTCCGTAATCTTCCGCGTCGTAGTCGACGGGGAAGCGCGCTTCGAGAGCGAGGTGATGAGGGGCGGGCGCGCTCCTCTCGAGGTCCCTCGCATTTCCTTAGAGGGCGCCGCAGAGCTCAGGCTTGAAGTGGAGATGGCGAGCGACCTGCACGTCGCTGATCGCGCCGACTGGCTCCGTCCAGTACTCATTCGCTGACTCCTCTGTACAGAGCCTTGGCCCCAAAGCCTTGAGGATGTTCTAGGTCGAGTACTGCCCTTAGGAGCTCTCACCGTCACGGTCAGTGTTGAGCGAGGGGTGGAAGACTGCGCGGTTGCCGCCCGCGCGCTTTGCGGAGCGCAGCGCCTCCTCAGCGTGCTCGCGGAGCTGTTCGCGGGTGGCGGGGTACCCCTTCGAGAAGGTCTGGAAGCCGATGCTGGCCGAGACGGGCAGTGTGATGCTCCTCCCAGTCAGCGCGCCAGAGAGGGCGAGCTCGCCCACGCTCCAGATCGCGTCTCGGAGCCGAACACAGACATAGGCTGCCTCGAGCGGGCCCGTGAACGGGAGGATGACGCCGAACTCGTCGCCGCCGAGCCGGAAGGCGAGGTCTTCGGTGCGCAGGGCGTTGCGGATCGCGTCGCCCACGCGGGAGATCACGAGGTCACCGACGGTGTGGTCGAAGGTCTTGTTCACGCGACCAAAGCGATCTAGATCCAAGATCACCAGGGTGATGTCGAACTCGTGCCTACCCGCTGCGGAGAAGAGCTCCTCGAGGCGCTCCTCGAAGGCCTCCTTCCGGAGCAGCCCGGTCCAGTCATAGGAGGCGCGGTAGCGCAGCTCCTCTACCTCGTCGCGATAGGCGACCTGGTGCAGCAGTCGGTCGATGCGCAGGAGGTACTCGTCTATGGGCGCCTCCCGGTGGATCAGATCCCAGACCGCACCCTCCACTCGCCGGCCTACCTCGACAGAGCCGTCTAGGTGAGCTGGGTCTGTGACCAGGAGGAGGGAGGTGCTCTCTGTGTCGAGGCAGTAGCGCTCGATCTGCTCCACCTCGACCTGCCCACCTTCGGAGAGGGGGTCTAGCACGACGAGCTCTGGATGCGACCTCTCCAAGGCCTCGCGCGTCTCGCGGAGGTTCTGCGTGAAGAGAGTGGGGCGCCCGGCATCCTCGAGGGCCTTTTGGATGCGCTCGAGGCCTGCCCCACGGTGGTCAGCGAGGAGAATCATGGTGTGATTGGGGCCCCTAGGCGCCCTTGCGGCGCGCCCAGACCCCTAGCGAGGAGGGTGGGGACCCATCGAATCCTACCCCAGGGGTGCTTTTCAGGCGTGATGAGCTCTCTGGCGTTGACCGAGGGGGGCTCGTGGCTAGAATGGTCGCCCCTAAAACGCCGGGAGGAGTGTCCTCTCGGGTTCTTTTTCTGCCTGCATAAGCAGGCCATCACAGCCGAGTCCCCGGGGCCTTGACCCCGCGCGCCTCCCCTGCAGAAGCCGCCGGCCACGAGCGATAGGCCGGCCCTAGGTGAAGGGGTTGGACGGGAGCGCAGAGGCGCTCCGATTCGACAACCAATGGAGACAATTCCTATGGAGATCGCAAGCGTACAAGAGCTGATCGACGCTGGTGTGCACTTCGGGTGCCGCGTGGCGCGCCGCAACCCGCGCATGGAGCCGTACATCTACGGCCGGCGCAACATGATTCACATCATCGATCTGCGGGAGACCCTGAAGGGGATCCTGCGCGCGCAGAACCTGCTCTATCACATGGCTGCTGAAGGCAGCTCGATCCTCTGGGTCGGCACCAAGCGCCAGATCAAGGGCGTCATCCTCGAGGCCGGCGAGCGGACGGGGATGCCCGTCGTCACCGAGCGCTGGATCGGCGGCACGCTCACCAACTTCTCAGTTATCCGCAGTCGACTCCGTCGCCTCGAAGAGCTCGAGCGTATGGAAGAGGACGGCTCTATCAACGAGGGCTCGAAGAAGATGGGCGCGACCCTGCGCCGCGAGAAGCGCAAGATCACCCGCAACCTCGGCGGCATCCGCGAGATGTCCACCATCCCCGGCGCGATGGTCGTGGTCGATCCCGCCCGCGAGTACAACGCGGTGCGCGAGGCGCGCAAGCTCGGGATCGTCGTCATCGGCATCCTCGATACGGACTGCGACCCGTCTGAGATGGACATTGTCATCCCCGGTAACGACGACGCGTTGAAGTCAGCGCGGCTCATGGTTGAGCAGCTCGTCGGCGCCGTTGAGGAGGGCAGCGCGAACCACCGTGAGGCGCTCGCAGCGGCTGAGGTCGCAGAGCACCACGAGGAAGAGGCCACCTTCGAGGGTGAGCCCCGTCCGACCCGTGCGATCCGTCCGATCCCTGAGATGGTCACCTCAGAAGGTGGCGAGGCTGCCCCTGAAGCGTCTGCCGAGGCCCCCGCAGAGGAGCCGGCAGCCGAAGCGGCTCCGGCGGCCGAAGAGGCCCCCGCTGAAGCGCCCGCAGAGGAGGCCCCCCAAGAGGAGCCCGCTGCTGAAGAGGCGCCCAGCGAGGACGAAGCTTCCAAGGAGTAAGACAGGAGGCCCCGCACCGCGGGGCCTGCATCTGACCCAGGGGCGCTGCCCCTTTGAAACAAGAGAGCGCGCGCTCTGACTCGCGCGTACCCAAGAACCCAACTCAAGAGAACTAGCGACAAAAGCTATGACGATTTCAGCAAGCCAAGTGAAGGAGCTTCGGGACCAGACCGGGGCCGCGATGATGGACTGCAAAGAGGCCCTCCAGGAGACCGGCGGGGACTTCGAAGCGGCGGTCGACTTCCTGCGCAAGAAGGGCCTTAAGTCTGCGGACAAGAAGGCGAGCCGAGCGACCAGCGAAGGTCGCGTCTATGCGAGCATTGACGCGGACGGTAAGGGCGCGAACCTCGTCAGCGTGAACTGCGAGACGGACTTCGTCGCACGCACGCCTGACTTTGAGGCGCTGCTTGAGGGCCTCTGCGCTCACGTCGGCAGCGAGAAGCCTGAGAGCGCCGAAGCCATGCTTGAGCAGGCTTGGGCTAGCGGCGGTACTGTGGCTGACGCTGTGAAAGAGACCATCGGCAAGCTCGGCGAGAACATTCTCCTCGCGGGGGCAGGTCGTATCGAGTGTGAGGACGGCTGGGTCGGCTCTTACATCCACCACAACCAGAAGGTCGGCGCTATCGCCGCGGTCAAGACCTCTAAGACTCAGGAGGAGGCCGCAGAGACGCTCAAGAACCTGTGCATGCACTGCACGGCCAACAACCCCCTCGGCCTCAACCGGGACGAGATCCCCGAGGCCGTGGTCGAGCGTGAGAAGGCCATCTACATGGATGAGGTGAAGGACAAGCCTGAGGAGATCCAGGAGAAGATCATGGGCGGCAAGCTCGACAAGTACTTCGCCGGCATCTGCCTCAACGATCAGCCCTGGGTTTGGGATGACAAGTCATCCACCAGCGCCGCGATCAAGGCTGCCCTCGGCGACGACGCTGAGATCCTAGGCTTCATCCGCTACGAGATCGGCGAGTGACCTAGCTCCTGGGGCTGGCCCCCAGAGTGAAACGAGCGGCCGCGCTGCGGGGTTAGACCCTGCGGCGCGGCCGCGATCTTTTGTGTCACGCCCTTTGTCAGGCTGAATGAGAACTGTCGCCTGGCCGGCCGGCCCGCTATCCTCTCGTGCTATGAGCTCCACAGAGGATCTGAGATACAAGCGCGTGCTGCTGAAGCTCTCCGGGGAGGCCCTGGGAGGTCAGGAGGGGAGCGGGATCGACGTTCCTACTGTGCGCTCCTTCGCGAACAGCATCGCGGAGGTGGCTCGCCTCGGCGCGGAGATCGCCATCGTCTGCGGTGGCGGCAACATTCTCCGTGGGGCGGAGTTCAGCCAGCTCGGTGCTGAGCGCGCGAACTCTGACTATATGGGCATGCTGGCGACCGTGATCAACGCCTTGGCGCTCTGCGATGCCATCGAGCAAGCGGGCGTGCCGGCACGGGTTCACACCGCCCTGGAGATACAGTCGGTCGCGGAGCCCTTCGTGCGTAAGCGAGCGATCAATCAGCTCAAGAAGGGGCACGTCGTGCTCCTCGCGGCTGGGACCGGCAACCCTTACTTCAGCACTGACACCGCGGCTGCGCTCAGAGCGAATGAGCTCGGCTGTGAGGTGCTTCTGAAGGCGACCAAGGTCGACGGGGTTTACGACTCCGACCCTATGGTGAACGACGACGCTAAGAAGCTCGACCGCCTGAGCTATATGGACGTCCTGAGCCAAGGCTTGCGAGTCATGGACGGGACCGCGATCACACTGTGCATGGAGAACAAGCTCCCAATCCTCGTCTTCGACCTCTTCGGAGAGGGGAACCTCGAGCGGGCTGTGCGCGGAGAAGAGTTGGGCTCCCTCATCGGGGGCTCTGAGTGAACACGGCGCCCCAGAGCGCCAAGGATAAGGAGAACGACTGATGAGCTATGACCAGATCTTGAAGGACGGGCGCGAGCGTATGGACAAGGTCATGAAGCACCTCGCGGACCAGATGCGCGCGATACGTACGGGCCAGGCGAGCCCTGCCCTCGTCGAGAATCTCCGGGTGGATTACTACGGGAGCCCGACGCCGATCAATCAGCTCGGCTCGATCTCTGTCCCCGAGCCCCGGATGATCGCCATCAAGCCTTTCGACGCCTCGATCCTCGATGAGATCTCCAAGACGATCATGAAGTCGGACCTGGGCATCAATCCCCAGAGTGACGGGAAGGTCTTAAGGCTCACCATGCCTCAGCTCTCTGGAGACCAGCGCAAGAAGATCGCGGCGAAGGTCAAAGATATTTGCGAGGAGGCGCGGATCGCCCTCCGGAACACCCGCCGAGACCTGAATAAGAGCGCTGATGCGGCTAAGAAGGATGGCGAGCTCACAGAGGACGACAACCACGCGCTGCACGATGAGATCCAAGAGATCCTGAAGCAGTTCGAGGGCAAGGTGGGGAGTGTGCAGGAGAAGAAGACCGCCGAGGTGCTGGAGGTCTGAGGATCTTCTTGGGAGGAGTTCTCGGAGGGAGGTTTTCTTCGGGCTCCAGATCCCCTATTCTTCTCGGCCGCTCATCGAGGAACGACCTCGAGTGAACGAAGGAGTGGGCGCGTAGCTCAGTTGGTAGAGCAACTGGCTTTTAACCAGTAGGTCCCAGGTTCGATCCCTGGCGCGCTCACCACTCCTCTCTCCCCTGGCTCAGCTTTGGCCCGGGGACAAGCCGACTCCTCCGAGGCGATCACCGGAGGTCGCGCCGCCCAGCCTGCGATAGGCTCGCGACCAGAACGCGGCGCGCAGGACACCTGTGAAGCCGTAGAGCATCAGGGAGAGGAATATGGTCGCTGGGGCGAGGAGGCAGATGAAGCTTGTGGTGAGCCCGACCGCCGCGACGCTCAGCGTCAGGACGAGGACGCAAGCGAGCTCCATCAGTACGTAGGCCACGCTCAAAGTCGAGTTCACCCTGAGGAGGCGCCATGCGTGACGCAGGGCTGAGGTCATCCCGCGCCTGTTCTCAACGAGGCTGTGGAGCGCGAGCTGATGGAGGGCGCCCATCACGAGTGAGTACAGGATCAAGACTCCTGCGATAGGCAGGTAGATGACAGCTAGGAGCGCGCCGTGCTCTTCAAGGCCTCCTCCTGTGAGGACCCCTTGAAAGAAGAGCACAGGCGCGCCGACCAGCAGCAGGATGGCCGTGGCCTTCATCAGGCCTAGCAGGACTGAGAGACCAAAGGAGGACATGCTCATCCCTTCGCCCCTAGCCCAGATGTGTGCGAGGCTCGGCGAGGGAGTCTGCGCCCAAGCGTCTCTTCTCGCGCAGGAGGCGAGCCCTGCGAAGAGCCTGGAGGTCGCGAGGAGGAGCGGGGTGCCAAAGATGAGCACGAGCAAGAGCGAGCCGCCGAGACCCAGCAAAGTGAAGCTGACTCCGGGGTCTTGGGCTGCAACGGTTGCGAACTCTGTGAACTGAGTGCTCGCCTCCGCCTTGCCCTGTCCCTGGATGGCCTCACCCAGCTCTATGGCCTGCCTCAAGAGCTTGTCGAGCTCTAGGTTGACCGTGACCTCTGGATAGAAGACGCCAACGATCCAGATCCACGCTGGGCGAGAGACTTGCCTGACGGCATCGAAGAGGTCTTCTCTGACCTCTCTCAGGCGGGGCAGGAGCTGCTTAGGTCCCTTGGTCATCGCGAAGAGTGCGCGCGAGCGCTGAGAGGATTTCCTCTCTTCTCAGGCTCCTTGGCCTGCCGCGCTCACGACCGCTCCGCTACAAGCGGCCTCCACCTCATCTACCTCTTTAGGGATGTCAGCTGTGAGGTTCTCCCAGCCGCTCTCAGTGATCAGGATGTCGTCCTCGATCCGGACTCCGATCCCACGCCAGCGCTCCTCAACGGTCTCATCATCATCAGCGATGTAGATCCCCGGCTCGACCGTGAGAACCATCCCAGGCTCGAGGACACGCGAGGCACCGTCTAGGAAGTAGGCGCCGCAGTCGTGGACGTCCAGGCCGAGCCAGTGGCCGGCCTTGTGCATGTAGAAGCGCATGTAGGACTTGTCCTCAATGACGCTCTCCCGTGTGCCCTCCAAGAGCCCGAGCTCTAAGAGGCCGTCGACGATCCCCTCGAGGGAGCGGCGGTGCATCCAGTCGAAGGGGACGCCCGGAGCGAGACCTTCGATCGCTGCCTTTTGCGCTGCGAGCACGACCTCATAGACGGCCTGCTGCTCCTCGCTGAACTTGCCGTTCACGGGGAAGGTCCGCGTGACGTCCGAGGCGTAGTAGTTGGACTCGCTGCCGGCGTCGATCAACAGGAGGGCTCCGTCAGCTAGGGGCTGGTTGTTCTCGACATAGTGCAGGATGCACGCGTTCGCGCCCCCAGCGACGATGTTTGTGTAGGCGGCGCCGGTCCCACCACGTCGCCGGAAGGTGTAGTCGATCAAGGCGTCGACCTCGCACTCGTTCATCCCCGGCTCGGTCTGGCGCATGCACTCGATGTGCGCCTCTGTCGTGATCAGGGCGGCGCGCCGCATCTCCTTGAGCTCTTCTTCTGACTTGAAGAGGCGGAGCTCATGCAGGAGGGGGGCGGTGTCGAGGAGCTCGACGGGGGGCTCGACTCCCCCTCGCGCTTTGTTTCGCAGGCTGGTCACGAGGTCGATGAGCTTGCGATCGGTGTCGGCGTCTTGCCCTGTTCTGTAAACGATCCTCTCCCAGTCAGAGAGGATCTTCGGGAGCTCAGTCCAGAGCTCCTTGATGTCGTAGGCCTCGTCGACGCCCAAGACCTCGGGCGCGCGCTCGATGCCGAGCCGGCGACCGTTCCAGGTCTCCATGAGAGGATCGCGAGGCCGCAAGAAGAGGATGGACTTGTGCTGTGAGCGATCTGCGCCGGGCAAGAGCACGAGGCAGGCCTCCTCCTCGCTGAAACCAGTCAGGTACCAGAAGTCGCTGTCCGGGCGATAGCGGAAGTCGCAGTCGTGATTGCGGACGCGCGTGGGAGAGGTGAAGAGCAGGGCGCATGCCTGCTCCTTGCTGAGGCAGTCGAGGAAGCGGAGTCTATGTTCGGTGTACATGGCCTAGAGGATAGCCGCTCTCAGCGCGAGTTGAGCCACGCCTCTGTAGCTCCCGCGATCCGAGAGAGCGCCCTAGCGCCGCTAGGCCCAGGCTCTAGGGTGATGACCGTGCCTTCACTAGGGGAGCTCGGGGCGTGCGGAGCAGCGCTGCGAGCGCCCCCGGGGACGCCTAGGCAACCTGTGATGGCCTCGGCAGCAGCACGTTGTAACGGCGTCGGCACCACCTCTGGGCCCACCTCAAACCAAAGTCCAGCCTCTAAGAGCTGAGTCGGGAGCCGCCCCTCAGGGAGCGCAGGGAGATGCTCATCACGCGGCATAAAGCGTCCGAAGAGGTGCACCGGGCTCTCTTGCTCCGGCTTGACCTCGACGAGGAGCGGCTCGTTCCGTGTCTCTTGGCGCATCCAGTCGATGTAGGTGATGCGGACCTCTCGAGCAGGGAGCTCTGGGAGCTGAACACGGAAGGACGCGGGACCTCCCGAGAGGTGGTGCACCTTGACCTCGACGCCAGCGCGCTCAACAGAGATGACCAAGCGAACCTCAGCAGTCTGAGCTTGGAAGGTCGCCGAGGCGCTGATGGGCCCGACGACACCGCGCGCAGCGTCAAGGGCTCCCGGTGGCGGCACTGGGCGCAAGAGGGCGCCCGCGGGGACGGGCTTGCTAGGGGAGAGTGCTCCTGTGCGGCCTGGTAAGAGTCTTGGCATCAAGGAGGCCGCGACCTCTGGCTCTCGGACGAGCGTCGCGAAGTGGCCCCAGGCGTCCGTTGCGCGGCCGCCGCGGGCAGCGAGGAAGGCGAGCGCGCCGCTCTCGCTCGGGGAGCGTTCAGGGCTCTTGAGCCACCGGCTCCAGGCGCTCCAAGTCTCGGGGGCTGACCACGGATCCGGGTGGGCTAGGACCGCCTGAGCGTCTTCGCCCAAGCTCTCCATCCACTCTTCGCTCACGGGCCCATCGGGGTCGACGTTTGCCCAAGCGCGCGCCGCGGGGCCTTCAGGCAAGAGGACGTCGCCGGCGAGGAGCGGGCAGAGTGTGAGCGTGAGGACGGTGAGCATCTCGTGAGGTCGTGGCGTTGAGGGAGGATAACCGATACTCTCCACTCCTTACCCCGCTAGCGGAGTTCGTCCCATGATCGACCCCGAACTGCTCGAGATCCTCGCCTGCCCTGACACACACCAGCCCCTCGCTCTGGCTGACGATGCTCTCGTAGGCTCGCTGAACGCAGCCATTGAGTCAGAAGGACTCAAGAACGTCGGGGGAGACCCCGTGGAGGGCCCCTTGGATGGCGGCCTCGTGAGGGAAGACGGCGCTATCGTCTATCCCATCCGCGACCGCATCCCGGTCTTGCTGGTGGGCGAGGGGATCACCCTCCCGCTCCAGGCCTAAGGGACGCGTTCACTCCGACGTGCGCTGGACCCATCCTGACCACCCCGGGCGCATTGTGCGCTTAGGGTACTGCCTCAACCTGCGAGCCGTTGAGAGCGCTGCAGAGCTCATCGAGAGCTTGCGCGAGGTCGTTCTGCCGCTGCGCGACCGCCTCGGGGGAGGTAAGAGCTTTGGGGTCGGCATGTACGTCCCCGCGACCTTGGCGGCTCACCTCGTGAGTGAAGACGGCTCATTGGAGCGAGCTGAGCTGAAGCGCTTCCTAGAGCTCGAGGGCTTAGATGCCTTCACATGGAACGCCTTCCCTTACGGCGATTTTCAGACTGATGGGCTGAAGGAGGCTGTCTACGAGCCAACCTGGCTGGACGCCCGCCGGGCTCGCTACACCCTCGACGTCGCGAGGCTCGCTGTGGCGGTCGCAGGAGACTCAGCACGCTCTCACCTCTCCATCTCAACTCACGGTGGGCGATACGGAGAGTGGGAGGGGAGCGAGGCGGAGCGGGCTCTTGGCCAGCTCCGCGAGGTCGTTGAGGCGCTCGAGGGCCTTGAGGGGGCGCCGGTTGTCCTCTCTGTGGAGGCCGAGCCCTTCTCGAGCGCGACGGACACCCGCGCTGCGGCGGCTTGGGTCGCCTCACTAGACTCCTCGCGCCTTGAGCTTTGCCTCGACTGCTGTCACTCGGCTGTGGAGTTTGAGGAGGTGGAGGAGGCGCTGGCTCTCACGCGCTCATCAGGACTGGGCAAGGTTCAGTTCTCCAGCGCCCTCAGCCTGATGAATCCAGCGGATAACCCAGACGGTGTCGAAGCGCTCCTCTCAATGGATGAGCCGCGCTTCTTGCACCAAGTCACGAGCTCAGATCCACAGACGCGCGCCGCGGACATCTCGGACCTAGCGCGCGCCCTCGAGGAGGAGGGCTGCTGGCGTGAGCTGGCTGAGTGGCGTTGCCATTTTCATGTCCCCGTTGATCTCGAGCGCTATGAAGGGCTCGGGACCACGACGGCGCATGCGGACGACCTGGTCGGCGGACTGCTCTCTCAGCCGTCCATGTGGAGCCACGAAGAGCTGCACCTAGAGATCGAGACCTACACTTGGTCAGTCCTCCCTGAAGCCTCAGGCGCCTCGGAGGGGCTCACAGATGCGCTCGCGAGAGAATATGCCCACGTCATGGGCTTGCTTGGCGGCGCGGGCTGGGAGCCCGAGTGAGGTCTCTCGCGGCTTCTCAGGAGACCTGCACATCCTTGTTGACACACACGGACCTCGTCCGTAACTTGTCGCGCCGATGAGCCAAGTTCGTCCCTCGGGACTGCGAAGCTCACGTGTGAAAGCAGAGATGCCACAGCACGCTGTGGCCCCTTCGTCTAGTCAGGCCTAGGACACCAGGTTTTCATCCTGGCGACAGGGGTTCAAATCCCCTAGGGGTCACCATCTCCCTCTCTCTGCGCCGTTGGCAGGCCGGCCAACACGCAAACCGCCCCCTAGTGGGGGTGGTCTGTCTATGGGTCTCCGAGCGCGGGGTCTCCGAGCGCGGCGCGCGCGCCTAGAGCGTAGCTATTTCTTTGCAGGGGGCGCGGGCTTGGTCTTGGGCTGAGGCTTGGACTTGGCCGCGGGCTTGACCTTTGTTTGAGGCTTGGACTTCGTCGCGGGCTTGGTCTTGGGCTGAGGCTTGGACTTTGTCGCGGGCTTAGACTTTGTCTGCGGCTTGGTCTTCGTCGCGGGCTTGGTCTTGGGCTGAGGTTTGGTCTTCGTCCCTTTGCCCTTGCTAGGGCTCAAGGCGCTCTCAATGGAGAAGAAGCCGCTGGTGCTGATCAGGCCAGCCTTCTCCTTGCTGGCATGGCCGATCATGCAGACGAGGGAGTCTTCGGAGACTCGGACCACTCGGCCGCGCTCTCCGATGAGGGATTGGCCTGCTTCGAGGAGCTGCGAGTCCCAGGCACGGCGCCGGGCATCAAACCAGCGGATCTCGAGCGTCGCCGGACCATTGTTGAGGACGCGTAGGTCTCCGTCGCGGGCGGTCTCACCCAGTACGACGGTGACTCCGACCTCGACCTTGAAGCGTGCGAGCTCTGCAGATTGAGCTTGTGCGGGAGCGGTGAAGAGGGCGCCGGCTGCCAGGGCTGCGACAGCGAAGAGCGGTGAGTTGGAGAGCTTCATAATTCTAATTCCTTTGGTTTGGGGGGTTGAGGGGGTCTTGTTCGCGGGGGTCAGGTAGGGGGGCTTGGGTGGTCAGGACAGTCGATCGAGAGAAATTCTCGAGAGCGCTGTCTCGCTCTAAGAGCGAACTGCACGAACAGGTGCCTCACTGGACTCTCCAGGTGCAAAAAAATGCTGAGCGAAGGGGACCGCATCAGGAATCGCAGGTCCGGCGACGTAAATCCCATCCCTGCAATCGCTTGCTCGCGATGCGAGCCTCACCTACGCGCTCTTGGACCGAATGAAGCCGCTCTCAGCGCCGCGCGAAGGGGTGCGCCTGCTCGTAAACCTCGCGCAGCCTCTCGATCGAGACATGGGTGTAGATCTGCGTGGTAGCGAGGTGGGCGTGTCCAAGGAGCTCTTGGATCCCTCGCAGGTCGCAGCCCTTGTCGAGGAGATGGGTGGCGAAGGAGTGCCTCAGGGTGTGGGGCGTCGCCCGTCGGTTCAGCCCTGCGGCAGCGCAGTGATGTTCCACCCTCCTCCCGAGGGAGCGAGTCGTGAGTCGGCCGCCTTGGGCATTCAAAAAGACGGCCTCTACCGCGTCAGAGCGTGGCTGAGGACGACCAGCGTCAGAGAGGTAGCGCTTCAAGGCGCGCTGGGCAGGCTCTCCTAGCAGCGCTAGCCGCTCCTTGCGCCCTTTACCGCGCACACGCAAGCAGCCGCCTTTGAGGTCTAGATCAGCTCGGTTGAGACCCACGGTCTCAGCGGCGCGGAGCCCGGCCGAGTACATGACCTCAAAGAGGGCGCGGTCTCGAGCGCCGATCGCGGTGGTCTCGTCGGGTGAGGCGAGGAGCGCCTCTACCTCTTCAATGGAGAGCACACCGGGGGGATGCCGCCTAGCGCGTCGCTGACGGAGCCCCGCGACTGGCGAGAGCTCAATTCGACCCTCTTCCAAGAGCCACCGGAAGAAAGAGCGGGCAGAGGAGAGCTTGCGTTGGATTGTGGCTGAGCTCAGCTCGCGCTCATCCAAGGCCGCGAGCCAGGTCCGCAGATGGAGCGGCTTGATCCGCTTAGGATCTTCGATGCCCCGAGTGCTGAGGTGCTCCGCGAGGTCGCTCAAGTCCGCGCCATAGGCCCGGAGCGTGTGCTCTGAGGCGCCGCGCGCGTTCGTCAGCCGATGCAGGTAGTTGTCTACGTCCGAGGTGAGGCTCAAGGGGGCCGCTAGATCTTAGGCTTCGGCTGCGGGGGGCGCGGGGAGGCGCAGGGCGAGGAGCACCGGGAGCACGAGGAAAGCGGCGCCGGCGTGGTAAGGGAGGCTCGCGCCGAAGCGCCAGTAGAGGGCGGCGCCGAGGACAGGGCCGATGGCGCGGCTGAGAGAGCCCATCGACCGCAAGACTCCGAGCGAGAGCCCCTGCCGCTCTGCTGGGGCGTAGCGGGAGGCGAGGGCCGAGAGGCAAGGCATCGCGAAGGCGCTCCCGACAGCCATGAGGAAGAGACCTGCATAGAGGAGACCTTCGCTCGCAGCTTCTCGGGCGGCGGCCACGAGGAGGAAGGCTGGGATCGTCGCGATGAGCCCGAGCTGGATCAGCCGGCGCTCACCATGCTTCGGCGCGAGTCGGCGCACGAGGCCGCCCTGCACAAAGGCGATCACCAGACCGATAAAGACGAAGACCTTTCCGAGGTCCGCGCGGGTGTAGTCGAGGCTCTCAGCTGCCAAGAAGGTGATCGTGAACTCAGCCGCTCCGAAGGCGACGAGGTAGAGGAAGTAGACCCAGTTTGTGCGCACCACGCCGGGGAGCTCGAGCTCTCTGAGACGGGCGATCGGATTGAGTGAGCGCTCGGATTCACCACGCCGCTCTACAGGCAGCGTCTCAGGGAAGCGCGTGAAGACCCAGATGAGGTTGATCACAGCCATCACAGCGGAGGCGACCGCGAGGTAGGTGTAGGGGTGTGTGGAGAGACCGGCTGACTCGCCCGTGATGCCGAGGAAGTTCGGGAGGAAGGCGCCGATCGCGGGGCCGCAGACGAAGCCGAGGCCGATCGCGGCGCCGACCATGCCCATTCCCTTCGCGCGACTCTTCGCGTCCGTCACGTCAGCTGCTGCGGCAGAGGCGATCGAGATGTTTCCGGCCATCATTCCCGCGAGGACTCGTGAGAGGATGAGCAGGGCAAACCCGCCAGAGAACATCCAAAGAATGTAGGCGGCGACCGTCCCTGTGAGCGTCCACAAGAGGACCGGGCGTCGACCGCGGCGGTCAGACATGGAGCCCCAGACCGTAGAGAAGACAAACTGCAGCAGGCCGTAGATGGAACCTAGGATTCCACCGAAGAGCGTCACGACTGCGTTCTCGTCTCCGCCAGTGAGCTCGCCTAGGGATTCATAGAGGCGGCCGATGAAGCTGTCTGGCCCCTCCATAGCCAGGTAGTGGTCGAGCATCCCCGGGAAGATGGGGAAGAGGATCGAGAACCCGACGATGTCGAGGAAGACGGTCAGGAAGACCACTCCAAGGACAGCGTGGGTTGAGGGCCCGCGGAGCTTCCCCGCGGCGTTCTGGGTCGGTTCGGTGGTCGCCATGAGGTGCAACTTGTACGGTGCTAGGGCCGCCGTGGAAAGCATCACTCGTACAGCAAACGCTCTGAGGTTCCGCCCCAGGGTCAGACCGCTCTCCAGCGCGCCGGGTCCTGGAGAGGCGCTGGCGGCGCTGCGCTCGTACCGTGGCCTCGCCCTCTTGGACAGCGCGGCGGGGGAGCCTAGGCGTCACAGCCTCCTCGGCTTTGACCCCTTGAGGGTCGATTCAGGGCCAGATCTACACCCGATCGAGGCAGTCCAGGCGTTGGTAGCTCGGCTCGAGCCTGTGGGTGGAGATCGGCTCCCAGGGCCCTTCAGGGGTGGATTCATCGGCGCTCTTGCCTACGACGCAGGCGTCTGTGGCGAGGGGCAGAAGCTACCAGCCGAGCCTTGGGGCGGGACGCACATCATGGGTGGTCTCTATACAGACTTCATCCTCTGGGACCATGCGCGCGAGGCGGCCTGGCTCGTCCTAGGTGAGGAACCGGGAGACGGACGGCCGCCGCTCAAGGAACGAGAGGAGGCCGTGCTAGCAGCCCTCGAGGCCGGACCCACGCGGCGCAGCGTTCGTCCGAGGGGCGCCCTCGAGCGGCACGTGTCGCCAGATGAGCACCGCCGGCGCGTAGAGGCAGCGCGGGCGCTGATAGCCGCTGGAGAGATCTACCAGGCGAACATCGCTCATCGCTTCACCCGCGCTATCGATGGAGCTCCCGTGGACCAGTACCTCGCGCTGCGCGAGGTGAACCCAGCGCCCTACATGGGCTACCTCGCGGAGGGGGGAGGCGAGCGACCGACGCGCGCGCTCCTCTCGGCCTCTCCAGAGTTGCTCGTCGAGCTAGACGGCCTGCGGGCGACCACCCGCCCGATCAAGGGGACAGCGGCGCGCGCTCAGGACCCCGCTCTGGACGTGCGCCGAGCCGAGGCCCTGCGCGAGAGCGAGAAGGATCGAGCAGAGCTCGCGATGATCGTCGACCTAGCGCGCAATGACCTCGGTCGTGTGGCCCGGGCAGGGACGGTGCGCGTCGATGAGTTTCCGACCCTGCGCTCCTATGAAGGAGTCCACCATCTGATGGCAGACGTTACTGCTGAGGTGCGCGAGGGCGTCGATGGCTTCGCGCTCTTAGGTGCGCTCTTTCCCGGCGGCTCGATCACGGGCGCTCCTAAGCTGCGCGCGATGGAGGCGATCGCTGAGCTAGAGGAGGAGGGGCGCGGCTTCTTCACTGGCTCGATGGGGTACGCGAGCTTAGACGGCGGGGCAGCGTGGAACATCTTGATCCGGACGATGCTCTGGAGGCCACAGGCAGACACAGCAGCTGCAGGAGAGGTCTCCTTCCGCGTCGGTGGCGGGATCACTTGGGGCAGTGATCCTGCGGCGGAGGACGAGGAGACGCTGGTCAAGGCGGACCGGCTCATGAGCGCTTTGGAGGAAGGGGTATGAGCGCGCGACCGAGCTGGGTTGACGGCGCGCTCGTGCCGGCGGGCGCTCCGGCGGTGCGCGCAGAAGACCAGGGCTTTCAGCTGGGCTTGGCTGTCTATGACGGGATGCTCTTGGAGGATGGTTGCCGCTACTTTGAGGAGCAGCACCTCGCTCGCTTGGAGTCCGCGGCGCGATCGCTGGGGATTAGCTGGCCGACACCCGTGCCGCTAGAACAGGCCCTTGACGAGTACGTCGAGGCGCTTGGCGAGGAGGGGCCGCTGCTGCTTCGAACGACTGTGTCTCGAGGCGTCGGGGGTGTCCCGACGGTCGTGATCAGCGCGCGTGATGTGGACCCCTGGCCGGAGCCGGGCGTGAGGGTGAGCGTGGCAGCGCACGCGAAGGTGAGAGCCTCTGAGCTGGAGCAGCTGAAGTCGACCAATCGTCTGCGCAATGTGCTCGCGCGTGAGGCGGCAGCGGCTGAAGGAGCTTGGGAGGCCCTGTTGAAAACTGAAGAGGGGGAGCTCACAGAGGGGACCATCTCGAACCTCTTCTGCGTCCTCGAAGGTGAGCTCGTCACGCCGCCTGTGGAGCGGGGGCTCTTACCTGGGATCTTGAGAGGTGAGCTCCTCGCAGAGCTCAGCGAGCGGGAGATGCCCTTCACCGAGGCTCGTATTGACCCCAGTGATCTCGCCCGCGCGAGCGAGGTCTTCCTCACGAACACCAGCGGCAGGCTGATCCCTGTCGTGGAGGTGATCGGGGTTGTCGCGGGCTTACCCGGGACTCAGGGAGAGCGCTGGCGAGAGCTCCGCGGCCTCTTTCGGGAGCGTGAGGCTCGGGTGCGGGCGGCCTGGAAGGCCGCTAGGGGCGCCTAAGTCTTGTCACTCAGCCCTAAGAGTGGACTATTGTAGGGGAGACGCGTGAGCCCAACGCGGCAGCCAACCACATCGGAGGCCACATGATCACCACCCTCTTCCTCTCCCTCCTCTCGCACGCAGCGCCCGTACCGCCCACGGCAGCAGCGACTCCGCTCGTCGTCCAAGACGACGAGCTCCCTGACAAGCGCCCTGAGGTGAAGGAGTGGCTGGCTCAGCTGAAGGGGCACGTAGGCGAGCGAGGCGCAGAGGACCGCGAAGCCGGCGTGCTCATCGAGAAGCTCACGGAGGAGTTCCAGAAGAGCGGTGAGAAGGACCGAGCTGCGATCGTGAAGGAGGTCGCCAAGTGCCTCGACGCGCGCCGTAAAGACCTGAAGAAAGACGTTCCTGACAACGCGCTCAAGCTCGTAGCGGCTAAGGCTCTGGGGGCTATGGCGCCGGAGAGCGTGAAGGCGCTCACAGGCTGGGTCGACCACAAGAAGGTCAGGGACAACTTAGAGCTGCAGCGCCGGCTCGTTCTCTCTCTCGGTGAGACCAAGCACGAGGACGCGACCAAGGCCTTGTTGGACATCCTCGACAATCATCAGCCCAGCGTCGTCGGTGCGGCTGCTGAGGCGCTCGGCAACTTCACGGGGCTCGAGCAGCGCGAGCGCAAGAAGCTCTTTGAGGAGCTCTTGAAGGCGCTGATGTCTGCTCGTGGAAAGGTCGACGCAGACCCCGCTGACAACATCGCGCGAGAGTGGTGGAACATCGTCTCGGCTCCCCTCATGACCGCGATGACTGCGCTCAGCGGGCATGACGCGAAGAGCGCCCAGGAGTGGCAGCGCTTCTGGAACAAGAACAAGCGCGCCAACTGGGACGAAGAGAGGTGAGGCGCGCTTGAGCGACTTGCACAAGCCCAGCTTCCCTTCGGGGGCTGGCGGAGTCTGGTTCGGCCCCGCGCTCGCGGTGCTCGCGGCGGCGTTTCTCATCTGGAAGCCCTTCGAAGGCGAGGCAGCCTTGGAAGAGGTCGCTACCTCCGGCCTCAGGCTAGAGGGTGAGCTTGAGCTCAGGAGCGGCGCGCTCGTGAGCGTTCGTTTAGGCCCCCTTCACAGCGACCCAGGTCGGCAAGCCTTTGATAAGGGGGCGCTCTCTCGCCGCCTCGAGCTCCCAGCTGGCGAGCCCTGGAGCCTGCGCCTCGAGGTCGCGCAGGACGCTGTGACCTCCGCGCCAGAGGAGGTTCGTGTCAGGGACCAAGCTGGTGCTTGTCTCGCACCTATTCTCAGTGAGGCGGACGCTGCAGGCGGCGCCGTACAAGACCCGCTCTTCACCCTCTTCCGACCCTCAGAGCTTGAGGGGGAGGCCTCTGGCTGGGAGCTCGTGCTCTGGGGTCGTGCGCCTGGGGCCGGAGGGCTCTTAGAGTGCTCCTGGGGTGCAGCTAGGCTTGCTGAAGTGAGCGCGACGGAAGATCTTGAGGTCTCGGTCGTCAAGGACCCTCAAGCGCCTGAGTGAGTTGGGCCATAGCTCAACGCTTCTAGAGCGATTCGATCTCATGAGTCAGCATCTCCACTTCGACTGGACACAGCGCGCGGTCCTCTATCTCTCGCTCGCTTCCTTCACTGCGAGCTGTGGCGGGGGGCCGGCGGGTCAAGAGCCGGTGGAGGCGAAGGATGGAGAGCCCCATACGCTACAGCCGATCGAGCTAGAGGGGCGGCTCGAGGTCCTCGAAGCTCGGGAGCAGGAGTTGCTCCTTCAACTCAGCGCAGCGCGAGCTGAGCTCGTGAAGGCTGAGGAGGCGAGGCTCGCGCGTGAGCGAGAGTGGCTCGCTTGGACGCAGGCCGTCTCTAAGCTCGGGCCTGAGGCTAAGGTCGTGGTGCCTGATTTTGAGGTGGAGCTCGATGAGGAGGAGCTCGAGACGCTCTCGCCTGATGCAGCTCCGCTTGAGGAGCCGCGTGACGAGGCGCGCCTGGCGCGGTCGGAGGAGATCGAGCGCTCCCTGAGGACACTCCTGCGCTTGGAGTGGGTGGATGGGTTGGCTCTATTAGAGGCCGGGCTGCTCTCAGACGAGGGCTGGATCGGGCCCTGCGTGTTTCGCTTGATCAACGCTGACGGCAGGGCGATCGGGAGCGTGAGCGCTGAGCGCCTCTACCTCGAGGGGAGCGTCACGGGGCGCACCCTCACGATCGTCCTTGAGGAGGGCTATGAGCGGCGCTCCGGAGATCTGCTCCCCTTCGAGGGCGCGGCAGAAGGTGAGCGACGCGGGGGGGAGCGGCGCATCGTCCTCGTGCGGACAGACCCGCGACCGTGGATGGATGCGACGCCAGAGCTCTTCAGAGAGCAAGCGCCCGCTCCGAGCTTGGGGGGTGACCCAAAGAGTCAGGAGGAGCTGCGGCGCGATGTGAACCGCCTCCTTAGCGAAGACGCAGCCGGCGGCCGGTGGAGGCTGGACTCTTACGAGGGGCTCGGGGACTCCGGCTTGAGCGGGGTCGAGCTCGTAGACCTCGACGCCGATGGCAAGGTCCGGCGCCACCTCTTCGCTGATCAAATGCGGGTCGAGCGCCGAGAGAGCGGCGTCGTCTTGGTGTTGAACGACGGCGTGCAGATGAAGGGTGGGCGGAAGACTCCATTCCTTGAGGGGAGGTACCGGATCTTCCTTCCTCAGGCGCTGCATCCTGCCTGGGAGGCTGCGGGCGTTCTGGCGCCGGCAGCGGAGACGGAAGGAGAGGCTGGAACCCGGGCGCCTGACGGGCGATAACCGGGGGCATGACACCCGAGTCCACAGGCGCGCCTGGCCCTCTCACGGTCGGGGAGCTCACGGCTACCATCAATGACCGTCTCTCCGCGCTCGGGCGCCTAGCGGTCGTCGGGGAGGTGAGCGGCCTGACCCGAGCAGCCTCAGGGCACATCTACTTCAAGCTCAAGGACAGGGTGGGCGGCAGCGAGTCGGTGATCTCCGCTGTCGTCTGGCGAAGCGCGGCTCGCGAGCGCCTCAAGGCCTTGTTGGAGGAGGGCGCAGAGCTTGTCTGTCATGGCAGGCTCGACGTCTACGGGCCACGCGGCACTTACTCTCTCATCGTCGACCGCGTCGAGCTGCGAGGGGTCGGAGCGCTCATGCAGCGCTTCGAGGAGCTCAAGCAGAAGCTGCTACAGGAGGGCTGGTTTGAGCGCGAGCGAGCGCTGCCGCGCTGGCCACGACCGGTCGGCGTCGTCACGAGCAGGGACACGGCAGCGCTGCAGGATTTCCTCCGCACGCGAGACCTCCGCTGGCCCGATTACCCGATCCGCCTCGCCCACGCGCCGGTGCAGGGTCCTGGGGCCTCAGAGGCTCTCGCTCGGCAGCTGCGCGCCCTCGACGCCAGCGGCGTGGACGTGATCGTCGTCACTCGCGGTGGTGGCTCTTTGGAGGACCTTTGGGCCTTCAATGAGCTGCCTGTCCTCGAGGCGATCCGCGGTGCGAGCGTGCCCGTGGTTGCGGGGGTAGGGCATGAGACAGACACCACCCTGACGGACTTCGTCGCCGACCACCGCTGCCACACACCCACCGACGCCGCGCAGCTCGTCATCCCAGATCGAGTGGCGCTGATCGAGCGCTTTGGCCGCTCCTTCGCGAACCTCGGGCGCGCTATGGATCAGCACCTCGAGCGGCGCGCCGCGCGGCTCAGCGCCCTCGCGCAGCGGCCGGCTCTGCAGCGGGCTGACAGACTCCTAGATCCCATCAAGGAGCGGCTGCAGCGTGCAGGCTGGGACCTCCTTGGTGCAGCGAAGGGGGCGCTTACTGAGCGTCGCGCTCGCCTCGCCTTAGGTGCCGCCGAGCTGCGCGCGGGCAGCCCGCGCGCACAGATGGAGCGTTCGAGGTCAGCGCTGAACGCCCTCGGTCGGGAGCTCTTCGAGCGAGGTGAATCCACACTCCGCGGGCGTCGCGCTCGATTGGACTTAGCAGCGCGCGGCCTCGAGACGACCTCTCCCTACGCCGTCCTCGAGCGCGGCTACTCGATCACACGCGACGCGAACGGGAAGGCTGTGCGTGACGCCGCGGAGCTCAGTGAGGGGGCGGCGATAGAGACCGTGTTGCACAGCGGCCGGGTGAGCTCCGAGGTCACTCACATCTCGACAGCGGAGGAGGAGGCATGAGGCTGAAGCTGGATGGGGTCTGGGCTGTGGTCACCAACTGGAACGGCGGAGCGCGCAACCTCGACTGTGTGGAGAGTCTCCTCGCAGAGGGGCTCGCCCCTGAGCGCATCGTCTTCGTTGATAACGGCTCACGCGACGGCTCGCTCGAACTTGTGAAGGAGGTCTACCCGCACCTCTGCTTCGTGGAGAACGAGCAGAATGAGGGCTTCGCGCGTGGAGCATCTGTGGGCGCGGAGCGCGCGATGGAGGCCGGCTGTGAGGCCGTGTTCTTCGTGAATAACGACGTGACGCTGCTCAAGGACTGCATTGAGCCACTCCTGGCTGTCTTCGAGGAGGAGCCACGGGTTGGGCTCGTGGGCCCGCGCGTCCTCTTCCATCGAGAGCGCTCGAGGGTCTGGAGCGCAGGCGGACGGGTCGCGTGGCGTGCGAACGTCTTGACCCTCTTGGGACATGGGAAGGACGACTCTCCCGAGTGGGAGTTGGAGCGCGAGGTGGACTTTGTCTGCGGCTGTGCGCTCTTGGTTCGGCGACAGGTTTTGGAGGAGGTCGGTGGCTTCGGAGCAGAGTGGTTCGCCTACTTCGAGGACGCCGACCTAGGGCTGCGGGCTCGGCGTGAGGGCTGGAGCTCGCGCGTCGTTGGGCGCGCAGCTTGCCTGCATGACGCCTCAGCTTCGACGGGGGGCGGTAAGAGCCCTAGGCGCAAATACATGATGGGGTTGAACTCTGTCTGGTTCTTGCGGGCCCACGGCTCGCCGGCGCGCTGGGCGAGCTTCGTGCTCTGCGATGTGCTCACTCTCCCGCTCTCGTTCCTCGCTGGCCTCTTCACGGGTCAGCTCAAGAGCGCGATCGCGAAGGCCCTGGGAATCCTCTCAGGGCTCAGCGGGCGTAGGGTGACGGCAGAGAAGATCGAGGCGGGCGCTGGCCCTCTCTGGTGATCAAGGCATAGGCGCTCGCCTGTCCGGAATTCCAGAATTGCTCTCAATTCGATGCTTCAGGAGCCGAAAACCCTGATGGAGTCTCCTGTAGGGGCTTCAGAACTATGGGAATGCGCATCAACACCAACCTGGCCTCGCTCACAGCCCAGCGAAACCTCTTCGCAGCGACACAGCGCGTGGAGGGCAGCATGGGTCGCTTGGCCTCGGGGCTCAGGATCCAGCGCGCCTCAGATGATGCCGCCGGTCTCTCTGTCTCGGAGCGTATGCGCGCTCGCACTCGCTCCTGGGAGCAGGTAGAGCGCAACATCGTTGACGGTCAAGCGCTCGGGAACATCGCTGAGGGGCTCTATGCGGGGGTCGGCGACATGGTCGCGCGCCTCCGAGAGCTGGCGATGGCTTCCAGCAATGGGACCCTTTCTGACGCAGATCGCGGATCGCTCCAGGCCGAGGTCGCTGAACTCATGACTGAGATAGACAGGGTCGCGGCTGACGCCCGCTACAACGGCGAGTCAGGGATCCCTATCGCGGATGGTTCGATCCTGCGCGTCCCGATCCAGGTCGGGATCCAGGCCGATGATTTTGTCTACGTTCGCCTGACTGGGATGGACACTACACGCCTTGGTCTAGATGGTGTCGACGTCTCAACAGCAGCTGCAGCGGAGGCCTCTCTCGCGGGGATCGACACCGCTACGCAGCGCGTCGCTCGCGCCCGCGGGAGGATCGGCGCTGACCAGCGAGTCCTCTCGAGCGCACTCTCCAATGCCAGCGTCACGAAGACGAATCTAGAGAGCTCCACGAGCCGCATCCGAGACGTCGACGTGGCCTGGGAGACCGCTGAGCTCGTCCGTGCAAACATCCTTCAAGAGGTCTCCACCAAGGTGCTCGCTCAGGCGAACATGCAGCCTGAGCTCGCCTTGCAGCTCCTCTCCTAGCTGAAAGGCGCTTGCGATGAGCACCCCCTGGAGGGGATGCTGTCCTGAGTCAGCCAACCCTGATCCCTAGCTATGACAGATTTCAACTCCAGCGCGCGTGACAACTACTCTGTTCAGGATTACTCACCCCGCGAATTGATCGAGGGCGTAGAGCTCATCGAGCTCCGCCGCTTTAACGACGACGGGGGCTCTATGACAGAGCTCGGCCGCCTAGACAGTGGGATGCATCAGGGCGTAGAGGGCTTCGAGGCCAAGCAGATGAACTACTCGGTCCTCGAGCCGAACGCGATCAAGGCCTTCCACCTGCACACGCGCCAGACGGACGTCTGGTATGTGCCGCCTAGTGACAAGATCCTCCTAGTGCTCGCTGATGTGCGCGAGGGGTCAAAGACCGAGGGGCAGGTCATGCGCATTGTCCTCGGTGATGGCAACTCCAGGCTCGTGCGGATCCCTCCTGGGGTCGCGCACGGCTGCAAGAACCTCCGGCCTGTCGACCCCGGGGCGATCATCTACTTCGTGGACGTCCAGTTCTCGGTGGGCGAAGAGTGTGACGAGGGCAGGCTGCCCTGGGATCACTTCGGGACTGAGGTCTGGGAGGTCGAGAGAGGTTAAGCCCCCGCGGGCTCAGTGATCTCGATCATGCGCTCAAGGGCCTTGCGCGCGTGAGTGACGAGCTCGGCGCGCTCATCGGGCTCGAGGCGATCTCGCTCTCCAGTGAGCTCGTTGACCGAGTCTCCAGCCATCACGCGGTTGGCGTCAGGCGCCTGACCCTTGCGGAGCAGGTCGAGCATTCCAGCTAAGTGGGGAGGGTCGTTACGGCTCATCGTGGCGCAGCCGCAGCCAGAGGTCCCGAAGCCTGGGTCCGGGATGTCAGCGAGGTGCATGACCTCGACGCCGCGCTGCTTGCCTAGCTCCCGCGCGTTCGTGACGAAGTGGCCCTCGGTCCCGATCACGAGCTTGGAGCCCGGGCTGGCCTCCTCGACGGCCTTCCAAAGGTAGGCCGTGCTGCCCGAACCGTCGGCCGCCTCCACCACCTCGAGCTTGGACTCGGGATGGACGAGGACCGTCCAGTCGCGCTCTTGCCACCAGCGCACGTGCCCCTCGGTGAAGACCGTGTGCACTCCGCAGTAAGAGCCCCAGAGGATCATTTCGGCAGCATCGAGGGCGGCGAGGCCTCCTTCGACGTGAGCGTCGTCGACAGGGAAGGCGCCGCGAGTCTCTTCGGCTGAGGCGAGGCGCACGACCTTGGAGAGGTCCATACCGAGGCGAGCTGCTGTGTTACGGCCGAGGTGCTCGTCGGGGACGAAGAGGACCTTCTGGCCGTTTCGGCGCGCCCACTCCACGACCTTGTGTGCGTTGCTGCTCGTGCACACCGCGCCGCCTGTCTTCCCCGCGAGCGCCTTCAAGCGACCGGAGGTGTTCATGTAGGAGACGCAGACGAGGTCGTCTCCGTATCGCTCGATGAGCTGCTCTGCGACAGGGAGGACCATGAAGTCCTTAGCGAGCATCTCCATCGTGCAGCCAGCCTTCGGGTTCGTAATCCATACGTCCTGGTCCTCGTTCGCTAGCAGAGCGATCGATTCGGCCATGAAGTGGACTGCGGACTCCACGATTACGCGTTTCTCTGGCTGGCGCGAGGCCTGTACCGCGAGGGCGTAGCTGTCGGCGATCGCGCCACCGTACCGCTCGACGAGCTTCACGATCTCGCCGCCCATGTAGAAGTGGGCTAGGAGCAGGAGCGAGTCGCCAAAGTGGTCTTGGGCGGGGCGCACGTAGCTGTCGAGCCAAGGCAGGACAGTTCCAGGCAAACGGTCCGGGAGCGCGAGGAACTCCTCGGCGTAGGGTTTAAACTCCTCTGAGTACCAGTCGAGGGGGAGGTCTGTCTGGCACAGGGGCAGCTCGGGGCGCAGCGCGAGGCCGCTAGGCGTAGGGCTCGTGTTCATCATCTCCTCTTCAGCAGCCGCACAGGATAGCCGCTCGCGTCCAGAATGGGCTCACTCAGCTCAAAGAGAGGCGCCATCTAGATTTTTCCAGATCGCGCTCCCAAATCGGGCGGCTGATGTAAGGTCGAATTATGGGGGTCAGTCGCAGGGGCTGACTCCGCTCAGCTCCGGCTGGGTCTCTCTCAAAAGCTAGGAGCTCAGAGCGCCGCGTCACAACCCGAACTGGGAATGGCGTGAAGGAGATGGCAGCCGAGAGGCTCGCGGCCCACGCCAGGGCCGATTGGACAGAGTAGGGCAGGGATTACCTGCCCATAGAACGCATGACTGACGCGATCACAACGGGCCAAGCGAGCGACCAGGTGCTGGTCTTCGTCTATGGACGAATGAAGCAAGGCGGAGCAAATCACGCGGTCCTGGCGCAGTCAAAGTTCATCGGAGGCGCTGTGACAGCTCCTCTCTACACGCTCGTTGATCTCGGGGGGTTGCCTGGGCTCAAGAAGGATGGCCAACGCGCTATCCATGGGGAGCTCTACGCAGTGGACCCTCAGACTCTCGCCAATATCGACGAGCTCGAAGATCACCCTGACACCTTCCGCCGGGACACCCTGACCTTAGAAGACGGCCGTGAGGTCGTCGGGTACGTCCTGCCCGCATCACAGGCGGCAGGCTTTCCTCACATGAATGAGGTCGTCTGGGGCGAGGTGCTCGCGAGCTGAGCGTGCCTCTCTCTCTAGCTTGAGTAGGGTGAGGCGAGGCTTTGCTATCAAGCCGTTGTATGGATGACTTGCCTGACATAGAAGGCACCCCATGAACGTCTTCCTCGCTAGCTTCTCCCTGGCCCTCCAAGAGGCTGCGGATGAGTGGGCAGGCATAGAGCTCTATCACGCAGAGATTGTGAAGTACCTCTCGCTTGGAGGGGTGGTGGCCCTCATCGCGACATTCTTCGGGGTCTTCGGCGTCTCCGCTGAATGTCGTAAAGGCGTCTGGCTCGCCTCTCAGATCGGAGCCGTCCTCGTCGCTGCGCTAGCGCTATGGGTCGGACTCTTTTTGGGAGTCCATATGGGCTACGGAGAGTGGCAGGGCTCCCCAGGGGCGGGAGACATGGCCTACGCAGACGGGGCGAAGCTCGTGGGCTCCTTGATATTTGGTTGGATGCCCTCAGGATTCCTCGCCCTCTTACTCTGGTCTCTCTTGACCGTCTGTAAGAAGGTCTTCGGGCGCAAACCCGAGCCGATCTCTTAGTTCTGTCCGAGGAAGGGGTAGCGCCAGTCGGTCGGCGGGACGAAGGTCTCTTTGATCGTGCGCTGTGAGGACCAGCGCAACAGGTTGAGAAGTGACCCCGCCTTGTCATTGGTGCCAGAGGCTCGACTCCCTCCGAAGGGCTGCTGCCCGACGACAGCGCCTGTGGGCTTGTCGTTGATGTAGAAGTTGCCAGCGGCGTATCGCAGCGCCTCGTTGGCGCGGCGCGCAGCCTGACGATCGCTCGCGAAGATGGCACCTGTGAGGGCGTAGTCGGAGCCGGTGGCGCAGAGCTCAAGCGCGCCCTCGACGTCCGCGTCGTCGTAGACGTGGACAGAGAGCAGAGGTCCGAAGAACTCGGTGCGCATCAGGTCGTGCTTGGGGTCGGCGACCTCGACCACCGTGGGGCTGACAAACCAGCCCTTGGAGTCGTCGCACTCGCCGCCGATGACGACCTCTGCGTCTGCAGAGGCGTGAGCAGAGTCGATCGCTCCTTTGAGCTTGGCGAAGGCCTTGGCGTCGATGAGCGCGCCCATGAAGTTAGAGAAGTCCTGGACGTCTCCCATACGGACCTGAGCGAGCTCCTCGGCCAGGATCTCTTTCACCTCCGGCCAGATGCTCTTCGGGACGTACGCGCGACTCGCTGCTGAGCACTTCTGTCCTTGGAACTCGAAGGCGCCGCGAAGGAGCGCGATCGCGAGCGGGCGCACCTCGGCAGAGGGGTCAGCGAAGACGAAGTCCTTGCCGCCGGTCTCACCCACGAGGCGCGGGTACTGGTTGTAGTTGGCGATGTTTGAGCCGATGGTGCTCCAGATGGAGCGGAAGACCTCGGTCGAGCCAGTGAAGTGAACGCCGGCGAGGCGAGGGTCTGCGAGGACCGGGTCGCCGACAGCTGCGCCGGAGCCAGGCACGAAGTTGACCACGCCTGCAGGCAGGCCGGCCTCCATCAGCAGCTGCATCAGCCGCCAGTTGGAGAGGACCGAGGTGGAGGCTGGCTTCCAGAGCGCGGTGTTCCCGAGGAGGGCCGGAGCGGTGGGGAGGTTGCCTGCGATGGAGGTGAAGTTGAAGGGAGTGATCGCGAAGACGAAACCATCTAAGGGGCGGTGCTCCAATCGGTTCCAGCAGCCGGGCGCAGAGATGGGCTGGCTCTCATACATCTCCTGGAGGAAGCGGACGTTGAAGCGCCAGAAGTCGATCAGCTCACAGGCTGCGTCGATCTCTGCTTGGTGGCAGGTCTTCGACTGGTTGAGCATGGTGGCCGCGTTCACGCGATCACGCCATGTCGTCTCGAGCAGCTCTGCGGCGCGCAGGAACACGGCGGCTCGATCTTCCCAGGGCAGCGCGGCCCAGTCAGCTCTCGCACTCTCAGCGGCTTCGATGGCTGCGGCGACTTCCTTGGGGCCAGCCTTATGGAAGACTCCGAGGACATGGCCGTGGTCATGCGGCATGACCATCTCGGCGGTGTCTCCTGTGCGAACCTCTTCCCCGCCGATGACGAGCGGGACCTCGACCTGCTCTGCTGCCGCCTCCTTGAGGGCGGCCTGCAGGGAGGCGCGCTCAGGGCTGTTGGGGACGAAGTCTGTGACCGGTTCGTTCTTGGGCTCGGGGACCTGGAAGACGCCGTGGGTCATCGCTGGATTCCTGTTTCTTATGTGGGTTTGTCGGTGCGGTGGGGCCCGCTAGTGGGTCGGGGCGGACATCCTACAGAAGGGAGGGCAGACAGCCGAGCCCTTGCCTGTAGACTCATCTCCTCGGCCCTCGCAGGCTGCAGTGACCGCTTCACTCCTACCTCCACTCATTCATGATCAAGATCCGCACCTCCCTCCCTTACGCCGTCGCCCTCTCCTGCATCCTCTCAAGCAGCTGTAGCGTCAGACTCGGGGTAGAGGTTGAGGAGGAACACTCCCACTGGGAAGAGGAGCACGGGCACTGGGAAGAGGAGCACGGGCATGAAGATGAGCTTGAAGAGGATCACAGCGCTGAGTGGAAGTTCCGTCTCGCGGAGCTCGAGGCCGAGTCCTCTATCCTCGAAGCGGAGATCGGCCTCCGAGAGGCGGAAGCAGAGCTCATGCAGGCGGCGAAGGCTTTGGAAGTCTTCGTGGAGGGGGCAGCGCCGGACAAGCTCCGTGAGGCTGAGCTAGATGTAGAGCGCTCGAAGGTGGGACTGGACGAGCAGCGTGCGACTCTAGCGCAGCTGGAGTCAGACTATTCACGCTATGGAAACGATGAGCTCGCAAAGCAGACTGCAGACATCGTCCTCAACCGCCACCGCGCCCGCGTCCGCTTTGAAGAGGTGGAGCTGCAGCTGGCTGAGCGCGCCCTAGAGCGAATGCGAGAGGTCGAGCTCCCTATGGAGCGCGCGGGGCTTGAGGCCGCGCTTGAGAGCGCAGAGGCCGCAGTGGATGGGGCGCACATGGCATTGGAGGTCGCTCACCTCCAACGCGATTTAGACATGCGTGAGGCAGAGGAAGAGTTCGAGCAAGAACACGACGAGGAACACGGGCATGATGATGAGGAAGAGGGGGGTCACGAGTGATCGGAGCCTTGCTCCTTTGCGTGGGCGCGCTCGCGCCTGCTCAAGACTCTGAACCCCGTGAGCTCGGGCGGGAAGAGGCGCGCGTGGCCTTGGACCGCGCGCTGAGTTGGATCGTCGGAGCACAGAATGAAGACGGCTCTTGGGGGTTGCCGCTGCCTTGTCATGGGCAAGACGATGGCTTCGCCTATTTCGCCTACCACGGATACAGGGAGGGCGCTCACGGCGTCGTGCTGCGCGCTCTGCTGCTCTCTCCAGAGACGCCCGAGCGTCGAGAGGCCTTAGAGCGCGGGCTCCGCTGGGCCCTAGAGAAGGAGATCACTCCGCGGGCAGATGACTGGGACGTGGACGGCACCTGGGGAGTGGTCTACTCATTCGACGCGATCACTCACGCCGCGATGGATCCCCGCTTCGCTGAGGACAGCTGGCAGGAGGCCTTCCGTGACCGCGCTGGGGAGCTGCTGGTGGAGCTCAAGCGTCGCCAGACCCTCGAGGGTGGTTGGGCTTACTACGACGACCCTCCATTTACGGAGAAGCCTACTTGGGCCACGAGCTTTACGACTGCGCTCCTCTTGCCCGCGCTGCGACACGCGAAGGAAGACCTCGGCTGGCCTGTCCCAGAGGGGATGCTAGAGCGCGCAGTCACTGCGGTCAGGCGCTGCGCTCTCCCGAACGGCGCCTACACGTACAACGTCTCGGCCTGGCCTGAGGGCTACGGGCTGGAGGACATAGACCAGCCGGCAGGCAGCCTCTGCCGGATCCAGGTCTGCAACTGGGCGCTGGCGCGCTGCGGGGTCGGTTGGGTGACGCAGGAGAAGCTCGGCGAGGGCTTGGACTGGCTCTTCCGCCTCCACACTTGGTTGGACATGGCGCGGCTTGAACCCATCCCACACCACAAGTACTACGCGAACTCTGGCTACTTTTATTTCTTCGGGCACGCGTACGCGGCCGAGGTGATCGAGCTCCTGCCTGCCTCGGAGCGAGAGAGCTGGCATCGCAAGTTACGTGCTGAAGTCATCAAGCTTCAGGCTGAGGACGGGTCTACAAGCGATTTCTTGAGCGGGCATTACCTAGAGGCGAGCAGCACGGCCTACATGGCTTGGGTGCTCGCGAGGGGCCTGCAAGAGGTCGCTGGCTCGTGAGCACACCCCTCGATTGGATCGAGCGTGGCCTAGAGCGCCGTCTGGACGAGACAGGGAGTTCCTGGTACGCGGCTGCGAAAGCAGAGGTAGAAGGAGGCGTAAGTGATGTGCGCTTCGCCGCTCTCCTAGCTGTCGCGAGCAGGAGCTGCCGAGCGGGCGAACTCGCGCCCTCTGAAGAGGACTTGTCCGAGGCGTATCAGCTCATGAAGGGCTGGAACCCCGAGCGTTGGATGAGCTTAGAGGCCGTCCGAGTCGGCCTC
Organism: Planctomycetota bacterium; assembly: GCA_022446815.1. Classification (GTDB taxonomy): domain Bacteria; phylum Planctomycetota; class UBA1135; order UBA1135; genus JAKVCE01. The sequence goes on from JAKVCD010000009.1 coordinate 106,470, forward strand.
ATACTCTCGAGGCAAGACCTGGAAGAGGAGAGCGCTGTCGCTGCGCTCGAGACCTGCTTCCAGCACGCTGACGAGGGCGAGCTCTGCGCGCTCTATCGCAGCCTCGCATTTCTCCCTGAAGGAGCGCGCTTCGCGTGGCGCTCAGGTGAGGGCTGCCGCACGAACATGTTGACGGTCTTTGAGGCCAACGCCTGCGACACTCCCTTCCCCGCGCTCCACCTCGATGACATCGCTTGGCGTCAGCTCGTGATCAAGGCGCTCTTTATTGGTGCGCCGCTCTGGCGGGTCCAAGGTTTAGACCGCCGGGTCGACGCTGAGCTCGCGCGGATGGCGTTAGACCTCGTCGAAGAGCGGACGAGCGCTCACAGAGAGGTGCAGCCAGAGCTGTGGCTCTGCCTGGGTGAGCAAGGGGGGGAGCGGGGCCGCTTGGCCATGGAGGCAGAGCTCTCTGGCTCGACCTCGACCTCGCTGGGTAGAGCTGGGGCTTGCCTCGGGTTAGCGCGCAGCGGGAGGGGAGACTTGCTGAGGGCGTACGCTGAGAACGAGCCTGATCCCCTCGTCTCGGATATCATCCAACAAGCGCTAGACGGCCGCTTCGATCAGTCGGTCTGGCGGCGCCTCGCTGAGGCGAGCTGACGCTCCCTGAACACCTAGGAACCTCTGATGCGATTCTTCGACCCCCACATCCACATGACCAGTCGGACGACGGACGACTATGAAGCCATGGCTGCTGCTGGCATCCGCGCTGTCATTGAGCCCGCGTTCTGGTTAGGTCAGCCTCGCACTACACTCGGCTCGTTCACTGACTATTTCGCGAGCTTGATCGGCTGGGAGCGCTTCCGCGCCGCTCAGTTCGGCATCAAGCACTATTGTGCGATGGGATTGAACTCTAAGGAGGCCAATGACGAGGGGCTAGCGAGAGAGGTTCTCGAGGTGCTCCCGCTCTACGCGCTGAAAGAAGGCGTCGTCGCGATCGGTGAGATCGGCTACGACGAGATCACGCCAGCGGAAGAGCGGGCCTATGAGTGGCAGCTCAACTTCGCCAAAGAGAACGACATGGTGGTCATGATCCACTCTCCCCACCGGGACAAGAAGAACGGGATCATTCGCTCGATCGAGGTCGCGCAGAACGTGGGTGTCCCCATGGAGAAGTTCATCGTCGACCACAACAACGAGGAGACACTGGAGGACACGCTCAACGCTGGCGCGTGGGCTGCCTTCACGATCTATCCGCACACGAAGATGGGCTCCGACCGAATGGTCGACATCGTTCAGGAGTATGGCTCCGAGCGAATCATCGTTGACAGCTCAGCAGACTGGGGAGTGAGCGATGCGCTGGCCGTCCCGAAGACCGCAGCCCTCATGATTGAGCGGGGCGTACCGCACGAGGACGTCGTGAAGACGACCTGGCAGAACGCCTTAGACGTCTATGCTCAGTCTGGGCAGATCGACGAAGAGGAGCTCCTCAGCACTGCCCAGGTCGATCAGACCCAACTCTTCAGCGACAACAGCGTCTTGCGTGGGCAAGAGCCTCGCGTCGGCGAGGCTGTCCCGAACTAGCCCTCAGCAGACCTCGGCGAGGATGCGGGCAGCGTTCCCGCCGAAGACCGCAGCCTGCTCGTCCTCGCTCACGTCGAGGGCTCCTAGGGCCTCGCGCTGCTCTGCGAGCCGCTCTGCTCGCCAACCGGCGGGGAAGACGTTGGAGTCGGTGCCAAAGAGGACGCGCTCCGCGCCAAAGACTTCGAGCGCGCGCTCGAAGACCTGGGGCAGGTCGGGGTTGCCGGGCTGGGTCTTCCGCCAAGAGTTCGTCGAGGAGGTGTCGACATAGATGTTCTCGCACTGCGCGCCGGCCATGAGGGCTTCGCGGAATAAGCCCGCGCCAAAGTGGGGGATGACGAAGGGGACCTCCGGGTAGGCGCTCGCCGCAGGAACGAGGGAGAGGGGGTTGGCGTACTGGATGTCTTGAGCTCTCGGCAGACCTAGGAGGTCCCTCAGCTTGACGACGAGCAGTCCGCAGTGAACAAAGGCCGGAGCGCGGTGTCGCGCAAGGACCTCGAAGACCGCCCGGGCCTCAGGGCCATCGACGGCGTAGTGGTGCATCGCAGGGAACATGAGCACGCCGCGGAAGCCGAGCTCTGAGATCAGCCGCTCTACCTTGGCGGGGGCGTCTTCTGCGCAGGGGTTCACTAGAGAGAAGGGGACCAAGCGACCGTCTGAGCTGCGCGCTGCCTCTGCGACGGCGGGCGCCTCTTCAGGGAGGCTCGCGAAGGCGGCCATACGATGGACGCCATGACGGTCAAGCTCCCCCAGCCAGCGGGCAGTGTGTTGGCTGAGGTCTTCAGAGGGGAGCTCGATACCGGTCTTAGCGGAGACCTCGCTTAGCTTCTCGGCAGGGGTGCCCTCGAGCGGAGACTGGCTCGCGAGGGCTTCGAAGAACGGTCGCGCAAAGAAGTGCGCGTGGAAGTCAAAGAGCTCCATTCAATCCTCCTTGAAGGAGCGCCAGAGAGAGCGCAGGCGGTCCACAGCGCCGCCCACGTGGAAGGGAACACCTCTCGTCGCATACAGGTCGAGGCCACCCTTAACAGGGTCTCTTGACTCGGCCTGTCGCAAGAGGCGCGCGGCAGACATGGGGTAGGGGGCAGCGGTGGCTTTCCCTACGCAGAAGCCCTCTGCCATGAGGAGCTCGAGCAGCTCCGCACCCGTCGCGCCTCGCAGCGCGTATGGCCAAAACTCGATCAGGAGCGCGAGTCGCGGGCTGGCCTTGAGGACATCGAGTGCCCCTTGCAGCGCGTGCCACTCTGAACCTTGTGTGTCTATCTTCAGAACGTCTACAGGGCCTGTGATGAGGTCGTCGACCTTGCGTATCTGAATCTCGACCGCGGCGGCGCCGTCCATATCCCTCGGAGCGCTAGCGCCGGAGTCCACGACCCGGTTGTCGCCGCGGTTCGTGGCAGCGAGGAAGATCTCGGCGCTGCCAGTCTCCGATCCAGCGGCGAAGCGGTGGACTCGCGCTGTGCCTGAGCCGCGCTCCATCGCCCTCGCAACGTTCCGCTCTAGGACGTCGGCGATGTGGGGCACCGGCTCGAAGGCGTCGACCGTGGCCCCTCGCAGCACGGCTTGGGCGGCGAACCAACCGATGTTTGCGCCGAGGTCGAGGACCCGAGCGCCCTCCTTCACGTGGGCGTTGAAGAGGCGTGTCTCATGCTCCTCCCAGCCGCCCGCGGCGATGGCGGGGCCGATGTGTTCATCGCCCTCGATGACCTCGAAGTCGATCCCGAGGCCGGGGACGGGGACGGTGCGGGTGGAAATCTCCATTACTGGGAGGGTATCAGCGGGGAGGCCTTACAGGAAACACAGAGAGGGGTGCGCTCGGGCCCGGCTTGGGTTACAAGGTGCGTGACATGGAATCTTGGTCAATCGAGCTAGAGAAGGAGTACTTCAAGTTCTCCGCCGCCCACTTCCTTATCTTCCCAGACGGGAGCGCAGAGCGCCTGCACGGCCATAACTACCGCGTGTTCGTAGAGATAGACGCAACCCTCTGTGATCACGGGCTCGTGATTGACTTCAAGGAGATCAAGCCGGTCATCAGGGAGCTCCTCGACTCACTGGACGAGCGACTCCTCATCCCGGGTGAACACCCTGTCTTGACCCACGCTGACCGCGGAGATGGGGTCGTAGAGATTCGCTACCTAGATCGCTACTACGCTGCTCCGGTTGAGGACGTGCTGATCATGCCCATGAACAACACCAGCTCGGAGAACCTCGCGACTTGGACTGGTCGTGAAGTAAGGCGCCTCCTCCAGGCCCAGTTCGGTCAGGTGGAGATCCGCCGCTTGCGTGTCGCCGTGGAGGAGACGAGCGGGCAGCGCGGGGTCTATCGCTACAGCGACGCCTAGTTGGCGAGCGAGCCTACGCGTTTGCCGTCGGCGTAGATGCCTGAGCGAGAGGTGTCTAGCCCACCGTCGAGGTCGTAGAAGTGCCACTCGTCTACCATCTGGCCGCTCTTGTAGCTGCCGGTCGCGCGGAGCTTGCCATCTGCATGCCAGCGCTTGCAGAGGCCCTCTCGCAGCCCGTCTGCGTACATCGCCTCCTCTCTAGGGCTCCCGCTCGGCCAGTTCGTCGTGCGCGTGCCCGAGTACTCTTCGAGGCCGCCGCCAGCGAAGCGGAGACCGAGGGTGATGAGGCTCGCGAGGAGGATGAGGCTTGTGATTCGCATCTTGTGGCCAGCGGAGGCTGCGCAGTCTCCTAGTACGACTTGGGAGGAGATTCCTTCCCGAGACCGAAGCAGAACTCAGCGAGGATTGACTCGCATGGCGAAGCGCAGCTCTTCGGCCCCGCCCTGAGCCATGGTGGGGACGGGCAGGCGATCGATGGCAGAGCCGAGAAAGTTCGGGTACATGGCGACGAGTTCGGCGAGCTCTGCGCCGCTGAAGGCCTCTGCAAGGCCTGGCTTCCACGCTGAGCTCTCAAGGCTCGTGAGCCCTGCAGCCTCGAGCAGCCACTCACTAGGGATCTCTGCGAGGCCCTCCTTGTTAGCTCTGAGGCAGAGCTTGTAGAGCGGCTGCAGCCCGTCTCCCTGGGCGGCGATTCGATCCACGATGAAGAAGGCTAGCCCATAGAGAGCCTTCTTGCGGGGGGCAGGCAGCTTGGAGCTGGAGCGACCCGCTCGCAGCTCAAAGACCTCCTCTGGGGCGACGGGGGGCTGGATGCCACCATCGAGGAGGATGCTCGCGTAGGTTCCTATGACCTCCTCAGTTCCCTTAGGCGCGGCAGAGCGCAGCTCGACCTCGATCTCAAGCGCACCGAGCCCAAAGCAGGCAGCACTCAGGCGCCCAGCGCGGAGCTGAGCCCTCGAGTGAGGGCAGACGGTGGCAGAGACCCAATCGCAGACTCCCTCTTCGATTGTCCCTGGGAGGACGCTCCACTCATCACCCAAGTAGGCATGTACGAGCTCGTGGACGAGGGTGCGCTCTAGGTGTCGGGCTTCGGTGCGCAGGTGAATCCTGCCAGGCTCCTCTGCCCAGAACCCGTCAGCGTGCTCGTAGGAGCCGCTGCTGAAGCGGTACAGCTTGAGCTCATCTTGTAGCCAAACCTCGACAGGCTCCTCCGCGGACCCTGGGACGAGCCTTAAGACTTCATCTCGGTTCCTAGAGAGCATCCCTGCGACGTGGGTGGCTAGGAAGGGGGAGTCAGCCCGGACTGTGTCCTCGCAGAGCTCTACCTCATACGTGGGCGGAGCGGCTTGGCAGGCTGCGCTGAGTACAGCGGCCGCGGCCACGAGTGATCGGTTCTGGAGCAGGGTTCGCACGGCGGAGCGCCTCTGTGCAAACCTACCCCGAGATCAGGAGTCAGGCTGACGGGGTGAGCGACCCCGGAGTGTGTGTGGGGGCTCCCTAATGGAAGCGGCGGCACCACTCGGTCTCGGTCTCGGCCTCCCAGAGGGCGGCTGCGGCGTTACCTTGCGCGTGCATGGTATAGCCGAGCGCTGCGAGCTGACGGATGGTCTGTGCGTCGTTAGTCTCGGAGCCGGCGAGCCCGCGGGGGTCTGCGTTGAGCAGCCACTCGATGAGGCGAGCGCGAAGCTCCTTGGCGACCTCGAAGTTGTCCTCGAGGAGATCCATCGTGCAGTTGGGGTCGAGGTCCGTGTCGTAGAGCTCTGTCTCACCCTTCTTGTAAGGGCCCGTGATGCCGGCGCGGTTCTCGTGCTGGCGGAGGTGGAGGATGAGGTGCCATTTCCCGTGGTTGAGGGAGGCAGAGAGGCCATGGGCGGCGACGGCGAAGCGGGGTGCCTCGCGCTCAGCAGCGCCAGGCTGAGTGAAGTCGAGCAGGCTCGTGCCGGGGAACTCTGCGGTCTCTAGCCCTGCGATCTCCAAGAGGGTGCGGCCGACGTTGATCTGCTCTACCGCCTCACCGATTCGCAGCCCCTCGGGGCAGCCAGGGTAAGAGAGGATGAGGGGTACGTGGATGCTGGAGGGGTACAGGCTCGCGTGATCGTAGAAGATGCCGTGATGGCCGATACACTCGCCGTGGTCCGCCGTGAAGGCGATGATGCCGTCAGCGAAGCGAGGGTTGTCGAAGACGCGGCGTAGCTGGTCGTCGAGGTAAGTGATCTCTCCTCGGTATTGAGAGGAGGGGAACTCCATGTCCTTCAAGCCCGAGAAGAACTGCTCGTTGATGCGCTCCGGGACCTCAGGGTTAGGACGAGAGGGGTCGAAGGGGTCGGCCTCTGAGGAGTAGTAGAGGTTGTCGTATGGCTTCGGGGGGGCATAGGGGGTGTGGGCATCGAAGGTGTGAAGCCACACGAAGACGGGGGTGTCCTGGTACTCCCGCAGGTAGTACTCGAGGACGTCGATGGAGTGCTTCGCGTCTGTCTGTGGCGCCTTAGGGCGGTACATCCGATCGAAGCCTTGCCCGAGGCCAGAGCCTTCATGCCCGAGGTGGTTCGCGCTGAGGACGGCGATCGTCGCGTAGCCGGCCTCTCTGAACTGCTCCGCGAGCGTGCTGGCCTCTTCGACCAGCGGGCGGTAGTTGTTCAGGATCATGGTGTCGCGAGGGTGCACGGCGGTCATCAGGGCGATGTGTGACGGGTTCGTCACGTTCGTCGCTGTGTAGCAGTTCTCGAAGAAGACGCCTCGATCTGCGAGCGAGTCGAGGTTGGGGGTGAGGATGTCGACGCCTTTTTTGGCGGCCCCCAAGTGGTCAGCCCTGTGAGTGTCCGAGGTGATGAGGACGACGGAGGGAGAGTCGTGGCTCGGGGTGTGGACGCGGACGTCGCCAACGGCGCAGAGGGCCTCAAGTTCGCGGTTGGCCTCCAAGGTGAGGTTCACCTGCACTTGCTCCTTGGAGAAGTTCTCGAGCGGGACGCGGACGTGCTGCCAGCGTGCGTTCTGAGCGGTCTCCCTGAGGTTGAAGCGTCGCTCTACCCGGCCGCCGGTCGCGCCCTCGAGCTCGACCCTTACAGAGGGTCGCTTGATCTGTGCGCCGGCGGGGTACCTCAGAGCGCTCGGCACACCGAGGGAGAGGGAGAGGAAGCCGCCGCCTTCGGGAGCTGTGAACTCACCGCGGAGGCCCCGGAAGTTGGAGAGTCCAACGCCGCGACGCAGGTCGTTCTCCACAGCGATGAGATCCGCGGGGAGCGAGGGGTCAGGGAGCCATGACGAGATGGGGCGGGAGTAAAACTCCACGTCGTGGATGGCGAGGATGCCGCCTCTGCCGTCGATGCGGACTGAGAGCTCATCGAAGGGCTCTTGCTGCAAGCGCGCGTGGGGCAAGGGGAACATGAGGACTTGGGGCTCACGGCTACCCTTGATCGACATCGCGTTTGAGGTGAGGGCAGGCTTGCCGTCACGCATGAACTGGATGAAGACGGTCTCCTCTTGGAAGATCGAGAGCCGCAGACTCACCACGTTGAAGCTCGTCCCAAGGAAGCGGCCAGGGATGCGGAGAGTCTTGGACTGGGTGCCCGGCAAGACGAAGACTCGCTCAGTCTCGTCGCTGTTCGAGGCTGTATAGACAGAGCCCGGGGGCAGGTCTCGAACGAAGGGCTCGCAGCCTTCCGAACTCCAGAGCGCGACCTCTTCGGGGATGGGGACATTTCCGACAAAGTGGAGCTTGTCGTCTGCTCGAGAGGGGGCGGTCGGGACGAGGTTGACCGTCTGTACGCGCTGCGAGTCCCGCAGACTCGTCTCCGTCGAGCTAGACTCCATCTCGCCGCAGCTCTGCAGGCAGAGTGTCGCCACTGTCAGCGCGAGCGCCGATCCAATGTGCTTTGAGTTGTGCCGGTCTGAGGCCATCCGAACTGAGTGGGAGCTTTCTGTGTGTGGAAGACGGAGGTCGCTAGGGCGATCTCTGTGCTTGTGTGGGGGTGACCTCGTGTGCGCGAGGTCGCAGCCAGTCGGGCTGGGCTGTTGCGGAGAGGGCTCTCTTCAGCTTGCTAGCTGTGCCGCCTCTTCGCCTCTTCCAGTCCTCTGACCACTTCGAGTGTAACTCGCGAGGCCCTTTCCCGCATGAGGAACTCACGCCCATATAAGAACTTGCAAAAAAGTCTTTTGAAGCTCAATTTTGTCTTGGAAAAAGGTTCTGACTGTTGACCAAAAATTGCCCTAGCAATCACCCTTTAATGGGAGACCTGGGGTTCAAAATGGCTCTTATGGAACCCTCATTAGGATGCCGCAAAATTTCTATGCGTGATTCCAATTTGAGATAGAGATGCGAGGCCGTTGAGCGGAAATTGCACGTTACTAGTTCTGGGGCGCGACTTGTCTCTGTTCAGGGTAGCTGGGACGAGGAGTCACCTGTCCCTCGTGTGTCTAAAGGCTCCTATGGACGTGTGAATTCTCCTCAGGTCTTGATGGGGGCGCGGCCTCGAGTGGTAGAAGATCCCTCGTGGATCATGCTGGAGAGAGAGGGGGAGGCCTACATAAGCGTCGCTTTGGGGCCCTAGAGCTGCTCTTTCTGCGCTTTGCTGCTGGCGGAGCGGTCCCTGCTGGATGGTTCCTCGCTGATCTCCCTAGCGCTTCTGAGCGCGCGGCGAGGACTGGTCGATTGAGCTTAGAGGTCGTCAGTCACTGTTGGAGATATACGCACCTCTTGGTTTATCAGTTGAGCTCCTTGGTGCAGCACCCCCCGCAGTCTCTCGACGTGACAATGACTGTCTTTTATTGCGTTGAGGACGAAGAGACTGTCGAACTCCTCGACCACTTTGGTGCTCTTGAGGTCCCAGGGGTAACTTGGAATTGGAAGGCGCTCACGCGCCAAGAGCTCTTCCGGAGAGGGATCGGGCGAAACATAGCTGCCTTAGAGACCCAGGCGGACTGGATATGGTTCACAGACTGCGACCTCATGTTTCAGGAGGGCTGTTTAGATGCGCTCGCTGATCGCTTGCAAGGTCGGACCGAGGCCTTGCTCTTCCCTCGAGAGGAGCGCTGCACCTCGCTGCTTGAGAGCTCGGACCCGCTGTTGCAGGTCGGCAAAGACGGCCCACGAGTGGTCGAGTTGGAGACAGACAAGTTCACGGTCAGAGAGCGCACACGCGCCACTGGGCCGCTACAGATCACTCATGGAGATGTGGCGCGCGCCGCGGGCTATTGCCGGGACTTAGGTCTGTATCAGCAACCCTCTGAGACGTGGTGCAAGGCCTATGAAGATCGCGCCTTCCGCTGGCTGCTAAGGACTCAAGGCACCCCGATCGAGCTCCCCGGGGTCTACCGCCTTCGGCATGCAGAGAAGGGGAGGTACACGGGGAGCACCTCCGCGCTGGCTTGGCTCAGGGGAGTCATTCGTCGGCTGACTTCTTGGTTCGACGAGCGCGGCTTGAGAGGTGGGAGAGCGGAGTGAGGGAGGCGCCGAGTAGGGCTCACCTCCGCGCCTGAAGGTTCTTGTAGGACGTCCCTTCAGGCTAGGTCCGCGCGCTCCAAGACCTCTCGCTCCAAGGAGTCGAGCTCCTCGGGCGGCGGCGGGGCCTGCTGGACGCTCCGTTTGCTCTTCGCCTTCGCGTTCACTTTGCGGCTCAGGACCCGCTTGATCCGCCACCAGCCAAAACTCCCCAGCTCCGGCAGTTGGAACTCTCCCCAGAACCTCTGGAAGCCATCAAAGCTCACGAGCTCTTGGAAGGGGAGCGTAGTGACGCGACCGCCGCGGGCGCGGACCAGCTCTGCGAGCGCCTCTGCCCGTCGCTCAATCTCCAGGCAGTACCAGTAGTTGAGCTGGTAGTCGCTCAGCTGCTCAGGGCCTTCGAGGGGCAAGACGCCTGGATCCTCAGGGCTGAGGAGGTACTTGAGGCCGCGCTCGGACCTGCCCGGGATCGAGTCGAGCGAGGTATAGCTGAGGGCGACCTGGCGCGGCTCTCTCCTGATGTGGATGAGGTCCGGGGTCAGGCCGAGCTCAAGCAGCGGCTCGATAAAGCCCTTGCAGACGAGGTGCCCGCTCTCAGCGTAGATCGGTCTGGGCTGAGCGCAGATCTCGGGGAGCATCTCCTCGGTCCAGACCTTGGTCGCCAAGCCAGGGTCAACTTGCACCGAGCGCATGCTCAGGGTGAAGGGCTTCGACTCGTGCACAGAGCAGATCTTGCGTGAGACGCCGAGGGCCTTGGCCAAGAGGTTCGTCCCTGTGCGGCCGGTCGTCACGGTGAAGACCAGCCGCTTCTCTGCTACGGACTCCACGAGCGCCTCAGCGGGTGTTGACTTGACGGCTGTGCTCATGCGTGTGGCGGGCGAGCTCCGCCCGAGGCACAGTCTTCAGGATGGAGCCTGAGTCCACGAGCGCATTCTTTAGAATCGAAGACGAGCGCGCTACAGACCCTCAGGCCTTCACGAGGTAGCCCTCGTCTAGGAGCTCTTGGATCCCGCGCTCTGCGCGCTTGCGCCCGCTCTTTGAGGTCTCGCGCAGGATCGCCTTGTTCTGGGCCATGACCGCAGGGTCGAGGTAGCCGCGCGGATGCTCTAGATGGAGACAGGTCGTCTTATAGCGCGCGTTCAGAGGCCTCACTCCGGCGTTTTGGAGCCGTACCCCGAGCTCGCGGTCCTCACCTCCGTAGCCGAGGCGCTCGTCGAAGCCGTTAGCGGAGACTAAGTCGCTGCGCCACGCTGATGAGTTGCCCCCCTTGAAGGTGCAGCTCCGCATCGTGAGAGGGCTCATGATGCGGTCAACGAGGGGAGAGGCTTCGACTCTGCGCATCTTCTTGGAGCGAGGCATGCCTTGGGCTCGGAGCCAGCTAGTTTGAAAGCACTCCCCGCTCTCAACGTGCGACCGCTGGATGGCTTCGCTGGCGGGGAGGGAGAGCCTGAAGTAGCTGCCGGAGATGAAGCGGCCTGGGGTCGCGAGCGCAGCGTGGGTCTTCAAGAAGTCCGGGTGTGGGATGCAGTCTCCGTCCGTGAACACAAGGTAATCGTGGGCGGCTTGCAGGATCGCCTTGTTGAGCACGCGGCACTTCCTGAAGCCATCGTCTCTCTGCCAGAGGTGGGTGATATCTAAGCCCGTCTCCTCCTGCAGCCGAGTGATGAGCGCGGCTGTCTCTTGCTTGGAGCCGTCGTCAGCGATGATGAGCTCAAAGTCTTCGTGGCTCTGAGAGGCGAAGCCCCAGAGGACCTTCTCCAGCCACGTGGTGGAGTTATACGTCGTGAAGATGACCGAGAGGGCTCTCATGGGGGGAGGCGCGCCGAGCGCTCGGAGGCCAAGCTAGCGATTCCCTCAGTCCGTAGGAACCTTGGGGGCGGCGCGGGTCAGGATGCGGTACCTTAGGCGGCTCGAACGCGCCTATGAGCACCACCCGATTCCAATCCCAGGCAGGCCTCGCTGCTGACGCTGACGCGCCCAAGCTCCACGTCGTCACCTTCGGGTGTCAGATGAACAAGTACGACTCGCTCCTCGTAGAGGGGCGCTTCTCGAAGCAGGGATACGTCACTACAGACAGCCTAGACGACGCTGACGTCGTCCTCTTCAACACCTGCAGCGTGCGCGAGCACGCAGAGGAGCGCACTTGGTCCTGGCTAGGAGAGTTGAAGCGAGCCAAGGAGACGCGCCCTGATCTCGTCATCGGGGTCATGGGCTGCATGGCGCAGCGAGTCGAAGAGCAGGTCTTCAGGCGCGCTGGTCATGTGGACATCGTCGTTGGGACTCGGCGCTTTCAGCATCTCCCTGAGATGGTGGAGGAGCTGCGCGCGCGGCGAGAGGAGGGCGGGGCGAAGGCTGCGCGCCTCTTAGACACGAGCGGGGACGCGGGCGTAGAGGTCGATCGCGCAGGCGAGGACTGGGTCGGGGGGAACCACGGCTTCTTGGCTGTCATGCGCGGGTGCGACCTGAACTGCACCTACTGCATTGTTCCCACCACGCGTGGACGTGTGCGCTCCCGCGGGATCGATGAGCTCGTTCGCGAGGCTGAGTGGATGGTGGAGCAGGGGGTTCAGGTCATCACCCTCCTGGGTCAGACCGTGAACTCCTACGGAGAGGACTTCCCGAAGCCAGGGCCTGGTGACGCTAAGGGGACCGGTCGTCAAGGGCGCCCCTCGCTTGGAGACCTCCTGCGCAGGCTCCAGGAGCTCAAAGGACTCAAGAGGATCCGTCTCATCACCCTGCATCCGAGCTATGTGACTCCTAGCTTCGCGCAGGCCATAGCGGACTGTGACAAGGTCGAGCGCTTCCTGCCGCTCCCCATGCAGTCTGGTTCCGACCGTGTCTTGAAGGCGATGAAGCGGGGCTACACGACCGCGCTCTATCACGAGCGGGTGGCGATGCTGCGCGAGGCCGTCCCTGAGATTGAGCTTGGGAGCGACTGGATCGTCGGCTTCCCTGGTGAGACAGAGGAGGACTTCGAGGCCTCCGTTTTAGGCCTACAAGAGGTGGGCTTCCTGACAAATTACGTCTTCAAGTATGACCCCCGACCGGAGACCCGCTCCTTCGACGCGATGCCTGATGACGTCCCTGATGCGGTCAAGAAGGAGCGCAATCAGCGGCTCCTGCGCGCCTCCGAGGAGCTCTCGCTGTCACGCATGAAGGCCCTCATCGGCACAGAGGTTCAAGCCTTTGTGGAGGAGGCCTCTGAGCGCGTAGAGGGCGGGCTCGTCGGCCGGACACGCACAGGGGTGCCGGTGCACTTCGCTGGTGAGGCGAGCTGGATCGGTGAGGAGGTGCCCGTTCAGGTTGAGCGTGCCACCGCATATGGCGTGGGCGGCTCGCTGGTTGAGGCCGAGACTGAGGCGCAGGCTTAAGCCCCTCTCAAGGAGCGAAGCAGAGAGATGTGGGCTGTCGGAGCCCGTCGACCTCGGCGACGCAGCGCTCGATGCGCTGGTCAATGATCTGCAATGAGCCTGAGCCATGGCAGGCCACCCACGCGCGGTCGGCCTCCGGCTCGATGAGGATGTCAACGGGCCTCGCCCTCTCTCCATCACGAGCAGCAGGGATGCGGATGCGGGCTAGTTCGGTGCCCGTCTGTGCGTCGTAGCGGACGACCTCGTCGCTGTCTTCGCAGACCACCCATGCGCACCCCCCAAGGTCAAATGCTAGGGCGCGAGGGCCTCCCTCGCATGGGATCTCTCCTAGGACCTCTAGCGTGTCTCGCTGGAGGACTACGACCCTGTTCGAGTCCTTGGAGAGGACCCAGAGCTCTTGAGAGTCCGGGCGGTGCGCCAAGCAGATGAGGCCATCGCCGAGCTCCGCTGAGCGCCTCGTGTCGTCGCGCGTCCAGCTGAAGCGCAGGACGCGGCCTGCGCCTGAATCCAAGAGCCAGGCCATCTGCTCTTCAGGCTTTACCGCGAGCTCTGCAGTGGAGGCCGCGCCTGTCTCAATGACACGGATCACCTTCCCATAGGCCTCGTCGTAGAGGCTGAGCTCACCAGAGATAGAGGAACCGATCAGGAGGCGCGCGTCGTCAATGAATGCGAGCGCGCTCGGGCGTGAGTCCAGCCCGAGCTCAATGTCCAGGCCGCGCCTCATGCGCTCTACGTCGAGGAGCTGGACTCGCCCGTCTAGAGGCACGCTGAGAGCGCCGAGAGCGCCTGAAGGTGAGATCGCGAGGCGCTCGTTCCCTGCCGCCACCGTCACTCGCTGACGTACCTCTGAGGTCCCTAGGAGAGTGACCGAGGGGCCGCCTTCCTCGAGCACTAAGAGCCCCGTCGCGTCATCGCGCGGGCCGCTAGTAGGGGGCGCAGCGCAGGAGCTGAGCCCCATGGCAAAGGCCAGCGCTCCGCTGAGGAGGCGCCTTCGCGGGCGGGGGAATCTAGGGCTGTGGTGAGGCATAGAGCGGGAGCAGCGTCCCTCTCAGCCTACTCCGGTGAATCAGAGGAGGTCGGAGACGAGGGCTCTCTCTTCCTCTAGCTCCGCGACAGTGGCCTCTAAGCGGCCTTGGAGGAACTCGTCTAGCTCCAGCCCCTGGACGATCTCCCAGGCTCCATTGCCTAGGGATCGGACGGGGAAAGAGGAGATCAGGCCCTCTGAGACGCCATAGCTGCCGTCTGAGGGAACACAGACCGAGCGCCACTCACCCTCGGGGGTAGCGCGGCTTAGATCTCGGACATGGTCGATCAAGCCGTTGGCAGCAGAGGCCGCGCTGGAGAGGCCGCGCGCCTTGATGATCGCAGCGCCGCGCTGCTGGACGGTCGTGAAGAACTCACCTTGCAGCCACTCGAGGTCGCCGATGACCTCCGCGGCAGAGCTCCCTTGGATCGTCGTATTTTGGTAGTCCGGGACTTGGGTCGCGGAGTGGTTACCCCAAATGAGGGTGTTCTTGACCGCGGTGGTCGCGACACCTGCGCGTGCGGCGAGCTGGGCTTGGGCGCGGTTTTGGTCCAAGCGGGTCATCGCGCTGAAGCGCTCATTGGGGACGTCGGGCGCGGAGTTCATCGCGATCAGGCAGTTCGTGTTGCAAGGGTTGCCGACGACGGCGACTCGTACATCGCTGGCTGCGTTGTCGTTGATGGCCTTGCCTTGACCCGTGAAGATCGGCCCGTTCTCACGGATGAGGTCGCCGCGCTCCATGCCAGGGCCGCGCGGCTTGGAGCCAACGAGGAGGCACCAGTTCGCGTCCTTGAAGCCCTCGTTCGGGTCGCTCGTAAGCTCCATTCCCTGCAGGAGGGGGAAGGCGCAGTCGTCTAGCTCCATCGCGACGCCTTCGAGGGCTTGCATGGCTTTCTCGACGGGGATCTCGATGAGCTGAAGGATGACAGGCTGGTCCGGTCCGAAGACATCGCCAGAGGCGATGCGGGGGAGCAGCGAGTAGCCGATCTGGCCTGCGGCGCCGGTTACAGAGACGCGGAGGGGGTTCTTGGAGCTCATGGCGGGTTGAGTTAGGAGTGTTGTCAGGGGACCTCGAATGCGAGAGCGTGCAGCATGCGCCGCTATCGCACAAGGGCTCGCTTGATTCGAGGGCTCGAGTCGCTGCGTCTCCTTAGAGATCTAGCTTCACCAAAGGGTCCCCAGAGGAGTAGTCTGCTCGCGAGGCAATGACTTGATCCAACGCCACACCAACGCCCTAGATCCGAACGTTATCGCCCCTCTGCTCGAGGAGCTGAGACGAGAGTGCTTAGAGCGGCGCTTCTCGGTCGCACCCAATCCCTGCGTTGGAGCGGCGATCATCTCAGGGGATCGGGTCGTGGCGAAGGGCTTTCATGAGCACTGGGGGGGCGCCCACGCTGAGGTCAACGCGATGGCTGCGGCGCGGGATGCGGGCGTCGACCCCTCTGAGTGGGACGCGATCATCGTCACCCTCGAGCCCTGCTCTAGCGAAGGGAAGACTCCCGCGTGTCTCGAGGCGATCTTGGAGGCCGGTATCCCCCGCGTAGGGATCGGCGCGATCGACCCTGACCCACGGCACGCTGGCGCTGCAATACGACTCATGGAGGAGGCAGGGCTTGAGGTGCGCGTGTTGGAGGAGCGCGGCGCTTTCGAAGAAGAGAACGCGGCCTTTTGCGCTTGGCTCGAGCCCGAGCGGGCGCGAGCTACGAGGCCTTGGATCTTGGCGAAGTGGGCGCAGACTCGCACGGGTCAGCTGTCACCTCCGTCAGATGTCGGCGATGGTCGATGGATCTCCTGCTCCGAGTCCCTGAGCGAAGTCCAGAGCTTGCGGTCAGAGGTTGACGCGATCCTCACTGGAGTTGGGACTGTGAGAGCGGACGACCCGCGCCTCACGGTGCGTGTTCCATCAGAGCGGAGCGCGCCGCTGAGGGTCGTCTTGGACAGCTACCTGCGCACTCCCGTCACAGCGAAACTCTTCGACGCGCCGGAGGAGGGGGAGTCTGCGGGGGAGGTGGTCATCTTGACCCTAGCCGGCGCAGACGGCGCACGCTGGCGCGCGCTTGAGGATCGCGGTGCGCGGGTCATTGGGCTGCGCGCGGACGAACAAGACAGCGTCTCCCTCGTGGAGGCTCATCGCTGGCTCTGGGACCAAGGGCTACGCCGAGTGCTCCTAGAGGGTGGCCCTAGAATCTTGCAGGCGCACTTCGAGCTGGAGCTCGTGGACCAGATCAGGGTCTACACCGGAGACATCTTCGGAGGAGAGGGCGTCAGCCTCGGGCAGACCCTCGCGAGCCTCTCGCTCCAGGGGCGAATGGACCGCGAGTGCGGTCAAGACGCTGTGCTAGAGGGCTTCCTCCTCTAGGGGTTCCAGCTCACTGAAGGTCAGGGAAGCGGGCTCGGACGCGCTTGGCCGTCTCTGTCTCTGTGTAGCGCTTTCCCAAGACCTTCTTGAAGGTGCGCATGGCCTTGCGCTCTTCCCCTCGCCGCAGAAGCGCCTCGGCCTCTGCCTCGAGAGCCTCGGCAGCGAGCTCTGCCTTGATCAGCGCGAGCTCACCTTTGATAGCCTTGTCGCGCTCGACCTTCTTCTTGAGCGTGGAGAGCTCGCGCGCGATCGGGAGCTTCCGTGTCGCCGCCTCTAGCGTGGTCAGCTCTCGCCAGGCCTCAGCAGCCTGCCCGGGAACGAAGCGCTCCTTGAGCGCGGCGAGTTGCGCCCGTAGCTCTTTGAGCGCGCTCTCCTGGGCGGCCTTCGCCGCCTCTGCCCAGACGCCTAGCTGGCTGATCTCAAGGATGGCTGCGCTGCGCTCCCAGACCTTCGGCCAGTCGAGGGCCTTAGCGGCGTTCTTGGTCGCGATGTCATGGCCCTTGACGGTCCGAAGCTCGTCCGGGCTGAGGCTGCGGCCATATTTCTTCTTCGCGGCCTGGATAGCCTTCGCGATCTCGCTCGCAGGGGCCGGGTTGCGGACATTGTGTCGCCAAACGATCTCGCCATCTGGGCCGTGGAGGACCGTCTGAGGGCACCCGAGCTCACCGTTATCGTCTTGATAGGCGTGATAGATCGGATCCCAAGTCGCGCGGTGTTGCCCGCAGTTGGCGAACATCCGATAGGCGGAGCAGACCTGTCGCTTCTCTCCGTCCTTCCCCGTGATTGTGGTCAGCTGGTGTTCGCCGTTGTTCCCGACGATGACCACGCAGCCTTCCGAGAGCTTGATAAGTTCAGGGTCTGGGAGGATGTTGTCGCGGTACTCGTCGTTTTGGTCCTCTCCTTCAAGGATGATGTGGATGAGCAGCGGAGCGTTGCGCTCGCGCGCCTCCTTATGGGCGGCCTCGAGGTCACCGAGGAAAGGCTGGAGCTCCTTCGCCGCGGCGTGCGTTGCCTCATGGCGGGGCTTCGGAGCACGGCTCGGCTCGGGGAAGAGGAGGAGTCCGAGGGCCACGATGAGCAATCCGAATTGATGCGCCATGACTCCACTTTGGGGGGAGGGAGCCTCCGTAGCAAGTCCTGGGACTTGACCCATCGGCTCCGTCCTTCACGATGGGGCTCGATGACGCCTCAACGGGGACTCGTACGGAGCATGTGCTTGCTGGGCGCCGCGCTCTTCTGTGGCTGCACTGCGCTTGAGCCGATCGCGTCACCTCCGGTGACGGGAGAGGCCTCAGCATTGCTAGCGGAGGCGCGCGCGCTCGCATGGCGAGGTGAAGATGAGGGGGGCTCGTCGCGCCGAGAGCTCTTGAAGCGTGCGATGCTCGCCGCCCCCGGCTGGGTCGCTCCAGCTCGCCTCTTAGATGAGCTAGACAGAGAGCTGCTCTTCGGGCCGCGGGTGCTGGAAGCCCGCCGTCGCGCCCTCGATAAAGCCGAAGTGCCTGCGCAGGTGGCGCGCGCTTCATACCTCCTCGGCCGGCTCGGTGGCGGGGAGACAGCCTCGCTTATGCGTAACGCTGTGCGAGTTGACCCGAACTTCGCTTGGGGTCATCACGGTCTCGCTTGGGACGCGGCGGAGCGAGGGGAGCTAGAGCGAGCGATCTCTAGTGAAGAGGTCGCGCTTGATCTCGCACGAGACCCCTTCGACCTCGCCCTCTTCACGCTATCACTCGCTCGCTTCCTTCGCTCAGCTGGGCGAGAGGAGGAGGCTTGGTCACGCATACAGGAGCTCGATGAGGGCACACTCCTAGGAGACGACGCTGTCTGGTGGCGCGCGCAGCGCGCCTCTTTCGGTTTGAGCCTGCGAGATCTGACGATCGCCAATGGAGCTTGGGACGCGCTCTTGGAGGTCCTTGGTGACCAGCGCTTGGGAGACGTAGAGGCGGGGGCGCTCGCCCAGCAAGCGCGCGAGCTTCGCGAGCGTCAGCAGGACCTAGACCCGAGCGGCCTCAGGCTGGAGCGCGCCCTCAGCGGGCGCCTCGGCGAGGCCTCGCTCTACCAGCGCGCTTTGCTAGCGCATGAGCGCGGGAGCTTGGTCAGTGCTGCCGCGCTCTGGGAGCAGCTAGAGGGAGGGCTGCGCAGACCTCCCACGCGATCCCTCCGCACCGCAGCTTTCGCTACAGGGCGCTTCGGCGAGGCAGTCGAGGCGTGGCTAGGAGGGCTCCCCGCGCGCGTCTTGGACGAAGGAGGCACACCTAAGAGCCCGGCGCTCAAGGAGCTGCTTGAAAAAGCGACTGCGGCCTTACCTGGCGATCGGCAGGCCCTCATAGGGCTCGGAGAGGCCTGCTTGGGCGCTGGGTGGTTTGAGGAAGCACAAGCCCTCGCGCCGCACCTCGCTGCGGTCGACACCGAGGCGGCGCGCTCGCTCGCTCAGAGGGCAGATGAGGCGCTCAGCCTCTTTGAGTTCTTCGGTCGCTCTTTTGGAAAGGAGCTCCCAACGCTCCCGGAACCAGAGTCTGAGCGGCGAGCTGAGTGGCTTGGCATCGAGCGTTTCTTAGCTGCGCTCCAGAGTGAGCTCGCGGGTGCGGCGGAGCTCCTCGGGGAAGAGGGTCCCGCTCTGCGGCAGGCGCTCCTCTCTTCGCAGCTCTACGAGTTCTCACCCTTCGCCGCGCTGGTTCATCCCGGCCCGCTCCTCAGCGAGCAAGATCAAAGGCTAGGTGTTGGTCCAGAGGGGGAGCAGGTGCGCGGCCTCGCAGAGCTTGGAGAGCGCCTCGGTCGCTTTCTCCTCTTGGGGCAGCTCTCAGGCGGAGACCGCGTCCAAGGTGCTGTCTTGCCGAAGCTGTGGACAGAGCGAAGGAGCGGCGCTCACTTCGGTGTGGAGTGGTCTGGTTCGGTCGTGTGGTGTGAGGGAGTGGAGCCGATCGGTTGGGCGGGGAGGTACCGGAGCGTGCTGGGCGCTGCCTTGCATGACGGCTACTGGATCGACGTCGAAGCCGTTCGTAGGGAGCGCGAGAGCTGGCTGGCGCTGGAGCGTCAGTGGACGGCTGCAGAGGTGCGCGGGCTCCTGGAGTCTCCTGCCCCAGCCGCGCACGGGAGCGCCGAGCGACGGGCGCTCCGCCCGCTCTTAGGAGAGGGGGACCGCGTGCGGCTGGCCATCATGTTGGACCACGGCGGACAGGACGAGCTCAGCGCTCCCAGCCTGAGCGATCTTTTAGATAGCGTCGCAGTTCACGAGCAGGGACACCTCGTCGACAGGGCCTTGCACCTCCCGATCTCTGCCCATCCACTTCGGGCGCTGCGCATCCTCGGTCGCGCCGGCTTCGACCCGCCTGCGGTCTTAGAGCGGCTCGAGTATCGGGCGCAGGTGGTCTCGCTCTCTCAAGCAGCGGACCCTCGCGTCTCACTCTCGGAGTGTCTGCGCCTTGTTGAGGGCGTCGGCCCAGGCACTGGGGTGCACGCCAGGGCGTATGAAGACCTCCTCGAGAGGTTCCTCAGGGTCTTGGATCTACGCGTCCAGCGAGAGCCAGAAGAGTGGCCAAAGATAGACCCGTCACGCGCACTCGTCGGTCAGCTGCACTTGCTCGAGCCTGAGCAAGTGCGCGAGCTCGGCCGGGTGATCGCTCGTCAGATCGGGATCCCCTGAGCCCTGAGCTCAGGCTGTGGGCTGGGCGCTGAGCTTGGCGATCACGCCGTCCGCGGCGCCGAGGAGCGCCTCGAGGTCGGGCTCCATGTGGTCGCCCATGTGTCCGATGCGGAATGTGCGCCCCTTGAGATCTCCATAGCCGTTGGAGATCTCATAGTCGAGCTCCTTGAGCCCCGCGACGAAGGCGGCTACGTCGAGGTCTCCACCAGAGATGCAGGAGACGGTCGATGAGCGGAAGCCTTCACCAGGGAACGGTTCGAGGCCGTGCCCAGCGGCCCAGGCTTGGGTGCGCTCTCTCATTCGGTCGTGCTTCTCGTAGCGGGCTCGCCAAGCTTCCGCCCCACGCTTGCCACGCTCTCCTTCGGGGAGCGTGACGCCGGCATCTATGTCCTCGAGCTGACGTGCGAGAGCGTAGTAGTGGGGGATGGCTGGGGTGATAGGTGTCTTTCGGTTGACGTGACCCTCGAGGACGCGCACCGGGTCCAGGAAGAAGCCCCGGTCGGAGACGCCGCGCGCGCGCTCTAGGTAGCGCTCAGAGGCGCAGAAGACAGCCACGCCAGGAGGGAGGGCGAGGGCCTTCTGAACGCCAGCGAAGGCGAAGTCCAGTCCGTTCGTGTCGAAGTCCACCGGCATACCGGCGATGTAGCTCACGGTGTCGACGAGGAGGTGGGTGTCCTCGTGCTGGCGCACCACTTCACCGATCGGGCCTAGGGGGGTGCGGACGCCGGTTGAGGTCTCGTTGGCCACCACGGTGACAGCGTCGAAGGGACCGTGCTCTTCGAGGGCGGCCGCGAGCACGTCAGGCTCTACGCCGAACCCCCAGACGACGTCTAAGACATGGACATCTTTGCCGAGGCTCTCGGCCACTTGGGAGAAGCGCCTGCTGAAGGCGCCGTTCACCACGCAGAGCACACGCTGTCCCGCGCCGCGCAGGGCTGCCTCCATCATCCCCGTTCCGCTCGTGGAGTGGACCGCGACGGTCGAAGAGCTCTCCGACGCGAGACCGAAGGCGTTCTTCAGCGGGGGATCGATCCGCTCGTGGAGCTCGGCCATACCAGGGGTGCGGTGTCCGATCGCAGGGCGCGCGAGCTCGGCGAGGACTTCAGGACGGACTTCAGTGGGGCCAGGGATCCAGAGCATGGTGTTGGTTGGTTCTAAGCGTTCGGTGCGGACCAAGAGGAGCCCGCGAGTTCAGCGTCTGAGAGGAGGAAGGGCAAGAGCTCACGAGCGTCAGGGCCGTCTGTTGAGCAACAGGATCGCTGGTGGACCTCGTCTCGGTGGACTACGCCGCCCCACGCGATGAAGCGTGAGATCACGGGGAGCGCCTCTAGGTCCGTGACGCCGTCACCTACGAGCACGATGCGCCCCTCACGCGTCCGCGCTGCGATAGCCTCAAGGACGTCGAGCTTGCCCCCAGCGCGCGCGAGGGGTGAGCCCTCTTCGAAGCCGGCGTAGGCTCCGTCTTCGTCAAAGTAGAGGTCGACGGCGAAGACCTCTGAGGGGTCGACGCCGAGAGCTTCACCGACCGCGGAGACAGCCGGCAGGAGGCCTCCGGAGACGATGGAGATACGCTTCCCCGCAGCTCGCAAGGCTTCGAAGACCTCTTTGATCCCTGGCACGAGCGTCTCAACGTAGCGGGCTGCGACGCGATCCACTGCGTCCCGGTCGGGGCGGATCATCTCGAGCCTGCGGCCATAGACCTCGTCGAGGGGGACCTCTCCGTCCATCGCTCGCCGAGTGAGCTCACTGACCGCCTCGGCGTGCCCGCCTGCTAGCTCGTCGATCCCCTCAATGCAGGAGAGCGTCGAGTCGCAGTCGAAGACGACGGCTTCGTAAGGGGGAGCTTGGTCTCGAGTCACGTTCTCTCCGACTAGAGCTCGATGCAGCGAACCTCTTCGATCGCCTCGAGGGCGCGGAGGTCTTGGATGAGTCCGTCGGTGGGGGCGCGGTCAAGAGAGAAGAATGCGAGGGCGAGTGAAGAGTCGCCCTGCTCATTCGAGCCGAGCTCGAGGCGCGAGATGTTCACACCGGAGCCGCCCACCAAGGTGCCGATCTGGCCCATGACTCCCGGGCGATCGTGATGTTGAGTCATGAGCAGGTGCCCGCTCGGGTCGAGGTCGAGGTGCAGGTCGTCGATACGCACGAAGCGCGGAGAGCGCCCGAAGATCGTCCCTGTCACGACGTGACTCTCATCGCCACCCTTGCCCGACGCGCGGACCTTGATGAGGTTTTGGTAGGCACCGGCGTCTTCGTCGCGCGCGTTCAGGATCCGGATCCCACGCTCAGCGGCGAGGAGCGGAGCGTTGACGTAGTTGGCTCCCATCTCGGCTGAGCGCAGGAGCCCGACGAGAGTCGCGAGGGAGAGGTAGTCAGCGGCCGCGCCCTCTGTCTCACCAGAGACTGTGATCTCGAGCTTCCGCACAGGCTGCTCGCAACGTTGGCGCAGGAATGAGCCGAGCTGCTCTGCCAGCAAGACGTAGGGGGCGATCTCGCGAAGTGTCTCGGCAGAGACTGCGGGTGCGTTGACAGCGTTGTGGGCGACGCCATCGAGGAAGAAGGTGGAGATCTGCTCAGCCACCATTGAGGCGACGTTCTCTTGGGCCTCATGGCTCGACGCGCCTAGGTGGGGAGTGATGATCACGTCGTCGCGTCCCAGGAGCGGATGACCCTCAGCGGGAGGCTCCTCAGCGAGGACGTCTAGGGCTGCGCCCGCTAGGCGACCCTCGTCTAGGGCGACTGCGAGGGCAGCCTCATCGATGAGGCCTCCCCGAGCAGCGTTGATCAGGCGCGCGCCAGGTTTCATCAAGGCGAGGCGCTCAGCTGAGATGAGATTGCGGGTGCTGTCGAGGAGCGGGACGTGCAGGGTCACAAAATCCGAGCGCTTGAGGAGCTCTTCAAGCTCGAGCAGCTCCACCGAGGGTACGGGGGACTCACCGCCGCTCGCGCTTATATACGGGTCGTGCGCGATGACCTTCATCTCGAGCCCGATCGCTCGGCGGGCTGCCACCTGTCCGATCCGCCCGAGGCCGACGACGCCGAGCGTCTTGCCTGTGAGCTCTGTGCCCATGAGGCCCTTCTTCTTCCAAGAGCCGCCGCGCGTCAGACGGTCGGCGCGGGGGATATGTCGCGAGAGCGAACACATGAGCGAGATCGCGAGCTCTCCAGTGGTCACCGTGTTCCCGAGCGGGGTGTGCATGACGACGACGCCGTTCTCTGTCGCGGCTTGCCTGTCGACGTTGTCGATGCCTACACCGGCACGGCCTACGACCCGCAGTTCATCAGCGGCCTCGAGGACGCGCCTAGTGACCTTGGTCGCGGAGCGGATGACCATGGCGTGGACTCCGGGGACGGCCTCAACGAGCTCATCTTCGCTCATGCCAGTGCGGACTTCAGGCTCGAAGCCATGCGTGCGGAAGGTCTCGATCGCGACCTCTGAGAGTTCGTCGCAGATCAATATTCGAGTCTCGGCAGGGGCGAGGCGCTGGGTGGAGGGGGTCATCGTCGAAGAGATCTGGGTGCGTTGCGTCACCCGCGTACGAGGGGGACGAAGGGTCAGCGGCTGATCGCGGCGCGGACGAGCGCCTCGAGATCCTCAGTGTTCAATTCTCGAAGGGCTTCGTCGATATTTCTTCTGGCTTCTCTTTCAGTAAATCCGATCGAGAGGAGCGCGCTCACAGCATCTTCGACGAGGCTGGGTTGTGCTGTGACTCCTCCTGAGCTCGGGCTCCTGCCGGCGGAGCGGAGCGCGGGGGAGTCTTTCAAGTCCAAGAGGAGCTGTTGGGCCGTCTTCTTTCCGACGCCCTTGACCCGGACGAGGGCAGAGACCTGTTCGCTGAGGACGGCCTGAACGAGCTCGTCGACGCCGAGGTCGGAGAGGAGCGCGAGCGCCATGGAAGGTCCTAC
This sequence comes from Planctomycetota bacterium, assembly GCA_022446815.1. Lineage (GTDB taxonomy): Bacteria > Planctomycetota > UBA1135 > UBA1135 > JAKVCE01. The sequence goes on from JAKVCD010000009.1 coordinate 130,100, forward strand.
TCCACGGACGCCTAGCAGCAGTCTGAAGAGGTCACGCGTAGGACGGTCAGAGAAGCCGAAGAGCTGTTGTGAGTCCTCCCGCACAGCGAAGTGGGTCCAGACACGGACGGCGTCGCTCCCTTGAAAGTCCGACCCGAGGGGGACTGCGAGGTCATAGCCCACGCCGCTGACCTCGAGGACGAGCCTCGTGCCCTGGCGCTCGGCGATTGTGCCTACGAGGTAGTCGTACACGCCGGTCGGAGATCCTCGCTCAGTCCTGGGGGTCGTGCTTGCTCTTCAGCTTCAGGCCGAACTGCTCGAGGCGCTCACGGAGCTCGATCAGAGAGGTCTGTCCGAAGTTCGGCATCCCCAAGAGCTCTTCTTCGGAGTGCTGGACGATGTCGCCCAGGGTCAAGCAGCCGAGGGTCTCTACCGTGCGGCGCGCGCGGATGGAGAGCTCGAGGTCGGAGAGCGGGCGGTTCAGTGCGTCTGCGTTCTCCATGCCGGCGTAGCGGTTGCGGCCGACATCGACGCTCGCGACAGCCTCGTCGCGAGCCATGCCCAGGCGCAGGCCTTTGCTGCCGAGGATCTCCTTGATCTCGTTGAGGGAGGTCTCGCCGAAGTTCTTGTAGGCGAGGAGCTCTGCCTCTGTCTGCTCGACGAGGTCGCCGAGCGTGAGGATGTTCATCTTGTTGAGGCAGTTCCGGGCCCTCACGGAGAGCTCGAAGTCCGTGATCGGCGTACGGAGGATCTGGTTGAGGCGGTCCTCTTTGCGCTCGAGGTCCTCGTCGTAGTACATGTCCATGCCTGCGACAGCGTCAGCTAGGTACAAGCGGGCGCGGTCATCCATGGGGGAGGACTTGACGATGGAGTCGTAGCAGCTAGCGGCCTCTTGGTCGCGGCCGAGGTCCTCGTAGAGCATCCCGAGGTTCATCATCGCGTTGCGCTGCGCGGGGCGCAGAGCGACGAGCGCTTGGTATGCCTCGAGCGCCGTCTCGTCGAGACCGAAGCGCTCCGCCAAGCGGCCGAGGTGGAAGAGGTTCTTGCGGTGCGCGAGGCTTACATCGCTCGCATTCTCGTAGCACTCGAGTGCCTCGTCCCAGCGGCGCTCAGCCTCAAAGAGGCGGCCTGAGAGGTGGAGTCCCTCTGCGCTCTGCTGGAAGGCTTCGGGCGTTTCGGCGATCTCAGCGCGCAGGGCCTCTGTGATCTCCTCAGCCTCAGCGTCGCTGGCGAGGTGGAGCTCAAGGCGCGCTTCCATAGCTCCGGCGCGCGGGCGCGGCTCCTCAGGGTACGCGTCCGAGAGGCGCTGGAAGATAGGCAGCGCGTCTTCCCAGCGCTGCACCTCCATGCAGCTCATCGCGAGGGTGAAGGAGGCGACGTCATCAGCGATGTGCTCAGGCAACAGCTCAACGGCCTCTTGGTAGCGACCAAGGATCCACATCCCGAGGCCTTTGCGGCGACCCGTCTCTCCATCTGAGGAGAGGTTAGAGACCGCGTCTATGAGGGACTCTTTGGACTGCCTAGTGGAGAAGACCTGGACGCGAGCGTCCTGGAGTGAGGCGAAGCTCGGGATGGCGTCGTTGGCGAGATCGAAGGTCGTCGGCACGGGAGAGGTTCGGCTAGGGGTCTAGGGGGTGCCCCAGGTGGGGCGCTTGATGTGCTTTTAGGCTCCCAAGGAGAGGGGGGTAGGGAGAGTCCCATTGCCCTTGGGCAAGCGGGGGATTCTATGGATCGAGGAGGGGCTGCGTCAACTCAGCCAGAGGAGTGAGGAATCTAGGGGCGCTGATCGCTACTGTGGTCGCTGATGGGGCGTTGTGGCACGCCTCGACCGTCTGGGTGGGCTCCCCGCGTGACGCCCGGACTGAGCGCCTGTAGCGGGGAGAGCAACAGAGGAGTAGCAAAGAGTTGGACATGCTGGTAGTGGAGGGCGGGCACCCCTTAGACGGGGCTGTCACCTGCTCAGGATCGAAGAACGCGCTCTTGCCGATCGCTGCGGCGGCGCTGCTCACAGAGGAGAAGGTCACGGTTCGACGAGTCCCCGACCTCGCAGATGTTCGGCTCATTCTCAACATCCTTGAGGGGCTGGGGTGCATCGTTGAGTGGGACCGCGGCAACTCCACTGTTGAGATCCAAGCGAAGGATCTGCCCAGCGGTGAGGCCGCCTGGGAGGATGTTCGTCGGATGCGCGGGTCCGTGTATGTCCTTGGGCCGCTCCTAGCGCGGACAGGTGCTGCGAAGGTCAGCTTGCCGGGCGGCTGCGTGATCGGTCAGCGTCCGATCGATATTCACCTGCGCGGCTTCGAGGGGCTGGGGGCGAAGGTGGAGATCGATCATGGTCACGTGGTGGCGAGCGTCCCAGGCGGTCGCCTGCAGGGAGCGCACCTCTACGTTGGGGGCGCCTCTGGCTCCTCCGTCGGCGGTACAGGCAACTTGATGATGGCCGCCTGCCTCGCGCAGGGAGAGACGATCCTCGAGGGTGCCGCCTGTGAGCCGGAGATCGTCGACCTCGGCAAGCTCTTGATCTCAATGGGGGCGAAGATCGAGGGGCTTGGCTCGCCGCGGATCGTGATCACGGGGGTTGAGTCGCTCGGTGGCTGTGAACACGAGGTGATCCCAGACCGCATCGAGGCGGGCACCTACGTCATCGCGGGCGCGATGACGGGTGGGCGAGTGAAAGTCGAGGGCTGCGATCCGGGGCATCTCTCGGTGATGCTCGCACGACTGCACGAAGCCGGCGTCCCTTTTGAGCTTGGTCCAGGCTTTATAGAGACCCAGCCTTATGACCCTTACGATCCGAGCGAAGGCTTGCGTGCTACTGACGTGACGACGCTGCCTTATCCAGGATTTCCGACAGACTTGCAGGCGCAGTGGATGGCCCTGATGACTCAGGCCCAGGGTCTGAGCGTGATCACGGAGAAGATCTACCCTGACCGATACATGCACATGCCTGAGCTGCTCCGCCTAGGGGCGGAGCTACGAAGGCAGAACGCTGGGACCGCGATCGTCCAAGGAGGGACGCGCCTCTCCGGGGCGCCCGTCACAGCGAGCGACTTGCGAGCCTCAGCTGCCCTCGTCCTCGCGGGCCTCGTCGCTGAGGAAGAGACCGAGATTCATCGCGTCTACCACATCGATCGAGGCTATGAGCGCATCGAAGAGCGGCTTCGAGGGCTCGGCGCAGTCATTCGCCGGGAGTCGGATCCCTGGCAAGCCTGAGCACAGTCTCTGGGGTGGAGGCGTGCGACGGACTCGCTGCGCGTGATATAAGGCATGGTCCATGTTCGAGAGTCTGACAGAGCGCCTGACTAGCTCCTTCGCTGGCCTGCGGGGCCGAAAGGAGCTCACAGCTGAGAATGTTGAGGAGGGCCTGCGGGAAGTGCGCCAGGCCTTGCTCGAGGCTGACGTGCACTTCCGGGTGGCCAAGGACCTCGTCGAGAAGGTCCGGGAGCGTGCGCTTGGAGACGAGCGGATCAAGGGCGTCGACGCCTCCGAGCAGTTTGTCCACGCCTTCCACCAAGAGCTCGTCGAGCTCATGGGGCCTGAGGATGCCCGCATCCAGTTCGCGAGTAAGCCGCCGACCGTCATCCTCGTCGCGGGCTTGCAGGGCGCGGGTAAGACGACGACCTGCGCAAAGCTCGCGAAGCTCCTGAAGGAGAAGCACCAGAAGCGCCCGCTCCTCGTGGCCGCGGACGTCAAGCGCCCCGCAGCTATCGAACAGCTGCGGGTCATGGGGGAGCGTGTCGGCGTCCCGGTTCACTCCGTCGAAGGGGCTGCGCCTCCGCTGGTCTGCACGAGCGGGGTGCATCGCGCGAAGGAGGAAGGGCACGACGTCGTGATCCTCGACACCGCGGGCCGCCTGCACGTGGCCGAGGAGCTCATGCGTGAGGTGGGCGGGCTCGCTCGTGAGGTGAAGCCTGACGCGCAGGTCCTCGTCGTTGATGCGATGACTGGCCAAGACGCGGTGCAGTCCGCCGAGTCTTTCCACTCAGAGCTCGAGCTGACCGGCTTGATCTTGACGAAGCTAGATGGCGACGCGCGCGGTGGTGCAGCTGTGAGCCTCAAGGCTGTGACAGGATGTCCTGTCCTCTTCGTCGGCACTGGCGAGAAGGTTGAAGACCTCGAGCCTTTCCACCCCGACCGCATGGCGGGGCGGATCCTGGGGATGGGGGACGTGGTAGGCCTCGTCGAGAAGGCCTCACAGGAGATCGACGAGCGTGAAGCGCAAGACACCTACGAGAAGATGGTCATGGGGACCTTCACGCTCGAGGACATGCTCGCGCAGCTGCGCATGATGCGCCGCCTCGGTCCTATGAAGAAGGTCCTCGGGATGATGCCTGGCATCGGGGGAATGGCTAAGGACCTCGACATCGATGACAAGCACATGAACCGCCTAGAGGCGCTCTTCACCTCAATGACCCCAGCGGAGCGCCTCCAGCCAGGCCTCCTCGACATGTCTCGTAGGCGCCGCATCGCCCGCGGCTCTGGCCAGGAGGTCGGGGCTGTCAACGAGCTGCTCAAGCGCTTCAAGGATATGAAGAAGCTCATGAAGCAAATGGGGAAGATGGGCATGGGGGCAAAGCTTGGCGCGAAGGCCAAGCGCGACGCCCTCAAGGGGATGTCCGCCACAGGGGAGCTCGCCGGAGACGCTGGCGGCGCAGGGGGCCTGGGCTCCATGTTGGGTGGCGGAGGGTTAGGCTCCATGCTCGGCGGGGGAGGAGACATGGGGGGCATGCCTGTGCCTCCTGGCGGCGCCAACCCTTTCGAAGGGAACCGCCCAATGGGCTCTTCCTCGACCAGAAAGCGCCCCGCCAAGCGGAAAAAGAAGCCCAAGCGCAGCCGAAAGGGACGCAAGCGCTAGGAGTCTGTGCGTCGGGCAGCCTTGTCTGTGCGTCGGGCAGCCTTGTTTTGAGGCCCCCGCCCTAGACAGGGAGCGGTGAAAAGTGTGTCTTATTAGGCCCTCTTTTTGGGGAAGGCCTCTTCGGAGGGCTCCTCTGAGGAAAAATCTTGCTCCCTTGGGCCCCACGAATGGGGACCAGCAGCGGCGCCTAAACTGCTTGAGCTCACGCCGCATCCCTCACACTCAATAGCTCGAATATGTCCGTCGTCATCCGCATGAAGCGCACTGGGCGCCGCAATCGCCCGTCCTACCGAATCTCTGTCGCTGACTCCCGATCTCCTCGGGATGGTCGCACCCTCGAGTCGCTGGGTCTCTATGACCCGGTGTGCAAGGACGCCGAGAAGCAGACCACATTGAACGTCGACCGCGCGCGTCACTGGCTCTCTAACGGTGCGCAGCCGAGCGAGACTGTCCGCTCGATCTTCAAGCGCATGGGCGTCTATGAGGAGATGGACACAGAGAAAAAGAAGCGGGATCGCAGCGGTCGCAAGGCCAAGACGAAGACCACAGAGAGTCGCCGCGCCGACCAAGCTGCGCGCGCCTCGAAGAAGGAGGCGCGCCGCGAAGAGCGGATCGCCGCGAAGCGCGCCGATGTGGCAGCGCAGAAGGCAGCGGAGGCCCCTGATGGGGACGCCGCGGAGTCAGCTGATGAGGCTGGCGAGTAGCGATTAGGTCCTCGACCGCTCCTGACGCTTAGGCGTCTCACCAAGATTTATTCGGAGATCGTCCTTGGTCAAGAAAGCCGAGTTCGTCAAGCGCCTCCTCAGCGAGGTGAAGGTTCGGGGGAGTTACCCCAAAAGTCGCAAAGGCGGGTTCTCGCTCTTAGAAGAGGGGCTCAAGGCTGTCTTGATGCGCCACCTCTCGGAGAAGAACGCAGAGTCTTCAGTAGAGTCTCTACGCTCAGGCTTCGTTGATTGGAACGAAGCGCGCGTCAGTCAGGCGCAGGAGATCGCCTCCCACCTCAAGACAGGGAGTCGAGGAACGCGGGTGGAGCGCTTCGAGAAGCACCGCGCAGCCGCGGTCGATGTGAAGACCTTCCTGCAGGAGATCTTCCAGAAGACTCACGGCCTTGATCTCGAGACCTCCTGCGAAGACATGGTCGAGGCCTCTAAGGCCCTGACCGACTTGCCGACGATGGGGCAAACCATCGGTGGCTACATCCTGTACCAGGCCAATGATGGCTCGATCCCCGTCCACAAGGGGATGATGAAGCTCTGTCAGAAGCTGGGGTTAATGGCTAGCACGACCTCGCTGGTGAAGGGCTTGGAGATGATCAAGCCGCTCGTGCCGAAGGGCAAAGAGCGTGAGTTCGCCCTCGTCATTCACGAGGTCGCGGATCGCTGGGAGAGCGACATAGACCCCATCTACATGGAGGCGGCGGTGCTGCGCACCTGCGCCTTTGGAAAGAAGGCGCACGACTCGCGCATCGCCCTGCTGAAGCGTCTAGAGGCCAAGGCCATCAGAGATGAGAAGAAGCGCCTCGCTCAGGAAGCTCGCGATGAAGCCCAGCGCAAGCGCGAGGAGGCGAAGGCCGAGAAGGAACGCCAGCGCATTGAAGCGGCTGAGCAACGTGAGGCGGAGCGCCAGCGCAAGATCAAGGAGCGCGAAGAGCTGAAGAAGAAGCGCGAGGCAGAGCGCGTCGCGAAGGCCAAACAGCGCGAGCTCGAGGCGAAGAAGAAGGCAGAGGCCAAGAAGAAGGCCGCAGCCAAGAAGAAGGCGGATGCTAAGAAGAAGGCGGAGGCCAAGAAGAAGGCCGATGCCAAGAAGAAGGCTGACGCCAAGAAGAAAGCTGCAGCTAAGAAGAAGGCAGAGGCCAGGAAGAAGGCTGACGCGAAGAAGAAGGCCGCAGCCAAGAAGAAGGCTGAGGCTAAGAAGAAGGCCGACGCCAAGAAAAAAGCTGCCAAGAAGCCGGCAGCGAAGAAGAAGGCGGCCAAGAAGCCGGCAGTGAAGAAGAAGGCGGCCAAGAAGCCGGCAGGGAAGAAGAAGGCGGCCAAGAAGCCGGGAGCGAAGAAGAAGGCGGCCAAGAAGCCGGCAGCGAAGAAGAAGGCGGCCAAGAAGCCGGCAGCGAAGAAGAAGGCTCTTCTTCGCCGCAGGCTTCTTCGCGGCCTTCTTCTTCGCCGCAGGCTTCTTGGCTGCCTTCTTCTTGGCTGCCGGCTTCTTCGCTGTCGGCTTCTTGGCCGCCTTCTTCTTCGCTGCCGGCTTCTTGGCCGCCTTCTTCTTCGCTGCCGGCTTCTTGGCCGCCTTCTTCTTCGCTGCCGGCTTCTTGGCCGCCTTCTTAGTCTGCAGCCAAGAAGCGCTGAGGATGGCGCGCGTCATCCTCGCCTCGGCGTCACCGCGTAGGCGACGGCTCCTTCGCGAGGCAGGCATCGAGTTTGAGGTCCATGTCTCCGGCGTGGATGAGTCTCATGATCACTCTTCTGAGCCTGAGGCGGTCGCAGAGGAGCTAGCGCGCCGTAAGGCGATGGCTGTTGCTGGGTCTTTTCGAGGTCAAGACGCCCTCTGTTTAGGTGCCGACACCGTCGTGGCGATCCCGACTGAGGAGGGGTGGCGCTATCTGGGGAAGCCTGCCGATGCGCAGGAGGCGGGATCGATGCTCAACCTCCTGAGCGGCACTAGGCACGCCGTGGTGACCGGGGTCTGTGTGGTCCGTTGTGTAGACCAGGAGCCTTATGGGGGCTCAGAGCGGACGACGGTGGTGATGAGGACGATCTCTCAGGGGGAGATCGAGGCCTATGTGGGGTCCCGTGAGTGGGAGGACAAGGCCGGTGGATACGCTATCCAGGAGAGCGCTGACGCCTTTGTCGTAGGGCTCGAGGGGGGCGGCTTTGACAACGTCGTGGGCTTGCCCGTGGACCTCGCGAAGGGACTCTTGGAGGCTGCAGCCGGTTGAGTGCTTGCGGGCGGGGGCGAGCGCGGATACTCTCTCTCGCCCTGAAAATCGCATCAGAGGCCTTGAGGGTCCACCTCGGACCCGGCGCCGGTTCAGGTTGAACCGAGAATCCCAGCTGACAAAGACCAGCGACACATCCCCCCTCAGAGCGATAGAGACAGTGCCATGAAAGCCGAAATCCATCCCAATTACATGGAGTGCAGGGTCACCTGCGGTTGTGGAAACACCTTCACGACTGGCGGGACCGTGCCTGAGATTCGGGTCGAGATCTGCAGCGCTTGCCACCCCTTCTATACGGGCAAGCAAAAGTTCGTTGACTCCGCTGGTCGCGTCGACCGCTTCCGCAAGAAGTTCGGCGACAACTCTCTCGCTGACGCAGCGAAGAAGAAGTAAGTCGCTAGGCGCCGCGCGGGCGCTTTCCGGCTGTCGGAGCTCGTCCCACTTGGCGCTGAGTGTGGATCCCCATGGAGCTCGCCCCTGCGATCGTCAACAAGCTCACTGAGCGCGCCACGCGTTACAGAGAGCTCACCGAGATGATCTCCCAACCGGAGGTCGCGACGTCGAAGGAGTACCCAGAGCTCTTGCGAGAGCACGGGCAGCTCGAGCCCGCGAATGAGCTCGCTAAGCGCTTAGAGGATCTGACCGCGCGCGACAGCGAGAACAAGGCGGTCCTAGACGACCCCGAAGAGGACGCTGAGCTCAGAGAGCTCGCAGAGCTGGATCAGGCAGAGGTCGAAGAGGAGCTCGCTGCTCTTGAAGAAGAGGCCAAGGCTGTCCTGGTGACAGACAAGGAGGACCTGCGGGCGAAGATCATCGTCGAGATCCGCGCGGGTACTGGAGGTGATGAGGCCAGCCTCTTCTCTGCCGACTTGTACCGCTTGTACAAGAAGTTCGCAGACGCGAAGGGCTGGAGGTGCGAGGACCTCGAGGTCTCCCAGACGGACGTGGGGGGCTTCAAAGAGGTCGTCTTCGCAGTCCAGGGAGAGGGCTGCTGGGCGTTGATGCAGTTTGAGTCAGGGGTCCACAGGGTGCAGCGGGTCCCTCAGACGGAGACGCAGGGAAGGATCCACACCTCGGCCTCTACCGTCGCCGTTCTCGCTGAGGCCGAGGAGGCTGAGATTCAGATCCGCGACGAGGACCTCCGTATCGACACGATGCGCGCTGGGGGGCCTGGTGGTCAGTCTGTGAACAAGACGAGCTCTGCGGTCCGGATCACGCACCTGCCCACGGACACGGTGGTGATCTGCCAAGACGAGAAGTCTCAGCACAAGAACAAGGCTAAGGCGCTCCGCATCCTGCAGACGCGCCTCTTGGATGCCGAGCGGCAGCGGCTGCACGCGGAGCGCGCAGCCAGCAGAAAGAGCCAGGTCGGCACTGGAGACCGCTCAGCCCGCATCAGGACCTACAACTACCCCCAAAACCGCGTCACAGACCACAGGCTCGGTGAGAACTTCTCACTAGAAAACGTGGTTGCGGGCAAGCTAGGACCCATCATGGAGGCCCTAGCGGCCCTCGAACGTGAGGAGCGAATTCGCAACCTCTGATCTGTGGTCGGGTATGTACGACCAACGACCGACCCTCTGACTCTACGATTTCACCATGAGCCCCTCCGAGATCCCCGGCGACTTTGACGACCTCGAGCCCATCCTTGATGGCTCTGACCTAGAGCCCCTCCTTGACGGGAGCGACCTAGAGGCCATCGAGGAAGAGACCCCTGTCCACATCCCTGAGGCCGAGTCGACCCTCGATATCCCCGAGCAGCCAGAGGTCACAAAGCTTGAGCCTATGGATGAGCCCGAGCCGAGCCCTGAGCCTGAGCCTGAACCGACCCCTGAGCCTGCGGCAGAGGCGGTGCTCGTTGAAGAGGAGCCGCCGGCCGACGAGGCCGTAGCTGCTGCTGCCGTCGGCGCTGCTGCTCTAGCTGGTGACTCAGCGGCAGGAGCCGCCCCGAGCGAAGGCAGCAGTGACGCGCCCGCAAAGCGTGAGAAGAAACCCCAGGGAAAGCGTGAGCTAGAGAAGGCTCCGCTGATTCAGCTGAAGGCTGCTCAGTTTCTGATGATCGTCTGCTTCCTACCGTGGGCCGACCCCTCGGTGGAGTGGATCAAGTTCGAGCTAGAGAAGCTCATCTGCGCGCTCGGTGTCTTCTTGGCGGTGCAGGCGCACCTCGCTCACGGCGGTGAGAAGGCCATGGGCTTCATGAAGGGCTTGGTGCAAGGCGGGCCGAGAAACGGTGTCCTCATGGGGCTCGTCGTCAGCTGCGTTGGGCTGGCGCCGCTCGCGAGCATGCTGGGCTTGACCCCGCCTGACGCGGAGTTCAACACAAGCGTCTTGCTGGAGAAGCTCACGCTCATCGGCGCGGGCTTCACCTACGCGCACATCGTTGGCTATCGCCTCGGCGGCGGCTTCAACCCGCTCTACTCCTTCGCCTTCACCCTCCCGGTTTTCGGCGGGATCCCCGCGCTCCTGAACGGGCTTGCGTCTGAGGCGGGTGGCCTCGCCAAGATCCTTGGGCTCTTAGGCTCCGCAGGGGCCTTCTGGTTTGGGGTGCAGGGTGTTCGAGCGCTCATCATCGCGATGAAGGAGGCCAAGGCAGAGGGCGAGGCGAAGAAGAAGGCGGCCATCGAAGCGCGTCGTGCGGCGCGCAAGGCCGGCAAGAAGGTGGCCCCGCTGGCCTCTCGAAAGCCTAAGAAGTGACCAGCTCGTGAGCGGAAGAGCTGACGCTCGCGGGACCTTGCCGCGGCCTGCAGACGCCCGAGAGATGCTCCGCATGGCGCGGGAGTTCCTCGAGCGGAAGGGCGTGGAGGAGGCCCGACTCGACGCGGAGCTGCTCGTCAGTCACGCGCTTGGGCTCGATCGCCTGCAGCTCTTTCTAGAGCTAGAGCGGCCGATTACGAGCGCTGAGCTGGACCGCGCGAGGGACCTCCTCGTGCGTCGTGGACGTAAGGAACCGACCGCCTACGTCATCGGAAAGCGCGAGTTCTACGGGAGAGACTTCTTCGTGAAGCCTGGGGTCCTCATCCCTCGTCCTGAGACTGAGCTCATTGTGGACCGCGCTCGAGAGCTCATACAGGGGGTCGGCCGCGAGGCCGCTGTCGCTGACTTAGGGACAGGGAGCGGCTGCCTCGCAGTGACGTTGGCGCTCGAGCTAGAGGCGGCCCGGCTGTGGGGGACCGACATCTCGGCTGAGGCTGTAGAGGTCGCCCGCGAGAACGCCGAGCGCCTCGAGGCAGAGGTGGGCTTCAGGGTCGCTGACGGCGTGAGCGGCCTCGCTGCGATCGTGGGAGAGCGCGGATCGCCGTTGGACCTCATCGTGAGCAACCCGCCTTACATCGAGCCTGGGGAAGCGGACTCCCTCGCGCCTGAGGTCCGAGAGTATGAGCCTGAGGTCGCGCTCTTCGCTCCTGCCGGGGACCCTGATCATTGGCTGCGCTCGTTGTTGGACTCAGGGGGGGAGCTCCTCACCCCGGAGGGGGCTCTGCTCGTAGAGCTAGGGCACATGCAGGCTGCGCGAGCGCTCTCGCTCGCCGAAGAGAGGGGCTGGCGCGGGCGCTTGCACAAGGACCTCGCCGGGATCGAGCGGGTCTTTGAGGCGCAGCGGGTCTAAGGCTTCGCGCCTGCTGAGCGAGCGCGATCTTCGGGTGCCATCTCAACGAAGGCCTCGAGCGCGTCTCGGTCTGGGGCGGCCATGTCGTTCAGGAAGGCAGCGATCTCGTAGTGCTCTAGGCGGTCAGAGATCTTGTCGCAGCGCACGACCACGGCGTCACCGCGGACGAAGCGCATGCCCTCGTGGACGGGGAGCTCTAGGTCGATCCTCAGGGAGGTCATTTCGGGGATCGGCCGATCGAGGAAGAAGCAAATGCCAGCCCGGCTGACGTCTCGAACGCGGGCCTCGAAGTGCCCCTCAGGGAGGAGGAGGCGGATGGGCCAATCGGCATCTGCGCGCGGCCACTGCCTGCGGTCTGCGTCGCTCGGCTTGGGGAGCTCTTTGGGGTCGTCGGTCATCTAGCTGTCGTTCTCGCTCAGTTCATAGTAGGGCTCAGAAGCGAAAGGTCCAAGCCTGTCGCGCGTGACTTCATCCGCGGAGAGTTCTAAACTCGGCTTTGGCGTGGCAAGGCCTCGCCGCGGGGAGGCGCGCGCGCCTCTTCCGCTCTTGAACGTTGCCAGTAGAGGCCCAGAGGGGTCGACACGAGCAGAGACGAAAACAGAAAGGAGACCAGACGATGGCAAGCTTCAACAAAGTGATCTTGATGGGCAACCTCACCCGAGACCCCGAGATTCGACGCACGCAGAGCGACATGGCGATCTGCAATATCTCGCTGGCGGTGAACCGCCGGTACAAGGACGGTCAGACCGGGGAGTGGAAGGACGAGGCGACCTTCGTCGACGTCACGATCTTCGGGAAGCGCGGCGAGTCCTTCGCTCAGTATCACTCCAAGGGGAAGCCCGCCCTTATTGAGGGGCACCTGCGCTTGGACAAGTGGCAGGACAAGGAGACTGGCGCGAACCGCTCCAAGCTCTACGTCGTCGCTGACAACTGGGAGTTCGTCGGCGGTGGTCGTGGTGAGGGCGACGGTGGCGGCGGCGGTGGCTACGCGACCGCTGGCTCCTCCGGGGGCGGCTCGAACCTCGAGATCGACGACACGCCCTTCTAGGGCGTCTCAGGTCGCGCCTCGTCGGGAGCAAACCCGCGATGCAGTTAGTCGTGGAGCTCTTCGCTGGCCTGCGCGAGCGCGCAGGCCAAGCTGAGCTTTTGATTGAGGGGCTCCCTGAGCCCCTTGATGTCTCTGCTCTCAAGGCAGAGCTTGAGCTGCGGATGCCCGAGCTCGGCTCTCTTGAGCATGTCACTGCGGTCATCGGTACGGAGTACGTCCCCCTGGATCGCGGGCTTGATGAGGGCGAGCGCGTGGCCTTGCTGCCGCCTGTCTCTGGCGGTGAGGTGTCTGAGGCAGACTTAGCTCTGGGCCTCTTCGTCCTGACTGCAGAGCCGCTCGACGTCACTGAAGCTCAGGCTACCGTCGAGCATGAGAGCTGCGGCGCGGTCGTCGTCTTTACGGGCAACGTGCGCGAGCGCAACCGCGGCGAAGACGTGACTCGACTCGAGTACGAGGCGCTCGAGCGTATGGCTGGGCCTGAGATGTCACGCATCTTCGCTGGAGTCCGCGCCGACTTCGGAGACCCGCAGGGTGAAGACCCCGAGCAGGCGCTGCGGATGTATTGCGCGCACCGGATCGGGGTGGTGGAGGTCGGTGAGCCCTCTGTTGTGATCGCGGTGGCGAGCCCGCATCGTGCGGCAGCCTTCGATGCAGCGCGCGCCTTGATCGATCGCTTGAAGGAGCGCCTCCCTGTCTGGAAGAAGGAGATCTACGCTGATGGGCATCATTGGATCGGAGAGGGGTCCTGATGGAGTTCTCAATCGTCCCCGTCACGCCCTTCCAGCAGAACTGCTCGCTGCTCGTCTGTGAGCAGACCAGGAAGGGCGCGATCGTAGATCCCGGTGGAGAGATCGACAGGCTCCTGGAGCACGCAGAGAGCCGCTGTGACGGGATCGAGAAGATCCTCCTGACTCACGCACACTTAGACCACGCCAGCGGCACCGCTGAGCTCGCGCGACGGCTAGGGGTGCCCATCGAGGGGCCGCACGTTGAGGATCAGTTCTGGATCGACCTGCTCCCGCAGCAGGCCGCCCAGTACGGCTTCCCTCCCGCAGAGACCTTCACCCCCGACCGCTGGTTCGTGGATGAGGAGACGGTCACTGTGGGAGAGACAGAGCTCAAGGTCCGTCACTGCCCCGGGCACACGCCAGGGCACGTCGTCTTCTTCGAGCCTGAGTCGAAGGTGGTCATCGTCGGTGACGTCCTCTTCGCTGGCTCTATCGGGCGCACAGATTTTCCCCGCGGGGACTACGACACCCTGATTAGGTCGATTCAAGAGCGCCTCCTGCCCATGGGCGATGAGGTGACCTTCGTGCCCGGGCACGGGCCCACTTCGACCCTCGGAGAGGAGCGCCGTACGAACCCCTTCCTCGTGGATCCCGAGCGCTATCGCGGGATGGCCTGAGGAGAGGGGGCGCTGAGGCCTCCTCGCTGCTATCCTGCCGGGACTGAGGCCCGCTCCCGAGGCCCCCAAATCAACCATGAGTGATCCGCGTCCCATCTCTTTGAACGCCGCTGACGTCGAACGCGACGAGCTCGAGGTCGACGTCCTCATCGTCGGTGCAGGCCCAGCAGGGCTCTCCTGCGCGATCGATCTCGCGCGCCGCTTCAAAGCCGCTGGTGAAGACGAGCGAGTGATCCTCGTCTTGGACAAGGCTACAGAGGTCGGCCACCACACCCTCTCTGGCGCGGTGATGAACCCGAAGGGGATCTCAGAGCTCTTCAGCGATTGGCGAGAGCGCGGCTTCCCTGTGCAGGCCGATGTGTCTGGTGATTCCGTGCATCACCTCCGCGAGGGTGGGGGCTCCTTCGCGGTGAAGGGCGCGATGGTCCCGCCGCAGTTCAAGAACCACGGCAACTGCATCGTGAGCCTCAACCAGGTCGTCGGCTGGCTGCAAGCGCAGGCCGAAGAGCTCGGAGTAGAGGTCTATGCGGGCTTCCCCGCCGCGGAGGTCCGCTACGAGGGTGATCGGGTGGTCGGCGTCGTGACGCGTGACAGCGGGCTCGCCAAGGACGGCACAAAGAAGCCTACCTTCGAGGCAGGTATGGAGGTGCGCGCTCAGGTGACGGTGTTCGCTGAGGGGACCCGCGGCAACCTCGCCAAGGAGCTCTTTCAGAGGCTCGACCTCTATCAGGGCAAGAACCCTCAGACCTGGGGCACAGGCTGCAAAGAGGTCTGGGAGGTCCCGGAGGAGATCGGTCGCGAGCTCAATGGGACGGTACAGCACACGGCGGGTTACCCCCTTGGCAACACAGGCTATGGCGGCGGTTGGATCTACGGCATAGATGACACTCACGTCTCCATCGGCTTTGTCGTGGGGCTCGATCACCCTGACGCTGCGCTAGACCCTCACGCGCTCTTCGTGCAGTGGAAGCAGCACAAGCACCTGCAGGAGATCATCAAGAGCGGCAAGGTCGTCCGGTATGGGGCGAAGACGGTCCCCGAGGGGGGCTACCACTCCATGCCTAGGCTCTCTGGTGACGGCTTCTGCCTCGTCGGTGACACCGCGGGCTTCCTGAACGCTGCGACGCTCAAGGGGATCCACCTAGCGGTGAAGTCAGGCCTCCTCGCTGCAGAAGCCATCACGCCTGCGGTCTGCGCAGAGGACACGGGCGCCGACGCGCTCTCAAAGTACACGGAGCTCTTTGAGGCCTCCTGGGCCAAGGAAGAGCTCTATAAGGTGCGGAACTGGAGGCAGGCCTTCGCTGGCGGGATGCTCGCTGGGATGGTCGACGCAGGCTTCCAGATGCTGACTGGTGGACGCGGTCTCGTCGCGAAGCGAGAGGGCCACGCGGATCACGAGACCATGCGCCCAGTCGCGGAGTCGCGTATGGAGAAGCCGCAATACGACGACGCTTGCGCGATGGACAAGCTCACAGACGTCTATCACTCAGGGACAGAGCACGAGGAAGATCAGCCTAGCCACCTGCTCGTCGTGGACCCGAGCATCTGTGTGGACCGCTGTACGAGCGAGTATGGCAACCCCTGCCAGCACTTCTGCCCGGCAGCTGTCTACGAGTGGCCTGAGGCGGCGACTGAGGTCGTCGTCAACTTCTCCAACTGCGTCCACTGCAAGACCTGCGACATCGCAGACCCCTACGAGAACATCGAGTGGGTCGTCCCCGAAGGCGGGGGCGGACCGCGCTATATCGACATGTGAGCCGCGGCGGCATTCATCCGTTCAAGCTCTCCTAACAGACCTGAAGAAAATGAGAATCACAGCAAAAGACTCCAGCAAAGCCCTCACAAGCACGCCCCTCCTCGCCGTCCTCGCCGCAGAGGGGGAGGCGCCCGCGCTCCCGCGTGGGGTCAAGCTCCCCGCGGCCGCGGAGAAGGACTTCAGCGGTAAGGCTCGCAGCGACCGGATGGCAGACGCCACCGCAGGTCCCGCAGAGCGCGTACTGCTCTTGGGCATAGGCAAGGAGCCTGGGGCCGAAGAGCTCCGCCGCGCCGCTGCGCGCGCGGTGAAGGCGGCCAAGAAGCTGGGCCTCAGTTCCCTCAGAATTCAGTGCACTGCGGCCGCAGCCAAGGCTTGGGGCGGTGCGAGCGCCGCTGGTCAGGCCTTGGCTGAAGGCGCAGGGATGGGCGCTTACGTCTACACCGGTGGCAAGAGCAAGCCGAAGAAGTCCGCCCTCAAGCAGTGTGTGCTCGCCGGCCCGGACGCGAAGTTCCGCGCGGGCGTGCGTGACGGTGCGGCGCTCGCGGAGGCAAACGTCTTCGCTCGCGACCTGCAGAACATGGCGGGGAACCAGATGACGCCGCGTGACCTCGCCGCAGCGGCGCGGAAGCTGAGCACGCGCAGCCCGCGGATCAGCTGCCGCGTCATGGACGAGGCAGCTATGAAGAAGATGAAGATGGGGCTCCTCTTAGGCGTCTCACGCGGCTCCGTTGAGCCGGCACGCCTCATCCACCTCGTCTATCGCCCGAAGGGCAAGGCGAAGCGCAAGGTCGCCCTCGTCGGTAAGGGGCTCACCTTTGACGCCGGCGGTATCAGCTTGAAGCCCTCGGCCAAGATGGACGAGATGCGCTACGACATGTCTGGTAGTGCGGCTGTCCTCGGCGCCTTCCACGCCTTGGCGAAGCTGGACGTGCCGGTGGAGGTCCACGGCGTCGTTCCGACCTCTGAAAACCTCGCTGACGGGATGGCGACAAAGCCCGGCGATATCCACACTGCGATGGACGGCACGACCGTGGAGATCCTCAACACTGACGCTGAGGGGCGCCTGATCCTAGGCGACGCTCTGTGCTACGTACGCAAGCGCATCAAGCCGGACACCGCGATCGACCTCGCGACCCTCACGGGGGCCGTCGTGGTCGGCCTCGGTCACGAGATCAGCGGCATGTACACGACCACGGACAACCTGCGTGATCGCCTGACCGCTGCTGGTGAGACCACCGGTGAGGCTGTCTGGCCGCTGCCGCTCCTTGACGCGCACAAGCGCAACCTGCGTGGGGGGCCTGCTGATCTGCGCAACATCAACGTGCCGAACATTGGTGGTGGCTCCATCGCGGGGGCGCAATTCCTGCACCACTTCATCGGAGACGAGATCGAGTGGTCTCACCTCGACATCGCGGGAACAGCGTGGGGGGCAGAGTCTCGAGACTACGTCGGCGGTCGTGGAGGCACGGGTGTTGGAACCCGGCTGCTTATGCAGTATCTTAAGTCCCTCTAAACGCCGAATAAGCGCTCGAAACACACATCTATGGCCTAGGAGCCCACACCGCTCCTCAACGAAGTCCACAAGAAGCTCCAGTGACCACACCTACGAACTACGTCCCCGGCCTCGCAGGGATCCCCGCGACCGAGTCCTCGATCAGCTACATCGATGGGCAGGCTGGCATCCTCGAGTACCGCGGCATCCCCATTGAGGTGCTCGCCGAGCAGAGCACCTTCGAGGAGACCGCCTACCTGCTGCTCTATGGCAAGCTCCCGAATCAGACGGAGCTGGACGTCTTTCGCGAGCGGCTCTCCGCGCGGAGGGCCCTGCCTGACCGCTTGGTAGAGACGATCCGGCTCTTGCCTGGCGCTGGGCATCCTATGTTGGCCCTACAGGTCGGCGTGGCGATCCTCGGGATGCACTCCCAGAAGGTGAACCTGAAGGATCGGGACTCGATGGAGAACGCTGCGATCAAGATCATGGGCAGCGTGCCCTCGCTCGTCGCGGCTTTTGAGCGGGCGCGTACAGGCCTCGACTTCGTCCAGCCCAAGGAGGGCATGGACACTGCTGAAGCGTTCCTCTGGATGATGTCAGGAGAGGAGCCCGCTCCGGTCGCGGTGCGCGCCTTGGACGCCGCGCTCATCCTCCACGCGGAGCACACGATGAACGCCTCTACGTTCACCTCCCGCGTCGTCGCCTCCAGCGAGTCGGACCCTTACTCTGTTTGCGCGGCCGCGATCGGCACCCTCAAGGGGCCCTTGCATGGTGGCGCTAACGAGCGCGTCCTCGATCAACTCGAGGCCATCGGTGAGGCTCAAAACGTCCGGCCGTGGGTCGAGGAGCGCCTCAGCCACAAGGGCAAGGTCATGGGCTTCGGACACCGGGTCTACAAGACGAAGGATCCGCGCTCCAAGGTGCTTCAGGACCTCGGTAAGCAGGTCTTCAAGGAACTCGGCGAGACCCCGATGTATGAGCTCGCCCTCGAGCTTGAGAGAGTCATGGACGAGAAGGTCGGGCACAAGGGGATCTGCCCCAATGTCGACTTCTTCTCAGGACTCCTCTATCAGAAGCTGGAGATCCCCACGGACCTCTTCACGCCGATCTTCGCCATCGCGCGCGTCTCAGGGTACATGGCTCACTGGCTGGAGCAGATGCCGGACAATCGCATCTTCCGGCCGACCCAGGTCTACACAGGCGCCCGGGAAGCCAGCTTCGTGCCCATGTCTGAGCGCGAGTGAGCTGGTAGGGGAGCCGGGACTCGAACCCGGACGTCCTTGCGGACTTCGGCTTTTAAGGCCGATGCGTCTACCGATTCCGCCACTCCCCCTAGGGCCATTTATCCTAACTCTTCGGGCGTGAGCGCGGAACGGGCTCCCTCTGCTTGACCCGGCCGAAGTCGGGCGTACTCTTTGGGATCTCCTGAGGCGGCATGGCCAAGTGGCTAAGGCGCTGGATTGCAAATCCAGGACCCCCGGTTCGAATCCGGGTGCCGCCTCCATCTTCTTGAGCGGACCTCACCGGCGCTTGTTGCGCCTTCTCTTCTGGGGCCCCTTAGCGCTAGAGAGGCCAGAAGAGCTCTCGCCTCTGCTCGCTCTCCGCTTCTTGGAAGGTCGACGTCCGGGCCTATCTTCTCCTAGGCCTGCGCCAAAAGAGCCGCCCTTCGTTGAGCTCTGACTTGAGCGGCCTCCATCTGTCCTCCCTCTGGATCGAGCGCCAGAGCTCTCTCGCGGGCTGTAGTCATCGCTCTTTGCGCGCCGCCTCCCGGAGGGGCGGCTCTTGGATGACCTCTTGGTGCTGCGTCCATGCTGCTCTGAAGTTCCACCACTGTGTGCTGAGCCGCGGCTGAACTCTCGAATCTTCACCCGGGGGATCTCCATCTTCAGCTTGCGCTCGATGTCCTTGATCGCGGGGAAGTCTTCGTGGGTGACGAAGGTGTAGGCGGCGCCGGTCTCTTCCGCTCGACCTGTGCGACCGATGCGGTGGGTGTAAGCGTCTGGGGTGTTGGGGACGTCAAAGTTGATGACGTGGCTGACCTTTGGGACGTCGATACCGCGCGCGGCGATGTCCGTCGCGACGAGGACATCGTAGCGCCCGTCCCTGAAGCCCTGCATGGCTCGCTGTCGCTGCGGCTGGGTCATGTTGCCTTGAAGCGCGATCGCGCTGAGGCCAGCCTTCTCTAGGTCCCTCGCGAGCTTGCGAGCCCTGTGCTTTGTTCGCAGGAAGACGATGGCAGAGGTGAAGTCCTCACCGCTGATCAGGTGTCTCAGGAGAGCCGCCTTTTGCTTCTGCTCTACCGGGTAGAGCGCGTGCTCGATCGTCTCGAGGGGCATCGCATGTGCTAGCTCCACGACGTGGGGTTGGTCGAGGATCTTGTCAGCGAGCAGACGTATCTCTCGCGGCATCGTCGCGGAGAAGAGGAGGTTCTGCCTGGAAGAGGGGAGGAGCGAGAGGATCCGCTTGATGTCCGGCATGAACCCCATGTCGAGCATGTGGTCCGCTTCATCTAAGACGAGGACCTCGACCCCTTCGAGGTTGACGTGCCCGCTGTTCGCGAGGTCGATCAGCCTCCCAGGGCAAGCCACCACGATGTCAGGTCGCTTGCTCAGCGCACGCATCTGCGCGGAGGCCTTGACCCCACCAAAGACCGCGGCGCAGCGGATGTTCGTGTACTTGCTCAAGGCATCGATCTCAGCCTGGATCTGCAGGGCGAGCTCCCGGGTCGGTGAGATGATCAGCGCGCGAGGGTTCTGTCCCTTGCTCCCGATGAAGTACTCGATGGTCGGGAGGGCAAATGCAGCGGTCTTCCCTGTGCCGGTCTGCGCGAGGCCGAGGATGTCTCTTCCTTCGAGCGCCTGGGCGATGGTCTTCGCCTGGATAGGGCGAGGCTCTTTGAAGCCCGCCTCAGAGAGCGCCCTGAGGAGGTTCCTGTGGAGGCCGAAGGCTCGAAAGCCGCTCTTGGTCTGTCTCTTGTTCGTCGCTGACATGCGTCCCTGCGTGGCGTGTCGTTGGACGACCAGCTCTCTTAAGCCTGCTCCGTGACACCACCTCCTTCGGTGCGGAGGAGGGAATCGGGGATCGGGTTCAGTACCAAAAGCTTAGGGCTTCGCAGGCTTGGGACCGGAATATGTAATTATGCTGCGATAATCTCTGCGCCGTTCGTAGGACCACTCACCATGAAGAAGACCCTCATCGCAGCCCTCGCCACCACTCTGTTCTTCGCCTTCGGAGGGTGTTCCGTCGTTGGCATTCGCACGACAGCTGAGCCGCCCTATGAGGTGATCACCGCAGACGGGGACATCGAGGTCAGGCAATATGAGCCCATGCTCATCGCCGAGACCTTCGTCGGGGGCATCGCTCAGTCGAAGCTTACTGAGGGCAAAGAGTTCCGGCAGTCGGGGAACAGCGGCTTCCGGATGCTCGCTGGCTACATCTTTGGGGGGAACACCAGTAAGGAAGATATCGCGATGACTGCTCCTGTCTTGCAAGAGAGGCGGAGCGAAGAGATCGCCATGACCGCGCCTGTGCTGCAAGAGGATCGGGGTGACGGCTGGTGGATGGCTTTTGTTTTGCCGGAGGGCTACACCCTCGAGAGCGCGCCTACGCCAGATGATGATCGAGTGACCTTGCGTGAGGTGCCTGCGAAGCGCATCGCCACGCTCCGATACAGCGGCTGGAACTCTCCAGAGAAGATGGCGCGCCATGAAGAGACTCTCAGGAGCTGGCTGGCGGAGAAGGGAGTCCGGGCTATCGGTCCGCCGCTCATGGCGAGCTATGACCCGCCTTGGGCGATCCCCTTCATGCGCCGCAACGAGGTGCAGATCGAGGTCGAGTGAACCCTGCTAGGATGCCGCGATGAGACAGCTCCTCATCGCGCTCCCGCTCTTGGCAGCCTGCTCGGGCCTGGAGAGGGTTTCAGCGCCTGCCCCGCCGAAGCTCAAGGTCTTCCTGCTAGCTGGCCAGTCCAACATGGAGGGTCAGGCCGTCGTCGACCTTGATCATCCGGAGCACTACAACGGGGGGAGGGGGATCCTCAAGAGCGTCCTTCAGGAGCCCGGCGTCGACGCGGAGTTCGGGCACTGGCTGGAGGCGGACGGGGCTTGGGCTGAGCGGGATGATGTCTACGTCTGGTATCAACCACACACAGGGCCGCTCAAGGCAGGCAGGCTCTCGATCGGCTTCGCGGTCTACGAGGGCAGGCACCATTTCGGCCCCGAGCTGGAGCTCGGGTGGGAGCTTGGGGAGCGCTTCAGCGAGCCAGTCCTCCTCGTAAAGACTTGCTGGGGGGGGAAGAGCCTGATGGGAGACTTTCGACCTCCGAGCGCAGGCGGCGAGGTCGGGGAGTGCTATTTGAGGATGATTGAGGAGTATAGGGTGGCCATCGACAGCTACCGCGCCCGCTTCCCAGAGCTCGCTGCATTTGAGCCAGAGCTCACAGGCTTCGTCTGGTTCCAGGGCTGGAATGACATGTTCACTGAGGGCGCGTTGGATGCCTACACGGGGAATCTCATCCACCTGATCAAAGACCTCCGGGATGAGATGGACGCTCCTCTGCTCCCCTTCGTGGTCGGCCAGACCGGGAACGCAAACAGCGAGGAGCTCTGGGCTGCGCAAGAGGCAGCGACCTTAGCCGCTGAGTTCTCCGGGCGCGCGAGCTACGTCCCTACGCGCGCCTTCTTGAGGCCTGCCGAAGACTCTCCAAATACGGGTCACGGCCATCACTGGTTCGGGAACGCCGAGAGCTACCTGCGTATCGGTGACGCCTTGGGAAAGGCGATGGTGGCGCTCCTGGGTCGCTGACGGGCTTTGACCGCACTCTCACAGTGTGGAGGTAGGATGGAGGGATGAAGCACCTCTCTCTCAAGCCGGCTCTCCTGAGCCTCGCTCTCTCGCTCTGCTCAGGCTCTGCGTTCGCAACCCAGGCCTCTTGGACAACGCTGGGGGGAGGGGACGCCACAGACTGGGGCATGGACACTAGCGTGGTCTGCGGGACTGACCCCGGAGGAGCCTTCCTCTGGACTGCTTCGTTGGGGCAGCAGAGCTTGGGAGGGGGCGAGGCCGTAGCGGTCTCGAGCTCGGGCTCCGTCGTCTTCGGGAACATTCAAGACCTCGCAGGTAACTCGGTCGCAGGTTTATGGTCCGCATCCTCTGGCTGGACAAGCCTCGGAGGGGTCGGTGGCAGCTCAGGGACGAGCATCTCAAGTGCATACGCGATGTCCGGGGATGGCACCGTGGCGACAGGGCTCGCTTGGGTCAACGCCGGCACCGCTGGCGCCTTTCGGTGGACTCCCGCCGCTGGCATGGTTCTGCTCCCGCAGGCTGGCGCAGGAAGCAGCCGAGGGAACGCGGTGAGCGAAGACGGGAGCCTCATCGGGGGCTGGGAGGAATCAGCCAGTGGCACTCGCCGTGCGGCGATCTGGGATGGCTCTCCTGGGCCGACCTTCATCCTCACGACCCCGTCAGACTCCGTAGGCGCAGGCGAGGTGTGGGGCTTCAGCGAGAGCAACCAGTTCGCGGTCGGTTCACGTCAGGGCCAAGGCTTCGTCTGGGACGCCGTGGGAGGAGCGACCTTGACGGGGACCCTCCCGAGCACGGACATCTTTCGCACAGGCTCAGCGAACGCTGTCTCTGACGATGGGCAGGTCGTCGTTGGTTGGTACCGGGTGTCTTTTCCCTTCGATGTACGCGCTACGATCTGGACCCCTGAGGCGGGGATACAGGAGCTCCGTGATGTCCTCATAGCGGCTGGGGCGACCGGAGTCCCGAACCTCCGCACAGCTGTCGCTGTCTCTGCCGATGGCTCGCGCATCTTGGCCCATGACGGCTTTGACTGGGGCATCGCAGATCTCGGCACGGGCGGAGCGACGAGCTCCTTCTGCTATGGAGATGGCTCCGGTAGCGCTTGTCCATGCGGAAACAACGGGGCTGCTGGCGCTGGGTGTGCGAACGGGACCGGTCAAGGCGCGAGCCTCTCACGGGCAGGGACCGCGAGCGCTTCGAGCTCAAGCGTCGTGCTCCAGGCGACGGGCCTCGTTCCGAATCAGCCGGGCCTCTACTTCCAAGGCTTGAATGCGATCAACAGCGGAGGCGGGAACGCCTTCGGTGACGGGCTCCGCTGCGCAGGTGGTGGGGTCGTACGTCTTCAGGTGCGGACCGCGGATGCGAGCGGGAGCTCGAACACTACGAGCGACATCGCGGTGCGCGGTAGCGTCTCGAGCGGTGATTTGAGGCGCTATCAGCTCTGGTATCGCGACCCGCTCAGCTCGCCCTGTGGGTCGGGCTTCAATTTGAGCAACGGAGTCGAGATCACCTGGGGAGCTTGAGCTCTCCTCAGGAGCTCAGGCTGTTCGTCGCGCCAGGTGTCCCGTAGGGGGCTAGGGAGGCGCCCCAAGACTCAGGCGCTGCGTTGTCCGCGTTCGCGTTGATGAGCTCGAGGGTGCGCCCGGTGCCGTCCGCGCTCACAGGCCAAGGGAGCTCGTCGGTGTAGCTGACCTCGTCGACCAAGGTACCAGTGGCGTCGAAGAGCCTGACGCTGTCGGCGGCACCAGAGAGCCCGAAGTGGAAGGGGCCGACCGCGTTGACCCCTGGGTGGTAGGCGCTGAACTGTTCTAAGTCACGCGCCAAGACCAGGGGGACACCAGGCTCGAGCTTGGTCCCGACCGGGATCGCCCAGCTCTGATCAAGTTGATCATCGCTGAGGGACCAGCCGCCAATGTCGAGCCAAGCGGCGCCAGGGTTTTGTAGCTCGACCCAATCTCCGCAGTCGTGCTCGTCAGCTGAGTTGTATTGAATCTCGGCGATGACCGCTCGCCCACTGCCGGCAGGACCGTGGTGGAAGTGAGCGGTGAGGGAGAGGTCGCCGGAGAGATCGACAGTGCGAGTTGGGGTCGAGGCTCCGTCCGACCAGCCCCCGAAAGAGAAGCCTGGACGTGTACGCGCTGTGAGCGTGACCGGGTTGCCCTGCAGGTATTCTCCCTCGAAGGGGCCATTCACCTGGAGTGAGTTGAGCTGGATGCTCCCTGAGCGAGGTGGGATTACGTCTAGGTTGAGGCGGTGACTCGGGCCCAGCTGGAAGAAGGAGGCGAGCTGCTGCCGCGCGTAGGCGGGGCGCTGCTGCAAGAAGTCTTCTAGCTCGTGGATGTCCGACTCCCAGTTGAGGTCGGGTTGGAACCAGCGGTCTAGGTGCCGCTGAACCTCAGCTCTGATATCTGCCGCAGCGCGGCGAAGGATGCTCAGGGTGTTGGCGGGAGAGAGGGTCGTGTTGAGCAGGTCGAGGTATCGGTTGGCGAAGTCTCTGCGGAAGGTCGGGCTCTCGTGCAAGTCTTTGAGGAGCTGGGTGAGGCGGTTCGATCCACCGAACACAACCTCGAGGTGGCTCTCGCTAGGGCCGGTGCCCCACGCTCCCATGGAGCCGTCGAAGTCGTACTGAAACCAGCGCCACTTTCCGTCGAGGGTGCGCGGCGCCCAAAACTTGACGTTGTTCTTGGGCCAGTCATCGTTGAGGAAGAAGTCTTCAGAGATGGCGTAGGTGCAGAGCTCGTCTACGTCGATCACCTTACGAGCGCGCTCGTACATGGCGGGGTCGCTGAGGTCGTTCAGCTCGAGGTATTCACACACGGAGAAGTAGTGCTTGTTGTCGCCTTCATGCTCGTCCCAGCCGCCGCCCTCCAAGAGATCGATCGCCTCTGTCGAGGCGCCGTGGTGTGCCTCTGGGTAGTGCTTGTCGTGTCGCTCGCGGAGGTTCTGTATGCCCCAGTATTCGCCGTTCACATATACGACTACGGGGCGGTAGGCCGACGCGTCGATGTCTTCCGGACTCATGATCCGACCGCAGAGGGCGTCTCGCATCATAGCCCTGTTGAAGTCTTGCCCAGCGTTTCTGAGGAGCAGGCGCCGAAAGGAGGTCACGCGATAGTCTTCCCCGAAGACTGGATAGTCGATCTGCCCCTCGCCGTAGCCAGGTCGGGCGATCAGGGCCATCGGCTTCTGGGGGTAAGCGAGCGAGGCTTGGCCGTGAGGTTTTGCTCCGAGGTCTAAGGAGAAGGCGGGGCGCCCATCCGGCGTGATGAGTGTGGCGTGTAATTGGCGGTCCTCCTCTGCTTGGGTGTTCGAGTAGAGTCCATCGGCACCCCAAAGCTGCTCTGGATCAGCGACCAACGAGAGGACGCTCAGCGTGTGCGGGTGTGCGGTCGTGTAAGAGGCTGTCGTGACTCTGCTGGGCCAGAGCCCGGGGGCGAAGGCGCGGACCCTAAGCGGGATGACGCCTTTCTTGTCGGCGGGGAGGGAGAGGCCGGCTCGGTAGAGCTGCGAGCTCTCGTTCGGGTCAGAGCCATCCAGCGTGTATCGGAGCTCAGCCCCAGGCGTTGTGGACAGGAGCTGGATCGAGCGCCGGCTGCGCAGCAGCCCCCCAGGAGGTGAGATCGAAGGGGCTGCGGTGAAGCCAGGCCGCGCTTCCGTGCTGTTTGCGCTCCCGGGAGTAGGGGAGAGAAAGTGGACAACTGTCGCTGCGCCGCTCGCCGAGCGGCCGACGGATTGGTCTAGGTAGAGGCGACCCGTGACGAGTTGATCCACCACTGCGCCAGAGGGGTTAGAGAGGGTCAGGGTCTCACCATCTGAGCTGACCCGAAAGTTCGTGTGCAGCGAGTCTTCTTGGAAGTTGAGCTGAGGGTTCGACTGTACGGGGGTTAGCCAAGAGAGGGACTGGCCTAGCGAGAGGAGCGGCGTGCATGAGAGGTCCGCGCTCTCTGCGCTCTCGTTATGTACCTCGATCGCGAGGAGGTTCTCACCCTCGACGAGGAGCTCGAGGCCTGAGTCCAAGCGAAAGCTCTGTGGAGACTGGTCCCATTGAAGGACGCCTTGGTTTTGGTCTGTGGCGAACTCTTCAGCCGGCGGTCTGACTCCCCGCATACCTAGCTTTGAGCGCGCGACCTCGACGCCGTTGAGATAGGCGATGAAGCCGTCGTCATAGTCGAGGTGCAGCATGAGGTGCCGGAGGTCGCTGAGCTGCGCTGAGCTGAGGTCGAAGGAGCGACGGACATAAACGACGTCTCCAGTGACGGCAGTTCTGAGGTTGGGGTAGCCGCGGCCGAAGCCGCTGGGCCCCTGCGGCCAGGCAGAGTCGTTGAAGTCTGGCTCCTCCCAGCCCGCTGGTGGGCCAGGGAGCCCGCTCTCGTAGCGCCAAAGATCTCCATCCTCGATGACAGTGTCCCAGCGGAGCCCTTGCCCCATGTCGAGGCCTGAGGCATAGACCAAGAGGTGACCACCTGCAGGGATGGACTCCTGGCCGAATGTCCACCGTCGAAGATCATCGGGGTCGTCCGAGAGGCTCCAGCCCATCAGGCTCACGCTCGCGCTGCCGAGGTTCCTGAGCTCGATCCAATCGTGCGCGCTCCCGTCAGCTGCGGCGTGGGTGCGGTGGTTTGCGCCCTGGACCTCGTTGATCACGACCTGTCCCAAGGCGCTCGAGGTGAGGGTCGCTAGGGACAGCGCCCACCCAGCCAGAAGTCCCCTAGTTTCCCGCATAGATGCCTTAAATGTATCAGAAAATACGAGCGTGCAATTGGAGAGGTGCTGCTGTTTGGCTCCAGCATATTCCCTGGCCTGCCTGAGCCATGCACGCTCTTGAGGTCACTTGATACGGATCATGTGCCCTTACCCGGGTGTGTGCTCACAAGCGCCCTCTTGGCGCTGTCTTCGTTTCCCTGGCCGCGCAGGTATAGCGTCAGTCTGGGAGTAGGCCGCTGCGCTCTAGCGATAGGTAGAGGTCTTCCGAGACGAGCTCGTGCCCCTTGGCGTTCAGGTGATAGAGCTCTCCTCTCAGGAAGACAGAGGGCTTGAGAGAGGCCCGCTCAGAGAGGTACTGGCGCAGGGTCGGGCGGGCTGGGAAGTAAGGCACGTCGAGTCCCGACGAGATCATCCCGAGCGCGCCCTCTGGGGAGCGGTCTGCTGACTCTTTGCGTACTTGAAACTCAAAGGGGGCGCACAGGAGCATGGGGCGCGCGCCCTTAGCGCGCAGCTCCATGCACAGCTCTTCGAGCTCTGCTCGGAGGGCAGCTCTTCCATCAGTCCTCCAGGGGTCGAGGTCAACGTTCACCGCTGCGATGAGCTCATCCCAGCGCTCCTTGCGACCTCGATGTCTCCACTCCGCGCCGAAGTGTCTGGCGACAGCTGTGCGCTTGAGCTGCTCGAAGAGGCCGGCGCTCGACGGAGGCGAGGCGGGAGGAGGAGGAGACAGGAGCTCTCTCATCCCTGGCAAGTCAGCGAGGCTCCACTCGAGAATCACTAGGTCGGGGACGAGGTCCACGCCATAACGACGCCACGCCTCTAGGTATTGCTCGCTACCCCAGCCGCGCACTCCGAGGTTGAGGACCTCGACCTCGCGCTCGGGCATGCGCGCGGCGAGCTGCAGTTCGAGGAGACGAGCCCAGGTGTCTTCATCGTCGACACCTGCTCCATAGGTCCACGAGCTACCGAGGCAGAGGACGCGGTAGAGCTTGGGGGTCGAGGGGTCCTTCGGCTCTGGCCCCCGGAAACCTAGGGAGTTGATCTCAAAGTGTGATCCGTCCCAGCTCCCCTCAAAGCCGGGCTGATGCAAGGGGCCGAGCTCTTGGTCGGTGGTGTATGGCCACTCATCTGCAAAGCGGATCGGGCCTGGCTCGAGGAATCTACAGCCGAGCTCAATGATGAAGAGGACTCCAGCAGCGAGGAGGACGCATGTGATGATCTTCTTGAGGGAGGAGAGCATGGCTTGTCCATCCAAGCTATCGGCGCGCAAGGCGCTCGCTCGGAGCGCTTTCCGCTGAGGAGGAGGAGCCTTGGACGTGGGGTTCGGCTTGATAGGCTGTTTAGAGCCTCCCTCGTCGTCACGCGCGCAGCGCGTCTAGGGTACGAGGGATGGAACCGGACTATGAAGACGCTCGTCACAGGAAGTACAGGGCTCGTAGGCCGCGCGCTCTGCGCGAGGCTGCGCGAGCGGGGCGATGAGGTCCTTCGTCTCGTGCGGAGGGCCCCCTCAGCGGCAGACGAGGTGCAATGGGACCCGATGGAGGGGACCTGTGATGCGGCAGCCTTCGACGTGGACGCGATCGTTCACCTCGCAGGAGAGAACATCGCCTCGCGCCGCTGGTCCAAGGGCCAGATGCTGAAGATCCGTGAGAGCCGCGTCGCGGGGACTCGGCTGATCTCTGAGGGCGCCGTGAGGATCACGCGCAGACCAAAGGTCTTGGTCTCTGCGTCAGCGATCGGGTTCTATGGAGACCGCGGTGAGGAGCGCCTCGACGAGAGCGCGGCTCGTGGCGGTGGCTTCCTCGCGGATGTCTGCGTGGATTGGGAGCTGGCTACGGATCAAGCGCGTAGGTCAGGGCTGCGCGTCGTTCACCCGAGAATCGGGATGGTCTTGGCGAGTGGTGGCGGCGCGTTGGAGAAGATGCTGCTGCCCTTCCGCCTCGGATTGGGGGGCCGGATCGGCTCGGGCAAGCAGTGGATGAGTTGGGTCCAGCTGGACGACCTCGTGAGGATCCTCTGCCATATGATTGATGATGAGGATATGAGCGGGCCGATCAACGCGGTCGCGCCTGGTGCGGTGACGAACTCCGAGTTCACTCGAGCGCTTGGGGGCGTGCTTCGTAGGCCGACCCTCTTCCCCTTGCCAGCCTTTATGGCGCGGCTCGTGATGGGGAAGATGGCGGACGAGCTCCTGCTCTCGAGCGCGCGTGTCGCTCCAGCTGCGCTCGAGTCGGCTGGCTTCGAGTTTCTTCACCCCGAGATCCAGGAGGGGCTAGAGGCCTCTGTCTGCTGAGTCGCATCAGACCTCGACAACTGGATGGTCGAGGACGGCGGTCTCTAGGGGGCCAGCCTCAGTCCCACGGGAGCTCGGGGGTGTCGCTCCAGCGCTCAAGGTAGGCCTTGAGCCTCAGCTTGCGGCGTGTGCTGTCGGAGGTCATATAGCGGACCTTGCCGAAGACTGGCCGCTCTGGACCCCAGGCCCGGTCGTGGAGTCCTAGGACCCAGAGGATGCCGGACATGGAGTTCGGGTCGCGACCGTCGAGGGCGTACTTGTCGTTCAGGTGGAGCATGATCCTGAAGGCCTCCTCAGGAGACTCCGACCAGTGCAAGATCTTCTTGCCCCAGAGCATGCGCAGGTAGTTGTGGATCGTGCCCTCTGATCGCAGCTGGCGCTGCGCTGCGTTCCAGAGCTCATCGTGTGTGCGAGCTCCGTCAAAGTCATCAAGCGCGTAAAGGTGTGGGCGCTCGTCGTCTCGGTGCTCAGCGAGAGTCTGCTTCGCCCAGTTGGGGAGGTCGTCGAAGCGCTCTACCCGCCCTAGCTTGCATGTGCGCTGAAGGCCGAGCTCTCGCCAAGTGATGAGCTGATCAAGGAAGGCCTCAGCGCCAGCACTCAATCCCCACCAGCCCTCTCGGCGCCCATCCGCTCTTTCGGAGAGCTTGTCAGGGCCCCAGCTGGCGCGGCTTGTGACCCCTGCGAAGACCTCGTAGGCAGAGAGGTGTCCGTAGTGGAGGTAAGGGGACAGCCCGCTGGTGGCTCCGCTGTCTGGGTGGTTGCGGTCGCCGCCGTAGTGATCGAGGCCGTCATGCAGGAACTCTTCTAGCAGCGTTCGTGCCGCCTCGTGTCCGCCTCGCTTCTCTGTCTCTAGAACCTCTTGATCGATCGGTAGTCGCGCGAGAAGCTCAGCTCGATTCTCCTCGAGGGCGGCGCGAGTGGAGCTTGTTCGCTCGAGCGCGGAGACATGGCTCGGGTCAAGCTCGCTCAGTCCTCGGAGATCCGGCTCTGCTGCAGGTAAGGAGCTGAAGTGTTTGGGGAGCTCGCGCTGTATGTACCTCCTGAGGTCAAAGGCTCTCTGAAAGCGGCGCTCGCTGACGTGGAGAGGAAGCAGTCCACAGGAGTCCACTGCGATGAGCTGAGCCGGGCAGCGAGCAGCGGCGGTGGCGAGCATCTTGGGGTAAAAAAAGCCTGGATGCTCATCTGCGACGACGCATGCGGCCTGTAGTGCGAGCGCCTCTAAGAGCCCTGAGCCCTCTCGCTCTTTGGTTTCTAAGAAGGGAGCGTAGTGAACAGCCGTACCCTCAAAAGCCCTCGCGTTGGAGGCCATGCCGTCGAGGATGAAGGAGTGGTGACGGCGGCTTGCGTGCTTGTAATCGCTTCGCAGCCCCTCGAGGATGAGGAGGGGGAGGTTGAGCTCACGAGCTAAGGCTGCTGCATAGTCGAGGGCGTGGTTCCAGTTGGGCCTACGATGTGCTGTCATCCAGTAGAGGACAAAGTCTGCTCCTCGACGTAGATCCACCTCGTTCAAGACGCGGAAACGACCAGGAGGGCCCTCCACGAACTCCGGGGTCGCTCTTGCTCCCTTTGAAGATCCCATATCTCTGATTAGCCTAGAAAAAAATTTATGCAAATGCATAGGTATTTACTTGAGCAAAAAGCTGATTGAGCTCTATATTTCAAGTGAAGCATGAAGCAGTCGAACGACAGAGTTCAACAACCTGTCGAGCTCATATCCATCGGAGAGCTCGCCTCCAAGACTGGGTTAAGCCCTGAGCGTCTGCGCTCTTGGGAGCAGCGCTATGGCAGGCCCGAGCCTGTAAGGCTCGAGTCCGGCCACCGCCGCTACCCTGCCAGCGAGGTGAGCTTCTTGATGGATGTGGGCCGACTCTTAGTCCATGGGTTCAAAGCCTCAGAGTTGCTGAAGTCGAGCCCGGAAGAGCTCCGGGAGCGCGTGAAGCGTTCCATGGAGCAACCCTTTGAGGAGCTCGACTACTGGAGGAGCTTGGTAGAGAGGTTTGACGCGAAGGTCCTCAAGGGGGTCATGCATGAGATGGCCGCCTCTATGACTTTGGTTGAGTTCCTCGATAGTCGTATCGCTCCCTTCTTGTGGGACTTAGGCGAGCGCTGGGCGAACGGGGAGCTCCGCATCTCGCACGAACACTTCGCGACCTTCCGCGTCGGTGAGGTTATTGGTGAGCTCACTCCTAAGGATCGAGCCTTCAAAGAGGGGGTGAAAGTCCTGCTCGCGACCCTCCCAGGAGATCTTCATGGTCTGGGGGTAGCCATGGCTGAGGCCGTCCTTGCAACAGAAGGGGTAGAGGCGGTCGTCCTAGGAGCAGACAACCCCGTGCAAGAGATCGCTGGAACAGCAAGGACCATAGAGGCCACTCACATAGCCCTCAGCATCTCAAGGGGCCTCGCCCAGCGCGGCGTGGGCAAGCTCCTCGAAGAGCTCATTGAGTCGGCTCCCGATCAGGAGCTAGTACTCGGCGGAGGGGGCATGAGCATGGGGCTGCGGCTCCCGAAGAGTGTCAAACAGTTTAGAACGATGACCGAGTTTCAGCGCTGGCTGAAGAGGATGTGAAGATGAGAGTTCTGGTATCCGGTGCGAGCGGCCTCGTCGGCAACGCACTCTGTGCTGCTCTAAGGGGTGACGGACACGAGGTATCGACCCTTGTCAGGAGGGCTCCTAGTGCTCCGGGGGAGGTGCAATGGGATCCCAGCAGTGGTCTCGCCGACCCAAGCTCTGTTCGCGCTGATGCAGTGGTTCACCTTGCAGGTGAAAGCATCGCTGAGGGTCGATGGACGGCAGCTAAGAAGCAGCGCATCCGCGACAGCAGGGTCTTGGGAACCCGCAGCCTCTGCGAGTCTCTCAAATCGTGTGCGGAGACTCCTAAGACCTTCATTTGCGCCTCAGCGATCGGTTTTTACGGGCATCGAGGGGGGACGGAGCTCGATGAATCGGCTGCGCCTGGGGTCGGATTTTTGCCCAGCACCTGCGTGGAATGGGAGGCCTCCTGCGAGCCTGCTCGCGCGCAGGGGATGCGTGTCGTGAACCTTCGGATCGGTGTCGTCCTTGCGAAGAGCGGTGGAGCGCTTTCGAAGATGCTCATGCCTTTCAAGCTTGGTCTTGGTGGGAAGATCGGAAGCGGAGGACAATACATGAGCTGGGTCACGCGCGAAGACTTAGTGCGCATCATCCAGCACTCTCTCGTTGATGAGAGCCTCGAGGGTCCCGTTAACGCCGTCGCGCCTGGCGCGGCGACGAACCTCGAGTTCACCAAGGCCCTAGGGAGGGCCCTCGGTCGCCCGACTCTCTTCCCTTTGCCAGCTTTCATGGCAAAGCTTGTTTTGGGGGAGATGGCAGAGGATCTGCTCCTCGCCAGCACTCGTGTGACTCCAGGGAAGCTCTCTCTCAGTAGCTTCCGCTTTTCTCATCCTGAGCTAGACACAGCGCTCGCCTCAGTCCTAGAAGAGACCCATGGTAGCTGAGCCTCTGCCCTCACTTTCTGCTCAAGACTGGCCGAAGCTGCGCTTGGGAGTCTCTGCATGCCTTATGGGCGAAGAGGTGCGATTCGACGGCGGACACCAGAAGGATCGCTTCCTCCTGGGCCCTCTCGCCGAATTTGCTACCTACTCCAAGGTGTGCCCAGAGGTAGAGGCAGGCTTGGGTACTCCGCGTCCAACGGCGAGGCTGCAGCGCTCTGAAAGCGGTCCGCGCTTTATCATCCCTTCCTCAGGCGAAGATCTCACTGACCTCATGGAGGGTTTCTCGCGTGACCGGGCCGAATCCATTGGGGTAGACCAACTCGATGGCTTCATCCTCAAGCGCTCGTCGCCCTCTTGTGGCATCTCGCGCGTAAAGCTCTATACGAAGAGCGGCTCGAACAAAGACGGCGTCGGCGTCTTCGCCGCCGCGCTCAAGCAGCAAGACCCTCTACTGCCCATGGAAGAGGACGGGCGCCTAAACGACATCGGCATCCGCGAGCACTTCCTCACTAGGGCCTTCTGCAGAGCTCGCTGGCGCGCCTTCACCTCAAGGAGTCGCCGGCCTGGTGAGCTCGTTCAGTTCCATCAGGTTCACAAGCTCCTCCTGCAGACCTACGACGACCAGAAGTATCGCGCTCTCGGACACATCGTGGCTGACCTCAAGAGCCGCCCGCTAGCGGAGTCCATCGCCGAGTATGGTGAGCTCTTTCAGCGGACCTTGAAGGAGCGTCCGAGCAGAGGCCGAAACGTGAACGCGCTCCAACACCTCGCTGGCTATCTCAAGACCGAGCTGAGTGGGCCGGCGCGGAGGAGGTTGAATGCCACGATCCTCTCCTATCAGCGCGGAGACATGCCTATCGAGGTGCCGCTAGAGCTGCTCAGGTATCACTTTGACGTCTTGCACTGTGAGTATCCCCGTGACCAGATCTTCCTTGAGCCCTACCCGATCGAGCTTGCTACCCGCTGGAGCGGGTGAGGATCTGACATGAAAGAGTTTCATCTCGAGCGACATGTCGTCGTAAAGAGGAGCCTCGCGGAGGTCTTTGAGTTCTTCTCCAATCCCGCGAACCTCCAACAGCTCACGCCTCCCTGGATCCAGTTCAACATCGTAGGCAGCTCCACGGATGACGTTCAGGTGGGCACCCTGATCGATTACAAGCTCAAGGTAAGAGGGCTCCCTCTCCGCTGGCGCTCGATCATCAGCGAGTGGGACCCGCCGAGGTCCTTCGTAGATGAGCAGGTCCGTGGGCCCTATCGGATGTGGCATCACACGCACACCTTTGAGGAGACTGCGGACGGCGTGAGGGTGGGTGATATCGTGCGATATGCGGTCCCTGGCGGCCCGCTCTTTGAGGGACTGGTCGAGCGAATCGCTGTCGGGCCTGACGTTCGGAAGATCTTCGACTATCGCATCGAGCGCTTGGCTGAGATCTTCGGCGAATAAGCGAGCCAGTCCCTGATGACCCGACTAGGCACGTCGGTCAAGCGGGATGAATCGCGCCTCAGGCTAAGTGGCGGTGGGTATCTCTTCTCGGACGTTTCAGCGTCTATGCGCCATCATGCGCAGGTCGTGCATGAAGACGAGCTTACTCTGCCTGCTGCTCGGCCTCTTCGAGCATCTCGCCCCAGAAGACGCCTTGCTCATTCGTCTCGCTGAAGAAGGAGGAGAGGCTTAGGACGGCGAGGAGGGTCAAGGTGAGCGAGATCGCGGATGTGATGATGCCTGTGATCGCGAAGCCCTTCTTCGCAGACTTGACGCTCATCAACCCGAGCACGAGCCCAGCGATAGCGAGGAAGGGGACTAGGAGATTCACGAAGGGGGCGCAGAAGAACAACATGCTCCCGATTCCGCAGATCATTGCTGCGGTCGCCTTTCCCCCAGCTCCAGTGGTGCCGTTCTCTCCCATCTCCTTCATCTGATTCTTCTCCTCGCTTTTTGGAGGGCGGTGGAGTGGTGAAACTAAGAGGATCTCAAGGTCGCGCTAAGGCTCTTCGGCCTTTCGATCAGCGCCTGCGAGCCATGATGCGCAGGATGCGCATGAAGAGGATGATGATGTCTATGTAGAGGGAGGCGGCGCTGTCGATGGCGTTGTCGAGGGTTTTCGGGATCGCGTTGGCGCGGCCCCAGTCGTAGCCGATGTAGCCGCAGAAGATGGCTGCTACGACCCAGTCCGTCGCGCCATGTCGCCAGCCGAAGAACAAGCCGCCGATGACCTCTACGAGGATGACAGCGATGAGGGCTCCAGTGAGCGCGCCGCTGATCCTCTGGAAGAAGCGAGGGAAGGTCCCCCCTAAGATCATCATCACGAGCGTTACGAAGCCGGTCGTCTGGATGGCCTCTTGGACCAAGCCATCGAAGCGCGGCCCAGCGTAGGCCACATTGATGGTGATGTTCAGGATGAGCCCGAACGGCAGGACGACAAGGTTGTAGCCGAGGAAGCTGACCGCCGGGTTGTCAGAGCTGTTGAAGAGCCAGGTCCCCGCCATCGCGAAGACGAGGTAGCCGATCATGACTGGCCATATCCCAAAGGCCAGGATCGTCGTCGGTGAGATCGCGCCAACGATCAGATAGTTCGCGAGAAAGCCCCACAGCAGGGTGGCTCCGATCACGATGTTGTAGGCGGTGGCGCTGAGTATGTGTCCGCTAGCGTCTGTGCGGTTCCAGACGCTGTTGTGCTCTTGTTCGATAAACATCTCGTGGATCCCTTAGGTTCGGTGGAGGGGTGAGTCTAGTGAGGGGCTGCGCGAAAGGGGAGGCGTTTGACGAAGGTCGAGCTCTTTCCCCCTCTCAGTCGGCTCTAGAGGACCTCAGGCAGGCTGAGGTGAAGCGGGCGTCCCGCTTGCGTATCCTCTCAGGCTGAAATCAATGGCCCGCATCACTCCTGGCATCCAAAGACATGAATCCCCACAACTTCGCAGCTGCCCTCCTCTCTATAAGCCTCGTCGCCTGCAGCAGCTCTTCGGATGGCGAAGGAGGCGGGCAGGGCGGCGACGTTGACACCCCGCACTTTGCCTACATCACGAACGGCGCTGTCTCTTTCTGGACTATCGCCGAGGCGGGGGCCTACGAGGGCGGTGAAGAGTACGGCGTGAAGGTCAGCGTGCTCCTGCCGGCAGGCGGCATGACAGACCAAAAGAACGTGATCGAGGACATGCTCACCAAGGGCGTCGACGGGATGGCAGTGAGCATCATCGACGCCAAGAACCAGATCGATCTCATCAACGAGGCCTGCGAGGAGACGATCGTGATCACGCACGACTCGGACGCGCCCTCCACGAACCGTCTGGGCTTCATCGGCGTGGACAACTATGTCGCTGGGCGCATGTGTGGAGCGCTGGCCAAGGAGGCGATCCCCGAGGGCGGTAAGTTCGCGATCTTCGTCGGGCGCACCGAGCAGGACAATGCGCGCCGCCGGCGCCAGGGCGTGATCGACGAGATCTTCGGTCGCTCCAACGACCCCGAGCGCAGCGACCCCTCCGACGCGCAGCTCACGAGCGACGACGGGAAGTATCAGCTCGTCGGGACCTACACCGACCAGTTCGACCGCGCGCGCGGGAAGGCGAACGTCGAGGACGCCCTCGCGCGGCACCCAGACCTCGCCTGCGTCGTGTGCCTCTTCGCCTACAACACCCCGCTCGCCATCGAGGCCTTAAAGGGTGCTGACAAGCTCGGAGAGGTGGCGATCGCCTCCTTCGACGAGGCTGACGAGACCCTGCAAGGGGTCATCGAAGGCACCGTCGCGGGCACCGTCGTCCAGAACCCCTTCCTCTACGGCAAGGACTCCATCCGCGTCTTGAAGGGGCTCTATAACGGAGAGAGCCTCGCTGACTTGGGCTTCAATGAAGATGGCTTCTTGGAGATCCCAGCTCGCACGATCCGCAAAGACAACGTCGATGCCTTCTGGGCCGAGCTTAAGAAGAACCTAGGCCAGGAGTAGTGTCGTTGGTCGATGAGGCCTCAGGCGCGGCGAGCACCGCCGCTCTGATCGAGCTGGAGGGGGTCAGCAAGCGCTTCCCCGGCGTGCAGGCGCTGAGTGATGTGAGCCTCCACCTCGGGCGCGGTGAGGTCCTCGGGCTCGTGGGGGAGAACGGCGCGGGGAAGTCCACCTTGGGCAGGGTCCTCGCAGGCATCCACGCGCCGGACGCCGGCACGGTGCGATGCGCCGGGGAAGCCGTCACCCTGAGCTCTGTCCGTGATGCTCTCGACCTCGGGCTCGTCCTCATCCATCAAGAGCTGAACCTCGCAGATAACCTCGACGCGGCGGCCAACGTCCTCTTGGGCCGCGAACTTCGCTCCGGGAAGCTCCCTGGCGCGCTGGACTTCGAAGCTGAGCGGGCTGAGGCGGCGAAGTGGATGACGGCGGTTGGTCTCGATGTAGACCCTACGGTCAAGGTCTCCGAGCTCCCTATCGGGCAGCGCCAGCTCATCGAGATCGCGAAGGCGCTCAGCGTCGACGCGCGAGTGCTCGTCATGGACGAGCCGACCTCCAGCCTGACCGAGCCCGAGGTGGAGCGCCTCTTCGAGGTCGTGAAGAGCGTCGCCGCGCGTGGCGTGAGTGTGGTCTACATCTCACATCGCCTGAGGGAGATCGAGGAGCTCTGCGATCGCGTCGCCGTGCTCCGTGACGGTGCGCTCGTAGGTGAGCTCGTCGAGGGCGAGATCTCGAGGTCCTCGCTCATCCCGCTCATGGTGGGGCGTGAGATCACGAGCCTGCGATCAGGCCAGCCGCTGGAGCCGGGCGAGGTCGCGCTGGAGGTCAGAGGTCTTCGCGGAGCGGTCCACCCCGAGCCGGGGGTGGAGCTCACGGTGCGCTCGGGAGAGATCGTCGGCTTGGCGGGCCTCGTTGGAGCTGGGCGCAGCGAGCTACTCGAGGCCATCTTCGGCGTGGCGCCCGCGCTCGCAGGTGAGGTTCAGGTGGCGGGCGAAGGCTTGTCGCTTGGGAGCCCGAGGGCTGCGATAGAGCGCGGGCTCGCCCTGGTCCCGGAGGACCGTAAGGATCAGGGTCTGGTCTTGGAGATGGGCGTGCGTGAGAACGCTTCTCTCGCGACGATCGGACGGGACGCAACCCTCGGCTTCATCGCGAGCGCCGAAGAGGAACGACAGGCGAGGGAGGCGATCGAGCGCTTGGCGATCAAGACGCCCTCGGCAGAGCAGGAGGTGCGCCTGCTCTCGGGCGGGAACCAGCAGAAGGTCGTCCTCGGGCGCTGGCTCGCGACCTCACCGAAGGTCTTGCTCATGGACGAGCCGACCCGCGGGGTGGACGTGGGCGCGAAGCAGGAGATCTATCAGTTGATCGAGGAGCTCGCCGCCGATGGTATGGGGGTGTTGTTCGCCTCCAGCGAGATGGAAGAGGTCCTCGGCCTCGCCGACAGGGTGCTCGTGATGCATGAGGGACGCCTCGTGGGCGAGGTGCGCGGCGCGGAGATGACCGAAGAGGCCGTGATGCATCTCGCGACTGGCAGCGGGGCGGAGGTAGAGCCTTGAAGAAGGTATTTGGGATCC
The DNA here is from genome assembly GCA_022446815.1 of Planctomycetota bacterium. Taxonomy (GTDB): domain Bacteria; phylum Planctomycetota; class UBA1135; order UBA1135; genus JAKVCE01. The sequence goes on from JAKVCD010000009.1 coordinate 167,942, forward strand.
TCGGGCTGCTCGTACTCGTCTGTGTCATCACTGCGATCGCCAGTGAGTACTTCCTCGTGGGGCGGAACATTGAGAACGTCGTGAGGCGAACAGCGCTCTTCGGAATCATCTCGATCGGCGCGGCCTTCGTGATCACCACCTCCGGCATCGACCTCTCCATCGGATCTGTTATCTGTCTGACAGGCTGTCTGCTGCCGTGGCTCTTGACGGAGCAGAGCATGAGCCCTTGGTTGGTCCTCCCGCTCCTCGTGATCCTCTCGGTTGGGATCGGGCTGATGCATGGGTTACTCATCACCAAGCTCAAGCTGCAGCCCTTCGTTGTGACGCTTTGCGGGCTCTTGCTCTATCGGGGTGTGACCCGCGGCGTGGTCGCGGACACATCTCAAGGCTTCGGGAGCCTCTTCGAAGGGCTCAAGTGGTGGGGAGGTGGCTCTGTCTCGCTCCCGGGTATCGACTTCGGGATCCCCACTCCCTGCATCCTGCTCGTGGTCATAGCCGCGCTCGCCGCGGTCTTCCTGCATCTCACGGTCTGGGGTCGCTACTTGAAGGCCCTCGGTCGAAATGAGGAGGCGGCGCGCTACTCAGGCATCGACACCGACAAGATGGTGATCTTGGCCTACGTGGTCTGTGGGCTGCTCTCCGGCCTCGGCGGTATGCTCTTCGTCCTCGACGTGGGCTCCGCTCAGCCCGTGGACTTCGGGAGCTTCTATGAGCTCTACGCGATCGCCGCTGCGGTGCTCGGCGGCTGCTCGCTACGCGGCGGAGAGGTCAGCGTGCTAGGCGTTCTCATTGGCGCCGCTTTGATGCAGGTCTTGCAGAACGCGATCAACCTCATCGACGCGATCCCGAAGAGCATCGAGTTCGCGGTGATCGGCGTCGTCATCCTCGCCGGGGTCTCCGCCGACGAGCTCGTGCGCCGCGCGGTCGCGGCGCGCCGCTAGCGCCCCTCGCTAGGGGCGGGCTCGACGACGTCTGTCTTGAAGTTGACGGTCAGCTCTGCGGAGAACATGCCCACAGGGTCACCGCGCTCAGCGAGGGTCTTGGCGAGGACGGAGCGTCTGCGGGGGACCACGCCCTCGTAGAAGCAGGTGTCACCACGCATGACCTTCACCGGCTGGTCGAGGTCGATCATGGAGTCGTCTAAGCGGAAGCTGAGCTGCTCGGTGTTCTCGCACTCGACGACGTGGATCACCTGATCCTTGAGCTCGACGACCACGCGCGAGCCTCCCTGTGGCGTCTCTTGGCTCAGCCAGTAGGAACGATGCGGAGCCTTCCCATCGACGCGCCAGACGACCTTCTTGGGTCGAAGCTCTCGAGTCCGCTCAAGCATCCACGGGATGGCAGCTGCGTCCTCTCGGTCCATCCAGTGGCCCTTGTCCTCATAGATCTCGACCCAGTGGTCGTAGCCCTCGGGGTCGGCCTCGTGGAGCTTGGCGAGCACTTGCTTGTACTTCCGCGCCTCACCGTTGCGGTTGTATGCGCTGTCCTTTCCGCCCATATGGATGGTGAAGGGGGAGTTGCGGAGGTTCTCAAGGGAGACGCCGCCAGGGTGTCCAGCCATCATGGCTGAAGCTGCCCAGCGGTCTGCCATGCGCGGCGCGAGCCGCCAGACGCCGTCGCCGCCTGCTGAGTAGCCTGTTAGGTAGACGCGGTCAGGGTTCACGCCCTCGAACACGATCATGTTCTCGATCAGGCGGTCGAAGAGAACGTCGATATGCCCTTGGTGCCAGAGGTTCCAGGTGTTCGTAGGGGCTCGCGGCGCGAGGTAGATGCCCTCTGCCGGTTTATAGAGTCGCTTCTGGTTCTCGTATTGCTGGTCATTGACCGCGGCCGGAGCGCCGCCGCCGCCGTGCATCGAGATGATGAAGCTCTTCTCACCATCTGGTGCGTCTCCATAGGTCGTGTACCAGAAGGGCATCTCGTGCTCGCCGTGGGTGAGGACGCGGGCCTCCATCTCGGCCGCTCGCTCGGTGCGGATGCGCGCGGCGTGCGCGTCCCAGAGTTCATCCTTTACGTTCAAGGTCTCGAGCTTTGTGAGCTCTCCCTCGAGGCTGAGGCTGATGAGCTGCTCACCTCTCCGGACGGTGAAGGGCGCGCTCGCGCTCATACCATCGTGGGTAGCGCTCACGCGGAAGCTCTCGCCGACCTGCATGGTCTTCGTGACGTGGTCGTTTGCGTCGAAGCGCTCGTCTTTTGTCTGCAACTCGAAGAGCTCTGCGCCGTCAGCGCCTTGGATAGACAACGCCGCAGCGACACGCTCACCGGTCGCGGCGCTCTGCACGCGAAAGCGCACCCAGGCGAAGCCCTCTTTGAGCTCGGCGCTCGCGCCTGTGTAGCGGGCCGTCACATTGACGGCGTTCACGTAGTCTGCGTCTGGACGCCAGACCATCGGAAAGCGCTGCGGCGTGGGCTTGTAGCTCACGGCAAAGATGCCGTAGACCTCGGAGGACGCTACGGCCTTAGAGGCGCGGCCCGTAAACCACGCGCGATTGAGCTCGTCTCCCGTGGGCTCAGCAGCGCCGGTGAAGTGCCACCCGTCGTCGTAGATCTCGACCCAGGAGTGGTTGCCGCTGTCGTCTGACCAGCGCGGGGTGCCGACGAAGCGCGCAGGGACACCGACCGCGCGGCAGGCGTCGATCAAGAGCACCGAGAGCCCCGTGCAAGAGGCCATGCTGGCGTCGATGGACTCGTAAGGGCTCTGGTCTGCCTTAGGTCGCTTGGTCGAGTACTTCACATTGACCATCGGGAAGACCTTCTGGTTCAAGATCGCCGTGGCCTCTGAGGGCGTCTTGGCCTCAGCGACGAGGGGGGAGAAGCGCTCGTAGAAGTCTTTGCGCCAAGAGTCGCGGCGCTCGTTGATGTTCGCGTAGGGGAGGACGTTATTGAAGAAGTACTCCTCGGGGACGGCGTCCCTCCAAGGCGCAGCCTCCCAGGCCTTGTAGGCGTAGCTCACGTGCTCGAGGAGGAAGCCTGCGCTGAGGCTCTTGAGATCACCCTCGGGCATGTAGCGGATGAGAAACTCCATCCCTCCGCGCTCTGACTCCTCGACGCCTTCGAGCGCTGCCTCTAGCTGTGCGCGGTTCTCGCCTGCTCTGCTCAGGGCTTCTTCGAGCGCGCCATCTGCCTGGAGCCCGAGGGGCAAGAGCGCGAGGAGGGCGAGCATCACTCGCCCCCGGCGCCCTTGAGAGACTCCCAGTCGCGCCCTTCTTCAGCGGCGTCAGCCACGGGGAAGCCGCGCTCTTGCCAGCCGGGGACGCCGGGGCCTCCGGTCGGGTCGGGTCTGCCGTTGAAGCCGCCGTCCATATTGATGAGCTGGGTGTAGCCCAGGCTTGCGAGCTGCTCGCAGGCGTGCATGGAGCGGCCGCCGGCTGCGCAGCCCATCACGAGGGCGCGGTCAGGGGCGAAGTGCGCGCTGATGGCTCCAGCGAACTCGGGGTTCGGCATCATGCCCATCGGGCCGGGGAAGAAGGCTGGGATGTTGTAGGCGCCGGGGACGTGTCCGCGAGCGAACTCTTCAGGGGTGCGCACATCGACGTAGGTCCAGCCGCCGTCACCATCAAGGCGGTCGCGGGTCTCTTCAGGGTTCAGGGTCTCGTAGCTCATTTGTTCTCTTCTCTATTTGGAGTCCTTGGGAGGCCTCACTTCATCGCCGCTAGGGCTGACGCGCAAGGGGGGGAGTTCGAGGTCGACGCAGTCCAGCGGCGCCGTCACAGGGTTGCAGCGGACGAGGTGCCCGCCGAGGTCGAAGGTGTAGCCCGCGCCAGCCTTCGCGACGGCGAAGTCGCTGGAGAGGAAGTGCGAGCCCGCCGCAAGGGTCGCCTGCAGTCGCGCGGCGTTCTGCTCATCCGAGACGCCCGCCTTGTCGCAGTTGGACCCCACGAGGAAGCCCGCAGCGACGAGGCGGCGGATCAGGTCACCCTGCGCCTGGGCGCTGTCGATCTTATAGATCGCCGCGGAGGGGTCTGCGGGGTCACCTGAGGCTACGAAGAAGGGGCGCCCGGCGAGGTTTGGTGAGGGGGCGAGGTACTCCTCTCGATGAGTGCCACGCTCCAAGAGGGCGAACATCGCGCGGCCGCGCAGGGCTCCGAGCTTGGGCCAGCCCACGCTCGCGATAGCCTCGGGGAGCGAGGGGTGATCGCCGCGGACTTCGTCGGGGGTGATGATCTTGTCGCTAGGCCAGGCGTCGAGGACGAGGCGCTCGAGCTCGGCGTGGCGGCCGGACATCGAGACGTAGGGAGACCCCTCCCAATTGTCTGAGTCCTTGAGCTCTAGCCAGAAGAGGATGGGGAGGTGGCGTGGGTGCGCGATGGACCACGCCAGGCACTCCTCGAGGCACGCAGCCAAGGTCGCGCAGCTGGTGCGCGCGTCGATCTTCTGGAGGTGGAAGACCTCGAACTCGCCCTTATTAGAGAGGTGTACGTCGAGCTCGAACTGGCGGATCCCGTGGAGTGAGAGCTGCTCCGTGAGGGTCGGGTGGCTGTAGTCGTGGCTCTTGTGGAGCACGAGGGTAGGGCGCTGATGGTAGCTGTTGTGGGTTCCGCGGAACTGGAGCTGGTTGAGGCGCAACTCATCGAGCTCTCCAAGCCCAGCGCAGGCGAGCAGGCTGACTAGAATCATCTCTCTTGAGACTCCTTCAGGGGGAGCCGCTCAAGGCGAGTCATGCGCCCTAGGAAGTTCCAGTCCATCACGTAGACGTGCCCCTTGGAGTCTGCGGCCGCGCCGTGGGGCGCGGTGAAGTGCCCGTCTTTCCACTGCTCGCGCTTCACGCCGTTGTTCGCGCGCAGGCCAGGCTCGGGCTGGTCGCCGAGGTGGCAGACGAGCTCGAAGTCTTTGTTGAGGACTGTGACGCGCCCGGCGAGGTCAGGGATCACGAGGTCTTCGCCGCTCGCCGTCACGTTGCAGGGGCGGCGCAGCATGCCCTCCACGACCTTCAAGTGTTTGCCGTCTAGGTCGAAGACCTGGATGCGCCCGTTCTCTCGGTCGGCGACGATCACGACGGGCTCGTCGCCGCGGCCGTCGACGAAGAGGCCGTGAGGAGTGCGGAACTGGCCTGGCTCAGTGCCGTAGCCACCAAAGGACAAGACGTACTCCCCCTCGCTCGTGAACTTGTGGACGAAGGAGCTCCCGTATCCGTCTGCGACGAAGACGCTGCCGTCAGGGGCGACCGAGACGTCCGTGGGGCGGTAGCGGTTCGGGTCGGGGTAGTGACCTGACTCCGTCGGGATCCCGATCTTCCAAATGACCTCACCCTCGGTCGTCGCTTTGACGACCTCTTGGCGGCCGGTGTGAGCGAGGTACAGGAATTCCTCTCCGCCCTCGCTTCGGATGCTCATGCCGTGGAGACCCCCGGCGAACTCTTTGCCGAAGGCCTTATGGAGGGATCCGTCGCGGTTTAAGACGACGAGAGACGTCTCCGTGTCCGTGTTGAACCAGATGCGGCCCTCTGAGTCGACGGCGACGCAGCCGTGGGTGTTTCCGTACTCGCCCTCCTCACAAGCTCCCCAGCCCTCAGACCAGACGTAACGGTGAGGTTCTGCGCCCATGAGGATCCGGTCGTCCACGGAGGCGGCGGAGAGCCAGGACGCGGCGAGGATCAGCGGGAGCGCGAAGAGGCGGCGTTGAGTCTTCATTGAGGTCAGAGTGGGCTTCTCGTTGTGGTGCGAGGGGGAGGAGAGAGTACACGAAGCGAACACTCTCTAATCCCTCAGAGCGGGTTTGGGTCGATATGCTGTGTGGATGATCTCGGTCCGGAAGAAGTTCGCGAGTTCGCTCGCTCTGACCCTTTGCGTAGCGTTCGGGGCAGCCCAGCCTGCGGTCGCGCAGGATGATGGCCCGAGCGTCCGCGCCCTCATGCGTCAGTTCCGTAACACGCGGGGTCTGTGGGAGGAGCGCGACGCTGCCGCTCGTGAGCTGGTGACCAAGGGGCCGGACGCCGCGCGTCAGCTCGCGAGCGCGGCCTCAACAGAGTTTCACAAGCGCTACAAGAAGTGGGTGCAAGCTCACAAGGCTTACCTCTCCCTCTACAAGCGCGAGGCGACTCGGGTCGGGACAGAGCGCCTGCGAGGCGCGCCCCAGGGCGAGGTCGAACGACAGCGAGAGAAGCTCCTGCGCTACTCACGCTCTGGTGACCTGACAAAGGATCAAGTGGAGCGATACTGCGACGAGGCGCTCTTCGCCCTAGAGAAGCTCCTGCAGATCTCAGCCTCGGTCTTGCTCGAGGAGAGCGAGCGCCTACGTGAAGAGCAGGGGGAGCTTTTGGACGAGGCGATGGATCTCGAGTGGCTCGCTGAGGTTTGGGACCTCGCGCTCGTCTTCGCCCCTGCAACTGAGATCGAAAAGCTCGAGGCTTGCGCCTTCGGGAGGGAGATCTACAAAGAGCTGCGGGAGGCTGAAGAGCTCATGGCGCTCGCCGCTGTCGCGACAGAGGCCAGGGACAAGAAGGTCCTAGAGGACAACCGGGCGGTGGCCGGAGAGCTCTTGCCTGAGGAGTACAAGGGGATCTTGGAGCTCAACCGGATCCGTATCCTCGCAGGGATAGGCGCGCTCAGGATCGATCCCAAGCTCTGCGTGGCCGGCAGAGATCACTCAAAGGACATGGTCGAGCATGACTTCTTCAGTCACACCTCGCCGCTCCCAGGGAAGACCTCGCCGGGCGATCGCGCGCGCCTCGCTGGGACCTCTGGCGGCGGTGAGAACATTGCGGCTGGGCAAGAGAGCGGGGGCGGCGCGATCCGCGCGTGGTGGTACAGCCCCGGTCACCATCGAAACATGATGGCTGGCTATGACCGGACCGGGCTCGGCCAGTTCGAGAATCACTGGACCCAGATGTTCGGTTGAGCCCGCGCGGGGCTTGGAATCAGCGCGCGCAGGAGTAGGCTCTCTGTATGACTGAAAAAGAGACGAAGGGCCACTCCGACGCGCTGACGCGGGGTGTGCGGGTGCGCGCCGCAGCCTGCTACATGGAGGACGAGTCGGACCCCGCGATGCGGCAGTTCCTCTACGGGTACCGAATCCGCTTCGATAACGACGGGGAAGAGACTGTCCAGCTCATCTCTAGGCACTGGATCATCGTCGACGCGCATGGGCGCCGAGAGGAGGTGCGCGGTGAGGGAGTCGTGGGCGAGCAGCCTGTGCTCGCTGCTGGCGGCTCTTATGAGTACACCAGCGGCTGCCCACTCCGCACAGAGTGGGGGACTATGGAGGGCGCATACCTCTTCCGAACGGAGGGAGGTGAGGACTTTGAGGTAGCTGTGGGGCGCTTCTTCCTCGCGCCCAACGTCTCTCCGATCCCTGGCGGGCTCAGCGTCTGAGCTCGGGTCAGGCGTCTCTATAGATGCGGCTCGAGGATCTGAGCCACACCCTCCACCCATGTGGGGTCTGCGTTGAGACAGGGGATCACGTGGAGCTCTTCACCGCCTGCCTCTAAGAAGATCTCTTTCCCCTCCATCTTGAGCTCCTCGAGAGTCTCGAGGTTGTCCGCGGCGAAGCCTGGAGCGATGACGGCGACGCGCTTCGTGCCCTCTTGAGCGAGAGCGGTGAGCGCGTTAACAGTCGAAGGCTCTAGCCACTTAGCGGGGCCTAGGCGCGACTGGAAGGCGCTGCTCCAAGAGCCGGGACGGAGCTCTAAGGCCGTGGCGATGGAGAGCGCGCTCGAGAGGCACTGGGCGCGGTAGCAGTGGCGGTTCGTGTTGCAGAGCGGCTCGCAGCAAGAGTCGCTCGTCAGGCAGGAGTTCCCAACATCTGCCTTGCGCACCTGGCTCTCGGGGAGCCCGTGAAAGCTAAAGAGCACGTGGTCAACTGGCTGGGCAGCGAGGGCAGGGGCGGTGACGGCGCGGACAGCCTCGATCCATGCGGGATGGTCGAAGTACTCATCCACGACCTCGACCTTCAGGCCGTCGAGCTTAGCTGCAGCCTCTCGCACCGCGATGATCGCGGTACCCGTGGAGCTAGCCGCGGCGTGGGGATAGAGGGGGAGGCAGACGACGCGCTCGCAGCCACGAAGGCTGAGTCGTTCTAGGGCGCTTTCGATGGTCGGTCGGCCATAGCGCATCGCGACGTCGAGGGGGTAGTCCGCGAGTCGCTCTGCGAGGGCGTCCCGGAGGGCGTAGGAGTGAACCAGCAGCGGGCTGCCCTGCTTCGTCCAGATCTTTTGGTACGCCTCTGCGGACTTCGGCGCGCGCGTGGGGGCGATGAGCAAGTTGACGAGGAGCCAACGGATGGGCCCCGGAATATTGATCACGCAGGGGTCTCCGAGGAACTCACGGAGGTAGGCCCCGACGGCTTTAGAGTCAGGTGCGGCGGGGGTGCCGAGGTTGACGAGCAGGGCTCCAGTCTTAGGGGACGCGGTCATGAGAGGGGCAGAGTAGGGACTCTTAGGCCACTTGGCACCATCCAGGGGATGTGAATCGTGTCAGAACCGTCTACCCTGATGGTATGAGCACTACGGACGCCAACGCGCGACGCGACGTCGCCAGAGATCTCTGCGCCTTCATCGACGCATCTCCGAGCCCTTATCACGCCTGTGATGAGGCAGCGCGCCGCCTCGAAGCGGTCGGCTACTCCGAGCTGAGTGAGGCTGACGCGTGGGACTCGCCCACGGGGTCGTGGTTCGTTCGGCGAGGGGGTGCTCTCGTGGCCTGGTCACATGGTGATGGCGTGCCCAAGGAGGCTGGCTTTCGCATCGTCGCCGCGCACACGGACAGCCCGAACCTGCGTGTGAAGCCGCGCCCCGACACGGGGAGTGCCGGCTACCGACAGCTCTCCATCGAGGTGTACGGAGGCGTGCTGCTGAACTCATGGTTAGACCGGGACCTCGGCCTCTCCGGTCGCGTCCTGCTCAAGCCGGGCTCTTCGGCCCCGGGCGACGCAGTGACTCGCACTCGGGAGGCCTCCGGCGGAGCTCTCGAGGTGCTCTTCCGGATTGATCGCCCGATCATGCGCGTGCCCCAGCTCGCGATTCACCTCGACCGTGAGATCAATCAGAAGGGCCTGCTCCTGAACAAGCAGGAGCACATGCGTCCGGTCTGGGGGCTGGAAGGCCAGACGGAGGGAGGCTTCGTAGACCAGCTGGCAGGTGAGCTCGGCGTTCGCCCTGAAGAGATCATGAGCTGGGACGCGATGACTCATGACACCAACAGCGCCTGCCTCTCTGGTTGGCACGAAGAGTTTGTCAGCGCGCCGCGCCTAGACAACCTCTGCTCTTGCCACGCCGCCGTCGCGACCCTTACGGAGAAGCCGAGCGGTGACGCGGTCCCCGTCATCTGCCTCTTCGATCATGAAGAGGTGGGCTCCGGCTCGCGCGCTGGCGCAGAGTCCCCGATCCTCTCAGACGTGCTCGAGCGCAGCGTCCTCGCCCGTGGCGGCGACCGAGAGACCTTGCATCGAGCCCTGGCCGCGTCCGTCTGCGTCTCAGCTGACATGGCTCACGCTACCCACCCTAACTACGTCGGTCGACACGACCCCGGCCACCACCTCGCGATGAACGCAGGGCCGGTGATCAAGATCAACTCGAATCAGCGCTACGCAACAGAGGCTGAGACCGAGGCGCACTTTGAGCTTTGCTGCCAGGAGGCTGGCGTCCCTTATCAGAAGTGGGCGAACAGGGCAGACCTCGCCTGCGGATCGACCATTGGCCCGATCACAGCGGGCCGCCTCGGGATCCGCACGGTCGACGTCGGCAACCCTCAGCTAGGTATGCACTCTGTCCGTGAGACCTGCGGGTCGGAAGACTCTGCGTACCTCGTGAGCGCGCTGAAGGTGTTCCAGTCGGGGTATTAGGCCCCCCCGACACGAGATCTTAGGGCCCGTGTTAGTCTCTGTGGGTACTCCAAAACCCACACCAGAGCTCACATATGCGCGCCCTCTCCATCGCCACGACCCTCTCGCTCCTCGCACCGGGCGTATTCGCTGACGGGAACATTCAGCTGGTGAGTATCGGTTTAGGGGGCGCGAGCGCGAACGGCGACACAGAGCAGGTCGCGATGAGCGCGAACGGTCGCTTTGTGGCCTTCACCTCCAACGCGCCAGACCTCGTCTCGGGGGATACGAACGGGATCGAGGATGTCTTCGTTAGAGATATGGTGACCGGAGAGATCAAGCGGATCTCTGCCTCGACGGCGGGCGTCGAAGGGGACGGCGCGAGCGGTCGCCCTGACATCTCAGCAGATGGCAACGTCATCGTCTTTGAGTCCAACGCGACAAACCTCGTCAGCACCCCTGACCTCAACGGGTATACGGATATCTACCGTCATGACCTCGCGCTAGGAGTTACGACCCGAGTCTCTGTGACCTTGAGTTCGTCGGAGACTGACGGCGAGAGTACCGACCCGGTTGTCTCTGGAGATGGCGCTGTGGTCGCCTTCCGCAGCGAAGCCACCAACCTCCTGCAGGCTAGCGCAGACACGAACGGCGTCGCGGACGTCTTCAGCACCACCCTCATCGGGCTACAGCGTGTGAGCGTTACGAGCACAGGCGCGGAGGCTGTCGGCTGGTCTGGTCACCTCTTCGGCATAGACATCTCCTTCGATGGGCAGCACATCGTCTATGCGAGCGCCGCGACGAACTTGGTCCCCGGCGACACGAACGGCTGGGTGGACATCTTCGTGAGAGATCAGCTCGCAGGCACAGTCGAGCGGGTCAGCCTTACGGGTGCGGGCGGAGAGGGTGACAAGTCCTGCCGCTCCTGCACCATCTCAGATGACGGGGACGTGGTGGCCTTTGACAGCGCCTCTACGAACTTGGTCCCTGGGGACACGAACGACAGCCCTGACTGCTTCGTCCTCGTTCGCTCGACGAACAGCTTGAAGCGCATCAGCGTCACGAGTGATGGCATTCAGGGCTCCTCGTACAGCGTTGCCCCATTTGTCAGCGCGGACGGAGCCGTTGTCTGCTTTCAGAGCTTCGCGCCTGAGCTGGACGGCGCCCTACCTGGGACAGGAGTGAACGTCGAGGATGTGTTCCGGTATGAGGTCTCGACGGGTGAGCTCTCGAAGATCTCTGTTGGGACGAACGGCCCCGGAAATAACGACAGTTACCGGGCGCGGCCCTCTGGAAACGGCGCGGTCATTGCGATGGCCTCCTATGCAAGCAACTTCGACCCTGCAGATACCAACGGTGAGCCAGATGCATTCCTCGTCATCTCTGGAGAGGGTGGCGGCACGGGCGTCTCGTTTTGTGACTCTGTGAATTCGATCGGCTGCCCCTGTGGCAACCCCGGCGCTGAGGGTGAGGGCTGCGCGAATGGCACGGGTAGCGGCGCCAAGATGCGAGCATCAGGGGCGGCGAGCGTGAAGTCTTCCAGCCTCAGCTTCTCGACTGTCGGTCTCATTCCGGGCCAGCCGGGCCTCTACTTCCAAGGCAACAACGCAGTCTCCGGGGGGCAAGGGATCCTCTTTGGTGACGGCGTGCGCTGCGCCGGTGGCGGAGTGATTCGATTGCAGGTGCGCTTCGCAGGGGACGATGGCACATCGCAGACGACGGCCGACATCGCGGCTGTAGGTGGCGTATCGCCTGGTGACATCAAGCGCTACCAGCTCTGGTACCGCGACCCCATCACCTCTCCCTGCGGCTCGCTCTTCAACCTCACCAATGGGCTCGAGGTCACTTGGGGCCCCTGAGGCCTAGCGGGTCTGAGTGACGAGAGCGTCGCGGAAGCGGCGCACCACCTCTGCGGCGGGGAGGATCTCCTCAACGCCTGCGACGCTCTTGCCCGCCTGGTAGACGTCCTTGTAGCCGAGGCCCTCTCTGCTGGAGCGCTTGAGGCTGCGGAGAGACCTGAGCGCGTAGAGGGTCCGCATCCAGTGGCGGGTCTTGCGATTTCTCAGGAGCCAGCGCGCGATCGGGCCGGCCTCTGTGCCCATCTTGTCGATCAGCGGCGTGCGTATGACGGAGCAGGGGACGCCAGAGAGTCTGTGAGTGAGGACGATGTCTTCTTCCTCAGCGTCGACGATGGCGTCCCTATAGGTCTGGTGAACCTCGCACTCGTGAGTCGCGATGAAGCGAGTCCCAAGCTGACAAGCGGCGTAGCCTATCTGGAGCGCTTCGACGTAATCCTTCTCTCCGCCGATCCCCCCAGCGCAGACGAGCGGCACTCCGAGGCCGGATAGCTCCTCGAAGAGCGCCTGTGGGGTCTCCGCGCCAGCGTGACCGCCGGCACGACGGTTCACGCAGATCAACCCGTCGACGCCCTCATCGAGGGCCTTGTCGGCCCAACGCTTCTCCGTGACGTCGTGGTAGACCACGCCGCCGGCTGCGTGCACTACGTCGCAGACCCAGCGAGGGTTCCCTAGGGCCGTCACATAGAACTTCACGTCTGCCTCGAGCGCCTCGTCTACCCATCTCCGCATCCGGTCTTCATAGGACTTCACGCTCTTCTCAACGATCGCGTTGAAGCCGAGCGGTTTCGAGGTGATCGCGCGCGCTCGCGCGAGCCCATCTTTGAAGCTCTTGCCGTGGACGTAGGCGAATGAGAGCGGCTGGATGACGCCGAGGGCGCCCGCCTCACTGACGGCCGCCACGAGCTCTGGATTGCTGCAAGGGTACATGGCCCCGCAGATAAGCGGCACCTCAACGCCCGCGTCCTTGGTGAAGGCAGTCTCGTGGGGGGTCATTTCTTGGTGGGGCCGAGGATCCATGTGACCGAGATCGAAGAGACCATGTCTCCCTCTGAGTCGCGCGCTTCTGCGCTCGCGAGGAACTCTGTGTTCTCGCGCAGGGAAGAGGGGGGCTCACACTCACTTGTGACCTCCAGCAGACCGCGCGCCTTCTTGTGGTAGCTCACCTCTAGCTTAGCGACGATCCCACGCACCTCCGGCGAGAGCGCCGCCATCATGGCGAGCCCGCTCGTTAGCTCCAAGGCGTTCGCCTGCGCGATCGCGTGGATGGAGCTCAAGTGGTTGCGCACGCCGCGACGGTCTCGGAGCTCGACGCGGGCCTTGCCTGGCGAGAGCTCTCGCACCCTCGCGCCTACGCTGCCTGAGTAGGGGACGGCGAAGCTGAGGAGACGGTCAAAGAGCCAGCGCCCGATGGGGCTGCCGCCTAAGCGTCTCCAAACGGTGAGTAAGCGCTCCGTGTTCATGGTGTCAGGATACCTCTCTCTGCGTCGCATCGCGTCTCGTAAGCCCACACTCGGTATCCTTTGTGGATGCGAACCTCCCTCCTTGTAGTCTCGGCCTTGGGGCTCGCCGGGCTGTCCAGCGGCCTAGGCGCGCCGGTCGGGGCCCTCTCTTGGATGGCCCTAACGGCTGCCGCTGGCGGCGCGTGGATGGGAGGCTGGGCCCGCTCACTCCTGGCCTGGGCGCCTCCCATTGTCTGGGCTGGGGCGCTCATGCTCGTGCGGGGCGTGCCTGCTCCGTTGGCAGCCTCTTTAGCTGTTCTGGCGCTCTATGCAGCGGGAATGGGCTTGGGCGCGTGGCTTTCGCGTGAGCGCGCTGCGGGCGTCGCGCTCTTGGTCTCTGCGGGGCTCGCGCTGGCGCCGACCTTCGGAGGCGGCTTGGCGAAGCCTTGGGAGCCGGAGCTGAGCGCGGCGCTCCTCGACGTCTCACCGGTGGCTTGGATCGTCGAGAGCGCAGGCATCGACTGGATGCGTCATCCCGCGATGTACGACCCCGCCGGGACCGCGGACATCGGGCCAGAGCTTCGCTCTGGTAGGCGGAGTTGGCTTGCGGCGGTGGTGCTCCTTGTGGTGGGATGCATCTCGTCCCTCGCCGCTAAGCCCCACACCCATGACGAGAGCGAGGCCTGAATCCCATGCGTAAGTTCTTCTGCACCTTCCCCCAAAACCTCATCTCAGAGCCCATCGTGAGCCACACCTTGGGCGAGAAGTTTGGCGTCATTCCCAACATCCGCGCTGCGAGCATCACGGACTCCGTAGCTCTCGTGGCGGTGGAGATCGAGGGAGAGGAGCAGGCTATCGAGCAGTCTGTGGAGTACATGCGCGAGCGTGGCGTCCAGGTCGAGGAGATCACGGAGGACGAGGGGCTCTCCTGAGGGTCGCTTTGCAGGCCTTGTTCGCTCGCTCAGCAGCCCTTAGCCTGCTCTTGTTAGCGGGTCCCTCATGCGTGCTCTGGGGGCAGAGCCCCACAGGCAGCCCGGCGGCAGGCGCTGTGGTCACAGAGCACCCCTTGGCGGTGAGGTCAGGCCTCTCGGTCCTTGAGGCGGGCGGCAACGCGGCGGACGCAGCGGTCGCTACAGCGCTCACCCTCTCGGTCGTGCTGCCCCGCGCTGGCAACCTCGGCGGCGGCGGCTTCGCGCTCTGGGTCCCGAAGGAGGGCGAGCCTAGGGCCGTGGACTTTCGGGAGGTGGCGCCAAGCGGGACTGACCCGCGCGCTTACTTCAACGGAGAGGATGAGGTCGTCTCCAGCCGCTCGCTGCGCGGTCCCATGGCTGTCGGAGTTCCGGGGACCCCGGCTGGCCTCTGGCATCTATACAGAGAGTATGGCTCAGGGCGCTTTAGCTTCAGGGAGCTAGCGGCAGACGCGATCCGCTTGGCAGAGGAGGGCTTCCCGGTGGACCCTTGGCTGGCTCGCAGCCTCAATTCCACCTCTCTGCGTGAGAAGATGAACTCAGCTGCGAGAGCGATCTTCTATCCAGAGGGTGAAGGTCTCGTGGAGGGCGATCTGCTCGTTCAGTCGGACCTAGCTGAGACACTCCAGCTCTACGCCCGACGCGGCCCTCGGGCTATCTATGAGGGGGAGATCGCGGAGGCCATAGTCAAAGAGCTTAGGCGCACGCCAGTCCCTGCGGCAGAGGCTGGCACCCCTGCGGATGGATTCTTCCAGATCGAGCTTGAGGACCTGAGCTCATACGAGGCGCTTGAGCGAATGGCGACTCGTGTGCGCTTTCGGGGCTGGGAGGTCCTGGGGATGCCACCTCCGAGCTCAGGAGGGCTCGTCATCGGCCAGGTCATGGGGATCCTCGAAGGCTTCCCCCTGAGTGAGGAGCGCGTCCCGCGTGAGCGGGGAGGCTACGCGCCGACGCCGCGCCTGATTCACTGGTGGATCGAAGCTATGCGTCACGCCTTTGCGGACCGCGCGGAGCACATGGGGGACCCCGGCCCAAAGAACGATAAGGTGCCTGTGGGGGAGCTCCTCTCGGATGCACGCATCGCGGCGGCGAGGGTCGCGATCGGCGAGCGCGCGGACCTTGAGGTGGGGCCTTGGGGCATGGAACTCCCCCAGGAGAGCGACGAGACGACGCATCTCTCTGTCCTCGACAGCGCTGGGAACGCGGTGAGCTTGACGACCACCCTGAACACCTCCTTCGGGAGCTGCATCCTCGTGGAGGGGGCTGGCTTCCTCCTCAACAACGAGATGGATGACTTCGCTGTGACGGCGGGCGTGGCCAACACCTACGGGCTCGTTGGGAGTGACGCTAACGTGCCGGCGCGAGGGAAGCGCCCGCTCTCCTCCATGTCTCCTACGGTGATCCGTGACGGTGATGGAGAGGTGCGCGTCGTGATAGGCGCGCCGGGCGGTCCTCGCATCATCACGGCGGTGACCCAGGTGCTCTTACGTCTCCTGCTCCTCGAGCAGGGCCTGGTCGAGGCGGTGGCCGCGCCGCGCTTGCACCAGCAGTGGCGGCCGATGTCGACTCGCTTTGAGGGCGGCTGGGATCCAGCGGTCATTGATGCGCTGGAGGAGCGAGGCCACCCCGTCTCTGTAGAGCCCAAGGCGAGCTTCGCCAGCGTCCAAGCGATCCGCGTCCTGAAGCGTGCAGGCGAGGGCGGCGAAGTGGAGCGCGTTGTGGAGGTGGCGAGCGACCCCCGCCGAGGAGGGGCTGGGGGGATCCAGGGGCAGAGCGTCAGCGAGCCCTCGCGCCCTAAGTGAGCGCGCCCGCTGCGAGCGGACTCGTCAGCGGGCGCAAATAAGAGCTAGCTCGTACCGGACTAGATGTCGTCTAGGGCGTCGAGCTCGTCGGTGGAGAGCTCATCGGTGCTGCTCGAGGGCTTCACGCCCTCCTTGTCGAGGCCGGTGAACTTCAGCCAGCCAGCCTCATCGTCCTTGAACTTATCCCAGTTCTTCCACCAGAGCTCGACGACCTTGCGGTTGTACCAGTGGTCGTTCGGCTCGGTAGAGTACTTCCAACCGAAGTTCTTGCCGTTATGGATCTTCTCGAGGGTGCGCTGCAGCACGTCTCCGTCCCGGTAGCCATCGTCAGTCCCCATTTCGCGAGTCTTGAAGACGTTGATGACAGCGGGGATCGCGAGCCTACCAGCCTCCTTGAGACGTCGGCCGGCCCGGCCTCCTGCAGCGCCGGCTTGGGGGTCGACGAGCAAGGCCGCGTCCTCTTGCAGGCTCGCCCATTGCTCGTCATCACAGCCAGGCGCGGGGCCGAAGTCTGCGAGACCAGCGAGGTCGATCTCCATGGGGTCTTTCTCTTTGGATTTACGGTCCGAGACAGGCTTGGGCTTCTCCTCTTCGACGGGCTCCTCAGCCGGCTCCTCGGGAGCCTCATCCATTGCGGGCTCAGGGGTGACCTCCTCAGCCGGGCTGTCGTCAGCTGTGGGCTCCTCGTTCGCCGCGGGGGTTAAGTCGGCCGTGGCGACATCGGCGCCGTCCTCGGTCGTCTCCTCTCCGCCCATGCCGAAGTAGATGCCGGCGCCGCCGCCGACCACGAGCAAGAGCAGCGTGCAGATGAGGGGGACGGGGCTCTTCTTTTTCTCTCGACGCGTCCTGCGGCCTGCGCCCTCCTCATCAGCTTCAGCCTCCTCGCTCTTGCCGCGACCGCGACTGCGAGAGCGCGCGGGGCGCGTGGAGCGAGAGGGAGCAGCCTTCTTCTTAGAGGTCGCGCGGGCTTTGGCGGGGCCGGTGCTGGAGATGGTCTCGTCCTTTTTGGCGACGCGCTTTTTAGGAGCCGCAGGCTTCTTCGCAATCTTGGCCTTAGGCGCGGGAGCCGGCTTGGGCTTCGGAGCCGCCGCTGACTTCGCCTGGGCTTGCTCGGCTTGGCGCTTTGCGCGGAGCTTCTCCATCATGCTCGGCCCGTCACCCTTCTTGCCGCTGGGGACGTGCTCGACGATCTCGGGCTCGGCCTTTTCGGCCTTACGCACAGGCTTCGCGGGGACCGGCGGGGGGGGCGGGTCCTCGACGACCGCGCCGATCTCGACGACGCCGCCGCACGCCTTGCACTTGGCCTTATCCGCGGCGAAGTCCGCCGGGACCTTGTAGTTAGCCCCACATGAGGAGCAGATGCCGACTCGATGGCTCATGGGATGGTTCTCTTTTCAGATAGGTTTGGACGCCGCACTCGGGAGGCGACGACTGGTCTCGTATTAGTTGTTTCCTGCCTCTCTGAGCGCGCGCTCATAGTCTCGGCGCTCTTGCTCTGTCTTGGGCTCGAAGAGGAGCCCGGGCTCGGCCTCCTCAGTCTTCACCTCTGTCTCGCAGCTGAAGCGCTTGTACCTGCGGTGGTACCAGCTGAACCACTGCCTCACGCCGCTCGAGCGTCGCTCGTCGGTCGCGCCGAGGGCCTCGTGCGCCTTGAAGGTCGTGATGTAGCCGGTGATCTCAGTGAGGACCTGATGAACTTGCATCGCAGCGGTCTGGTTCTCGTAGCTCTCAAAGCCCTCGAGGTCGATCTCGTAGAACTTCGTGAGCAGCGGGGGGATAGCCGGCCGGCAGATCGCGACGAGCTCTTGCCTCGCGTTGAAGAGTTCGCCGCCCCTGGTGTCGGGCGCGCAGAGCGTGCCGATGAGCCGCTCGATCTGGGCACGCTGCTCTGCTGTGGTGTTGATGTCCCACTCGAGGGGGCCGGGCGCTGCCTCGAAGACCTTGGATCCGTCCTCAAGGGTGACCTTCTTGGTGGAGCTGGCACGGGCTACCAGCGCGCCGCGCTTCTCGGCAGGGGAGATCCAGCGCTCCCATTTCCACGCCTTCCACTTGCCCTTCTCCTTGATGAAGCGCCAGTCGATGTGGCGAGTCTGGACGCCGAGCTCCGTGTCGCGGGGCTCGAGAGTGATGCGCACCGTGGCGAGGCTGTCCTCCTCGACCAAGATTTCGCCGTCAAAGGGCTTCCATCCCGCGACGAGGTTGCTGGGCTCGTAGGCGAGCATTCCGTTCAGGAGCTCCTCTTCGAAGGTGAACTGGTCGTCCTTGGAGAGGACGCCCCAGTCGCCGGGTATGACCTCGCGCTCCTCGGTCGTCTTGACCCTTGCGTAGACGCGATCCATCGCGAGGGCGCGCAGGAGTTTGATTTTGTCGCGCTCGAAGGCGGCCTTGTGGATGTTCCGCGTCTCTTTGACGAGCGGGGAGTCCCAGCCCGTTAGGTCCTCGAGCACCACCTCTTCGACGAGCTCCGGCAGCTCGTCGGCCTGAGTGATCTCTACTTCATTGCCGCCAGAGGAGACCATCATCAAGAGGAACACCCCAGCGAGGCCGACCCCGCCGAAGATCATCATGCGGGTGTCGTTGGACTTCGAGCGGGTGGAGCCCCGGGAGCCCATGGGGCGCGCGACGTAGACGTGTCCGCAGGCGGGGCAGCGGACCTTCGCTCCCTCTTTCTCAGCGGGGATCTTGGCGGTCGCCTTGCAGGAGGTGCATTGGATTCTCATGCGTCTGGATCGTCTTTGGGTAGGGGCCTCGGGGCTTGGATGCCTCGCTCCATGATAGCGGAGCGCAGCTCTTGAGCCTTAGCGGAGGGATTCTGCAAGGTAACCGGGGGCACCTAGGGGCGCAACGACAGGGGCGCTTGGCTTGCTAGGATCTCGGTGTGAGTGAGAACGGTACAGAGAAGAACGCGGTGTTCCGCCTGGAGTCGCCCTTTGACCCGACGGGGGACCAGCCTGGGGCGATCCGTGGCCTCACTCAGAGCCTGCGCGAGGGCAGCTCATACCAGACGCTCTTAGGAATCACGGGCTCAGGCAAGACCTTCACGATGGCCGCGACCATCGCTGAGTTGAACAGGCCCGCCCTCATCCTCTCTCCCAACAAGACGCTCGCCGCGCAGCTCTACGCTGAGTTCGTCGAGCTCTTCCCGGACAACGCGGTCGAGTACTTCGTCAGCTACTACGACTACTATCAGCCCGAGGCCTACGTCGCTGCCAGCGACACCTTCATCGAGAAGGACGCGAGCCGAAACGAGAACATTGAGCGCCTGCGGAACAGCGCGACGCGTTCGCTCCTCGAGCGACGTGACGTGATCGTCGTCGCCTCCATCTCCTGCATCTATGGCCTCGGGAGTCCGAAGAACTACCGGGAGATGGCGCTGCCCGTTGAGGTTGGGCAGATCATCGACCGAGATGAGCTCCTGCGCGAGCTCACGCGCCTGCAGTACACCCGCAACAACTTCGACTTCCGACGCGGCACCTTCCGTGCGCGTGGTGATGTGATCGAGGTCTTCCCCTCTTACGAGGAGGACGAGGTGATCCGCATCGAGCTGTTCGGTGACGAGGTGGATCGAATGTCCGTCGTGAACCCTCTCCGAGGTGAAGTGCTCCGCCCGCTCGAAGGGACGATGGTCTACCCCGCGAACCACTATGTGACTCCTGAAGATCGCATCCTCCACGCCGTGGAGGGCATCGCGGAGGAGCTCGACGAGCGGCTGCACCAGCTGAACAAGCAAGACAAGCTCCTCGAGTCGCAGCGCCTTGACCAGCGGACGCGCCACGACTTAGAGCTCTTGCGGACGATCGGTGTCTGTCCAGGGATCGAGAACTACTCACGCTATATGGACGGTCGTGGACCCGGCGAGCCTCCGGCCACGCTGCTCTCTTACTTCCCGGACGACTGGCTCGTCTTCGTAGACGAAAGCCACGTCGCCGTGCCGCAGATCCGCGGCATGTATCGCGGAGATCGCGCGCGGAAGGAGAACCTCGTCGAGCACGGCTTCCGTTTGCCGAGCGCGATGGACAATCGCCCGCTCCGCGTGGAAGAGTGGGACGCCCTCGTGAATCAGGTGGTCTATGTCTCTGCGACGCCCAGTGAGCAGGAGCTCAAGCAGTCCGGTGACGCGATCTTCGAGCAGATCGTACGACCGACGGGGCTGCTTGACCCGAAGATCGAGATCCGTCCAGCTGGTACTCAGGTAGATGACCTCCTCGCAGAGGTACGGCAGACCGTTGACGCTGGTTACAGAGTTCTCGTCACGACGCTCACCAAGCGCTCTGCAGAGGAGTTGACGACCTACTACTCAGAGATCGGGGTTCGAGTCAGGTACCTACACTCCGACATCGACGCCTTAGAGCGCACCGCGATCCTCCGTGACCTGCGCTTGGGGGAGTTCGACGTGCTCGTCGGGATCAACCTCCTGCGTGAGGGCTTGGATCTGCCTGAGGTGGCCTTGGTCGCAGTGCTCGACGCGGACAAGGAGGGCTTTCTGCGCTCGACGACTTCGCTGATCCAGACCTGCGGCCGCGCAGCACGAAACGCTGAGGGGCGGGTGATCTTCTACGCTGATAAGGAGACGGACTCGATCCGGATCACGCGCGACGAGGTCCACCGCAGGCGCGCGCTGCAGGAGGCTTACAACGAGGAGCACGGCATCACGCCCCAGACGATCGTAAAGCCGATCCGTGAGGGCATCGAGGCGATCTACGAGATGGACTACCCGGAGATCGCTGGCGCAGAGGCGCTCTCTGCTGATGAGGACGAGGCGCTCTCCTGGACCCCGAAGGAGCTGCGCGGCGAGCTCGCGCGCTTGCGGTCTGACATGCTGCGCGCGGCCGAGGAGCTCGCCTTCGAGGAGGCCGCGAGCTTGCGTGACCGCATCAAGGTCCTAGAGCGGATGGAGCTCAAGCGGTGAGCCAGCCTCGCTGGTGGCAGGGCGACATCCCCCAGAAGCCGGGGGTCTATCTCTTCCGCGATGAGGCGGGGGAGGTCATCTACGTCGGCAAGGCGAAGAACCTCAGGCAGCGAGTCTCCTCATACAAGCGCCCTGGCGGTGACGGACGTCTCAGGATCCGCTTCCTCGAGCGAGAGGCGCACAGCTTAGAGACCATCGTGACGCGGACTGAGGCGGAGGCTTTGCTCCTCGAGGGCTCTCTCATCAAGCAGCACAAGCCGATCCACAACGTGCTCTTTAAGGATGACAAGTCCTTCTTGATGATCCGCGTCGACCTAGACGAGCGCTTCCCGCGGCTCAAGTTTGTGCGGCAGCATGGCGGGTCCAAGAAGCCGAAGGGGCGCAGCCGCACCTTCGGACCCTTCGTCTCGACGCCTGCCGCTCGCAGGACGCTCTCGGAGCTGCACCGCGTGGTGCCGCTGCGTGACTGCCCAGACCACGTCCTGAACAACCGCTCGCGACCCTGCCTGAAGCACCAGCTTAAGCTCTGCTCGGCGCCCTGCGTCGACCTCATCAGCGAGGAGGACTACGCCGGGCTCTTAGGGCGCGCGCTCAAGATCCTCTCGGGGGAGACGGCTGAGCTCGAGCGTGACCTTGACGAGCGTATGCGCGCGGCCTCCGCGGCCGAAGAGTATGAGCGCGCAGCGCACTGGCGTGATCGGCTCGTGGCGCTGCGTAAGACGGTCGAGGGTCAGGGGGTGACTCCCCACGATAAGGTCCATCGAGATGTCATCGGCTTAGCTAGGAAGGGGGCGGATGCGCTGGTGCAGCGCCTCTCGTTCCGTGACGGTCGCCTCACCGAGAGCCGCAGTCACCGCTTCCGCTCAGAGCTCCCAGACGAGGAGCTTTTGCACTCTGTGGTGACGGCTCTCTACGGCGCCGGACGGCGGGTCGTGCCCGCGGAGCTCGTGCTCCCCGAGCGCCCTGTGGAAGAGGAGGTCCTCCTCGCGGGCTTCGAGTCGAGACCACGACTGATCGTCGCGCGGAGTGGGGACCGGCGCAGGATGCTGGACCTCGCGAATGAGAATGCGAGGGCGGCGCTCGCGAAGATCGAGGACGATGAGGAGCGCGGTGAGGCCCTCCTAGTGGAGCTCGCTAGGCTCCTCGAGCTGGATGCCACGCCGCGGGTGATTGACTGCTTCGACGTCTCGAACTTGCAGGGGACGAACGTCGTCGCCAGCCGGGTGCGCTTCACCGGCGGGCTGCCAGACCGAAGCGGCTACAGGCGCTTCAAGGTGAAGACCGTCGAGGGCCAGGACGACTTCGCGAGCATGCGCGAGGTCGTGGGGCGCTCTCTCATGCGAGGCGCCCGAGATGACGACCTCCCGGACCTCGTCCTGATCGACGGCGGCGAGCAGCAGGTCGCGAAGGCCCTCGAGGCGCGAGAGGAAGCCGGCGCCTTCCACGTCACGGTCGTTGGGATCGCTAAGGCGCGCTCTGAGCGCGGTAAAGAGGGCCGTCGGAAGAAGCGCACGGAGGAGCGACTCATCATCCCTGGCAGAGAGGCGCCCCTAGAGCTCGCCCGCAACTCAGGCGTGCGCCACCTGCTCGAGCGGATCCGAGACGAGGCGCACCGCTTCGCGATCACTTACCACAGGAAGGAGCGCGGCAAGGTGAAGAGCAAGCTCGACTCCATCGCGGGCGTGGGGCCGGTGAAGCGCAAGGCGCTCCTCAAGCGCTTTGGTTCCGTAAAAGGTGTCGCAGCGGCGAGCGTCGAGGAGCTCAGCAGCACTCCGGGGATCTCGCCTGAGCTCGCGCAGGAGATCGCTCGCTCTCTCGAATAGCGCCACTTAGGCGCGCGGGTGGTAGAGCTTGTGCAGGTCGCGCAGGTGCTCAGCATCGAGGTGCGTGTAGACCTCCGTGGTGCGCACACTCGCGTGGCCAAGCATCTCCTGCACGGAGCGTAGGTCGGCGCCGGCTTGCAGGAGGTGGGTCGCGAAGGAGTGTCGCAGGGTGTGCGGTGTCACGCCGGGGGGGAGCCCAGAGGCGAGGGCCCAGTGCTTGAGGCGACGCCAGGCGTCTGTTCGAGAGAGCGGGTTGCCGCTCCTCGTGAGGAAGACCTCGGTGCGGGTCGCGGCGTTAGGGAGCTTCTTGCGTCCACCGTTGAGCCAGCTGCTGAGGGCGTCAGCGGCGCGCTCTCCGAGGGGGACGATGCGCACCTTGTCGCCCTTGCCGTGAAGGCGCAGGACGCGCAGCTTGGGCTCGAGCTGGTCGGTAGAGAGCCCGACTGCCTCGGAGACGCGCGCGCCGCAGGCGTATAGGACCTCAAAGAGGGCGCGGTCTCGCTGCGAGATCCAGTCCTCGCCCTTGGGGGCGGCGAGGAGCTTATCCACTGCTTCGACCGTTAGGGTGTGGGGGAGGTGGCGTGCGAGGACGGGCGCCCGGAGGAGGGCGCCTGGGTCTCGATCGAGGATGCCCTCCGAGACGAGGTGCCGCAGGAGGGTGCGGATCGCGACGAGGTCACGGGCGACCGTCGCCTCGGCGAGGCCGCCGTCTCTCCTGTGCGCGAGCCAGTCGACGATCATGTCCGTCTCGAGGGCTTCGTAGGTCTTCACGCCGCGGCCAGCGAGCCAGGTGAGGAAGAGGCTGAGGTCGCTCTCGTAGGCGGCGAGGGTTGAGCGGGAGAGCCCGGCTTCCACGCGCAACGCGAGGAGGTAGTCATCCAGCCCGTCTCGGAGCG
This sequence comes from Planctomycetota bacterium, assembly GCA_022446815.1. GTDB lineage: Bacteria > Planctomycetota > UBA1135 > UBA1135 > JAKVCE01. The sequence continues at coordinate 191,394 of JAKVCD010000009.1, forward strand.
CGGGCGGCAGGGGGTCGGGCTGCGTCTCAGTCACATACCTAGCCTCCTCCTCTACCTCGGGCATCGCAAGCAAGTTGCTTGGGACCTATACTTCCGCGCGCCGAAGACCCGACGACGGGAAGGCAGAGGACACAGGAGTGGAAGGAGCGGAGATGGCTACAGGAGCGCATGGAGACTGGAGGAGGCGGATGATCATTCGGCTCAGCTGGGTGCTTGGCTTCGTGCTGTTGGACCTGTTCAGCAAGTCCTTCGTCTTCGCTTGGGTCGGCGAGCTGGACGCGGCAGGCCAGCTTGTGCGGGCCCACGATGGTCACCGGCGCCTCCCGCTCCTCGGGACGGAGTGGCTCGCGTTCATGCTCTCCACAAACCCCGGCGCGGCCTTTGGGCAGCTTGGAGACATCCCGCACCTCTTGGTCTCCCTCCGTATCGCCTGCGTCTTCTTGCTCGGCACCTGGCTCGTCGGGGTCGAGGGGGGGAAGCCCGCCTCCACCGTCGCCCTCACGCTTGTCTTGGCTGGGGCGGCAGGCAACCTCTATGACAACCTCATCCTCGTCGACTCTGGAGGAGCGATGGCCACCAACATAGGTGCCTTCCTCGTCTTCGGCGCCGTTTGGTGCCTCGGTACGACGCAGGTTCGATGGGCTGCGACCGCGGTGCTCCTCGGTTTAGCGCTCACGCTGCAGCTCACCGGGGCTGAGGGTGCCTACGGGGAGGTGCGGGACTTCATCGATGTCTACACGCCCCAGTGGCGCGACACCCTCCCCTGGGGGTCACACTTCCCGACTTTCAACGTCGCAGACTCCTGTATCAGCGTCGGCGCTGTCCTGCTTCTCATCACCGGCTTCGGCGAGGAGGAAAAGGACGAGAGCGAAGCGATTGCTCCGGCCTCTGAAGAGGGCTAGAGTCCGCTGCATGACGGACCTCTCGGTTCAGCTCGGGCCGCTTCAGTTGAGGAATCCTTTCCTCTCGGCGTCGGGCACCTTTGGCCACGGCCTAGAGATGAAGCACTTCGTCTCTCCGGACGCGCTAGGCGGCTGGGTCTCGAAGACCGTCACCATCGAGCCACGAGCGGGGAACCCCGCGCCTCGGATCTGCGAGACAGAGGCTGGGTTTCTGAACTCCATCGGTCTAGAGAACCGTGGCGTGCAGGCGTACCTCGACAACATCGTCCCAGCCCTGCGAGGCTCCGAGGCGGTGATCATCACGAATGTCGGCGGTGCCTCTCCCGATGATTTTGTGACCGCGGTCGAGCGCCTCGAGGAGGCGGAAGAGGTCGATGCCTACGAGCTGAACCTCTCTTGTCCGAACGTGCAGGGCGGCAAGCTTCCTTATGGCACGGACCCGGCTGTGGCCGAGGACGTGACTCGTCGCGTGAAGGATGTCACCAAGAAGCCTGTCTTTTCCAAGCTCTCTCCGAACGTCTCACGTATCGGCGACATGGCAAAGGCCGTGGAGGCGGGCGGCGCCGACGGCGTCACTGCAGTGAACACGCTCCTCGGGATGGCCGTCGACTGGCGGACTGGGGCTCCCGGGCTTGCGACTGTGCAGGGCGGCTACTCGGGGAGAGGGGTCAAACCTGTCGCCTTGCGCTGTGCCTGGGAGTGCGCGCGCAGCGTCGACATCCCCGTGATCGGCTGCGGTGGGATCTCCACCCTAGAGGACGCCCTCGAGTTCTTGGTCGTCGGTTGCAGCGCGGTGCAGATCGGGACGGCCTCCTTCGCGAACCCTGGGCTCCTCGCGGAGCTTGTTCTGGAGCTGCCCGCCAAACTGCAAGAGGCGGGCGTCGATTCAGTCGAGGCGCTCATCGGGAGCATTCGAACCCCTGAGGGGGTCTGAAGTCATGGGCACGGAGAGCGGAGCTTGAGACTCGACGACCTCACCCCCGACCACATCTTGAGGGCCGTCCGCCTCTACGTGGAGCTGGCGTGGACGGAGGTCGCGGACGAGGAGTCCAGCATGCGCTTCGACCTAAAGCGGCTTGAGGGGAAGGAGAGCCTGACCGAGCTCTTCAAGGAGTTCGAGGAGCCAGGGGATGGCAGCGGTGAGCGGACGCAGGAGCGCTATACGCTCCGGCTCGGTAACGCGCGCTACCCCTTCATGAAGTTTGTTGTGCAGGAGTACCTCGTCCAGGAGGAGTACTTCTTCTCGGTTGACACTCATGACGACTTCGAGGTGGGAGAGGATCACCCTGACCATGAGGAGTGGGTCCTGCTCAAGAAGGCGAACCGTTCTCTCAAGGCAGAGATCGAGGCTGCCTGGCATGCGGAGGGGCTGCCCACCCATGAGGACCTCTTGCTCATCGCTGAAGGGATCGCGGAGCAGGAGCGGGACAGCTCCCACCGCGGCCGGATTTTGGTCGTCGATGACGAGGTCGACGTGGCGAAGAGCGTCGAGGCCCTTCTAGAGGCCCGCGGATATGAGGTCGAGCTCGCTCATGATGGCGTCAGGGTCCTCGAGAAGCTGGCTGAGGGGGACCTCCCTGACCTCGTGCTCCTAGATCTGGCCATGCCTGAGCTCGACGGTGAGGAGGTGCTCCGCAGGATGCGCTCGGAGACTCGCCTGAGAGAGCTCCCTGTGCTCCTAGCCACGGCCTCAGCTATCGACCTGGACACCATGCCCCGGGTAGCGGGCTTCCTCAGGAAGCCCTACCCGCGGGAGGTGCTCTTCGCGATGATCGACAGCCTCCTTGATGAGGCTGAGTAGGCCCCCGCGGCGACCCCGGGCTCAGGAAGGGGTATAAAGAATCCAGCAGGGCTCTTTCCCTTCCCGGGCGAGTGCACGTCTAATGTTGCGCCCGCAGCCTGCCTTCCCATGACGGCGCCGGCAGGGCGGGCACCTTCGATATGGACTGGGACGACTTCACAGACAAGCTCTCCTTGGTCGGAGACAGCGTCGGGCGCAGCCTGAAGCGGGTCTTCGGCTCGCGAAACGAGCGCTTCGTACACACCCTCAAGCCCATCGTTGACGAGATCAACGAGCTCGAGGAGTGGGCCCAAGGTCTCTCTGGCGATGAGATGAAGGCCGAGACCGCGCGCATGAAGGAGGCCGTCGCGGCGGGGGAGATGACCCTCGACGACTGTATCCCTAAGGCATTCGCCCTCGTGCGCGAGGCGAGCGTGCGGACATTGGGCATGCGTCACTATGACGTGCAGCTCGTGGGCGGCGTGGTCCTTCACCGCGGCTCGATCGCGGAGATGATGACGGGGGAGGGCAAGACGCTCGTCGCCACCCTGCCGCTCTATCTGAACGCGCTCTCGGGTAAGACTGTCTACCTCGTCACGGTCAACGACTACCTCGCCAAGCGAGACGCCTATTGGATGGGGCCGATCTACAACTACCTCGGCCTCAGCTTTGGCGCGATCCAGTCCTCGATGGACCCCTCGACTCGGCACCCTGTCTATGCCTGCGACATCGTCTACGGCACGAACAACGAGTTCGGCTTCGACTACCTGCGCGACAACATGAAGACGCGCAAGGAAGATCAGGTTCAGAAGACCTTGTCTTACGCGATCGTCGACGAGGTCGACTCCATCCTGATCGACGAGGCGCGGACGCCGCTCATCATCTCTGGCCCCGCAGAGACCGGGACCACCAAGTATCACCTCGCGGACGAGGTCGCCCGCAAGCTCATCAAGGATGAGCACTATGAGGTGAAGGAGAAAGAGCGCTCAGCGAGCCTGCTCGAGGCCGGCATCGAAGAGGCGGAGAAGATGGTCGGTGTGGACTCCTTCTATACGCCTGGTAACGAGGACTGGCCGCACTTCATCGAGAACTCCTTGCGGGCGCATAACCTCTATGTCCTCGACAAGGAGTACGTCATCGAGGAGGGCGAGGTCGTCATCGTCGACGAGTTCACCGGGCGGAAGATGGCCGGGCGGCGCTGGTCTGATGGCCTGCACCAGGCCGTGGAGGTTAAGGAAGGCCTTGAGCCGCGTCGCGAGAACCAGACCCTCGCGACGATCACCTACCAGAACTACTTCAAGATGTTCGACAAGCTCGCGGGGATGACCGGTACGGCCATCACCGAGGCGGGCGAGTTCCTGAAGATCTACGGCCTCGACGTCGTGACCGTCCCGACGCACAAGCCGCTCGTGCGTGATGACTCTGTCGATGTGGTCTACCGCACCGCGCGGGAGAAGTGGAACGCCATCGTCGACGAGATCGCCGAGCGCCAAGAGACCGGGCAGCCCGTCCTCGTGGGTACGACTTCGATTGAGAAATCGGAGCACATCGCGAAGCTCCTGCGCGCGCACAAGGTTCCGCATGAGGTCCTGAACGCCAAGAACCACGAGCGGGAGGCGGCGATCGTCGCCTGCGCCGGAGAGAAGGGCTCCGTCACCGTCTCAACGAACATGGCCGGTCGTGGTACGGACATCAAGCTGGGCGGCAACTTCGAGTACCGCCTCGGCGAGGCCTTGAAGGAGGGGGGTGTCGAGGAGGGCGACGTCGAGAACCTTGAGGAGGTCGACAAGATCCGAGAGGAGGTTCGTGCCCAGTGTGAGGTCGATGAAGAGGAGGTCTTGGGGCTCGGCGGGCTCTACGTCCTCGGCACCGAGCGCCACGAGGCGCGCCGGATCGACAACCAGCTCCGCGGTCGCTCAGGCCGTCAGGGCAACGCGGGGGTCACGCGCTTCTTCCTCTCCCTAGAGGATGACCTGATGCGGATCTTCTATCGTGACTGGGTGACCAACGCCATGGAGCGCCTCGGCATGACCGAGGGTCAGCAGATCGAGTCACCTATGGTCACGCGCGCGATCGCGCGCGCGCAGAAGAAGGTCGAAGACCGCAACTTCGAGATCCGCAAGAGCCTGCTCGAGTACGACGAGGTCATGGACTCGCAGCGCAAGACCATCTACGGGACCCGGCAAGAGGTCTTGGAGGGCGTCGATATGCGCGAAAAGGTGACGCGGATGTTTGAGCAGTCAACTCTGCGCGCTTGCGAGACCTATGGCGGTGACGCCGAGGGCTTCGCCGGGTGGTTCCTCAAGACCTTCGGTGATGAGCTCTCGCAAGAGGTGGCCGAGGCAGCGGTCACTGGTGAGGAGGCTGACCCCACCGCAGTATTCGAGCGACTCGAAGAGCTCTACGACCAGCGCCAGGAGGCGGTGGGCGAAGAGACGATGAACAAGCTGGAGAACTACATCCTCCTGAACGCCATCGACTCGCGCTGGAAGGACCACCTCCACGCGATGGACGCCCTGAAGGCAGGCATCGGGCTGCGCGGCTATGGCCAAAAGGACCCTAAGACCGAGTACAAGCGAGAAGGCTACGACCTCTTCTCACGCCTCTTCGAGGCGATCGAGGAGGAGGTGACGAGCCTCATCTTGCGGATTCGGTTGGCGGGTGAAGAGGGGACCCCTCAGCCCTCCTCTGGCGGCGTGCTCGAGGCTAAGGGGATGGGGCCCGGCACTGAGATCGATGCCGAGGCGATGGCTCGTAGGCAGGTAGCTGCCCAAGCCGGCGCTCAGGCCGCCCCGGCGAGGCGCCCGGTGCAGAGGCGTCCCATGCCCGCGAGCCAAGCCTTCGATGCTATGCGTCAGCAGAAGGTGCAGGCGGAGCGCATCCGCGCAGCTCAGGCGGCTCAGTCTGGCGAGGAGAAGGCGGACGCGCCGGCGCAGGAGAAGGCCTACCCCCCTGGCTTCTTCGACGGCGTGGGCCGCAACGACCTCTGCCCCTGCGGTAGCGGCCTCAAGTTCAAGAAGTGCCACGGCAAGGCGGAGGCCTGACCGCTCTTGGCTTCGCAGGAGGGGGGCCAGCGCGCGGAGCCCGTCCGACGCGAGGGCTCGCTCCGCGCTTGGGTCTTACACACGACCTATGACTTCCTCTGGGTGCTCTGCGCCCTCGCCTCTTCACCCTGGTGGGTGAGCCGCTGCGTCTTCAACCGCACCTTCCGGCGGCTCGTATGGGAGCGCCTCGGCTTCGAGCTGAAGAAGGTGCACGCTAAGGGGAGCGCGCCGCGAGTCTTGGTGCACGGCGTCTCTGTGGGGGAGGTGAAGGCGGCGCAGTCGCTCGTCAAGGGGCTCGAAGAGGCCGGGTATGAGGTCGTGCTCTCAGCGACAACGGACACGGGGGTCGATGTCGCTCAAAAGCTCTACGGGGCTTCACGCGTGGCGCGCTTCCCCTTGGACTTTTCACCTGTCGTGCGTCGCTTCATGCGAGTCCTACGCTTAGATGCTGTCGTCCTAGTTGAGCTGGAGGTGTGGCCCTCGTTTCTCCTAGCGGCGAATCGAAGGGAGCTCCCGGTGGCGGTCGTGAACGGCCGGATCACGGAGCGCAGCTATAAGCGCTATGAGGCCTTCCGCTATCTGCTCCCGCAGTTCCACAGGATCACGATGTTCTGCGTTCAAGACGAAGAGTACGCAGAGCGCTTTCGAGACCTCTCCAACGGGACGCGCAGTATCGTGGTCACGGGCAACATTAAGGTCGATGCCCTCCCGCTCGAGCTACGCGCTCCCGGTCCGGAGCTCCGGAGAGACGTTTGCGGTGAAGCCGTTCGTCAGCTCGTCGTCGCGGGCAGCACGCATGAGCCAGAGGAGCGCTGGGTCGTCCAGGCCTGGAGGTCTGAGTTTCCGGAGGCAGCCCTAGTCCTCTGCCCACGTCACCCGGACCGCTGTGATGGGGTATCAGATCACCTCCGCGGAGAGGTACAGCGCCTGACAGAGCTCCGAGGGAGCGGTGAGGTGCGAGATGAGAGCTTGCCGCTCTTGGTTGACACCGTCGGTGAGCTCGAGGAGATCTACGGGCTGGCAGACGTGGTGATCGTCGGCGGGACCTTCGTTCAGCACGGGGGCCAGAACATGATGGAGCCTGCCGCTGCTGGACGGGCGGTGGTCCATGGTCCGAGCGTTGAGAACTTCGTCCAGGAGGCGCGACTGCTCGAGCGCGCTGGCGCGTCGAAGGTGATTGATGGGGAGGCTGAGCTCGGCCGGACGGTCCGCGAGCTCCTCGCTGATGACGCTCAGAGGGGTGAGATGGGCCAGCTCGGGCGTGCTGCGATCGCGGGCGAGCGAGGCGCTACGGGCGCGACCCTGGCTGCCCTAGAGGGGATGCTTCCCAAGGCTGGGTCAGGGGGCATGGCCCCCGCCTGATTCGGTCGCTAACCTTGTGTATCTGCGCTAGAGCGCTGAAGTCACGGCGTACTCTTGACGAAGGTTAAGGAGGCCTGTGACGCCCCTTATGCGCCCCCGGCGCACATAGCACACCACAACCCCGGCTCCGAGAGCCTCAATTCGCTCCCCTAAGCCCACCATGGCAAGATCCCTCTTCACCTCTGAGTCCGTCTCCATGGGCCACCCCGACAAGGTGGCCGACCAGATCTCTGACGCCGTCCTCGACGCCCTGCTCGAGCAAGATCCCAACAGCCGCGTCGCCTGCGAGACCATGGTCACGACGGGTCTTTGCGTGCTCGCCGGCGAGATCACGACCAACGCCCGCGTTGACTACCAGGACATCGCACGGAACACGCTCAAGCGCATCGGTTACACCTCGGATGCTTTCGGCATCAACGGCGACACTTGCGCCGTGATGGTGAGCCTCGATCGTCAGTCTCCCGACATCAGTCAGGGCGTCACCGAGGGCGAAGGTCTCCACTCAGAGCAGGGCGCTGGCGACCAGGGCCTGATGTTTGGCTACGCCTGCAACGAGACTCCCGAACTGATGCCCTTTCCGATTCACTACTCGCACCGGCTCGTCGAGAAGCTCGCAGAGCTGCGCGAGTCTGGCGAGCTCCCCTGGCTACGCCCCGACTCGAAGAGTCAGGTCACGGTCGAGTATGAGAACGACAAGCCCGTGCGCGTTCACACCGTCGTCATCTCTACACAGCATGACGACGACGTCGAGTGGCAGACGATCCATGACGAGGTCATCGCGAAGTGCATCCGCGAGGTCATCCCCGCAGAGTTCCTCGATGACGAGACGATCTACCATATCAACCCGACTGGGCGCTTCGTCGTCGGCGGGCCCCACGGCGACTGCGGCCTCACCGGGCGCAAGATCATCGTCGACACCTACGGTGGTATGGGCCGCCACGGCGGCGGCGCCTTCAGCGGCAAGGACCCGAGCAAGGTCGATCGCTCCGCTGCGTACGCCTCGAGGTGGGTCGCTAAGAACGTCGTCGCGGCCGGCCTTGCCGACCGCTGCGAGGTCCAGCTCTCCTACGCCATCGGCGTGGCTCAGCCGCTCTCAGTGCGGGTGGATACCTTCGGTACGGGTAAGGTCGCTGAGGATGTGATCGAGGCTGCGATTGACAAGGTCTTCGACCTCACCCCGCGCGGCATCGTGACGGCCCTTGACCTGTTGAAGCCGGGCTATGAGCGCACGGCCTACAACGGCCACTTTGGGCGCCCTGAGTTCGCCTGGGAGGACACCTCCAAGGCCAGCGCTCTCACAGAGGCCGCCGGCGCGGCCGCCAGCTGATCCCGCTGGACAGATGAACAGGCAAAGGACCCCTGTCGCTTTGGCGCAGGGGTCCTTCCTTTTCGTGACTCAGCCGAGGGGATGGGGTAGAACGGTTCTACAGGCCCACCCCGGCCGGAAGTCCTTATCATCTAAGGCCGCATGAAGAACCCTAAGAACAAGCTCCGCGCCGGCTTCACGCTCATCGAACTCCTCGCCGTGATCCTGATCATGGGGATCCTGATGACCTTCCTCGTCCCGAGGATCATCGGCGCCGTGAACCAGGCGAAGGTCACCGCCTGCAAGGCGAACATGAACGAGATCTTTAAGGGGATGATGGAGTACCACACGAAGTACAGCCGCCTCCCGAAGCACTCGGGCGTGCGCTTTTTCGGCTCCCTCGTCAGAGATGAGATCTTCGAGGCGAGCGAGTCAGACGTACGTCGCCTCACTTGCCCTGCAGTCGAACTCTCCTTCTTGGAGGGGGGCGATTCAGGGGTTCCTATCGAGGAGTGGTTCGCGCGTGACAACTTCGACATGCTCGATGGTTACTGGTCTGCATACGCTGGCCGTGACACGGACAACTTCCCGCTCAAGAAGTTTCCTGGAAGCAACAACGAAGCCTTGGTCGCTGATGACAACGACGGCGGCATGAACCACGAGACCACGACGGTCGTGCTCTGGGCAGGAGGGACCGTTACGACCTATGAGAATGTTCTGTTGAAGGATGAGGGCCTCCTCGATCCCGAAGAGGTCGAGCTCCTCGTCGGGCCGGACTCTCCGATTGAGAAGCTCCAGAAGCTCTCGCTTGACTAGCTCTCGCTCGCTCAGCGGGTCACGATGAACCCTCTCGCAATTCTCCGCGCCCTCCGACCACATCAGTGGGTGAAGAACGGCTTTGTCCTCGCGGCGGTCGTCTTTCAGCTAGCTGAAGAGGGCGCTGCGCTCACGCTCACGGATGAGGTCAAGAGCTCGCTCCTGGCAGTGGCGGCCTTCTGTCTCGGCGCGAGCGCGATCTACTTGGTGAACGACGTGCTCGATGTCGAGAACGATCGCAAGCATCCAGAGAAGTCGAAGAGGCCGATTGCTGCAGGGGAGGTCAGCGTCCCCGTCGCGCTTGTGATGGCTCTGCTCTGCGCTGGTAGTGCCATCGCATTGTCGCTCCAAGCGGGGGGTCTAGCGGAGGAGGCGGGCGGCGCTGCGACCTCGGTCACGATCTGCTTGGCTGTCTACATGACCTTGAACGTCGCTTACAGCGCGCGGCTCAAGCATGTCGTCCTCCTCGACGCCTTCTGCATCGCGAGCGGCTTCCTCCTGCGCGTGAAGGCCGGGGGCTTCGCTGCGGGAGCCGTCGTTTCGCCTTGGCTGCTGCTCTGCACCTTCTTCTTGGCCCTTTTCCTGGCGCTCTGCAAGCGAAGGGCTGAGTGCGACCTCCTCGGCGACGCGAAAGCCGAGCACCGCAAGATCCTGGGCGACTATGAGGTGGGATATCTCGATCAGATGGTCACCGCTCTTGCTGCCTGCACAATCCTCTCTTACAGCCTCTATACCGTCATCGGGGACGGCGCGAGCGCCCGCGCGGACGTCGAGCTCTTCTGGACCGTCCCCTTTGTGGTCTTCGGCCTGGGTCGCTACATGTGGCTGGTTCAGCAGCAGCAGGGCGGCGGGAGCCCTACGAGGGTGCTCCTCGGGGGCGATTTGATGTTCTTGGTGAACACCCTCGGCTGGCTAGTGACTACTGGCTGGCTGCTCTTCTAGAGGGGTGTGACCCCTGACCGCTGCTCGGCTAATCTAGTCGCGAGCAATGACTATGCGATCTCTCAGACCTCACCTCACCGCCTGTCTTTTCCTCACAATCCCTGCAGCCTGCGCGTGGTTAGGCGCTGGCTTCAGCGTGCCCGCTCAAGCCCATGAGCCAGCCCAGGTCGTCGCAGCTGCTGAGGAGCCCTTAAGGGGCCTCGGGAGCGCTCACCACGAGCAAGAGGTGATGAAGAGCACCTACTGCGCTGAGTGTCACCCGGCCATTTACGCAGAGCACGAGTCCAACACTCACGGGCGGGCCTTCACGGACGAGGAGGTGCGCCTCGCCACAGGGCGCTTCAGTCAAGGAGACTGCATCAACTGCCACACCCCGCGGCCTGTCTTTGAGACGGGCATCGGGCAGAACCCGCTCAGGCGTCATCACAACCTCGTTGAGGGTAACACTTGCATGACCTGCCACTGGGCAGAGGGCGTGAACTACAAGCTCTTCGAGGGGGGGCCGGACTGTAAGACCTCCTTCGACGACAGGGTCGGCACCGTGGAGGCGTGCTCATCATGTCACCGCAACCACGGGACCCCGTACCAGTGGGAGCTCTCCCCCAAGGGCAAGCTCTCGGATCGCGAGTGCATCGAGTGCCACATGCCGGAGCGCGTTCGTCCTGTGGCTGTAGGCGAAGAGCCGCGTCCCGTCCGCTCGCACGACTTCTCCGGAGGGCGGACGGCCTCGCAGCTCTACCGCGCCTACGCCTACGACGCTGAGATTGAAGGCAACGAGGTCGTGGTCAAGATTACGAACCGTGGGGCGGGTCACAACTTCCCGACCGAGCTCAAGCAGCGCTCTGTCGAGTCCCTAGTCATCCTGCGTGACGCGAGCGGGGCAGAGGTCGGGCGCTCCAGGATGGTCTTCCGTGACCCCTACAAGAGACCTTATGGCCTGACCCTCCCTGTGAACACCCAGATCCCTTCGGGGGAGACACGAGAGCACCGTGTGCCGATCGGGGTGAGCAACGGCACGGTCGAGTGTCAGCTTCACTACAAGCTCTACTACCCGATCGAGGACTATCACCCCGGCCTTTCTAGGCGCCTCGAGTCCACGACCCTCGCTTTCAGCGACCTCGACCCCTCTGAGGAGCCGATCGAGACAGCCCCGGAGGTCAAGCTCGTGACCCCTGACGGGATCACCCCCGAGGAGGCTGGCCCCGCGCACCTCGTCGACTTCGCTCGTCCGCCGATCGGCCAGGTGGAGGTCGAGATCCCGGAGGGAGACAGCGCCGAAGACATCCAAGAGCTCATCTCTCTCTTCCAGTTCCCCGTCCCTGCTGCGGCCGCTGCTGCCCGCGCGCGTCTCGTAGAGATCGCCGGCCCCGCGATACCTGAGCTGGTCAAGGCTATGGGCTCCTGGGACAACAAGACCTGGAAGCAGGCTATGACCGTCCTCGAGGGGATAGGCCTAGAGGCCGCTCCCGCAGTGGCCGCTGCTCTAGAGCACGAGGAGCTCTATGTCCGAGTCCACGCCGCTACAGTGGTGACTCGCATGGAGCTGGGTGACTCGCTGGAGGCTGCGGGTGGTGCGCTGCTGCGTTCTCTAGAGCGCTCGAATGCAGTGGACCGGGCCGCTGCTGCTGAGGCGCTAGGGGTCCTGCGAGTGGGGGAGGCGACGGGCAGGCTCCGCGAGCTCCTGAAAGCAGACCCAGACCCGGATGTCGTGCGTGCAGCGGCGCGCGCCTTGCTCGCGCTGGAGGTGCAGGAGGCTGCTCCTGAGCTCCGCATGGCCCTCGACCGCTTTGAGTGGGACGAGCTCCGCCTGGACATCGCGAGGGCCCGCGCGGCCCTCGGCGATCCGAGCGGCGTGCCAGTGCTGCTCGCGGGTCTAGACCATCAAGACGATCTCATCCGAGAGAGCTTCTTTGAGGCCTTCTTCGAGGTGACCGGTGTGCACATGTGCTACGAGCCCTTGGGTCCGCGGCATGAGCGCCTCGCTGACATCGCCAAGCTCCAAGGCTGGTGGGCTCGCTATGGTGGCGCTGAGTCCTTGCGGGGGGTCCGTCACGTCCCCGGCGCGAGGCACAAGAAGATCCTCAAGCTGATCAGCAAGATCGGAGACGGCGGTACCGCTGCAGACAGAGAAGGTGACCAGACCCTCCGTGCGCGCCTCGTCGAGTACGGAGAGGACGCTTTGCCCGCGATCGTGGGGGTCGGGATGAAGTATCCGGCGGGCTTTGCAGAGAAGCGCGCTGTCCTCTGCCAAGCGCTTGGTGACATCGGTCATCCTGACGCGGTCCCAGCGCTCATCGGTGCACTCCGAGATCCGGTCGTGAGCGTTGCTGCTTGGGCTTGTGAGGCGCTCAGCAGGATCGAAGATGACCGCTCACTCCCCGCGCTGCGTCGTTACCACCAGCGCCTCTTGTCGCTTTCAGCGCGCGGCGGTATCCCCGCTTCAGCGGGCTCTCCAGAGGCCCTGCTGGCCCTCGCAGCGGGCGCCTGTTATCGCTTCGGAGATGACAGGGTCGAGTCCGACCTCGTGGGCTTACTCCTCTGTGAAGACGCGACCGCGCGAGGCATCGCACTGGATCACCTCAAGCAGCGCTATGGCTCAGAGCTCGAGTTTGACCCGGACGCTAGCGCTGATGAACGCCGCCGGGCGGTTGAGCGCTGGCAAGCTGGGCGCAGGTAGGCTTGCCGGTCTCCGAGGGTAGGTCTACCCTGAACGGCTGAGAGTCCCTCTCGAGGCTCTTCGCGTGGGAAATGAGCACCCGCTCGGCGCCCGCGGACGGAGTCCCCCTTCGGAGCCAAGCCATTGAAGATCGCCCAAGCCATGTCGTCCCTAGGGACGGAGACAGCCTTCGAGGTCCTCGCTAAGGCGAAGGCCCTTGAGGCAGATGGGAGGGACGTCGTCCACCTGCACATCGGGGCCCCGGACTTTGAGACCCCTCCGCACATCGTAGAGGCGGGGCGCAAGGCCCTCGCGGATGGGTGGCACAAGTACACCCCGGCCAAGGGGATCCCCGAGGTGAGGGAGGCTGTCTGTGATGACATCGCTCGCGGCCGTGGCGCGACGGTGCACCCCGACCGCGTGTTGATCGCTCCCGGAGGGAAGCCGACTCTCTTCTATGCGATCCTCATGTTCGGTGAGCCCGGCGCTGAGATCATCTATCCCAACCCAGGCTTCCCTATCTACGAGTCGATGATCCGCTTCACCGGGGCTCTGGCTGTCCCGATGCGGCTCGCTGAGGAGAAGGCATACAGCTTCTCCGCCGACGAGGTCCTCGCTCAGATCACCCCGCGTACGAGCCTGATCATCATCAACACGCCCGCGAATCCGACGGGCGGGGTCGTGCCACGTGAAGAGATGGATCGCTTGGTCGCTGGCCTTGAGCAGCACCCCGACGTCGCGATCCTCTGCGACGAGATCTACTCGCGCCTCCTCTACGACGGCGAGGAGCACGTCTCGATCTTGCAGTATGAGTCTGTCGCGGATCGCGCGATCTGCCTTGACGGCTGGAGCAAGACCTACGCCATGACCGGTTGGAGGCTCGGCTGGGGGGTCTGGCCAGAGCGCCTCGTAGACCAGGCGGAGAGGATGCAGATCAACTGCGCCTCTTGCGCGAACGCCGCGACTCAGGTCGCTGGGGCAGCGGCCCTGCGCGGGCCGCAGGACGCGGTGGATGAGATGTGCGCGGCCTTTGACGAGCGCCGGAAGATCATCGTCGAAGAGCTCAACGCGGTCCCAGGCTTCACCTGTCTGATGCCGAAGGGGGCCTTCTATGCCTTCGCCAACGTGAAGGAGACTGGCTGCAGCTCGAAGGAGTTAGAGGAGCGCTTGCTCTATGAGGCAGGGGTGGCCTGCCTCTCCGGGACTAGCTTCGGCAGCTTCGGGGAAGGGTACATGCGCTTCAGCTACGCCAACTCGGTCGAGAACATCCGCGAAGGGGTCCGTAGGGTTCGCGCCTGCCTCGAGTCTTAAGGCATGAGCTCATCAGACTTTCGCAGCGACACAGTCACGCTCCCCTCTGAGGAGATGAGGGCGGCGATCGCGAGCGCTGAGGTCGGGGATGATGTCCTCGACGGCGACCCGACGGTGCGGCGCCTCGAAGAGCTCGCAGCGGCTTGGCTGGGGAAGGAGGGCGCGCTCTTCGTACCCTCTGGGACCATGGCCAACCAGGTCGCGCTCGGGGCGTGGACTCGCCCTGGTGATGAGGTCCTCTGTGAGCGTGGGGCTCACATCGCTAACTACGAGGCCGGCGCCCCCGCAGCCTTGCACGGCATACAGCTCTGGCCCCTCGATGGAGAGCGAGGCGCGCTCGACGCGCAGGAGGTGAAGCGCGCGCTGCGCCCGGACTTCATTCATTGCCCAGATACTGGGCTCGTCTGTATGGAGCAGACTCACGCCGACTCTGGCGGATCGGTCGTTCCAATGGAGGCTATGAAGGCGGTCGCTGATGTCTGCCGGGAGGCGGATGTCCCGGTTCATTTGGACGGGGCGCGGCTCGCGAACGCGGAGGTCGCCAGCGGCGTCAGCGCTGCAGATTGGGCCGCTTGCGCTGACTCCGTCTCAGTCTGCCTCTCGAAGGGGCTGGGCGCTCCTGTGGGGTCCGTCATAGCTGGCGGGGGGGCCTTCTTGGAGCGCGCGCGCCTTGTGCGCAAGCGCCTGGGCGGCTGGATGCGGCAGGCCGGCCTTATCGCTGCTGGGGGTCTCTGGGCTCTCGAGCACAACAGGTCCAGGCTGGCAGAGGACCACGCGCTCGCTAGGGACATCGCCGGACGCATGAACCGCTTTGAGGGGCTCTCTTCCCCTCCGGACAGCGTTGACACGAACATCGTCTTGCTGCGGGTCTCTGATCCTGCGCCGAGCGCGAGCGCCCTCGTCGCAGCCCTAGGGGAGCGAGGCGTCCAGGTCTACGCCTTCACGGCGGACTCGCTGCGCTTTGTGACTCACAGCGGCGTTGGCCCGGAAGACGCCGCGCGGCTGCAAGCGGCGCTGGAAGAGATCCTTGGAGAGTGAGCCAAGGGCCGCGTCCTGCGGTATCCTCTCGTCTTGAGAAGGAGGCTCGAGTCCACCCCTGACCTAGACCAGACGAGCAGGACACCCCATGGGAATCTTCAAGGCTTACGACATTCGCGGTATCTATCCGAGCGACCTCGACACGGAGATCGCGCGCAAGGTTGGGCGGGCCTTCTCTGAGCTCTTAGGCCCCGGCCCCGTGGTCGTCGGTCGTGACGCTCGCGTGC
Source organism: Planctomycetota bacterium (assembly GCA_022446815.1). GTDB lineage: Bacteria > Planctomycetota > UBA1135 > UBA1135 > JAKVCE01. The sequence continues at coordinate 206,778 of JAKVCD010000009.1, forward strand.
ACTCGCCGGAGGTCTCCGAGGCGGTCTGCCAGGGCCTCCGCGATGTCGGCCGAGAGGTCATCAACATCGGCTTGGCCTCAACCCCGATGGTCTACTACGCGATCGGATCTAGAGAGGTCGCAGGCGGAATGGTCGTCACCGCGAGCCACAACCCCGGCGAATACAATGGGATGAAGCTCTGCAGGGAGGGCGCGAAGCCGGTTGCCTATACCACTGGGATCGACAAGATCGAGGCTGCCTGCGCTGGGGATGGGCCCGCCGCTGGGGCAGAGGAGGGGGGCATGACTCACCTCGATCTCCTGGCCGATTACCACGCCCACGTGGCCTCCTTTGCCGACCTCAAGGAGCCTGTGAAGGTCGCCATCGACGCGGCGAATGGGATGGCGGGGTACACCTTGCCCGGCATCCTCAAGCTGATCCCTGAGATTCAGGCTGAGTCGATGTTCATGGAGCCTGACGGCACCTTTCCGAACCACGAGGCCAACCCGCTCAAAGAGGAGAACCTCGACCCCGTGCGGGGGCTGATCGCCTCTACGGGTGCGCGGGTCGGTGTCAGCTTTGACGGGGACGCCGACCGGTGTTGCTTTGTGGACGAGAAGGGGGTCACTGTGCCAGCGGACCTCATCACCGCGCTCTTGGCGCGCGATCTGCTCGCCCAGCGAGGGCCGGTGCCGATCGTGTACGACCTGCGGTCATCTTGGGTGGTCAAGGAGGAGGTGGAGCGCGCTGGCGGGCGTGCGATCCGTGATCGCGTCGGGCACTCCTTCATAAAGGCGACGATGCGAGAGGAGGGCGCGCTCTTTGCAGGCGAGCTCTCTGGGCACTTCTACTTCGCCGACAACTTCACGACGGACTCCGGCGTGCTCGCGATGATCTCTGTGCTGAACCTGCTCTCAAGGAATCCAGGCACCCCGCTCAGTCAGCTGGTGGGAGACCTCCGTCGCTACCACCAGACTGGAGAGATCAACTTCCGGGTCGAGGACACGGCGCAGGCCTTAGCCTCGCTGCGAGAGACCTTCCCGGAGGGTCGGGTGGATGAGCTCGATGGAGTCACCATCGAGTGTGGTGACCTCGGGGATGACGAGTGGTGGTGGTGTAACGTTCGCTCCTCGAACACTGAGCCGCTCTTGCGCTTGAACCTAGAGGCGAACACCGCCGCGCTGCGGGATGCTCGCCGCGATCAGGTCGTCGAGCTCTTAGGGGAGCCAGTCGAGTGAGGTCTCTCAGCTGCACAGCGGCGCTCCTCTCAGCGCTCCTTATGGCTTGCTCTTCGCAGGAGGGGGCGGGCTGCGTTGTGAAGGGGGTGGTTGTGGATGTTCAAGATGGTGAGCCCCTCGTAGGGATCCGCGTTGAGGGTCCTTCGGGGGCTCGCGCCGTGAGTGACCCTAGGGGCCGCTTTACCCTCTCAGGGCTCGAGGAGGGCTCGAGCGGTGATCTGAGGGCTTGGAGGTCTGATGGCTGGGAGGCCAGGGTGCCGCTGAGGCCCCTCGAGGCTGGGTCTCTTGAGGTCACTCTGCGGCTCTCTCCGCCGCGACATGGCGCACACCCCTCCAAGAGTGGGTGATTCACCTAAGCCTTTATTCTGAAGACGATTAGCTTCGACGCTGATCGCAGTCGGCGCCATGGGGAGCGCGACGGGCGAGTCTTAGGGTTCCCAGTGCCTCACGAGGGGTCCATGAGAGGGGGTCTACGCCCGCTCGCGTTGGTCCCGCAGATGCCGCAAGTCTAGTTTTTACCCCAACTTGTGGTCGTTTTGCGGCCGATGTAACCATCGCTAGCCTCTCCCTAGGTCTCGACCTCAAACAACTATGGCCCGTCCCCTGTATGCGACCCTCGCGCTCTCGCTCGCTCTCGCCGTACCCGCGGTATCTCAGAGCGCACCCCAGAGCGATTGGGCGCGACTCCTCAAACAAGACGCGCGGATCTCTTTCAATCCAGCGCGAACAGAGCTCGCTGCGATCACTGCGATCGAAGCTGGCGGCTTAGACCAAGGCACTCGTGCCGCGGCGCTCTTCGCCCTCGGCGCGTCAGGCTCCAAGCGCGGTCGTGCGCTCATCGTCGAAGCACTCGCATCAGAGAATCTCCAAGAGCGCTGCGCTGCAGTGCTCGCGCTCGGTGAGCTCGGGGTCGGGGTGAGCCCGCTACTCGAGCGCTTGCGCGGAGACTCGGCGCCGCTCGTCGCAGAGTGCGCCTTGCTCGCGCTCATGCGCACCGGACGCTGGGCCGCTGCCGACTACGTCGAGGCGGTTAGCGAGAGCGGGGACGCGGCTCGTGCTGAGACCGCGAGCAAGCTGCTGCTCTTCGCGACTGATGCCCCCGCGAGCGAGGCGACAGAGGCATCTGCCCTCCTCTTGAAGCTGCGTTGGGATGCCGGACGGCACTTTGGTCTGATCGACGGTCGCGCTTGGGAGGTCGCCCTGATCGAGCGCCTGGCCGAGGACGAGGCCTTCCTGAAGGGCTTCGTCCTGAACGCCGCCGCCTCAAGCGTTCGACCTGGATCCAAGGACCACTTCCGCTCGCTCGCCGAGTCTGAGCGGACACAAGCTGGCGCTGCCTCAGAGCAGGCCGTGTGCGCTGCGCTGCGGGCGATGCCTGGCGAGGTCTCGATGCTCGTAGAGGCAGGCCTTTGGAACCCTGACTGGGGGATGATGCTCGAGGAGATCCGAGCGCGTGACCTCGAACGGGAGACGGTCGGCATGCTCCGCTTGGCGAAGGAGATCCCCTCGATGCGCTACCGCGCGATGGCTCTCTTGGCCAAGGCTGGTGACTCTGCCTCTCTCGCGCCGCTGCGGGATGAGATCGAGAGCGGTCGCCTAGGCCCGATGCAGTTGATCTACTGCGCAGAGGCGCTCGGTTACGTCGGAGGAGATGCCGCCGTGCCCTTGCTGCGTGCGCTGAGGCAGCATCCAAGCGAGGACGTTGTGGCAGCGGCGCAGGTTCAGCTAGCGAAGATGGGGGACGTTGACGCTTCCACGTTCGTCTCCGAGCACCTAGGGGACCGCCGCTCGTCGGTGCACCGGCAGGTTGTTGACTGGGCCTCTGCGGGTGCAGAGTCGCCTGCGCTCAGTGACCTGCTCTCGCAGGCCTTGGCTGGGCTGAACGGGGTTCGTGCGCTTCAAGCGAGCATCGCGCTCTCTGTACAGGGCAACCCTGAGGCGCGTGACCTCTTGCGCGAACTCCTCAGCGCGGGGCTGCCTCCCGGGAAGATCGGCGCTAGGGCGGTCGAGGCCCTCGAGGGCTTTGGAGGGGTCGAAGACCTGGCTTACCTCAGACATCAGTTCCCCTATGGCAAGGACGAGGTCGTCAACGAGGCGCTGGCTCTCTCGCTCTACCGGGCGCGCGACCCCCGCGTCCTCGGGCTGATTCGCGCGGGCATCTGGGACTCTCCAGGCTTTGACCAGAGCGTCCTCGCCAGCGGCCTTTTGATCGACATGGCGGGTGTGAGGGCGCTCATAGACGAGGCTCGCTACGAGCCTATGTTGGAGGCTGACACACCGAACGCTCGCTACAGGGCGGCAAAGTACCCTCGCAGGGTCGGGTACGCCCTCGGCCTCTGGGGTGGCTTGGAAGCCTTGGATGAGCTCAACAGCGAGGTCTCGGATGTCCGTGAAGGTGTGCGCCACGGGGCGCTGCTAGGCGCGCTCGCGTCTAGGACGCACTGAGCTGGGAGCTAGGTTCTTGAAGAGGCAAGTCATCATTCACGCTGCAGCCCTGGAGGAGAGCTCGTGATCGAGAAGACCGTCGCAATGCTAGGCGTTCCTATGGACCTTGGCGGTGGTCGCCGCGGGGTGGATATGGGCCCGAGCGCAATACGTATCGCCGGCCTCGAGGCACGCGTTCGAGAGCTGGGGTTGAGCTTTGAGGACTGCGGAAATGTGCCCGTGGATCAGCCGGAGTCGCTAGACCCCGCCGATCCGAACGCGCGCTTCTTAGACGAGATCGCGAGGACCTGCGAGGACCTGCGCGACCGAGTTGGAGAGCTCTTGGCGTCGGATAAGTTTCCGCTCGTGATAGGCGGCGACCACTCGATCGCTTGCGGTACGGTCGCGGGGATCGGTCGGCATCACCGTGAACGCGGTGAGAAGATCGGGCTGATCTGGTTCGACGCACACGCTGACATGAACATTCCTGAGACGTCGCCTTCGGGCAACATCCACGGGATGCCGCTCGCCGCTTGCTTGGGCCGAGGGCCTGCTTCGCTCACTGAGCTCGCTCATGGCGCGCCGATTGTCAGCCCTGAGAACGCTGTGCTCGTCGGGGTGCGCAGCGTGGACGCCGAAGAACGTCGCCTCGTCAAGGAGGTGGGCTTGGAGGTCTTCACAATGCGTGAGATTGACATGCTCGGCATCCACGAGGTCATGAAGCGTGCCCTTGAGATCGCGACCCAGGGCACCGCTGGCTTTCACCTCTCCTTTGACCTCGACGGCACGGACCCGAGCGTCGCTCCCGGGGTGGGTACGCCCGTGCCTGGTGGTACGACCTGGAGAGAGTCTCACCTCGTGATGGAGCACGCTGCCGCAAGCGGCGCGATCCTTGGCCTAGAGATGACAGAGATCAACCCCATCCTTGATGACGGCAACCAAACCGCGCAGGCGGCCGTCGACCTGATCTTGAGTGCGCTGGGCAAGTCCGTCCTCTAGGAGAGCGCGCAGTGTTTGGGACGATAAGAGACCTCATAGCGCACCGCAGGCTCCTGCGGGAGTTCGTCGTGCGTGACCTGAAGGCGCGCTATGTGGGCTCAAGCATGGGCTTCTTTTGGTCCGTGATCTTTCCGCTCCTGAACCTGGCGGTCTACTTCGTCGTCTTCCGCCTGATCATGGAGGTGCGCTTTGGAGACAAGATGTCTCCGGAGGCGAGCGCGATGTGGATGCTCTCGGGGATCACCGTCTGGACCGCCTTCGCTGAGACAGTCTCGCGCAGCACGAACTGCCTCGTCGAGAACACCAACCTCATCCAGAAGGTCGTGTTCCCCTCAGAGGTGTTGCCGGCGTTCCTCACCGTTAGTTCACTCATCAACATGTTGATCGGCATCCCCTTGGTCCTCTTAGGGGTGGGCTTCTTCATCTTGAAGGGAGACACCGCAGGCTTCGTCGAGGTCGAGACAGCCTCTCTGGCCATGGTGGACTTACAGATCATGGACCCCGGGCCAGATCGAACCCTGAAGTGGGGGGTCTCTATGCTCTGCTTGCCTCTGCTCATGTTGGCGCAAGGCGTGTTTACGCTCGGGCTGGGTTACTTCCTCTCCACGCTGAACCTCTTCCTGCGGGACACCTATCACCTTGTCGGGGTGCTGGTGACCTTCTGGATGTTCGCTACTCCGATCTTCTATCCAGTGGCGCTGGTTGAGCAGGCGCGGGGCGGTCAGTTCGCCTTCATCCTCGACATCAACCCGATGCACTGGCTGATCGAGAGTTACAGAGAGGTCCTCCTCTTCGGTGAGTGGCCCGGCTTGCACCTCATCGGCCCCTTCCTGCTCGTGGCGCTCTTTGTCTTCGCCGCGGGCGCCTCTTTCTTCCGCTCCCAAAAGGCCCGCTTCCCTGACCTCCTGTAATGAGCGCTAGCATGGAGAACACGGGCTCAACGAGCGCGGTCGTAGCCAAGGGCCTCAGCAAGGCTTACGAGATCTACGACAAGCCGATCCACCGGCTCTGGGACTTGATCCTGCCTGGTGGGCCGCGCTGCAGGCAGTTTTGGGCTGTTCGAAACGTCTACCTCGATGTGCCGCACGGCTCGACCGTGGGCATCGTGGGTGAGAACGGCGCAGGCAAGAGCACCTTGTTGAAGCTCCTCACTGGAGTGACCCAGCCGACGGAGGGGACGATCCAGACCAACGGGCGCGTCGCGAGCCTGCTCGAACTCGGCGCCGGCTTTCACCCGGAGTTCTCGGGCCGAGAGAACATCTTCCTCAACTGCTCGATCCTCGGGATGAGTCAGGAGGAGATCGAGGCGAAGTATGAATCCATCGTGACCTTCAGCGAGCTAGGGGACTTCATTGACCGCCCCGTGAAGACCTACAGCTCAGGCATGTACGTTCGTCTCGGCTTCAGCGTCGCATCGAGCGTAGACCCTGACATCCTCCTGATCGACGAGGCCCTCTCAGTGGGTGATGAACACTTCAAGGGCAAGTGCCTCAACTGGCTCAACGAATTCCGTGAGCGCGGCAAGACGACGATCTTTGTCTCTCACGATCTCGGCGCTGTGAAGAGCATGTGTCAGAACGTCGTGATGATGGACCGCGGCGAGGTCTTAGAGCAGGGCGACGCAGAGGGGGTCTCAGACGCTTACCTCAAGCGCATCAAAGAGCGCGGCGATGAGCGGCTCAGCATGCTCAACAGGGGAGAGACGGAGTACCCGCGCTGGGGCACCGGCGAGATCGAGGTCACCGCGATGGGGATGTTTGATGAGGAGGACAAGCAGGCGCACGTGTTCCAGACAGGGCGGCCCTTCGCGGTCCGCTTGGAGTACAAGGCGCTGAAGGACACTGCGCAGCCTGTCTTCGGGTTAGGGATCTATCGCTCAGACGGCACCTACGTAAACGGCTCGAACCACCAATGGCGAGAGCAGCCGATCCACCTTGAGGGTGTCGTTGCAGGTGAAGAGGGGACAGTAGAGATGAGCTTTGACTCCATGCCCCTCCTCGCTGGCCAGTACTACCTTACGACCTTCCTCTACGATCACAGTAAGGCCTCTCCGACCGCGATCGACCACCGCGAGCATGCCATCACCTTCGAGGTGGTGGATGGCGCGAAGCACCAGCATGGTCTCTTGTATTTGCCCACTCGATGGAGGATGGAGCGGAGGTCTGGCGGTGAGATCACGAGGGCGGAGTCGACCTCATGAGCAAGGGAGACGTTAGCCTCCCTTTCGACCAGTACCAGCGGTACAGGCTCGTCGCTGACCTCGTAGACCGCGCTCGCGGTGATCGGGGAGCGCTGCGGATCCTTGACGTGGGGGGGCGTACAGGGCTCTTGGCGAGGTTCCTCCCACAGGACAAGATCGAGCTCGTCGATCTAGAGCCCTCTGAGGTCGGCGGCTTGGTTCTAGGGGACGGCTCCCGATTGCCCTTCGCCGCAGAGAGCTTTGACGCGGTGGTCTCTTTCGACACTCTAGAGCACGTGCCCAAGCGCCGTCGGCGCGCCTTTGTGGAGGAGTCCTGGCGCGTTGCGAAGAGCTGGGTCATCCACGCAGGGCCTTACCAGACCAAGCGCGTAGAAGAGGCTGAGGCGCGCCTGCGCGGCTTCTTGACCGAGAAGCTCGAGCTGCATCATCGCTACCTAGAGGAGCATCACAGCCACGGCCTCCCGAAGCGTCAAGACGTTGAGGGCCGGCTCCGAGAGCTCGGCGGCGAGGTGGTCAGCGTCGGCCACGCGAATATTGAGCGCTGGCTAGGCCTGATGTGCTTGTCCATGTATATGGACCGTGACGCGCCGCTGCGCGAGCTCGCGGGGGAGTTTCATCGCTTCTACAACGAGGCGCTCTACAGCCATGATCACGAGGGGGAGGTCTACAGGCACGCTGTCATAGCGGCCTTCAACGGCGCCACTCTCCCGGACACGGAGGGGCTCTTCTCCTCTCAGGCTGCGCCGCTGGGGACCACGAAGCCGATCAACGCCTTGGTCAAGGAGTTGATGCGCTTTGACGTGCAGCGAGACGCGATCGTGCCAGAGTGGGAGCGCCTGCATGAGGTCAACGCGGCGCTCGCAGATGACCTCGAGCAGCACGCTCGCTCGCTCAGAGAGGCGCGTGGAGAGGTCGCCCGCCGGAAGGACATGACCAAGCAGCTCCGCCTCGACGCGCGTGACCTGCGCGTAGAGTTGAAGGTGATCGCTCGTGAGGCGCGAGAGGAGCGCAAGGCCTCAGCGAAAGCCTTGAAGGAGCTCGAGCGAGACCTCGGCGGCAACATCCGGGCGCGTGAGGCGCTCGAGGGGGTCGTCTCTTCGCGTGATGAGGCGCTTGCCCTCCTTGAGGATGAGCTCGAGCGCGAGCGTCGGGAGAGCTCGCAAAGCATCGCGACGCTCGAGGCTGACCTCGCGAGCCAGCGTGAGGTGTGCGTAGAGCTGCAAGAGCTTCTGCGAGTTCGAGATGAGGCGGGCGCGGCCTTGGAGCGGGAGGCCGCAGCGCAGAGCCGTGAGACAGAGGCGGTCGTAGGGGAGCTGAACGAAGAGCTTCGCGCTCACCAAGAAGCGAGCGCAGTCCTAACCGCTGAGCTAGAGCAGCTGAATGGGCATGTCAGGGACCTTGAGCGGGAGCTCGAGCGCCAGCGTGCCTCGGCTAGTGAGGCTATCGAGGCCTTGGAAGCCGACCTCGCGGGGCACAAGGACTCTCAGGCTGAGATGACCGCGAGCTACGCGGAGCAGGTTGAGGCGGTCCAAGCCTTAGAGGTCGCGGTCGAGCGCGAGCGTGCCGACTCCAAGGAGGTGATTGAAGCTCTGGAGGCGGACCTCGCTGGACACAAGGAGTCATACGCAGAGCTCAGCGAGAGCCTCGCCACGCAGCTGCGAGCCGTTGAGGCCTTGGAGTCTGAGCTTGAGCGAGAGCGTGAGGCCTCTAAGGAGGCGATCGACGCGCTCGAGGCGGACCTCGTCGGTCATAAGGCCGCACATGCTGAGATGAGCGAGAGCTACTCCGGCCAAGTCGATGCTGCGGAGGCGCTGGAGTCTGAGCTTGAGCGAGAGCGTGAGGCCTCTAAGGAGGCGATCGACGCGCTCGAGGCGGACCTCGCCGGTCATAAGGCCTCAAACGCTGAGATGAGCGAGAGCTACTCCGGCCAAGTGGAGGCTGTGGAGACCCTGGAGGGGGAGCTCGCTCGAGAGCGCGCTGGCGCAGCCGAGGTGATCGACGCGCTCGAGAGGGACCTCGCTGGACACAGGGCCTCGCATCAAGAGCTCATGAAAAGCGCTGAAGAGCGCGCTGAAGCCGTCGCGCTCTTGGAGTCTGAGCTCGAGCGCGAGCGCGCTGAGACTGCGGCGCGGGTGGAGGCTCTTGAGGAGGACCTCAGCCAATACAAGGCGCAGCACAGTCAGATGGAGAGCGAGCTTGAGCTAGCGCTTGATGGTGCTCGCAGCCTCGAAGATGAGCTCAAGCGCGAGCGCGAGGAGATCGATGAGGCGCGCCAGGAGTTTGATGATCAGATCTCTTCTCACCGAGAGGTCATCGCGGAGCTCTCTTCTGAGCTCGGACGCGCCCGCGACACAGCCGCATCTCTAGAGCGTGAGCTCGAGGGGGCGCGAGAGGACTTCGAGGCTGTGAAGGGGGACCTCGGCGCAGACTTGGGCGCGCACAAGGAGACCGTCGAGGTTCTTGAAGGGCAGCTCAAAGAGGTCTACCGGGGCGCTCTAGACCTCGAGGCTGAGCTCGCTCGAGAGAGGGACGAGGTGAGCGTGATGCGCTCTGAGTACGAGGGGCAGCTCTCAGAGCACCGTTCGAGCTTGACTCGACTAGAGGAGCTCGCGCGGGACGCGCAAGTGGAGGCCGCCAGGATGCAGTCGGAGCTAGAGCGAGAGCGCTCAGAGGGCTCTCTGGCACGCGCTGCGCTTGAGGCCGACTTAGATGGTCACCGTGCGCTCGTGGATGAGCTGCAGGCGGTCGCGCGCGCTACGGAGGCCGTGCTCAAAGAACGTGAGCAGGAGAGTGACCGGGTTCGAGAGGACGCGGCTCGAGTCAGAGAGGAGTCGGCTGAGGTCGTGGAGGCCTTGCAGAAGGACCTGCGAGGCCACCAGGCGGTCTTGGCTGAGCGCTCTGATGAGCTCGACGCTGTACGCGGTGCTCTCGGAGATATAGAGGGCCAGCATGAGCAGGCCCTGCGAGAGGTCCAAGAGCTTGCGCAGAGGGAGCGGCAGGAGCTCATGGCGGAACTTGAAGCACACCGCAATGTCATGTCAGAGCTCCGCGCTGAGCTGGAGAAGAATGTCTCCACTCGTGAGCAGGTGGAGGTTGACCTCCGTCGCGTCGAGGAGGTCGCCTCGGGTATAGAGGCTGAGCTTCGCGGTACGCAGACCACCCTCAACGAGAGCGTTCGCGCTCGGGAGGACGTCGAGGAGGAGCTCAAAGAGTTAGCCGAGGAGCTGAGAGAGCTCTCCGAGGAGCTCGGCGGGGAGCGAGAGACCCTGGCCTATATGCGCGAAGAGCTCGACAGTCGTTGGAAGAACCTGCTGCGCGCCCTCTCTTGGGGACGCCGGAAGTTCTAGCGGGGCTCAGTGGAAGGAGAAGAGCGCGGGGATCAGGAAGAAGGCCGCGATGTACTCCACGATGATCAGCGGGGTCCCAGCGCGGAGGAAGTCTTTGTAGCGGTAGTCGCCTGGACCCATGACCATGGTGTTCGCCTGGTGGGCCACGGGCGACATGAAGGCGAGGCTCGCCCCAGCGAGCACAGCCATCATGAACGGGCGGTCATTCAACCCGAGTCCTGCAGCTGTCGTGACGGCGATAGGGGTCATGATGACTGCAGATGCGATGTGATCAATGAGCTGCGTGAGCAGGCCTGTGATCACTAAGAAGAGCCCGACCATCATATGTGGGGTCATGCTCTCTCCTGCCATTCCGCTGATGAAGGTCGCGACTTGACCTGCGAGGCCTGTCTCTTCGAAGGCGCGACCGATGGCGAGCATGCCGCCGATCAGGATCAGGGCGGTCCAGTCGATCGCTTGGTGGACCTCCCTAGGTTGGATCGTTCTAGTCGCCACGAGGAATATGGCCCCCGCGGTGGCAGCGATCCAGACTGGCATCAGCTTCAGGAAGGCGAGCGTGAGGACGACGCCGAGGGTGAGCACCGTGATGAGCGCGCCCTTGCCAATCGGCTGAAGCTCTTTCTGCTCGAGGATGAGGATCTCTCGGTCTCGTTTCGCGCGCTCGATGTCCCGCAAGTGACCTTGGATAAGCAGTGTGTCTCCGACCTCGAGGATTACCTGTCGAACACCTCCGCCCTGGAGCTTGCCGCCCTTGGAGAGGGCTACGACGTTCAGCCCAGAGTGCTCTTGGTACTCAGACTCGCTGAGGGAGCGGCCGAGGAGCGTAGAACCAGGTGGAATGATGGCCTCCACTAGGGCGACGTCACCTGAGTAGAGGGTCGTGTCCCCGACCTCTACAGACCCTGCGTCCTGGAGATCTAGGTCTCTGCGGAGCGCTAGGATCTCGTCCGGTTCCCCTTGCAGGACGAGGGTGTCCTCAGCCCGGATCCGGTTGTAGGGCCCTGGCGCTAGGATTGAGCTCGCGTCTGGCCTCACGATCCCCAAGACGCTGACGTCGTGGTCCTTGAAGAACTCGTCATCGCCGACCGCGCGATTGATCAAGGTGCTCGAGGGCTTCACGAGCACCTCGGTGACGAACTCGCGCACGTGATAGTGCTCTGTGAGAGATTCGTCTTGACGCTTCCGCGGGAGCAGGCGGAGTCCAGGCCCTAAGAAGTAGATCGCGCCTATGGCGAGCAGCGCGAGGCCAAGCCACGAGAACTCAAAGAGACTGAACTCTTGGGTCTGAGAGAGGGCTACGGCGATCTCATCGCCCTCGCCCGTAGCGATGGTGTCCTTCGCCTTCTCGCGGATAGAGACGAGGACCTGGTTCACCGCCAGGTTCTTGGAGGTGCCGATGAGGGTGACGAGGCCGCCCAGTAGGCTCCCGAAGGCGAGCGGCATGAGCAGCCGCGAGGCCGGGATCTTGGTCTCACGCGACACGCTCCCGAGGACCGGGATTAGGATCGCGACGACGCCCGCGTTTGAGAGGAAGCTGGAGAGGATCCCTGAGAGGAGGACGATCCGGAAGACCAGGTTTCGCTCTCCGATGGCTGAGCCGCCTAGGAAGCGCTGGCCTATGGATTCGGTGACGCCCCAGCGAGTGAAGGCGGCTCCAAAGACGTACATCGCCGAGACCAAGAAGACCGCTGGCGAGGCGAAGCCGGTGAAGGCGTCTTGGGGGTCATCGAACACGCCTGTGCTGGCCAGGACCACAGCCGCACCGACCGAGATCACCTCGTAGCGATAGGCGTCTGTGATGAACAGGACTAGGGCGGCCCCGAGGGTCGCGAGCACAATGATTGAGTGGGTGTCCATGGCGGTCTCCCTGTCAAGAGAATGGCACCCGATGCCGCCCCGGGCAAGCCGTACGCTTCACGGGATTCGGTTCGTTGAGGGGGCGCTGGAGGATAGGCTATGAGGAGTGCCCTGAGGGCCCACCGAGACATGTCCTTCTCTCCCATAGATGTGCATCGCTTAGCCTCCCGCGTCGGGAGCTGGCTGAGCTCTGAAGGCCCCGAGGCTGACGTCGTCGTGTCGTGCCGGGTGCGGCTCGCACGCAACGTGGGCGGCTACCCCTTCGTCTCCAAGCTAGATGAGAGCTCTGCTCGTGATCTGTGTGGGGTCCTTCGCCAGCACCTCCTCAGCATCGAGCTCAATGGGGAGACGCTCTGGGTAGAGATGAAGGACGCGCCGGTGGTCTTGCGCCTCATGTTGCGTGAGCGGCACCTCATCAGCCGAGACATGGCGCCGGTCGAAGAGTCAACGAAGGCGCTGCCCGGGCGTGCGGTCGCCTTTGGTGATCGGGAGACTCTCTCGATTATGGTGAACGAGGAAGACCACCTCCGCGTGCAGGCGATTGAGGCTGGCTTCGATATCGACAGCGCATGGCGGGCTGCGCAGTCTGTGGACCGCCTGCTCGAGAGGCGCGTTGAGTTCGCCGTCAGCGAGCGCTTCGGCTATCTGACAGGCTGCCCCACGAACGTAGGCACTGGGCTGCGAGCGTCTGTGATGCTGCATCTCCCTGCCCTCGGGATGGTTCGCAGCGAGCTCGAGAAGGTCTTCCAGGCTGCCCAGCGAACTGGCCTCGCTGTGCGCGGCCTTTACGGAGAGGGGAGTAAAGCTGCAGGCGACTTTTATCAGGTCTCAAATCAGGTCACTCTGGGTCGGACAGAGGACGACCTCATCGAGGATCTACGCTCGCTCGTTCCGGTGATCGTGAACTTTGAGCGCAAGGTTCGTGCTGCGCTCCTTGATGATCAGGGCGCTGCGCTGCGCGATCGGATCAGCCGCTCAATCGGTCTCTTGCGCACCTCTCGCGCGATGCCCACAGAGGTCGCGCTGGCGCATCTCTCTAATGTGCGACTCGCCAAGCATCTCGCGATTGATGACGGTCCCTCAATCTCGCTCCTCAACGAGCTCGGGATCCAAGTGCAAAAGGGACATCTTCAGGCCCTCGCCCCCGGGGGGGCAGGCGCGGACGAGGTGCTCGATGTCTCTGAGAGAGACCGCTTTCGCGCTGGCTTTCTCAGGCAGCGCCTCACAAACGAGGGCCCTGGAGGAGGCCTGAAGTTCTAGACATGCTCGATCGCTTCCACCGCAACGTCACCTACCTGCGCATCTCGGTCACAGATCGTTGCCAGATGAGCTGCAGCTACTGCACCCTCCAAGAGGAGCCCAGAGAGGTGCTCTCAGCGAGAGAGATCGGCGAGCTCGTGCGCGTCGCTGGGGGTCGCCTCGGCTTTCGAAAGATTCGCCTCACCGGCGGGGAGCCGCTCTTGAGAGCGGACCTGCTTCAAGTCGTAGAGCAGGTCTCTTCGACGCCAGAGATCGTCGAGGTTGCGATGACGACAAATGGCCTCCTTTTAGACCAGCAGGCCGAGGGGCTGGCTCGTGCGGGGTTGCGCACAGTGAACGTGAGCTTGGACAGCCTAGACCCAGAGCGCTTTCGTGAGCTCACGAAGGCCGGTTCGCTCGAGGCTGTCGTGGAGGGACTGCGCGCAGCCAAGCGCGCAGGGATCCCTCGGCGCAAGCTGAACGTGGTCCTCCTCGGCGGCGTGAATGACGATGAGGTGGCAGAGTTCGTTCGCTTCGGGCGGGAAGAGGACGTCGAGGTGCGATTCATCGAGCACATGCCCATGGACGACTCGCGCCTCACCTCGTGGCGGGTTGACCCTGACGAGGTGCGGAGGAGGCTGCACGACGAGTTTGGAGAGCTTCAGCCCGTCGCGACAGAAAAGAGCGGCGGCCCTGCAGAGCTGTGGCTGATCGATGGCGTCCGCGTGGGCTTCATCCGGGCCATCTCTGGTCCGTTCTGCGATCGCTGCAACCGCCTCCGTGTGACCTCGGAGGGAAAGATCCGCTCTTGCCTGCTCTCGGGTGGAGAGGTGGACCTCGCGAACGTCTTGCGGGGTGGGGGCAGCGAAGAGGAGCGCGCGGACGCGCTATCAGCTCTGTTCCAGCAAGCGGCGGACGCTAAGCCGCCCGTCTATGAGCTCATGCGTGACGGGGCCGTCCCCATGCGCAAGCTCGGCGGCTGAGGCCTAGCGCTCGAGCGCGGCGAGGACGCGGACGCCGCCCGCGTGACCTCTGAGTCCACCGTACGGGCCGAACTCGATCGAAGAGCCTGGCGCGAGGCGCGCGTCTAGTCGGGGGCCGAGGACCCAACCGCTGTTCTTGTAGGACTCGGGGATCCAGAAGCGCACGCCGCCATCGGGGAGCTCTTTGTAGTGGATCCCAGTCCTGTTCTGCATGTGGAAGTCGAGGAAGGAGTGGAAGCTGTCAGCTCCGAGTCCCCGCCAAGGGGTCGCGGTCTCCGACTCATCGGACTCCCAGCCCCAGGTGCCTTCGCCATCTTGAGGACCCTCTGCTGCGGGCTCCTCCGCGGGCACTTCCGTGACGACCTCTCGCAGCTCGGGCTCGGTGGGGAGCGGCGCTGGCTTGAGGACGACATCAACTTTGGGCTTGGGGGCTGCGGGGACGGGCGGGACAGCAGGCGCTCGCTCTACGCGCACTGTGACCGGCTCGGGTGGGCCGGCGATCCAAGGCCAGTCGCGGTAGCGCCACGCGTGCACGTCTTGAGGTTCGTCCCGCCAGGGCCAGTCCCACGCGGGGCGACCCGCTAGGAGAGCGCTTTGGTCGGGGCGACTCTGGCTGGGGGCTGTGCTCAAGCGTACGGGCTTGCCGATCTTGCCGGAGACGGCAGGGCGGGTTTGGGAAATGGAGCCCTGCCACTGGTATTCAGCGGGAGCTCCTGCCGCTTGCTGAACCTCGTAGTCTCCGTTTGCGAGGCCGCGGAGACTGAAGGCGCCAGGCGGCACAGCCGCACTCCAGCTCTGTCCGAGCTGGATGAAGATCGGAGCCTTGCGGGCCTCGATTACAGCGCGTGTGACGTGATGGAAGCTCCAAGTCAGCTCGCCAGCTGCGTCACAGGGCATCCACTCAACCTCACAGGGGCCGCTGAGCTCGAGGCTGGCGCGACCGTACCAGCGCAGGGTGGCTCGGGCGCTCGCTGTTAGCGACAGGTGCCCACGACCCTCGACCCACTGCTCACCGCTGTCACGCTGTAGCGTCACGCTGCTCGCGCCAGCGAGGAGCGTGCCGCGTCCTAGAGAGACCTCGACGAACACCGGCTCAGTCGTGGGCAGCTCAGGCTGCGCCTGGGGCGCTGTGAGGCCAGAGAGGATGAGGGCTTGGATAATCATGAGGTCGTCCCTAGGCGGCGCGTACAGCGGTCGTGATGGCCTCTAGAGCGCCTGTGAGGTCCTCTGCTACGAAGGCGGTGTCGGTCTCTAAGGTCCCTGTGACTTGCTCGCGCGAGCCTAGGACGCCTGCGCTGAGGCAGCCGGCGCGCCATCCAGCGGCCAGCTCGATGGAGTCGTCTCCGATCACCCAAGAGAACTTGAGTTCGATGCCCTCGAACTGCTTAGCGTGGTACATGGGGCCAGTGTTCGGGAGTCGGAAGACGGACTCTTTGCGGTGGCCTTTCACACCGTTGATGGGGTCATCGGTGCAGCTGTATGAGCGGACGATACGCACCCCCTGTCGCTCGAGGTACGAGAGCAGATCGGCCTCGAAGCGCTCCCAGCAGTCGTACTCCATGTGCCCATGAGCGACCTGATCCTCGTTGCCGAGCAGGTAGATAGACCAGCCAGCCTGCGAGGCGCGGAAGAGGGCCTCGACAACGCCTGGGACGAGGAGCTCTGGGGAGAAGCGGTCGGCGCAGAGGGCTGCTGAGGTGAGGAGTGTGCCTTGACGCTTGACGAAGAGCGCGCGGCGGGGGCCCTGTGTTCCTTCAAGGGGGGGGAGCTGAGATGAGTTCATTCTTGTGCGGTGTGCGAGGTTCTGGGTGCCTCTTCGTTTTCGGACGCATGGGGCGACAGTTTCAGCGAGAAAAGCTCCTTTCCTGCAGAGTCCAAGGGGCTCGCTGCGGGGGTGGAAAAGGCTTCCTGATCACGGGTAATGAGGGCCACTCCTCTGGGCTCCTTGATGAGAAGGGTGGGGAGTTCGCTGGCCGAAGCGTGGTCTGCCCGGCTACGCTCCATACCTCAGGCCCGCTGCCAGCCGCCTATGCAAACCGCCCTTCGAATCGCCCTCGTGCTCGACCCGATCAACCTTCGAACGAAGGCTGGTGGGCATGCGCCGATGCTGGCTAGAGAGCTCTTAGGTCGCGGCCACCACGTGCGAGGGTTTGGGGTTCCAGCGGGCGCGATCCCGCACTCCGCCTCGGACGCAGGGCCAGGCGAGGGGGGCCTACGAAGCTTCAACGCAGACGCGGTCATCGCCTACGGCGCGCTCTCTCCCTCGGCCTTGCGGGGCGCTCGCGCTGCCGACAAGCAAGGCGCGCCCTTGCTCCTCGTGGAGAGCGCGATGCGTCCCCGGATGGGTCTGACCGCAGAGCTCCTCGGCTCCGTCGGGAAGATGTTCTGGGGCGGCTATGTGAGGAAGCGCGCTGCAAGAGTTATCGCCCTCGACCCCGTCGCCTCGCAGCGGGTCATCGAGATGGGCTTCTCACCTGAGCTGCTCCGGGTCCTCCCGCAGGGGGTCGACGTGTCACAGTTTCGTCCAGGCTTGCTCTCTAGCTGGCTGCAGACACATCGTGTCTACGGTCGGATCTTGCTCTACGCAGGGCGTCTCGATGAGGGGCGTGGCGTGGAGGTGCTCGTGGAGGCGTTCGCAAGGACCGTGGGGCAGCGCCTTGACTGGAACCTGATCTTGGCTGGGGAGGGGCCGCTAGAGCACGCGCTGCGCGCCCAAGTGGACCGTCTCGGGGTGGCCTCACGCGTGCACTTCTTCCCCCGCCCACAAGCAGCTGAGCTGCCCGGCCTCATGGGGGGCTGCACTCTCTTGGCCGTCCCGGCGACGACGGATGATGTGCTAGGGAGGCAGATCCCGCGCGCGATGGCCTGTGGCTTGCCAGTCCTCGCTTCGGATCGACCACGCCTCACAGCGCTCTTTCAAGACGAAGAGTGCGGGCTCTTGGTGCGCTCAGGTGATGTCTCTGCCTGGGAGGTCGCGCTCTTGAAGGCGGCTGGCTCTCCAGCGAAGCGCATGCGCTGGGGGGCGCGCGCTCGCGACGTCGCGGTGAGTATCCTCAGCTGGGATCGGATCGCTGAGGGGGTAGAGGAAGAGCTCCTCTCCTTACGAGAGCGCGCCGAATGAGCAAAGGGGGCGTCGAGCCCTCGCTCCACGCCCCCTTCGCCGGGTGATTCAGTGAGAGAGGGTCAGTCGCTCTCAGTCGCCTCGCGTAGTTCGTCCTTGAGGTAGGCCATGTCGGCTGAGTACTGCTTGACCGCCTCACGGGTCTCGTCGGCGATCTCTTCGAAGTCGAAGCTGACCTTCACTCCGTCGGCGCGCTCCTCGACCTCCTTGGCGACCGCGGTTGCTTCGCAGTATCCCTTCTGCAGGAGAGGGAGGCGGAACTTGAGCTTCCACTGTGTCCCGATGGCCAGCAGCTGGCCCATCTCGAAGGGCGAGAGCCCGCTCGTGCCACCGCTCCAGGTGAAGGCCAGGCCGCTCTCGCTGAGGCTCGCCATGCGGGCGATGCCGGACCAGCGGCCGCCAAAGCTGTGCCCGTGGACAGGGTTCACGGGGGAGCCGGTGCCGCGCTGCTCTTCGCTGATGAAGTGTTCAACCCTTGAGAGGTCTGTCGGGGTGAAGATGATGCTGGACTTATCGACCTCGAATTCAGCCTCTCCCTGAGGCTCCGGGGTCTCGTGACCGAAGGCTGCAGCGGCGGCTTCGTCTGTGTCATGGACGGGGATCACGCGATCCAAGCCCACCTTCTCGATGATGTCTTTGCAGAAACGCGAGGGGCGGGCGATGAGGAGCTGGCCACCGTTTGCAGAGAGCACCTTCGAGGCCTTGATGAGGCCTCCGAGAGCGGTGGAGTTAATGAACTTCACCAGGCGGAGGTTGAGGATGACATGACAGACGCCGGCCTTCACGAGGCTCTCGATCTCCTCTTGGAAGGCGGGGACGTAGTAGGTGTCGAACTCGCCTCTCAAGTGGAGGATGGCGTAGTTGTCTCGGGGTTCGACTTGAATGTGCATGAATCGCTCCGTTGGTTCTTTGGGCTGCCCCAGGGGTCCGCAATGCGGCGCTCTTATTGTCGAGACGGAAGGAGTCGAGGCAAGAGGGGGGGCGGAAATTGGATACAGGATGGCTGTGGAGATCCCTTAGACTGCCGCCGTGATGTTCTTCCGCAGGAAAAAGAAGGCTGACGGCCCGGCGCCTCCGCCTCCTGGTGCTGAGGAGCTCGCTGGCTATGACTCTGGCTCAACCCAGTTCTTGACGGGCGACGCAACGAGGGATCAGCGCTCGGTTGAAGAGCTCCTTGAGTCGATCGCTCGCATCAGCGCCTTGGTCTCTAAGGTGCGCGGCCCTGAAGATCTTGAGCGCCTCTTGCGGACGATCGTGGACACCTCCATTGAGCGTACTCGCGCCGAGCGCGGCCTGTTGATCTTGGAGCAGGCTGATGGAGAGCTCCTCGTGCGCGTGGCTCGCAAGCTCAGGGAAGGTGAGGGGGAGGACGTCTCCGGCGAAGTGAAGTTCTCCGCCTCTACGGTCCGCAGGGTCCTAGAGGGCGACGAGCCCTCCCGGGACACCTTCGATCCTGACGCGGATGGCCGCGATCTCGGGGCGAGCATCGTAGACCTCAAGCTGCGCGCCTTGATGTGTGTCCCGCTCTCCATTGGTCAGGGGAGCGAGAGCACTCGCGGTGTTCTATATGTCGACTCGAAGATCGCATCGCGGCAGTTCAACGTTCAAGACCTCTCATACTTCCAAGCGCTCTCGCAGCAGATCTCGATCGCGGTCGATAGCGCGAAGCTGCATATCGACTCCTTGGAGAAGGTCCGGTTAGAGCAGTCACTAGAGATCGCGAGCGCGATTCAGGGCGGCCTTATGCCTTCCATCCCCGAGGGTGTCGAGGGGCTTGACGTCTTTGGTTGGTATCAATCGGCAGAGCGCACGAGCGGTGACTTCTACGACTTCGTCCCCATGAAGGACGGTCGCCTCGCGGTCGTCGTTGGTGACGCCACGGGCCATGGCATCGGGCCCGCGCTGATCACGGCCTCAGCGCAGGCCTCCCTGCGCTCTTGCTTGCGCTTCGTATCAGATCCCGGTCAGGCGCTCTGCATGCTCAATGAGGATCTCTCGGAGAGGGCAGAGGATGGCATGTTTGTGACCCTCTTCCTCGGGATGTTCAGCTCAGATTCTCTGACTTATCTGAACGCAGGTCACACGCCCCCGTTGATATGGCGTATGGAGACCCAAGAGATCGAGACGATCACCGGCGACGGGCCAGCGCTAGGGATGATGGATGAGTTCCCCTATGAGACTCCCGCGGCGATCAAGCTCAACCCGGGCGACGTGTTCCTCGCTCTCACGGACGGGATCGTCGAGGCTCGCAGCAGCATGGGCTCAGAGGAGCTCTTCGACGAGGCGGGCGTACGCGAAGTGCTCGCAACGAAGGCTGCTGAGGGGAAGGGCGCGAAGGAGGTCGGCGAGGAGCTTGTCCACCGGGTCCTCGAGTTCGCCGCCGGAAATCGCGAGGACGACATGACCCTCGTCGTGGTGCGCTGCACCCAATGAGGAGGGTGGTCCAGACCCCTTGGCCGAGGCGATGACTGAGGCGAACGCGCTCCCTTGCCCTGAGGTCTCAGTCGACGCGGACCTGTTGCAGCGCGCGCGCAGCTTCGCGGCGCGCCTAGAGGTCGGCGGTGAGCTTAGGGAGGAGGGCGGTCGTGGCGCGCACCTCTTAGGGGGTGAGGAGTTCGTTGGGCACCGGCCATACCGCGCCGGGGAAGATCTGCGGCGCCTGGACTGGTCGCTCCTTGCTCGGCTAGGCCAGCCCTTCGTCAAGGTGACGAGGCGGGAGGCCGGAGAGGAGTGGGCGGTCCTCTTAGACACGAGCGCATCGATGGGCGTCGGCCCCCCCGGCAAGCTGCAGCGCGCAGCGGAGGTGGCAGGGGCGCTCGCGGTGCTCGGCGCAGCCCGTGGGGCTCGCGTGCGCATCATCTCTTCCGGGGGAGCAGAGCTCTTTTTGACGGGAGGGCGAGCTGGTGGGGAGTTGCTCGCCTTCCTGAATGGTCTTCGGGCGGAAGAGTCTCGAGGGATGCGAGGCCTCGTTGAGAGGGCCGGGCGCTTCCGTGGTGCCTCGAGGGTGTTCCTCGTTGGTGACCTCTTGGATCTTGAGCCACGTGAGGCTTTGGGGCTCGTTCGACGTGGGAGGAGCCTCGCAGCGGTCGGGCTCTTGGCGCCGCTGGAGTTTGAGCCCGGGCAACTGGGCAGGGTCGAGTGGTGGGACCCTGAAGAGGAGCAGCGCCTCGTCCTCAACGTAGCCACCGAGTCACTGGAGGAGTATGAGCGCTGCCTGAACGCGCATGTTGACGGCTGGCGAGACGCTGCAGCGAGACACCGGGCAGCCTTCGGCTGCTTTGACACCCGCAGCCCCTTTGAGGAGGTCCTTCGCGGGATCTTGGGAGGCTGAGGTCATGGGGTTCGAGCTCGCAGGGCTAGTTTGGGAGCGCCCGCAGGCGTGGTGGGGGCTCTGTCTCCCGCTCTTGGTGCTCTTGGCCGCGAAGCAACCGCTGCGCCCTCGACAAATGGCGACTGGTGCGCTGAGCCTCTGGAAGAGAGTGATGGAGAGCCCTGGCGCGGGCGGGAGCGAGCGGCCCGCTGTGCCTTGGGCGATCTGGCTCCTCTGCGCTGGCCTGACAGCAGCGGTCTTGTCCATGGCGGGTCCGCGTTCGGTCGCTCCTGGGGCTTCGAGGGAGTGGGTGGTCCTCGTTGACCGCAGCCCCTCAAGCTATCTGCCCGCTGAGGACGCGAGCGATGAAGATCGCTTGGCACGCGGCATCAAGCTCTTGGAGGAGGAGTGGCTGGGGCTACTACGTGAGGGGGACAGGGTGCGCTGGTTTGATGGTCAGGCTTGGGAGGAGGGCATGGGCTTCCCTGATGCTTGGCGTGATGCCCCGCGCGCTCCCATGCTCGCGCCTGATTGGACGCAGTGGGACGCCCCAGGCTGCGTGTGGCTCTGTGCCCGTCCCCCTGCGATCCCTCGAGCTGAGTCCTCGCTCTGCTCTGGCGGAGGCGCTGCAGCTCCCGGGCCCGTCGCGATCGACGGGGAGGACCGCTTGGACTGGGACGGCGCAGCGCTCGTCCGCGTCATCGGCGGTGCGCCGCGGCGTACTGTCCGTCTAGACGGGGTCGGTGGCGCCCTGGCAGACCTCGTAGCGCTATGGGCTGATGAGCGCGGCTTGGTGCTCTCACGTGGCGCACCGTCTCCCGAGGATGTGCTTGTGCTCTCAAGGGCGGGCGATGCCGGGAGCCGGAGTGAGCCCGGCGCACTCTCAGTGCTTGAGTCAGAGGAGGAGTATGGGGCGCGAGATCCGGCAGAATTCGCCCTGCTCTGGAGTGAGCGCTTGGATGAGGCCTGCCTCCCAGCGGCGGGACTCTCTCCCGTGAGCGCGCGCGCCCCGATCGGGAATGCGATCTGGATTCAAGGGGCTGCGCCCGATGAACGCAGGGACGGCGGCCGACCCGGCCGCGCTTGGGAGGGCTGGCTGGCTCTCCTCTCCTGCGGACTCGTGGCGGCCGCGCTGATCGGCACGCCGCGCTGAGTAGCTCGCGGGGAGCGCGAAGGGAGGGGCAGTGCCGGCGCCTTTCACTGCGCCATGGCACTTGAGGTTGCGCGTCATGGCGCATGCTTCAATCACTCTTCAACGCTCGAGTGCGACGGGCCGGGCAGCCCTGGCTCGCGCTCTTAGGAGCTCTGCTTCCGTGGGAGCTCCCGCTGCCGAACTCTGGCTTCGACCTGGGTCTCAGCGGATGGACTGTCACGGCCCCTGCAGGGGCAGCAGCGCACAGCCCAGCGCCCGGCGCGAACGCTGGGAGCGCGAGACTGCGCGTCGCTGAGGGAGCGACCGCCCGTTTGGAAGCGGAGATGGAGGTCGGCGCGGCTGGCGACCCGATTGATTGGGCGCCGCAGCTCGGAGAGCCCGGTGAGCGCCCGCGCTTCGGGGCGCGGCTGATGAGGTCTTCGTCAACGAACTCGGGCTCCTTCATCTTGGAGGTGCGAGCGGTCAGCTCCGGAGGTGAGCGGGTCCTTGCGCGGGGAGAGGCCTCGCTCCGTACGCTCTCGCCCGGTCGTTGGGTCTGGGTGGATGCAGCACCTCTTGATGGGGGTCGCTTGCGAGCCACTGATGAGAGCTTGCGATTCTCCCTGACTGCCCAGAGTGTTGCTGGTGGGGCCACGGAGCTCTTCGTGGATGAGTGCCGGGCCGCTTTGCATGAGGACGCGCTCATGCCCCTCCAGGACGGTGACTTCGAGACCCCGCTAGTGGCGGGTGGGCCATGGGAGACATGGGGGGTCACGCTCTGGAGCGACCCTCTCGCAGCGGCTGATGACTACACCGGCCAGAGACATGCGATCTTACAAGGGCGGGCCGCGGCTGGCCTTCACCAGGAGTTGACGCTCTACCAGGCGCCCTTTCAGCTCGCATCGGGACAGCACGCAGAGGCCGGGCTCTGGGTTCGCGCAGGCGCTGACGCGGCGCTTGGTGCACGTCCGGTGCGCGGTCAACACGTCGAGTTGAAGCTCCTCGCGGGAGCGGGCGGGCGCTGGCAGGAGCTCGGCGTGGCGCGATGGAGTCCAGCCGCCTCGGACAGAGGCGCCTGGCGATACGTAGAGGTGAGCGCGAAGCGCCCGCTACAGCTCTCTCATGAGCTCCTCCGCATTGAGGTAGAGAAGACCTTCAGCGGCTCGCTCTCCGTGGACAGCGCTTCTCTCGGCGCGCGCGGGACTGTCCATGGGCATCCGCCCCGACTAGTCGGCTGCAACTACGTGGGTCGTTACGCCTCAGTCGCCTGGGAGGAGGCGGGGCCAGGGACCCCCGGCCTCCAATGGAGGAACTGGCGGTGGACAGCGGGGACTCCGTGCGACCCTGGCTGGGAGGGTTTGAATCATGACCCTGACTGTGACGTCAGCCCCGATTGCCGCCGTTCAAACGGTCGAAGAGACGCCGCTGTCAGCGAGCTCTCCGGGGCATCGAGGCTCCCTCTCGCTGGCACCTACGACAGTAGGGACCCTGCGATCGTTCGCTATCACGTGCGGACCGCCATGGCTATCGGCTTGGATCACTTCATCTTTGACCATCTCGGCCACACCCTCGCAGAGCAGACGCGCGCGAGCGGGATGCAGGCGCTCAATGAGGACAGCTTTGAGGTCTTACTGGACGAAGTCGATGCGATGGATGGTGGCTTTCGAGTCGCGATCATGTATGAGCCAAAGATCCACTTCCAAGGCTGGATCACTAGCGAAAGGACGCTCGCCGAGCGCCGCGCTGGGGTGACTCGCGACTTGATTCACTACGCCTCCACTTATGGCAGGCGTCGGGGAGTCCTCCGCCACGATGGGCGGCTCGTCGTTTATGTGTTCAGGAACTCGCTCGAGTGGGGTGGGGAAGGGATGAGCCCTGCGGCGTGGCGAAGCGCGCTAGAGAAGGTGGAGCGGAGCACAGGAGAGCGGCTCTTCCTCATCGCTGACAATCAGCCGGGTGAGGACTCGGCCTTCGGGGGCCTCTCGAGGTGGAGTTTGGTCTCTCGAGACTACCTTCGCTTCAGGACCTTCGGTGACTTGAGGCACATGACCCCGAGCTGGCCAGAGCCCTCGGTGGGCCTCCTTGAGGCGCACGCGCGCGGCGTCGCGAGCAGCGTGCGTGCCTGGGCCTGGAGTGAAGATGAGGGGCGCGTCGCTGCGACAGTGGTCTGGCCGGGCTTTGACGACAGCGGCGTCGCAGGCTGGGGCGGGATGAACCTCACAGGAGAAGACGGCTTGCCACTCTGTGTGCGCGTGGCAGATGAGCTCGAGGGGGCCTTCTTCGCGACGACCCAGGCCGCCGCGTTGGACTGCAGGCCTGACTGGATTCAGATCGCGACCTGGAATGACTGGAACGAGCTCACTCAGATCGAGCCAGCGTGGCACCCTCAGCTCGAAGAGGAGCTGCGAGCCGGGGCTCTCTCACCAGAGGTCTTGCAGCACTGCTTCGGCAGGGCGCTAGAGGCGCAGGCTATGGCTGCCGAGTTCTTAGGTCTCGAGCTCTCGCAGGACGAACTCATCGACGCAGCGCACGCGTACCTTCTAGAGGTCGCTGAAGACCCTGCTGCACCTAGCTACGACTGAGCAGGTGCCTCAGGCGCTCTCGCGGCCTGATTCTGCCTCAGGCTCGGGCTCTGTTGTGCGCGGTCCAAGCGCGCCCTCGTCCTGCGGCTGGGGCAGGTCCTCATGGGTCAGCCCTATGGCGAGGACCCTGCGCTTGTGCACGACATCAGCGTCGACGACAAACTCGTCGGTGTCGTCGCGCGCGGGCAGCTCGTAGAGGAGGTCGAGGAGGGCGTCTTCGATGATCGAGCGCAGGGCGCGGACGCCAGTATTGCGATCGATCGCGATGTCAGCGATGGCCTCGAGGCCGTCTTGGGTGAACTCAAGCGTCTTGCCATTCAGGCTGAAGAGAGCTTGGTACTGCTGGACGAGGGAGTTGCGGGGCTCTTGGAGCACTCTCACCAAGGCGTCGCGGTCGAGGGTCTCTAGGGTCGCTGTGACCGGGAGGCGCCCGATGAACTCGGGGATGAGCCCGAACTCCACGAGGTCCTTGGGGATGAGGTAGGGGACATAAGCATCGCGAGCGCCGGCCTCGTGGAGCTGAGGGAGGTCAAACACCTCGTCAGATTCTTCCGAGGTGGTCCCGTGCTTGCGGGCGGTGTCTTGGGCGTCCTGTTTGCGGCCGAAGCCGATCGCTGTCCCGCCGATGCGCCGCGCGATGATCTCTTCGATGCCGCTGAAGGTTCCGCCGCAGATGAAGAGGATGTTAGACGTGTCGAGCTGGATGTAGGACTGCTCGGGGTGCTTGCGCCCGCCTTGAGGGGGGACATTGGCGACCGTGCCTTCGAGGATCTTGAGCAGCGCCTGTTGAACGCCTTCGCCAGAGACGTCCCGTGTGATCGAGACGTTTGAGGTGGTGCGTCCGATCTTGTCGATCTCGTCGACATAGATGATGCCTTGCTGGGCGCGCTCGACGTCGAAGTCAGCTGCCTGCAAGAGCTTGAGGAGGATGTTCTCGACGTCCTCTCCTACGTATCCGGCCTCCGTGAGCGTTGTGGCATCGGCCATAGCGATCGGGAGGTCGAGGATGCGCGCGAGGGTGCGGGCGAGGAGGGTCTTGCCAGAGCCCGTGGGGCCGACAAAGAGCACGTTGGACTTCTCGATCTCCACCTCGCCGTGAAGCTCGGGGTGGCGGCCTTGGTGGCGGAGGCGGTTGTAGTGGTTGTACACCGCGACCGAGAGGATCTTCTTCGCGTGCTCCTGGGCGATCACGTACTGGTCAAGGAGCCTGGAGATCTCTATCGGCGTCGGGAGGTGCTCAACGTCGAAGATAGAGTTGCTCTGCTCTTGAGACGCCTCTTGGGCGGGGGCGCTCTCAGGGCTCCGCCGCTGCTCCTCCTGGAGGATCGAGTTGCAGATCTCGATGCACTCGTTGCAGATGTAGATGCCCGGAGGGCCAGCGATCAGAGAGGCCACCTGGTGGCGGCGCTTCTCACAGAAGGTGCAGCGCTCGATGTGCCGCCCACGTCCAGTAGAAGATGACATGGACTCGATCTTACTCGGAATCCTCAGGGCGCGAGACGATGTGGTCAATCAATCCAAAATCCTTCGCCTCTTCCGGGGAGAGGAAGTTGTCTCTTTCCGTGGCTTGGGCAATTTCTTCCGCCGTCTTGCCTGAGTGGTGGCCGAGGATGCTCTCGAGCTTGTTCTTCAGCTTGAGGGTCTCCGTGATCTGGATCTCCATGTCCAAGG
The DNA here is from genome assembly GCA_022446815.1 of Planctomycetota bacterium. Taxonomy (GTDB): domain Bacteria; phylum Planctomycetota; class UBA1135; order UBA1135; genus JAKVCE01. The sequence continues at coordinate 232,860 of JAKVCD010000009.1, forward strand.
CCGTTCCTTGGGTGCCGCCCCAGGGCTGGTGGATCATGACGCGGCTGTGGGGGAGTGCGAAGCGCTTGCCCTTGGTGCCGCCCGCGAGGAGGACAGCGCCCATGGAGGCGCACTGGCCGAGGCAGTAGGTGGAGATGTCAGGCTCGACGAGCTGCATCGTGTCGTAGATCGCGAGCCCTGCGGTCACAGAGCCGCCGGGAGAGTTGATGTACATCTTGATGTCTTGGCTGGCGCCGGTCTTATCGAGGAAGAGCAGCTGGGCCATGATTGAGTTGGCGACCTGGTCGTTGACCTCGGTGCCGAGGAAGACGATGCGATCCTCGAGGAGGCGGGAGTAGATGTCGTAGGTCCGCTCGCCGCGGCCGGTCTTCTCGATGACGTAGGGGGTGTACATGTGGGCTGGGTAGTGGCTTGAGTGTTGGGGGTAGGGGGTTGTTCAGCAGTTGATATCGGTCAGGAAGGCTCCTGGACGTTCGCGTTCTCTCGAAGGAACTTGCGGACCTTCCTCTCGATGAGCTCGATCGCGACTTGGTCCATCAGGCGGTTCTCACGGTAGTAGTTCATGACCTCTTCGATCGGAGCTTGGTTCCGCTGCGCGATCTGCGCCAGCTCAGCGGTCATGTCCTCCTGCGTGACCTCGAGGCCCTCTCGCTCCGCGAGCTCGCTTACAAGGAATAGGGCCTTTGTGCCTTTCTCCACCTCATCTCGGGCGGATTCGGTCTGCTTATCGAGCTCGGTCTGGAGCTCGTCGCCCTCTAGGCCTTGCTGGGCGAGCTGCATCGTGAGCTGCTGGACACGCCCCTGCACCTGCTCCTCGACCATGGTCGGGGGAAGCTCGAACTCGTGCGCGGTCAAGACCTGCTGCAAAAGGACTCCCTCTTGCCTCATGAGCTCTTGCTGTTCGCGGGCCTCCTGCATCTGTGTGCGGGCTGTCTCGCGGGCGGCGTCAAAGTCGTCGCTCTCGAGGAGCTTGGCGATGTCCTCGTCACTAGCGGGGATCATCTGGAAGGCCTCGGTGATCTTGATGTGGCAGGAGGCCTCCTGCCCTCGATGCTCCTCGTCGACCTCAGGGAAGTCTGCAGGGATGGTGAAGTTGAGCTCTCGCTCATCGTCCACCTGAGTCCCGGTCAGGGCATCCTTGAACTCGTCGGGGTCTACTCCCGGGGGCGCAGCCTCAGGACTCATGCGCAAGCCGTCGCGCTCGAATACGACCTCCCCTTCACGCTCCCAGCGCAGGGTAAGGACTGCGACTCCGTCCGAGGGGAGGCCGTCGTCGGCGACGGGCTCTGGAGTAGACTGCTGCTTGCGCAGGTCGTTGAGCGCTTGCTCGATCTCTTCGTCGAGCACTTGAGTCAGCTCACTCGTGATCTCGAGGCCCTTGTACTCGCCCATGTCTATGGTGGGGCGGAGGCTGACGTCGAACTCGTGCTGCAGTCCTTCGGGGGTGTCAAAGTCCACGCCTTCGAGGTTGATGGACTGTCGCCCGACAGGCTTGAGTTCGTGCTCATCGATCGCCTGGCGGAAGGCCTGCTGGCTGAAGTGCTCTACGACCTGACGGCGTGCCTCCGCGCCAAACTGCTTCTCGAGGAAGCTGCGCGGCACCTTGCCAGCTCTGAAGCCTTTCATGCGGACGTTCTTGCCAGACTCTTTGAGCGCTACATCGAGCGCGCTGTCGAAGTCTTCGCGGGGGATGGTGAAGGAAATGCGGGCCTCGCAGGGGCCGGTGTTATTACAGGTGACTTCCAAGGTGATTGAGCGGACTGCTTGACCTCCGCTGGGGTCTGGGGCGAAGAATTTAACCCTGTTGGGGATGCGGTGGAAGGACCTCGCTAAGACAACCGTAGGAAGTGAGCCCCTTGGGAGAGCCCGGGCAAATGCTATCTTCCTTCCTGCATACGCCCCCGTGCCCTCAAACACCCATGAAGCGTCTCCTCAGCAACGCCCTCTTAATCCTCCTGACCCTCGGCCTGGCTGGGTACGGTTGGGTCTGGCTACAGAACAATCGGCCCCCTGGCGCCGAGCGCACCGTGGCTCCTGAGAGGCCATTGGCGGTCAGCGTTAGGGAGCTTGTGCCGACGAATGTCCCCCTAGAGGTTGAGGCTTACGGGACCCTAGAGGCCGCCCGCACGGCCCGCCTCGCGGTGGAGGTCAGCGGTCGGGTGGCTGAGGTCATGGAGCCTTGGCTCCCTGGGACCTTCGTAGAGGAGGGGGCAGTGCTGGTTCGGATGGACACTGGCCTTTTGGATCAAGAGGTCAGCGTAGCTGAGGCGGCCGTGAACGAGGCAGAGCGCGCGCTCGAGTCTCAGGCTGTTGAGGAGCGCGGGGCGGCCTCCGCTGCCCAGCTGGCCCGGGAGAGCTTCGAGCTTGCGCAGGCTGAGGAGGGTCGTGTGCAGGTCCTCTTCGCTGCTGGTGATGCCGCTGCGAGCGAGCGGGACCGGGTGCGTGGGATGCGCTTGGAGGCTGCCCGAGCGCTCGACATGGCAGAGACAGCTCTCTCCCGCGCTGAGGCCGGACGCGCTTCACTTGAGGCGACCTTGGAGCGGGCGAAGGCCTCGGCTGCGCTGGCGAGAGAGCGCCGCTCACGCGCCGTGCTGAAGGCGCCATTCAGCGGGCACTTAGTGAGCAGGGGTCCTGCTGTAGGTACGCACCTCACGCCGGGAGCGCAGCTAGGGGAGCTTCATGACTTGGAGCAACTTGACCTTCGCGTGGCAGTCCCTGAGGAGCGCCTCGTAGGCCTCTCAGCTGGCGCGGAGGCGACCGTGCGCTTGAGCGCAGAGCCGGCCCGAGCTCGCCGCGGAGAGGTGAGCTCTGTAGGAGTTCAGGCAGACGCGGCGACTCGCTCTATCCCTGTTGTCGTCTCTATGGAGGGGGGCGCCAGAGGTGGCGGCGAAGAGGGCGGACCGCCTCTGGCCGCAGGCCAGTTCGCGAAGGTGACGCTCCACGCAGGCGAGGCAGAGCGCGCCATCGTGATCGGGCGTGGTGAGTTCGTCTGGAAAGGCGGCGTGGCGGTAGTGCACGTCTTGGATGGTGCGCCAGGCGACGTGCCTGTTGCGCGCCGCAGAGAGCTCCAGCTCGGCGCTCCCGTAGAGGGGGGGTGGCTCGTAGAGTCTGGCCTGGGGGCAGGTGAGACGCTCATTACAGGTCCGCACGGCCTAGTCACGGACGGCGGCCCTTGTCGTCTGGTGGGCGGAGTCTCAGAGGAGCCCTAGGAGCCGAACAGATGATGCGCGCTCTCGTCCGCGCCGCGATCGAGAACCCCGTCGCGGTCCACTTAGGCACCCTCGCCATGTGCGCTGCGGGGCTGCTGGTCGGTCTGTCCATGCCCCGAGAGGTGTTCCCGGTGTTCACGATGGACCGGGTGCAGATCTCTGCGGTTCTCCCAGGCGCTTCTCCGACAGACGTAGAGCGCCTGGTGACCCTCCCGATCGAGGAGGCGCTAGCAGGGACCGATGGTCTAGATCGAATCTCTTCCATCAGTCGGGAGGGGTTGAGCCAGGTCACCCTTGAGGTCGCGAGAGACGCTGACACCGCTGAATTCCTCGATGAGGTCCGCAGTCGAGTCCAGTCCGGCGCGCTGCGATTGCCTGATGAATGTGAGACCCCCAGCGTGCGGGAGCTACGCACCTCATTCCCGGCGATCGCTGTCGCAGTGCACGGTGAGGTCGATGACGGCGTCTTGCGCGACGCCGCTCGAGAGCTCCAGTCTGAGCTCCGAGAGTTTTCTGGGGTGGGGCAAGTCGACGTCTACGGGGAACGCGAGCCGCGCGTGTGGATCGAGGTGGAGCCGGACGCGCTCGCGAAGTACCGCTTGAGCCTCTCTGAGGTACGGGCTGCCATCGCTGGTGTCGTACGGGACATGCCGGCGGGGGCTATCGACTCAGTGCGTGGGGGCTTCATGGTTCGAGTCGGCGCAGGCGCTGACGGGGCCTTTGAGCTCGAGCAGGCCGTGCTGCGCTCGTTTCCAGACGGACGCCGTCTGCTCCTTGGGCAGGTCGCTCGCATCTCGAACTCTTGGGAGCGCGCCATGGTGCGCTCTCGGTACGCAGGGGAGCCTGCCGTCACGCTCTACGTGCAGAAGCTCAGCAGCGCCGACACCATCGACCTCTCTGAGCAGGTCTTTGAGTGGATCGCTGCCGGTCCAGAGGTCCCCAAAGGAGTCTCTGTAGGCGCTCACTCAGACGTCTCGGTCTACGTGCGAAACCGCCTGCGAACCATGCAAGAGTCGGCGCTCTTGGGGGCAGCGCTGGTCCTAGTCTCTCTGATCATGTTCTTGAGCGCCCGGGTCGCGTTCATGACCGCCCTCGGGATCCCGATCTCCTTCCTCGGCGGGATCCTCATCGCTGGCTCTATGGGGGTCACGATGAACATGATCGTGATGTTCGGGATGATCGTGGTCCTTGGGATGATCGTGGATGATGCGATCGTCGTCGGGGAGAACGTCTATCGCCTGATGGAGGAGGGGCTGAGCCCCGAGGACGCGGCCATTGAGGGCGCCTCGCAGGTCGCCAAGCCTGTCCTCGCCACGATCCTCACGAGCATCGCTGCCTTCGGTCCCATCCTCGTGATGCAGGGGACGACTGGCGCCTTCCTGCGGCCGCTTCCCTTGATCGTGAGCTTCTGTCTGATCGTCTCCTTATTCGAGGCCCTTCTGATCCTCCCGGTCCACCTCGCCTTTCACGCGGGAGTCGTCCATGCAGCTGCTGGGGAGGGGACGCGCTGGTACGAGCCGCTGAGGCGGGTCTATCAGAGCTTCCTGCGTGTCTGTATCGAGCGCCGCCTCGCTGTCGTTACGGCGGCGATCTCGGTGTGCGGGCTCCTGATCACCTTCGCGACCTCACATATGAAGTTTGTCCTCTTCGACGACTTTGAGTCCAAGCTCATCTTTGTAGGCGTCCGCATGGAGGAGGGTGTCGGCCTCGCAGAGACGACGCGAGCTACGCGCGAGATCGAGCGGCGGGTGATGACTCTGCCGAGCGAGGAGATGGAGTCCATCCAGTCCTCCGTGGGCATCTACTCAGAAGACGGGGTCCGGATTGAGCTCGCCCAGAACCTCGCTCAGGTGACGGTCGAGCTCTCGGAGGGCGGGCGCCGCGAGCGCACCACCCAAGAGATCTCTGATCACATCCGGGCGCTCTTGGAGGACCCTCCGAGGGGAGTCGCTGACATTACCTTGGGGCAGCCCCAGGCCGGCCCCTCTGGGAGGGCGATCGATATCTGGATCTCAGGGCCTGACCTCGCGGTCCTGGACGCCGCTGCGGAAGACCTCAAAGAAGTCCTCGCAACCTTCGGCGGCGTTGAAGGGGCAAGAGACAATGTGGACAGCGGTAAGCCACAGATCGAATTGTCGTTGCGTGATGACGCACGCGCGCTCGGCGTGAGCGAAGTGGACTTAGGCGGTCAGCTCGCCGCAGCCTTTGTCGGCCTTGAGGCTGCGCGCTTGCGGCGAGGGAAGGATGAGATGCGGGTCGTCGTGAAGCTCCCAGAGACGGTTCGGGAGGACCCCGCCTCGATGGAGGCGCTGCTTGTGACCGTGCCAAGCGGTGACAGGGTCCCTCTGGGGACGCTGGCTGAGATCTCAGAGGGCCCGGGTCCTGTTACGATCGTGCGAGACAAGCGCGAGCGCACTGTGAACGTTGTAGCTGACGTGGATCGGGACGTGACCTCTGCACGCCAGGTGACCGCCGGACTCACGGAGCCGCTAGAAGATCTCCGAGAGCGCTACGAGGGGTACCGCTTCGAGGTCCGGGGAGACGCTGAAGACACTCAAGAGACCCTCGACAGTCTCTATAAAGCGCTCATCGTCTCGGCGCTCTTGATCTACTTGATCCTCGGGACGCTCTTCCGCTCATACGCTCAGCCTTTCGTCATCATGTTCATCATCCCCTTCGGCGCCATGGGAATGATCTTCGGTCACATGGTGATGGACCGCTCGCTCGGGATCATGTCTTTGATCGGACTCTTGGCTTTGTCAGGGATCGTGGTCAATGACTCGCTGATCTTCGTGGACTTCGTCAACCGGCGCCGGCGTGAAGGGGCAAAGCTCACTGACGCACTCATGGACGCGGGCCGGGTGCGCTTCAGGCCAATCTTGTTGACGTCAATCACGACCATGTTGGGCTTGAGCCCGCTCGCCTTCTTCGCGACTGGGCAGGCGCGCTTCCTGCAGCCGATGGCGATCACGCTCTTCTTCGGTTTGGCCGTGGCGACAGGCCTCGTGCTGATTCTTATCCCGTGCACCTATGGCTTGCTGATGGACGCGCAGGTGCTCTTGAAGTCGCCGCGCGCTTTCTTAGGCAAGCTGTTCCGCGGTAGCGAGCTGCATCCAGATGGTGGAGGACTCACATGACAGAGATACGAGTGATCGAGGACTTAGAGGAGGCGCTCAAGTGGGCGACTCGCTTAGAGGAAGTGGCATCAGAGACACGCGAAGAGCTCGGCGAAGAGCGCCTCCCCGCCGGTGCGGTCGAAGAGTTTCTGCGGGCTCGATTTGAGGAGTCTGAGACGCTGCTACTCGTCGCAAAGAGAGATGGAGACGAGCCGGGCTTGTGCCTCACGGGGGCATGGCGAGAGCCACTGAGCCGGCTGAGCTATGCCGCGGTTCTCGCGCTGCACGTGGACCCTTCAATGAGGCACCGTGGCATCGCGCGCGCCTTGGTCGCGCGCGCGGTTGAGGTCCTCTTAGAGCGCGGGGTCGAGCGCCTCGGCGCGAGGGTCGAGCACAACGACGACGCGAGGATCTCTATGGGCGAGCGCTGGGGCTGGACTCGCGCATGGGAGTGGATGGACTCTGGGCCTAGGGTCTAGGGCTCTCAGCCGTCGGCGCAGGCCAGGTCTCCAAGGAGCTTGAGGCTCGCGTCAAAGTCGGCGCCAATCCTCCACGAATAGATCGGCCCGAGGGCGCGCTCTAGCGGGCCACCGAGCTGACCGCGCAGAGACCACTCGATCTGGACCCCATTCTCTGAGGGGAGATAGCGGAACGCGCCGCGCATGGGCTCTGTGTCTCGATCAAAGGTCATGTCGTACCAGACGCCCTCCTCGACTCCAGCGGCTGTGATCTCGATCCGCCCAGCGCCTGCGTCGCTCTCGCGCCAAACATGCCACGCCCCGACGCCCGCGCTCGGCTCGGAGTACTCATGGACGAGCTCTCGATCGCTCCAAGCGGTCCAGTCTTCCCAGCTTCTTAGGTCCGAGATGAAGGGGTGCAGGCGTTCACGCGAGGTGTCTAGCTTTAGGCTCCGCTGCACCTCGAATTGAGGAGGGAGGACGAGGCCTAAGAGGAAGACCCCCGCGACCGTTCCGAAGAAGAGGAACACGCAGACCGTGAGGGCGCGCTGCAGCCATCGCGTCAGGTCAGTGACTACCATCCGGCTGCGTATCCATCCTTTCGCGACTCACTCGCGCCGTGGTAGACGCCGCTCTCGGGGTCTCTCAGGATGGCCTGGTAGCCCCCGAAGACGCCGGTGCCCGTGACGACCTCGTGCCCTCGCTCTCTGAGCGCGTCAGCAGCGCTCATCAGGCCGCTCTCGAGGTGCACCTTGCCGCCGTCAGTCATGCGCGTGCCGGTGGGCTGGCTTGAGCCTGTGTGGACGACGCGCGCGGCGTCTCCGGCCTCTTGGAGGTTCATGTCAAAGTCCAGGATGTTCATAAGGACTTGCGCGTGTGCCTGAGGCTGGGTCGCGCCACCCATCACGCCGAAGGCGAGCCAGGGCTCGCCTTCTCTTGTGGCGAAGGCAGGGATGATCGTGTGGAAGGGGCGCTTCTTTGGCTCGTATGAGTTCGGTCGGCCTGGGGTCAAGTCGAAGAGCTCTCCGCGGTCTTGCAGGATGAAGCCTAGCTCTGCGGGGGCGAGCCCGCAGCCCATGCCGCGATAGTTGCTCTGGATGAGCGAGACCATGTTCCCGGCCTCGTCCGCAGTGCAGAGGTAGACCGTGTCTCCCTCCTCTGCGATCACGGGGCCCGCGGGTTGAGACTTGGCCGCCTCTTTCGAGCTGATGAGCGCGCGCCTCTCGTCGGCGTACTCCTTGGAGATGAGGCGTTCGATCGGGGCAGGGTAGAAGTCGGGGTCTGCGTAGAGACGCGCGCGGTCTTCGAAGACGAGCTTCTTAGCCTCTACGAAGTGATGCAGGTGGTCTGCGCTCCCATATCCCCAATCTCTTAGGGGGTAAGGCTCAAGCAGGTTAAGGAGTGAGAGCGCGGCTATACCTTGGCCGTTGGGAGGGAGCTCCCAGAGCTCGACCCCTCGGTAGCTGGTGGAGACCGGCGCAACCCACTCTGATGTGTGGGCGGCCATGTCCGCAGCCGTGAGGAAGCCCTCGTGCTCTGCCATCCACTCGCCGAGCTCTTTCGCGATCGCGCCTTTGTAGAACACCTCGCGTCCACCCTCGGCGAGCCGCTTCAGCGTGCGCGCGAGGTTTGGGTTCGCGAAGAGCTCTCCCTCCCTAGGGGCGCGACCTTCGATAGTGAACTGCTCAGTGAAGCCGGCGTATTGCGAGAGGCGGGGGACAGACCGGTCCCAGTAGTAGGCGATGGTCTGGGTGACAGGGAAGCCTTCGGTGGCGTGGTGGATCGCGGGCTTGAGCACCTCCGGCATGGGGAGCTTGCCGAAGCGCTCGTGCAGCTCAAACCAGCCGTCGACGCAGCCGGGCACGCTCACAGGTAGCGGCCCATGAGCGGGGATCTTGTCGAGTCCGAGCTCCTCGAAGTGGGCCATCGTGAGCGAGGCAGGAGAGCGGCCGCTCGCGTTCAAGCCGTGGAGCTCCTTGGACTCTGCGTCCCAGACGATGGCGAACAGGTCGCCGCCGAGCCCGCAGCCGGTCGGCTCTGTGAGTGAGAGGACAGCGTTCGCGGCTACGGCCGCGTCGACTGCGGAGCCGCCGGCCTTGAGGATGTCGAGGGCGGCCTCCGTCGCGAGGGGCTGACTGGTCGCGGCCATGCCGCGGCGTCCGAAGACCACGGAGCGAGTTGCGAAGGGGCGGCCGGAGACGCGGTCTGAGCTCTGAGGGGCTGCGGTGGGTTCGGCCATGGCGAGGGATAGGAGGAGGGAGACGGTGAGCATGGGGTCTGAGACGGTAGCGCAGGCCACGAGCCCGGCCAAGGGGGGGCGCTACGCGTCGAGATCGTGTCCAATCTTGATGTGGAACAGCGCGTCGTCGTCCTCACAGGCGCCGGGGTCTCAGCGGACTCCGGTCACCCGACCTTCCGTGGCGCGGGCGGGCTCTGGGAGGGGCGCCGGGTCGAGGAGCTGGCTACGCCAGCGGCCTGGGCGCGTGAGCCCGCGCTGGTTTGGCGCTTCTATCAAGAGCGCAGGCAGCGCTTGGTTGAGACAGAGCCGAACCCAGCGCACGAGGCTCTGTATGAGCTGGAGCAGCGCCTGAAGGCGGCAGGTGTGGGCTTCTGCCTCATTACCCAGAACGTGGATAACCTTCACGGGCGCGCAGGCTCGGCGCCGATTCACATACACGGAGAGCTCGCGGTCCTCCGCTGTGAGGTCTGCGGGGAGAAGGTGCGTGACCTAGAGCATCTCGACCCAGAGGCCTTCGTCCCGTGTCCGGAGTGCGGGCACGCAGCGATGAGGCCCGACGTCGTCTGGTTTGGAGAGATGCCCTACAGGGTCGAAGATGTGTTTCGGCAGGTCGGGAACGCGACCCACTTTTTGGCTGCGGGGACGAGCGGGGTGGTGTATCCCGCCGCAGGGCTCTTGCAGCTCGCTCGTGATGGCGGGGCTAAGACCTACGTCAACAGCCTAGACGAGCCTGAGAACCTCTCCCGACAGGATGAGTTCTCTCCTGGTCGGGCAGCGGAGATCTTGCCAGGCCTCTGTGCAGCCATCGCAGAGGAGGTCGGAGCGTGAGCGGTCGCTATGACGTGATCGTCATAGGCGGTGGGATCTTTGGCTGTGCAGTGGCGTGGAGCCTCGCGCGCCGTGGAGTCGGACGCGTGCTCGTCCTTGAGCGCGCTGAGATCGGGAGCCAGAGCACCTCTCGCGCGGCGTCGGTTTTGACCTGTGTCGCGGGCCACGCCGCGAAGAGCGCGATCTTTCAAGAGACCTGGGACGTCATGCCGGCGCTTGAGCAAGAGCTCGGCGAGCCGCTAGGGGTGCATGAGGTTGGGAGTCTGCATGTCGCTAGGTCGGAGGTGAACAAGCGCGCCCTAGATGGACAGGTCGCCCTCGCCGCAGAGGTCGGAGAGGTCGCAGTTGAGTGGGAGCCCGAACGCGCTCGTGAGCGGGTGCGATGGCTCGATGTCCGCGAGGGAGACAGGAGCTTGTTCCTGCCTCGCGCTGGCTACGTAGACTCTTATCTCTTCGCGACGGCCTACGCTCGCGCGGCGCGGGCGCGTGGTGTTGAGCTCCGGACAGGGGCGGAGGTTCATGAGCTGCGCTTGGAGGCCGGGCGCGTGACAGGTGTCAGGGCTGACATCGGGGAGCTTGAGGCGGAGTGGGTCGTGAACTGCGCTGGGCCATGGGCCGGCGTCCTCTCAGCGCAGGTGGGCTGCCACTTGCCGATGGCGCCAGTGCGCAGCCAGTACTGGATCACTGAGGAGCGAGGAGAGTTCGACACGGAGCAGCCGATGCTCTTCCTCCCTGACGTCCCCGCTTATACGAGAGCGGAGGTCGGCGGCCTGCTCTTTGGCCTCCGCGGTGGGGTCTCGCCAGCGAGAGATCCGCGCGCTCTCCCCTCGGACCTCGGGGCGCTGGAGTTCAGCGAGGATCCGGAGGGGTGGGACACCCTCGCAGCGGCTGGAGGGGTGTTCTCTAGCTTCTTTCCGCTCTTGGAGTCGGTAGGGCTAGCGCACTACGTGAGCGGTCCCTCGACATACACACCGGACAGCGACTTCATCCTCGGAGCATGTGACGGGGTCGAGGGATACCTCGTCGCGACCGGATGCTGCGGCTCGGGGATCGCCGCTTCGGGTGGTGTAGGCCGCGCTCTCGCCGAGCTCATCGTAGAGGGCGTGAGCAGCCTCGACCTCTCTCGCTTCTCGCCCGACCGCTTTGGCGAGCTCGACGCCTTCGACCCCGAGTGGTTGGCGCGCTGCGCCGCGACACGAGCGGCCAAGAGCGTCTGCTAGAGCTGAAAGAGCGCGCCCTCAGCGCACACGTTGTGCCCAGCAGTTCGGACGTGCGCGGCTGCTTGGCTGCCTGGCGTGGCTGCGGGGTTGGAGTGATTCAGGTGGAGGAAGTGGACCCGATCACGGACCTCAGCGGGCAGCTCTCGGAAGCGCTCGATGGACTCGACGATGAAGGGGTGCGGGATCTCAGACATGTCTCGACCAGGGAGCTCGTCGGGGCCGTAGAAGGTCGCGTCGATCAGGGCGTAGTCGACCTCCTGCAAGAGCTCATTGATGTCGGTGTCAAAGCGCTCCCACTTGTCGATGTCCGGGAGGAAGAGGAGCGATCGCTCCGGGCCACGTATGATCCAGGCGAAGGTGTCGGAGAATTCGTCACGGTGGGGCACCAGGATGGCTTCGACGCTCAGATTTGGTCGGAGTTCCACGGGGGCGCCGGGCTGGACGGGGCGGCACTCGATTTGGTCCATGTCTACGAGCTGACTCCAGGGTCCGTTCGCCGTGAGGAAGTTCGCCATGCGCTCAGAGCAGTAGACTGGCAGGTCGTTTGCGCCATAGGCCTCACGCCCAAAATGAGCCAGGCCGGTGTAGTGCCCAAAGTGCGCGTGGGTGATAAAGACACCGTCGAATGGGGCAGGCCTACCACCGTCAGAGCGGCTCCTAGGAGCGCCGTGACCGCGGGAGAGTTCGAGCTGCAGCGGGATGTCAGGGGTAGCCTCAAAGAGCCAGCGATGGCCAGAGGAAGGCTCAACGAGCAAGAGGCAGGTTCGCAGCCGACGCAGACTCGGATCTCTTCTTGCGGCTTCGCAGCAAGGTCTCTCGCAGCCTAGCTGAGGGAGGCCGCCGTCTTGGGCGGTGCCTAGTGCCAGCACATAGGGGCTCGCCTGGATGGGTTGCTTCCCTGCCTCTGGGTCAGCGCAGCTGGTAGCGAAGAGGGTGAGGAGGAGGGCGCGCATGCCGAGAGCCTAGTCGAAGGTGAGGTCGAAGAGGCGAGTGACTGAGGGGTCGGTGTTGAGGCCGCTCAGCTCATCAGGTCCGAACCATCCCAGCTCAAGGGACTCCTCGGAGATGACCTCACGTGCCCCCTCGGGCGCGCGCCCTAGGAAGCGCACGTCGAGGTGCAGGTGCTCCGGCTCATCACCTCGGGCGGGGATGCTGTGGATGTCGAGGTCGAAGGGCGAGGGGTCGAGGAGGATGCCCTCGATGCCGCTCTCTTCAGTGCCCTCACGGAGAGCCGCAGCTGGGAGGTTCGCGTCGCCGTCTACGTGCCCGCCTAGCTGCAGCCAGCGGCCGAGCTTGGCGTGATGGGTTAAGAGGGCGCGCTCCTCAGCGTGGTCTAAGAGGAAGCACGCCGCGGTGAGGTGTCCCTCGAGGCAGGTGCGCTCGTGGGCGTCCGTAGGATGAGCGTCGATGAAGGCCAGCATCTCTTCACGGAAGCGGGCCTGCTCCTCGTCTCTGGGGAGATAGGACTCCAAGAGCAGCCTCGCGACCTCGAGGTCGGGGGCGGGGCTCCCGTCGATCTGCTGGAACGCGCGAGGGCTCTCGGGCACGACGTGGCTCAGGGCTGGCGCAGGAGCCTGCGGTAGCGCCGCGCGCGCGAGTCAGGGCCTACGCCTCGCTTCTCACGGTCAGTCTTGCGCCACTCTGAGTAGGCCTCGTAGTCGCCGGGATAGAAGTTCACCTCGGGCTCGCCGTTCGCATCGATCCCCTCGAAGGAGAGGATGTGCGTGCAGATTCTATTGAGGAAGTACCGGTCGTGGCTGACGACGATGGCGCTGCCGGGGTACTCGCTGATGGCGTCCTCGAGTACGCGCAGCGTCTCGAGGTCGAGGTCGTTCGTAGGTTCGTCTAGGAGGATGACGTTCGCTGGCTCCCGCAGCATCTTCGCGAGGAGCACGCGGTTGCGCATACCGCCAGAGCACTCGCCGAGGAGCTTGGACTGATCGTCGCCGCGGAAGTTGAAGCGCGCCACGTACGCGCGACCGTCAAGGGTCTTGCCTCCAAAGGGAATCTGCTCGTTCCCCTCGGTGATGTTCTCGTAGACGGTCTTGTCATCGTCTAGGACGAGCCTGGACTGATCGAGGTAGACGATCTTGACAGTGGAGCCGACCGAGACGTCTCCGGAGTCAGGGGTCTCCTTTTCGAGGATCATCTTCAGCAGGGTGGACTTGCCCATCCCGTTGGCTCCGACGATGCCGAGGATGGCGCCGGGGGGCAGGGTGAAGGTGAGGTCCTTGATGAGGGTGCGCTCGCCGAAGCCCTTGTTGAGGTCTCGCACCTCGATGACCTTGTCGCCTAGGCGCGGCCCCGGGGGGATGCGCAGGTCGACCTCATCGAGCTGCGCCTCGGGGCGCATGTCTTGGAGCTCTTTGAAGCGGTTTAGGCGCGCCTTCGCGCGCTTCATCCGGGCGGCGGGGGTGCGACTCTTCCACTCGAGCTCGCGCTGGAACATCTTCTCGGTGCGAGCCTCGGCTTGCTTCTTCACATCGAGCAGCTTGCGCTTCTGGTCGAGGAAGTCGGAGTAGTTGCCCTTCCACGGGATGCCGAGGCCGCGGTCGATCTCGAGGATCCAGTCGACGACGTTGTCGAGGAAGTAGCGGTCGTGGGTGATGAGCAGGACCATGCCGGGGTACTCGGCGAGGTGCTTCTCGAGCCACTCAACAGTCTCTGCGTCGAGGTGGTTCGTAGGCTCGTCGAGGAGGAGCATGTCGGGCTGGCTCATGAGGAGTTGGCACAGCGCGACGCGCCTCCGCTCGCCACCGGAGAGCTTGCCAGCGACGGCGTCGAAGGGCGGGAGGCAGAGCGCAGCGGCGGCCTGCTCGAGGTGGCTGTCGAGGTTCCAGGCGTTCTTCAGCGCGATCTCCTCGTCGAGGCGCGCCATCTCGTCGGCGAGCTTCATCATCTCGTCGTCGTCAGTCACGGTGCCCATGGACTCGGCGACCTCGTTGTAGCGGTCGGTGAGTCCTCTGATAGGGGCGACCGCTATCTCGAGGTTCTCCGCGACGGTCTTGTCGTCCTCGAGCTCGGGCTCCTGCGAGAGGAAGCCGATGCTGACGCCCGCGTTGGGCTTGGCGGTCCCCTCGAACTTGGTGTCGAGCCCCGCGATGATTTGGAGGAGGGTGCTCTTTCCTGCGCCGTTGCGCCCGATCACGCCGATCTTGGCGCCCTCGAGGAAGGAGAGAGTGATGCCCTTCAGGATCTCGTCCTGACCGTATGACTTCCGCAGGTCTTGCAGCTGATAGATGATCTTGTCGCCCATAACGGGGGAAGAATAGCGGCGGAGGGCCGCCATGTCTCCATCTCGTAGGGGAGAGCTGCTAGCGAGGCGTATCAGGCGGCTGGGGTCACAGGAGATGAGCGCCTTTCTGGGCGTGGGACGCTATCCTGTCGCACTCAGAATTCCCGCCCGACCCAACTCACTACCCAAAGCACCCCTATGGATTTCCTCAGCGAACTCGGCATCAAGGCATCGAACGGCGAGGTGATCGACCCCAGCGGAGTCGCGAACTCTGGCGCCTACTGCGGAGAGTGGCTCGAGACGACCGGCGAGCTCCTTGAGAGCCGGAACCCTGCAACTGGAGAGGTGATCGCCTACGTCCAGCAGGCCACGGCGGAGGAGTACGAGCAGGTGATGGAGGCTGCGCAGGAGGCCTTCGCTCGTTGGCGCTCCGTCCCCGGGCCCGTGCGCGGTGAGGTGGTCCGGAAGATTGGCAACGCGATCCGTGAGAAGAAGGACGCCCTAGGTAGGCTGATCACGCTCGAGATGGGCAAGATCCTCCAGGAGGGGTGGGGTGAAGTGCAGGAGGCGATCGACATCGCTGACTTCGCGGTCGGGCAGTCCAGGATGCTCTATGGCCTCTCGATGCACTCTGAGCGACCCGCCCACGCGATGCGCGAGCAGTGGCATCCGCTTGGCTCGGTTGGGATCATCACCGCCTTCAACTTCCCCATGGCGGTGTGGGCATGGAACGCTGCGCTCGCCTATGTGTGTGGAGACGCGTGCGTCTGGAAGCCGTCTAGCTCCACGCCCCTCTGCGGCATCGGCCTCACGAACGTCGTCCGCCCTGTCCTCGAGGAGGAGGGCTTCGGCGCCTTGGCGAGCCTATGTATCGGGTCGGGCCGCGAGGTCGGGCAGAAGATGCTAGAGGACCAGCGTCTGCCGCTCGTCTCCTTCACTGGCTCCACCGCGGTCGGCCGCCGCGTCGGCGCGACGGTCGCTGAGCGCTTTGGGCGTACGATCCTGGAACTCGGAGGGAACAACGCCGTCGTCCTGATGGAGGACGCTGACTTAAACATCGCGATCCCCTCGATCGTTTTCGGCGCGGTCGGGACTGCTGGACAGCGCTGCACCAGCACGCGACGCGTCTTGGTCCACGAGTCCATCGCGGATGACGTGGAGGCACGGCTCATCAAGGCTTACGGGCAGGTCCAGATCGGTGACCCCTCAGATGAGTCGACCCTCTGCGGTCCGCTCGTTGACGCGAGCGCGATCGAGGCCATGGACGGCGCCATCGAGCGTGTGCAGGCCGAGGGCGGCGAGCTGATTCACGGCGGCGGCAAGGCGACAGGTGGTGGGCTCGCTGAAGGTGGGCACTACGTGACCCCTGCGATCGTGCGGGCGGAGAATCACTATGAGACGGTGCAGGAGGAGACCTTCGCGCCGGTCCTTTACATCATCAGGGTCAAGGACCTCGATGACGCCATCGCGAAGCACAACGATGTCCCCCAAGGCCTCTCCTCAGCCATGTTCACGATGAACATGCGTTACGCCGAGCAATTCCTCTCCGCCACCGGCTCAGACTGCGGGATCGCGAACGTGAACATTGGCACCTCTGGCGCTGAGATTGGCGGCGCCTTTGGTGGTGAGAAGGAGACCGGCGGTGGTAGGGAGTCGGGGTCCGACTCTTGGAAGGCCTACATGCGCAGGCAGACCAACACCGTCAATTACTCAACGGACCTTCCCTTGGCGCAGGGTATTCAGTTCGGCTGAGCTCGACTTTCGTCGCTCTTGACGTTGGCGGTCTTGCGACCCTCCATGGCGGGGGGTCGCGCTCGCCTCTAGCTCTTCTTTGACGCTCGCTCTCTGCCTTAGAGGGTGAATAATCTGACTTCCTAGATTCCCTTGGAGCCTCTGCATGCTTGCAAGTTAGGAAGTCCCAATGTTGTGTGCCTGGAAGCCTTGTTGGATTGCTGGGAAAGTAGGAATCTGTAACTGAGGAGATGGCTTGCGATGGACAGATTTGCCCCACCGCAGGTTTGAGTATTGCTAGCCAACCGCTTTGTTCGAAGCTTCCTGGCAACAAAGAGGAGATATGGTCAGCTACAAAAGGGCTGCTCGCTTTCTGGGCGCGCCCGCGGTTCTAGTCATTGCTTCCGCGCTCTCTAGCGCAGGAGATCTCTACGTCGATCCTGGCGCCTCGGGCAACGAGTCTGGGGCCAACTGGGCGAACGCCTATGTCCGCTTGAGCGACGCCCTCGAAGGCTCTCAAGCGGGGGATCGGATCATCGTCGCAGGTGGTACGTACAGACCCGATCGATCTGAGCTGTTCCCGAACGGAGATGGGGATCGCTTCGCCACATTCCTCATCGAGCACGAACTGAGCATCTTGGGCGGCTTCGCGGGCTCTGTGAACCCCGCAAACCCAAATCAAAACAACCCGATCGTCTACGCGACGATCCTCTCTGGTGACCTCGAAGGGAATGACAGGGGCGTGCTCAATCCCTTGACGATCAACCCCTCTGCTACACAACGGCAAGACAATTCTGCGCACGTAGTGACCATCGCTCCGAGGGGAGGAAGCGAGAATGGGATCGTCAGCGTGTTCATGGCGGACTTGGTGATTGAGGGCGGCTTCGCCCGTGAGGCTCAGACTCCCGCTGGTGAGCCGGACCCCACGATCGGGGCTGGGCTGCTCTGCTCTCCTGGAGACGGTGCGCAGGGGCTCGCGGTCACGATGGAGCGCTGCGCCCTTCGAGGCAACTTTGCCAAGACCTCTGGCGGTGGCGTCGCCTCGTTGGGCAGCGGACTCGTTATGCGCGACTGCACGCTGGAGAGTAACGTGGCCCGCTTCGGCGCTGGCTACGCTGGGCTCGGGCAGGAAAGCGACGACAGCCACGCGCACCTCACGGCCGTGCGGACGCTCTTTAGGCGCAACCACGTGCGGATGCTCTCGAGCGGAGCACCCTCGGGCGGCGGACTGGGGCTAGATCGAGCGATCACAGACGTCCGCAACTGCGTCTTTGTCGCCAACTCCTCAAGCCCTGGGAACTCTGCGGGGATGGGGGGCGCGATCTATCTCGGCGAAGGAAGCGTGCTGAGAGCGAGCAACAACACCTTCCGGGACAGCCGCGACTACGGCGGCGCGGAGGGCGCGACCCTCTATTGCGATGACGAGATCGGCTTCCTCGAGTTCGTCAACAACATCTGTTGGGACTCTCTGCCTGTCGTTGGGCACATGCGCTATCCGACGGTCCAGAACGTTGTGAATATTCGAAAGTTCGGTTCGAACAATATTGAGGAGCGCCTGCTCAACCTCCCTCAGGATCCGTGGCCAGGTGAGGATATTGACGCCGCACCTATGTTCGCGGACGAGCTAGGTGCGCTGATGGCTCACTCTCCCTGTGTTGATGCAGGGCGGAATCAAGGTGTGCCATGTGACACAGGTCAGTTCGAGGAGCGCGACTTTTTGGGACGTCCGAGGGTCTTGGACTGGCCGCTCTCTGGGGCGACAGGCTTCGGGGGTGGCTGCGGTTGGTACAGCGCCGGGACGCAGGGGCAGCGGCCCATCGTGGACATCGGAGCCTACGAGTTCATGCAGGACTGCAACGGGAACGAGGTCTCGGACGTCGTGGACATCCTCTCGGGTGCGAGCGATGACTGCGATGGGAACTGGGTTCCGGATGAGTGCCAGCCGGATTGCAACGGTGATGGTATCCCCGACGCGTGCGTCTCTGACTGTGACGCAGACGGGACTCCAGACGATTGTGAGGAGGACTGCGACGGAGACGGCGTGATCGATGATTGCGAGGTGTCTGGTGACTGCGACAGCGACGGCTTGCCAGACGAGTGCGAGCCTGATTGCGACCAAGATGGCACGCCTGATGACTGCGAGCCCGACTGTGATTCTGATGGAACGCCTGATGATTGTGAGCCGGACTGCGACCTCGATGGAACGCCTGATGATTGCGAGCCGGACTGTGACCTAGACGGGACGCCGGATGACTGCGAGCCGGACTGCGACGGTGACGGCTCGCCTGATGACTGTGAGCCTGACTGTGACCTAGACGGTACGCCGGATGACTGCGAGCCCGACTGCAATGGTGACGGTACACCGGATGACTGTGAGCCTGACTGTGACCTAGACGGTACGCCGGATGAATGAGAGACCGACTGCGAGGGAGACGGAACGCCGGATGACTGGGAGACGGACTGAGACCTAGAGGGTACGCCGGAT